>JBAZZP010000031.1:0-2503 GCA_041658745.1 Candidatus Margulisiibacteriota bacterium | reverse complement strand
CGATGAATTTTTATATGTAAATAACCTTCCGAGAGCGATCTCTTATCCTAAAAACAGAATCCTCTGCCTCGTTATTGGGGATGTACCCGATCTTGCTATTCAAACTTTAAAGAAAGACGGATTCTCCATTCGTCATAAAACAAGTTTTGAAGAAAAATACGTGCCGGATGTGGGCATGATGCTATTAGCCAATGGCGAAATACTGGAACGGGAAAAACTGGAACGTGCTGTAAAATTGAAGACGATCGGGTACCTGGGTAACAGCAGTACCAAACTCTCTCACGGACTTTGTACCGATATGGGTATCGTAATTTTTGATGACCCCAAAAACAATACCCGCAGCCCTGAATTTGTCGCAAAGCGGATGATCAATTTCATCAACCAGGGCCATACCTACAGGAGTGCAAACTTTCCTAACCTCCAGCTTCCGCGGATATCCGGTGCCCATCGTCTGATTCATATTCACAAAAATATGCCTGGAATTATGGCTCAGATAAACAAAGTTTTCGCTGACCATTATATTAATATTGTCGGGCAGTATCTGATGACCAACCCAAGTATCGGCTATGTGATCACTGATGTGAGCGATGAATATGATAAAAAGGTGCTTAAAGCACTGAAACAGATTGATCATACTATTAAGTTCAGAATACTTTATTAATTTACTAATTTGCCGTCCTACAATAAAAATTTATCAAAGTGGCCAATACATTACAAATTACTATTACAAAAACAGCTGAATCACGCTTAGCTGAAACAGATTTCAATAATCTGCCTTTCGGGAAAACTTTTTCCGACCATATGTTCATCGCAGATTATGCTGAAGGGGCATGGAAAAACTTTCAGATCCTTCCTTACGGGGAGATCGGCTTTAGTCCGGCAATATCCGCACTTCATTACGGGCAGGCCTTCTTCGAAGGGATAAAAGCCTATAAGCATGCCGACGGGAAAGTTTCTATTTTCCGTCCCGAAAAAAATGCAGAACGATTTAATTTATCTGCCCAGCGTTTATGTATGCCTGAACTGCCTGTAGAAATCTTTTTACAGAGTATTGCTGCATTAGTAGATCTTGACAGGGACTGGGTACCTGGCAAGGAAAATCATACCCTGTACATCAGGCCATTTATGTTTGCAACGGACCCTTATCTGGGAGTAGCTCCTTCAACAACCTATAAATATATTGTGCTTACCGGACCAGTAGGTCCATACTTTTCGAAGAATCTGAAGGTTAAAATAGAAACCTATTTTTCAAGGGCATGCGATGGGGGTTTCGGTTTTGCCAAGGCTGCAGGTAATTATGGCGGCTCTATGCTTCCATCACTCAAGGCTACACAGGAAGGATTTGACCAGCTGATCTGGACCGATTCGCGTGAGCATGCCTATATTGAAGAATTAGGCGCAGCCAACATCATGTTCATGATGGACGGAAAAGTGCTGACTCCTTCAACTCGTGATACCATTTTGAAAGGCGTTACCCGCGATACTGTCCTTACCCTGGCCAGAAAATGGAATATCGGGGTAGAAGAACGCAGGATTTCTGTTGAGGAGATCATTTCCGGAATTAAAGAAGGCCGGATCACTGATGCATTTGGTGTTGGAACAGCCGCGACAATTGCTCATATAGCTGAAATCGGGCATAATGGTGAGCTTTATACCCTCCCTGATCCGGCAACACGTGTATTTTCAAACCGTGTATTAAACACGCTGAATGAACTCCGTTACGGTCGTTCCGCCGATGAGTTCGGATGGAATTACCCGGTAGGAAAATAACTGAATGAACAAGGTGTAATTAAATATACAGCATGAAAAAGAATTTTATTCTGATAAAACCTGGAGGAGCTTAACAGCTTACCTGTTACCATTCCGGTTACTTCTCCGCACATCCCTCTTCTTCAGCCGGTCATCACGCCGCTCTTCCCTGTTAAAGCGTTCGATCTCCATTTTCCTTAGCCTGGCTTTGATCTCTCTCTGGGTAGCTGAATCGAAGCCTATGGTTTCAAGCAGGGCTTCTGATAATCCTTTCCAGATCATATTAAAAAAGGAAGAATGCCGGGGACGGACATAGCTGAATCCAACCTTCCTTACCGGCTCTCCTGCCAGGGGGTTCTCACTCTTAATGATCAGTATATTCGCAAATATCGATGCTATTCCCCTACGCTTTAACCAGGTTGTTTCTTCACTCCGTTCTAAAAGGGATATTTTAAGGTCATTGTAAAAACAGGTTAAACTTCCTTTGATTCCTTTTATACTGCCTGCCCCCCTAAAATCCATCTTTTCCATAAATCCCGACTTGATCTCGATCAGTGATAAAGGCCTGATCGCAGCATTAAACATACTGGCTTCTATTCTTCCTGCATTTCCCCTGAAATTGAATGAGCCATCGCGGGCATTCAGATCGAATTTCATTTCCACATTAAATCGTCCCCTGTCCATAAGCAGTGCGGTTAATTTTGCATCGCTGTATTTATTGCGGGTCAGGCTAAGGGGATCATTGGTCAAATTG
>JBAZZP010000030.1:0-2517 GCA_041658745.1 Candidatus Margulisiibacteriota bacterium | reverse complement strand
CCTGACTAAAACTGTTAAGCGACTTATCCCAATCGAAGGCTTAATGCCAGACCCTATGAATCTTCCAAATGGATGCAAATTCAGTACAAGATGCAAATGGGCTACAGGACTATGCAATGAACAGCATCCGGAGATGGTCGCGGTAGACGGTGAGCACATCGTTCGATGTTTCATCCAAGAGGGAAAGGTCGGAAAAGGGGTAAATAATGATACAGAATAATAATATCCTCGAAGTAAGGAGGTTGAAAAAATATTTCTCTACACCTAACGGGCTTTTGCATGCGGTGGACGACCTTTCGTTTAATATTAAAGAAGGTGAAACCTTAGGTGTCGTAGGAGAATCCGGATGTGGCAAATCTACTCTAGGGAGAGTCATATTAAGGCTGCAGGAAGCCACGGATGGGGAAGTTTTGTTCGACGGTGTAAACATTCTAAAATATTCAAAAAGCCGCATGAAAAATCTCAGAAAAAAAATGCAGATTATTTTCCAGGATCCTTATGCATCGCTAAACCCTCGCCTGACCGTAAGTCAGGCTATCGAAGCCCCTTTGCTCATACAAAACGTTTTCAAGCCTTCTCAGAAGTCAGATTTGCAGAAAAGAGTTTTCGAAATAATGGATCTTGTCGGGCTGGCAAGAAGGTTAGTAAACACATATCCACATGAACTTGATGGAGGAAGACGGCAAAGAATAGGTATCGCGCGGGCACTTGTTCTAAATCCAAAATTCATTGTTTGCGACGAGCCAGTATCGGCTTTGGATGTATCTATCCGTGCTCAAATACTGAATTTGATGCAAGATCTCCAGGAACAACTTGGGCTAACTTATCTTTTCATCACACATGATTTGAGCGTCGTTAAGCATCTATCCAGCAATATTTTGGTTATGTACCTAGGACAGATCGTAGAAATGGCGAAGCCGGATGATTTATTCAAAACACCAATACACCCATATACACAAGCGTTATTGTCCGCGATTCCCATTCCTGACCCAGATATTAAGATGAAGCGAATGATACTTCAGGGAGAGTTGACATCTCCGATAAACCCTGCTCCTGGTTGCAGGTTTGCTAAGCGATGCATTTACGTGACGGATATTTGTTCCAAAAAAACACCTGTGCTCAGGGAAATAGCAGAAAGCCATATGGTTTCTTGCCATATCGCGGAAAGATTTGCGTTAAAACCCATAATAAATGGGTGAGCGAATATTTTGTCTTTAGGAGGCAGAAGATGAAAAGAGTATTTGCTGTAGCCATGGCTGTATGTTTCGTTATGATGACAGCAGATGTGACATGGGCGGCTGGGCCGTACAAGGATACCATTGTATTCGCTCAGGGGTCTGATATTACTTCGCTGGATCCACATATCGGGAAACAGTTACGCGCATTCGCAGTGACGTCAAACATGTTTGAACAAATAGTAAAGTTTGATGAAAACATGCAGATCATTCCAAGTCTGGCAAAAAGCTGGGAAAGAATTTCAAGTACTGAGATAAAGTTCAAATTGCGAGAAGACATAAAATGGCACGATGGCAGCCAGTTTACCGCAGATGATGTAAAGTTTAGCTATGACAGAATGATCGCAACACCAAACGTTGCAAACAACATCGCATTCCTTGAGTCTTCCAAGGTAGTGGACAAATTCACAATCATACTAAAGACAAAATATCCTTATGCACCGGTATTGGCAGCTTTAACAACTCCGCCCTGCTCTATAGTGCCTAAAAAAGTAGTTGAGGCGAATCCGAAAGCGTTTGCTCTCAACCCAATTGGTACAGGGCCCTACAAATTCGTAGAATGGAAACCGGATGAGTATGTAAAGCTCGAGGCATTTGATGGATATTACGGACAGAAAGCCAAAACAAAGTACGTAATGATGAAAGTAGTCCCTGAAAGCACTCAGCGGAGTATACAGCTAGAGACTGGAGAGATTGATGTTGCTTACGATATACCCCCGAATGATGTTGTAAGGATCCAAAACAGCAAAAAAATGACTCTGCTCCAGGGAGAGTCGATGATGGTCTCTGACCTGAACATCAACACTCAATCAAAAGGACCTCTCGGAAACAAGTTGGTTCGACAAGCGATAGCTTATGCAATCGATAGAAATTCTATCGTGAAGTACGTACTTAGCGGAATAGGTATCCCCGGAACAATTTCAGTACCTCCTGCAGCATTCGGATACAATGCAAATATTAAAGTACCTTCCTATAATCTAGACAAAGCGAAAGCTCTCATGAAGCAGGCAGGTTATGCGAATGGATTCTCCTGTAGCGTATGGGTTGATGATGATCAGGTGTATACTGAAGTTTGCACAGTACTGCAGAATCAACTCTCTGAAATTGGTATTACCCTAAAAATTGAAGTAATGAAGCAGGCCACAAAGCTGAACAGGTTAGTTGAGAAACAGGATTTCGATATGAATATTTCTTACTTCAACAACCTAATTGGAGATGCCGATTACAATCTTTTCAGCAATTACCATCCTTCATCTGCGAGCAACAACTCTTATTTTAACAA
>JBAZZP010000029.1:0-2831 GCA_041658745.1 Candidatus Margulisiibacteriota bacterium | reverse complement strand
CCCTCTTCACCTCGATCACGTCCCCCTGGCGCAGCCCGAATCCCACCTGCCCGTCGATGGTCAGGAAGACGTCGGTCTCCTTCGAGCACAGTTCCGAGCGGACGACCAGCCCGTCGGGCACGACCAGGGGGCGGAAGGTCAGGGTGTGGGGGCAGATCGGGGTGATCAGGATCGTGTTCATGGTGGGGTAGATGATCGGCCCCTGCGCGGCGAGGGAGTAGCCGGTGGAGCCGGTGGGGGTGCTGATGATGAGCCCGTCCGCCTTGAAGGTGGTGAGGTACATGTCGCCCACCGTCACCTTGATGTCGATGATCTTGGCGAGCGCCCCCTTGTTGATCACCACGTCGTTCAGCACCGTGTAGTTGGCGACCCGTTCGCCCAGCCGGTGGACGTGCGCGACCAGCATCATCCGCTCTTCGTAGTCGAAGTCGTACCGGAAGATCCGCTCCAGCGCGGGGTAGAGCTCGTCGAGGGTGATCGCCGTCATGAAGCCCAGCGACCCCATGTTGACTCCAAGGATCGGCTTCCCGGTGGTCCCCACGACGCGCGCGGCGGAAAGCAGCGTGCCGTCCCCGCCGATCACGATCAGGAAGTCGCAATGGTCCGGTATTTTCGAGCGGACGACGGAGTCCGGACGGCCGATCAGGGCCGCCGTCTCCCGGTCGAGGACGACACCCTTCCCGTGATCCTCCAGCCACCGGCAAAGATCCGATACGATGGATTCGGCTCGCGGGTCGGTGTGCTTGGCGATGATTCCGGCGCACTTCATCGAGAGTCAGGATAATCCATCGTAATGAAAACCGAAAGCACCGTTTCGACCGGCATCATACAAACCAGTGCGGGATCAGGTAAATGCGGAATTTCCCGTCCTCGATGATCTCCGCCTCGTCCCATCGCCCGACCACGATCCCGACATGCTCCTTCTCTTTTTCGAGGAACGCCTTGATCCCGTTGAGATGCCGGGGACGGATCTTTCGGTCGTACTTCACTTCGATCGGCAACAGGCCGGTGGGGCCGGCGAGGACAATGTCGACTTCCTCTTTCGCCCTGGTTCGCCAGTAGTGAAGGCGCGTCCCATACCCTTCCCGGGCAATGACGGACTGCAGACGTTCGATCAGCGCGTTTTCCAACACCACGCCGGACTGTCCGAGGTTCTCGATCCGCGAAAGGTCGTCCAGTCCGAGCAGGGCGTTCCGCAGGCCAAGATCGGTGAAATATATCTTGGGGGTCTTCAGAATCTCCGCCCGGACGTTCCGGGAGCATGTTGTGAGGGTCCTTAGAACGAACGTCTTTTCGAGCAGCAGCACATACCTCTTGACCGTGTCCACGGTCACCTCGATCTGCGCGGCGATCGCGGAATAGTTGAGGAGGTCCCCGATCCGTCCTCCGAGGAGCTCCATGACCTTCTGGTAGACCCAGAGCTTGTCTTCCCTGACAAGGTTGCGGATGTCCTGATCGAGATAGGTGTCCCGGTAGTTTTTCAGGAGAAGTTTCTTTCTCTCGACGTCCCGGCTCAAAGCGATCGCCGGGAGACTCCCGAACACGAGGACCTCTTCGAGGAGGGTCTTGATCCGATGTTTGGATGGAAGCAACTCCGCCTGGATTTTCCGGAGCGCTCTTTTGTCGGGAATCCGGCTCTCAAAGAGGAATTCGCGGACGGCCGTCTTGTCCGGGGGCGGATCGCCATGCCCGAGGAACAGTTCGTGCTCGGAAAAAGGGAAGACGGGCAGCTGCACGACCCGGCCGGCGAGGCTCTCCTTTACCTGTGACTTGAGGGTAAGGGAGGAGGAACCGGTCAGCACCCATCGGATCGGGAGCCTCAGATCGTAGAGCATTTTTATGTATTCGACGAACCCGGGAAGCTTCTGCACCTCGTCGATGAAGACGTATACGGGATCTTTCCGCCCCCGGACCTCGCCGCCGAGAAACCGCTCCACGACCTTCAGGAAATTCCCGAAGGAGGCCGAAAGCTCCTGGCGCAGGGAGAGATCATCGAACGTGAAGTAGAAGATCCGGTCGGGCGCCGTTTGTTCCCTTCGGAGGAGATGGTCGATCAACTGAAACGTCAGGGTGCTTTTCCCGGTCTGCCGCAGGCCGAGCAAGGTGAGGATCTCATGCCCTTTCAGCAGCAGTTTTACGGCGTTGGCCTGGATGTCCCGCGGAACGGTCCCGACCGGAAGGGCAAACCCGCCGGTCCGCCACGGGTTTGAGGAGAAGAAGACGCGTTCGTCCAAAATCCAGGTCCTCTCGAAATATTTTTAAGATTATTTCGAGTATCCTCCATGATTATTGCCGTATTGTCAAGCGAAGCCGGGATCCATGCCTTCCCCCACGGCCCCGGTGCGGGACGCACTCTCCCGACATGATAGTATGGTTTTATGAACGGACCCTTGCTGGTCACTATGCTTCCCCCCGAAGGGACGTGGAATTCCGCGCCCTTGACCTCGGAGAACACTCTTTTCGCTGCGCTCTTCCTGCTGGCCGGGTTTCTCCTGTCTCTCCTGCTGCGTCATCCGGGGCGTTGAACGGGAGTCACCGTGGAACGGCAAACCGCCATGCGCGCGCCCCTCGCCGACCGGATGCGTCCGGCCACCCTCTCCGACTTCGTCGGGCAGGAGGAGCTGCTGGGGGAGGGGAAGTTCCTCTCCTCGGTCCTCTCCGCGCGCCCGCTGCCCTCGCTCATCTTCTGGGGACCGCCGGGGTCGGGGAAAACGACCCTTGCCCGGATCCTCGCGGTGGAAACGAACGCCGTCTTCCTTCCCTATTCCGCCGTCCTTTCAGGCATCAAGGAGATCCGCGAGGCGCTGGCCGAGCTGAAGCGCACGCGCGCC
>JBAZZP010000028.1:0-2981 GCA_041658745.1 Candidatus Margulisiibacteriota bacterium | reverse complement strand
CCGACTGCGAGACTTCCGAGACCGAACTCGTTGGCCACGAAGACCTCACGAGCCCGACGGACGGAACGAACGATCGGGTTGCCATGACGCATTCCAAGCTGGGCGGCGACGATCAGGATATCGCCCTTCTGCGTTTCGGCGATGAGATCCAGCGCGTGCGCCGTGCGAGCGTGAACCCTCAACTGCGCCGGCGTGATCTGTCCCTCACGGTAGTTGCAGAACGACCGGGAGGCCGCGATCTTGGCGTGAACGAGCTGGACCGCATGGCAGTACTGCTGAGCCGGATCGGTTACTTCGGGGAAGTGCTTCTTGGCCAGCGCGTCGACCGACGGAATGGCGAACCATCCCTCGGCGCCGTCAGGGAACGCAGGCAAGTTCTTGACGAACTCGATGGCGTAGCTCGGATCGAGATCGAAGATCTTGGCGATTGCCTTGATCTGATCCGCGATCGGCTTCGGCCCCTTGTACTCCTTCGGGTACGTGTAGTTGGAACGAACTTCCTCGTTGGCGTACTGATTGGACACGGACAGCTCGGCAATGAGCTTCGCGATCCCGTCCTGCAGTTCGCCACCGCGCTCGTTGAGCCGCTGTGCGCGTGCCTCGTCGAGCTTGGACTTGTTGTACGCGACCTCAAAAAGACCGACTGCGTGGAGACCTTTTGGGTCTCGACTGGTGATCAATGTCTGTTTGGACATCGTCATCCTCCTATTGCTTCGGACATGCCCGAATCGCCCGGGCGGACGGCTTCCTCTGCATGAGGTAGCGCGATAGGCACCCCGCAAATGCGGGACGCCCAATGCGCTACCTCATAAATACCAAATATCAAAAAACTATCTTGATGCCTAATCTTAGCAAATTTAGGAGGTTTTGTCAAGCATCTCGCATTCATGTCGAGTTTTTACCACATACTCGGTGTTAAACGAAACGAAGTGAAGTACTCCTAGCTTGTTTTTCTAACAAAAACTTGGTATACTAGATAACCGATAAAATATCCCAAGAGTATGCCAAAAAAAGAAAAAAGATCTAAAGTCGACGAACAATCTGGCGAATACACTTCTAAACAAATCCAAGTTCTTGAAGGTCTTGATCCCGTGCGAAAAAGACCCGGCATGTATATTGGCGGCACAGGCATAGAAGGTCTTCATCATTTAGTTTGGGAAGTAGTGGATAACTCCATTGATGAAGCCATGGCGGGTCACTGCACCAACATTAATATCCGTCTTCAACCAGATACTGTAGTGCGAGTCGAAGACAATGGTCGCGGCATTCCAGTGGATGTTCACAAACAATTCAAAGTATCAGCCCTAGAATTAGTACTAACGAAACTTCATGCCGGCGGAAAATTTGGAGCTGGGGGATATAAAGTTTCCGGCGGCTTACACGGGGTTGGTGTTTCAGTTGTCAACGCTCTCTCTGAATGGATGCGCGCCGAAGTCAAACGCGACGGCCAACTTTGGGCGCAAGATTATCAACGCGGAAAGCCGCAAAAAAAAGTCAAAACAATTGGCAAAGCCAAAGGCACTGGCACCACCATTATTTTTAAACCGGATAAAGAAATTTTTCCGGAGATTATTTTTGATTGGGAAACTATTGCTAATCATTTGCGCCAACAGGCCTATCTAACCAAAGGTGTGACTATCACTATTTTTGATGAACGGCAAAAAAACGAAACGCCCAAATTATATACTTTTTATTTTGAAGGCGGCGTGGCTTCCTATGTCCGCTATTTAAATCACAACAAAGAAAAACGCCACGAAAATGTTTTCTACGTCAATAAAACGCAGGACAATATCAATGTTGAAATCGCTTTCCAATACACCGGAGAATACAAGGAAACGGCCCTAGCTTTTGCTAACAATATCTTCAATCCCGAAGGCGGCACGCATATGGTCGGTCTTCGCACCGCTTTGACGCGCGTGCTAAATAACTATGCTCGCACTAAGGGTTACCTTAAGGAAAAAGATGACAATCTGGCAGGTGAAGATATGCGCGAAGGGCTGACCACGATTGTTTCCATTAAAGTTCCTGAACCGCAATTTGAAGGTCAGACAAAAGCCAAACTCGGCAATCCAGAAGTGCGCGCTATCGTGGACACTCTTTTTTCCGAAGGTCTGGAAATTTTTCTAGAAGAACATCCGCGCGACGCGGAACAAATCATCGGAAAATGTATCTTAGCCGCTCAAGCTCGAGCCGCGGCCAAAGCGGCTCGCGAAACTGTTTTACGCAAAGGCGCTTTGGAAGGTTTAACTCTGCCCGGCAAACTAGCCGATTGTTCTTCTCGTGATCCGTCAACTTCAGAGCTCTACCTTGTGGAAGGCGATTCTGCCGGGGGTAGCGCAAAACAAGGCCGCAATCGAAATTTCCAAGCTATCTTGCCTTTGCGCGGAAAAATTTTAAACGTGGAACGAGCGCGCCTAGATAAAATGTTGCAAAACAACGAACTGCGCTCTCTGATTATCGCTCTTGGTACTAATATCGGCGAACAATTTAATTTACAAGACTTACGCTATCACCGCATCATTATTATGACTGATGCTGATGTTGATGGCGCTCATATTCGCACTTTGCTTTTGACATTTTTCTATCGCTATTTACCCGACTTGATAAAAAATGGCCATCTCTACATTGCCACTCCTCCGCTTTATCGTCTCCAATGGGGCAAAGAATCAAAATATGCCTACAGTGACGAACAAAAAGAAATAATTATCAAAGAGGTTGAACAACTGAAGGGCAAAAAAGTTAAGGATCCAAAAACAGCAAAAATGGTAAAGGCAGTCGCGATAAAAGAAGAAGGCGCTGAAGCTGAACCAGTTGATACAGCCGCCACTTTCTCCATCAACATTCAACGTTATAAGGGTCTTGGTGAAATGAATCCTGAACAACTTTGGGAGACTACTATGAACCCGGAAACACGCCTAATGAAAAAGGTTAACATTGAAGACGCGGAAAAAGCCGACCATACTTTTGATATTCTAATGGGC
>JBAZZP010000027.1:0-3197 GCA_041658745.1 Candidatus Margulisiibacteriota bacterium | reverse complement strand
GCTCCCTTCTGAAAGCCTGGTTGCGGGTGGAATTTTTGTAATGTGAATTAATCCTTCAATGCCCGGTTCTAGTTCCACAAATACTCCAAAATCAGATATTCTTACAACTTTTCCTTTTACTTTTGCTTCCGGTTTATACTTCTTAACTGCTTCTTCCCAAGGATCTTTTTGGGCTTGTTTAATGGAAAATGCCAGTTTACCGTCTTTTTTGCCGATCACCCTTATCTTGACTTTATCGCCTTTAGAGATAATATCGGATACTTTTTCTACTCTACCCCAAGATAGTTCCGATATATGGACGAGTCCTTCAACAAAGGCATTTTTACGAACTTCAATTTTTACAAAGCAGCCGAAATTGGCAACTGTTGTTACTTCTCCTTCATATATCTCACCTTCTTTAATCTTTGAGATAACTTCACCTGCTGCTTTAATGTCTGATGCATCCGAAACTTCTTTTTCGGAAAGAACCAGTTTATTTACGGATCTTTCAACCTCTATGGGAATAGCCTTAAAGTATTTATTAACCAAACTTTGAGGATTTTTGGAAGCTTCCTTACCCAGTTGGGTGGTTGGAATAAACCCACCGACCCCTTCACAGTCAACCGCAATCCCTGAGGGATTAACTCCTTTTGCATATACGGCAACTCCCTCTTTGGCATCCCTTGCCTTTTCCAGCTTTTCCCAAGCTGCTCCATACATTGCCTGCCTAAGAGAAAGAACTACGCTTCCGTCTCTTGATTCAGGAATTAGGACTGATGTATTTACCTCATCCCCTACTTTTAAGGTCTTGATAAAATCTCTGGCCTCAATGAATGCCTTTTCAGTTACAATTCCCTCGCTTTTCCCGCCAATATCTAAAATCAAAGCTTTGTGGGTTTTAGAAACTACTTTGGCTCTAATTTTTTGACCAACCGAATATGAAACAAGCTTTTTACCTGCCTTTGCCAGAAGTTCGGACATCGATTTTGCTTCCACTCATTAATTCCACCTTTCTATCTGTAATCGGTATTATATCCCAAAAATCGGGAAAATAAAACCACTAAAAACTCTTAACAAACTCACTGGCCGTAACTATTTTAACTCCTTTAACCTTGCCTTTAAGTTCCAATATATCTTTATCTCCTGAGACTATATAGATAGTTTTTTTTGTGTAGATAGCAAGTGCAATTGATAAAAGTTCATCATCGTTTGGATCTCTGCACATTTTTACTTTTTTAGGAGAAAATACCAATCTCCCGAAGGTCACTATAGATTCAATAAATTCCAAAACCTTCTTTTTGTCAAAACCATATTTTGTGTGAATTCTTGGATAATTAAGTACCCTGTTTATTTCCTGAATTAATTTTTCACTATAAAGAAGCTCAAATTTACTACTCAAAAAAGCTCGGTAAACCAAAAAATCGCTTCCGTTCTTGCTGATATTGGCTCTGATTAAAACGTTCGTGTCAATTACTGCTTGGGGCGTGTTTTTTGGCATACTCAATATCCCTATCTATTTCTTCATCAGAGAAATTCTTATTCTTCTCATGTAGTTCCTTCATGTTGGCCAGAACTTCCATCTTAAGAATATCTTTTTCCAAATTCACCAATCTTTTATATTCTTCGAAAGAAAGAAGAACCGCTTCAGCAACACTATCTCTCAAAATAAGAGTGGGGTTTTGAGAAACTAAATTATCTAAAATATACTTAAAATTTCTTTGAACATCTGTAACCGAAACCATTTGTGTATTCATATGGCATTCATATTACAATATGTACTGTAGTTTGTCAAGAGCAACCACTAAAAAAGGTCCCCGTAATGATGCTTCGCACCTACGGGGCAAGCTGGCTCTGGTTTAGAAGTTCTCCTCTATCTCCACGAATTTGTTTTTACTGTCTAAAAGCAGATTAAATCTGTTCTCAAAAATATCTTTTCGGCCCAAAAGAAGCGGCAAAGACATAGCGGGCATCACTGCGGGGAACCCAAGAAATAGTCACATCCGATCTTTCTTTGGTTTTTTTGACCAAAAGGTCAACTCTTTTTGCATGAGCAACAACTCTGCCGGTTTTTTTACTTCTAGCCACATAATTAGAACCATACTTTTTGATCAAGGACGAAATATTTACAGGTTTCATATAGGTTCATATTACTTTAACCAGGAGAATTTGACAAGAAGAAGAAGTAAACTCCTACTTTGGAACTAAAATGTCCTGGCAATGGCCTACAAAATTCTGATTTTGCCAAGCTTGCTTATTTTCACGGTCACTGCGAAGCAGCAAACATTTGAAGTCAAGTAAAACGCTGATTTATTTTGAAATTAGGATGGCCTGGCAATGACCTATTTTCACGGTCAGTTGCCCGACAGCTATCGTTGGCGCTGGTACGTTTCACTACTGTGTTCGAAATGGTAACAGGTGGTTCCATACCGCTCAAATTACCAAGCCATCATAATTTCAAAAGAGCTACTTCAGAACAAACTTCGTTTGTTCTTCGAAAACCGAAGAGAAAGGCTTCCGGTAAAAACCGGAAAAGTTTTTTGTCAACCAATTCGTACTGGTAAGCTTAACGCTTTACAGCGCTTCCACTCCCAGCCGATCAACCTGATAATCTTTCAGGGGTTTAATAACGAGTCTTAATCTTAGGATGTGCTTCCCACTTAGATGCTTTCAGCGGTTATCACTTAGGAATGTAGCTACCCGGCGCTGCTTCTGACGAAACAACCGGCACACCAGGGATTCCTCCCTCCTGGTCCTCTCGTACTGAGGAGAGCTTCCTTCAAGACTCGAACGATTCCACCGGATAGAGTCCGACATAATTGTTATTGAAACTAATAAATTTCTAGTTTTCTATTAGCGCCTTACATCGCTGTAAGGATCCGACCATATCTTGTCTGATATTATTACCAGACTCTAGCGTATGGCCTGTGAGGATTCTAGTTAAATGTTCCAAGTATCTCTTCTTTGCTTATCTTTCTTTTCTTAGTATTCATTGAATAAGCAATATCTAAAATTTCTTTCATTCCCTCATATGATAAGTGCTTTTTCTGAGAGATTATTTCGATAACTCTTTCAAATTTTTCGAAAGCATCTCTTTTAATAACAAGCCTGCCTTTGAAAAATCGAATTACTTTTTGTTTAATACTTGTAAAATCTCTAACTACAAAAGCTAAAGATTTATCCGTAAAATCAGTTTTGCTGTTTTGTTTTATATAGCCACA
>JBAZZP010000026.1:0-3370 GCA_041658745.1 Candidatus Margulisiibacteriota bacterium | reverse complement strand
CGATCAGGAACTCCTTGTCGGGATCCCGGTACACCTCGCCGGCGATCTTCCGCAAGGTGTCCCCCTCCCGTACCGTCCAGGAACGGGATTCCGCCCCCGCTCCTCCGTTCTTTCCGTTCTTCCCGTTTTTCACCCGCCGGAACGCCGCCTCGTGATCGGGATCAAGAGCGAGGACGGCCAGGAACTCCCGCAGGGCCTTCGCCGTTTCCCCGCTCTCTTCCAGCGCCAGGGCGGCCCGGTAATGGCGGTCGACCTGGCCGCGGATCTTCCTCTCCAAACGTTCGACGTGCTCCCGGGCATCCGCGTCCTCCGGCGCGAAGCCGTTGACGACTTTCCGGTAGAGCAGCGCCCTCCGGAGATCCCCGGTCTTCTCCGCGGAGTCGGCCAGCTCCCGGTATTTGCCGGGAACGCCCCGGAAGAGGTCCCGCGCCTCCTCGGTCGGGGCCGCCGCAGGTTCGAGGACATTTTCCGTCGGCCGCTCGACGCGGACCGGGATCGACCCCGCGCAGCCCGCGAGCAGCGCCGTCACCAGCACGAGGCATCCCTTTCCCGCGATCATTCGGAGCCGAACTTCCGGAACGTCGTCAAGTTGTTCCGAAAATCCTCCAGGTTGAAACTCCCGTAGATCATCGAGCGGCTGACCCGGAAATCGTTCGAAAAGAACGGGGCGCTCTCCCTCTCGACGGTGAAGGCAAGGTGGTACCCCTCCTGGCGCGTCATCGCCGCGACGAGAGCGTTCGTGTCTCCGTACGGGTACGCGAGGTATTTCACCTCGCGACCGGTATGATTCCGAATGATCTTCGATGACTCCACGATCTCCTTCCGCACCGCCTCGAAATATTCCCGGAACGACTCTTTCCGCTCCTTTCGGCCCAGGTACCGGTGCGTCTTGCTGTGGCCCTGGATGTCGAACCCGTTCCGCGACAGTTCGCGGACCTGTTCCCAGGACAGCGTCTCCCTGCTCCCGACGATGAGGTCGGTGTACACGAACAGGGTTGCCGGGTATCCGTACTTTTTCAGGATGGGCCATGCGATGTCGTACACGGAACGCCACCCGTCGTCGAACGTGATGACGACGGACCGGGCCGGGATCTGGCGCCGGAACCGGAGGAATTCGAACAGGTCGTCGAGAGGGATGACCCGGTAGCCGTTCTCGCGGAGGAAGCGCATCTGCGCCTCGAAATCGGCCTCCCGAACGGTCATCGCGTCGGGGGTCCCGTTCCGGGAGAGTTTATGATAGGTGAGGACGGGGACGGTCTGGTATCCCGTCGGCCACAGGCCGCCGGGTGCGTAACTGGCAAGGGGGATCACCACGTCCTGGCCGGGCGCGGGGAAAGTGTTTCCGTTGAACTCGGAGATGAACCAGTCCATGGATCGATCGCCGAGGTATTTCCAGGCGAGCGAGGAGTAGCTGTCGCCGGGCTGGACGATCGCGACGAGGAAGTCGGGGAAGCCGCGCGCGCTCGCCGAAGGGACCGTGACCGGCGGAGCCTTGACCGGCCGAGTCTGTGTCGGATGCGCCGGAGGACGGATCTCCGGGCCCGCGCAGCCCCAGATCAGAAGAAAAAGGAGGAGGAGAGGGGGAAGACCCCTACGCACGATTTTTTCGTTCCTCGATCCGCAGGAGCCGGAACGCTTCCCAGGACCCCCTGCCCCCGCCGGCGCCCTGGGGGGGAAGAGGCTCCACCGCCACCAGGTTCTGCACGGACTGGTAGACATCGCGGCTGATCACGATCTCCCCTTCTCGCGCGGCCCGGTTGAGGGATGCGGCCTCCTCGAAGATCTCCCCCACGTAGAAGGGCGAGCTCGTTTCGCCGGAGGGTACCTGCCCGGACAGGACGACGCCGGTGCTGATCCCGATCGAGACCTTCCGGAGAAGTTCGTTCCCGATCGAAGCGGCCTCCTGCAGCGCCTTCTGGATGGATACCGCCGCGCGGACCGCCCTCCGCGTGTGATCGGCGAGATCGGCCGGGGCGCCGAACACGCCGGTGAGCGACTCCCCCTGGTATTTTTCGACGTACCCTCCGTACCCGAGCACGTTCCTGGAGGCGATCGAAAAGATCTCCTTGAGGTTCCGCATCAGGTCGTCGGGGAGACTCTCGTCCGCATAGGATCGGAACCCCTTCACGGAAGCGTAAAGAACCGTGACCGGGTTTCGCGCCGTTCCGGGATCGCCCCCTTCCCCTTCCGACGCCGCGCCCGGCAAGCCGGGCCGCAACCCGGCCATCGCGTCCCGGGATCCCGCTCCCCCGCCGGATTCCCCCGCCATGCGCGCGACCGCAAAACCGATCCCGCCCGCCGCCGCCGCGCACAGGATCGCGGCGACCAGAATCCATGCGGCGGGGAAGGAGTCGCGGCTCGCGTCGGCCCGCAGCCGCTCCGTGGAAAGTCCGAGACGAACGGTCCCCACGGGTTTTCCACGGAACAGGATCGACCGGGAAAGTTCGAGACCCCCTTTTTCGGTTCCCTTCCAGGGGGAACCGACCCGGGAAAGGTCCGTGTCGGCACGAACGACGTTCCCGGCGTCCGATACCGAGACGAAGAGGTAGCGCTCCCCGAGGGAGGCGCCCTTGATCAGGGAGTTCAACGTGAGGCCATCCTCCGCGACCAGCGGAAGAACGGAGCCCGCGGCGACCAGATCGAGGGTGAACTCGGCGGCGCGAACCTTTTCCCGGTAAAGGGAATCCACGAACCTGGAGCGACCGGCAAACCCCGCGACAAGGACAGCCAGCAGGACCACGCCCACGGCGATCGCGGCAAGGCGCGCGGCGGCGTTCCGTGGAGCGATAGCGTTCACTTGTTCCTCACCTCGGTGCGTCCCGCCCAGGGCCTGTCCAGGAATAACTTGTGCGATCTGGACGCCGATTCATCCCGGCGGGCTGCGTTGCTCGTCAGTCGAATACTCACGGTATTCTCCCTCCTCGTGCCTTGCCGGCCGGGCGACTCAACGCCCATATCTGCACACCTTATTCCTGGACAGACCCTTAATGCTTCGGCCCGAAAAGAGGCGTTTCCTCGTCGTCAGGCGTCGAGGATTGGCCACGGGAGCCGGCCCCTTTCGACTTCGATCTCGACTTCGGATAGAAGCTCTCCACGTACTCCCTCGTCATAGGTTCCCTTGTTTTCAACATGTATTCCGGTATGTTGATCTTCATTCCCTCATTAATAACATTAGGATTAAGGCCTGGATTCGCTTCGGCCAGAACCTTCCAGTTGTCGATCTCGCCGGTGTACCAGCCGGCGATGATGGAAACCGACTCCCCGGGATACCGAACCTTGTGAACGAGCATGGGCCCCGACCGGAGATCCGGCGGGGGCTGCCCGACGTCCCTTCCGGAAGGAGGCCATCCTCCGGCGGGCGCGCCTCCCC
>JBAZZP010000025.1:0-3709 GCA_041658745.1 Candidatus Margulisiibacteriota bacterium | reverse complement strand
CCCGCTGACGGGTAACCGTATCCAAAGTGAGTTGCTCCACCTTAATCTTCTGTACATCTTTCATATAACCGATGAACTGTACAAAGGAATCGCGGTAAGAGGCCACTGTATTTGGACTCATGTTTCTTTCGTAAGGAAGGTATTCAGACAGGAACTTGCTGAGGTGTTTCGCAAAGTCCGTGCCTGTGTTCATTTCTTGTCCGTTTATATCTTTGGGTATACAAACGCACTGATGGGTGAACACTGGCCGACCAGTTCCGGATACATTTCTCCGGTAAGCCTTACGTATTGCTCTGTCGCAAACAGGGACTTATGTCCCAGGCAGGCAGATATTATCGGAAGACTGCTGTAAAGATCCTGACCGTTATGTGCCATTTGTACCAGGGCATGAACGGCAAACGTGTGACGAAGGTCATGAACACGGGGACCATGATGATTACCGGTATAAGGGATTCCGCACTCAGCCAGAAGCTTACGGAACCAACAATAGATAGACTGTGCATTGCAATATTTGCCGTCGCTTTTTATGAAGAAAAAGCTACTCGGTGAACCGACGTGCTTGACCGGCACTCTGTCCCTATAGGATGCATATTGTTGTAAAACATCACATAAACTGCCATTGAGGGGAACGATTCTTTCAGATCCGTTTTTTGTCTTTCGGATAAGGATGTATCTTTTCTCGAACTTCACATCTGCATTTTTGATGGAAAGCGCTTCAGAAATTCTCAGTCCTGTACTGTATAAAAGACGCAGTAGTGCAGGGACACAGAATATCGTAATGTTCATGTGGCGGTCATACATTCTCAACCTGTCGCTCAAAAGTAGTATCTGATCCATCTGATTGCGTGTGAAAATGTATGGAGTAAAGTTGCATTTGGAACGGCCACATCCTGGCAACCTTGGTATGAAGCATTCACGACCTTGACGAGACATGTATCGGGCAAGCTGGGATATGATCGAGTATTTGCTGTAGATGGTTGCCGGGCTGTCATTAATCCTGGTCTTTCGCCATTGTTCCACAAGTCCCCGAGTAATAACCGGTTCAAGAACATTATTCTCCTGGAAGAAACGGTCTATTTCAAGGAGAATCCATCTTCCCCGAAGATAATTGCAGCCAGAAGCCTCTTTCATAAGAATGAAGCCGTTTATATATGGCGCTAGTAAGCTCCTGTATTCAAATCGCTTGTTCATAAAAGGCTCCTCCTTTCTGGGTATAAAAGTCATCAGGTATGGATGGGACTGGAAGAGCGCACTTTATCAGGGAGACCAGGTCGATACGCAGGTATGTCATCGTCGTGTCGGTTCTGGTATGGCCCAACGTCTCTGAAATGACATGTATCGGTGTCTGGTTATTCAGTAGACAACTGGCAAGGCTATGCCGTAAGGAATGCGGCCCATGATGACGACCGTCTGTCTTTACTTTCGATCTTGCTATGACTTCCTGCATTGCAGAGCACACTATGCTTTTGCTGGCTGGAGTATATGGAGCGCGACCGGAGATAAAAACATTCTGCGATTCGGACTTGAAGCGACCGTATTTGAGATAATCGATGATCGCATTTCCAACCTCATTCAGAAGAGGTAGAGAGATGGGATTGCCAGTCTTATATTGGGTAAGCCTGATCTCGCTCTTCTCCCAGTCAATATTTGAGAATTGAAGATTTGCAATGTCAGAAGCACGGAGCCCCAATCGGCCTGCCAGCAACAGCATGGCATAATTACGTTTGCCTATGCCGCCACTTCTGTCCACGGACTCTTCTATGGCACGAATCTCGTCAGCAGTAAAGAATGATGGTATTTTTTCGTGTTTCACCCATTTGTGGTACTTCAATACATCTTCGAAGTTCTCCTCAGTCATATGGTTCTCTGACCAGAAGCGAAACAATACACGTAAACTGCTGGCCACATTTATCTTGTTGTTCTCTGTTGTTGACAGGAACGCCAATATATGCCGTTCCCGGATTTCCTTCATCGTGTAAACTTCGGACTGGTTAAGATAGCAGAGAAACCTGTTAAGATAAAGCTCATAGTCCTTGATTGTTACGCAATTTCTACGAAAAGACTGCAAATGTTCAATGAGTTTCTGCATCTGCAATCCGATCTCGCCATCCAATGGATGCTTCACCGGAGAGACTGAGCGCTTCCTGATATGGCCTAGATTCAGATAATCATCCAGAACCTGTATGCTCCTGATTTTCTCACGGTCATCGTGCCTCAAATTGTCACAGGGAATGCATTCCGTGATGTACTCCTGTCCCAGAGAGGGTGTATACAAGGATAGATTCTTTCCCTTCATATACCGAAGAATCCCGTATTTCCACAATGATCGGTATTTGTCAATACGGTTTTGAGAGTAACAGTTGCCGCTGAAAAACAGCAGACAATCATCAATCAATTTGCTAATCTCTTGTTGCATAATGAATAAATTTAGACTTGGCAATATCGCCAAGACAAAATTATTATGTAAAGAGATTATGGAAAGTGACTTACTGAAAATATTGACTGTTAAGCTGCTTCAAATATATGAAATCGTTTACTTTGCATAACGAATTGCTTTCCATAAAAAAAAACCTCAATACTCCATCTAATAGCGTAAATCCGATAAGCCTCTTCAAATTCCAGGTTGTTGTTGGTTGTCAGCAGAACATTCCAATTACCCCGGTGTGTTGTTTTGCAGAAGAATAACCGTACATGATTTCCTTTGTAATGAACATCTGCAAATGAATACCATACATTAAGTTTTCTGGAACGCTTTGTCTTCTTGCTTCTTTTGAGTTTTTCTATATGTTCTTTGGCCGTATAGGATTGCCCGTTTAAATCATACCTGGCTTTCCCCATTTTGGCCATCCCGAGCAAGTGACATTTGATCCTGAGCCTGCATATAAAAGTTATCAGTTCATCGCACACAAACCAGCTGTCCACCAGCAGATAATCAAATCGTATTCTTTTTTGCATTGCATTTCGGATCATCCATAGCAAGTTGTCGGTTTTCTTTTGAAAGTACTCCCATTTACGTTGGCTGCCAGCTGCCTGATTGCTCCGTTTCTTGGAAAACCTGTCTTTTGCCTGTTTTGGGGTTAATCCATAAGGCTTCTTTTCATTTTTACCTTTCTCTCCGTGCAAAGAAAAGTCAAGTCCAAAGAAACTCTTGCCATCATGGTATCCCAGAAAGAGGCCTTTAAAACCAAGGATGCTGCTATTGGTAACATGGGACCACACCCTGCCAATTAGCTCAATGTGCCGTCCTGCCTTGGGAAGATCTGTATCATCAGCTATCAGGCACCTTAGGCCGGTTGTGGCTTCCGTAGAACGGGATTTAGCCAATTGTATCAATTGCAGGGTGACTCGATAGTTTAAAGACCTCCAGTTAACAAGTTCATTGTTCTTTAACCGGTAGAAAACATCTTTGCCGCCGCCGAACAGTTTTGCCAATACACTTTGGCTAAATGCCCTTACGTTGGGCAACTGAAACAAAGGGTAAAGCAAAAGAAAGGTCAATACACTGCCCGGCCCATAAATCGTACGATCAGATTCAAATAATTCAAACCGCTTGCCGTTAAGTTTCAAAGAACGTATGATCCAAAGAACCGTTTCACAAACTTTTTCGCTTGAAGTGAACAATATGCCCAGAGAAACCAAAACACACCGGATTCTTCGTCTAATCCTTTTCCTGTCAAGCAGCTATCCGAAGACGAAAGAAGAATGTATC
>JBAZZP010000024.1:0-3743 GCA_041658745.1 Candidatus Margulisiibacteriota bacterium | reverse complement strand
CGCCTCCAGCAGCAGGATCTCGGCCTCCTTCCCCGCGTCGGAGAGGGACTTCACGAGATAGTGGGCCGTTGCCAGCCCCGAAAGGCCGGCCCCGATGATCACTATACGAGGCATCAGGCCGCTCCCAGCACGAGATCCCTCAGCGCAGCGATGAACCCGGGCGCGTCGTTCAGCGCGGGAGCCCGCAGGAACGATTGTATACCCGCTTGCCGCGCGTGGGCGGCCAGGCGCACGTCCAGCTCGTGGAGCGTTTCGATGTGCTCCGACACGAAGCTCACCGGGACGACGACCAGCGTCTTCACTCCCTCCCGCGCGAGTCGCGTCACCTCGTCGACCGTGTCGGGGGGAAGCCACGCCGTCGGACCCACCTTGCTCTGGTACGAGATCCCGTGCGGCAGGCCGGAGAAGGAGCGCATCACCGCCGCGACGGTGCGCTCCGTCTCCGACCGGTACGGGTCCCCCCCGTCGATCAACGCCTGCGGAACCCCGTGGGCGCTGAAGAGGAGGAAGATCCCGTCCCGGTCCGCGCCCCGGATCGCGCTCGCGACCGTCTCGGCGAGGGCGGCGACGTACTTCGGGTGTTCCGGGTAGGAGCGGATCTCCGTCAACGGGCAGGAGCACCCCGCCCACTTCATCCAGCGGCGCAGGTCGGAAAAACTCGATCCCGTGGTGGCGGAGCAGAAGTGCGGGTACAGGGGGAGGGCGATCACCCGCGCCACGCCGTCCTCCTTCATCTCCAGCGCCGCGTGTTTCGCGAGGGGAAACCAGTACCGCATCCCCGTGTACACCTTGAAGCGCCCCCCCGTCGCGCGCAGTGCTTCCTCGAGGGCGAACCGCTGGCGCTCCGTGATCGCGGCGATGGGCGACCCTCCGCCGATCTCCTCGTAATACCGGCGGACCTTCCGGGCGCGCACTCCCGACACGATCCAGGCGAAGAGCGGCTGCGTGACCGGCGCGGCCGGCAGGCGGATCAGCTCCTTGTCGGAGAAGAGCCGCGCGAGGAACGGGCGGACCGCGGAAAGAGAGTCGGGCCCCCCCATGTTGAGGAGGACGACGCCCGTGAGAGCTCCTTCGGCGGGCACGCGCGGGCCTTTCCCGGAAGCGCCGCTCACACCTTCCGGCCGAGACGGTGGACCGCCTCCACCATCGCGATCGCGTGCTCCGGGTTGGTGGGCGGAAGGATCCCGTGCCCGAGGTTGAAGATGTGGGAGGACGCCTTCTCGCCGCGCCGCAGGACGTCCCGCACGCAGTCGTCGATCTTCTCCGGCGAGTGGAAGAGCATCGTCGGGTCCATGTTCCCCTGCAGCGCCTTGTCCGGGCCGACGACCATCGCCGCCACGTCGAGCGGGATCCGCCAGTCCACGCCCACCACGTCGATCGGCAGCGTCTTGATGGCCGTGAGCAGCGTGGCGCAGTCGTTCGCGAAGTGGATCACGGGGACCCCCTTCCGGTTGAGACCGGCGACGACCTGGCGGGTGTACGGGAGGGCGTACTCCTCGTAGTCCCCCGGGGTCAGCACCCCCGCCCACGTGTCGAAGATCTGCACCGCCTGCGCGCCCGCGGCGATCTGGGCGTTGAGGTACAGGATCACCGTCTTCGCGATCTTGTTCATCAGGGACCGGTACACCTCCGGCGCCTGGTACATCAGCTTCTTCAGCTGGATGAAGTTCTTCGAGGTCCCCCCCTCGACGATGTAGGAGGCGAGCGTGAACGGCGCGCCCGAGAAGCCGATCAGCGGCACCTTACCGTCCAGCGCCTTGCGCAGGATGCGGATCGCCTCCATCACGAAGGGGACCTTCTCCACGGGGTCCGGCACGGCGAGGGAATCCACGTCCTTCTGTCCCCGGATCGCCTTCCCCAGCAGCGGCCCCTTCCCGTCGTGGAACTCGAGCGGCACCCCCATCGCTTCGACGGGGATGAGGATGTCGGAGAAGAGGATCGCCGCGTCCACGCCAAGCCGCTCGACGGGCATCAGCGTGACCTGCGCGGCCAGCTCCGGGGTCTTGCACATCGTGAGGAACGAATTGTTCCCGCGGATCTTCTGGTAGTCGGGGAGGTAGCGGCCCGCCTGCCGCATGATCCACACGGGGGTGACGTCGACCGGCTCGCGCCGGCACGCCTTCAGGAATCGGTACTCCGTCATGTCGACCTCGGATTGGGTTATTTCGTCGATTTTCCCGCCTGGACCGCCTCGGCCAGGCGCTTGCGGGTCTTGATCGGAACGTAGTTGCAGAACGGCTCCTCCTCGAGATAATCCTCGAGGACCGCGTCGGCCCGCGCCCGGCAGCCGCCGCAGACGTTGATGTATTCGCACTCGCCGCACCGCCCCTTGTACTTCTCGAAGGCGCGCAGCGACTCGAACAGCTCCGACGTGTGCCAGATCTCCCCGAACTTCTGTTTCTTCACGTTCCCCGCCACCACGGGGAAATACGAGCACGGCTGCACGTTCCCCTTCGAGTCGATGAAGCAGATCGACTGGGCGCAGATGCACCCCTTGCCGCCGCCCGTGGAGAACGTCAGGGACCGGGGCTGGAATTTCTCCCCCTCCTCCTTCATCTTCTGCAGACGCACACGGTAATAATGCGGCGCGCAGGTGGGCCGCACGAGCATCTCCGTCTCCTGCTTCTCCATCTGGTAGTGCCACTCCAGGATCTCCTCGTAATCCTCCTTGCTGATCAGCTCGCTCATGATCTCCTCTCCCCGGCCCGTGGGGACGATCATGAACATGTACCACGCGTGGGCGCCGATCGACTTCGCCAGCTTGCAGGTGGCCGCGATGTCGTGCTGGTTCCTTTTGGTGAAGGAGGAGTTGACGATGAACTGCATCCCGTTGCGGTTGAAGATCTCCGCCGCCCGCAGCGTCGCCTCGAACGCCCCCGGCTGCTTGCGGAAGTCGTCGTGGACCGCCGCGGTGGAGCCGTCCAGCGACAGGGAGCAGATCCGGATCCCCGACTCCTTCATCTTTCCCACGACCTCGTCCGTGACGAGCACGCCGTTCGTGGCGATGCACATCCGGAACCCCTTCTCCGTCCCGTACTTCGCGATCTCGAAGAGGTCCTGCCGCAGAAGCGGCTCCCCGCCCGAGAGAACCAGGACCGGCTTGGAGATCTCCGCGATGTCGTCGATCAGTTGTTTCGCCTCCGTGAGCGAAAAATCCGAGTCGTGGGAGGTCATCGAGGAAGAGGCGCGGCAATGGATGCAGTTCAGGTTGCATCGGCCGGTCACTTCCCAGGCGATCCACTTCGGGATGAACTCTTCCTTGGCCAAGGTGTATCCTTTCCGGAAGCCGTGAACGCGTATTATAACCCGCCGGGCACCGGGAGGCGACCGATGACGAGGAAACGCAGGAAGCGATACCACCCCCCGGGGACGCAGCCCGGGACCCTCGCGGCGCACGCCGAGGCGGGGGACGCGCCGGTCCGGATCACGTCGTTCCGGTACGACGCGAACCGGTGCGAGGAGCGGACCGTTGCCCCCTCCGAGATCCCTTCCCTGTCCCCGCCGGAGGGAGGCGTGCTGTGGCTCGACGTCTCCGGCCTGTCCGATCCCTCCGTGGTCCGGGCGATCGGCGACCGCTTCCGGATCCACTCCCTGGCGCTCGAGGACGTGCTGAACGTCCCGCAGCGCCCCAAGGTGGAGTGGTACAGCGACCACCTCCTGGTCGTGCTGCGCGAGATCCGGTACCCGGAACTTCCCGAACAAATGGCGTTTTTACTCGCGGACCGGGTGGTCGTCTCCTTCCA
>JBAZZP010000023.1:0-4380 GCA_041658745.1 Candidatus Margulisiibacteriota bacterium | reverse complement strand
ATTGTGGCTTTTAATCCGGTTGTATTAGAGTACTTTGGAACACATTATCAAAAATATATTTTGACTAAGTCTTCTGGGCTCCCTGTAGACCATCTACCTGAATTGTCCAGATTTTTGGGAAAGGGGAAAGGGGGATGATGGCAAGGGGCGGCAAGGAAAGTGAGGAGGGCAGAGGGGAATGAGGGGAATAAGGGGAATGAAGGCAAGGGAGGGCAAGGAAAGAGAGGAGGGCAGAAGAGTATGAGGGGAATGAAGGCATGGGAGGGCTTTGCCTTTTATTGCCCTCTGCCTTTATTCCCTCCCTTGCCCTTTGTTGCCTTTCCTTGCCCTATTTTTTGTTTCGCAAAGCATGAATTAACCTATTTTCCAAAAAAATCGTTTTGATTGCCAAATCATCAAACTGCAAATAAGTGTTTTCAGAAATATATCCTTTGTGGAAACATCGCCTAACCCAATCTTGCAATTCTGCTAACGAGCGACGACTATAACCGATAAAGCGAATATATTCTTTGATCGATCCGCTATAGTAACCTTCAATAAAATTAGCAACACTAGAGCTACAGGATCGGTCTAGTTGATCGATAAGTGAAAAACAGTTTTTAGGAATACGAACAAGAATCTCTTTTTGAGCTATTTGTTCAATTTTATCCAAGTTTTGCCAAACAATCATTTTCCTGTGTCCGTACTTTGACTCTTCCATTTTTTCTCCCCCCATTTTTTTCTTTTTTCCCCTCATTGCCCTATGTCTTCATTGTCCTCCCTTGCCCTTCGTTGCCCTCCCTTGCCATTTCCCAAACTCAAGCAATCTTATTGCCAGCTTAAATTTATCTTTCCCCAGCACAAAACGCACCATAACCGTCGAAATTTAGACGGCGGGAGTGTTGAGAATCTGGAGGGGAATTATTTCGTTTTGACTGGGGTTCCCAAAAAGCCAAATGGCAGACGCATAAAGTCGAATCTAACGTCGACAAATGGAGTAAGCGTAGTGGCTAAAATGTCGGAATTGGGGTTTTGGGAAGAAAAAGAATCAACTCCTGCTCCAAAAGACATAAATTGGGCTTGGCGCGGCAAAGTATATCTGGTATCAAAGCGGGTCCAGCGGCTGGAATCAGTTGGCTCTAGCCTTTGGGTTGAAACACCAAAATCAAATTCTCCAACACGAGGGTTGCGCAAACCGGCATTAAATTCAAAATTGTAAAGTGGAACTTCGCTGTTGCTTCCCAGGGTATAACGCGAATATTCAGCTGCCAGGTGTGGGGTTAAAGCAAGGTTAGGTAAAGTTGCCTTTATTTCGCTTCCCCAGCCACGCTTGGGATCGTCGATCGGGGTCAGGGATTGTCCATTAATGATTTGCGAAACTTGCTCTCGGCCAGTGATACCAAATAAATCTAAATCAATAACGGGAGCCAAGCTTTTTGTCGAGCTAGCGTAACTAAGTCTTGTAGCTACGCCAAGACGCCAAGTGTTGTTTTTTCCATGAAAATCTGGCTGGGAGCTTTCAGTGGCGTAAGATAGCCAATCTCCCGTATTTTTAGCATACAAGCGAGTAGTTAATATTTCACCAAGCCAGCTTCTTTTTAATGATGGATTAATAATCAGTTGACTGGCCGAGCCATTAAAGTAAGGATAGGCACCCAAAGGTGAAGCTTCATCCATATTTAAATGCTGAAAACCAAGCACTAATCCTGGTTCAACGTAAGGCACGACTGGAGCCGAAAAATCGATTGCACCTCCAGCATTCCAGCGATTTGTATCGGCTTCGTTTATATGGGCAAACCAATCCCAGCCGCCATTTAAGGAAGCTTGAAGACGTAGTGCAGAAGTATCCCAGAGAAGAGGATTTTCAGAGCCGATCAATCGGGCATCAAGACCCAAATCAAAGCCGAGAGTGGGGGTCTGATCGGTAATCGATTGTGCGGTGTCGGGCAGGCGTTTGTCGTGGTTGCTAACTCCGCTAGTTAAAACAAAAGCGGGACTAATTTTTTCTCTCCAAGCAGCTGGTCGGTAAGAATCTACCACCTGTTTGGGGCGGACATTGATTAAATAATGGCCGGTGAGCTGCTCGCTGGCGACGCCATAAAATTGGAGGTGGTACTGGCCGGGAGGGGTATCTTGTGGGATAGTAATTGGTCCGGTGGTAATTTGATTGGCTGTACGACTGGCAATAGGGATATCGGTTAGGGAACCATTGAAAAAATTAACTGATAAAGTTTCCACTTTATCAAATCTTTTTCCGGCAATAGTGAGGACTACGCCGGTTTGTCCCTGGTAAACGGTTGGAACTGCATCATTATTGACAGAAAATCTTTCCATCGAAAGGAGGTCAATTTGAATAGTTGCCGAGTAATCTTTGAAGTTGGTATCATATTTTTCCGAATAAACCCGGATGGTCCTTGGCCCGGATTCAGCCTCAGCGGCCACGCTAATATTTAAAAGAATTTGACCTCTGCTACTGGTAATTGAGCCATTGATGGTTATTTTTGGATCAGGAACATTATTCTTATCAAGAAAAGCTACTTTTGTGTCTCCAGTATCTTCTGGAAAATATGCCCCAACGATGACGACAGCTACATTGTTTGTGTCAGCCCGCAAATCGCCCGTTGAAAAATTGACAGAACTAATGGATGGGACATCAAATCTTTGATATTGGCAAGCAGTTTCAACGGCGAGGGCAATCTTTTCGTCTAATAATGCTTTGCCATGGGCATCTAATTGATTTTTTAATTCTTGCTCTAGAATTAAAGCGGGTTTATTCCGCGAAGTGGGTTTTTGCAGCCAATCGATTTCGGCCTGAATCAACCTTGCTGCTGGTGAATTGGGGCCCACGGAACGGTCAGTGTAATCAGTTTTGATATAACTTAATGCAAGCTCAAAAACTGCTAGGTATTGTGCGGCTTTCAGTGGGTTGGCAGTACAGCTCTCGTTAATAATTTGGTTGTATGCTCGCATGAAATCATCAGAGGCTGTCCCGTTACCCAATTTGCCCAGCAATAGATTAGCTCGGGTTTTCATTGTTAGATAAAGGGCTTGCAGTTGGTTTAGAGCGTCAGCATCAGTTTGGCTGCAGGTTGAAATTCCTTCAGAGGCACACTTGCTGACAGCGGAGCCTGCCGCATCCTGATACTGTGGAAATTTTCTTCCACTCTCACTAACCGGTAGAGCAATTTGTGTGCTAGGCATTTTTATTTTCCTTCCTCAAAGTTAAAAAACTCCAGCTGTTGAACTGGCGCCGGATCCTCCGCCTTTTGTCCCCGTACCTCTAGCCGGTCTTGTTGCAACCGGTGCTTCTGGTTCGGCCAATTTAACTGTTCCAAGATTAGCAAAAGGATAAGTCCCCTGATTTTCACCGCCCGGATATTGGGCATAAAGCACTAAGCTAGCTTCGCTAGAACCAGTTGCAGCCAGGTCAGAATGAGTTACACTGAAAGCCAACTTGGCGTTTGTGTTAGCCTCGCCGTCTTTATCAAAACTAACTGTCAATCCCAATGGGCCATACTTTTTGCTTCCTTCTTTTTTGCTTCCTTCAAGGTAAAGCTCGTAACTATCTGGTAGCTCAACTACTAATGAATATTTCCTGACTTGTGATTCAACTTGCGGAGCTCTTAAGGGAAAACTATCCAACGTGAGGTCCTCCCCGGGCTCCAAGTTATGTGTTATTGCTGCATTTCCCATGTAGAGATTCGCTACGTCCGCAATTATTTGCTCCACTTCTGTATCCGTGATTCGCAAGGGAACTAGGTCGGCAAAACGTTTGCTGATGGTGTTGTCAGTAGCACAAGCGATCCAGCGACGAAAACCAGATGAAATGGAGTTAAAGGTCTCATTTTCAAACTTTTTGGCTAACAGATCTGCCAGGAGAAGGACGGCATATTTTTGTTGATAAGGATTAAGTTTATTAGCATAGTCGGAAGAATGATAAACATAACCATCTGGGAGGATGGCTCCCTTCTCTAAAATGCTTTCGGCGGTTTTATCCCATAATTTATCGATGCTATTTATGGTGGATTTGCCGTTTATGGCCTCCGATGAGCATACGTCAATTGCGCCTTGCTGGAGAATATTTTCAAAATAGGGGCCTTTAAAAATAATCGGTCGGCCAGGCATTTCGCTGGTTGTTGCTTTTGGTTCGGGCGATGGTGCGGTTGGTTTTGCTGTTGGCCGTCCGCAACCGGCCAATAAAAGTAACGGTAAAATTAATTTAGTTGCGCTTATCATATATAATCCTCTACTTCCTATCTATATATCGTAAGTTTTATACAGAAATTTCAGCGTTTTATTACCAGGATCTTGCCTTTAGCGATAAGCGCCTTGCTGTCCTCGTTGATGATGCGCACCAGGTATAATCCGTCTCCGACTATTTCGCCGGCTGAATTTTTACCG
>JBAZZP010000022.1:0-4562 GCA_041658745.1 Candidatus Margulisiibacteriota bacterium | reverse complement strand
AAAAAGAGTTCGTGTGTCTAACCACCAGTTGAAGCTGACGGCACGCCTTTGCTTCGCCTGAGCGTCCGCAGCTTAGCCTGCGCGTTGGGCAGACATCGTAATATGTGGGTTGAAAGGGGGGGGGGGAGTTGCATTTCTTGACGGTATGTGTAGGATGATGTGTAGATCGTATCGGGAGGGTGAAACATGCCGACGAATCTTCATATCGATTCAGATTTGCTGGAGCAGGCACAACGATTAGGGCATCATCGTACGAAACGCGAGACGGTGGATGAAGCGTTGCGCGAGTACATCCAGTATCGGAAAAGGGTGGAGGCGCTGGAGGCATTCGGGACGATCGATTTTGACCCCGATTATGACTATAAAAAGATGCGGAACGCCCGTTGATCGTTGTCGACACCTCGGTTTGGTCCCTGGCGTTCCGCCGGCGCAGCTGGCCCAATGGGGTCACGCCCGGTGCCGTAACGCTTCTTCAGAAGTTAACTCGAGAAAAGCAGCAGGTGGTAGTGCCCGGTGTTGTTCTTCAGGAGCTATTGTCTGGAGTAAAAGATCCAGCACAAGGGGAGCGAATCAAGGAATTGATGGAGGGGTACCCTCTAATCCTGGGAACCAAAGAGCAGCATGTCGAGGCCGCAAATATATCCAATGTATGCAGAAGGGCAGGGGTGTCAGCCGCAACGGTTGATTGCCTGATTGCTGCTCAATGCATAATGCTTAATGGGGTACTTCTAACCCTGGATGACGATTTCAAACGAATATCCGGATGTTGCGGATTACGGATATATCCGATCCCAGTCGATTAGTATTAGGGATCCCGCATTCGAAAATAAAGGAAGAACTATTGGCCAGGTTCAAACGATGAAAATCTGTTTGCGAACGAACACGGTATGATATATTGTAATACCATGGGGGTTGGCCATGGCGACGAGACAAAAAGTTGCAATTTCTTTGGATGGGCATACGTTGGGGCGCCTGGATCGGCTCGTGAAGGCGCATGTGTTCCCGAATCGCAGTCAAGCCATTCAGCTGGCGATCGATGAGAAACTGGCACGCATGGACAAGAGCCGACTTGCGCGTGAGTGCGCCAAGGCAAACCCTGCCCATGAAAAAGCGATAGCGGAGGAAGGCATGTCATGGGAGCTGGCTGAGTGGCCCGAATACTAAGGGGTGAAATTCGGTGGGCGAATTTAAACCCGACGTTGGGGCATGAGCAATCAGGTTTGCGCCCGGTATTGATATTGAGCAATGATGTTTTTAACGAAAGGATGCAAATCGTAATAGCAATTGCACTTACAAGCAAGCAACCTGTATTTGGTTTCCCTCTGGCACTCGAAGTGGATTCTGCTGGACTTCCAAGGAAATCATGGGCATTAATGGGTCAAGTTCGTACCCTGTCTGTGGAGCGAATTGGGAAAAAGCTTGGGTTGGTCAATATAGAGGAATTAGAACAAATTATTGAAGGTATAAATGAAATTATCGGCACTTGACCACAGGCTGGTGCTGACGGCTCGCCCAGTAAAGTACTGAGCGCCAGTAGTTTGGCTGGAGTGTTAGATCTACATAGAGGAGAATAGATAAGGCATGATGATACCAAGAGACACAATAAATAGACGAAAGAATATATATTTAACTTTAGTGGCTATTGGTTTTGCTGTAATGGCCATATTGGCATTTATTGAGAAATATATGACACATGCATTATTCAATGCGTTATTGTATGGTTCCCTATCATTGTTTGTTGTTGGGAATATATTGATGTACATTGGAATTAGATGTCCAAAGTGCAATGGAATCATAGGGTATGCAATTGTGTTTTCCGCGGAAAAAGTCGTTCAGTGTCCTCGATGCAGAATTAATTTTGATGAGAGCATTTTATAATAATCAGATCGCTACCGGCGATGAAATGTCCAGGGGGCGCGACAGCAACACGATGCTGGTGAGCCACAGCGCGGAGGAGTTCATGTTGGAATCGTTGGTGGAAAACAACGATCAGGCCTTCCATTGAGGGGGACGATTTTTCCGGAACGATTTATGTTGACGTCCGTGGAGATCTCCTGTTAAATATGATCCTTTGATTTCGAGGGGAAGGTTCGAGCGATGAAAACGACGAAGATGCTGACCAGGGATCCTGCCGACCAGACGTGGTACGTCGTGGACGCCGAGGGAAAAGTGCTCGGCCGAATGGCGACGAAAATCGCCGACGTCCTGCGCGGCAAGCACAAGCCGACGTTCACGCCCAACTCCGACATGGGCGATTTCGTCATCGTGGTGAACGCCGGCAAGGTGAAGCTCACCGGGAAGAAGATGACGGGGAAAGTGTACTACAGCCACTCCGGATACATGGGTGGCCTCAAGTCCACCACCCCCGAGAAAGTGCTCGGGAGTGCGCACCCGGAACGGATCGTGGAATGGGCGGTCCGCGGGATGCTCCCGAAAACGCGCCTGGGCGACCGGCTCTTCACCAAGCTCAAGGTCTATGTGGGGCCGGAACACCCGCACAAGGCGCAGCAGCCGAAGGTTTTGGCCGTCAACGAATAGGAGGAACCACCGCACCATGGCTCAAGCGAGAATTTACGCCACAGGGAAACGGAAGACCGCGGTCGCCCGCGTCTACATCAAGGCAGGGTCCGGTCGCATCACCGTCAACGGCCGGGAGTTCGAGGAGTACTTCCCGGTGCTGGCGCTTCGCGCGGTCGCGACGCAGTCCCTGGTCCTGGTCGGAAAGCGCACGAGCATCGACGTCGACGTGAACATCGGCGGCGGCGGCCCCATGTCCCAGGCCGAGTCGGTCAAATTCGGAATCGCGAAGGCGCTGCAGATCGAAAACCCCGAGCTGCGGACGCAGTTGAAGCGCGCGGGGTTCCTGACCCGCGACGCGCGGATCAAGGAGCGGAAAAAGTACGGCCAGCCGGGGGCGCGGAAACGGTTCCAGTTCTCCAAGCGGTAAGCCGCGGAAGGGGCGAAGACGCCCCGAATCGAACGATCTCCCGAAGGGGAAGGCCGGGCAACCCGCCTTCCTCTTCTTTTTTGTCCGGGGGGTGAAGCCGGCGGGCGTTTCTCCCGGCGAAACCTTATACAATGGGAAGGATGGGAAAACGGATGAAGCGCGTGGCGATCTTCGGGGCGACCGGGTACACCGGTTTCGAGCTGATCCGGCTGCTCCTGTCCCACCCGGGGGTAAAACTCTCCGTCCTCACCTCGGAGCAGTACTCCTCGCAGTCCCTCGAGCAGGCGTTCCCTCCGTTCAAGGGGAAGATTGCCGGCGTCTCCTTCGGGAAGATGGAGCGTCTTCTGTCCGCGGAGTTCGATGTCGCCTTCCTCGCCCTGCCGCACACCTTGTCGTCCTCGGTCGCGGGGCCGCTCCTGGCCAGGGGCATTCCGGTGATCGACCTGTCGGCCGATTTCCGGTTTCGCAGCATCCCGCTGTACGAGTCGGTCTACGGGGTCGCCCACAAGAGCCCGGCCCTCGCCGCGAAGGCGGTCTACGGCCTGCCCGAGATCCACCGGGCGCGGATCCGGAAGACACGCCTTGCCGCCGTCCCGGGCTGCTTCCCCACCTCGGTGATCCTGGGGCTGTACCCGCTCCTCGAGGCAGGGCTCGTCGACCGGAAGGGGATCGTGGCGGATTGCAAGACAGGCGTTTCCGGCGGCGGGCGGGGGCCCGCTCTCGGCTTTCACTACCCGGAGGTCGAGGGAGGTGTCCGGCCGTACGGCCTTCCCAGGCACCGACACAACCCGGAGATGGACCAGGAGCTGTCGCTTGCGGCGGGGGAACCGGTGGCGATCACCTTCGTCCCGCACCTGATGCCGATGGTCCGCGGAATCCTCGCCACCTGCTACGCCATGGCGAAGGCGAAGGTGACCGCGAAGGACGTGGAGGCGGCCTACCGGAAACGGTACGGGAAAGAGCCGTTCGTCCGCCTGTTGCCGCCGGGGCTCCTTCCGTCCACGAAGGACGTGCGGGGAAGCAACTTCTGCGACATCGCCTGGCGGGTGGACGAGAAGAGCCGCCGCGTGGTGGTCGTCTCCGCCATCGACAACCTGGTGAAGGGCGCGGCCGGGGCGGCGGTGCAATGCTTCAACCTGATGTCGGGATTCCCCGAGGAGGAGGGGCTTCGGGCGATGCCCCTGTTCCCGTGAGCGCGACAGGGACGGGCGGCCGCGTCGCGGTGGTGATCCCCGCCCGCTACGGCGCGACGCGGCTGCCGGGGAAGCCGCTGGCCGAAATCGACGGCCGCCCGATGATATGGTATGTCTGGAGCAAGGCGAGCGCCGCGAAGATCCCGTCGCGCGTCGTGGTCGCCACCGACGACGAGCGGATCGCTTCGGTGGTGCGCGGGTTCGGGGGCGAGGCGGTTCTCACCTCCCCCGAATGCGCCTCCGGAACCGACCGGGTCGCCGAGGCCGCCCGCGGGATGGACGAGGAGATCCTGATCAACCTGCAGGGGGACGAGCCGCTGATGCACCCGTCGGTCATCGACGCGGTGGCCGCGCCCCTGCTCGCCGAGCCGGACGTCCTGATGTCGACGGCGGCGCTCCTTCAGGTCGACCCGGCGGAATAC
>JBAZZP010000021.1:0-5907 GCA_041658745.1 Candidatus Margulisiibacteriota bacterium | reverse complement strand
CGCTGGTCTGGTGGAAGTTTTGGGGGCGGATTTGGTGGAGGTGGAGGTGGGTTTGGTGGATTTGGCGGGGGTAGTTCGGGTGGTGGGGGAAGTGGGAGGAGTTGGTGAAGGATTCTATTTAGAAAATAGAAATTGGAGAGTAGAAAGTAGAAAGTTGGAGCATCCTATTTTCTAATGTCTATTTTCTACTATCTACTTTCATTCTTACTATGTTATAATTTAGGCCGATACAAAAATGGGAGGAAATTAAGATGAAAAAATGGATTATTTTGGGTGTTATTGCAGTTGTTTTGTTGATGCTCATAAGTTCACTGGTTGGGATGTATAATGGTTTAGTGAGTTTAGACCAGGGCGTGCAGCAATCCTGGGCGCAAGTTGAGACCCAACTCCAGAGAAGGTATGATTTGATCCCCAATTTAGTCAGCACCGTTAAAGGTTATGCTAAACACGAAAAAGATGTGTTTGTTCAAGTTACCGAAGCACGTGCCAAAGTGGGCAGTGCTCGAACGGTCAATGATAAAGTGGTTGCTTCCAATGCGATGGAAAGCGCGATTGCCCGATTACTCTTGGTAGCTGAAAATTATCCCCAATTAAAAGCTTCTACCAATTTCTTGGCACTACAGGACGAATTAGCTGGCACCGAAAATCGCATTTCGGTTGCTAGAATGCGCTACAACGAAGTGGTTCAAACCTACAATACGACTGCCAAATCGCTCCCCACCGTTTTGTTTGTTGGTATGTTTGGCTTTGATAAAGACAAAGCTTTCTTTAAAACATCCAGCGAAGCGGCCAAGGCTGCTCCGGCGGTTAATTTCTAGTATTTAGAATAAGATCGTAATACGTAATTGGGTAAGATTAAATTAGTTCGTAATACGTAATGCGTAAGGTTTGTATGAAAAAAAGCCTTGGCTCAATCCTAACAATTATTGCTTTGTGTCTTGTATCTTGTATCTTGCTTCTTGCTCTCGGCTGCGGCGACTCCACAAATCCTAGCGGTAAAGTCGTTTCCAGCCTTAGTCTTTCGCCTACCACTGCAACGGTAGAAACTGCTAGTCACCAAACATTTTATGCCATTGCTCGCTATACCGATGGTACGACTGGGGAGGTTATCCCTAGCTGGTCGGTGTCAGGCGGAATTGGCACAATTCTAACGGTGGGGTATGCTGGTTTGTTTACCGCTACTGGTGAAGGAGTAGGAACGGTAGAAGCAACTTATAGTAGTAAAACTGCCACAGCTTTAATAACAGTTACTGCTTCACAAGGAGCTAATGGCTTAGTAAGTATAGAAGTTTCTCCTTCTTCCGAAAGTTTATCGATTTATGAAAGTCATATTTTTACTGCCGTTGGAAGAAATAGTACAGGTGAATCTGTTGCCTTTGATGCTACCTGGACAATATCGGGGGATGCCATTGGAATTTTAACCTCGAGTGGTAGTACCACTACTTTCGAAGCTACAGGAGAAGGGACGGCTTTCATTGTTTGTTCATCGGGTGAAATTTATGGAACAGCAGTGGTTACGGTAGATGGTTATGTGGTTGATATTACGGTTGAGGTGGATACATATATAGACAGCGGGGCAACGACCGAGGTTCATGGTGGTGACACGACCGTCATAGCTGGCTTAGGGTCTTCTAGCCGGGCTTATTGGGCGCTGCTGCGCTTTTCACTAGCTTACTTGCCGAGTGATGCCAGCATTGAATCGGCAACACTAAAGATTTATCCGACGACCGCTGATGCTGATCTTCAACTTTTTAAATTGATTAGCTCTTTTTCTAATGCCACTACCTGGTCGACCAGGCCGACGATGGAAAGTTATATATTGTCTTCTTCCTTTACTGCGAACCAATATAATGAATTAACCAGCGACGAACTAACTAATTTGGTGAGTGCTTGGAAAACTGGCACAACGACGAATGATGGGATTGCTCTTTATCAGCCGGGTTCAACCACTGGCACAATTGTTTTTCTAAGTCTAGAAAATGGGACCAACTACCCGCGACTTAGGGTTAAGTACAACCGGTAAAACCTTGTTGTGGTATACTTGTAATATATCTTAAAAAAAGGAGTATTTATGGTAAATTGTGATGTAAAAGATAAAAATCTGGCTGCAAAAGGTAAAAAAAGAATCGAGTGGGCCGAGCGCGATATGCCGGTTTTGGCCCAGGTAAAAGAAAAGTTCAGCAAAAGCCAAATTTTAAAAGGTAAAAAGATGAGTGCCTGCCTCCATGTCACTGCCGAAACGGCCAATCTCGTCAGAAGCTTAAAAGCTGGCGGAGCCGATATTGTGCTTTGTGCCTCCAATCCGCTTTCTACCCAAGATGATGTGGCGGCTTCCTTGGTGGAGGATTATGGGATTTCGGTTTATGCCATTAAAGGCGAAAATAATGACACCTATTTTAAACATTTAATCGCGGCGGTGGAACATTCACCCGTCATTACCATGGATGATGGTTGTGATTTAGTTTCAACCATTTCCTCCAAATACCCGGCCATTGCCAAACAAATTATTGGTAGCATGGAAGAAACCACGACAGGAGTTATTCGTTTAAAAGCGATGGAAAGAGATGGAGTATTAAAATTTCCAGTGGTGGCGGTTAATGATGCCTTAACTAAAAACTTGTTTGATAACCGTTATGGAACTGGGCAAAGTACGGTGGACGGCATTATCCGGGCGACCGATTTCTTAATTGCTGGTAAAAATGTGGTGACGGCCGGTTATGGCTGGTGTGGTAAGGGTTTTGCCATGCGTTGCAAGGGAATGGGAGCCAATGTAATTGTAACCGAAATTGATCCGATCAAAGCTCTCGAAGCGGCCATGGATGGCTTTCGAGTAATGACCATGTCAGAAGCGGCGGCAATCGGGGATTTGTTTTGCACCTTAACCGGGGATATGCATGTTTTGCGCCCCGAACATTTTGAAAAGATGAAAGACGGCGCCATTGTTTGTAACTCCGGGCATTTTGATATTGAAATTGATATTATTGGCCTAAGAAAGATTGCAAAAGAAGAGCATAAAAATGTCCGCAACTTTGTTGACCAATTTATCCTTCCAAATGGTAAATCAATTTATCTTTTAGCTGAAGGAAGACTTGTCAATTTAGGAGCAGCTGAAGGACATCCGGCTTCAGTGATGGATATGAGTTTTGCTACCCAAGCCTTAGCGACTGAATATGCGATTATCAATGCCGGAAAACTCCTGCCCAAAGTTTATAATGTCCCCAAAGAAATTGAAGATTGGGTCGCGACCGCTAAATTAAAATCGATGGGAATAAGCATTGACACTTTGACTCCGGCACAAGCCAAATATTTAACATCCTGGCAAGAGGGGACATGCTAGAAAACGAAAGATTAATTGAAGCCATTGAGACGGTAAGGAGAGATAAACACCAGCCTTGGCGCTATATTCTCTTTACTTTCATCAACGGGATTGCTCAGGGGTTAGGCATGGCGCTGGGGATGACTGTTGTGCTAGCTCTACTGATTTACTTTCTTACCATGATTTTATCGCATATGATTAATTTCCCAGTGGTAGGACAATATATGGATGGTATCTTAAAAATATTAGATACCAACCTGCGCAGCGGCGCCAAAATTAGATAATACTATGCTCTTTTACTCCCTAGCGGCCATAGTTTTTTTTATTGATCATTTCCTCAAAAATATGGTTCAGCATGCCATGCAAGTAGGGCAGTCGATTCCTGTGCTGGATGGAATAGTCAAATTAACTTATGTGCGGAATACCGGAGCGGCTTTTTCTTTATTTACCGGTTATTCAGCCTATCTGGTGGTTATTGGTGTTTTGGCCACGGCGGTTATTTTGTATTTTCATTTCAAAGTACCGCGCAGACATATTTATTCCCAAATTGCCTTGGCCTTTATTCTGGGGGGTAGTATTGGAAATCTGTTTGACCGGATTAGTCTGGGATTTGTAGTCGATTATATCGATTTTGGTTTTTGGCCGGTTTTTAATCTGGCCGATATTATGATTAATGTGGGAGTAATTATGATCGCTGCCCATATTTTGACCGAAGACAAAAGAGGAAAAGACGATGTGGCCGATCTTATTTAGCTTGGGTAGTTTACATGTTTATTCTTATGGCTTTATGGTGGCCTTGGCTTTTGGAGTGGGGATCTACCTCGCCACCTATTTTGCCAAAAAAGAGGGTATACAGCCGGATTTGATCTTTGATGGGGCAATTTATGTGATTCTTTTTGGCATTGTGGGTGCGCGCCTGTTTTATGTGATTGGCCAGTGGGGGCAGTACCAAAACAACCTACTGGATATTTTTATGATCCAGAAAGGTGGGTTGGTTTTCTTAGGCGGTTTTCTTTTTAGCTTCATGGCAGTTATTGTTTTTGCCTGGTTTAAAAAAATCCCCCTATTAAAATTTTTAGATTGCATTGCTCCTGGAGCAGCGTTAGGTTATGCTATTGGCCGAATTGGTTGCTTATTAAATGGTTGCTGTTTCGGTTTACCTTGCAGCTTGCCGTGGGCCATCAAGTTTCCGGACGGTTCTTTGGCATATTCTTATTACCCCAATATTGCGCTCCATCCTACCCAATTGTATTCGATTTTGGCCATGCTGCTGGTCTTTTTAATAGTAATTTTTATTTACCGCCAAAAAAAATACGATGGCCAGATTTTTTACTCCTGGTTTGTCTTATATGGTCTTTATCGTTTGGGGATCGAATTCTTTCGTTTTAGCCCGATCCATTGGCTGGGACTAACCCCCTCGCAATGGTTAGCTTCTATTTTTATTCTAGCTGCTGGGAGTGCGCTGCTGCGCCATCATGGAAAATAAATTATTATTTAGTGTCCAAGAAGACTGTGCTGGGCAGCGGATTGACCAATTTTTAACGGCTTGTGGGGCAATTGGTTTTACTAGATCCCAGATAAAAAAATTAATTGAAGATGGCCATGTTGAGGTAAACTCAGCCAAAGTTAAAAATAGTTACAAAATAAAAAATAATGATCAAGTCTCGGTTCTTATCCCGCCGGTCCAAAAACTGACGGTTTCTTCGGAAGATATTCCGCTGCAAATAATTTATGAAGATGCGGACGTTGTGGTTATTAATAAACCGCTTGGCATGGTGGTGCATCCGGCGCCGGGCAATTATTCGGGAACATTGGTAAATGCTTTGCTGGCCCATTGCACTGATTTGTCGGGAATTGGCGGAGTGATGCGGCCGGGAATTGTTCACCGCTTAGATAAAGATACCACTGGGCTGATGGTGATTGCCAAAAACGATTTGGCGCATCAATCGCTTACTAAACAATTTAAGGATAAGAAGATCTTTAAACAATATTTGGCCATAGTGCATGGCGCGGTGGAGCCTGAAAAAGGTTTGATCGAGAATAAAATTGGCCGCCATCCGGTGAACCGCCAGAAAATGACGGTGATCGATTGGGAAGATCGCAAGAATCATGGTAAATTTGCTGTTACGGAATATAAAGTGCTTGGCCATTATGTTTCTGATGAGGGAGAGGCTTATTCGCTGGTTGAGCTGACACTTAAAACTGGGCGCACTCATCAAATTAGGGTGCACATGCAGCATTTGGGCTTTCCGGTGGTGGGCGATAAAGTTTATGGCAAAAAAGCGGCTAATTTATCCGCTAAACGGCAAATGTTACACGCCGCTCGGCTGGGTTTTACGCATCCACGCAGCGGAGAATATTTAAAATTTAAAGCCGAAATGCCAGAAGATATGCAAGCGGTTCTTAGTACATTACAAAAGCAGTAAGGGCGCAAAGGGCCGAAGGCAGTCCAACAATCACTAGCGGTTCTGATCCCGTCAAATCTAGCCCCATCGTTTTTAATAAACCAAAGATCATAAAGCCGGCTACAATTCCAAGAGTTGAACCAAGGACGAGATTAATGCTTTTCTCGTTTTGTTTGCCTATTTTTA
>JBAZZP010000020.1:0-7463 GCA_041658745.1 Candidatus Margulisiibacteriota bacterium | reverse complement strand
TAGGCCGGATTTTCGCCTGCCGCGCCACGCTCTTGTAGAAGGAAACCTGGCGTTTCCTCTTTTTCGCGCCGGAGATCTTCAGGGACAGCCGGACGGATTTCCCTCCTCCGGAATCGAGGGCAGGGCCCCCTCCCCGGAGGGATCCCGCTTCCCCGGATTCAGGGTCCGCCGTGCACAGAAGGAGCAACACGGCGGCCAGCGCCGCCCATGTCAGTGTTCGATACCCGTGTTCCATGAGGTTCACCCCGCGAGCCTGTCCCACAGGCCAAGGATCACCGGGGACAGGATGATGAGAAACACGGCGGGAAAGATGAAAAAGACCAGGGGGAACAGCATCTTCACCGCCGCCTGCTGGGCGATCGTCTCCGCCCGGTGCCCCTGGCTTTCGAGCATCTTCGCGGAGAGTTCCCGCAGGCTCCGCGACAGCCCGATCCCGAGCCGCTCCCCCTGGAGGACATGGTTGAGGAACAGCCGGTAATCCTCGACGGGCACACGCCGCCGCGATCGCTCGATCGATTCCCCCCGGGGAACGCCGAGCGAGCGGGACCGGACCAGCTCTCCCAGTTCCCGCGCGAGGGCCCCCTCCGGGATGGAGCCCGACGTTTCCTGCAGCGCCGAGGAGGCTCCCATTCCCGATTCGAGCAGGAGAGAGAGAAGGAAACACGCCACCGGGAGGTCACGCTGCACCGAGCGAAGCGCCTCCCGCGCGGCTCCGCGCAAAGAGATCCAGGCGATGCCGAAGCCGAGCAGCGCCGCAGCGGCCGTCGCTTGCGCCAGCCCCGACGCGGAGCGGTTGCCCGAAACGACGGCGAGGAAGACGAGCAGCGAGAAGAGCTCCGCGAACGCCCAGTGCCGGAGGGAGGAGACGAGGCAAGCCCCGGGGAATCGAAGGAGCCGTTTCGCGACCAGTCCCTCCGTCAGCCGGTCATGGGCGGACCGGTACGCTTGCATGGAGCGCGCGATGGAACGCTCCTTCCACGTGCGCAGAAGGAACGCGGCGAGAAAGGAGCCGCCGAGGAGCATCGGCGCACCGATGAGGAAGAAGTCCCGCGCCCTCATGGCCGCACCGACAGGATCTTGCGTATTGTGATCCAGCCCAGGACCTGGAGGACGAACGCGATCGCCATGATCGTTTTTCCCTGCGGAGTGCCGAGGAGGTTCGGAAAGAATCCGGGATCGACCTTCGAAAGGGCGACCGCGAATGCCGGAGGCAGCAGCGTCAGGACCAACGCCTGCAGTCGGGCCTGGGCCGTCATGCTTCGAAGCTTCTCCGTCGTCCGCATCCGGAGCCGAAGGATGTCCCGGGTGCGCTCCAGCAGGTCCACGATGTTCCCCCCTCCGGGAATCGCCGCCCGCAGGGGACGCACGAGGAGGGAGGTCTCTTCCGAACGGATCCGTTCCTCCCAATGGGCCAGGGCCTCCGGCAACGGCGTGCCCAGGCGGTTCTGCTGCAGGACCCACGCCATCTCCTCACGGATTCCGGCGGGCAACAGGGGGACGGTCTCCGCGAGGGACTCCGACAGGCTGTGCCCCGCCCTCACGTGCCCGGACAGAAGGTCGAGGAGCGACGGCAGCTGGGAGAGGATGGACCGTTTTCGTCGGTTGCGGTACCACCGGACCAGAAGCCCGGCGAAGAGAACCGGCGCGGCTCCCGATGCCGCCGCGACGGCAACGGACCGGGTCGCCGCCAGCGCCGCCCCCGCGAGCACGGTGGCGGAAACGAGCAGGACGGCGGCGATCCGCGCCGGCGGCAGGAGGACGAACTCTTCGCGCAATTCGTCGGAGTGACGGTTCGCCGCGGAGACGAACCTCGTGCGCGCCCGCGGCAGCGCGGCTTGAAGGAGAAAACGGGCGATCAGCGCGGCACCCAGGACGAAGATCCCCGCTTCCGCGAGCGTCAGTCCCACGCGTCGCCTCCCCCGCGGCGGAACCGGGAAGGGATGCCGGTGGCGACGAGGCGCCCCTCACCGTCGTTCCCCGCGTTCCCCTTCGACCACCGGAACAGTTCCTGGAGCAGGATCTGCGATTCGTTCATGCCGGTGATTTCGGTGATCGATGTGACCGCCCTTTTCCCGCCGGCGATCCGCCCGGTGTGGACGATGACGTCGATGGCGGAGGCGATCTGCTCCCGGATCGCGCGGATCGGGATTTCCACTCCGCAGAGCAGGACCATCGTCTCCAGGCGGCGTAGCATGTCCCGTGGGGTGTTCGCGTGTCCCGTGGTGATCGAGCCGTCATGCCCGGTGTTCATCGCCTGCAGCATGTCGAGCGCCTCCCCCCCGCGGCACTCTCCGACGATGATCCGGTCGGGGCGCATGCGGAGGGAGTTGCGGACGAGGTCCCGGATAGTGACGGCCCCCGACCCTTCGATGTTGACCGGCCTCGCCTCGAGGCGGATCACGTGGGGCTTCTGAAGCCGGATCTCCGCCGCATCCTCGATCGTGACGATCCGCTCTTCCTCGGGGATGAACTGGGACAGGGCGTTCAGGAGGGTGGTCTTCCCGGAGCCGGTTCCACCGGAGACGATGACGTTGCGCCGCTCCCGAATGGCCTCTCTCAGGTAATCCGCGGCCTCTTGGGCCACCGACCCGATGCGGACGAGTTCCTCGAGGGAGAACGCTTCCTTCCGGAATTTGCGGACCGTCAGGCACGCCCCGGTGAGGCAAACCGGCGGTATGATCGCGTTGATGCGTGACCCGTCCGGGAGCCGGGCGTCGACGTAGGGGGAGGATTCGTCGAGGCGCCGGTTGACCTTGGACACCATCCGGTCGATCGTCGCGCGGAGCGATTCCTCCGAGAGGAAAGAGCCTCCGTGACGGGCCACCAACCCGCCCCGCTCCACGTAGATCGACTCGTATCCGTTCACCATGATCTCGGAGACCGAGGGGTCGGAGAGCAGGGGAGTGATCGGACCGAAGGCGAAGATCTCGTCGAGGATTTCCCGCCGCAAGGCGTCCCGTTCCGCGTCCCCCAGCGACAGTCCGCACATCTCCGCCTGCAGGTACTCCTCGGCGCGGTCCCGCCAGCGGCCGACATCCTCCGAAAACGACAGGCCCGTCTTCCTTGCGTCGAGGCGCGACAGTACAGCCTGGTGCAGCGTGCGTCGGATGTCACCGTTCATTCGATCCCTCCTGATTAGTGTTGTGCTGCGCGTCAATCCATCAGACGGAAGCGGAGGTTCTCCCTCTCTTTCTCCGCTTTCCGCTCCCAGTTCGCGGCTTCTAGGGCGGCGTCCCCGGACACTACGATCGGGGTGATGAAGATCGCGAGCTCCGTGCGGTTCTCCCGGAAGCTGCGCGACTTGAACAGTTCCCCGATCACAGGGATCTGCCCCAACAGCGGGACCTTGGCGACGTCCTTCGCCATCTCGCTCTTCACCAGGCCCGACAGCATCACCGTTTCCCCCGGCGGCGTGGAGAAGAGGGTGGACACGCGTCGGGTGAGAAATCCCGGGACGTCGGAAGTCCCGCTTCCGTGGTCCACCGCGCTTACCTCCGCGTTTACCTGCGTGCGGATCTTTCCCCCTTCCGCCATGGTGGGGTGGATCTTGAGGATGATGCCGTACGTCTTCCACTCCACGGTGCGGGTCTCCGGCGTGATGATCACGATCGGAATTTCCCCCCCCGCGAGAAACTGCGCTTCTCCGCCGCTTTCGCACGCCAGGCGGGGATTGGAGAGGATCCTCGCCTTTCCGTTCGCCATGAGGAGGTTCAGTCGCGCCTCGAAGTCCGTCCCCACGGAAAACGTCCCCGCGTTTCCCGTTCCCACGGCGAACGTTCCCTTTGCCGGGAGCGCATCCGGCCAGCGGATGCCCAGTTGTGCCGTCTCCCCCCGGCTGATCTCGATGATCTTCAGGTCGTAGAGGAGAAGGGTTTTCTTTTCCTCGGGCAGGGAGAGCCGGAGGTGGACCCCGGGGTGGGCGCGGGCATACCCCTCGAGCACGGTTTTATCCTGCGACGTCGACACGGGACCGCTGAGGATCACCGAACCGCCCGCCTCGACGACGGTCAAGCCGGGAAAAGCGCCCGCGAACGCCCGGGCATCCTCGGCGATCGATCTCTTTCCGGATCCCACTTCGACGTGCCACACCGTCCGGGTACTCTTTTCCCACAGGACAAGGTCGGTTTCCCCCTCCTTTTTCCCGACCACGAGGATTCCCCCGTCGCGGGGAAGGGGTTGGGCCTCGAGAATCTCGGGGTTTCCGACGGAGAGGCGCGACACGCCCGACCGTTCGAGGATCTGCTGAAACCCCGGGCGGATCCGGATCGTCTCCGAGGCCAGGGACACGGAGACCGGTGCCAGGGCCAGGAACAGGGAGAGGGCAGCGACGGCGCGCCCGGCACGCGGAAGAAGGCGTCTCATTCCCGGATCTCCTTTGCCGCGAGGATCGGCGAAACCTTCACCCCGCCTTTCCAGACCTCCACGGCGCGGGACATCATGGGTTTTGCCGGAGGCCCCTTCGCTTCGGCCGCGTTGTCGCCGGGGTTGCGCAGGAACCAGTGCACTTTCCCGGAGGCCCGTGCGATCCGGCTCCCTTCTCCCGGGGTGACCATCAGGGTCACGGTGGCCGACTCCTCTTTGTCGGAGGGGTGCGCGAGACGATTGTGATCCCGGTCCACGGCGATCACGGGGAGGTCCCGAACCCAGTCGGCGGAATTCGCTTCGGAACGTTCCACGAGCAGGTCCACCCGGTCCCCCGGGTGCAGCAGGCCGGCGAACGACGATGTCGTGTCCACCCCGAGCGTCATCGCCCTCCGCCCGGGAAGGACGGTCCTGGAGAACGCATCCGTGTCGTACGGTTCCTCGACGTCGGTCCACAATACCGGTTCTCCCGGATCGATCGCCGTCTTGGCGCGCGCCCCCACCAGAAGTTCGAAATCGGAGGCGGGCACGTTGCGTTGCCCCGTCCCGGCGGAGGGGATCGCCATTTTCGCGAGGTTTCGCGCGCTGAACGTCTCTCCGGCGGGAATCGGCACCGAGGCGACGACCACCTCCACCGGGTTCGCCTGCCGGCGGATGTCCTTTTCCACGGTCGCTACCCTGCGCCCGGCGGCGGCCAGAGCGAAGCCGCACAGGAGAAGACCCGCAAGGAGGGGGAGCAGCGTTCGGACCTTACCGCCCCACTTCCCGGAAGAGAAGGAACGTGCCTTCCGCTTCATCGAGGCAAACAATGGTGGTCTCCTTTCCACGAGTGATTTGCAGCACGTGCGTCACTCCTGGATCATTCCCGGCGGATGCGGATTTCCAGCCGGAGGAGAGCAGGCGGGAACGGATGGAAGGTCCGGGGCTGCCAAGCTTTCCGAAAACGAGGTCGACCGGCATTCCCTCCCCTTCCATCCGGAGGGTATGCTCCGCGGTCAATCCCGCGGGGAGCCGGGGCGCCTCAAGGACCCACGGCCGCGAATCCTTCAGCCGTCCTTCGAGCGCGGGGTGCGAGGGACCCGATTCCTCCGGCAGGTCGAACCCGTCGGGGAGGCGGACGCCCAGTCTCCCGAGCTCCCTCTTCAGCAGGGAATCTTCGTCCGGCGAGGATTCGTCCGAGACGAACGATCTGCCGTCGATGACCACACGGCTGGTCGAGGAGATCTCTTTCCGCCGGGCGTTGCCGCTTCCCGCGAGGCAAAGCGACACGAACAGCGTTGCCGCCACGGCGAGTCCGGTGAGAATCTTCCGGTTCATCGGAGCACCCCCGTCAACAGGATCCTCTGGACAGTCCGCCGGACCGTCGAGCCGGAGGGGGTCCCCTTCCCCCAGCAATCCACGGCGCCTCCCGCTTCTCTGCGGAGAGCGTGGGACGGCAGGTCGAGGAACGCGCCCACGGGTTCTTTTCCGAGGGAGACGTCCGCGGACGCGATCGTTCTGCCTGCCAGGCCGCGGAACAGGGGCACCTCGCCGATCAGGGGATCGTTGTGCGCCTCGATGTGCGCAACGTCGTCTCCCGGATGGATCGTTCCGGAAAGTCGGGGCTCGATCCCCGCCAGGCGCCTTCCAGCCCGCAGCATCTGTGCGTGCGCGGCGCTCTCGGCGGAAGAGGAGAGCGAGAGGTTCCGGTAGAACCAGTACCCTCCGCCGAGCAGGATCAGGAGCAGGGGGAGCACCAGCACCGTCTCGACGAGGGATTGCCCACAGGGCGATGTACGGAGGCTCTTCATTTCTTCCCCCGTTCGGTCAGCCTCGATCTCCAGGTCATCTCCGCCGATCCCCCTCCGTACGGTTGTGCCGTCGCCTCTTCGAACACCCGCCGCTTCCCCTGTTCGTCGAGGAAGGGGATGGGGAGGTCGGGAACCGTGTGGATTCCTTCGAACCGGACGACCTGGCGTAGCTGGAAATCCTTTTCGGGTTCGAGCATCCGGATCGGGCCCTTGTCGGTGCCGACGATCGCGCGAATCGCCGCGTCGAGCAGGGAGATCACCGTCGCCGCGGCGCTCTTGAGGATCCGGCTCCTCTTCAACCAGTTCAACGCGGCGCTGATGGGCGCGATGGCGTCCACGAGAGAGATCGGCGGGCCGGGAGCGAGGTGGAGCTCGAGCGTGTTCTTTCCGTCGTGGGTACCGGTGGGATTCAACGGAAACAGGATGCCGGCGACGTTCCGCTGTTTCGACAAGGCCGCGACTTCGCCGAGCACCAGGTACGGCGCCGCCTTCCGGATCTTTTCGGACCAGGAGACGAGCAGGTGCGCCGTGTCCCAGTAGCCGGCGATGAGCTTTCGGGCTTTCCTGGTGTACAATGCGAACGCCGGGACGCCGTACCCGAAGGCCGCGGCGACGGCCAGCGCGGCCCACACCACGCACGTCCACCGGATGACGCGGAAACATTGGATCGCCCCGTCGTTCAGCGCGGCGATCAGGTTCAGGCACCGCGCCTCCCAGGTGGCGGCCGACAGGGCGATCGCGTCGACCGAATCGGCCGTGGTCACCCGCGCGACCGCGACGTGATGCAGGCGGATCGAGGCGAAGACCACCACAAGAAGGGTGGCGGCGACGACCAGGAAGAGGGCCGTCGCCTGCCCGCGGTTCCCGACACGCAGCTGTATCGCCTGTCGCGAGAAATATCCGATCATGGTCACTCCACCGTCACCCAGCGGGTCGATTGCAGCATCAGGTAATAGTGGCCCCCGAGGCGGATCTTCTTCCCCGGGGAAAGGGTGAACAGAATCCGGTCGATCCAGGGGACGACCAGTTCGACGCCGTGGGTCAGGCGGACGCAAAGCGCCTCGCCGGCGTCCGCGCGGTTGGCCCCCTGTTCGCCGTCTTTCGTGACGTCGAGGGCCGTCATGGCGGCCGACCCGAACGATCCCCCGGGCCGGTTCCGGCACACCTGGAACGCCTCGAGGAAGGCCATCTCGCGGGCCTTGCGGAAGTCTTCCCTGGCGACGCGGGCGAATTTCCGGGCGGCGAGGTGCGCCGCCGTGTCGACGGCGCTCTTCCCCGCCCAGAGAAGGGACAGCTGAACGATCGCCAGCA
>JBAZZP010000019.1:0-10219 GCA_041658745.1 Candidatus Margulisiibacteriota bacterium | reverse complement strand
GCGATGGACTATTTGCTCATATGAAACAAAAAATCCTAATACACCGTGGAATTTCTAAAAAACGCAGGAAACAAATGATTGATTATTTCTTGGAAAATTTCTAGCAGACCGTTTTTACCTATATCCCGAATTTTTCCTGATTTTTTCAGTTGTACCCAATTTGGGTACGACTGGGCACGCAAACTCGACTACCATTTTCCAACCGTGTCGAATCAGACACCGTTAAAAAGTCACAAAAAAAGAGGAGGCCGTTTTACCGACCTCCCCTTTTAATTTCTAAACTGTTTCGCGAACCCTAAGGCTTACAAGTCTGCTCCAAACATGTTGTAGAGAACTTGTGACGCCTCTGCACGATTGATTTCGCTTCCTGCATTAAAGCATTTGCCTCCTGTACAGTCGCTACCTTCTACAAAGCCAAGACCTGTCGCTAAGATTATGTCGTCTGCATACCATGCAGTAGTGTCTAGGTCTACATACGCATCTGTTTCAGCTATTTCATATGCCAAATCTGGATTTAGATAGTCATATACGCGTAGTGCAAGTACCACAAACTCAGCACGATTGATTGATTCAGATGGCCTGTATGTTCCTTCAGGATCTCCTTCAACAAGGTCCAAATCTTTTAATTCTGCAATGTAGTTTGTGTACCATTCTCCAAGAGCAACGTCTGTAAACGGCTTCATGGTTGCTTCTGTTGGATCGCCCATTACGAGCACTCTCCAAAGCATTGCTCCCGCTTCTGCTCTATTTAATGAGTCTGCCGGTGCAAATGTTCCGTCGTCGTTACCTTCTATTACTCCTGCATCCACAAGCGTTGCAATTGCATTTTCCGCCCATGTTGGGATGTCGGCGCTATCTCCAAATACTGCTAGAGTTGTAGCCGTGTCTTCGTCGGTTGTGTCGTCGTCTGTACCTGTGTCGTCTGATGTGTCGTCAGTGGTGTCATCGGACGCATCGTCGCTACCGGTATCATCTGAGCTGTCGTCTGAATCATCGCTAGAGGAGCTTGAGGAAGCATATGTAAGCGTTACATCGTCTGCATAATCACTATATTTGCTACCATTTGTGGCCCTTATCATATAAGTCACAACGTCACCATCTTCTAGCGCCGTATCGACATATTCTTCCGTGCCAATTGCAACTGTAGTATATGCACTTCCATCTACCGGATTTGGGCTAATACCTCTAAAAATTTGTATAAATGTGGAGTCATCGTCTGGATCGTTCCAAGATAGCAATAAGCCTGCTCCGTCTGGATTATCAACTACAGTAAAATCGCTAGGTTCGCTTACTGTATCATTTACATTCTCACTCTTTACATAAATCGTGTCTGCTGTTACGGAAGTGTCTTGTTCTATAAGGCTTGTACCGTCTGTATGGTAAGTCTTAATTTGATACGTACCGCCAGTCCCGGATGTCGCTGGTGTAAGTACATTATACAATCTAAAGCTTACTGCTACCGGTGCAGATGGAGATGCTGTAGTTGCTCCTGTCCCTACCGTCACCGTAACTACTTGCCCAGAAACGCTTGTTGTAAGTGTGCCACTTACCCCACTAACTGCGGTAGCGCTTGCAACATCGCCAACGCCCCAACCCGCTGGGAAAGTTACTTTTATAATACCACTGTTTGATATTGGAGCTGATGATGTAAATGTAACTGTTGCCATAGAATATGTTACATTTGTGACTATAGATGGCTCCACATTCGTTGAAGCCAAAGCACCTACTGTTATAGGATTTGTAGCAAGTGCAACAGCTAGGTCTGAAGCGACTACTCCCTTGCCGGTGTCTGTGACCGTAAAACTTGTGCTACCTGTTGTTGAAACGTAGGTGCTATATATACCGGAAACTACTATTTTCCCCGTACCGCTATGTGCTCCATTAGATGTACAAGTTATAGTTTGGGTTGACCCAACACATCCCGAGAATGCGTTCACCCCCCCTGCAAAATCTTCTGATACAAATGTTGCTCCAGCTACATTTAACTGCGCTGGCATCACAATCGCTACTGTATCAGTGTCCCCAATTGCTAATGGCAAAGTAAAGTTTATATCTGTGTTCCCTGCCGTTCCAACTACAGCATTGTCCGTAGAAAGAGTGATTGTGGCCCCTGCATCCGCGGCTGTTGTTGCTGTAACCGCAACTGTTGCATCCGTGTTTATATTCATATCGGGTTCTGGCGTAGAGTCTTTCACCATAAAATCATTCATATTTTGACTTGTCGTCTCGTAAATTGAAATGATACCCGTCATCGTAATTGTTGCATCGGTTTTCACTGCATAATAGTTTGCCGCCGCAACAGTTGCGGAAACTGTACACGTCACCACCTGCCCTGAATCGGAACATGCAAGTGTGGCATCACCATTCGCCACAAGGTTTGTTGCAGAATATGCAACGTCCGCCACGTTAAGATTGGCTGGTGCTGTAAAGCTCACTGTATCTCCGTTAAATAGCCTTTCTGAGGTTGTGAATGTTAAGGTTGTAACGCCAACAGTCCCCACGGTTTTATTTCCTGGATCAGACAGTGCTAAACTTGCGTTGGCATCAGTAAAATTTACTCCCGAGTCTGTGGGGGTACTAGTACTTATTGGAACTCCCGTGGCTGTAGTTATATTATCTATGGTAATTAAAGCGTTGGCAGTAGGAGAGGTTCTATTATAAATCGTATCCACTTTGAGCCCGGATATTGTAATAGTTCCGCCACCAGCGCATGCTGCGCCACTAAGAGTAATGTTAACCTTGGTGCTACGTCCTTCCGTGTTGAGCTCTTGATAGGAAAGTGCCGAAGGTGTTGCACCATAAGCACATGTTCCACCATTCGTTACCGTTATGTTGCCAGCCGCCACCGTTTGATCAAAAAATACCCAATCTTTGTATGGTGGTGGTATTACAACTTGTACTACCTCGTTCAAGCCAAACTCATCCCCCGCTGAATCTGTTATAACGATGGGGGTAATGGATGCCGTTACAGCACCAACATCTGGCAAAGTAGTAATATTTCCACCGGTTACCGTGTAATCGTTTAGAGCTGCAAAGGCTGTGCTAATTCCTAAAATAAAAAAGGCGCTTGTACCTAAAAGAAGCAGGAGAGCTCTCCTTATCCTTGGTGCGCCCAATGAAAATGGGTTTGGCATGGGAAAAACTAAAAGAATAAAAACTGTATTGTATTATGCCAAAACAGTTCTTATTTCGCAAATGATTTTCACAGATCCTGTTACCTATTTTGCAATATGTTGCACTGCCATTTATTTACTTTGCTCTACACTTGATTGTATCTCTTCATACAAAGAGCTAACTAAATCCTGTAAATCCTTGTCCGGATTGGTTGGATCTATAACGTTGGTAGAAAAGTTTTCCAACGCTTTAAGGGCATTATCCGGGTCACCTGCTTTTACTAGGATGCGCACCGTGTCCCTGATTGCCTCAATGCCTGTTGGGTCACTTTGATATAGCGTTTTTATATATTCTGCCGCTTTTTGGTAGTCTTCCATCGTTTCATACATATAGGCAAGATTATTTAGCGTGGCCCAATTTGTTGGGCTTAGCACTAATACTTTTTCATAATACCTTACCGCTTCTTTCCATTCTCCAAGCTGTTGATAATAAAATGCAGCTCCAAAAAGACCATCTACGTTTTCTGGATTTTCTTGAACCAAAGCTAGTGATTCATCCAACGCTTCTTCGCTAGATGCCCTTAATTCCTCTGGCATGTCTGGATCACTTTGGTCCCATTTGCTAGAACACGCTGTAAGCAGTAATAAAGAAAAACATGTGGCTATTATTTTTTTGTTCATAGTGATTAGTTATTTAACTGCGATAGTATACACGTTTTTGTGCACAAAAAAAGCCCCCGTTCGTATGAACGAGGGCTTTTGAATGTGTTTTTATGCACATTTTCTCAAAGAACTAAAACTAGTACTTGAGTGAACCACTGTAGACTGTAGTTCCGGAAGTCAAGTAACCCAACCATTTAACGGTTGCGTTAGTCTCATACCACCATAAGTCTCCAGCTGTTACTGTACCTGAACTTGATGTTCCAAGATCAACAGAGAATTGGACAGGGTCCTCAACTCCACCTTCTTGGTCAACAAGTGATACCGTATCCATTTCAAGATAGTAAGTCGCTGAACCATTTCTATCTATCGTTATGCCAGTATCTGTACCAGCTTGAGGATAGAATGTGATTGAACCTGAACTTGCGTCAGCAGTTTGAGTAGAAGAATAGAAGTAACCTGTAGCCTGTGTTGCACCACCAGTTTCCTTTAGGTAAGCAACCAAGTTATCAGCAGCTCCAGCAGTTGTGTCTGTTCCAGCTGTTGAAGTATCTAAATCTCCATCTCCTGCAGTAACGTCGATAGTTAGTTTTTCTTTGTAGAGAACTACACGATCAAGAGCAAAGTACTTTGTATCCGTTTCATTTGTGAACGCGAATGCAATTGTATCTATTGCGTCTATATTCACATTGGCCGCACCCTTTACCGCAGCTGTGAATTCATAATCTACAAATGTCCATGTGTCGGCTACTAAAGTTGAAGATGTTACGGCTGGATCTGTTCCGGCATCATCATCTAGAGTCGCCACAACCGTAGCATCATTATCATCTGTCTTTACCCAGAAAGAGATACCATTGTAAGCACTTAGATTCTGGTTTGCTGTAGTAAATGTGTAAGTAAATGACGCTGCTGTAGCTACAGATACTGCATTTAAGTAAGCGGAATTCCCCACACCACCAGTTGCTGGTGCTGTGGATGTTCCTACAACTGTCCATGCGTTACCGACTAGAGCTGTATCATTGAAATCTGCATTTACAGTCGTACAGTCATTTACCTCAGCTGTGCGGAGTTGAATTTTGTCTCCGTTTGTGCTTGGGGATGTAACTGAGAAGTAGAATGGCTTTTCAGCAGTAGAAGGGTTAGCAGACGTTGGGCTTGAACTTGAAAGTGCAAGTGTAGGTTTGCTTTCATATACTACCATCTGGTTAGTACCAGTGTGGTAGCCTGAGCCTGGAAGAGAGTAAAGAATGTTGTCTGCATCTGCGAATGCTGTATCAGCATTGTCGATTACAGTTGCCGTTACAGTATCTCCTGTATTACCTGCATCTGTGAAGGCTGTTCCTTCTGTCCATGCAGTTACAACTAATCTACTCTCAGTTGCGTCACAAGCTGCGTTTACCGTCACACCATCGATACAAAGCAAAGTACCAACTGGTAGGTTTGCTGGGTCAGTATTAGCCTCGTCATTAATCACTAAAGTTTGAGCACTTCCTAAAGCAGCCAATGTTGCAACTGCCGTGTTAATGTCATGAGCAGAACTGTCTGTCCATGTGATTGTTCCAAAGCTTAAGTATGCTCCAGTTGCTACAGTTGTAGCATCTATGTTAGCACCTGTGTAAACCTCTCCACTTCCTTGTGCCAAAGCACTGAAGTCGTCGTAAGAAAGAGCTAGGTCAATAAATTCACCTGCAGTTGCGCTTGTTCCTGTTGAAGTGAATGGATTAACAGTCACATATGCTGTAAGAGTTGCTGAACCTGTTGTTGGAACATATAATTCCAATTCGTTGAAGTCAGCCGTACCACTTACAAGAGATGTTGTTTTTGTTAATGTGTCACCATTTTCGTCTTCGTATGCAATCTTTACCGTGTAGTAGTTGTTATCGTAATCAGCTGGTGCTGTATACGCACTTTGTCTAGCATTTAAAGAAAGTTTTGTAACAACGAATGGTTCGAGAGTGCTTGTAAATTCAAATGAAGAAACTTCTACATCTGAAGCACCTCCAACAACGATGTTTTCACGTGCTGTACTACCAGCAGTGGCAACTGTAAGTACGCCACCCGCTGAAGTTAATGCATACACGCTTGGTGTTGTTGCATTTGGTGTTCCAGTTGGAGCGAAGCTACTTCCGTCTTCGTCATAAACTGTAACATTTGATGCCAATGAAATACCAAAGGCAATGTTTTCTACGTCAGCATTTGCATAAGCGCTGGTTGTAAGATCACCAACTACATATACAGTTTGTGTTTCTCCTGCATCAATAGTCCAATCTGTAATATTGTCGAATGTTGCAGTAAAGTTGCTCGTATTTACACCTGCGTTTGCGATTTCAGTGTCGCCTACCATAAGTGAAATACTTCCAACGTATGTGCTCAATGCAGTATCCCAGTCGCCACCAGCAGCTATCGTTTTCCATGCGTCAGCACCTCCGTTGTCATCCAAGTAACCTTGAAGTACTACGTCTGTGATTTCACAATCAGAAGCTCCTCCGCAAGCGAATACCAATGCTGCAAATTCAACATCTGAAGTACCCTTTACGTAAGTATTTGCTCCTGACAATGAGCTTGATAGAGAAAGTGTCAAAGATGGTGACTTGATAGTCATCGTCTTGCCTGTGATTGTAGATGTTGGAACAAGAACTGAAGAGTTCGTAAGTGTCTTGTTGTTTACATCCTTCATGGTTGGGTAAGTCGTGTCGAAAGGCAATGAACCAATAATTGTCATATTGTTCAAGGTTGATGTATTTGCAACATCAGTCTTGAGCGCAAAATTGTATTCAGAACCTGCAACAGCTTCCCAGTTGTCTGTCCATAGGTAGTAAGAAATCGTATCATCAGTATCAGTTGTAGTATCGTCAATCACTGTACCTCCAATTGTAGCTGTAGTGAATGAACTTGAATCAACTGAGCTAGAGAAGTCAGCTAATTCACCAGTATCTGTGTCTACTACTTTGATATCTGTTAAGTTAGAAGTCGTACCATTAAGAAGTCCTTCCGTATCATCTGTTGTATCCTCAGAAGCTGTTAAAGCAACTGGGAAGTTATCAAATGTTACGTCTGACACAGTAACTACAGAGAAGTTTAGAAGAACTACATCCTTGCCATTGATAGCAACGTCTGTAGCTGTAGGACCGTTTGAAGAAATCGTAATGTCTCCACCTACTAAAGTCTGGTAAGTACAGTCGCTTGTTGAAGCTGTACAAGTACCTGCAGTCTCAACTGTAGAGTCTGTACCTCCATCGTAACCCTTGCGGTTTACAGAAAGTCCGTAACCGTAAAGAGCACCTTCAACCAAAACATCTGTGTCTTGGTCAACGTAGAATGTAAGAGTGTCGCCTGTGCGTCCTGTGTTTAGGTCAGCTGTAACGTAGAAGCTCTTTGTAGCTCCTTTTTCCATAGCGTAACCTTCACCCAAGTCGAAACGAACAACATCTAGATCGTCTGTGGCTTCAGCTGTAGCAATAGCTTCGCTGTCGTCACCAGAAACGTAAAGATTGAAGTTCTCTACATCTGCAGTACTAATTGTACCAGCAACGTAAAGACCAATTTCTTTAACTAGTCCACCTTCTGTTGAATCAAGAGAAAGTTGGAATTTAGAAACTGTTACAGTATCTTCTCCAACTTGTGCATCATCAACAGTTCCGTTCTTAAGAACGCTTACCGTACCTGCATCTGTCGTAGAAAGGCTGAATTTATCTCCGGAAACTGGGAAATCTCCTTCCACTGTAGCCGTGTCTGCATCAACTTTTTCAGCTGAAGCAAGTTCAAATCCAACTTCACCTGTAGCCGTTTGATCAGCTACGTCCATACGAACTGTAAGAGTTACAGTGTCGCCTTCAGCTACTGCTACATCCAAATGATTGAATGTAGCTTCGTGAGTTGAAGAGTTCACAGTTGTTCCAGATGTAAGACGTTCTGAACCGTTGTAAAGATAAACGGTAGAAGTAGCTACATTAGAAATTCCATATTGGTGAACTGTAAGTCCATCAACGATTGCATCGTCACCTTCGGCTGTGAAGTCGAAAGATGCTAGAGCAACTGAAGTTGCATTGGATGGGATTGTTCCTGCAACAGCAGAATCATCGCTCAATGTAACTTGAACAGTTGCGTCTGAAGATGTTGGGTCTGTAGGCTCTTCATCTTCACCGATGTACACTGGGTACATAGCGTTGTAAGTCATTTTAGCAGCTGCAGCACGTACAATTGAGTCACCAGGACCCATATTGTCGTTAGCGTAACCACTCATAATGCTGTAAACGTATGCTGTTCCCATGTAGGTGTCGTACCATGCTCCTGAATCAACATCAGAGAACATGTCGCTAGCTAAGGTGCCATCATTTTCAAGACCGGCTGCGTCAACAACCATCTTTGCGAATGTAGCGCGGTTAACTGTTTCACCTACTCCAAATGTGCTGTCTGGGTTTCCTTCAACAATGCCGTAAAGTTCAGCAGTGTTAACATAAGGAACGTACCATTCACCAGCTACAACATCTGGGAATCCAGCGTCGTAATCAGCGTCTGTAGATCCTACAAAAGCTAGAACAAGGATTTTTGCAGCCTGTTCCTTTGTAAGATAGTCGTTAGTACCGAAATCATCTGTTCCTGCATAACCGGTCATGATGCCTGCATCAGAAAGGGCATCAATTTGGTCAAAAGCATAGTTGTCAGAGTCTACATCAGCAAAAGATAATGCTGAAGCAACACCTGCGAAGCTTACAAAAGATGCAAGCAAAGCAACAAGGCCTAAGCCGGCTATGGAACGTTGGAACTTTTTAACAAAGTTTTCCATAGAATTAGAATTAAAAAGAAATAAAAGGGTCAAAATAAGCAACTTAAAAAGTAAAACAGAATAAGCATTATTTTTGTTTTACTGCACGACCGTCACCTCGACCTAAAAAGTGACAAGTCCATATATAATAAAGAATGTGTTTTTTTCTTTTACCGGGTTGTCAATGAACGAAAGCGAATAAAGTTCGTAAGAGACTTAAGGGGTTTGTTTTGGTTTTGTTGTCGCTTGGGCGTGCTGTCTATTAGAACGCCACGAGTAGACAATTTGTTTCAGTTTCTATGTTGACAAGACAGTAGACTGGTAGTCCCAAGGGGAATTGAACCCCTGTTTCCGGAATGAGAATCCAGTGTCCTAACCCCTAGACGATGGGACCAAAATATGAGTACGGCCGATAGTTTAATCAGATATGTCCATTCTTTCAAGATTTTGTGGACAATGTGGACAAGCTTTAAACGGCTGTCTACATAAGGTTACGGGTGTTTTTGGCTTAGATTGGCTGTTTACAGATTGAGTTGCGTTTTTGTCTTTTTGTTGCATTTTACTTATTGCTTAAATTTTAATTTTCACTAAAGTGTAGGCATATGGCTGATCACTATTCAATTTTAGGCGTTTCAAAAACTGCCACCGACGACGATATAAAGCGCGCTTACAGAAAAAAGGCGCAACAGTATCATCCTGATAAAAATCCGGGCGATAAAGGGGCCGAACAACAGTTTAAAAATGTTCAGGAGGCTTATGAAGTTTTGTCGGATAGGCAAAAGAGATCCAGATATGATCAGTTTGGCACGGCGGATGAATCTTTTTATGGCGGAGGCGGGCATGGCGGCGGATTCCCTGGTGGATTCTCCGGCGGGGCTGGCGGATTTCAAGGAGGCTTCCCGGGTGGTGCTCAAGGTTTTAATGCAGATTCATTTTCTGGTTTTGCAGATATATTTGAAAGCTTTTTTGGAGATGGCGGACTTGGCGGAAGGGCCGAATCGTCCGGCAAAAAACGTGGAGGGCCTATGCGTGGCAAGGATATAGAAACCGAATTACAGATTAAATTTGAAGAAGCTGTGTTTGGCACGGTTAAACATTTGGAAATAATCAAACCTGAGGTGTGCGAGCATTGCGCCGGGAAGGGCAACGAGCCGGGTACCGGTGTGCGTAAATGTGATACCTGTGGAGGCCAGGGACAGGTAAGAACCGTGCGCCAAACCATTTTGGGCCAAATAAGCAGTGTGCAGGTCTGTTCTGCGTGTGGCGGGCGTGGAGAAATCCCGGAAAAACTGTGTACAGTGTGTAACGGGCAAACCAGGGTGCGCCAAAAACAGGAAATTAGTGTGACCATTCCGAAAGGTATAGAGGATGGCACTACAATAAGACTCAAAGGCAGTGGTGCAGCGGGTGTTTTTGGAGGTGAACATGGGGATTTGTTCCTACACATTACGGTTAGCCCTCACCCAAAGTTTTCACGTAGTGGAAAGACCATATTTTCTACAGAGTTCGTCCCCCTACTCCAGTGCGTGCTGGGGGCGGATGTTAAGATTGAAACCATACATGGCAAAGTGAGCTTAAAAGTTCCGGCCGGTACTCAACATGGATCGGAGTTTGTGCTCAAGGGGAAAGGTGCGCCCGCCCTCAGAGGCGATTCCATTGGCGACCATAAGGTTACGGTGCA
>JBAZZP010000018.1:0-10859 GCA_041658745.1 Candidatus Margulisiibacteriota bacterium | reverse complement strand
GTCGGCGCGAGGGACCTGCGGGAGTGCCTGATGATCCAGGCTCGGGAAAGGGGCGCGGCGTTCGAACTTCCCCTCCGGATCCTCGCGGACCACTTCGACCTGTTCTCCAGGGGGGACGTGGCCGGAGCCGCGCGTCGGCTCAAGCTCCCGAAGGAGGCCGTCAAGGAGGCGTTCCAGAGGCTCGTCACCCTGTGGCCGAAGCCCGGCCGCGAATACTCGGGAGACGACGTCCAGTACATCACCCCCGACGTCTACCTGTTCAAGGTCGACGATCAATGGGTCATCACCCTGAACGACGACGGTCAGCCCCGGCTTCGCCTCTCCTCCTACTACCGGCGGCTGCTGACGGGAGACGCCGAGGGGCTCCCGAAGGAGGACCGGGAGTTCCTGAAACAGAAGGTCAACGCGGCGCTGTGGTTCATCAAGAGCATCGAACAGCGCAAGCGCACCATCTACAAGGTCGTGGAGAGCATCGTAAAGCTGCAGCGCGACTTTCTCGAGAAGGGGCCCGGCCACCTGCGGCCCCTGACGCTGCGGGACGTCGCCGAGGACATCGAGATGCACGAGTCCACCGTGTCGAGGGTGACCAGCGGCAAGTACGTGAACACCCCCCACGGGATCTTCGAGCTGAAGTACTTCTTCACCTCGGGGCTCAACCGGGAGGGGGGGGAGGAGGATATCGCCTCCAAGTCCGTCAAGGAGAAGATCCGGGAGATCATCCGCGCCGAGGGCGAGAGCAAGCCGCTCAGCGACCAGGAGTTGATGCGGCTCCTGCGGAACCAGGGGATCCGGATCGCCCGGCGGACCGTCACCAAGTACCGCGCGGCGATGGGGCTGCTGGCCTCCTCGCGGCGCAGGAAACAGTTCTGAGCGCGACAGCACCGATTCCGCGGAAGGAGGGGGGCACCCATGAACCAGATCAACGTGACGTTCCGGCATGTCGACCCGAGCCAGGCATTGAAGGAGTACGTGACCGGGAAATTGGGAAAGATCGGGAAGGTGGGTGAAAAGTCGTTCGACGCGCACGTCACCTTGTCCGTCGAGAAGTACCGCCACATCGCCGAGGTGTTCCTGACGGCGCGGGGGATCACCATCAAGGCGTTCGAATCGACGGAAGACCTGTACTCCGCCATCGACCTCGTGTGCGACAAGGTCGAGCGCCAGTTGAAGAAGTACCGCGAGAAGCGGAAGGACAAGGGGCAGGCGGTCATGCCCGAGCCGATGGTGTCCGGATCGTCCCTCACGATCGCGGAGGGGGAAGGCCGGCCCACAATCGTCCACACGGACAACTTCCTGGCCAAGCCGATGACGGTCGAGGACGCGGCGCGCCACCTCGACCTGCTCCGGCTCGACGTGGTGATGTTCGTGAACCAGGAGACGAATCAGCCGAGCGTGGTCTTCCGGCAGCAGGACGGCAACATCGGCTTCACGGAGCCGGCGGCTCGATGAGGATACAGGACATCATTCCCCCGGGGGCCGTGGTCGATGGGCTCCTGGCGGAGACGAAGGAGGGGGTCCTTCGCGAGCTTTCGGAAGCGATCTGCCGGCGGCTCCCGGCCCTTTCCCCCGACCGCCTCACGGCGATCCTGATGGACCGCGAGGGGCTGGGGAGCACGGGAATCGGCGAAGGGGTGGCGATTCCCCACGGGAAGATCCCCGGAATCGACCGGCTGGTCGCCGTCTTCGGGCGCAGCCGCGCGGGGGTGCAGTTCGCCTCCCTCGACGGGAAGCCGGCCCGGCTCTTTTTCCTGATCCTCGCCCCGGAGAACTCCGCGGGGATGCACCTCAAGGCGCTCGCGCGCATCTCGCGGCTCCTCAAGGACCCGCGGTTCCGGGGGCGGCTCCTGGCGGCCGAGGGGGCCGAGGGGCTTTCGCAGGTTCTCCGGGAAGAAGACGAGCGCGCCTGAGATGAAAGGAGGGGCCGTGCCGATCTCCGTGCAAGCCTTCCGGGACGAGTGCTCGGCGCCCTTGCGCCTCCGTCTCCTCGCGGGGGAGCGCGGGATGGGCCGAGGGATCACGGGAAGCCGGGTCCAGGAAGCCGGGCTGGCGCTCGCCGGCGAGGTCTTCCCGTCCCGGGAAGGGTGCGTCCAGGTCTTGGGCGAGACCGAGGTGGACTACTTCCGCAGGCAGGATCCGGCGAGGCAGCCGGAGATCGCCGAACGGTTCTTCGCCGGCCCCCTGCCGTGCGCCGTTGTCGTCGGACCGCTTCCGGCGCCGGGTCTCTTCGTCGAAGCGGCGGAGCGGGCTTCCGTGCCCCTGTTCGCGTCCGACCTCCCCGCGGCCGGTTTTCTCGAAGAGGCGGGCCGCCACCTCTACCGACTCTTCACGGAAACGGCCACGGTCCACGGCGTCCTCCTCGAGGTCATCGGTGTGGGGGTTCTCCTCTCGGGACGAAGCGGGATCGGCAAGAGCGAATGCGCCCTCGACCTCGTCCTCCGGGGCCACCGGTTCGTGGCCGACGACATGATCCACGTCGACAAGCTCGGCCCGGCCACCCTCGTTGGCCGCGGGGACGATCTCACCTGCCAGCACATGGAGATCCGGGGGCTCGGGATCATCAACATCCGGGACCTGTTCGGCGCGACCGCGACGACGCGGATGAAAAAGATGGAACTCGTGATCCGGATCGAGGAGTGGGATCCTTCCAGGGAGTACGACCGGCTTGGTCTCGACGACGGGACCGTCGAGATCCTCGGCGTCCAACTTCCCTCCCTTCTCGTCCCGGTCTCCCCCGGGCGGAACCTGGCGACGATCGTGGAGGTGGCGGTGCGGAACCATCTGCTGAAGCAGCTCGGGGTCCACTCCGCGCGGGAATTCGTCGAGCGCCAGGCGCGCCGCGCCGGGGGGAGCGGCTCTCCGTGACCGCCGTCGACGCGCGGGCGCACCGCGCCGACATCGTCGTCGTGACCGGACTGTCGGGGGCCGGGAAGAGCACGGCGATCAAGGTGTTCGAGGACCTCGGCTACTATTGCGTGGACAACCTGCCACCGGTTCTCCTTCCCAAGATCGTCGACGTCGTCTCCGAGGCGCGGGGCGAAGGGGCCCGGGTGGCCCTCGGGATGGACATTCGGGGGAAGGAGTTTCTCCCGGACCTCTCCAGGGTCCTCGACGAACTGCGGGGGGGGCGGAGCGCGGTCCACGTCCTCTTCCTCGACGCGGCGGACGAGGCGCTCGTGCGGAGGTTCAGCGAAACGCGGCGGAAGCACCCCCTCGAGGCCAGGGGCGGCGCCCTGGGCGCGATCCGGAAGGAGCGGGGGATCCTCTCGCCGCTGCGAGAGATGGCCGATGCCGTCATCGACACCTCCCAGTTCAACGTCCACCAGCTTCGGGACGCCCTTGTGCGACGGTTCCGACGCGAGGGGGCCGGCGGCCTGAAGGTGAGCGTCGTCTCCTTCAGTTACCGGTACGGGATCCCCGTCGAGGCCGACATGGTGGTCGACGTCCGGTTCCTCGACAACCCGAACTTCGTTCCGGCCCTCAAGCGGTTTACCGGCCTTGACCGGGGAGTCCGCGACTATGTCCTGGGGGCCCGCGCGACGAAGGGGTTCCTGCGCCGCCTGTCGGATCTGTTGCTTTTCCTCCTCCCCCTCTATAGAAAGGAAGGGAAGGCGTACTTCACGCTGGGCGTCGGCTGCACCGGCGGCAGGCATCGGTCCGTCGCGGTCGCCAAGGCGCTCGGCGATATTCTCGGGAAGGGGAAGGAAGCGGCCGTCGTGGTCCACCGCGACCTGTCGCGCTCCTCCCTGCCCGCCAAGGGGATGAGATGATCGGAGCGGTAGTCGTCTCTCACGGCGCTCTCGCCACGGAACTGGTGCGCGCCGCCGGGATCATCGTCGGAAAGATCGAGGGGGTCGTCGCCGTCGACATTTCCCCCGACATGAGCGTCGAGGCGATCCACGACGCGGTGGAGGGGGCCGTCCGCACGGTCGAGGACGGGGACGGCGTGCTGCTCCTCACCGACATGTTCGGCGGGACGCCCTCCAACATCGGCCTGTCGTTCCTCGGCACGCACCGCGTGGAAGTCCTGACGGGGGTGAACCTGCCGATGATGGTCAAATTCCCCATGGCCCGGGAAGGGATGCCGCTCGACGAACTCGCCCGCCGGCTGCAGGAGTGCGGCCAGCGCAGCATCATGATCCCGGGAGACATGCTGAAGAAGAAGGCCGAAAAGAAGCAGGAGAAGTAGCGGGATGCCCCTGGTGCTCGCCCGCATCGACTGCCGGCTGATCCACGGGCAGGTTGTGGAGACGTGGGTGCCCCACACGTCCGCCGATTCCCTGATCGTCGCCAACGACGACTTGGCCGGGAACCCGTTCCTGCGCTCCGTGATGGAGCTGGCGGTTCCCCCGGCGATCCGCATCCGTTTCTGTCGCCTCGACGAGGCGATTCGCGTCCTCGCCGACGCCGACCGGAACGGGGAGCGCTCCATCCTGCTGGTCGCCAGCGCGGCGGACGCGGTCACGCTCCGGAAGGCGGGGGCGGCGTTCGACCTCCTGAATATCGGAAATCTCCACTTCGCCGCGGGGAAGGTCGAGATCTCCCCGTCCGTGTTCTTCGCGCCGGAGGATTTCGACGCCCTCGGGTGGTTCCGCTCGCACGGGGTATCGGTCCTCGTCCAGGGGACGCCGTTCGAGGCGGGAACGTCGTTCGACGCGGAAAGGGAGTAGGGGTGGCCTGGCGGTTCCTCCTGGCGATCCTTCTCGGGGGGTTGTGCTACCTCGACCGGACGGCGGCGTGTCAGCTGATGCTCCACCGCCCCCTTGTCGTCGCCACGCTGATGGGCGCGGTCTTCGGGAACATGGCCGCCGGCGCCCAGGTGGGGGTCGTGCTCGAGCTGATCTACCTGGCCCGGCTCCCCGTGGGGGCGTCGATCCCTCCCGACGACACGGGTGCGGCCGTGTTCGGCGGTTCGGCGGCCGCGATCGCCTCCTCCTCCATCGGGCTTGACGCGGGGAGTTTCACCGCCCTCCTGCTGCTCTCCGTCGTCGTCGCGGAAGCGGGAAAAGCGGCGGACCGTTTCGTCCGGAAGGTCAACGTGCGGATCGCCCGCCTCACGGCGGAGTCGGTGGACCGGGGGGATGTGCAGGCGGTGGAGCACGGACTGCTCGCCGGCCTCACCCTGTTCGCCGTGACGGGGATGGTCCTTGCCCTCGTCTTCTCGGGGGCGGGCGTGGCGGTGTCGAAGGAGCTGCTTCCCCGGTTCGGCCCCGCCGCCCGGGGGAACTTCGCGATCCTCCTGCCGGCGCTTCCGCTCCTGGGCGCCGCCTCGGTCTACTCGTGCAGCCGCACGGAGCGGACCGCCGCCGTGTTCTTCCTGACGATGGCGGCCGTTTTCGGCGGCACCGTGCTGTTCCGGTGGTTGGCATGACGATGCCGGCGCTCGCGACGCGGTCCCGGAGTGCCGTCTGGCGGCGCCAGTTCCTGCTGCAGGGGTGCTGGAACTACGAGGGGATGCAGAACGTGGGATTCGCCTACGCCATCCTGCCGGCGCTGCGCGACTTCTACGCGAACCGCCCGGAGGAGGCGCTGAAGGCGGTGAAGCGGCACCTCGAGTTTTTCAATACCCAGCCGGCGATGGGGGCGTTGATTCTCGGGGCGTCGGTCCGGCTCGAGGAACGGGTCGCCGCGGGGGAGGCGGATCCGCGGGCGATCGGCACGTTCAAGGTGGGGCTGATGGGGTCGCTGGGGGCGATCGGGGACTCCTTCTTCTGGGGCGCCCTGCGGCCGATGGCCTCGGTGGCGGGGGCCCTCCTTGCGCTGCTCCATCCCCTCCTGGGGATCGCCGCCCTGCTGCTCCTCTACAACGGAGTCCACCTGACGCTTCGCCGGCGCGGTTTCGCCGCCGGCATGGAGGGACCGGAGGGCGTGGTGGGCTGGCTCAAGCAGGCGGCGCTCAACGTTCGGACCGATGACCGGAAGCTGCTGGCGGCGATCCTCGCCGGGGCGTACGCCGGGGTCTTCGCCGGGCGTTTCCTCGTTCAGGGAGGGGGCGCGCCCCACGCGCTGGCGTCGCTCCTTCTCGCCGCCGCCGCCGTGCACCTGTTCGCGGTCCTCTTCCGGAAGGCGGTCTCGCCGTCGGAGATCCTGTCGTTTCTTCTCTTCGTGGGGGTGCTGATCCTGTGGCGGTGAGTGCGGAACGCGAGTTCGACATCCTGAACCGGCTCGGCCTGCACGCCCGCGCCGCGGCGCAGTTGGTGCGCCTGGCGAACGGGTTCGCCTCCGAGATCCTCGTCGCGAAGGACGGGATGGAGGTCAACGGAAAGAGCATCATGGGCGTGCTGATGCTGGCGGCCCCGAAGGACGCGAAGATCCTGATCCGCGCGATCGGGCCCGATGCGGAAGAGGCCGTGGCGGCGATCGGGGAGCTGATCGCCGGGAAGTTCGGGGAGGAGTAGGAGGGTGGCGGAAGGCCGCGTGAAGATGCGGGTCCTCAAGGGGATCCCGGCCTCGGGAGGGGTCGCGATCGGGAAGGGGTTCTTCCTGAATCGCGTCCTTCCGCGGTCGGTCCGCTCGACGGTCGGCCGCGAACAGGTGGACGAGGAGGTCGTCGCCTTCCAGCGAGCGGTGGCACGCTCCCGGGAGCAGCTCCTCGCGATCCGCGACGGCGTGGCGGACCCCTCCTCCGAACACCACCAGATCCTCTCGGTCCATCTGGCCCTCCTCGATGACTCGATGTTCGTCGAGCAGACGGTCCGGACGATCCGTGAAAACCAGTTCGCCGCGGACTGGGCGTTCAACAAGGTGCTCCAGAACCTCCTGGAGACGTTCCACCGGATCGAGGATCCGTACCTGCGGGAGCGGGGACACGACCTGCGGCAGATCGGCCACCGGGTCCTCGAAAACCTCGCCGGCCGCCCCGTGGACTCGATCGCCGCGATCCGTGACCCGGTGGTCATCGTCGCCCACGATCTCTCCCCCGCGGACACCGCGCAGATCCTGAAGAGCCCCGTGCTCGGCTTTGCCACCGACGTGGGAAGCCGGACGTCCCACACCGCGATCACGGCGCGCTCCCTGGGAATCCCGGCGGTCGTCGGGGTCGAGGGGGCGACGGAGGAGTACAGGTCCGCGGAGATGGTCATCGTCGACGGCGAGGAAGGGGTGGTCGTCTTCGACCCGACCGAGGAGGCGGTCCGGGAATACCAGGAGCGGCGAAAGGCCTACGCACAGCGGACCCGCGACCTGGCGAAGTTCGCGCGGCTGCCGACGGTCACGCGTGACGGGAAGACGCTGCTGCTCATGGCGAACATCGAGTTTCCCGAGGAGGCGGACGTCGCCCTGCGCAGCGGCGCTTACGGGGTGGGGCTCTACCGCACGGAGTTCCTCTTCCTCAACCGGAAGGATCTTCCTTCCGAGGAGGAGCACTTCGAAACGTACCGGAAGGTGACGGAGAAGTTCGTGCGCCACCCGGTCACGATCCGCACCTTCGACCTCGGCGGCGACAAGTTCGCGTCCCAGCTCGAGCTCGCCGAAGAGATGAATCCGGCGATGGGGCTGCGGGCGATCCGGTTCTGCCTGAAGGAAAAGGAGATCTTCAAGTCCCAGCTCCGGGCGATCCTGCGCGCCTCGACGTACGGGAAGGTGCGGATGATGTTCCCGATGATCTCCGGGGTGGGGGAGCTTCGGGAGGCGATGGCCGTGGTCGAGGAGGTGCGGGGGGAGCTTCGTCGCCGGCGGATCCCCTACGACAAGGAGATGCCCATCGGGATCATGATCGAGATCCCCTCCGCGGCGATCGTGGCCGACCTGCTCGCGCGGGAAACCGACTTCTTCAGCATCGGCACGAACGACCTGATCCAGTACTCGCTGGCGATCGACCGGGTCAACGAGCACGTCGCCTATCTTTACGAGCCGCTTCACCCCGCGATCCTGCGGCTGATCCGGCGGGTCGTGGAGGCCGGGCACGACGCCGGGATCACCGTGTCGATGTGCGGGGAGATGGCCGGGGAGCCGTTCTACTCCTACGCGCTGCTCGGCCTCGGGCTGGACGAGCTCAGCATGAACGCCGCCGCGATCCCGCGAGTGAAGCGGATCCTCCGCAAGTCGGTGGCGTACGAGGCCAAAGAGTTCGCGGGGGCGCTGCTGCTGCACGCGACCGCGGCCGAGATCGGCCGGGCGCTTCGCAAAAAGGTGGAGGACCTGTTCCCCGACGAGCGTTTTTAGAATATACTCCGTCGGTTCGAATCCATTTCCGCAGTACAGGAGAGATGGGCATGAGCGAATTCCTTTTCACGTCCGAGTCGGTGACGGGCGGGCACCCCGACAAGGTGGCGGACCAGATCTCCGACGCGGTGCTGGACGAGATCCTCCGGCAGGATCCCCGCGGGCGGGTGGCGTGCGAGACGATGGTGACCACCGGGCTGGTCGTGGTGGCCGGGGAGATCACCACGAAGGCGATCGTCGATTTCCCGGACGTGGTCCGCAAGGCGGTCACCGATATCGGCTATACGGGGAACTCGAAGGGGTTCGACGCCCACAACTGCGCCGTGGTCGTTGCGATCGACCGGCAGTCCGCCGACATCGCGCAGGGGGTCGACCGGGGCGACGAGGAGAAGCAGGGCGCCGGGGACCAGGGGATGATGTTCGGGTTCGCCTGCGACGAGACGAAGGAACTGATGCCGATGCCGATCTCCTTCGCCCACAAGATCTGCGCGCGGCTCACGGAGGCGCGGGAGAAGAAAGTGCTCCCGTGGCTGCGGCCCGACGGGAAGAGCCAGGTGACGGTGCGTTACGTGGACGGCGTCCCGCGCGAGGTGACCGCCGTGGTCTGCTCCACCCAGCACGCCGAGGAGGTGGGACGCAAGGCCCTCACCGAGGGGGTCCTGGAGGAGGTCGTCCGGAAGGCGGTGCCGAGGGACCTGTTGTCGAAGAAGGTGAAGTTCTACATCAACCCCACAGGGCGGTTCGTCGTCGGGGGCCCCCACGGCGACACGGGGCTCACCGGACGCAAGATCATCGTCGACACCTACGGGGGATACAGCCGCCACGGCGGCGGGGCGTTCTCCGGGAAGGATCCTTCCAAGGTCGATCGAAGCGCGGCGTACATGGCCCGGTACGTGGCCAAGAACGTCGTCGCCGCGGGTCTTGCGCGCAAGTGCGAAATGCAGCTCGCCTACGCCATCGGCGTCGCCGAGCCGGTGTCGATCCTGGTCGAGACCTTCGGCACGGCGAACGTCCCGGAGGAGCGGATCGGGCGCGCGGTGATGGACACCTTCGACCTGCGGCCCGCCCGGATCATCCGCGAGCTGAACCTGCTGCGCCCCATCTACCTGAAGACGGCGGCCCTCGGTCACTTCGGGCGCGAGCTCCCCGAGTTCACCTGGGAGAAAACCGACAAGGTCCGCGCGCTGCGCAAGGCGGCCGGACATGGCGGGTGAGGAGACGCGAGGTGGCGCAGGACACTCTATCCCTGTTTCTCCGGCTTGAACCAAGAGTGTCCCGCTGAAAGGTAAGGCAACGGGAAAGGGGTGTGCGATGGCTGCCAGCAAAGGGTACGACGTCAAGGATCTGAAGCTCGCCGCCGCGGGGAAGAACCGCGTCGAGTGGGCCAAGAAGGACATGCCGGTGCTCCGCTCCATCGGGGCGCGGTTCGCGAAAGAGAAGCCGCTCAAGGGCGTCCGGATCGCCGCCTGCCTCCACGTGACCACGGAGACCGCGGCGCTCATGCAGGTGCTGGCGGCGGGCGGGGCGAAGGTCGCCCTGTGCGCCTCCAACCCCCTTTCGACGCAGGACGAGGCGGCCGCCTCCCTCGTGAAGAACGACGGCATCACCGTCTACGCGATCAAGGGGGAGAACCGGAAGACGTACTACCGGCACATTCTCGCGGCCCTCGCCGTGGGGCCGCACATGACCATAGACGACGGGGCGGACCTGGTCTCGATGGTCCACTCGGAGAAGAAGAAGTACCTGAAGGAGATCGTCGGGGGCACCGAGGAAACGACCACGGGCGTCATCCGGTTGAGCGCGATGGGAGAGAAGGGGGTCCTGCGGTACCCCATCATCGCGGTGAACGAGGCGAAGACGAAGCACCTCTTCGATAACCGGTACGGAACGGGGCAGTCGACGCTCGACGGCATCCTCAGGGCGACGAACCGGCTGCTGGCGGGGAGCTGTTTCGTCGTGGCCGGCTACGGCTGGTGCGGACGGGGACTGGCGATGCGGGCCCGGGGAATGGGCGCCCGCGTGATCGTCACCGAGATCGATCCCCTTCCGGCGCTCGAGGCGCTGATGGACGGCTTCGAGGTGGAGCCGATGGCCGAGGCGGCGAAGGTCGGGGACTTCTTCTGCACCGTCACCGGGAACCTGCACGTGGTCCGCAGGGAGCATTTCGAGCGGATGAAGGACGGGGCGATCGTGTGCAACTCCGGCCACTTCAACGTCGAGATCGACATCCCGGCGCTGGCGAAGATGGCGAAGTCGGTGCGCACGGTCAGGCCGTTTGTCGAGGAGTACGTCCTGAGGGACGGCCGCGCGATCCATGTCCTTGGAGAGGGGCGGCTGATCAACCTGGCCGCCGCGGAAGGGCACCCGGCGAACGTGATGGACATGAGCTTCGCCAACCAGGCGCTTTCGGCGGAGTACATGGTCCGGAACCACGCGGCGCTGTCGAACACCGTCCACATGGTCCCCGAGGCGATCGACCGGGAGATCGCGCGACTCAAGTTAGCGTCCTCCGGCGCCCGGATCGACCGCCTCACGCCGGAGCAGCGCAACTACCTCGCCTCCTGGGAAATGGGGACCTGAGCGTCGGGCGCTACCGGCCCACGCCGCGGAACAGCGCGGCTCCGGAGCCGGCGAAGAGGACCCCGGGGAGCCACGCGGCGAGCAGGGCCGGGAGCATCCCCTTCCTGCCCAGCGAGAGG
>JBAZZP010000017.1:0-12172 GCA_041658745.1 Candidatus Margulisiibacteriota bacterium | reverse complement strand
GGTTCCAGTGGTTGTTGTTCCGGTTCCAGTGGTTGTTGTTCCGGTTCCAGTGGTTGTTGTTCCGGTTCCAGTGGTTGTTGTTCCGGTTCCAGTGGTTGTTGTTCCGGTTCCAGTGGTTGTCGTAACCGGCGCAACAACCGTCCCGCAGCCGGTCGAAAGAAACAAGGCACAAGATACAAGAAACAAACAAATGAGAAATGACCAAAAACCAGTTTTACTTAATTGTGTAGGCATTGAAATCTCCATTACAGTATAGCAATCATACCTTATTAAACTCATTCATAGCAACAGAAATTCCGCGTTGGACAATGCTCTTGGCAGCTTCTGCAGCTCGATTGATGGCCGTATTGAGCATTTCTCTTTGGAAAGAGGGAATAGCTTGCAACACATAACCGGCCACATCCCCTGTTATCCCTTCTCTTCCGATCCCAATTCGCACCCGAATAAATTCTGTCGTTCCAAGAAACTGAATAATTGATTCGATCCCATGATGGCCCCCGGCTCCGCCTTTTTCCCGCAGTCGAATTTGCCCAACATCCAAATCTACATCATCATAAATCACAACGAGTTTTTTGGGGTCAATTTTGTACCAACTGAGCAACTCCTGGACGGCCTGTCCGGAATTGTTCATAAAGGTTTGGGGCTGAACAAGAATGATTTTGTGTTCTTCAATTTTGGCTTCGGCAATAAATGCCTGACATTTTGACTTGAAAGAGGAAACCATTAAATCTTTGGTTAGAGAATCGATCGCCATAAATCCCATATTATGACGGGTGTTTTGGTATTCTTTGCCAGGATTGCCTAGGCCAACAACTAAGTACATTTATCTCCCGTAGGAAAAGTCAATTCCAATACGCACATCTTGGTTAACAATCTTGTTGGGATCGGTGGGTTGCTGCCCCAAATAACTAACTCCCAAAACCTCAGCAAACAATTTGAATTTACGAATAAATTCGTTAGCCTTGGTGCTTTCATGCCGCCAGGGTTCAAAACGAAGGCCGATGCCATAATCTGCCGCATTTAACCAATAAGAAGTATTACCCGAGATGGTAATATCGGATTTGAGATAAGCTTCGGCAGCCCCACCCAAATGCCAACCGATCTTGGGTTGAAAATAAAAAATATAATTATTAAAATCTGTCCAGCTAAAATTGGTTGAGCGGTATGAAAGATTACTCCAAAGCTCTCCCCAGGGTAAATTGGGATTGGGAGTATCTAAGTTCCATTCGTGCCAGAGATCAAAGCCACAGCGGACATCGGTGGTTTTTAATCCGGATGCTTCAGCGGAGGCCCCATCCTTTAAATAACTCGAGGTTAAAGTCTCAGCAAAAAGCTTTACGCTAGGAATCCATTCGGTATACCAATCAGATCCTTTGTAGCCTAGAAAAGGAAAACAACGAATCCCCGGACCATAATAAACCGCATTGTTCCAATAATTGGGACTTTGAGAAGCGGTTAGGTAGTATGCGCCATATACCTGCGCCGGCATATCAAACAACCAAAAACCTAATTTTCCTTCAAAGTGGCCGAGTGTTCCCGAAAAACCTTTTTGCTCATTATTGGTATCATAATAAGCCGCGTTATTCCATGACTCTAGGAAGGGCTTGAGTTCGGCATTGGCAATGGAAAGATTGCAAAAAAAGAAAAATAAAATAAGTCCGGTAAAGAATGAAATGGGGTAATAAGATGTGGGAAGTGGGTTAGGATGTGAGAGGTGAGACATGAAAGTATATTTCTTCTTTCTCACTTCTATTTTCTCACATCTTTTCTCATTTCTCATTTCAAATTACCCCACCTCATCCCACCTTCGCTATTTGTATCCCTATTCTTTGCTTGTCGACAAGCTGACGTTATCAACGTTTAAGTTAATGTTGCCTTTATCGGATCCACCCAAACAGATAAATTGCACTTGCAAAAGACCACCAGAAGCGCCAGATTGCGAAGGATTCCAGACATCATCTCCAACTGTTGGATTATCATCCACAAAATCGGCAAATGGAATAACCAATCTCTTCCAGCCAGTCCAGTCGACTCGCACATCATACACAAATTTGTCATCATAAACGGGGGTATAACTTTTCTTAGGATCCTGTTCGCATTGCCAATTGTTATTATCATCATCTAACAGCTCAATTTTAAAAGTCCCAGAACCAGGACCGTTTCCATATATATCAATTTGAAATGAACTATACTTAGAAAGATCTTGTCCTTCTTTGGCCAGATAAGTCCCTGCTCCGCCAGCATACCAATTTTTGGCGGTACCCTGGAAAAGCAAAGAATAATTGCCAACTTCGTTTGCTACTTTAGTATCGCCGCCTTTATAACTCTTATTTGAAGCAATGTCCGCAGTCTTGATATCAAATGTCCACCAATCTCTGGGTGATTTTAAATTGCCTGATTCAAAATTATCAATCAAAAATACGGGACCAGTAGCCCCAGCACTTACAGCTGGTTTTGCAGGAGCGCTTCCACCCATGGCCTCAACCGACAAAGATCCAAGATACAAGAAACAAGATACAAATAAGACACAAGAAACAAGATACAAACTGGACAATTTACCATTCTTCATTTGTCAGCCTCCCTTTCAGTTGTTTTCGTTCCGTTCATTCCGTGTATTCTTCGGTTCACTTTGCGATAAATTTCACTTAAACTCGACCGTTCCCCAAACGCTGGGATCGCGGTAGAAATAATAGTCGCCATTCCAAATAAATTGCCGCTCACGTTCCCCCAAATTATCGGCATCGTCAATGGCAATGTCAAAGCTGATTTTGGAGCCATTTGACGGAGTAAACTTGCCTTTAAAGAATTCCCAAGGGATTTTGGCTTCTAGAATATAGCCAGCCCCGTCTTTTTTGACAACTTTAATTTCACTGCCTTCCGGGCTACGTCTTCTTTGCCAACTCCATACAATTGGATCGCTGCTGGCACTTAAACCAATTTGATAATCAGAAGACCCAAAAGAAGTACGATTTTTATCAGCGGCAGAATCCAGGCCCATAACCATTTCAATTGCATCTCCATTCCAAATATCAGCTTTTTGTTTTTTATTAATCATGGGAATTTTGTCGGTTACATCAGCCGCAATATAAAAATTGTCTGCATCCCAATTGAGATAGATAACCCCCGATAAATCTGCTAACCCCGCCCATTCGGTCCCTTCTTTAAAGAAACGGGCATCTTTCATGCTAATTGGACTGGTTAAGTTCCAACCTGATAGATTGCCATCAATTTTAATTGCTCCCGGAGCCTTAACCGCATAAGCGACTTTCTTGGCTCGGTTAATTACTCGAGGATAAGAGACCACCAGTTTGGCAAGGCTAGCTCCGGAACTAGAGAAAACCGCATCCTTCATAATATCTTTATAGGCTTTTAATGCGGCTGGAGTAGATTTTATGCGCCAATCAGCTTCCTTCTTTAGATCAAACCAGAGAACCATATCAATATCTTGCATGCTGGATTTGAGATAACCAGGCAACTCACGGATCCAAACTGCTTTATCGCCACCTTTATCGGCAGAAGCAAATTCGGCAATCATGATTGGCTTGCTTGGCCAGAGGCCTTTTGCGCGCCGAACTTGGTCACGGAATAAATACTTGAAGGCCTGCCACTGGCTCCAGCTTTGCGTAGTTCCCCAGTTATAGCCGTCAATTCCAATCCAGTCTACGTAATTGTTACCTGGATAAGCCGCGGCCCAATCGTTCCAAGACTCATCTGGAAAAGAATAATTCATAAAACACCAAACAAACTTAACGTTAGTCGCCCCATCCTTCTTGAATATATCGACGATGTGGCGAAAAGCTTTTACGTATAATTGGGGGTCTTTATTATTATTTACCACACCCCACGGATAGCCATCAATATTAAACTCATGGCCAACGCGAACTAAGATTACTTGTCCGCAAGCTTTGGCCTCTTTAGCCCAGGTATCAATATAAGTATCCCATTTACCATCCACAATATCTTTCAAAGTAACTTTGCTGTGATCACTCCAGTACCATGGCTCCCAAACAATTTGTGGAACAGCTCCGTAGGCCACCACACTTCTAACATCATCAATTGGGAAATTTTGTTCCCAATCTTCGTACCACATCACACAAGCCGGCTTCTTGCCAACTTCTTCTACGTATTTTTTGATATGGTTCATGTTGGCTGGTGCACCTTCGCGAAAGACGCCAATATAAACCTGCTTTGCTGGAGAAGCAGTAGCAGAGTAAGCCGCATTTACCATCCCACCAAAACTAAATAATAACAATAAAGCGATCAGACAATTTGACATTTGACATTTGACATTTGACATTTTATTTCACCCTTTCACGGCACCAGCCGTTAATCCCTTAACAATATGCCTTTGCAGCAAGAAGAATAACACAACTACTGGAATGGTGGCAACTGTGGCAGCAGCCATCATTAAATCAAATCGATTTTGGTAATTACCAACAAACAAACGAATCCCAACCGGAATGGTCATGGTATCTGCACTGGTTAGAACCCAAGCAAACATTAATTCATCCCAAGCATTTAGAAAAGTATAAATACCGGTAGCAACAATACCTGGCATAGCCAGCGGCAAAGCCACATGCCAAAAAACTTTTAGACGGGAACAACCATCAATCAAGGCAGCTTCTTCGAGCTCCTTGGGAATTGCTGCAAAAAAACCGCGTAAGATCCAAATGGAGAAGGGCAAAAACCACGCCGAATATATTAAAATTATGCCCGGAAATGTCCCTTTTACCGGAATGCCAGTAAAAGCAGTAAATTTCACAAACATTATATAGATTGGAATCAAATACATAATCATGGGAATCATCTGGGTAGCTAATGTGGCATTGCTAAACAAATCGGCCCCGGGGAATTTGAAGCGCGAAAGAGCGTAAGCAGCAAAGGTGGCAAAAATCATGGAAAAAAGCATGGTAAATCCACAAATAATAATTGAATTGCGTAAATACAAACCAAAGTTGACATTTTTCCACATATCAACATAATTATGCCAACGCACTAGCAGGTGCCCCTTTTCCACTTTCTCCATTCCAACTATCTTATTAGAAATTAAATCGTATTTATACAATTTACCACCCGAAGCCCCCATATAGGCAAAACCATTGGCTTCGAAGCGGCAAAAGACCTCGCCATCTACCCCTTTAAAAGCGGTAATGGGATTATCTTTAATGCCGGCAAATATTTCTTTTTTCTTACCGCGATGATAACGCAACAATTTACCAGTCGATGGGTTAATCTCCCAAACTCCTTGAAAGCCGCGGTAATCTAAGGAGGCATAGACCTTATTGTCTTTTTTGGTGATAAGAGTAGAAGTAACTTTATTGGTATCAATATTGCCGGTTTCAATCGGCTGGACAACACACTTATCGATGGCTTGCTTATTAACTCGAATAATGCCCCGATTGGCAGAAGAAATCCAAATATAATTCTCATCTACAAAATAAGTGGTGGCGGTAGTTTTGTAGACAGAGCTATTTATTTTTGCCAAATCTTTGGCCCGAAAAATAGTTATTCCACCATTGGCCGATAAGGCCATTAAATTGTCTTTTTGGGGAACAATGGAAATAATATCGGTTGAGGCCCGCCGCAAACCAATTTTACCAATCGCAATATCAGTAGAATCTTTTACGGAAGAATAGACCATCCAAACAATGGGAGTTAAGGTTACCGCCAATAAAGCAAACATAACAATATTTATCCCTAAGTCGGATAGTCTCTTTTTGGCATAGTATGAAATGGCCACTAGCTTATTTCCTCTACTTGCTTGAAGTATTTTAACCAGACATTAACAATTAGGATCATAACGATCAGTAATAAGACCGACGTCGCGGCTCCAGTCCCAAAATTCCAAAGTTGGAATGAGTTACGGAAAATATTGGTCATCATCAAGTCTCCCCATTCGCCAGGGAATCCAGCACCAAAGCCAAACATCATGATAACAATATTAAAAGAATAAGTGTTATAAATTAAACCGAAAAGAATCAGGATAAACCATACCGGCTTAAGCATGGGCCAAGTAATCATCCAAAATTTACGCCACGGACTGGCGCCATCAATATCGGCAGCTTCGTATAATTCATCTGGGATGGTTTGCAGGCCAGCTAAAAGCATAAGCATTGAAAGCGGCCAAAAGCGCCAAATAGAAGGAATAATAATCGCCCACATTGTATTAGGCCCTGATAGCCAAGAAGGTTTGAAGGGCAATATGTGCAGCCAGTCAACCAGTGCCACGTTTATTAACCCGCCCTCTTTGAGCCAAATAATACCCCAGAGCAACCCGGTAACATAAGTCGGGACAATCCAGGGAAAGAGAAAAAACGTGCGAACCAGAGAGCGGCCAAAGAATTTGCGATTAAGCATTAAGGCTACAATCATGCCCATAAATAGTGTCCCTGAGGTTACTAAAATTGTATAAATGACCGTGTTGCGAACGGCTTCAATTAGGCCTATTCGGATTGGGCTTTGAACATCAATCAAAACTGAATAATAATTATTTAAACCAACAAAAGGAGCCAATAAATAACTCTGTAGAGTAAATTGGTTGAGCTTGAGGAAAGACATATAAATACCTTGCGCTACCGGCGACAAATGGAGAAAAAGCATAGCCAGCGCAGTAGGCAAAATAAAATAGTAAGCAAAACTGTTGCTTTTAATGCGATGCCAAAGGCTTTTACCGTTTTTTTTCATTAGCGGATTAGACTTTCTTCTTTCAAGAAGGCCTCGCTGGACCTAAAAATTAACTTACAATTTACTACCGACAACTTACAACTGGTTATTGTAACATACTTTCGATGTAATAACTATTTGAAATTCCATTTTTAAAAGCAGCCTCATCTGACGGGTAACCAGTTATCCGCCAATCACGCTCTTTGTTAATATTAAACCAACAAAAAGCTTTGATGCGCGGATAATAATTTTGTATTTTTGAAAAAGTATCTGTCAACCACTCCGACCTACTTCCTTCAAGCGAAGCGGAAGCAAATTCACCAATCATTAATGGTTTTGAAGTTATGGCGGTTACGCTTTGATAGCCTACGCTAAAAACTGAAGCAAAACTCTTCCAATCCCCATAACCCCAGTTATAACCGTCTATTCCAATCCAATCCACATATTGATTGCCGGGATAATAATCTGCTATCTCATTCCAAGCGTCACTCGGAACACTTACATTGTTCGGACACCAAACCAGATAAACATTGGTGGCACCAACCTGCTGCCTTACATTATATATATAGATAAAAGCCTGTTTGTAATTTTCTGGTCCAGCTGCTTGTCCGTTATGGCACCCATCCCACGGATACCAGTTCCCGTTCATTTCGTGGGCAAAACGCAAGAAAAGCGGATGCCCCCAATCTTTGGCCGCCTGCATAAATTCGCGAACATAGCTCTCATAGCTGCCAGCCGCAATGGCTTCCAAAGTGTTAGGAGATGCCGTGATCCATGGTTCCCAAGTAATCAGAGGAACGCTACCATTAGCATAAACGGTATTGGCTTCCGCGGTTGGAAAGGCATCCTGCCAATGGACATACCAAAGCACAATCGCCAATTTTTTGTCGATAGCCGTTTGAAATGCGCCAATATTTTCCATCCCATTAACATAAGCGCCAATCGCACAGCCGGTATAGTTTCCGTCCATTTTATTAGATGTTGGCACCGAATTGCTCCCACAGGAAGAAAGGATTAAGACAATAACTAATAAAAATATGTATTTTTTCATTATTCATTTAATAGATTTAAAACAGAATCATTTTACATTGTTACAGGTATTTCAAAATTGTCCAGGGAATTGCTTCGATTCCTTCTGATATTGGATAGGGCGAAAGGCTCGAATTAATAAATAGTGCCCTCCCCAGCGAAACCTTGGTTTTTATGAGACTATTAATGCCTTTTAGGTCGCTATCTGTAATTTTTGAAGATAGTTTTATTTCTATTGGATAAAGCTTGCCGTTCGAGTCAATTAAGATGTCAATTTCTTCTTTTTCTTTGGTTCTATAATACCAGAGTGGCGGCTCTTCTCCTTTGTTCCAGAAACTTTTAACAATTTCGGAAAAGACAAAAGTTTCAAAGAGCGCCCCTGCCATAGCGCCATTCATGGTTATTTTTGGGTCTTTCCAACCGGTCAGATAACAGGCTAATCCGGTATCTAAAAAGTACAATTTGGGGGCCTTTATCAGCCGTTTGGAAATATTTTTATAATAGGGCCGAAGCAAAAAGACATGGCCGCTGGCCTCTAATATGCCCAGCCATTCCTTGGCCGTATTAACGGTAATATCGCTATCGCGGGCAAGGTCGGAAAGATTTAGGAGTTGAGCGGTTCTAGCAGCACAAAGTCGGATAAACTTCTCAAAACTTGATAAGGAACCAACGCGAATCAGATCCCTTAAATCGCGATCTATATAAGTTTGGACATAAGAACCGTAAAATGTTTCCAAAGGCAAAGTCTTTTTACCCATAAGTTTTGGGAATGATCCTCGAATAATAAGTGAAAATAATTCTAATATTTTTGGTTTTGGCAAGCGAAGAGGCATGCGGTCTTTTTCTAAAACATTTAGCAGTCCTATGCTTTTGTTGCTCCTTTCTTCGGAAAGAGAGATTCCCCCAAGTTTCAGAATGGCGACTCTACCGGCTAGGGACTCGGCGGCTCCTTTCATAAGATGAAATTGCTGGGAGCCGGTCAACCAGTAGGAAATTTTCCCCTTTGAGTGATCAACCCTTGTTTTAATGTACGGCAAAAGCTGTGGGGCATATTGAATTTCATCAATAATCAAGGGGGGAGGATTTTTTTCAAGAAACAAGGCTGGATCGGATTTAGCTACTGAGCGGAATTCAAATTCATCCAGTGAAACATAAGCATGCCGGCTTTTTTTTCTTAAATGTTCAAGTAAAGTGGTTTTTCCAACCTGTCTGGACCCAGTTAGAAGAATAACCGGGGAAAGCCTGCTAAGTGAAAGCAATAATTGCTCAAGCTGCCTTCTTTTGTACATTTTGGCTATTTTATACTACTACTATAAAATAGTCAATAAAATACATTGGGATCCTGCCATAAATTATCGCTGCGTCTAAAGGTTTAGCGCAAAATAACGTTTTTGATTTCGAGTTTGGACTTAGCCGAACCAACCACCATAAACTGGATCCGATGAGGAATTTTGCTGATGCCTAAAATTGGAAAAGAAAGATGTTTAAAAAGCTTAGCATTCATATCAACTGTTAAATAATCATCCTCGTATGAAGTAGCTGGAACATCCATATCTTTTAAGTCGAATATTTCAACCCGGAGTCTGGCCCAAGGAACTTTTTTTTCAATTTTTCCACGGATTTCAAATTCGAGCAGAGAAGGTTTTTGGATTTCTTCTTGGATTACTAAATTGCATCCCAGATCAATGCCATCTCCTTCTAACATGTATACCCCATCAGCTTCAGATACTATTTCTCCAGGTTTATTGAAGCCGGAAAAAACCGGTTTTACTTTAAGCATCATGGAATGATTGTAGCATAAAAGAAAGAAAATTGAAATTTTGCCACTATTTATTCGATAAAGAGTTGGAAGAGTATGGCTATTAAAATTTATCAAAGAATTAATAATCCTAGGACAGGAAGCGAATTAAAGCGCTTGGCAGCAAGCAAATTACAGGGATTTCTAGCTGCCGCCTGGGAATCAAGGCTTCATCTTCTAAGGGCAAATCCTGATTCAGCAAGAACAGCAACAATTGGCCCATTTGAAGTACGTCTTTGCCCCTGGAGAGCTGGTCGACCACAACCACCATCAAATTCGGATGCCAATATCTTTGAACCGCATAAGCCCTGCATTTTCGATAAAAGAGCTGTCATTGAGAATGAAGGGGTTGCCGTCTTCGATGTTGACGGAAGACTTTATCAATTATTACTAAATATTAATCCAGTTGCACGCGATCACTGGTTGATTGCAAAAGATCCAGAGACAGAACCTGTCATGCTTAATCAGATCATGCATGGTCCTCAAGATATTTACGACCTCGCGGAGCTTCAAGTTTTATTTCCCATAGGAGCCTCTTTTCTTTTTAATAGCAACCCAGGGCAAAACACCGAATCAGGTGCCAGCCAAAATCATTTTCATGTTCATGTTCTGCATTTTGGCGATGCAATACGAAATGCCTCCCTACAACCCCTCCCCCAATTTAATCCTATTCGAACACAAGGAATTACGGTTGGCGAAGTTGACAATTGGCCAGCGTCACTTAGACTTTTTGAAGGAAAAAACTTAAGAGGACTAAGCAATGAAGTTTTCCATTATGCTGAAGTATTATCTGATAACCAACAAGCCCATAACATTGTTTTTTATCGATATCCTGGTGGACATGAAAGAATTGTGGTTATTCCAAGAACATTAGGAAAACCGGTAACACCTTTCAAAGATTTAACCCCTATTGATCGAATTGCTGGTGCCCATGTTGGAAGTTTTGGGTCTCTCACCGATAGCTTGGCTTTTGAAAGAATGCTAGCCGATCCCGACCAAGCACAAATCGTACTAGCAGAACAACTTAGAGAAACGAGTTTACCTCGCGAAGCTTTACGCGTTTTAGACAAGGCCTATCTTGCTGCCAGGATTCCGGCATATGACTTTGAAGATCGCATGTCACAAGAAGGTTTGTCTTTTGTCTTAGAGCGTTTACCCTCGGGCTTGATCAACCGATTAGCTTCAATTCGCTTGGATGTCTCCCAAAGCAATAATCCAATGCTTCGGGCAGCTTCGGCCGGAGAACCAACCGTAACTGTTTTTGAAGCAATGGAGAAACTAAAAATCACCAACCATATGCTTTCTCTATACCATTCATTGCAGCTCTTTAGAAACGCGAGGAGCCTCCTGGCAGCTGGGACATTGGAAAAATGCCTTGCCGGAAAAGGGAATCCCGCCTTCGTAGGGGAAGAGGGATTGGTGCCATCTATCCCGCAAATCCTTAGAGTGTCGGATATTATAAACCAAAGATTGGCTGATCCACAAATCGAAGCTGTATTCTTCGTAGCCGTCTATCTACATGACCTTGGCAAGTTTTTATCCCAAAGCTTCCATCCTGAACGCACCCGCGAATTAATAAAACAAAATAAAAAAATAAGGGAAACTCTGGCAGAAACATTTACCCCTGCACAGCTAGAATTGATTGAGGTTTTGGTGCGTTTTCATTCCGTTTTTGCTGACATGCTGCTTAAAGAACCCGATGTCTTTCTCCCCTTTAAAGCCTGTTTAAACAGTAGTCCCGAACAACGACGGCAAGCATTAATAAATGATCTCTTGTTGATCATGAGCACCATTGACACTGATGCGTATACTCCTGTCATTAGCCGCCTTTCAAATGATCGCATAATTGATTTGTTAGCAATGCATGATCAAGTCTCAGCCACAATTGAAGCTGGGAAAAATACGGGGGACCTAACGTCAAATCCTTCCGAAATTCTTAAAGATTGGGGAAGAAGCCGCTTTAGAAGCTGGGTATTGGGGGAGACCGATATCAAAGAAGGACTAGCCAATACATCCATATCAACTGCAGAAAGAGAATTAATGAAAGTTTTTCCAACCGATGAAGAACAGGAGCGATTTTATCTCCTCCTTGGAAGCCCAAAACATGTTGGCCTCATCTATGATTTAAGAAAAGAATTATCAACTCCCGAAACCCGCGCCAAACTACTTATTTGGTTTGTAAGCAAAATTGCTGAGTTCGGCGCAATCCCCTATGAATTTAGAATTCATCGTGAAAATGGAAAATGGTGTGGTCCAGAAGTTCAAATAATGCGCTCAATGCTAGCCAGTGATATGTTTATGATGCAACTCGATTCAACATTACAAATTAAGCAATTGACTACTGGTGGAGTTGAAATAGTTATCCCCATTGGAGAGAGGTCAATTTAATGATTTAGGAGTCCTTTTGGGGTTTGACCGTGAAGGTTTTGCCAGTAAATTTGAAAGGCATTTTAAATCGGATGGGGCAAAAGGCTTCTTGCAGCAAGGTCCATACTCAAAAGATATACTCTTCCTGGCTTCAAGGCTATCAAACTAATTATATTTATATTATTTAAAAAATATGGACAATTCAGGTAGATGGTCTACAGGGAGCCCAGAAGACTTAGTCAAAATATATTTTTGATAATGTGTTCCAAAGTACTCTAATACAACCGGATTAAAAGCCACAATTGTGTTTTTAAT
>JBAZZP010000016.1:0-14502 GCA_041658745.1 Candidatus Margulisiibacteriota bacterium | reverse complement strand
AACGGACAAGGAGGTCGCCATGCAGGAGCGCAAGGGAGTGATCACGTTCAAGGGAAATCCGATGACCCTCCTCGGGCCCGAGATCAAGGCGGGGGACAAGGCCCCCGACTTCCGGGTCGTGGACACGGGGCTGGCGCCGGTGACGCTCGCGGATTTCAAGGGGAAGGTCAAGATCATCAGCGCCGTGCCGTCCCTCGACACGCCGGTGTGCGACACGGAGACGCGGCGGTTCAACGAGGAGGCGGCGAAGCTCCCGGGGAACGTCGTCGTCCTCACGGTCAGCCTCGACCTCCCCTTCGCCCAGAAACGGTGGTGCGCGGCGGCCGGGGTCGACAAGGTGAAGACCCTCTCGGACTACCAGGACCGCTCCTTCGCCTCCGCCTACGGGGTGCTCATCAAGGAGCTGAAGCTTCTGTCCCGGTCGATCTTCGTCGTCGACGGGAGCGACACGGTGCGGTACGTTCAGCACGTGAAGGAGGTGTCCCAGGAGCCGGACTATGCCGCGGCCCTCGCGGCGGCGCGGGATCTCCCGTAGAAGGGAAAGCGGGAGCCGGCGGGGACGACCGGAAAGAGAAGATCGATGACCCGATACGCCACCGGCGTCTTCTATCACCCTTCCTTTTCCCGGCGCAGCTACCTGACGGTCGGGGCGCGGCTGGCCGATTTTCCGATGGCGCTGGACGGGATCCTGCGGGATGAGAGGGTCAAGCTCTATGAACCGGGGCCCGTTTCGCGGGAATTGGTGCTGAAGGTCCATACCCCTGGGCTGATCGAAGGGGTGAAGGGGGATCCGCTCTGCTCCACCGCCTGGCATTCGGCGGGCGGCGTGGTGATGGCGGGGGAGAAGATCGCCGGGGGGGAGATCGGCAACGCCTTCGCCTTCATCGGCGCGGGGGGGCATCACTCCGGTCGGGACTTCTTCGGGGGATATTGCTGCTTCAACGACGTCGCGCTCTGCGTCGTCAACCTGCGGGAGAAGTACGGCTTCCGGCGGTTCGCGATCCTCGACACCGACGCCCACCACGGCGACGGCACGCGGGAGATCTTCCTCGACGACCCCGATATCCTTCACGTCTGTTTCTGCGGTCAGGAGTACGAATCCCCCGACGGGACGAAAGTGGACGTTGCCTATCCCCATGCCCCGGGGAGCGGGGACGGGCGGGCGGTCAACGACGTGTATTTCGATCGGGTGGCGCACCGGTTCCCCGACCGGGTACGCCGGTTCCGTCCCGACCTCCTCTTCTGGTACTTCGGCTTCGACACCCACCAGGGCGACTACGGCGACATCGGCCTCACCGGGCCATGCTACTGGAACATCGCCCTGCTGATGCGGGATCTCGCGGAGGAGGTCTGCGGCGGGAAGCTGGAGGTGGTCCTTGGGGGTGGATCCGAAACGCGGCTGGCCACGTACCTGATCCCGCCGGTCATCGAGCGGCTGGCGGGGTCGTAACGGTCACGCTCCTCCGAGGCCAGTCGTCCCTTCAGGTCGATCTGCCCGATCGAGTACGGTTTGCACGAACGGTCGCTGTGGAAGATGGCGCCGGTCGCGCCGTACTCCCGGCAGAGCCGCTTCATGATCGAAAGCTTGTACGGAAGATCCCGGTTGAGGAGCACGTTGAGGTAGGCTCGTGCCGCGGAGCCCTCCGGATCCGCCGGGTCGATCATCGAGCCCGCCTCGGCCCACGCGTTCGTGTAGGTGGCGAGGTGGAAGAAGGAGTCGAACCCGGTCCAGGGGGACGGGCGGGCGCACCCGGCGCGCAGGCACTCGTCCCACAGGCGCGACCGGCGGACCCCACAGCTCCACCGTGTGGACGTCCATCGCGGTGAAGAGCTCCCGGGGATAATGGACCGGCAGGACCACCACGGTCTTGCGGCCGAGCTTCTTCCGGGCGGAGATCGTGGCGGCGCGCATCATCATCTACTCTGGCATGGCCGGTCGCGGGCGGTCCGTCTCGCTTGGCGGGATCTCGGAGCTCGAGTTCGATCCCGGCGTGACCGAGGCGGTCCTGGCGCGGGCGGAACGCGCTTCCGCGGATCTGTTGACGGCAGGTCGATATGCCTCGATCCACAGGATGCACTACGGCCCGTAGCCCGCGGATCCCGCCCCGTCAGGCCCGGTGGTTGTCGATCAGCGGGTACGTCTTCCCGAAGATGTAAGACCGGGCCCGCACGAGGAAGTCGTGCGGGAATCCGAGGGCGATCTTGCTGGCCGCGTCCAACCTCGCGAGCTGATCCGGCTCGAGCATTCGAGTAGGCCCCGTAGTAATGGACGAGCTTTGTAGGCCTGTCCCGTTCAAACCAATACTAAAACAGGATCCGAAAGACGAAATATATGATACTGTTTCAAATAAAATGGCATTCAAGCCCGTCTGATCCGGATTCCGGCTGACGGCACGGTGCATGTTCATTCCAACACTCGTTCGGCGCGGAAGCCATTCGCAGCACCTTTTATGCTGGACGCGTCGACATACCCGTGGTTCTCGGGGAACCGGAAGTGGTCACCGTCCCGTCGAATGATTTGTTTCTGATCCGGGTCCTGAACAGCATCACCGACCCCCTGGTCATCTATGACCGAAACTACCGGATCGTGATGGCCAACCAGGCCCTGATGACCATCTATCATCGCGAACCCGAACAATTGATGGGCAGACATTGTTACGAGGTGTTTCACGGCCGCAGCGCCGTTTGCGAGGAGTGCCATATCCAGGATGTCTTCCAGAGCGGCGAATCGCAGATGCGCGAAAAAGTAATCCGACTGCCGAACGGACTTCTCGGGCATTTCGAGATACACGCCTACCCCGTGAAGGATGCCGAGGGAACCATTATCCAGGCCATCGAACACGGCCGGGATATTTCCGAACGGAAGAACCTCGAACACCGGATCAAGGCATCTGACGAGAGGTATCAGACCATCGTGGAGACGGCCAGGGAAGGCATCTTCTTCTTGGACGATGAAGCCAGGGTGACCTTCGCCAACAGGCGACTGGCCGGAATGCTTGGGTACAGTCCCGATGAGATCATGGGGCAGTCGATGTTCGATCTCATGGGCGAAGGTTCGATGGCCGTGGTGAAAGACCAGCTGGACCGCCGCCGCAAGGGAATATCGGATGTATACGAGTTAAACTTCAAAAACAGGGAAGGCACCTGTCTTGTGGGCCTGATCTCCGCAGCGCCGCTGATGGTCAACGACACCTTCCTGGGTTCCGTGGGAATCGTCACGGACATCACCCGCATGAAACAGGTCGAGTCGGAACTCCGCTCGGCCAAGGAATTCAGCGAAAAGATCGTCAATAACATCACCGACAATCTTGTCGTCATCGACCCCGGGACGCACCGAATCGCGCAAGTCAACACCTCCTTCCTTGCACGGGTGGGGCTTGATATGGAAAAGGTCGTGGGGGAACCTTGCTATGCGGTCATGCTGGGCAGGAAGACCCCCTGCTGGGAGGATGGAATCCATTGCCCCGTCCGGGAATCGGCGGCGATAAAGCGCCCCGCCCAGTGCGACAAGGTTTACCTCAACGCCGAGGGACAGGAACGAATGCTCCAGGTTCTGACCTACCCGCTCGTCGACAGCCGCGGCAACGTGGAGTTGATCCTCCGGATGGAGCGCGATGTCACGGAAAAGCGGAAGATGGAGGAGGCCCTGGCCTTCCGCTCCAAGGAACTGCAAAAGTCCCAGCACCAGCTGGAAACCCTCTTTGAAATTTCACGGCGGGCGAGCGCCGAGGACTCCCTTCAAGAACTCATCCATTCCCTCCACGACTTCGCCGAAGGAATCTTCCCCGATTCCGATCCGCTGTTCCTGATACTCGATGCGGACAGCGACCGGTTCCTTCCGTTGGAAGAATGCCGCCCCGACGTGGTCGAGCCGTTGCGCGGATTGCATCAGAGAATGGAGAAGGCCGGGCTCGCTTCGGAGTTCGTACGGCATCTCCGATCGACGAAAGACCCACAGGTCGTCACCTCTGCAGATGGCAAGAACGTGCACCCCTTTTTTAAAGCCGTCGCGGAGATTTACCCGAGCTGGTTCGGTTTGCCCATCTTCGTGCAACAGCATTGCATCGGTTACTTCCTCTTGGGCTCGCATGCCTGCACAAACTACTCCAGGGAAGACCTCCGGTTCTTCCATGCCTTATTCGCCCAGGTCGCCGGGCATATCCGGCACCTTGTCCTATACGACTCGGAAATCAACCGGATCCGCGATCAATCCCCGGAGAAAATCTCCCATGGCGAACTCATCGGCCAGAGCGAGAAAATGATTAAAATTTACGACCTGATCGACCTCGTGGCCATGTCGGATGCCACCGTTCTCATCACGGGTGAAAACGGAACCGGCAAGGAGCTGGTCGCCCTTGCTATCCACAAGCAGAACTATCGCCGCAAGGGGCCGTTCATGGTCGCCAATTGTTCGGCCTATTCGCCGAACCTGCTGGAGAGCGAGCTCTTTGGCCATGAAAAGGGCGCCTTCACCGGGGCCATCCGCCAGAAAAAGGGCCGGATCGAACGGGCTCAGGAGGGAACGCTGTTCCTCGACGAAATCGGCGACATCTCCCTGGCTACCCAGGTCCTCCTGCTTCGATTTCTGCAAGACCGCCGTTTCGAACGGGTAGGCGGAGAGGAAACCATCGAGGCAAACGTCCGCGTGCTGGCGGCGACCAACAGGGATCTCCGGCGGGGTGTGGAAGAGGGGCGACTCAGGGAAGACCTTTATTACCGGCTGAACGTGTTCTCCATACACATGCCCCCCCTGCGCGAGCGCAAGGAAGATATCCCCCTGCTCTCCCGGCATTTCCTGAAAAAGTTCTGCCTGAAGGAAGGGAAAAAAATCCAGGAAATATCCTCCGAAGCCATGAAGGCCCTGATGGATTACAATTGGCCCGGGAATGTCCGCCAGTTGGAAAACGCCCTGAGCTATGCCGTCATTATCAGCCAGGAAGAAACCATAAAGAGAAAGCATATGCCCCCCTTTTTAAAGGAGACCGGCGGCGAGCCAGCCCGGATCTCCCTCTCGGAAAACGAGCGCGGCCTGATCCTGCAGGCCCTCGAGGAGTCCAACTGGAACAAGCACGATGCGGCACGCCGCCTCCAGTTGAGCCGGAGCACCTTGTACAGCAAAATCCGCCGTTACGGCCTGGGAAAGAGGGCCGCGACCGGCTGATAGGAGGGGCGTAGGGTCCGTTTTCATACAGTCCCGGCTGGACATGAATACCTTTTGATCCAAGCGCCTATCTCCCCACAGGGTCCGATTCCGCACAATCCCCGCATCTTCCCTGACTGCCTCCCCGCTCCCTCGTTCCGGCCGAGAGGGCCGCTACTTCCCCGATAAACAACGGGGAAGCAGGCGACGGAACCGGCGTGGAGCAAAGCGTTTCCCACTTGGCACGCACCTTGATTGCTTTATTCAGTAAAAAGGTGTTCCCCCGGGTACACCCGGTGGAGCGCGATTCGAAGATACGGTTTCCGTTTTGTCGATTTAGGGAGCCAGTCAATAAATCGACCGGATAGGGGTGTGTTTTGCCTCGGGGGAGGAGGTGACCTTCTTGAAAGAGGCCACTATACATATCGTCGATGGAAAAGTAGACGATATTCATTTCGATGGACAGGAAGGGATGGGCATCGACGCTTTCCTTTTGGTAACCCACCGGAGGAACGTCGAAGAGGGACACTTCCTGGCTTACGGAAATAGCGACAGGGTCGGGAAGATGCTTTACAACTTTTACCTCAACTGTCTCCGGAACGATTACTTGGAGCTCGGAGAAACCCTGGAGAAGGTGGCCCGTGACATTCTCGATGTGGCCCGGGTTGCCCGCGGCCAGCCGTGGCCGCAACTGACGGACCGGGTGGAGCCTGTCAACTGAGAGTACGTTGCTCCCGGTGAACAGGAAACGGCGATGGGGCCAATAAGGAGGTGATGCATACCGGGCAGACGCCGGGAAAGTCTCATTATTGATTCATTTTCGCGAGGAGGATCTTACGGACCCTGATCAAGGTTTAAAAAGTCTCCTGTGACGAAAGGATGGGAGGTCAAACAATGGCGAAAGAGAAAAGGGACGTCGAAATCAATAGCCGGGCGGACACCTTGCCGTTGTGTGGGCCCGATGTCAGACCTTGGCCGGTGACGCCGCCCCCTACGCCGGAAGAAGTCATGAAGGTCTACGAAAAGCGGAAGGCGGGAGAGTTCGGGAAATGGTGCGAGGACAACCTCAGGTTCGAGAAAGGGTTCGGAAAGGCGGAAGCGCTCCAGGGATTCAAGGTTCTTGATATCGGCCTCTGGAGGCTGGGGCACAAGTTCGCCTCCTCTTGTCTCGCCGAGGCCGGGGCCGAGGTGATCTGCATCGAGCCGCCGGGGGGAGATCCGATGAGGAAGCTGACCCCCTTCGGGAGAGAGGAGTACATGCTCGCCGACAAGGAAACCGGGGAGAAGTGCGGCCTCGGGTTCATTAACGAGATGAGGAACAAGCATTCCATTACGCTCGATATCGAGACCGAGGAGGGACGGGAGGTTTTCAAGAAGCTTGCCCATCACGCTGACGTGATCGTCGAGGGGCATCTCCCCGGCTTCATGGACAGTCTCGGGGTCGGGTACAGGCAGCTCTCCAAGATCAACCCGAGGCTCGTTTACTGCTGGGTGGGGCTCCGTGGGCAATGGGGCTCCTTCAAGGACAGGGTGTCCAAGCACGGTCAGTGGGAACTTGACCCCTTTGCCCAATCCACAAACGCCTTCGTCCACAGCACCGGCTTCCCCCAGGACATGCTCCCCAGGGGCAAGGGGGGCGACCCCACCCGGTCCGGCGTATGGGCTGCCGACTACATCGCCGGTGAGCAGGCGGCGGTCAACATCCTGGCGGCCCTCTACTGGAGAGACGAGTTCAGCGGAGAAGGGCAGTTCATCGAGGTCACCGGCGCCGAGGCCCTGTTCGACATCCTCGACTTCGACATCGGCTGGTACGGTTTCAACGCCAGCATCAAGGCGAGAACCGGGGGCTGGGACCCCAACCTCAACCAGTACGAGTGGAATCCCTGCAAGGACGGCTACATGATGATCGGCGGCCAGAGCGACCGGCTCTGGTACCGGATCGGCATGTGCATCGAGCGGGACTACCCTCAGTTCGGCCGGCTGATCCATGAAGACCCCTTCCTCAAGGAGGTGGGGGCGAGGAACGCCCTGCACGCCCTGATCAAGACGTACACCCTGACCACCCGGTGGCTCCGGGACATCAACAGGGTGGAAGCGGAAGAGAAGCTCATGGATTATGAAATTGCGGCAGGCCCCGTTCTTTATTTCGATGAGGTCTGTGAATTCCCGCACTTCAAGTATCGACCCTGGGTATACACCCTGGAGAGCGACTACGGGACGCTGCTTTACGCTACGCCCAACAACGCCTTCCAGATCAAGACGCCTCACCGGGTCAAGTGGTTGGGAAGGGCGCTGGGGAAAGACAACAACGAGATTTACAGCAGGTGGCTCGGGATGGGTCCAACGAAAGTCGACGACCTGAAGGAGAAGGGGGTGATTTGAGATGGCGAAGGATCCAAGAGAGACAAGGATCGAGGATCTTCCTGGCCCAAAAAGCAAGGGAGAGCTCGAAGAAATGAAGATCCCCTACGAGGAGTATTGCCGGAAGGCCTTCGACCCCGGCAACGAATGGTCGAAGCCCGAGGCGCTGAAGGGGATCCGGTGGCTTTCCTGCACCATGTACATCTTCACCCCCCACTCCGCGGCGAACCTGGCCGAGCTCGGGGCCGAGGTGGTCAAGATCGAGATCCCGAGGATGGGGGACGCCATGCGGCACACCTCCCCGTTCAACGAGGCGTACCTGTATCCCCTGCACGACACGAGGCCGATGACCGGCACCGGCTTCGGCTTCCTGGGCGCGAACGTCAACGAGCTCTATTTGAGCATGGACTACCACATCCCCGAGATGGTGGATGCCTTCTACCGGCTGGTCAAGATGAGCGATGGCCTGACGGAGCTCTACAGGCCGGGAACTCTTGACCGTTGGAAGATGAGCTACAGGTACCTCCAGGAGATCAACCCGAGGTTCATCTACGTATGGGGCGGCGGCTTCGGGTACGGGCCGAAGGTCTTCGGCGGCTCCTACGACATCCTGGGCCAGGCCCACGCAGGGTTCGCTTCCATCACCGGGATGCACGAGTACATGGGCGGGCACTGCGCCAAGCACTCCAACTGGATCATCGACTGGGGTTCCGGAACCCTGATCACCTACGGGGTACTGGCGGCGATGCACTGGAGGAGGAAGACGGGCCTGGGCACCATGATCGAGTTCTCCCAGGTGCAGACCCCCGCCCGGTTCTCCGAGTATAGCGTGCCCCTCTACGGCCGGTTCGGAATTGTCCGACAGCGCTGGGGCAACTGGGACACCCAGTTAAGCGTCCACGGGATCATCCTGTGCGGCAAGTCCGACTTCCCCGATGCCCAGAACCCGCAGGACAAGTTCGACGCCCGGTACGTGATGGTTTCCGCCTTCAACGACCCGGACTTCAAGGAACTCTGCGACATCACCGGACTGAAGGATCTCTACGGGCAATACAAGGCGCACAAGGACCGGGTGGATGCCAAGCCCCAGGTCGAGATCTACGCGGCCTTGGAGAAATGGGCCTCGGACAAGACCCGGTCGCAGGTCGTCAAGACCCTCACGGATGCGGGAATCCTTGCCGCGCCCGTGATGAACGACCGGGAGGTCTACGAGTGCGAGCACTACCGGGAGAGGGGGACCATCCGGTGGCTGGACGATCCCCTTTACGGAGACGTGCTGCTGCAGAGCGGTCACAGCGTCGGGCTGTTATCCAAAACCCCACGGAGAACGAACTGGATCTGGAGGCCGGTGGGCGGCGATAACGTCAAGATCTACCGTGACTGGCTCGGCTATCCTCTCAGCAAGATCGAAGAGTGGTACAACAAGGCCTATATCTAAAGGAGGGAATGCCGTGGCTGACGTCATCTGGTGCAAGAAAGAAGCGGGCGGAAAGCCGTGCAACACCGTCAATTACCTGGACCCGTACAACTTCTGGAACTGGGAGGGGAAGACCAACTGCGCGGAGTGCGGGACGGTCTACTACATCCACATGATCCAGGGCCACATGTACAGAGGGCCGGATGAAAAACCGGGCGAGAAGCCGGACACGAGCCCCCTCTATGCGGACAAACCCCTGGAAGGGTACAGGGCCTACTACCCGGGCGTCAAAGGCAGGACGAGGCCCTATGAGTGCCTGCCCAGGCATATCTACCTGGGCAAGGCGGACATGGTCAAGTTCAGCATCCGGGGGAAGCCCGTTCGTGGATGGCGTCCTCAGCCGCCGAGTGCCGGCCTGGCCGGAAGTTTCCCCTACAAATGGGATATCCGGAAGCTGTCTCCCGAGGTATGGGCGGAGTACCAGGAGAAACGGAAAAAGGGCGAAGTCAAAGAGTGGTGAGAGAAAGGAGAGGCTCAATGATGGATAAGTCGAAACTGACGCCCGAAGAATACCTGGCCACGATTCTTGTCCCGGAGAAGGGGCGGGAGACCGGGCATGTCTGCTGGGATTGCAAACACTTGAAGCCGGTTCTGAAGGGCTCCAAGTTCCCGCCCGCAGACCTCATCGGCTGGTGCACGATGATCCACTGGCCCTTCTCCTGGTGTGTCACGGATTTCAACGTCGTCAAGAAGTGCTACGCCTTGGAAAAGGGGGTCTATACCCCGAAGAAGTTTTGACCAATGGAAGAAAACGTCCGAAAGGAACTGGAAACGCTCAAGGGGATGGTGCTCAACTGGAAGAAGGATTATCTCGGTTGGGCACCCCCCGACGGGGGATGGGAGTATCTGGCTCAAGAGTTACAGGAAGAGATCGAGACCCACATATCTCCTTATATAAGAAGGATGTACGAGTGTGACTACCTCAGCCCATCCGAGGTTCGGGAGTTCATGGAGAGCTGCTGCAACCAGGTGGAGGACCTTCGGAACACGTTGGGGGAAATGGAGGCAAAGGAGATTTCCGCAAAAGGAGGAAGACATGCCTGAGAAATGCCGTGTGGGCGTCTGCGGGTACGACCCCATGCTCGTGAGGGGATACCTGAAGACGGGGGAGCGAGCCCTGTGGTGGCACCTATCGGATGAACTGTACGAAGAACATGGTATCAAGCCAAGTACCTCTGTCTCGGGGAAGATCCTTGGGGTTTACGACAGCGAAGGGAAAAAGATCGCATCCCCGAACGACTCATTTGAGTGGAAGACGTCCAAGGAGTCGGGCCTTGCCGTCCTGCTGCCGCCGGATGTGATCAGCAAGTACAAATTGACGGCATTCCATTTCCTGGAACTCCTCGTTGAAAAGATCGGCGATAAACCGGTCTATGCGGGCCAGGAAAAGACGAGCTTCAAGTGGTGGCCCGACGACAAGATGAAGCTCGATTACAAGGTGGGCTATATCGAATGAGGCCCGGGGAAATTCCGGCGGCGGGGCTTCACGCGATCGCCGGGATTTTTCCTTCCCCTCCTCATCCCCCTCTCCTGGTCGGGCCGTCCGGGGGAGGGGGTATCCTATGCGGGGGGAGGATCCTCCCGGGGGACGGGGGAAGAACACCCGATCTGCTCGTGACGGGTGGAAATTTGCCGGAAGCCGGGGTGTTCCGGCACCGATCATGGAAAGGGGCCGGGTGGATATGACAGAGAACGGAAAATCCTCGCACGAGTGGGAGACGAAGCATCCCGGTTGGCTGCCTCTGTCGGGTCTTCTCAACGCGGCGGATCCGTTTTTCGAAAAATTTCTCTTGCTGCCCGGATACGAATTTTCCTCGAACATATACATTGCGACGGGAAAGTATCTCTCGATCGTGGATCCCGGCAACGATTACACGGCCTTTATCGATCTCTTCGGGCGAGGTTACAGGCCGTCGGACGTCAAAAAAGTCGTCGTTACCCACGGCCACCGCGACCACGCGATGGGAGTGTTCGATCTCCTGAGATCGTATCCGGCCATTATTGAAAACGGCGGTTTCGAGCTCATCCTCCACGAAGCGAGCCCCCGCGAGCTCAAGGACATGGTCAGGAAATCCGGCTGCCGCGTCACGGAGGTCCGGGGCGGAGAAACTCTTGAGCTAAGCGGCCTTGATTGGGAAGTGATCCACACGCCCGGCCATACCATCGACGGGATATGCCTATATCATCCCCCGAGCAAAACCGTCTTTTCCGGCGATATGGTATTACCCCACGCCATGTCCGAGCCGGACGAAAATGCAGGAGGAAAACTCGATCACTATCTGTTCGGACTGAGGGCCTTGCTCAAGAAGGACATCGAAAATGTATTGCCCGGTCATGGGTTCCCGGTGGTTTCTTCAGGCAGAAAGGTCATCGAGGAGACGTACGAAAGCCTGATGATGAAAATCATCGGGGTCGACGAAGCGAAGACGAAAACCCCATGGATCGAGGGAGCCACAGCACTTGCGCAAAGGGGGTTCCTGGAAGAGGCAGTATATTGCTGTGCCAAGGAGCTGGTCCTCGATCCGGAAAACCGAAGGGCTCTCCGGTTGAAATCCTCTTGTCTCAATGACCTCGGACAGTTCCATGAGGCGCTTGGAACCCTTGATCAGTTGGAAAAAGTTTGCTCACAGGAAAAAGGAGATCTTTTCGCGCTTATTGGAAGGGGATACGCACTGATGGGGCTTGGCAGGTACCATGAAAGCGTCAAGTTTTTTGACGAGGCTTTGTGGGTTAATTCCGGAGTGAAAGACGCGCTGGTTTATAAAGGGATGGCCCTCTATCTCGCCGGTAACTACGACGAGGCAATGGAAATCGATCATTTCAGAACGGAGTTCATGGGAAAATTCAAGGAGGAGTTGGAAAGGAAAAAGAAGGCCGCAAATTCATCGGACATGGAAAGGCAATAATATGGATCCCATGTGGTTCTACGACGAGGCGGGGGAACTGGAAGAGTGGCAGGCCTTCCGTAAGGAGGCCCTGCCCTTGGAGAGAGAGCACCTTGAAATCCGCCTGGCCCTCCGTGATGCCCATGCTGCCCTTCGAGCCGATCCCGGGAACGGAAATTTCAAGGCCCGAGTAATTTTCCTTACCAAGAGGCTGGAAGAGATTGAGAGAAAGGCCCCCTGGATCTCGTCGGACGTACCGTGGGAGATCTCCCTTTGGGGAGTGCCTCACGGATGACCCCCCTTGCTTCAACGCCCACGAGAATTGACCCGCCCCAGACCGGCGCCCGGGTGATGAACCCTACGACGCGCATCCGCTCGCCGCAACGGCAGAGAAGCGGGTCGGCCTCGTAGACACGGCGGATGAGCCGGGCCCACGATTTCCGGCGGGCCGCAAGCCAGGCACTGTCGGGTCGCGGAGGATCGGACGGCGTGCGCATTCCTCGTGGACCGCCTTTGGCCCCGGGGAGTGACCAGGGAAGCCGCGCGGATCGACGAGTGGCGGAAGGACCTCGCCCCCACGACCGTTCTCAGGAAATGGTTCAAACACGACCCGTCGAAGTGGGAGAAGTTCCAGTCGCGTTACCGAAACGAACTGGAAGCGGCGGGGAAGACGGAGGAACTACGGTCCTTGGGGGAGAGGGCGAGGAGGGAGACCATCATGCTGGTGTACGCCGCCCGGGACGAGGCGCGCAACAACGCGGGGGTCATCAAGAAGTTGATCTAGAAGCTTTCCGGACATTCGGCTGCCACATAGGCAACGGCGCTTTCTCCATGCCCGCACCGCATCTCCTTGTGCCGTCCACTGCTAATGGTAGGAGGCGGGGGAAGCGCTCCCCGCCTCCCACCCCATGTCACGACCGGTGGTTGTCGATCAGCGGGAATGTCTTCCCGAAAATGAAGGACCGGGCCCGGACGAGGAAGTCGTGCGGGAAGCCGAGGTCGATCTTGCTGGCCGCGTCCAACCTCGCGAGCTGATCCGACCCGAGGGTGAAATCGAGGCACCCGAGGTTGTCTTGCAGTTGGGCGACGGTCTTCGCCCCGAGGATCGGGACGATCACCCCGAACGGCTGCTGCCGGACCCATGCGAGCGCCACCTGCGACGCGGTGCGGCCGGTTTCTTTCGCCACCTGTCCTGCCGTCTCGGCGATCCGCACGCTACGTTCCGTGACGACCGCTTCGGCCCACGCCTCGTCCTTCGTGTACCGCGCGCCGGCAGGCCGGTCTTTCGGGGATTTGTACTTTCCCGACAGGACGCCTCCCCCGAGGACCCCCCAAGGCGTCACGGCGAGGTCCAGCGCCTTCGCCATCGGCAGCAGGTCGCGTTCCGGAGTCCGGTCCGCCAGATTGTACTGGATCTGCAGGGCGGTGAAGGGGCTCCAGCCTTTCAGCTCGGCGAGGGTGTTCGCCCGCGACACGACCCAGGCGGGGGCGTCGGAGATCCCGACGTAGAGGACCTTCCCGGCCCGCACCACGTCGTCCAGCGCCCGCATCGTCTCATCGAGGGGGGGGGTTCATCCCGTCCCAGGCGTGGACCCAGTAGAGGTCGATGTAGTCGGTGTCGAGGCGCTTCAGGCTGGCGTCGAGCGACTGCACCAGGTTCTTCCGGTGGTTCCCGCCGCCGTTCGGGTCGTCGGGGGACATGTTCAGCGTGTATTTCGTGGCGAGGACGAACCGCTCCCGCCGGCTCTTGAGGAACTCGCCCACGAACTTCTCGCTCGTGCTGTTGGTGTAGAGATTGGCGGTGTCGACGAAGTTGCCTCCGGCGTCCGCGAACGCATCGAAAATTTTGCGGCTCTCCTCCTTCGACGCTCCCCAGCCCCACTCCTCGCCGAACGTCATCGTCCCGAGGCACAGCTCCGAGACCCGCAGGCCCGTCCTCCCCAGCAGCTTGTACCGCATCGCGCGCCTCCTTTCGAATCCCACGGAATATCCGATGATCCAGTATAGATGAGCGCTACGCGCAATCCGTCGCTTCCCGCAGCGCCTCTTCCTCGATCCGGATCCTTTGCCGCAGGGCGGCGAGGTTGGCGAGGGAGATCATCATTCCAGGACTCCCTTTCATGATTTCCGCATCCAATGAGAAGGCGCATCGGACGGCGGATCACGCAAAGAGAACGACGCCACCGTTACCGTATCCACATTGATGAGGCGAGGCATCAATATATGGTCCTTCCGGAACGAGTGTGGGTGACCACAATATATAGTGGTTGAGGCTGCGAGAGCATGAACTTGCCGGGTATCCGCCGTGGTGCCGCGGGAGCGTTCGACAGATTCCCGGTTTTTGGTGAGAATCTTCCGTAGCCACCAAGGAGGCACTGGCATGGAAGACACCAGACTTTACGCGATGTTGTTGGGCATCGATTCTCCGTGGCGGATCAGCAGAGTACAGGTGGACATGGCGTCGGAGCGTATCGACGTGTGGGTGGAGGAAGCGGCGGGCGCGCGGTTCGCCTGCGCGGCGTGCCGGCAGGACGCCCCGGTGTACGACCACATGGCCGAGCAAGTATGGCGGCACCTGGATACTTGCCAGTGCAAAACCTATGTTCATGCCGGTCTGCCGCGGACGAACTGTCCGAGGG
>JBAZZP010000015.1:0-15458 GCA_041658745.1 Candidatus Margulisiibacteriota bacterium | reverse complement strand
GTTTTAGCTGTTTTTTATTATAGTATGTATGCGCCGCGGGCCAAGGAATTAGAGCTCGTACCCGATTATGGAGTTCACTGGCACTTTTGCGCCAATCAATTTCGCCGCTTTCCTTAGTAAGGCTGGGAGCAAAAGTCGCCACGGAGTCTTTTTGGGGAATAAAGTCTGCCTGCTTACTTTCTAGCAGATTAAGAGCTTCTTTAAGTAGTACCCCACCACCAGCAAACAGCTTGTGCAACAAAGTTTCTGCATTATCATCTTCTGCAATGGCTATTTTTTGCTGCAATAAAATCGCTCCAGTATCTAACCCCTCATCAATTTTCATAATACTAAGGCCAGTTTCTTTTTCGCCATTAAGCAACGCCCACTGCACGGGAGCTGCACCGCGATATTTAGGCAATAGAGAAGCATGGATATTAATACAACCAAATTTGGGGATCTCTAATATTTCTTTGGGCAATATTTTGCCATACGCCACTACGATTATAATGTCCGGCTGCAATCTCTCCAACCATCTTACAATTTTGCCGTCTTTGATCTTTTCCGGCTGTTCAACTAGCAAATTGTTTTTAACCGCAACTTCTTTTACCGGAGAAAAAGACAGTTTTAACCCGCGACCTTTGGGTCGATCGGGTTGGGTAATAACACCAACTACTTCATGAGAAGAAGAAGCAAGAATAAATTCTAAGATAGTGGCAGCGGGAGTCGGCGTCCCCATAAAAACAATGCGCATTAAAGCAACTCTTCCTTTTTTTCACTGGCCGGGGGAACATGTTTGATTAAGCTGGGGTCGGTTACGCGGTCAATTAAGACCAAACCATCAAGATGATCAATCTCGTGCTGAAAAACGGTAGCTAAAAGCTGTTTGGCTTCAATTGCTACTTTTTGGCCGGATCGATCCAGGCCGGTTACCATGATATGCAAAGCTCTTTCGACCGGGGCCTCTATTCCAGGTAAAGACAAACAGCCTTCAGTTAAGCATTGCTTACCGCTTTTCTTAATGATTTTGGGATTGACCAGGGCAATGGGACCGGAACCAATATCAACCACAATTACCCGCAGCGATTCTCCTACTTGCGGAGCAGCAAGGCCAATGCCGGGGGCTTTATGCATGGTTTCAGCCATATCATCGATCAATTTGACAATTTCGGCTGTAACTCGTTTAACCGCCTTGGCTTTTTTCTTTAAGATAGGATTGGGAAATTTAACAATTTTGCGCTGCATAGTAATATTATACCACTCAAAATGATCGCATAAGAAATATTATGTTAACTTCGCATATAAAGCTATTCCTTTAAAAATAATTTCTTTTCTTACTTCTTTTGTCATGATACAAAAGAAGTAACAAGAAAAAATCTAGGCATCATCAAACACCCCGCCGCCCCGCCTTTCCCCACCACCACCCCTCCTATCCAGCATTTTTAGTAACGTTAGGTAAACGAAAAATACTGGATAAACCCCATCCCCGCCCTTGAATGATGATGCCAATTCACTAGGCTGCTCAGCAAAACTATTTTAAAAGCGAATTATGACGGCAACTGGAGAGGGTGGTGGCCGGGGGTTACGGCCGCATGTACATGCGGCGATCCATAGAAGAATTTAATGTTTTCTTGGATCGGGGGTGGCACCTTCCGTGGGGGATGGCGGGGAGGGGTGTTAGTTGCCGTCTTGATTCTTTTTGTTACTTTTTCTCATCAAGGAGAAAAAGTAAAGAAAGAAATATAAAACGGAAGGTTCTTTTGAAAGAACTTTACATAATATTTCTTATTGGACATTAGTTTAAAATGGCAGAATTAATTGATCTGAGTAATTGCTTAATTTAAGATAATTTTTCATTTCCGCAAAAAGCGCACTTTGGGGAAGCATTCCCACCAACTCCGATTCAAGAATACCAACCTGATATTCCTTAGCCCATTTGCTGACTTCATCAAAAACGGCTTTAAGTGACGTAGCTTTATGATCAATAATATTAATTGAGACTTGCACTATCCCGCGACTTTTAAGGTCAATTCCTATCGCCCTTACCCCCGGCAGCCCCCCACTCTTTTCACGAATATTCTTGGCAATCGATGAAGCAATTGATAGGTCATTACTGTCCAAATTAATATTAAAGGCAATCAAATAATCTCTTACCCCAATAGCCACCGCCCCGGCAGTTGCGTGCAAACCGCTTCCTACATCCGGATGCCTAGCTGGAGTCCCAATCTCTTGTCTGAGAGCAAAATAGCCGCCGCGCCGTACATTGGGGAGGTCTCTGCGGGATGGAATAATGGCTGCATCTCCATAATAAAAGACTGGCAGTTTTATTTTGGTCCACAGCTCACTCGCCAATTCTCTTGCCAAGACAACCGTTTCAGCTACCGATATTCCCTTTACTGGAATTAACGGAATAACGTCAACCACTCCAATGAAAGGATGCTCTCCGACATGTTGCTTAATATCCAAAAGTTGGATAGCTCGTTCGGTTAGGGAAAAGGCAGCCAGTATTACTTCATCCGGTTTACCAAGAATAGTAACTACCGAGCGATTGTGGTCAGGATCAGAATGGACATTTAAAACTTTGGCAGATTTGACAGCGGAAACAATCTCATCAATAAGAGAGGGATCAGAACCTTCAGAAAAATTAGGAACACATTCAATTAATTTAGGCATTAATTCCAACAAGGCCGCTTAACGCTTCTGCTAAATCTTGGGTTTCAAGGCTTTCTTTTTCCATCAGCGTTACTGAAATTGAATTGAGTTTCTCTTTGTTTTTAAGTAATATTTCTTTTGCTTTCTTATAGCAATTATCAATAATAACTTTCATCTCAAGATCAATCTTGTCGGCAGTCGTGTCGCTATAATCTTTGGATTCAGTTAGATCCCGTCCTAAAAAGACTTGCCGATCTTTGTGCCCAAAGGTACGAAGACCTAGATCACTCATGCCATATTCACAAACCATTTTCTTAACCATTTCAGTAGCTCGCTCAAGGTCATTTTGCGCACCAGAAGTAATTTCACCAAAAATCAATTCTTCGGCCACTCTTCCTCCTAGCAAAACGATTATTTGGTCCAAAGCCTCATTCTTGCTGACCAAATGTTTATCTTGCTCAGGCAGTTGCAGGGTATATCCTAAAGCCAAACCCCGCGGAAGAATGGAAATTTTATGGACTGGATCAGAATGCGGCAATACTTTTGATAAAATGGCGTGTCCAACTTCATGATGGGCCACAATTGATTTTTCTTTATCCGAAATAATCCGGCTTTTCTTTTCTGGGCCAGCCAAGACTCTATCTATCGATTCTTCAACTTCTTCCATATCAATCTGTTTCTTGTCGACCCGTGCCGCCAAGATGGCTGCTTCGTTGAGTACACTTTCAAGATCCGCCCCAGTAAACCCTGGAGTTCGCCTGGCCACCACATTTAGGTTTACATCACTTCCCAGCGGTTTGTTTTTGGCATGGATTTTTAAAATATCTTCCCGGCCATTTAAATCGGGCTTATCGAGCACAATTCGGCGATCAAAACGCCCTGGGCGAAGAAGCGCTGGATCCAAAATATCCGGCCGATTGGTAGCTGCAATCACAATCACGTTGGCTTTGGGATCAAACCCATCCATTTCAACTAACAACTGATTTAAAGTCTGCTCTCTTTCATCGTGCCCACCACCCAACCCCGCCCCACGGTGCCGGCCAACCGCATCAATTTCATCCATAAAAATAATAGAAGGGGCCTGCTTCTTGGCTTGATCAAAAAGGGCTCGCACCCTTGAAGCACCGACTCCGACAAACATCTCTACAAAGTCAGAACCAGACATTGAAAAGAAAGGAACCCCTGCTTCTCCAGCAATCGCCCGTGCAAGTAAAGTTTTTCCCGTTCCAGGAGCCCCCATTAACAACAAACCTTTGGGAATTTTGGCTCCCAGGGCTTGAAACTTTTCGGGGGTTTTTAAAAATTCAACGATTTCTTTGAGTTCTTCTTTGGCTTCATCTACTCCGGCAACATCAGCAAAGGTAACAGAGACCTTGGCCGTTAGTGGTTTTGCTCCCGAGCGACCAAAAGCCATGGCTTGCTGATTGACCCCTTGGGCTTGGCGGATCATTAGCCACCAGAGCAAACCAAAAAAGGCGACAGGAATAAAAAGCTGGATGGCCAGATTCCACAGCCAACTTGATTCTACCGGAGTATCAACTTTAATGCTGACATTTTTTTGGCGCAGAGTTGCCACCAAATTGGGATAATTTAAAGCACGGGTATTAAAATGCTTTTTGTCAGCCGATATACCCCGCACCACATCCCCTGCAATAGTAACCTCTTTAATCGTTCCTTTATCTAATTGATCCAAAAACTGCGAAAAAGAAATTTCTTTGGAAGGGGCTTCGGTTGGAAAAAGTGGGGCCAAAATACCAACAGCTGCAATAGCAATGATCAAGTAAATGAAAATATTTTTCCAGTTTGGCTTGTTTTCGGTTGGATTTGGCATTGATTAGGTAATTATAACATGCTGGCGACGGGAAAACCAGCTAACTAGCGAGGTTCTGTTTTTTTTATCTTATCCCAAAGCTGGTCCATTTGCTCAACCGTCATTTTCTTTTTGAGCAGGGCTTTTTCTATCTTAGAAAAACGGCGCATAAATTTGGAATTGGCATGCTGCAAGGTTTCTTCAGCATCTATCCCTAACTTTCGAGTAACATTCACGATTGAAAAAAGCAAATCTCCTAGTTCCTCTTTGATCTTTTGAAGATTTTTCACTTTCTTTGAGTTTTGAACTTTGACCTTTGGATTTAGTAGTTCGTGCACTTCTTCTAGTTCCTCATGCACCTTCTTCCAGGCCCCTGCTACCTGATCCCAGTCAAATCCAACCCGAGCCGCTCTCTTTTGTACTTTTTCCGCCCGGTAGAGCGCCGGCAAATGTCGAGGAATCCCTTCCAGCATACCTCTCTGTTCCCTACCCCCTATCCCCTTATTTTTCGCTTCCTTTAGCTTAATTTTCTCCCACTTCAACCAAACTTGTTCCTTAGTTTTAGCTTGCTTGCCCCCAAAAACATGCGGATGGCGCCGAACCATCTTTTCTGAAATAGAAGTTAAAACATCATTAATATTAAATTTATTAGTTTCGGCAGCAAAAACCGACAACATTACAATATGCAGCAACATATCCCCTAGTTCTTCGGCGAGATGTTTGTATTTTTTTTCATCAATGGCTTGAATGGCTTCGTAAACTTCCTCAATCATATAGGGACGAATACTTTCGATGGTTTGTTCGCGATCCCAAGGGCATTTTTGGCGTAGTTCTTTTACGATTTTGATAAAATCTTCAAACTTCTTCCCGCTTAAGCTAAGTTGTTTTGACATAATTATTGTAAATACTAGGAACCCAATTCTTTCTCTATTAAGGCTAGCGCCTCAGCGACAATAAAGGGCTTTTTTATTAGCCCATTGGCTTTATATTCTTGGCAAACCACTTCGGCAACTTCTTCATTGGCTCCGGTCATTAACAAGACCGCAGCAGACGGATTAGCTTGACGAATTTGTTTTAAAAATTGAAATCCATCCAGGCGGGGCATATTCACGTCGGTTATAATTAAGTCATATGGCGGCTCTTTTTTACACACCAGATCCCAAGCCTCTTCGCCATCTTCGGCTAAATCTACAACATAGCCCCGGTCTTTTAACAATTGGGCAAATAGATCCCGCATGCTATCTTGGTCATCTACCAACAAGATTTTCTTTGGCATGTTATGTTATTTTATCCTTCAATGCAGAGCAAGTCAATTAATAGATAAATTGAAATTTTGGATTTTATTAGTCTATAATTAGATATGGCTAAGGCAACAAAATATCTCATTTTTCTTTTGCTGTTTTTTCCCCCATTGCTATTATTAACCAGCTGTAGCAATGTTAATAGCCCTGTGACTGACTTTCTTACGCCCACCACCACAACCACTACTACAAGTGGCGTGACAATCTCCTCAAGTACAACTACATCTAGCGTTACCTCTAGCACTGATATTGCAAGCGGCATGGAATCACCAGCTACAAGCACAACCTCAACTCTATTAACCACCACATCTACAACTACAACGACTTCAACCACAACCACAAACACACCCACAACAACGACCACATCTACGACCACATCTACGACCACATCCGCTACTACTACGCGAACAACTACATCTACCACTACAACTTCAACCCCAACCTCAACTACAATAACAAGAACGACAACGACTACAATTACAACGACCACGTCAACAACTACTTCCACCACGACTACGCGAACGACGACTTCAACCACAACAACTACGACAACATCAACCACAACGACCACCACTCGAACGACAACGACTACAACAACCTCTACCACAACAACCACCACTCGAACGACCACAACGACAACCACTTCAACAACTACTACGATTGCTGTAACTACGGCTGCTTGGCCCGGGGAAGCTTGGACCGGTGCAGAAATCTTAACCGGACTCGATTCGGATTTTGCAAAAAACATGAGCAGCGCATGCTGGAATTCAGCAACACGAACTTTCTGGGTCTGCTGTAATGGTGGCCCTTCAGCCTTTTGGGCTTTAGTCGAAGATGGTGCCGGCAGTTTTAAAATTGCAACCAATGGAAGCGGAGTACAAGCCAAATTCGATGTCGGTAGCGGTGACTTTGAAGGTATCTGCCAAGCCGACTTTAGTGAAAATGTTGTTTATGTTATGGCGGAGGGAACGGATTTAATCCAAGAATATGACGTATCAACCTATGGGACTCCCTTCCTTGTCCGAGACTGGGATATATCATCCTATGTACCAACAAGCGGCGGTTCGGGATCGGAAGGAATTACATTTGTAACGGATGAATGGTTAACATATTATAATTTTGTAGACGACGACGGCCTGCCATATACCAGCCAAAAAGGAATGGGAGGATTATTTTTCGTTGCCCACCAAAATGGCGGGAAGATTTACGTTTTTGATTTAAGCCGGACTGACGGTTCAATTCATTTCGTGGGGGCTTATGGCACACGCCGCAGTGAGAGTTCAGATCTAGAATTCGACCGATCAAACGGCTTATTATATATTTGGCATAATACCGGCCTCAACTATCTTGAAGTTACAACTTTATCATCATATGTTAGCGGAGGAACAAGATATTTAACTCCTCGAGCAGAATTCATCGGTCCCAAGACCGGAAACTTAGAAGGCATTGGTATTTTACCTGCCTCTGATACTGATAATTGGTGCCTAATTACTGATGATGACAATCAAGATGGCGCTGCCTTAATGTGGTTTAAAAATTTCAATCCCGGCTGGTAAGCAAAAACCTTTTTCTCAATTTAACTATTTAATTAAAAATCCAACCTAAACCATATGCCCCGTAATAATCTTGCGGAGAATCAAAGTCATTGGTTCTTTCGGGCCGCACTCCAAATTTGGAACAATCGGCCCAGGCCTCATGGGTACCAATATAGGGAACCCAAGATTCAGTAGTAGCCTCGGAGGCTGCATGATACCAACTAGATTGGCCAACTGCTACAAGAATATCATTGAAAACTGTTTGCGAAGCAGCATCTAAGAAAAAGACCAAAGGAAGCGCTCTGATTTCGTGGGTACTTTTCAGCCAGCACACTTCGGTTTCCCAAAAACTGCCACTGCCCATCATTTCGGTATAACCAAGCAAGACACCGGCTTCGATCGTTTGTCCAACCACAACAGTGGGCTGAATTTCGGTTATGTGCACATGTTTAACCAGATAATTGCGCCCGTAGCGAATACCAACTTCCCCTTCCCATTGTCCATAAAAATTTTGGGCTTCGTATGTAGCATGCACAATTGTCCCGCGCGTGTAAGAGTAGACTGGCTCGCGGGTAGCACTAAAGTACATTTCGCTTTCAGAGGCCGGCTCACAACCAGCTTTAAAAACCCCACCACCCCCGCTGCCTTCCCATCCCCCATATCGGCTGCTGATGCTAGTAACGTTAGGAGGAACAATTGTTTCACGACTGGCTCCCCAATAAAAAGTCAGCTGAGGTGCAGAACTAGTATTCGGATAAATCGTATATTGCAGAATTGCATCAACCGATGAGGTAGTAGAGGTTGTATGAGTAGTAGTTGCTGTACTGGTGGTGGAAGCAGAGCTCGTGGTAACAGTGCTAGTGGAAGTGGCAGTAGTTGTTGGCGCATTAGTGGTAGAAGAAGAAACCGTAGTTGCCGTTGAAGTAGTGGTAGTGGTAGAAGTGGCTGTAACAGTTGTGGTGGTTGCCGATCCGCCAGATGATTGTGCGCAGCCCATTACAAAAGATACTGAAAGTAAACCAGCTAACGTTAACCCCAAAAAGTAAATATTTTTATGCATATTTTATTACCGTTATATAATCTGATCATATCATACCGCATGAGCAATAATATGCAAGCATTGACTTGATATATTGGGCTTGCTAACATAAAACCAAGATGTGTTATGCAATTCCCGGCAAAGTAATTGAACTGCAAGGCAAAACCGCCATTATCGATTACTATGGTGAGACCAAAAAAGCCATCAATGAATTTATGGATCTTCAAGTTGGCGAATATATCTATGCCCAAGGCGGCTTTGTAATTTCTAAAGTCCCCGAAAAAGAAGCTCTTGAAATCCTTGATTTATGGCGTGAAATGTTCTTTGAACTGCGTAAAACCGATCTGCGTCTCTCTCGCCTTGACTTTGAAGATATTGAAGTCGAAAAATCCTTTTCACTCATTTTAGATAAAGCGGCGGAAGGTTTACCAATCAAAAAAGAAGAACTTCTGCGCCTCATGCAGACCAAAAACCGCAAGGAATTGAATTTACTATTTAAAGTCGCTAATTTCCTGCGCCAAAAGCATTTGCAAAACTCCTGTTGTGTCCACGGCATTATCGAATTCTCTAATTACTGCTCAGCGGACTGTACTTATTGCGGTATTCGTAAGAGCAATAGTAGTTTAAAACGCTATCGCATGAGCGAAGATGAAATCCTGCAAGCAGTCGATGAAGCGGTTAATAAATACGGATTTAAAGCGCTGGTGCTGCAATCAGGCGAAGACCCCGCCTTTACTCCGGAAATAATGGCCAGGATCATTAAAAGGATAAAAGAAAAATACGCTGTCTTAATTTTTATCTCCACCGGCGAAATGGACTCTGACGGGCTACAATTATTATATACGGCCGGTGCCCGCGGAATACTGCTACGCTTTGAAACCAGTAATCCCGAACTTTATGCAAAGTTACATCACGGGGAAAAACTGGCGGATCGACTGCAAGTCTTAAAAGATGCTTATGCAATCGGTTATTTAATCTTAACCGGCAGTTTGATCGGTCTTCCCGGCCAAACCGAAGATGACTTACTGAATGATATTTTACTGGCTAAAGAGCTGCACGCCGAAATGTTCACCTTTGGCCCGGTTCTGCCTGATGGTCCCCCCAGCGAACAAGTACTAAAAGTGTTAGCAGTTAGCCGAATTGCCGACCCTTCCAACGCCAAAATTGTGGTAACTACCGGTTTTGAGACCCTAGACCAAGACGCTCGCCGCTTAGGCTTATTAGCCGGCGCCAACTCGGTGATGATCAATGTTACCCCCATGCAATACCGCCAATTTTACAATATCTATCCAAATCGAGCCCACGGAGACGAATCCATTGAGAAACAGATTAAGGATACGTTAGACTTACTCTACTCGCTTGGACGAGCCCCCACTGACCTCGGCATCTCCTAACCCTTCATCACTTTCCTTGCCCTCCCTTGCCCTCATTTCCCATACAAGTTTTGCACTACTTATCGCGATAAATACTGTGTAAGGGAGAGTGTAATATGGCTGAAGCCCAAGTAAAACCAAAAGGCCCCAATCTAGAAGCACTGGGATTTAAGAATCCCCTAGAGATCATTGATCTTTTGGCCCTGCTAAAAATTGATGGCGAGCCAATTATAAAAGACGAACAAGCCATTCTTGATCCCAAAATTAAAGCGCGGGCCGTCGTTGAATATTTTCAAACCAAATTTAATTTAAGCCCAAATGATTTGCCCTATTTAGCTTCTTTAATTAAGAAAGACATTAAACAAAAGAGGATGCATAGCAAATGACAGCTAATGTAAACCAAGGAAAAATCGGGCAAGCGATCCAAGGGCTGCGCAACCTTGGCGAATCAGCTAAGGCATTAGGCGTAGGCGCATTTCAATATACTTCTCAGGAAATTAAAGATTTAATTGCTCAAGCCAAAAATCAATCTACTAGCAATCAAGGGCTTGATGGATTTACCCGAAGGCCGATTAGTTCACAAAACATACCTGATTCCGCTGACATATCCGATCCATCAACCAAAGTTACCTTCACCCCAGTTACCTTAGCTCAAAATGCAGAGGTGGCCGCCCCGTCCAAGCCGGCATTTAAGGCTCTTTGTGGAACATTTGCACTTCTAAATGAGCTTTGCAAAGCTTCCCCTGAATCAAAAAAATTAGTGGGCCTGGTAATAGCTGCTAATAATGAAAGCAGAATATTGACACAATCACAGCAAATGTCGCCAGAGGAAGGAGTATTTACTGCTAATGCCTAACGAAAAAAGCGCACTCGAAAAATTAGAAGACGGGCTAAAGAGCTTTTGGCGCAAAAGCGGCAAAGCTTCAGTGGTTGCTGCCAAGCATACTGAATTTGTGATTGAGCCCCGGGTTTTCCTAGGCAATCAACTTCATCCCGAAATTTTAAAAATGCTGGTAGAAAACTATTTAAGCCAAGCCAGCCGCCAGGATTCGGGGATTGGCAATATTGAAGTTACCCCAGACAAACTGATCATTAAAAGCCCTAAAGGCAAGCCACTCATGATTGTAAATGATAAAAAACTGATCAATCAATACCTCACTGCCCGCCGCAAATAACCTTTTCAACAACTCTCATCTTATCCTGTGCTGAACTTTCAACATATTTTTTCTTGCCGTTTTGATAAGTGAAATAGATTATATTCCCCTTTTCTTCGATAGCCAAAATTCCCGCTTTAAGCGCCTTAATTTTTAATTTAACCAGTTCGCATAACTTCTTTAATGGGCCGGGAAGTTCACCAAAACGATCTTTTAATTCTTTGCGCATCTCTTCGAGCCGTTCTGCGGAAGAAATCAAGTTTAACCGCCGGTAAACGGCAATGCGCTGCCGGTCATCACAAATATATTCTACTGGAATATGGGCATCGATTTTAAGATCGATGGAGACTTCTTGTGGCATAGGTTCATTAATCCCTTTGGCTTCCAGCACCGCTTTTTCCAATAATTCACAATATAGCTCAAAGCCAATTTCAGCAATATGCCCAGATTGCTGAGAGCCAAGCAAATTCCCCGCCCCACGAATTTCCAGATCACGCATGGCTAATTTATAGCCGGATCCCAGGGCGGTAAATTCCTGAATGGCCTTTAATCTCTCTAGCGCAGCCCCACTCATTATCCTTTCTGGCTGATAAAACAAATAAGCATAGGCTCTAGCAGCTGAACGCCCGACTCTTCCCCTAATTTGGTAAAGCTGGGATAAGCCAAAGCGCTCTGCATCATTGACCAGTAAAGTATTAACATTGGTAATATCTAAGCCGGACTCAATAATGGTGGTACAAACCAAAACATCATATTCACGGTCTAAAAATTGCAACATCGTTTTTTCCAATTGTTTTGCATCCAGTTGCCCATGACCAACTGCCACCTTGGCTTCAGGGACTAAGCGCTTAATCTTGGTCGCCATTCCCATAATGGACTCTACCTGGTTATGCAGGAGAAAGACCTGACCACCGCGGTCAATTTCACGGCGAATCGCCTCAGCAATGACTACCTCGTTCCAAGGCAAAACATAAGTCCGAATAGGCGAGCGATCAACCGGCGGAGTATTAATAACACTCATTTCGCGCACCCCAGCCAGAGATAGATAAAGAGTTCGTGGGATTGGGGTTGCTGAAAGAGTCAAAACATCAATGGTTTTCTTTAATTTTTTTAACTTTTCCTTATGCGCGACTCCAAAGCGCTGTTCTTCATCTAAAACTAACAAGCCTAAATCATGAAATATTATATCTTTTGAGAGTAGTCGATGGGTACCTATTACAATATCAACCCCACCTTCGCCCAAAGACTTAACAATGCGCAGCTGATCTTTTTTAGATTTGAAGCGTGAAAGCATTTCAATATTAAAGGGCGTGGCCGAAAAGCGATTTCTAAAATTATTAAAATGTTGCTCCGCCAGCAGAGTCGTTGGCACCAAAACAGCCACTTGTTTACCTGCAGCAACTGCTTTTCCTGCCGCCCGAATTGCTACTTCGGTCTTGCCATAACCCACATCGCCACAAATCAGGCGATCCATCGGCTTACCATCTTCCATATCTTTTTTGGTTTCATTGATCGCTTTTAATTGGTCAGCCGTTTCATCATAAGGAAAAGTGCCTTCTAATTCGGTTTGCCAGATATCGTCGGGGGGATATGTATAACCGGGGAATTTTTGACGGGCAGCATAGATTTCTAATAGCTCTTTTGTCATGTCCTGCAAAGCCTTTTTAACTTGCTTTTTGCTTTGTTGCCAACGATTGGAACCCAAATGGCTAAGGGTTGGCGATAGATCATTCCCTCCCGAATATTTTTCTACCATTCCAAGCATACTGGGAGGAACAAAAACCTTGTCTTCACCGGCATAGGCAATCACCATATATTCAACAAAGACCCCATCTTCCACTTCCATTTTTTCCATGCCAAGGTATATTCCAATTCCATAATTTTCATGCACCACATAATCGTTGATAGCTAGATCAGCTAATAATTCGCGATTGACCCCTTCCTTGGCACGCGATTTTACCGCTCGCCGGATATAAGTTTCGCCAAACAACTCGCGATCACTAAGGACCAGCAAATTATCGGCAAAAACAAAGCCACCTCGCAATCCTCCTTCAACCACTTTCGCCTCAATTTCATGCCGCAAGCGCTGGGCATGCTTGCTAACCACTACTGCATGTTTGGGAATTTCTTCCAAGCGATTAATATAGGATTCTGGGCTGGAGAAACAAATTTCTTCGTCTGGCAAAATAAAGCTGGAAGATTCGGCCACCGGAAATGCTTGCGTTGCCAGTTTAATTTCATCTATACTCAAATACTTTTTAGTAGATGGGACAGACAACTGTTCGCTAATATGTCCCGCTGCCGACCATTCGATTTCCGTCATTTCATCAAAGACAATTAGCGTATTTTTGGGCAATAGATTAAAAAGCGGAATTTCAAAAGCATCTTGCGCCGGCAAAATTTCAACTTCGTTTAATTTACTAATTGTTAACTGATTAAAAACATCAAAAGTACGAATTGAGGAAATTTCATCGCCAAAAAGTTCAATCCGCACCGGATAATCACTATTAAGCGGGAAGACGTCAATTATTCCACCCCGTACCGAAAACTCCCCCTTTTCTCCCACGATTTCAAAACGTTTATAACCCAATTTAACCAAACTCTCAATCAATTTTTCCCTATATCCCTGATCTCCTGATCCACTGATCCCCCTTCCCTGATCACCAGATACCCGAATCCCCTTTCCCAAACCTACCCTCCACATGACAGCCTTAACAGGAGCAACCGCAACGAAGTTTTCGCCCTTTTGCCAATGATTAAGGCAGCTTAACCGCTCACCAATAATTTCTTTGCTGGGCGCTAAATCCTCCCCCGGCACAACATCGGGAGCGGGGAAGAGGACACAGCTTTGACCATTGATTAATTCGATTTCGGCTTTAAGGCTTTCCGCTTTACTGGTAGAGGGAGAAATAATTAAAAGACTGGGGTATTTATGAGCTAAAGCGGCAATACAAGCGGCCGAAGAAGATCCGACCATGCCGCTAAAAAAAACTCTTTTTCGCAGCGACAAGCAGTCTAATTTATTCTTAAAATAGGATGATTTTTTAACATTCTCTAAAATGAGGTTGGAGGCCATGCGGTTATTTTAGCATAACTTAAGTTGGAGTAGCTGACTCTTAATTCTTCCTCGCCCATTTGGCAATCCGGCTGGCGGATACCCCACCGGCAGCAGTAAATGCTCCGCCGGCATAAATAGTCCCATTCGCCCTGTCCAACGCTAACGCAATCACACGATCATTCATCCCACTGCCCATAGCCTCCCAGGTTTGCATAGAAGTATTCCAGCGGGCAATATTATTAACGCTCACTCCTCCGGCATTAGCAAATTCCCCGCCAACATATAATTTGCCGGATGTCGGATCAAAAACTAACTCGCGAACTTGATTATCCAAACCACTTCCCAGTGCCTGCCAATCCCCGCCAGAATATTTGGCAATTCGGTTTACCGTTATTCCATTAACCGCGGTAAAAGTTCCGCCAACGTAAAGAGTATTATCACTTGCACTATAACTTAGGGTGTTTCCAAAGCCAACATTAGAGCCACTATCCAGCAAGAGCCAATTCGATCCGTTCCAGGCCTTGATCGAAAGGATGGAGCTAGTCGAACCAAACGCATCCAAAGATGCCCCGGTCACAAACAAGTTATTCCCAGGCGGATCAAAAACCATTGCTCTAACCTGGGCGCTTGGGCCGGTTCCCAAAGCTTCAAAGGTGCTGCCAGTCCACTTAGCAACACAGCTAGCACTGACGCCCCCAGCAGAGGAGAATTCACCTCCCGTAAAGGTTAAGCCTGTCCCACTGTTATAAGCTAGGGCTAAAACAGAATTATTGGTACCACCTCCGACCGCCTCCCAGGTACTCCCGTTCCATTGTGCCAAATTGTTGGCAACGAAATGTGGGGCAGTAAACATCCCACCAACATACAGTTTGCTATCTGATGGATTATAAAAGATTGAGCTAACAGTGGGAGGGGCCGCGGGTTCGTCATATCCCAAACCTTGTCCTAGAGCCTCCCAGGTTTGCAAAGCACAATCCCATTTGGCAATAAAATTAACATTCAATCCACTGGCGGTTTCAAATTCGCCCCCCACAAAAAGCGACTGGCCGCCGGACTCATAAAACAGGGCCGTTACTATTCCGTCCACTCCCCCCCCCAGCGCCTGCCACCAATACAGGTCATACCAGCTGGATCCAACATAACTATTGGTCATACCGCTTTTAATGGCCAACGCCTTAACCACCTTTGAGGCCTCGATGGAAAAAGTTCCAGAATAAGGAGTAGAACTTGTCGTTGGACTATCTCCATTTAAAGTGTAATAGATTTGAACATCAGCCGTTTCACATTCAATAGTTATATACAAACTATTTGCTTCGTAGGAACCAGAGGATAAAGTAAAAGTAGGAGTGGCAACCTGATTAATTCCGGTAGTAGTAGAAGTTGAACTGGTGGTAGTTACTGTTCCAGTCCCCGTCGTTGTCGTCTCTGTCCCAGTGGTTGTTGTTCCGGTTCCAGTGGTTGTTGTTCCGGTTCCAGTGGTTGTTGTTCCGGTTCCAGTGGTTGTTGTTCCGGTTCCAGTGGTTGTTGTTCCGGTTCCAGTGGTTGTTGTTCCGGTTC
>JBAZZP010000014.1:0-20951 GCA_041658745.1 Candidatus Margulisiibacteriota bacterium | reverse complement strand
GAACTAACAATGGTAGCAACGGAAGTGGTTCCGCTAGACCAAGTAACCGAAGAAGTAATTTCGGCAGTAGAGCCATCAGAGTAAGTACCAGTAGCCACAAAGGGTTGAGGGGCACCAACTGCGATGGAAGCAGTGGCTGGAGTAACGGCAATAGAAACTAAAGTACGAGTAGCGGCAGTAACAGTTAAAGTTGCATTACCCGTTTTGCCACTCTTGGCAGCGGTGATGGTAGAAGTACCAGCAGCCACACCAGTTGCAATACCAGTAGAACTAACAATGGTAGCAACGGAAGTGGTTCCGCTAGACCAAGTAACCGAAGAAGTAATTTCGGCAGTAGAGCCATCAGAGTAAGTACCAGTAGCCACAAAGGGTTGAGGGGCACCAACTGCGATGGAAGCAGTGGCTGGAGTAACGGCAATGGAAACTAAAGTGACCGAGGCGCTATAAGTTGAGGTTGTAGCAAAGCTGGCAGGTTTATAAGAATAAGCAAAACCAGTCCCAACATTAGCTGGGGTTGAGGTTCCGTAGTAACCGGTTGGAGTGCCAGAACCTGTCCAAGTATTCCATACTCTTATGTAAACATAATTACTAGTTGAAACGTTACAGGCGATGGAAAATTGTCCGGCAGAACTTAACGTGCCAGACGCAACCACAGTGTCACTGGAAGGCAAACCGCTGGAGTCAGGATTGCCAGCTGTTGTGTCGCTAGATTGGATAATTTGGACATAAGAGCCGGTAGAAAGAAGGGTTACCCCTACGCCGTTCTCGTCATAAATTGAATTAGCGGGGGTGTTGGTGCTACTACAAGAGACGCCAACTGCAAGGGCGAAGGCTGCATTGGACGATGCCACTAATAAAAATGCGCCGAGAATAAACCCTCCAATTTTACTTAAGTTCCTATTTTTCATGTTCTTCTTTTCCTCCCTAATTTATCAATTATTTCCTAGCTAAATTATATTCCTCAATCCCTTGATATGCAAGGGATACGGCAAACGCTTTGTTGCTATCAATTTATCGTTATATATTGGCATAAATTTCACTTTAATACGCTTTCGGCTGAGTCCAAGTAAACGAACTGTTTGGTTCGGTAAACATATAGCCAATTCCGGGTTGGATTTCCATGGTTGAAGTAGTTGTATAGTCGCCATTTACCCAACCGCTACTGGTATGAACTGCAATATCTAATAAATCTGCATTGGCATTGAAATAGTAGACTGATCCGGCGCTAAACATATCTGTTCCGGCGGTTGACGAATCTAAGCCGGTGCTGGCAACTCCGACAGGTAAAGGATAGGCATTGCCCACCCAATCGGCGACCATGCTTCCTCCGCCAGCTCCAGTTATGGTGCGGCTATTGGAAGATGAAAAGACGTCGCCAACAACACTAATAAATTTAGCGGTGGTTGTCATATATCCATAGGCATAACCAAGGTTAACGTCGGTAATTAACGTCGCGCTTGGGAAAGTTGACCAGCTACCTGAGGTATAGGTAGAAGCGTAAGGAATATTTTTATCGATATTAAAAACGATAAGGCAATCACCTTCGGATGGTTGAGAACCAAAAGCGCTGGATAAAGTTGTACTGGTTAAATTAAGTGGTATGGAAATGAAAAATTTGTCTGGTTCGGCGGTATAATCACCAACCGCTAAATCAAACTTTCCAACCACTTCGGAAGTTAAATCAGAATCTGCCAGAGTGGTTCGGGTGTCTGGTACAACTTTATAAAATTTATGAATTCCATTGCCTACGGTGTTTGAACTGTCGATTTGGCTTGTGCTGGCGGATACGTCATTAAATTCAAGTGTCCACTCAGATGCTACTGCGCTAAAAGTGCCGGTTTTGGTATATATGTCAACTGAGCCAGCCGGTGTGCTGGTCCAGGAAATGGTTACTGATGATCCAACCGCATCGCCGTCTCTGACAATGGAAACGCCAGAGATGACAGCTTCAGAAGTACTAATAGGGGCGGATTCATCGCTGACCCCTTGGATATTATCAAAGTAGTGGTATTGGAAAGAGGAGCTATTGCCAGTATAGGCAATTCGATATCCAATAATCTTTTTATCAAAAGAGCCATTGCCGCCTGAGGGGCTGTTGCTAGTGAGAGTAAGATCAGCTACTGCGACTTCTGCTGTTGTCCATTTTATGCTGTTTAAATTGTAAGTGGTGGGAGCGCAAAAGAGTTCTTCAACGCCGTCACTGCCACTCTCCTCAATTAAGACCAAATAAAATTTATTATTGCTGCCGTCGCCTTTGTAGTGGAAGCGAATGGTTCTGCTGTTAGTTAAGTCGATGGTAGAACCGGATTCATAGGTTCCACTCCAATAAGGCAAATTGGTTAATGAGCCAACCCCTAGAGGGCTGGAAGAATATTGTACCTTCATAGCATATGTGGTGTCGTATGATGTTCCGGAAGCTCGGGTAACGGCAAGGGTTGCACTGGAAATTGGGGGAACATAGGTGGAGTAATGAGCATCAGTAACAATGCTTCCTTCAAAATCATCGATTACTTCGATGGTAGCTGTCTCTGTGGTCGGAGTGGTTATTTCTTCGGTTCCGGTATCAACCAGGACGAGGGAATAACTGCCGTATTCGGAATTGGTGCGCCATACTGCCCAGCCGGCTTCATTGCTAGCGCCAACTAAATAATCAGTTGCGCCGGGAGTCCAGCTGGTGATAGCGCGGGTGCGGCTCCAGCCAGTGGTGGCTGGGGTTGAAGATGGTTCATATTTGTATAATTTTTCTAGGACTGCTGTGGAATCATATTTTGAGAAATATAAGCCATTGCCGGCATAATAATTGCCTTCATAAATACTGCTACTGCATTCTGAAGTTGATCCGCCCAAACCAACGGCCATGCCGGGGATTTCGGCGTTTGGTTCAACCGCTAAATCAAACACTCGGACATCTTTATCCGACTGCAAAACGCGAGCAAAAAGCAAATTATTGTCGGTCGAGAAAGAAAGATAGGTGGCCCCGGTAGCTGAACTATCGATTGTAACTACACTTTCATCGGTAGAACTAATCCTAAATATCTGGCCATGGTCAAGGCTGGAGGTGTAGATATCATAATTGGCTGCTATTGTGGGAACTCGTCCAGAAGTTTGCCGTTTAACTGCGAGACCAAATAAACCGCTTGAGCCAGTTTCATAGGTGGCTGAAAGAGTATATTGGCTTGCATCACTAAATAGTGCAGCGCTAACGGCATAACGATAAACGTTACCGTTGGTAGCTGCCACAAAAAGGTGTCCTGTATAGGTAGTTGTGCTGCCAGAAGGCCCAGAGATTGTAATACTGCTAGAAGTAACTGCTAATCCACGCGGAGAAACACTGGCAGGCAGTGAAATGGTGGCAACTTTGGTGCCAGGATCACTGTTGGTATCGAAAACATAGATTTTCCCGTTCATTCCGTCGTAGGTTGAAACAAACAAGTAATTATTGCTACTAAATTGATAGGCTTGTAAGTCGTAAATAGTGGGCGAGGCAAAACCAAAAGAAAGATTGCCAGTAGATACTGGACTGGCTGGATTGAAAATATTAATGGATGCAATGCTAGTAGTTGAAGGAACATACATACGGGAATTGTCAGCGTTTATGGCGCTGCGGATTGGATGCGAAACCGCTGAAAATGCGGCAGCGCCCAGCATTGAAACTAAAATTAATCCGAGAATAAAGGGTTTAAATAGATTCTTCATATTAGTTGCTTCCTTGATAGCCCCATTCAGCTAAGGTTTTGATCTCAAAAGGGCCAACAATACCTGCTTGGTAGGGACCATTTGGGTCAAAGGGAGTTACAAAATCCAAAATGCCGGCTGGATTATCAAAAGTAAATAGTCCATTAAAAGTAATTGAACTATTCTCATCAATGTCTCCAATGTCAATAGTGCAACCGGCTGCGAAATCAGTACATTGAGCAGTGATATCTACTGAGGCGCCACCGCTAATTGAGTAAGATAACGAATTAACGGTTACTTGTGATAAACTTTCGGGGTTAGTAAGGTCAATGCCAGAATATTTTTCGGTTTCGAGCACAAATTGTGAAAAAGCAAGTACCCTCCCGGTAACGGTTAGATCGGGAGCCCCACCGGTAAATACGGCTGAATGAGCTAGGGGAGAAAGAATTATACAAGCTTGTTCTTCTCCGTCAACATCCAAACAGGCTCGCGAGTAAGCATCAATTGGATCCCACTCTAGTAAAACAGAAGTCGCAGTAGGCGTGGCCGTTAAGTTGCTAATTGTTTTGCCCGTCAAATCCCCCAAGTTGAAAATGGAAGTAGCACTTTGGGGCTCAAACTCTTTTGTGGTAGGGACAGTAACTATATCAGAATACTGTTCAGTGGTAGTGCTATCTGTGTCAGCTGTGTCTACTGTGCCTGCTGTGTCTGCGCCGGTGTCAGTTGTTTCTTCAGCGGGGAAAACTGCTGCAACTTGCAAATTGTATGTGGTGTCAGCAGTAAGATTAGCTAAATTGTAATTAATAGTAGTGGCACCAGGTTCTAGATCAGATAGTAATATTGAGGCTAAGATTTCTTTGGCGCCACTGCTGATATCAGTTATATTGTAAATGGCATAGGAGAGAGCCTCTGTGACAACTGGCCAGCTCAACTTAATGTTATTATCTCCTACCTGTAAGATTTTAAACTGATTGATATCTGCTACGTCGCCAATCGTTGTTGCCTCAACGGAGACCTCGTCTGTAAACAATCCCATGTCGGGAGTAAAGTTGGGAGTAAGGAATAAAGGGGGCAAGCCTTTTGAGTAATCATCCGGCAGATCAACCATCCCTTCGCCGCTCCCTTCATTGGACGGATTAATGGCTGAAGGATTGAATCCCAAAGTGACTTGAACATTAAATAAAGGGGAATCAGTGGTGAAGGTGTCATAAACCCACACTTCCTGCTTATTTGCTTGTCCGGCCGGATAAAGTAAAGTGGTGTCGCCGGAAAGAGTGCCGGGAGTGCCAGTTTCAGAAGTATCGGTACTTTTATCGTGTTTTGTGTGGCAGGCAGATAAGCCTATTGCCAGAGCTCCTATGAGTAATATTGGTCCTATCATGAATGCTTTGCCTCCTTAGCTATTTCGTTGCAAATTTAAAGAAATTTCATATTATTTTTATTTATCTTTATAGGGTTTGGGAGTAACTGGATTTCTCCAGCCCAAAGCGACATGAATACCGATTGAATCAAAGATGTGAGAATCGTCATCTTTGCGTAGGAAATTGCTGGACAAGTCGCCGACAACGTCTAAATGCATGGCGCGTCTACTTCCCATATAAACACTTAGCTGCGGGTTCAAGTCAAAAGTTGATAAAGACTGGCGGCTTTCTTGGTCGGTAAAGAGCTGCAGATTAAGGGTGCTGCTAAAGGGAAGTATGCCAATATTGGTTTTCCCGCCTAAAGAATTTAACATATATATATTTATCAAACTAGCATGAAGCCTTAGAGGCATTCCTTCCCATGTAACATTGTCGGTAGTGTGTGAATCCATTCTGGAAGAAGGAGCTCGTCCTGGTTCATATTGATTTGTTTCTCCTAAGCCAGAATTTGAACTATTGGAAAGAGTGGGAGTAACAGAATAATCTCCCTGGGTTGAAGAACTGGTTGTAATGGTGCGTTGAGCGGTTTGGTAGCCAGCCCCAATGCCAAAATCTAAACCGAGGACAGGATTATAGCGGCGGGCGTAATCTAAATTGCCGGTCACTTGGAAGGGATTAAAGTCAAAGAATTTGTCGGGAGAATAGCCCTTCCAGGCAACTGAAAGAGTAAGGGTGTCTGATTTAATAATCTTCTTGTCTGGATTAGTTATATCTGTAACCCCTAGATTTAGCAAATCGGCTCCCAAAAGGCCAGAACTGATAATGCCTTCACGGAGAGCTAAAACCGAATCTTTTGGTGTCCTATCGTTTGCCGTGCCAAATCCTAGCTCAACACGCCAGGGGACACGGGCCATAAAAGATAAAGCTACATTTATCGACGACCCTTTAATTATATTCATAGTGGATTTTTCATAGATTGGTATTTCATAGGTGCCGGTTTTTTCAGGGGCAATGCCGGAAAAAACAGCTTCAGTGTCGCTTGAGGATCTTGTAATGAGACTGACGACGAGCCCGCCATTCCCTTGAATTTGAGCTGCTACTCTTGTTAGCCCAGCGCCAGTGATAGTTACTGTAAAACTTTGTCCGGGGCGCAAATTGCCAGAAGGCTTAATGACGGGAGTGCCGGTAATGGTGGGGGCGATGGTTACTGGACTTGCAGTGACAGTACTTTCAGCGCACACGGTACCTGCATTATTTGTAGCTTCATCAACAGCCGCTACAAGTTTCTTAACTGCTGAGACAATATCTGTTCCCGAACCCATTAAGGCGCGTATTTTCTGTAAAGTGCTGCTTGTAATAGCAAAAGATGTGGTCAAGTTTCCTGATTCTATCCTAAGCAGTCCTTTCTTTGCGGAAAAAAGACCATCGTCACTTGCTGAACTTTTAACTGGGACTACAGTAATATTCTGAAAACCTCTAGAAAAATATGTTAAAGAGTCATTAATGATAGGGAGTAAGGCTTCTCTAATAGGATCGTCAGTCGATAGGGATGTTAAGTATAGTTTTGCTGCCCTTAATCCCTCTTCAGAAGCTTTTGATTTTGTAGTTGGTTCATCCAGAGAATCAAAAGCATGCGAGAAAGTCACTAACATGTCATTAATTAGTAGATAAATATGTAGCATGCTGAGGTCGTCGGCTGAAATGGAAGTGAGAGATGAACAGCATTCTTGTAGGCCTTCAGGTTTTGTCGATGAAGTTGCTGGTTCATATATTCGATTACTTCGAAAATCACTGCAAACTGGACTGATAGCCGTTACCATTATTATTTGCCTCCGTAGCGTGTCTTTAAGGTTGGCAATGTGTCCCCATTATCTGCATCATTAAGACAAGCGCTCTTGGCTGGTTCCTGTTTTTTATTGCAGAAACTATCCGTTGATTCGGTTTTGGCCGGAGTGGGGGATGAGGGAGCAGCTCTTTTACTCACCACAACATTTATTGTCCCATTAGCCAATGCCGATCCATCTTTTTTTGTGATAGTAACAGTGTATGTTCCTGCGTCAATCCCTGCTGGTGTGCGACCGGTGATTATTAAAGATCTATTATCACCGACGGAAGTGACAGTTGCGGAACTTTCAAATATTCCGCTTGTATTAATCGATAATTTGTTTTCGTCCAAATCAGTGCCGGTAACCGTGATCGTAACTTCTGTCCCCGGATAAATATTCCTGGGAGTAACGGTTTTGCCTGTGATGGATGGGGCAGCTGCAGGCTTTGCGGTGCTCGTTTTTGCAGTTGAGGATTCTGCTGTGGGGATTAGTATTTCTAGCTCACAATCATTTACAATAAATGTTGAAGCCAGATCATGGTAGCCCGTTAACCCAGGGTTTAAATATGGTATAAATTCGATGGGAATTTTTATCTCAACGGCGGGAATAGCAGGCGTATAGCCAAAAAAGCTGAAGATAGATGAAGCTTGATAGCTAAACCTGTCCCATATTTCGTCTAATAAGTAGAATGGGGCTTTTTCTTCGTCGCAAGCGGTAAGAAAGTCTGCAATGCTTTCAAGGATCCCGGTTTGACGATTGACTTGGCTAAGGACTACTCCAATTTCTTGGTCGGTAGTTACCGCACGCCCTCTGACGGTTAGTGTATATAAATCTTCGGTAAATAAATAGGCGGCAGTGTCTGTCCAATCGGCACATCCCAAATTGTAATCGTCCCAAAGACGCGTGGCACACTTTTTACCATCTAGTAAGTTTGTTATCGAATCTAAATCGGGAGTAAGGTTCCAGTTAATGGTTTTTCCTGATAGGGCTATCGAGGCTGGAGCTGATGTCGCCGTCATATTATAATTTCTCCTTTTGTCGGATATCGCAAATACCCGCCTGCACCGAGTCCTTCGATCCCGAGGATCTCAGGATCCGAGGGACTAGTCGAGGTGCTATTATTTCCTATAATATTATCGGCAGGTTGTGGGGAAAATTTCACTCGATTTAAAAATAACTTGACAAGATTGCTTTGCCTTGTTCTTTGTGCAGGGTTTGGCGACGGAGGGAGGGGCTTATGAGGCCCGTTGGGGCCCATGGGGGCAATTAGGGGTTTGAAGCTAATGGGGGGGGGTAGTTGGGAAAGATTGGGAAAGATTGGGAAAGATGGAAAAAGCAAATGACTATTTTAAATCAAATAGAAAGTCTTCACATGGCATAATTGAAATATTATTTTTCATTAGTTTTTCTTTGCCGCGGTAAAGTAAATATTTTTTGGCTTCGGGGTAATCCTCGCCAAAGGCCTTTAGCGAACGCAGATCCCTGGGGTGGACAGAAGAAGAATTTTTAACTTCAATCGCCCAAAAGACATCACGGCCATAGACCACAAAATCAACTTCACTGCCAGACATTGTGCGCCAAAAAAATAAGCGGCCATCCGAATTTTTATAATCCAGCCATGCCCGCACATGCTGTGCGATCATCCCTTCCAAACAAGCGCCATTAACTTCTTGCGGATGGTCTAGTGGGCCTTGGGGGCGAAGGGCCCGAAAGACGCCGGGGTCAAAAAAATAAAACTTGGGGTGGTTGGATAGTACACGCTTTGCTCTTTTTGAAAACACGGGGACTTCAAAAGCCAGCAGTAAATCTAATAGAATTCCTATATATCCTTCCACGGCTTTGCGCCCGACTTGGCATTCCTGGGCAACGTTGCTGACATTTAGGATTGAACCATGGGAGAAACTAATAGTTTCCAGAAAACGGGAAAAATTACCAATATTCCTGGTTAACCCTTCCATTTGCACTTCTTCGCGAATGTAAAGGTCAAGGTATGCCTTTAGAGAATCCGCCGGATTTTCAGCCGCGGCAACTACTGGGATTAGACCAAAGGAAAGGGCGTTTTCTAGGTTAAATTGTGGACCTAATTCTGCGGCGGTAAACGGGTGCAAATGCCGCACCAGCGCTCGGCCAGCAAGCAAGTTGGCTCCCGATTTTTTGAGCTTTCGGGCACTGGAGCCAGTAAGAATAAACTGTATTCCGCGCTTTTCTTCGATTAAACGGTGTACAACGCTTAATAGTCCAGGCACTTTTTGAATTTCATCCAGGACAATAGTTTTAATGCTGGGTTGTGCATTAACTAGTTCGTAAAGTTTTTCCGGTTGGGCGCTATAGCTTCTAAAGTAATCAGGCATGAGGAAATCGAGGACTAATGCTTCAGGAAAGTAGTCCTTTACGAGCGTGGTTTTGCCTGTTCCGCGTGGCCCAAATAGGAAAAAGCTTTGGTTTGGGACATGAAAGAAACGCCTAATATTTTTCATGTTGTCTCCATAAATAGACCTAAAATGGATGTTGCGTCTCCAATATTAGAGTAAAATGCCTAATCTGTCAAGCCAAAAAAAATCAGTCCGCCAAATTTTACTTTGACGGACTGAAGTTATTAAACAATATCTTTCTAAATATTATTGGCTATTTAAAGAAACTTAAGAACCATTGCAAAAGTCCAGTTTTAACTGGTGTGCTTACTGGTGGAGTGTCTAGAGGAGGTCTATCTAACCCCATCTGGCGATCAAGCTCAGCTTCCAGATTCATAACTTCGATAATAGGGATTTGAGATCTTGTCTGAATAGTCTTGTCGCCACTACCATCAGCTCCGGGGACACCATCTGTATAGCGGAGAATAATTGTGCCTTTTTCAGCCAGCACGGTAAGCAGCGCCGCTAAATCTTCCGCATACATGGGATCTTTTTCAAGTCCGCTCGCAGCTATTGATTGATATATCTCTGCCCCAGCTGCTCTCGTAACTTTGCTGCCTTCGGCTGCCATAAAATGACAAACAACATTTATGGCCCCCCTTACCTCTGCTTCAGTATGTCGTTTATATAGTTCAAGTATCTGAAGCGCTTTTCCCGGTAGAAGCATTCCTGTTTTTGCGGCAGGTATATTTACCACTCTTGTTCTAATTTTTTGTCCTATTTCGGGAGTCCTTCCTGATCTAACCATTTTCTTTCTCCTTTTATGATTTAAACTTTCCTACATATTAGTATCGAACACTTGTGTAAATAATTTCACTTTTTATTATAATATTTTTATGCCATTTCGGTGGATAATAAAGCAAGGGCTATATTGTCGTCGGGATCATGATCTAGGCTCCACAGAGTTAATTTAGTGATAACCTCTTCCAAGGGTAGGTTTTTCTGTAATGCTGTAAGTAAAATGATAGCAAATTGGCGGATTCCTTCTTCCTTTCCGCCATAAAAACGAAAAAATGGTTTTAGTAATCCGTCGCTGCAGGTTCCGAGCACGTTACTTGGTTGTAGAGGGACTTGGCAAATAAATGCTTCTTCGATATCAAGACCAATTCCTTGTGCCAAAGATTTTCTGACAGTTGTTTCAAAGTTATCTGAGCCAGTATATGCTCTTGTTGAAAATGTGCCCCATTCTTTCCAAAACATTGGAAAAGAGGCTGATTCAGTATCAAATTGCATTCTAAACCCAACTGTTTGGTCAGGAGTTAGTATTAATAAACTTTCCGGCAGGGGGTTCCCTTCTGAGTCCAAATAGTTACCTTCTGCATTTTTCCGTGCCAGAAAAGCGATTGAATCACCTGCATGAGCAACATAGCCGGTTTGATTAATAATTAGAATGCCGGTTAAGGTAGTTATCATTATGGAATCTGGAGAAAGATCCTCTATAGTTTGTAAATTTGAGCGACGGACTGATTCTGCTTGTACCTGTTGGTGTGCTACTTGCAGGGAATTGCGCAGGGCTTGGGTGATTTTGTCTGGCTCTAGGAGGCCTCGAATTGCCAGGTTATTATCTGCGGCTGTAACCGCTATTGTTGCGGCTTCGTCCGCAAAAGGCTGAGCTCCAGCGCCATCGGCCAGCCACACGCGACCTGGTTCTTTCTTGGTTGCAGGGCGAATTAATATCCGGTCATCGGTGCGGGAAGGTGTTCCCTGAAATACGGCGGCGGCAATATTCTTGGCAGAAAGCTTGTTGGCTTTTGGTGACCCGTCTAAAAGATGAGTAGGTTTTCCAAGCGAGGCTAGCGCGCGCCAGGCGTTGACAAATGGTTTTGCGAATGTGCTTGTTCTACTCATTTAATTTATTATACTACTTTCTGTAACGTTATCGTTTTCTATAAAGTTATCGTTAATATATGGCTAAAATTTCACCCCAGCGTAAATATTGCCATAAAAACTCCAGCATCTTTGCTGAAGGGGAACTAGTTTTTGATCTTCCAAAGATAAATCTAGTGAAACTGCCTCAAGCGGAAAAGTTGGCAGAGAAGGAAAAACGGTAACTGGAGAATATTTTTCTGCCCACTCGCCATTTGCTCCGATAAAAAATCCGCTGGCAGTTTGCCAATGAGTAGACAAACGATAGTCAATTCGATCAAAGCGGTTGAAGCTCGCATTTTGCCCCAAACCGGGCAAGTCAACGCCGGCTCCCAATTGGAACTTGGAAGGAAGGGTTATTTTTAAATCAGTTGTTAATGCCGTTTCATCATAATAGGAATGATAATTGGTAGCATAATCACGCAAACTCTTTATGCCAAGGGCAATATCAATGATGCTAAAAAACGATTTGGGTAAAAACTTTGAGGGATGAAGGCTGGCGCCAGCCTGGCGGTAAGATACGGTTGTGTTATCGAGACCAACCGTCACAAAACCATCGAGGGGTAAATAATGCGTCATGGCAGAAAGGTCGGCCGAAAAAGAAAATTGCTGCGCAGGGATATAGAATTGAGGCAGGGAATAAACATACTCGTCATTTTTAGGTGCGATAAAAACCCTTTGCTCATAACTGGCAGCCAATAGCCCACCATAGTTAAGCTCTACGCCAATGGTCCCGGTTTCGGTTTGGGGTGTGTGCTTTTCCGGGAGAATAGAACTGAAAAATTCAGCTGTAAAATAAATATTGCCGGGACTATGCGCAAAAGAAGGGTTTAAATTATTTAAAAAGCCAGTTCTTAATGCCAGAGAGGGACGAAAATTGGTAAATTCATTGGTTACATTATTGCCGATGGATTGGCTGGCATGGAAGGAGGAAAATTCCAGTCGGATATAATTTTGGGCAGTTTCGGTGGCCAGCCGTCCGGCTCGCCATTTTTTTAATGTAATTTCGGTTGAGGAGAAGGGCAATTGCTTTAAGTATTCTCTAGCATAAAGCGCGTCCCAATGGCTTTCCAGTAAGACGCGATTGGTTCCCCAACTGTATGCCCGCGCGCGAGCCAGTAGGGCTCGAGCAAACAGGGCTTGTTCAGCTGGGCTAAGCGGTCTTTGGCGGCGCAAAGTGTTAAAATCATCCTTAATTCTGTCAAGCATTGTCTTGGCACTTTGCACATCTTCGGTTTCATTGATAAAAGATTCGGCTTCAACGATCTCTTTTTTTATTTTTTCCAGCCTTACTTGGTAGGGAGAAGCGGACAAGGCTTCCTGTGACTCTACGATTGTGCTGTTATGGGCCAGCAAAAGATACTTTGAAGCGTCCTGGCTATTATTGATATCATCCAGAAAGCGCGCACATTTTAGGGCAACTTGGGCTTTAAAACTTGCAGCGAATTGTAAATTGCCTATATTATTGGCCACCAATTTGGGCAAAGGGGAAAGAGATGCGGGATTAAATTCTTTTCCGTAAAGTATATCGGTAATATTTAGGACATCGTGAGCGGTTTCAGTGGTTGAAGCCGAGGCGTCGAGCAGCAATAAGATGGCGCGTTGAGCCAATTGTGGTTGGGTAGTAAGAATTTTTTCCAATAAAGCAGGCTTGGCAAACACAGCAGAGCAATCGCCGTTATCCTGGCAGGCGCTTTCAATTTTGGTAAACTGTGCTGCTTGCTGTAAAACTGTTAAATCGGCGATTTTCTTTCGGTTGGCTATTCTTAGCGGGTTTAAAAGTTGCAAATCCCTCCGGTGGTTTATGGTAAGCAAATTGACATTAATTTTTTCTAGCAGAGCGATTTGATATGAAAACCAATCTGGTTCACTCTCGTTTGAAACTGCCAAGGTTTCTTTAAAAAAGGTCTTTATGGCATTGAGGTTGGGATCGCTTTCATCTAAATTAATCACCAGATTTTGCATGAAATTTGCAAGCGTATAGGTGGCCTCTTGAGCAATGTATGGAGGCGCAATGGCCTCGCCGCGGATTTGTGGAAGGAGGGTATATAGTTCTTTGGCTAGAGCCATTTGTTTGATAGGATCGCTGGTCTGGCCCAAGGAACTAAGGAATCCGGCGGCCTGGCAAGTAGGGGAATAATTAAATTCAATTCTTTTTGGTTGCACCTTGGTTTTTAAATTTTCATAATATGTCTTGATGGCACGGATGATTTTTTTAGGGCTATTTTGGTTGGCAGGGTTCTGGCTTTCAACTATGTAGCTGGCATAAGCTAAATTATTATCGATTAGTAAATCATCCAGCGGCTGGCTAAAAGTATCCGTGGTACGATTGTACAATGGTTTAAGGTCATCCAAAAAGAGAAAGAGCTCATCGATAGACGCAACTATCTCTTCTTTTGCACAACGATTAAGTTGCGCTGCGTTGCGGTCGACAAAGCTTAAAAGGTCGGGAGGATAATATCCTCCGAAAGTGACATCCTCTTCCAATCGTTCGTTTTCTTCGACGGTGCTGTTGTTATTTAAATCAATGCCGGTGGGCAAGACGGGGTAATAACGCCCTAAAGTGGCTTCAATTGAATTGGCCATTTATTCTTCCTCCCCTTTTTACCAGGGTTCTTCGCTTGGGTTGCCAGTATTTATCGGTCGAGGGACTTGTCTTTTGGGTGGAATGGGATTTTCATTAGCATCAAAATATGCTCTTTGGCCTTTTTTGTAACGGAGACCTTCAATCACCATTTCTTTGTCTTCAGGGGCATCGGCGTACCAGAGCTTACCGCTTTCAGGATGGAAATATATTGTTGGCCCTTCAGAAAAACTCTTGCCCCGTACTGCTTGTGCCTTGTTTACATATTTACTAGCACTTTCGGTTTTCCCTGCTTCATCAAGCTGGACATTGGTCTGGTTCGGGTAATCAATGTTGTTTACTTTTCCGCCGGCATTCCCAATAGTGATATGTGTTTTTTTTGTTTCCTCAACAAACCAAAGGGAAGAACCTTGCGGCAAATCTGCATCAATTTTTATTACTATGGAGGAACCAGCCCTTGCTCTTGGAGAGATTTTTGTCGGTGCGGCAAATTCTAAAATAGCGACTTGGCCTCTTTTACCGCCGATCCAACTATAGGATCCTTTGGGGATAGGGATATTATGATAATAGCTATTGTCGGAGAAAAAGATAACATTAAGTTTTCTATTTTCAAGCCATAAAATAGAATCCTTTGGGACAGACAAATCGCCTACCTGAGTTGTTTCTGCTAAAGTTGCAGAGACGGGATCACCGCTAGCATTTTCAAGCATTGAATTAGCATTAACCTTAATCGTGTAATAAGATGGATTTGGGACGACAATTGGAGGAGTCTCGGAGGGGATATTTTCACCTAGTTGCAAACTAATTTCTTTTATAGCAGTTAAAAGTTCAATTTTCTTTTCTGCCTGCTCCGCGCGAGAGTGGTAATGTGCGATCCCTACTGCCCCAGCACCGCCGCTCAAAAGGGTTGCCAAAATACCGGCAAAAATCAATTTTTTGGGAACATAAGGAACCGGTTCGCGAATAACTGTTGGCGGCACTAGTTTAGCTACCGGTTGAGCGACTGGGGCAAAAGCACTTGTTTGCAATTGTTTATTTGCTGTGGAAAGCTGTCTATTTTCACCCTGCAATCTTTGCACATCTTGGCGGAGCTGCTGTAGTTCTACCAATAACTGGGGACCTGCGGCTTGAGCTGCTGCCAGCTGTTCTTGCAGAGCCGCCTTTTCTTTTTCCAGTATTTGGCTGGGGGTCATAAATTCGGGAACCTCCAGTGGGTGGCCGTGTTTGATTTCCCCAACTTCTTGTTGGGCTTGTTGGAGAGTGGTTAATGCACTTATTATGCTAACTTCAAGCCCTTGCAAAAGGCTGAGCGGATTCATCCTGGTTTTTAATTCACGCTCCCGTATTGCTAGGCGCTGTCTTTGTGGTTCAGCTCCGCTTTCAACCGATTGACTGGCTTCTTCTGCCCTTTGGGCCAGAAAAGTTCCAAACTGTGTTAACATTTCATCTGCATTCGACAGCCCTGAAAGGGCGTTAAACACTTGCTGTTGCCTATTACGCAAATCAGCCAACCTATTAGCTCTTTGTCCTTCGACACTCGAGTCTAAGGCTAGTTTTTCGGCATCAATTTGCCCTTGAAATTTGAGGTGGATGCTTTTTAGATGGCTACTAAGGAGCTTCAATAATGTAATAATTTCATTTAGCGTTTTCATGGCGGCCAGAATTTCGGTGTCAAAAAGTTGGAGCATCTGATCGTCGGTTCTTATCTCCGCTCGCTGCAAAGGAGCTAAATAAGCTCTCCCAACCTTCTGCATGGCACGCCCGAGGGCAGAAAGGACCAAGGTATTTTTTTCAGCCGGAGTACGCTGTATAGCAAGTGCGGTAACGGGCTTTTCTTGGGCTGGAGGTAGAATTGGAATTGGCGTAGGGAGAGGGGTTGGGGTATCTTCAACAAGAGGAGCCCTCACAGCTGTGATAGCCACATGTGTTGGTGAAATGGGGACGGGAACTGGAGAGGGGATAGAAAACTTGATGTTTAGTTTCTCTAATTGCGTTCGATCTTCTGGCCTACACTGGGCAATTAAATTAGTGGAGAAACGAGATAAGTAAGAAAATCTTACGGCTTGTTCTGGTTCGGGCAGGGCTAAAAGATATTCCCCGATTTCAGCCCAGTCTTCTGCCGTGAGATTAAGTAGATATTGCTCAGCAACAGAAGGCATATTGCAATCAGCCTCGGCTGGTGGATCAACCAGCAAACAAAGATGCAGTTTGCGGTAAAAAAGGGCTTGTTCATCCGCTTCTAAAAAACGGATCAACCGATTTTGTTCGGTAGTTGAAAGCGAATTACCGGATCGCGTTTCTTCGATAAAATGCATTAGCAATTGGTCGCTATTAAGTCTATTCCCGCCTAAAATATTGCTAATTCTTTGCCGAGCAGTTGCCAAGGTTTTTCCTGTCCCAATGGCGGTTAATTGTGCTTTAAGGTCGGGGGAAAGGGTGGTTTCTGCCATCGCAACAATACTTGCTTGCAAAAGAGAAGGAGGGGGAACGCAATCTGCTTCCGCTGATTCAGGAACGGGCGCCTCTCCCTGAGCAAAAAAGGCCCTTTCTATGGTTGTTTCCTCCGCTTGAGCTAAGGGCTTGCTGGCTGAGTTCATCATTACTATCGTGGGGAAAAGGCCTTGCATTCCCAGGCCGTCGGGAGTAGAGAGGGTGGCTATCCGCAGTTCAAAGGGGACCAGCCGTCTTATTGAATCAATAATCCTTTTTCCCAAAGGTTTTACTGCGGGACGGGCAATTGGATTTAGTCTTGTAGGTTTATTTAACATTAATTTTAACCTCCTAAAATAAAAAACCTCGAAAGTTATCTCTAACAATCGAGGTTTCTTGGCTGACAGTGCGAACCTTAGTTGCTTACATAATGTTATCTAATTCTTTTTCAATAAATTTCACTCTAACTTGTAAATAGACCGCAAGCACTTCTCCACGCCCCAATTAATTTTTTTAAAGGTTCCGTATTAATCGCTCCCCTGTCGGGGTGTAGGCGGTGTAAAGTTTCATGATAATGCCTTTTTGCATTTGTTGCGGTCATTCCAGCGCTAAATCCAAATTCATCAATTAGTATCCTTTGTGAAAGTGGATCACGATCAGAGGTGCCAGCCATAGGAGCTAGAATGTTTTGTAATAATTCATCTATCCTTGGTAAGACTAAGTGCTGGACCGCTGGAGATAAATTATTCCAGCCATGCAAATAGAAGGCCACATTGTCCCATTTAAGTATTACCTCAGCCGCTTTTTCGGGTGACAGGCAATTAAGGAAGTTGGATTGGGCAATTTGTTGATGCCCAAGAACCGTTCCCTGTCCGCGACGACTCGTTATTAATACCAATTCGTCAACAGCCAGGTTGTTGAGTGAAGAACTCCTTGTTTGCTCAATTTCTCGACGAGCCGCGGAAAGTTTGGTTAATAAATCTTTCGTTCTTTCATCTATTTGGGCGGCAATTTCGCGCGGGGAAGCGATTGCAAAATCAAAGGATATCCCCGCATAATGTTGCCCATCGTGCTCGAAGAGGCTGGTAACGGTTCCGCCAAAAGCGGTTTCCCCAACCCGGTATCTGGTACCATTTAGGACGATAGCAATGCTATTGCCGCTAATAACTGGAGAGGTGAGATTGGTCAATATTCTGCGATATTGCTCAATGTGAGCTTCTAGTTCATGAATTCTTCCCGCATGGTCAGCGACAGGTACCGCTGCTCGCGCGGTGGCCATTTCAGCCTTTAGGTTTGCAGGAAGAGTTGTTGGCGTAAAACCAGGGACTCTTTGTGCAACTCCATCAATCATTCCTTGTTGTAGAGTGAGTGCAGCCAGCGTTTTTTGACGCGCAGTAACAACACTCCTCCCAAGAGATTGTAAACGGGAAGCAATTTGTTCTTTTTCTCCAGCTCTTTCAGCGCGACTGCCGGTAACTGACAAAATCTGTTGGTTCAATTGCTGCAAGCGTCCATTTAATGCGCCAATCGCAGTGTCTAGTTGGGAGAGGGTTAAAGTTAGCTGGTCTCTTTCTTCAAGTTGGTCATCTTGCGCATCAACTTCTAAGTCTAATTCTCTCAGTTGAGCATTAATGGTGCTGATCTGCTCATTAGTATCTTCGGTTAATAATTCTAGCGCCCTTTCAAGTTGGCGAACTCTCATTCCACTTTCATTTTTACCTAAATGCAGGATTCTATCTTTTATACGAACAATGGCAGGATTTGTGCCGGAATAATGATTTAGGTCTTCTTCAATATTGTTTGCTAAATTGGCCATGGTTGTTTCTAATGTCCCTCTCAATCTTATCAACTCAGCGATCCTTCCTTCCCTAACATTAATGTCACGTTCAAGTGTCCTTCTCCGTGACTCAGCGGTTTTTTGGTTTTGTCTTTCAGTTCCCAAATCCCCTTCAACGAAGCCTTTGTTCCCGGTTAGGCCCTCGATTCGAGAATTAAAAAAGGCAATCTCTCTCGTCAATTCATCAAAGCGGGTCGTTAAACTGGTATACTGGTCTCCAATTTCGTCAGGTATTTCTCCAATTAAACTTCTCAATTGTGCTTCCTCTAACCTAACGGCTCGTTGTTCTGCCGCTCTTTTGCCAGTTTCGGCCGTTTCTGCCCGATTGGCCAGGTGAACAACAAGCTTAAATAATCTAGTGGAGAGGAATAATAATGGTCGTTGGATCAACAGGGGAAAGGCCATAATCCAAGGATTAATCCGCGCCGAAAGTGCATCCATTAGTCCTTCCGCAGGAGAACACTCTAGGCCAGCTAAATCGATCTCGTTCCAGGCTTCAACCGGTTCGACAACGGGGGCAGGGGGGGGTGTGACTAAGCGAGGCGGTTGTCTTCTAGTGCCGACAGGGGGAAATTTTCCTTCGCCTCGAGGGGGAATAAATTCAACAATAAACATGTCTGAATTATCCCCAGGAAGACGCGGGCTGTCGAGGGTAGGAATAACGGGCGGCTCTATTTCAAAAGCTCCGGTTTCAGCATCTGTTCCGGGGAAGACTTCGAATGGGCGTCGTGAAATAACAGGAGTAGCCTCACGAGTTGGAGCTAGCCTAGTTGGTCTTATTTTTGGAAGTTCTGCCATCCGATGGTTTAATTCTCCGAATAATGTTTGGGCGGCAGCAAATACATCAGGAGGAACGGTGACGGTTCTGTCCACTACAATTGGGCGAAGGATTCGATTTCTAAATCCGATTAAAGTGCCGCGCCAAGTTGCGTGGGCCAACGTTTTGTTGCGAAAGCCTTGTATGGTAGCTACAGTAATTTTTCCAAATTGTACCGGCATGTCCTTAGACCTCCTCTAGTAGATCGGAAATTTTATCAAAGATGGGTGTTATAAGGCGCGATACGTCGCGATCTGTTGGATATGTGGTTTGAATTTGGGAGAGAGAATCATTTATTGATATTAATTGTCGCGCATCAAGTGGGGTTTCTTCGCTGAAAAGAGCCCGGTTAATATCAGACAAATAACGCTTTACGGAACGAAGATCAGTTAAATCAAATTGAGGGCCAGAGAGGGCAAAATAATCGGGAATGGATTTGCCTTCGAAAAGTCTTGTAAGATCCTTTTCCATTTCTGCTTTGCTTTGGTAGCGTTTGTTTGGATCTGGATGGCAGGCTCTGGCTAAAAAGTGAATTTCATCTTCATCGACAAATCTTTCAAAAGGAAGCATCGTGTTTTCCCTTTTCCAATGTGCTCGTATTGCTAGAAGTTCTGGAGGGGTTTCTGCCTCAGCAAACATTTCTTCGGTCGCAAGTAAGCCGGATCTAGCAAAATAGTATAGTAAACCCACTTGAAATAGGTCTGATCTTTCATCGTATACATCAGACTCCTCAGGCGGCAGCCATTTAACTGTTCCAATGACGTCCAAAATACCAGTCCTAGGTTCGTCAACTTGTTTTGCGACTCCCGGGTCAATTATTTTAACACCAACAATCTTATCTTCACTCATAACCAGAATAATATTTCCATAAGTTAAATCGCGATGAAGAACTATTCCGCGGTCTGCCTCTCCTCCAAAACCATTTCTTTTTGGATTGTGAAATGAACGCAAGCCATTAAGGATGCCGAATAAAATATTTGCGGCTGTGGGTTTATCTATTTTATTAGGTATTCTGTAATCTTTTAATGTTTTTCCGGGGAGAAACTCAAGGACAATAAATGGCTGCCTATAGGTGCCAATCATCACATCGGTTGTCCCCTTATCGACTAAACCTACGATATTGGGGTTGGGACTGCCGGTTCTCTGGGTGCTTTCAGCATGAGCAGCTTCTAATACCCTTGCTTCAATCAAGAAGCTTTCAATTCTGTCTCTTAATTTTACTGCATCAGAAACTTCTATTGGTTTTATCATTATTTTTATGGCTACGGGAATCCCATCTTCCTTTGTCCCTTTGTAGATCCTGGCAAATCCGCCTTCACCTATAACATCAGCTGGATCATATTTGTAATCCCCATCGGCTCCGCGCAATATTACTGAATGATCTACTTCTGGTGGAGGAAGGTCTATCCTATCAGCTGAATTGGTAGCGGGTCGCTTATTAAGTTTGGCAAACAAAGCCCTTGCTGATAGATATATAGTTGATATTACCAGTGCTGCAATGGGGAGAGGTGCTACCCAGCCCAGGGCGATAAGTCCGCCAAAAGTAACGGCACTTGCAACATGAGTTACGGGATGCTTGATAACTGCCAAGGATGTTTTGGCTGTAAACTGTACAGCTTTGCTAATTAGTTTGGTTGAAAGAGCGAGTAGGATTCCTCCGCCTAAGATTGTTAAAGCCGCTGAAAGGGTGGGGGGATTAATAAGAAAAACCCCAGCCATACCTATCACTCCTCCGATGGCAGTACGAAACAAGCCTTCAATAGGGGAAAACCCGCCTCTGTTTCTGCGGGGCAGTGTTGGATTTGCTTTCAGTTTTTGGGCAGGCGTTGAAATGGAGACCCTATCTCGTATAGAAAGAGGGGCGGCAGGAGCAAGCCACGCTAGTCCTTTAATGCGTGTTGCAACTGGTGGTTGAATTTTTCTTGCTACTCTTGGTAGCTCTTTTATTGGCATACTTATAAACCTTCCAGATATATATCGGGAGATTTATTGGGAAATTTCACACGATTTTTGGGAAAGGAGGAAAGATAAGGCACATGGTCTACACCCTGTAACTCAGTTAGAATGTATTTCGACCAAAAAATATAGACTTCTGAGGAGGTGGAGAACACATGTGCCCGTTTAGATATTATGATATTTTAAGG
>JBAZZP010000013.1:0-22865 GCA_041658745.1 Candidatus Margulisiibacteriota bacterium | reverse complement strand
GAAAAAGACAAAAATACTTTTAGTAGTATCCATTATTCTTGTTATGGGAACCAGCTGCCTGGCATCTCAATCTGCTATCATTGGCGGGATAAGGAACGGAGTAGCTTTAGGAATTATGGGAGAGAAAAATCTATCCCAGAGCGTTGATCTTAGATTCGGGTTTGAAGCCAACACGTCAAACAACCCTGGCCTCATTTTTGTCGGAGGAAAATGGTTTCTTACCAATATTAGCGGCAGATTTCCGCTGTTTTTGAGCGGCGGTCTAGTGGGATATCTGGGCAATAATACAGAGGCTGGTCCCTATATTTCCCTTATCACCGAGAAGTTTTTTGATGTGCAGCCTTTGTTTCTGGAATTTGGCATAGACATAGTTAATTCCGGCAAATTGCAATTACAAATAGGATATTATTTTTGATCTGTTTGATCTGTTTGATCTGAATGTAGTATAATTCTGTAACGGATTCTAAAAAAAAAGGGGGTGAAAAAAAATGAAGAAATTTATTATTTGTCTCGTTGTTTTTGTTTTCACGACAACCATCGCCAGCGTAGCTTTTGGCAGGACCATGGATGAGGAAAAGCAAGCGGTCAGGGATTACCTGAATGTCCTTGATGCGAAGCTTGCCAAGGCCAAGGCAGCCAAGCAGTCAGCAAAAGTCAACATGTTGCACATTGAAAAAACAGCAACTCTGGCTCGCTGGAACAAGTTGAAAGCTTCGATGGTAGTCGCCCCAGTTCCTCCAACACCGGTCGTGGTCCAACCAGTTTCAACTCAGTATGCAGGGTTGTTTGGATGGGGGTTAAACACGATTTTCTCAGGTCAATACATTTATACCGGTTCGGGTTCTATATCCGGTGCAGGTGGATTGAAGGGAGATATTGTATTGGATGATTTCATCGGATTGGGACCAATGCTCAGCTTATCGAATGATACATTCAAATATAAGCTAGGGCTTGGTGTTTATGATGGCGGAGGATCAGGATTAAAAGCTATCCCTGTTTATGCAGGAGGTATCATTAATCTCGGTGCTGACGTCTATCTAACTGGCGGACTCAATTATGTTATTTACGGTAATGGACAAACCTCAGGAAGAATTGGTGGAGATGCCTACATTGGCCTCAAAACCGATATCGGCCTAGGGGCTGGCGCAACCAGGTTTGAACTTGGTTATTCTGCCGTCAGATCCAGTACGGTAACGGCAAAGGGGTTTGCCTTCTCAGTCAATCAAGCCATCGTTTTATAAAAGTTACGGGGACCTGATTCTTTTTAAAGGAAACATGGACACTTTAAACGGGTTGGTCCCCGTTTCTTTTTTGTTTATCCTCTACTTCCATCCCCATATATTTTCTGGAATGAATGAAATATTTCCTCCAATTATACGATAAATAATTAGCATCAAATAAGCAATCAAGGAAATCAAAATTTATGTTGGTTCAACCGCGACATGGAAATCCTCGTATAATAACTGGCCCATCCTCAATTTTTGGTTTGGGAGCAAAGGAAAGAGCAGAAGTGTTTAAAGAAAGCCCACTTCAGCTTTGTCGCGATGGGTATTTTCGAAGGCGAGTTGCCATCCTGCAGGCAATTGCTAGAGGCGAATATAATGGAAATGGAACACGGATTGATCCTCGGGGAATCATCATAGAAAAGGCTACTCTCAAACAATTTGTTGCTCCGGTGGTGGACTTGTTTGGAGGTTCCAGTTTTGCTTATACAGCACGGGAGGCACTAGTACAAGATCTATTAACCCTTAATTATAACGTTGGATTTTTATGTGTTCAGGGTATTAGAAATACTCCCTCATCAATAGAATTAGCTTCTGCTCAGGATCAAGAGTTAATGAATCGAATTAATCATCTTAAAAGATCTACTCAAGATAGTTTATCAATTATTCCTTTTAGTTTTAACAGCTTAGAGGAAGCATTAGACATAACCTGGCCAAGAGATATTATGTATCAATTAGGAAGTCAATTATTTGTATCAGATCGTTTTCATGGAAAAGTCACAGATGAATTTAACATTTTTTTAAAATCAGCTGGAATAAATTTAACAGAAAATCTAGATTGCCCGATTGGGGAAGCAGGCAATCTTATTGTTGGCCCAGATTATGCATTGGTATCCGATTTCCACTGTTTAGCAATGGAGAATTATAAGCTTGCGGAAAGACAAAGAGAAAAAATGCGAAAGGGATTAGAAAAAGCAGGAATTGCATCCAATCGAATTTTTCCACTCCCGATGCAGTATTTAGACATATTGAATCCTTATGCTATGCATGCCCTTAATATAGATTGCAGACTTCTGGTTGGTAATGACCATGTTGATTTTGAAGCGGTAAGCGACCCACTACAAAGGCGGATAGCTTTTGGTCAGGTATATTCGGATCAAAACCAACTCGCCTTAGCTGAAATTATTAAAGCAATTGGCGCTGGAACTAGTGTAATGACTTGGCCAGAAACCAATACACTAATGCTTAATCCTGCAGACCTGCCAAGAGGAGAAATGCTGTTTAACCGAGCAGTACGCGAAACGATCGGTCCATTGTTTAGCAGGGCTGGTTTTAATGTTCGTTATACTGCGCAGGAACATGCTACTTTTGGTCCGTTAGGTGGGGTAAGATGTTCCACGACTGTTTTATGGCAATATAGATAAATCTATTCACCGATGGTTACGGTTTAGATTTATCAAGCACATCTAGCTCGGCGATCAAACGTTCAAGATCTTTATACCCTTGATCAATAACCTGCTGCTTCTGGTGAGCTAATATCTGCCATTTTTTTATTTCTTCGCTAAAGTTGAGAATGCCCGCATCTGACAATTTGACATTTATTTCTTCAAGGGCTAATTCTTCTTTATCAATCAGCTTTTCGATTTTAGCAATATTATCGTGCAGTATTTTGTGTTTCTTATTATATTCTGCCTCAAGCGCATCTTGTTTTTTCTTCTGCAGATCTATTTTCTTATTTTTTTTCTGCTTCATTGCCCCCTCTTCCCAACCAATCCGATCCAAAAAGTCTTGATAAGTACCATCAAACACAAAAACCCGATCCTCATTAAAGACAATCAGTTTATTGGCCAGATGATGCAAAAACATTTCGCTGTGGGTGACAATAACCACTGCCCCAGAAAATTCGTCCAAGGCTTCTATCATCGAATCACAGGATTCAACATCCAAATGATTGGTCGGTTCGTCGAGAAGCAGCATGTTAGTGGGAGAAAGCAAGATTTTACCTAGTGAAACACGGCTTTTTTCTCCACCAGACAACACAGAAATCTTTTTGAGAGCCAGATCACCCGTAAACATCATTACTCCGCAAGTCCGGCGAATATCGGTATGACTCATATCGGGTCTTAAGAGAGAAAACTCTTGCTCGATGGTTAGTTTGGGGTGCAATCTTTCAATATTGGTTTGACCAAAATAGCCAATCTGGCAATTGGGATGAGGAATAATTTCGCCAGAGTTGGGCTCTAGTTCCTTGGCTAATAAGCGTAATAATGTTGATTTACCTTTACCATTTTTACCAATCACACAGATGCGATCTTTTTTGGTAATATCAATTGATAAGTTTTCAATTAAAGTTCTATCCGAAGTGTAGCCAAAGGTTAAATCTTTGATTCTCATTACGTTTTGCGCTTCAAATACCACCGAATTAAATTTGAAGCCCAAATCGGACACTTTGACTAGCTCAGCTTTGTTCCCCATTTTTTCAAGCGCCTTTACTCTGGATTGGACTAAACTAGCACGGGCAGCTGAAGCCCGGAAACGGTTGATAAATTCTAGAGTCTCTTCTCGCCTTTTCTGTTCTTTGGTGCGAGTTTTTTCATAAATTTCTTCTTCCACGGCAATTTGATTGAAAAGCTTAATCGTATCCCCTTCCACCTTTTTAACTTTTTGGCGATGGATGGCAACCGTGTGGGTAGTAATACTATTCATAAAATCACGATCATGGGTGATGATCATGAGCTCATTGCCCCAGCGTTGCAGAAATCGTGTTAGCCAGCGGATGGAGAGAATGTCGAGATAGTTGGTCGGTTCATCGAGCAGCAACAAATGCGGTTCAGCAAGCAACACCTTCGCCAGATTTAAGCGCACTTGAAAACCACCCGAAAACTCGGCAGGAGAATGATAAAACTCGTCTTCGGTAAAACCCAATCCGCTTAAGATCTTTTCTGCTTTCCAGATTTGATCCTTCTCATCCGCTTTTAAACCCAGACAAGCTTCTTGCAGCACAGTCGGCTCGGTAAACTGCAGATGTTGCTTAAGATAACCAACCGTATAATTTTTGGGTAAGGCTATGCGTCCACAGTCGGGCTCCATTTCACCCGTAATCAGTTTAAAGAGAGTGGTTTTGCCCGAACCATTGCGACCAACCAGTCCGATTCTTTCCCCACTATTAACGGTAAAACTGATATCATCTAGCAGGGTCTGTGCTCCAAAAGATAAAGACAAATTATTTATTTGCAGCATTAATTAAAGACCTCATTTGCAAGGACATTTCTCCCAATTTTGTCATGTGAAGAATATGGGATCACAATATGTTCTCCTACCAAAGTTTTGATGGACTGAAGTTGTTCTTCATATTTTGACTTTTTAATCTTATCTATCTTATTGGCAACAATAATTATATTTTTTTCAAATTCCTCCAGGGTATACAGCATTTCCAAATCTGCCGCTGTTGGGCCAACATAGGCATCAATAATTTGCACAACAACTTTTTGCTGGTAAGACGACTTAAAAAGATACCAATCAATTAATTTGAAAAAACGATCCCTAACTTTGCGAGAAGACCGCACAAAACCATAGCCTGGGAGATCAAGCAAATACACAGAATTATTGATTAAAAAAAGATTAATTTGGCTTGTACGTCCCGGAAAAGAACTCGTAATAGCCAAATCTTTTTGATTAGTTAGAGAATTTATTACGCTTGATTTGCCAACATTGGATCTGCCAACAAAAGCAACCTGCGGAATTAGACTCTCTAATATATCGTCAGGCCCAACTATTCCCTTTAAAAACCTGGCTGATACTATTTGCAATATCCCTTACCTACTTGCTTGTTTTTCTCTCTTTAACGCCCGCTTTTCCTTGAGAGATAATTTCGCAACTTTCTTAACATTTTTATTTGCACCCTGTTCTTTATTTGCCATGATTCCGCCTCCTTAATTAACAAATATTGATCACCCCTATTTAAGCATAAAGTACCGCCACTGACAACTAGCAAGTTTTTTGCTAGCTTGCCATTCGACTAATTGGGGTGTAATATTTTTGCATGATAAAGAGAGCCCTTATTCTCCTTTGTTGTCTCATCCTCTTAATTTTGCTGGCAACGGGAGCCGTCTGGTGTGGGGTCAATTACTATATTATCCCCAAGATCGTTATTCCCCAAATAAACGAACAAGTCGCTATCTTTAATCATGATAATCATGTCAAATTAAAAGTTAAAGAAGTCGATTTTCACCCGCTGCGCGGATTCCAGCTAAAAGGAATAGAGCTTCGCCCCATCTTAACCGCCAAAGAAGTCGACATCGATATCGACTATTTCGCTCTTTTATCGCGCAAAATCCACCTACCACAAATCACGATAATTGAAGCAAATCTAAATATATCTCGCGCTAAGAACGGCATGTGGAATTTTGAAACAACTCTTGGTAATCTTTTTGGCAAAGAAGGTAAAAATCAAAGTTCATTTGTGGATATCGATCAAATTATTTTTGTTAATGGTCGGATATTTTTTGACGATCAACTTTATCGCAACAACCAACTCACCAAACACTTTAAAGATGTGAACATTAGGATAAAATGCCCTAACAAAAACGACTATGCTGTAGAAGCCTCCGGTTTGGATGTTAAGTTGCAAGACGCAATCCAGTTCAAATTTAATTATTCAGCCAAAACTGGCCAAATTAATGGTAAAACACAATTAAAAATCACCAATTTAGCCGATTATCGCGATTATTATCTCGACGATATTCTTCAACCCTGGCATCTAAAAAAAGCACAAGTTGTCATCCATGCCGACTTTTCCTATCAGCGGGGTGATTTTTCGATTGATGGAATTTACGAAGTTTTGGATGGTCAATTAAATTACGGGGACATCAGATTGGCGGGCAACGGATTAATCAAACATAAACAGAAATATATTCAAGGAAATGCATCCCAGAGTTTTTTAAACGCGCAAGCAGACCTTGCAAACATGGCACTGTTACTTGGAAAAACTCCAATTGTAGAGAAAGTTAAATGCATGGCCAGCCTCAACCAAAAGGCAGTACAAATTAGAAGTATCAAAGGATTTAGCCAAAACAAGCCGATTGATTTGCATGGCCAATTCGTCTTTCAGCCAGTCCGTATTCTTGACCTTAGCGGTAAAATTGGTGATTCAGCCAACAAATTCCATCTAAAATTATTATCCAATAATGTTGCTCAAGTAGATTGGCTAGCTAGCAGCGAAGCTTCTTTTCTTTTGGTCGATGCTAATTTATTAGACATAAAGAAACTACTTTTTAGCGGCAGAATTAGTGGCCAAGCGGATCTTAGTTTACTTCCCGGAAGATTTGCAATTATAGGAGATGGGCGGCATCTAACCGTTTCAGTCGAGGCGTCCAAACGAGATTTAAAGGGTCAGATGGGCTTTTCCGGCAACCTGCAGGGAAAGCTAGACAAACCCGAAACTCTTTTTGGAAAGCTGGGTCTAAAATTTGATAATTTTTCTATTCTCGGACTAGATCCCCTCTCCTTTCTACTTGGAATAAAAATTGAAAAAGGAGTATTTTCATCAGGCATTCCCCCAATGCATCTTTATCAGGGAACCCTTTCCGGAGCTGTCGTGTTAGACAGTAAACATTGGGGAGTTGAACTAAACATTGAAGACATGGATCTTGCCAAGTTTACACGAGTTAATCCTCAATTAGCAGGATTAACCGGTCTTTTTACCGGGAAAATTGCCGGAGTTGGCAGATGGGGAAAGATGAGCTCAATTCGAGGAGGAGGAAGCTTTAAATTAACCAATGCTGACCTTAAAAAAATGTCAATTTTTTCTAGTGCACAGCAAGGGGTAGGAACTTTGATAAAAGACTTTAAAATGCCGGATTTTAAAGAAGTAACCGGTAATTTTGAAATCAGCAATCAATTAGTATCCATCAGCAACGCCCAAGCCAAAGCCCCCAACCTAGAACTAAGAGGATCGGGAAGCATTGATTTTTCAAGGCAGCTAAACTTTATCTTAGGAGTAAAATTCATTCAACAACACGATCTAAAGACGGCTTTCTATATCATTTTTCCATTGCAGACTTTGGGTTTCGATCTACTAAGTAAGACTATAAAAGTAGAAATTAAAGGCGTTATGCCAGATCTTAAACAAATAACAACGCTGCAGCCGCTAGCTTGGTTAACCGACGCTTTTAGCCCACAAAGCAGCTTTGACCCAGATCAGTATACCCTAGACAAACTGTGGTAAACTCAAAACTAATTTTAGTGACTATCCAATAGAATCACGGTATAATTCAAACATGGAAATGATAAAGACCTTCTTCAATATAATTGTCCATCTAGATAAATATCTTGTGATGCTTGTTTCCCAATACGGAGTATTAACTTATGGGATATTATTTCTTATCATCTTTGCCGAAACCGGATTGGTAATCACCCCCTTTTTACCCGGCGACTCCCTGCTTTTTGCTGCTGGAGCAATAACCGCCATCGGATCGCTCAATATTACTCTGATTACGTTTGTATTAATCTGTGCAGCGATTATTGGGGATTCAACCAATTATTGGATTGGACGCAAATTTGGCTTAGCTATTGCGAACAATCCCAAAATTCCTTTTATCAATCAAGATCATATCGCTAAAACCGAACAGTTTTTTAAAAAATATGGAAAAAAAACAGTTATTTTAGCCCGTTTTATTCCAATTGTAAGAACATTTGCTCCCTTTATCGCCGGGATTGGCAAAATGAGATATCGAACGTTTCTTTTCTTTAGTGTTATTGGAAGTACCGCCTGGATTTCCATTTTTACATTGGCCGGCTATTTTTTCGGCAACATGCCGATGGTAAAAACTAATTTTCATTATGTAATTTTTGCCATTATTTTTCTCTCTTTAGTCCCTGCCGTTTATGAATATATTGCTCAAAAGAAACACGCTCGAAACCAGACGGTTAAACCAAGTGAAATCGAAGAATTAGTTAATAGTTAATATTCTTGCGAATAAACAATCTTAAAGTTTTTTTACTTTGCTCCACCGTAGACGACGAAGTTATAATATTTCCAGAAGACTTCTACTGACCGAAATCCGCATTTACGCAAAGAGTCAATCTCGTGCAGCAAAATTGCCGGCCGATCTTCAGCCAGATATTTCTTATAGCGATCATTAACGTATTCTTGTGAAGATGAGCGCAGGATAAATTCATGCCATTTCGCCAGATTAACTTGTTGCATCTTTTTATCTGGCGCAATAATGATATCAGCATTGATAAAGCAGCCGCCTTTTTTAAGAGCTTTATAGGCTTTCTTATGAAAAGCATGTTTATCGGTATCGGTTTCGAGGTGATGCAGGGTAAGAGATGAAACAATTGCATCGTATTGGCGGTCAAAGGTATAGTTATTAACATCCGCTTCAACATATTCAACATTTTTAAAGCCTTTTAATTTTTCTTGGGCAATCTTTAGCATATTAGGCGCCAGATCAAGGCAAACAAGCTTGCATTTCGGAAAAGCGCTTTTGATATTGTAGGCAATGTTGCCGGTCCCCGTCCCCACATCCATGATGGTAAATGGCTTATCTTTTGTAAACGGCAGCATATTAATGATAACTTCAATCATTTGCTGGTAGTGCGGGATACTTTTTAATACATGCTCATCGAAGACGGTTGCTTCGGTGTTGAAGTGTTCAAAGACTTGTTTCATGCGTGGTTTGGGCATATTGGTATTATAGCAAATTAGTCTTGGGAGGCGTTAGGTGGTTTTCGGTGGCGCCTGCCTGCCGACAAGTAAGTGTGGCTAAAAACGGTATGTAGCATTAAAGATGTACTAAATTATACATAAAAAGAGAATTAATTGACTCGATAGCAATTTAAGGCTAAGGATAACAATTAATTACTTCAATCAGATTGAGAATTTAAATTTATGTTGAAGTTATTATTATCCAGAGAATACATAGGGCTGTGAAGCTCAACCCTCATCGAATGATCTGCTTGTCCAATAAACAAGGGAACTTTATATCCATCCGAGTATGAAACGTGATTATATTTAGGCCAATCGTCAAGGTATTTTGTTCTATATGCGAACCAAATAATATCGTGAATTCGCATGGGAAGCATCCCGCAACCTAAAAAGTCACTCGGCATACTTTCCATATCATCACATTGAAAACCCAATTGAAAACTAATATTTAAACCTTTTTGTGGAACAGCAAAGAAAACAAATATGACTGGTTTAATCTTGTCAGCCTTGAATGAATGATCATGCTTGCGATTAAATGCTTTGGATTTATCGGGAATATATTCCGGCTTTTTAATAAAAGCAGTAAATAAATGGCGCGCACCAACAGTGTTTTTATCAGTATCAAATAAGATATTACCATTTACTCTAAAATAAGCCGAGTTAGAAACATCATTTACCTTATAATGTGCTTGGCCAGATCCATGAAAACTAATTTTACCCTTTCCTGGGCTCTCAACAACTTCCAAAATATTTTCTTTCATATTATCCTTAAATGTGATCCACTTTGTCGTTTCCATCTCAGGCCAAGAAACGTATAAGCTTCCATCTTTCTTGTTTTGAGAAAAAGAAAATATCTGATAAAATTCCTTTCCATTTTCAGTAATAAAGATTCTGCGGTCACTCGAACTAGATTGTGACTCGCCATGAAGAGTTACAGCATGCATAAGAATAAATATATCCTATTAGCTAATAATGATTCAACCCTCTTTTCTGCTTCGCACATTGCTCCCTAAATTGGCTACAACGTAAAAATCATTATTGGGTTATAGTGTAGTATATATATAGGAGGTTTAAGGCAGCAAATGGACAGCTATAAAGGAGGGAATAAAATGACTAATGATTATGAAATTCAATATATTTGGAATATTGCTGAGAATAAAAACAACTCTGAATCTGAAAAGACATCGGTATGGGGAACTTCTCATTTTGACAATATTATTAATTTACAACAATTAGAAGAAGCCTACGAATTGACGAATAATTATCTTAAGGCTAAAGAAGAAAAAAGAATATTAGTGGTCGGACATAGTAAAGGTTCAACAAATATTCAAATACTATTCCAGAAAAAATGCAAAAACGAATCAGAAATTGATGATTTAGAACAAGAGATTCTAGATACTGCGAGCGCTGTAAAAAAACACTTAATTTCAAAGGGTTATGCTTTTATTTAGGAAAATATAATATACTATCTTTTTGCTTTTAAATTACAATTATCTCATCCCCCCGTGCTCATACGCGTCAATTCGAGTAATTAGAGAAACCTGATTCTTCGAGTAGATTAGCGATAGAACAATTAGCGAAAATTAGTGATATATTTCGTCATTTCCCCAATTCGTCATTCGTCATTTAATCCCCTATCCCCTCTGCCCTCCATCCCTTCACGGGCCTTTATTGGCCTTCTGTCCCCTACATCCTCCTTACTTTCAGCGGATTACGCTCCGGTACCCTCTTATAATTCACCGCCGGATAACCCAGCATCAAAGCCGCATAACCTTGATGATTGGCCGGCAACTCCAAATATTCCCTTAACGGCTGAAAATTAGCGGCCAAAGCCAGCATCACAAACCCTGCCCAACATGTCCCAAGCTTCTGGGAATTAGCCAGTAAATCCAGCGTGTGCACCGCAATAATACAATCAGCCGCCGTACTACCATATTCATTGCCCGCATGCGCAATTGCCAGCACGGGCGCACCGCGCAATATCGGGTCATACCCCTTCTTCCAAGCAATCACCAGCGGACGAAAGTTATCATTCCCCTTCATCCATTCAATGACCAAACGGGAAATCTCCTTGCGCTTTTCAGCGCTTTCTACCACAAGCCAATTGACCAATTGCGAATTACCCCCGGTTGGAGACCAACGCAAAGTATCCAGCAGGTTATCAAACAATTTTTTATCCAACGGCTCATCTTTAAATTCCCGAATCGATCGCCGGCTTTTAATCAGGCTTTTCATCAGTTCCAAATCAATCTTCTCTTTTTGCGCTAAGGGCAAAGATTGCGCCGCTACCTGGTTTAAAGTAATGGCATCCTTGGGACAAACCGCCTGGCAGTGGCCGCAAGCAAGACAAGCATCCCCTGCTATTGGATATCCGTCTGGCCCAAGAATGATATTTCTCATCACACAGACTTTTAAGCATAGCTGATCTTTACAACAAAGTTGTTTATCAATTACCCAATTTGCCATCTTTTTGTTTTCTCCTTCATTTACAGAATCATGGCTAAAATTTTACCACAATTCTTGCTATAATCAGCCTACTGAATAAAACATGCATATATTATTAATCACGCTTAGTATTATAGCCACCATTATTATCGCCGGATATGCTCACTACTTTTTCTGGCGCAGAAGACTTATCAACAAATTAAACAGCCAAAGTACCCTTATCGAAACATCCATGGGAACCGTAGAATATATCTGGCTCGGTCCAAAAACCGCCCCGGTTATTTTAATCTCGCATGGCGGCGGCACCGGCTATGACAATGCTTATTTATATGCTTTTCTATTAGCTACCGGCTGCAGTATTCTTTGCCCTTCAAAACCGGGTTATCTGCGAACACCTTTAAGTGTTGGCAAAACTTTTGAAGAACACGCAGATATGTTTGCCGCACTGCTCGATGCCCTAAGTCTAAAGTCAAAAGTCGCCATGCTTGGCGTGTCGCTGGGCGGACCAGCCGCTCTCTTGTTTGCACTGCGCCATCAAGACCGAACCAAATGTCTAATCATCCAGGACGCAGTCAGCCAGGAATACCATCCTAGCCAGGAGGCAGAAAAATCACTTTTGGGAAAGCTCTATTTATCTTCTTCGGGGAGAAAATTTTTGAGCTGGGCCATGACAGTATCAACCTACCTGTGGCCCAAAGCAACTTTTCTAGCCTATCTTCAAGTAGAAACGCTGTATGACAATAAACACTTAAAAAAGATGGCGGATGAAATAATGAAGGATTCAACCGAAGTCGAGAAATTTAAACAATTTTCCGAGAAAGTAGCTCCTCTGGATTTACGAGCACCAGGCATGGACAATGAAATGATCTATGCCACCAAAATACCCCGCTATCCCTTAGAAACAATTCATCTCCCTACCCTAGTAACGCAAAGCCGGATGGATCGGGATGTGGCTAAATCACACGGCGAATTTGTCGCAAATACTATCCCGGGAGCCGAAGCTTACTATTTTGACGGCTGCGGCCATATGTTTTGGTTTGGGAAAGAATGGCCGGGGATAAAAGACAAAATGATTGCGTTTTTAAAGATAAATTTGATTTTAAAATAACAAAGGAGTTGTTTCCCCCTAGAAAAACACCACTAACGCTGGCGAAATCATTCAATTGCAAGATCAGTATTCTAAATCTATTTCTTTTACGCTTCAAGCTATATTAATTTCTTTTTTGATAGCTTTCTCGCATTAGGATATAATAGATCTGAAAAAAATTACACACATGAAAAATAGTTTTATAATCCTTTTTGTCTCGGCAATTACCTTAACGGTCATCGCTTGTTTGCCAGCCTTTTCCTCCTCCACCCTATCCGGACAAGCCTTGTGGTCAAAAAATACCCCCAAAACAATCTACCTGACTTTTGATGACGGACCTGATCCAATCAATACTCCAATCTTCCTAGACATTTTAAAAAAGTATAATGTTAAGGCCACTTTTTTTGTGCTAGGAAGAAAGGCCGAAAAAAATCCGGCGATCATAAAACGGATAAAAGATGAAGGGCATATCTTGGGAAACCACACCTTTAATCATATCGATGGAACCGTAAAAAGCAAAAAAACGATTGAGAGGGATCTTGAGCGTACCCACAACATTATTCGCCAAGCTTGCGGAGTAAACGTCACTCTTTTTAGGCCGCCATACGGCTACTTTGATTGGCGCGTCTATAATGCCGCAAGCGACAGAGGCTACCAGATTGTCCTCTGGACTTTTGATGTCTGTGATTGGGAAGTGTATGATCCCAAAGAGTATCTAAAGACAGTTAATGAAAATTTGTCCGATGGCGCAATTATTCTCTTACACGACGGAGGACCAAGTAGAGAGGCACTAATCGAGGCCCTTCCTCAAATAATTGAGCAAATCAAAGCCAAAGGCTTTCAGTTTAAGAATGATATTTAGCTTTCTAACAGATAAGTCATATTTCTGGTAAAATATAGCAAGGATAATTTGATGACTGAAATACAAAAACACCCAAAAGTATATATTATTGTCCTAAACTGGAACGGGACAGATGACACGTTAGAATGCTTGGAATCGATAAAGAAGCTGTATTTTCCAAATTATCGGGTGATCATTGTTGATAACGGTTCTAGCGATGATTCAATCAACAAGATAAAAGAATGGATAAACAGGCAGCAAGAACCACCAATCCTAATTGAAACTAGTAAAAATCTTGGCTTTGCTGGCGGCAACAATGTTGGATTGCGATATGCCTTATCTGACCAAGATTGCGCCTATGCCTGGATCCTGAACAATGATATTACAGTAACCCCTGCCTCACTAGCTTCTCTTGTCCAAAGGATGAAAGCCGATCCCTGCGCTGGAATTTGCGGTTCAATGCTGCTTGCTTATGAAGATCATTCTAGGATTTATGGGTTGGCTGGTTTTTACGATCGTTGGTTAGCACAGTCTTACAGCAAAAAAGGCAGCAACCTTTTTAATCCATCTAAGTTAAGTGAATATAAAGAGCTGGAAAAAAGCATGAATTATGTTCCCGGCGCAGCCATGCTAGTCTCCCGCCAATTTCTAGAAGAAATCGGATTAATGTGTGAGGATTATTTCTTGTTTTTTGAAGAGATCGATTGGGCAACGCGCGCCCGCGGGCGTTATACTTTAGCGCTTGCTCCCGAAAGCATTGTTTACCATAAAGGATCAGCCACGTTAAAAAGGGCCGAAGGAAGAAAAGAACGCTTTAGTTTGCTACAAGACCGCTATATCTCCAGGAACCGTCTGCTTTTTACCGCTAAATACTACCCTTATGCCTTGCCGATTGTCTATTTAAGTCTTATCGGGTATATTTTTGATCGGTTATTGGCGGGTGCTTGGCAGAATGCCTGGGTAGTTTTCAAAAGCGCATTCTCTTTTAATCCTTTAACTTTTCCCAAAAAATAGCTTATATCCGTAATTTAGTATGCAGGGCGTACCAAGTAGATAAGCACGAATCGAGATTATCGAAAGATAAGCTATTCAATATTGAAAACTTTATAGCCCGTTGTCTTTTGAGAAATGTTCCCTTTATCATCCCGCTTAACCCCACCATAAACAATCAGAACCTTGTTATTATTCAATATGGTATAGGCAACCCTATCACTGTAAACCCTAAATTCATCTCCAATACTTTTAACTTCTTTTATCCGATTCCCATTTTCATCCAGTAAGGTAATGTATGATTGCTGTTTTTGTACTCCACCAGTAGAAGAATATTGAACAAAAATGTGGCCAGAATTAAGCTTTACAGCAGACAATTCATATATATCATCACTTAAGAATTGAGTAGGCCCGCTAAGCGGAACACCTTGCGGATCAAGCAGAAAACTCATCGGTTTATAATGCTCATCAATAGTTAGCACTAGCGAGTTTTCATTTTCCAGCAAAATTGGCTGATAAGCTCGATTGGCCTTATGCCAGAAAGTAGTATCATCACGAATTACATTACCAAACAAATCAACGGTTTTACTTCTTGAGAAACCAACTCCAAAATAATAATTCAATAAACCATCGTTCACAATCGGCTTCATCCCGGTTCCCATCCCTTTAGAATTAAAGGTTATCGGTCCCGCAATTTTATTGCCGGCAAGATTAATGATTTGAAAGTCACCTTTAGCAGAAATGTCTGAGTATTTTTGATAACTAAGCAAAATAGTTTCATTACCAGGCAGTGGCGTTAGCGTAATCGAATCAACTCTGGCATCACAGAAAGTGATTGGCTCAAAGAGCGGGGTTCCATTGTCTTTTAAGATAACGTATTTAGCATTATTGGTATTAATATCAGAATAAGCAATTAAGAAGGTATTATTCTCTAATCCCAGCACAACATTCTTGCCAATTTGGTATGAAGTTGACGGAAAGGTGTAATAGGTTGACTTGATGTAGCCCATGTTTTCATCAAAAAAGACGGCTTCGCCAACATGCTTATTTTGTGCCGTCATCTGGGCCCAAACAACCAATATTTTCCCGTTGGGAATCTGACCACAAGCGATGCTGGTTTGGGCAACATTTGGAAGAATAATTCCCGATTTTGAAGTGGTAAATTTGGTTAGGTCTAACGGTTGTGCAGCGGTTTGGGGAACAGTTGATTTTGGGACAGTTTTAACCACTCCAGTCTCAGGCTTTACTGATTGCATTTGGCTGTTATTTGATAATGGCAAGGAAGCTATAGCAGAAAGTTTGAAAGAGAATAAAACAACCAGCAAGGTGACAAACAAACTTACATTTTTCATGCAGGATATTGTATCATATATGAGAACTGTAGGATAAATTATTATGCCAAAATGGAAAAATGACCCTTTTCCGCTTTTTTATGAAGTCTGTGGTAGCGGAAATCCGCTTCTTTTAATTGCCGGCCTGGGAGCAGACAATTCATGCTGGGCGGGAATAGTAAAAAATCTTTCTAAACATTTTAAAATCATTGTCTTTGACAACCAAGGTTCTGGCCGCAGTCCACTCCTGAATAAAAAACTCACAATCCGTCAAATGGCCGATGATGCGGTAAAACTGCTTGATCATTTAGGGATTAAACGCTCTCATCTAATTGGCCATTCCATGGGGGGCTATATCGCCCAGGAAATCGCTATATATTACCCTGAAAGGGTTAATAAACTAATTTTAGAAGGGACAGCTCCGGTTTCTTCTGTCAGGAATAATGAACTCTTTGCTGATTTTGCCCATAAGCTGCAGAAAAAAGATAATTTTGAACAATGGATAAAGAACTGGACTAATTGGCTCTTTTCACCCCAAACTTTTGCTTCTGGCGGTTTTATTGAAAATTTTATCAAGCTGGCGACAAAATATCCTTATCTGTCAACTGCCAAAGGTTTCAAAGCGCAAGTTGATGCCATGGTCAAATTTAATACTCGCAACCGTTTATCAAAGATCAAAGCCAAGACTTTAATTGTTGAAGGGGATGAGGATATCCTTATTAGGCCGGATGAAGCATGGGAATTAGCAAATCATATCAAGGGATGTGTTTTAAAATTGATTAATAATTGCGCCCACTACGTCCATCTGGAAAACCCATCCCTCTTTTGTAAAATGGCAATACAGTTTTTAGGGAAATAAATTTAAAAGAATTTCTATGGAATTACGTTTAAACCCAATGAGAAACGTATTAGGTTGGATGGCAGATGAACTAATATTTAATTTTTAAGGCCAATATATTATTCATCCACCAAAAACTTTGAGAATACTCACCTTCATTAATAATAATCATAGTTGCGCTAGCTTTTTCTCCTTTCACTCCAGCCAACGGCTGGGCTACTTGCCAAGAAAAGCTGGTGCCTTCTTGGAGAGGAGCACCACGGTCTGCTTGCAAGTGCCAAAGAGCCCCAGCTCTCAATAAAGTATTAGAATACGGAATTTGCACAGCTGCCATAGCTCTTAACCAATTCGCACCTGAAAATTTTTGCCGATCCTCGGCAACTACTCCAAGAGAGAACCCATTACCAAAAGTATAATCATATGCTGCTTCCGCTTCATGATAGGTTACAACCGTATCGCCATTTGGATTAAACGCTTCTGTAAGCGGTGAGCCCCACTTTAATCCGTTCACAAACTTAAACCTATGAGCATTCGAAGTAACTTGCACTCCCTGTTCAATTTTTCCATAGGCAATGGGTATATTCAACCCTTCCTGGGAATAATATAAAGCCCCAAGAGATGGTTGGGGTGGAACATATTTTAATTTTGGTCCCTTCTTGGTTTCTTCATCCTTTTCTCGGACGTCCCACATATATGGCAAATAGCTCGTTGGTTTTTGCGGTGCTGCAGCTTGCGATACTCCATCAGACATAATCGATCCTCCTTGTTTTTTTAGAAAATGTTTTCTTCACATGTTTATCGCAGAGTGGAACAATTAATTTCACTTGATTTTCTATTTTGCCTCTGAACAGAGCTATCACTTATTGTAAGTATCAATCGCTTTATCTAATTCGTTACCGTAAAACTATCAACTGGATAGCCCTGGTAATCTATGACAGTTACTTCCATTGATTGACCCACAATATCGAAGCGGGCAAAATGATAATTTCTTTCGCTGTCCATCAAATAGCTGGCTGAAGTGTCTGGCGTCCCCAACTCTCCTCCGCCACCACCAATGGTTAAGTAAACAATGCCATCGGGCGGCTCTACCCGCGAATAATAATGTTCGTGGCCCTGTAAGACCAGATCAACCCCATAGGTTTGAAAAAGCGGACATAAATAAGTTTGGATGTAAATATTGTTGCCATGACTGCCGCCGCCGGTAGTCGTGGAAGCCGTCCAGGCCGGTTGATGGAACATGACAAACAGCCACGGTTTGGTATTAGCGGCCAAATCATTTTGCAGCCAAATATATTGGGCAGAAGCTTCGAGCGTATATGCGGCGTTATCATTATATTGATCAAGAACAATAAAGTGCGCCGGCCCCCAATCAAAGGAATAATAGGAACGATCGGTGGCAGCATAATACGAAAGCGGCCAATATTTTCTAACCAGTTCCCCGGGTTTTTCGGCCGTTGACCAATCAGCATGATAGGTATCGTGGTTTCCCAAACCTGACAAAGTGGGAATATTGCGGAGAAATTGCCAGGTGCTGGAATAATCGGTAGTAAAAAAATGATTATCCCAATTATCTTCATCTTCGCTATCAGCGTTAAAGTCTCCGGCGTTGAGACAAAAGGTCTGTCTAGACTCTTCCACGGCAATGTCATCCAGCATAGCTTGCTGAACCAAGTTTTGGTACGAGGTCCCATGAAAATCGGAGCAAGCGTAAAAAGTCAGGTTATTTTCGGTGCTGGCAGAAGCAGTATAGAATGAGCCAGTTGAGACCAGATCATCGACAGTTACCCGATAGTAATATTTGGTCTCCGGTGATAATGAGCCAATTTTGTATTGGCTAAGATGTCCATAGGTTTGCGCGGAGCTTTCGGTTGTCGTAGCAACATTTCCATAAGCCGTAGTGGTTCCCCATTCGATTTGATTAACGGTTGGCGTTAAGGTGCTTTGCCACATCACAACCATTGAATTTTGTTCATTGGGATAGACTAGATACGGCCCTTTACGCATAGCCATAACTGGAACAGTAGTTGTCGTAGTCGTGGAAGTAGTTGTCGTAGTAGAAGTTGAGACATTATCCCCGCAGGCAGATAGAAAAACCGGAATAGACAGCAGAATGATCCAAACAAACTTTTTTAAAATAATTTTCTTCATTTATTACCGCAGTAATTATGCGATATTGACTTGATAGAATCAAGCAGAATATTTTTGCATTAAAGCTCTTTTTCCTATAGCCTCATCAATTTGCTATAATAAAAAAATGAAGCATGAAAACTCCAAACTCATAACAGCTAGAGTAGTTGCTCAATATCGGGGCAAGTATCGAGTTCTCTATAATAATGATGAATTTTGGGCTGAGGTAACTGGAAAAATCATGTATACGGCAAAATCACCGCTTGATTATCCCCTCGTCGGGGATTTGGTCAACATTATTAGTCTTAGCGATGAAAATTGTTTGATCAAAGATATACATGCAAGAAAAAGCATTTTAGCAAGAAAGGCGATTAATAATACGGAAATTCAGCCAATAGCCGCCAATGTCGATACCGCCTTTATTGTTCAAGCGGTTGATCGAGATTTTAACTTAAATCGTTTTGAACGATATTTGACCATTGTGCAAGCGGGAAAAATTAAACCAATTTTGGTTTTAAATAAAATCGATCTTGTTTCTTCACAGGAATTAGAAGACAAACTCCTTTCAATAAAAAATCGGTTTAAGAATGTTGAAATTTTGACAACCAGCACAATTAAACAAAATGGCGATGAAGCGCTGGAGCATGTCATCAAAAAAGGTCAGATTTACTGCTTACTGGGATCTTCCGGTGTTGGCAAATCATCGCTGATTAATAAATTATTAGGCCAGGAACTAATAAAGACTAGAACAATTAGCACTTCGACTAATAAAGGCAAGCATGTAACGACGCATCGCGAGTTGTTTGTTCTTAAAGGCGGCGGAATGGTAATTGATAATCCAGGAATAAGAGAAGTAGGTGTGGCTGATGCGGGGAAGGCTGTGGCTGAAATATTTGGCGATATTTCAATGTTAGCTAAAAACTGCAAATTTTCGGATTGCACCCATAATCACGAACTAGGTTGCGCCGTCTTGGCAGCGATAGAATCAGGGCAATTAAGTAAAAAACAATATTTAAATTATCAAAAACTCAAGAAAGAAACCGATTACTATGCCCTATCAAGCTTAGAAAAGAAACAAAAAGACCGCAGTTTTGGGCGGATGGTGAAAAGCTTCAAGAAGCAAATGAAGTAACTTTTTGTAGAACAAATTTCGCAACTATCTTAACCATACGCCTTTAAGGATTCAATGGCAGATTCAACGGCATATTTGATCAATAAATATGTTTTAGTATAATACAATATAACTGGAACTTCGGCTAACGATATCTTTGCGGTTGGCAGCGGCGACACCCTGCTCCACTATGACGGTTCGACCTGGTCGCTGGCTACGGTAGAATCTCCCAGCGGAACAACCTATTATAAAGCCTGGTGTCCTGCCAGCAACGTTGCATATGTAGTTGGGACTAGTCCTTCGATCAAAAAATATGACCACGGCACATGGATTACTTGCTATACTGATCCCGATTCTTCTCGCACCTTTCTCACCATTTTTGGGATTTCTACCAACAATATTTACGCGGGGGGAAACGGCTTTTATGATGTATGGGGAACTTCGAGCGATAACATATTGATTGCCGGGGAACAAGGGATATTACTAAGGAAAGATGGTTCCGGCTGGGATGAGGAGCTGGGAAGATATCGGGGAGCTTTTGCCGGCGTCTGGGGAACAGGACCCGACAACATGTATATTGGCGGACAGAGATTATGTGTAGATTCGTATGCCACCATTTTGCGCTGCAATGGTTCTTCTTTCACCAGCAGTATAGAAACCAGATCCAGTTATGCGGTTTATGGCCTTTGGGGAACATCTGCCAACAATGTCTACGTTGTCGGGGCATATGGCACAATTATGCGTTACGGACCGTAGGATGGAAAACACCCCTTCTTGGACGACTTTCGCAACTATTTTATCCTTAATCTTATGAGGTTTCAACGGGGTTCGGAATATGCCAAAACGAAAAACAAATTGAGCTTTACTTATTGTAAGTATCAATCGCTTTATCTAACTCATTGACTGAGTATAATTCAAATCTCTGAGACAAGTGCCAGCTTACTCCTCCCTTTTGGTCAATAAGATTCCATAATGATACGGTTTTAGATCAAATTTTAATGGATCAACAAATCCGGCCTCCAGAGCCCATTTTGTGCAATCTTCGGATTTTGGTCTTATCTCCATTGCTGGGCCTCTTGGTGTGGTGGGATCGTAATTCCAGTGAATGATCCCAACTTTTCCTCCTTTTTTTAGTATTCTTTTTGCCTCAAGCAATAAAGAAACTGGGTTTTCGAGATGAAGAATGTTAAACAGCATTACATAATCTACACTGTTGTCTTTCAGTCCCGACCCGTCAGCCATAAAATCCCGTAATACAACGATAATATTATCCAGGCCGGCTTCCTTCTTTTTCTTTTCGGTGATCGAGATCATTTCAGGTTCTATATCGATAGCAAATATTGTCCCTTTGATCATTTTTGCCGCAGGAATAGTAAAAGTCCCATATCCGCAACCAAATTCCGCCACATCCCCTATTTTCTTGTTCACATCAAGGGTATTTAGCGTCTTCTCCGGATCAAAGAAATTCCCCCACATCTCCTCATTGGGCATTCCGCTATCTCTTACTTTCATCAATAGGCGCCTTTTCTCTCATTCCAAGCTGAGAGATTCTCCCTCTTAGGCTAGTTTCACAACTATCTTATCCTTATTCCTTTAAGGCTTCAAGAGGCTCTGGCATAATCCAAAGAATAATGGAACAAAAAGACCGCAGTTTTGGGCGGATGGTAAAAAGCTTCAAGAAGCCTGAAATAGTCAAGAAAAGCTCCCCGGGTAGGATTCGAACCTACGACCAAGTGATTAACAGTCACCTGCGCTACCACTGCGCTACCGGGGATTATCTCGACTCGGCACTTCGTGCCTCGCTCGATATAAACATACTCGACTCTGCCTCGATTACTCTCGGCATCGCTCGATATAAATAACCAAACTGATTTTACCAGAGAAAAAAGCTAGCGTCAATTTTCGTTTACCTTGATTATCTATGGGGATTGGAATAGCAAGCCTGTGTAGCTTATTTATTTAACAGTTCTTTAATTTTATTGGTTAAATCAACTTGATTAACTGGTTTATAATATATTTCTGCAACCATTTTATACTCCAATATTTTACTCCGTGATTCAGGAGTATTACTGGCCGTAAGTACAATCACTGGAATTCTGTTTAACTTGAGATTGCTGCTTAAGTATTGTAACACTGCAAGCCCGTCCATCACGGGCATCAACAGATCCAAAATAATTAAATCAGGCAAATTTTTCTCTATAGAGGTAATCCCCTCTGCCCCATTATCCGCCGTTAAAACCTCACAATCAAAGGTTTTTATTAACCGAAAGGACAAAAGACTTGAGAACTGGCATTCATCATCAATAATTATTATTTTCTTTTTCACGCTTTTCCTTCGTAAAAACAAAAATTCATTTTGAGAATAATATTATAAAAATATAAACTTGTCAAACAACAATTTATTGCTTACCTATGCAAAGAATCACTTGTATTTATATTTGAGATGTATATACTATTGATAGCTTGTTGGGTTAATATAAATAAGAGGTGCATAATGAAAAGTAATAAAATTGCTCTATGTTTCTTATTCACGGTAATTCTAACGAGTCTCTGTTTCAGCTCCATCCCCCCTAAGTTATCTTACGAAGGACGACTAACTGATACCTCCGGCAATCCAATCACCACCACCAAAACCATAGAAATAAAGATCTATGATTCCACCTCTGGCGGTAATTTAATTTTTGGACCGGAAAGTTTTAGTGTAACTCCCGATAATCAGGGCGTATTTAGCTTAATCATTGGAGAAACTCGCTCAATCTCAACCGAAGTCTTTAATGGAGCAAATCGCTATTTAGAAATTGCGGTCGGAGGTGAAACTCTCTCCCCCAGAACCCAAATTGTTTCCGTTGGCTATGCCAATCGCGCTGCAGTAGCAGACAGAGCAGAGCAAGGGGTTCCCGGTCCGCAAGGTCCCGCTGGACCACAAGGATCCACCGGCGAAGCGGGAGCTACTGGACCCCAGGGACCAGCCGGACCACAAGGCCCCACTGGAGAAGCTGTTTCTGGACCTGTCAGTATTTCTAATCTAACAATTACAGGTGAAGCTCAGGGCGATATTGTCTATCGCAATGGTTCTGGCTGGACTAGATTACCGGCTGGCTCCTCTGGTCAAGTTCTAAAAACCAATGGAGCTGGCGCAAATCCATCCTGGACTGCATCAG
>JBAZZP010000012.1:0-22938 GCA_041658745.1 Candidatus Margulisiibacteriota bacterium | reverse complement strand
CCCTTAAAATATCATAATATCTAAACGGGCACATGTGTTCTCCACCTCCTCAGAAGTCTATATTTTTTGGTCGAAATACATTCTAACTGAGTTACAGGGTGTAGACCATGTGCCTTATCTTTCCTTTCTTCCGCAAAATATAGTGAAATTATTTGTGTTAATTGTTGAATAATATTTGGAACATAATTTTTATATGAAATGGAGAGTCCAATGAAAATTTCGCCTGAATCAATTAGTGCGGCCAGACTAAAAATGATGACTTGGGCTCAGCAACAGGCTTCTTTAAAAGGGGCATCTAGAGATCATCGAGTCGTTGTTGATGTCTGTATGGAAAGGGTGTGTACTCCCTCCCCAGCGCAAATCGCTATAAAAATTGCTGGCCCAGATGTTTTATCATCTTTAGTAGCGATGAAAGGTCTGGACATGGCGAAGGTTTGGGAAGAGTTGCAGGCTGATCAAATTCAGCCGGTTGGTGGAGCGGGGGGCTTGGGAATCATTGCCGAAACTCTTGGTTGGACCGCAGCTCTTCATGGGCAAAAAGACTCTTTTGGAATGCTTTGTTTTAGCTTGTTACACGATCAACAAAGAATTCAGGCCTTTGATGGCAGACGACAAACATTGCGCTTTGAGAAGACTAACCCAGATAGTGATGCTGTGACAAAATTTGAGCCATTAGGCGAAATGGGAACAATTTGCTTGTATGGACAACAAACTCCATTTTTTGGTTGGCTCCACACTGGTTTTGAAGGGCCAACTGCTCCGCTTGATATCCGCTTAAGCGTCCCAGGGATTACTGGGAAAATATATCCTCACAATACTTCGGAATTAAATTTGGCCCAAATGCATGTTTTGGGGGCTGCTGGCTTTGAGGTGGCAAAACAATTAGGAGTGCTAGGAGTAGAAAATCCGCTAGCTGATATTGTAATTGGCCACGATGGTCACTCGGCTCTGTTTAAGTTACAGTTATTTTTACATTTTTATAGAATATGTGGTGATTCTAGCATGGCAATTCAAGCGACCAAGAAATTGTGTGTTGCAACGATTCATGCACCTCAAAACGGAACAGTTCCTAGAACAACTGGTGGAATGGTAATAAAACATTATACGCAAGAAGAAGAGCGATTGTGGGGGTTATTAGGGGTTCAAGCGGGTCAGCCCACGAATGCTCTGTATGCTGACATGCGTCTTAGTGGAAGAGTAGGGGTTGTTTCCCCCTTGCATTTAATGGTTACCCGAGCAGAAGCGCAGGCGCGTGCTCGCGGATTTGCAAACGCTGCAGAACTGTTGCCAATAGAAGTTCGAAATGAGACATTAGAAATATTTTCTGATACTTTAGATATCCCAAGCTGGCTGGGAATGGGAACTAGTCTTGTATTGGATCAATATTGTTCTGGTTGGCGTGAGCGGCTTAGTGGATTAGATGATATGGAAACCTTAGATGCTTTACGTGCAAACCGTAGTTTTCGCATGGATTTAGCAGAAGCATATGCAGTTCAGGAAGGGCAATTGTTTGCGTTGTTGGAAGGCGGTTTTCCTCGCTTTTTCGGCATAGAAATTCCCCACAACGCAATTATTTTAGCTTCGCTGAGAAGAGCGGCTAGTTATAAAATTGATATGATTACAGGCTTCCTGCGGCAAAGTGAACATATTGAAAGGATGGCAAAAGAAGTAGGTCGGCCGGTTGTTTATCTTTTTGGTGGAATTGCCCACCAGGATGATTTTCCTGCCATTGGTAGTTTGGAGGCATTATTGGGTGAAATTGATCAGATAAATCAAAAAAAAGGTCTCTTTACGGCTGAATTTTTGTTGGGGCATAATTATCCAAAAGCACGCTGGCTTTTTCCTGGATTGGCAAGAAGAGGTTGTTGGGTTGGTTGGACCAATCCACTTGCCGCTAGCCGTTCGCAAGCAACTGAGGCATTTGGTCCGAGTTATATGAAATCGATTCTAAATGGTATGTATGGGCTTGGTCCCGATGATGGGGGAGCTTCTTGCTTGAGACAGTTGCCAACCGTTTTTGTGTATGGACCCACAACCCATATTGCTGGAAGAAGTATGCATAATGATGTGTGGGGGCATCAGGGATTGGTGAGTCTTGCCCCAACTATTTTAGCCAATGAGGTATTGCGTGGAGTAGAAAGAGCTACCAGAACAATTTCGGCAGATCTGGCACGCTTTGAAAAGGGGAGTGGACACTTAGCCCCTGGATTAGATGGCATTGATAGAATCAATGCTCAGTGTTATTTCTCAGTATAACGGTAGAGTGCTTATGGATGCTTATCTTAGAAAGACAAGAAACTAGCCTCCCATGTCTATCCGCGTCGCGGTTGTTATGCATGGCCATCAGGGGGATCGATGTCGATTAGCGGCCTATCGAGATATCCTGGGTGCCGTCTGTGACAAAAGAGCCCCTTATTCGGTTGATCTTACCGGTACCACGATTGAGAATCTTCGAAGGCATTATCCAGAGACTATCCAACAGGTGCGAAACGTGTTTTCTCGTGAAGCTGGTTCTTTGGATCCTTATAAGCCCGAAATCTTGGCGACGCCTGATCAACACATGAACCTTGTTCCTTTGGAATTGGAATTAGACAATTGGGGAGTCTTTATGGCAATGGCACGGCGCCAGGTGCGTCGTAATATTGATCAGATCCACTCAGTCTTTGGAATCCATCCCCGTGGTGTTTTCCCGGCCGAAAATGTGCTTGCCCCAGCGGCAGCGGCCATATTGCAGAAAGAAGGAATGGCATATGTAGTAATTGATGGGGTTCATCTTGAAAGGTTGGGGATTGCTAATAGCCAGATCTATGCGGTTGAGGGGACTCGTTTTGTCTCAACCAACCGCTACTTTGGAATGTGCGATGGTTACTGTCATGAGCGATCTCCCTGGGAGGTTGTCCAACGAATCAAACAGTATGCTCATCGTTCCGGCATTTACCAATTCGTTTTAGCCTGCGATCTTGACCTATATGAAAAAATTGGATGGGACGTAGCTATGGAAGTGACTTGGCTGATGGGCTTTGCGGATGCTTTATTCCAAGAACCTGGGATAGAAATGGTAAATGTTGCCAGTATTGCTGATTGGGGAAACCAGGGACATCCGATCTTTGACCTGCGGAAAACTTATGCCGAATGTGGAGTAAAAGATCCTCATCATTTTACCAGTTCCTGGATTGGAAGCCACCTAAATGAATGGCTAAGCTACCCTCCCACTAGGGAAGCCAATAGCCATATTAATGATTTTATTCGTTATGATGGCTGGCTGCGCTGGCGTTTGGGGAATGTTAGCGGTCAGCTTAACCAGTGGCGGCAAGGCCGAGGCGAATTGTTTGCATGGTGCGACCGTCTATTTGGGGAAATCGAGAGAACTGAAGAGAACTGGTTTGGCATTGCCGGCATGGAATTTCGCCATCCAGGCTGGGTTAAGGGGTTTAGTGAAAGGTTTTATAGTGCGCACGCTTTACGTCTTGGGGAATTAAGATCAATCGATAACGAATTATCGCGACTCGAACATTTTGCTTTTCATTAGTTTTATTAAAAATTGAAATTTCTGCTTGTTTTTGACGAAGTAATATATAGAGGGAAGAAATAAGATGAATTCTTTAATGGCACCTAAGGTTTCAACCGCTTTAGTACATATTCCACATAAACCTTTTAGTCTAGGGGAAGTATTTAGGCGGCATGGGGTAATAGTGCGTGCCCGCGAAGGGGCAGCGAAGGCTTTTGGCGGAATAGGCGAAATATCTGAAAGACTTACCGAATTATTAGAATCTGCCAGAGGTATTTCGCTGGAAATAGATAGAGGGGTGTCGCTTTCTATGGAGGGCTTAGAAGAAATATTGAGGCATGCAACCAATTTAGCGGCGAGGTTAGGGGATGAGTTTCTGGGTATAAATTTATCATTAAGTTTCCCATTTGGCGGGAAATTGATAGTTGATCCAAGAACTTTTCTTCGTGAGGACGTGCGCAAACACGAATTATTTGGTTTAAGACTTTCTAGTTTAGTTATTCAACAAATGGACGGAATCCTAGGGGCTATTAGTACAGAAAATGAAGCAGAAGTAGAAACGGCCCGAATATTGGCTAGATATTTTAAAGCCGCCAGGATCAAAGCCTACGATGTTGCTGAAGACGGCAGTGTCCGTGTTTCCCATTCATATTCCCATGATCGGATGGGCACAACCCTATTTTCTTTTGAAATGACTGAGTCGCGTTTTAAAGAATGGGTAAACCCCGAAGCTTTTGCTGATGAGGTTATGGGAAGTATTATTGTTGATGACCTTCCCTATGTTTTGGTGCCTGACCCGACTAAAGATAGTCGCTGCATTAAAACAAAAGGGGGTGGGCCGAACCAAATTGAGCAATTACCTTTTTTAATGCTTGCCGAAAAGATTGATGGCAAAACCCGCAGAATTTATAAGGTTGAATGGACCTCCCAACACGAGTTTATACATTATGTTGGATTTGCACTAAATACAGTTTTTGGAAAATTAGCCGCAACAAAATTGCGTCTGCGTGAAGAAAGCGAAAAATCCTTTTTAGATGAAATTACTCGGATCTCAATCCGCGAAAAAAACTTAAATAAAGCCTTAGCTGATATATCTCAACTTATTGCTGGATATATTTGTGATAAAGCTGGGAGGCCAATTCCAGATAGGGTTACAATTATGCTTCACGATGTTTACAACGATGCCTTAGTAACTAGGATAATTTGGACACCAAAGGGAGTTCAGGAAGTGGATTATTATAGCGGACCAAGAGATTGGGGGATCGGAAGAGTAGTTTTCGATGGAAATAGAACGATTTTATTAAGAAGCCTGGCTGATTGGAAAGAAAGCTCAGTAAATTGGAGAAATGGCGGAAAAGGTTCTATGGTGGCAGCAACCGTTTCTGGCGATGAGGGAAAGGTGGGAGTTGTTACTGTAAGCAGTCAGGAGGATAATGCTTTTTCGGAGGAACATTTGGGGGGGATAAAAAAAGCTGCCCGACATCTTGGCCCAGCTTTTGAGCGTGTAGCCAGGCATTTGGCTGAGCTTCAATTAGATCCCAAATTTAGTGCGCCAAAATTTGGATCGTTAAAAGTTTTTAATCCCAGATATTTGAACGCTAAATTAGACCTACTAATTAAACATGCAGCAGCAGGAGATAGCCCCTTGTGTCTTCTCTATTTGGATATTGACAAGTTTGCCCATCTAAACAATGCTTGGTTGCATGATGATGTGGACTTTGTTCTGGCTGAAATATTTTCTCGATTAGTTGCGAACCTAAGAAATGAAGAAGTTTGTCGACACGGTGGGGAAGAAATAGTTGTAATTGGCAAATTGACGCTTGAAGCTGCAATAAAAGTTGCTATGCGTTTAAGGGGAGAAATTGAAAAACCAATAACGGTAAGAATCCCTTATGCGGACAGTGTTGCTGCAGTAAGGACGATAAAAGCGATAAGAACAAAAGCTAAAGAATTTCCCTTGCATGGGATCAATTTGGATGCAATTAGAATTGTTAGGGGAAGAGCTAAAGAATGTTTTCTTGAGATAACTGCCCATAAAACGGTAAGTATAGGGATTTCAACCTTTGAGGAGGGGGACACCTCCAATCTTCTACTAGGCCGGGCAGATGAGGCCATGCAAGCTGTAAAAGCGGCGGGAAGAAATGGGGTTGCAACTTATGTTCATGGAGAGATATCAATCATTAATTGTGGCAGTCAAAGTGCTTAGATTGTTTTAACTAGTTTATTTTTTAAAATCTCGTGATATAATCCTTTAGTATGCTTCGCTATCTAACTGCTGGGGAATCACACGGCAAAGCTTTGGTTGCTATTCTTGAAGGCTGTCCTGCCAATCTTCCCTTATCTTCTAAAGATCTACAATTAGATTTGGAACGCCGCCAACAAGGCTATGGGCGGGGTCCACGCATGAAAGGGATCGAAACCGACCAGGCCGAAATTTTATCTGGTGTGCGTAATGGAAAAACAATTGGCAGTCCTATTTCCCTCATGATCCCCAACAAAAGCACGGAGTTCTTTGAAAAAGTGGTTACCGAGCCGCGACCAGGACACGCTGATTTGGCTGGAATCTTAAAATATAACCAAAAAGATGTCCGCAATATTTTGGAACGCGCTTCTGCCCGTGAAACTGCGGCTAAAGTAGCCTTGGGAGCGGTAGCCAAAAAATTACTTGGCCAATTTAAAATCTATGTTAAAAGCCGTGTAGTTCAAATTAGCGGATCCAAGAGTAAAAGCGAGTGGAATAAATTGATCGACCGGGCCAAAGCGCAAGGAGAAACTTTAGGTGGGGTAATTGAAGTTGTGGCCCTAGGAGTTCCGGTTGGTCTTGGTAGCTATGTTGAATCCGATCGTCGATTAAATGGACTTTTAGCCCAAGCCTTAATGTCCATCCCCGCTGTGAAAGGCGTAGGCATAGGATTAGGGTATGAGGTTGCTAATCTGCCCGGATCAAAAGTACAAGACGAAATATTTTATAGCAAAGACCGCGGATTCTTTCGCCGCACCAACCATGCCGGTGGGATAGAAGGCGGGATCTCAAATGGAGAGGCTATTGTCTTAACGGCGGCAGTTAAACCAATTGCCACTTTAAAAAAGCCATTAAAATCAGTCGATATTATTTCAAAAAAGCCGGTACTTGGACTTGTGGAACGCTCCGATATTTGTGCAGTTGAACCAGCGGCCATCGTTGGCGAGGCCGTTGTTGCGCTAGTTTTAGCCAATGCTTTCCTCGAAAAGTTCGGTTGTGACAGCATCGAAGATATTTCTGCCTCTTATAAAGCCTACCTCTCCAGAATTTAGACACCACTGACGAAAAATCGACGTCGGTTTGTGAATTTCCCGCACGCTTAGCCAGTCGTTAACTTGGTAATGGAATTGCTTGTAAGCCTGCATATGAAACATTTATTGTGTTTTGCCTGTCTGCTTGTTTTTCTTTCGGCTTGTTCCCCAGATGAAAAAGGGCAAATTACGCAGGAACCAACCACCATTGAAACTTCAGAAGAGGCCGAGTCCCCTCCCTCCCGCGAAGCGGTGTTTGTTTATAGTGATCATAGCAAAGAAGGACCTCCCAATATCTCCCTGCAGCTAAATGCCGAACCGATCCAGCTCTCGTCCGTTTACGTGCGTTTGGCAGGAATTATTGTAGGAGTTAGCCCCGTGGCCTTAGTTGAGGTAGGAGGGAAGGGCTTCTGCGTTAAGCGAGGGGATAAAGTAAAAGAATATCGGGTGATTTCGATTTTACCGCAGGAAATAAATTTGAGAAGGATTGATGGGCAAGACAATGTTTAAAAACTTTGCGATTTTGATCGTTGTCCTCTTTGTTTCCACCGCGTGTTGGGCCGTTCCGTTAATTCCGCGGGTTGATTTTGAAGACGCAGCTGTATTGGATGTTGTCCAAGCTATTGCTAAAGGGGCGGGAATGGACGTCGTCATTAGCGGCGATAGTAGTTTAATTCAAAACAAACGCACCAGTTTACATTTAACACAGATTGCCCCCGAGGAAGCGATTGATTATATCTTGCGGACTAATGGTTTAGTGAGCCAAAAACAAGGGAACATCTTGTTAATATCTTCATCGCCAGCAAACCAAAATGAGATAGTTAACAAAGGTGAGATTGAACCCATTTTCTTAAAATACCTCTTTGCCGATAAGGTTGTGTCAATGCTGGCTACGACCATGCCTGGATTAAAAACATCTCCCGGGACTACTGCTAACACATTAATTTTGCAGGGAAATTTAAACTTAATTACGGCAGCCAAGGAGTTAATTTCTTCCATTGATCGCCCTATTCCTCAAATCTTAATTGAAAGTAAGGTTCTCGAAATTAGCTCGTCGGATGCATTACGTCTTGGAGTCACGTATGGGGGGAGCCAAAATGGAGTTTTTAAATTTGTGACTAGTAAAGATACCGGCCAAACCAAACCAGCCGAAGATTTGCAAACTACCATCAATGCATTAATTAGTTCTGGCAAAGCCAAAGTAGTGGCTACCCCAAAAATTGCTACGCTAGACAATCAAGAAGCCATTATCAATATTGGCAGTCGGATTCCTTATGCTGTGCCAGTGTCTGGCAGCTCGGCCACGGCTCAATGGTCGGTGCAATATATAGATGCTGGCGTTAAACTGAAAATTACACCCCGATTGGGCGAAGATGGTTGGATTTCAACTGCTATCCAGCCGGAGGTTTCTGCGATCTCAGAATGGATTACTACGGCTGCCGGTGAGTTTCCAGTGATAGCTACTAGGAACGCTCAATCGACGGTTCGAGTTAAAGCCGGGGAAACCATTGTTATTGGGGGGCTGTTGTCTGAAAATGAGCGTGAAAATATAACCAAAGTGCCTATCTTGGGTCAAATTCCGTTGTTGGGGGTATTTTTTCAAAACAAAACGGTTGAAAAGAGCCAGTCGGAAATTGTGTTTATGATTACTCCAAGAATTATATAGAATGAAAAGCACTCAAAAAAGTAATAACAAATTCAAAGAACATTTGGCCGATATTTTTATTAAGATATTTCAAATAGTGTTTTCAATATTAGTAATTGGCATGCTTATCAGAGAAAAGTTCGATTGGGTCTCGTTTTTGTTTGGGTTTATCAGTAGTTTAGTTTCTTTGACTTCAGCGATTTATTTGTATTACAATATTAGTCTGAGGGGGAAAATGCAATGCTAATCGATCTTATATACTATTTGCCTTTTATTATGGTTTTAGTGTTAAGTGCATTGGTATTTATTTGGTTATATTTTGACAACAAGAAGACAAAATTTCGCTCTCATCATCATTAAACTGGCACAATCTTAACCTTTCCAATCGCTCCCATTTGATCATCCTTGATAATTAAGACGCCATCCAACCCTTTAATCTTTTTGGCTAGAGCTAACCCCTTTTCTATGTCTGCTAATTCGATAACTACATTGCCAATTGCTGACGCGGCTGCATCGGCCAGGGCGGCTTGTTTAGCAATAGTTACTACCGCATCGGCTTTGCCAAAGCTAAAGGATGGGCCAACTGTTCCAGAAGAAGTACAGACTGAAAAGGGTTCGGGGCGAGGATCGAGTTCTAGCGCAATTTTTTCAGAAAAAGATGACTTGCCGGCATAAACGCCTACTTTTCTAACCTGATTAATTTTAAGAAAAATATCCCCACCATTTTCAACGATAATTTCATTGGTAAATGGCAAAAGATCTCTGCCTACAAATTCGGCCATAGCGCCAGCGACGGCGGCCATGGGACCAACTCTGGCTATCCGCGAATATTTTTCCATTTCTTTGGCAATGGGCGGAGCTTCACGTTTAACTTTGCGGGGGGAAAGGGCCTTTTCAAATTGGGGATCGATGGCGATATATTCTTCAAGTTCTGCGCGGTGTTTTAGGATCGAAGATAAAGCTTTGTCAAATAAATTACTTTCAGCCAAAATGAGTAAATCGGTCTCTTTTTCAATTACCTCAAATTTAACCAAGTTATCGGCTTTCACGTAATTGCGATAAGCGCGTTCTTCGTAAGCCATGTTAGAGCCGACCTTTAGTTGAGGGGATTCCTTTCTTGCGGGGATTGATAGCGCAAGCTTTCGATAAGGCTACTCCAAAAGCTTTGAAGATAGCTTCGATTTTGTGATGGGTGTTTTTACCGCGGACGAGATCGATATGTAAAGTAATACCCGCTTTATAGACAAAGGATTCGAAAAATTCACGCAGCATTTCAGAATCAATTTCATACTTTAAATTTTTATCTTCAAATTCTACGTATATTGGTTCGCGATGGAATTTAACGCTATAGGTAAAATGGGGTCGGCCGCTGATATCCAGGGCGGCTTCAATTTTGGCCAGAGATTCATCCATGGGGACAGCGGCAAAGCCATAGCGTTCGATTTTTTCTTTTTTGCCGAGGGCTTTTTTAAAGGCTTCTCCGAGAGTAAGTCCGGTATCTTCAACCAAATGATGAATGTCTACTTCAACATCGCCGGCGGCCAAAATCTTAAGGTCGAATAAGCCATGTTTAGCAAACAGTTCGAGCATATGGGCCATAAAGGGGATGGGGTAAACTATTTCACTTTTACCCGATCCGTCCAGATTTAATTCAATCTTAATAGCGGTTTCTTTGGTTTGTCGATTTATTCTTGCAATTCGTTTTTTCATAGCCGATTCTCCTTAAATAATTCTGCTTGATTTGAATCTTTGGTTTTTGGCAATTTAATTCCAACATGATTATAGGCGGCTGCCGTTGCCACTCTACCTCTGGGGGTTCTCTCCATAAAGCCAATTTGTAATAGATAAGGTTCGTAAACATCTTCAATGGTAATGGCTTCTTCATGAATGGAAGCAGCTAGCGTCTCTACTCCAACTGGTCCTCCCGAAAAGTTTTTAATAATAGTCGTCAATAATTTGCGATCAATTGTATCTAGTCCCATTTCATCAATGTCTAAGCCGGACAAAGCTTTTTGAGCAGTAGCTTGATCAATGATCCCAGCACATTTTACCTGCGCAAAGTCGCGCACGCGTCGGAGTAAGCGGTTGGCAATTCTGGGGGTTCCGCGAGAGCGTTTTGAAATTTCGTCTGCTCCCGAACTATCGATTTCAATCTTTAAAAGTTGCGCAGCGTGTTGAATAATTTGCTTGATATCGGCTGGGCTATAAAATTCCAGCCGGTTTAAAAGACCAAAGCGATCACGGAGAGGAGAAGAAATTTGTCCGGCTCGGGTGGTGGCTCCAATTAAAGTAAACCTGGGCAAATCGAGGCGGATCGAGCGGGCGCTGGGGCCTTTGCCAATAATAATATCCAGCGCAAAATCTTCCATGGCGGGGTAAAGGACTTCTTCTACTACCCGATTGAGGCGATGAATTTCATCAATAAACAAAACGTCATTTGGTTTAAGATTGGTTAAAATGGCAGCAAGGTCTCCGGGTCGTTCAATGGCTGGGCCAGAAGTGATTTTAAAATTTACCCCCATCTCGTTGGCCACAATGCTAGCTAAAGTGGTTTTTCCAAGGCCAGGAGGACCATAAAATAAAATATGTTCTAGTTGTTCTCCGCGAGCTTTGGCGGCATCAATATGGATGTGAAGATTTTCGATCAGTTTTTGCTGGCCAATGAAGTTTTTAAAAGTTTTGGGGCGCAGGCCTTCAAAAGAAAGGTCCTCTGCCTGGCGGTCCAGGGTAATCAGTCGATCGTTATCCTTGTCCATATATGCGCTTATACATGAAATAACTTTCCATGACCTTTTGGACATATAGGCGAGTTTCTTTAATGGGGAGACTTTCCACAAACTCGTCGATGTCAATTTGACTCATGTCCCCATTATACCAGCTATTAACGTATCTTTTTACCCGGTTTGGCCCGCCATTATAACCCGCTAAAGCCAAATAGGGATTGCCATTGAAACGGCGCAGCAAATTAGATAAGTAGTAGGTCCCCATATCAATGTTTACTTTGGGGTCATTTAGTTTGGAGGTGCCATAGCGAGTATATTTTAGGTCTTTGGCTATGGCTCTCCCAGTCGAGGGCATAATTTGCATTAGGCCACGGGCGCTAGAACGAGAACGAGCGGCGGTATTGAAACGACTTTCTTCGCGGATGACGGCCAAAATTAAATATGGGTCAACATTATAAATAGCTGCTTGGTAAGCAACCGAATTAAAATAACCGCGCGGATAGGCCATGTGCCAAAGGTTGGTAGAAATGTTGTCGGGCTTGCCAGCCAAAATGGCTTTTTTCATTTTCTTTTCTACCAAACGGATACCGGCGCGATAATTAGCTACTCTTTGCAGTAACTGATTAAGATTAGATTGTAGCTCCAGGTTTTCATTGTCTGAGCTGGTAACATTGATGGCGGCTAATGCTTCTTCTACAGCAAAGTTGGTTATACCAGCGGATAAAAGTAGTTTGCATTTATTAAGATGGAGCTTGGCAGTTTTGGATGCATTTAATTTGTCGGCATAAGTTTCTTGCCAAATATCCATGATGGCAGTTAATTCTTCTTGTGGATCAGATGATTTGTTTAAACTATCAATCGCCTCTCTAAAATCGCGACCGGTAAATTTTAATTTTTCGGGCAGAACGATGCCATAGGTTTTGAGGCGATCTTTGGCTCGGTAAGCATAATAGGTGTAATCAAATTCTCCCGCCAGTTTCTTATAAATCAAAATTGCCTCATCGTTTTTGGTTAACTTTTCGGCGGCTTTGGCTTGAAAAAACATGGCCCGTGGAGTGACATCGTTATGGGGATACTGGCCAACCAGTGAGAAATATTTAAAGGCATCATTGTACTTTCCGGACCAATAGTAAATACGGCCGATACGCCACACAGCGTCGGAAGCCCAATCACTGTTTGGATGTTTGTCTAGTAAATTCCAATACACATCTAAGGCTTCAGAAGGTTTGTCGCTGAGCTCTAGATAGTAACCGTTGTAATAATAAGCCCGATCGCAAATTTCAGATTCTGGGTATTTTTGTTGGATACCTTGTAGGATAGAGATTGCTTTTTCGTAGTTTTCTTTTTTGCCCTGAGCCAGCGCCAGATAATAGCTAGCTAATCCGGCTTGGCTTTGGTAAGAAGAAGCTTTTTCGAGCTGGGAGATGGCCTCGTCAATTTTTGAACTGTCCATTTCGGCTCTTCCTAGCATGAGCAGGGCTTTCCCTGCTAATTTATCGGTGGGATATTCTTTTGCCAGTTTAGAAAAATAGATAATGGCAGAATCTAAGTCCCCATTATCCCAGTAGAGCATGGCTTTGTTGTATAAAGCTTTGGCGGTTGGCTGAAAACGTGGCAAAGCCTTTTTATGGGAAGCTTGCAGAGCTTTAATTTTAAGGCGAGCCGTGCGTGATTCGGTGGAAAAGGGATGATACAAATCGACGTTATTGTAGGCAATGTATGCCTTTTTAAAGTCTCCGGATTTTTCGATTGCTTCAGCCATAGTTAAGCGAGCTGCTGCTACCTGTGGACAATCCGGGTAATTCTTAATTAAATATTGGCAATTGCTGATGCTGCGTTCAAAGTTGTTTTCAGCTAAATATGATTTTGTGATCATAAGCAGTGCCCGGGGTGCAAGTGAGCTTTTGGGGCTTTTCGTTATAGCAGTGGAGTAGTTTTGGATGGCTCTTGGGAAATCTTTTGATGAATAATACGCTTCTCCTAGCAGAAAAGAGGAGTATTCTGGCAGAGCAAATCCCTTAGCCGATGAAGCTACTTCTAAATGGGAAATGGCTTCAACGGTCTTGTTTTGTGCCAAATTGGCGTAGCCGGTTTGCAGCTCTTGCAGTGGGGACTTGGCTTCAATCGTTTCGGCAAGAGCTAGGCTGGTTAAAATTAGTAGGCTGATGAGAATGACGAGAGCCTTTTTCATGGGCGTGATTAAATTATAACATGCAGCATGTTACAATACAATTTATGGCACGACCCAAGAAAAAAGATCATCCATACGTTGGCAGGGGAGGACTAAAGCTGGAAGCCGCTCTCAAAGCTTTCAGCATAGATGTAAAGGGAAGAACTGCGCTGGATGTTGGTTCTTCAACCGGCGGATTTACGGATTGTTTGCTGCAAAACGGGGCTGAAAAAGTGTATGCCATCGATGTTGGCTATGGAATATTGGATTGGAAATTGCGCAAGGATCCGCGGGTCAAAGTGCTTGAGCGGACGAATGTGCGTTATTTAAAAGAAGAAGATTTGTATGGCGAAGGGAAGAAAGTAGACAGTAGACATTCGAAAATAGAAAATGGGTATGGGAAAGCAGATCTAGCTGTTATCGATGTTTCCTTTATCTCGCTTACTATAGTTTTACCTGTAGTTTGGACTCTGCTAGCGGACAAGGCTGAAGTGATCGCCCTCATTAAGCCGCAATTTGAGGCAAAAAGGGGAGATGTGGAAAGGGGAGGGATAGTTCGGAGTGAGGGAGTTCGGAGTGCGGTGCTGGAAAGGATAAAGGCGAAGGCGGAAGGCATAGGATTCACTGTTAAGGGACTAATTGAATCGCCCATCACCGGCGCCGACGGCAACGTTGAGTATTTGATTTACCTTGCGAAATGATTAAGCTATAATCTTTCCATGCAAGAGATTCTTATTGCACTGGCAATTGGCATTCTAATTGGAGCGGTTGGTTTGTATTTCTTTTTCCGAAAATCCCATCTATCTAACCATCCAACCCTCTCTTCCTCTACATATTCTTCCCAAGAAGTAGAAAGTTTGCTTTTTAAAGCCGGCTACACAATCGTGACCAAGCAGCCGAAAGCTTCAATTCTAACTACTATTGATGACAAAGAACACTTAGGTACATTAAATACGGATTATATTGTCCAAAAAGAAAAAGAAAAGTATGTGGTAGTGGTTAAAACTGGCCAGGAAGCTGGTGATCCCCTCGATCCCATTTTCCGTCGCCGCTTAATCGAACTTCAAGCTGCTTATGGCACGAAGGCCCTTTTGATGGTTGACCCCAACGAGGGCTCCGTTCATTCCGTTAATTTCCGTTTCGTCCGTGAAAGGAATCTTGATGGAATCTTCCGTGTTTTCATTGGCGCGTTTATTATTGGTGTGATCATTGGTATAATTTGGATGCTGGTTCAATTGCATTTATTTTAAGGAGAAAAGATGACAAATATTGGAGTTATTTTTAAAAAAGAAGATAAGTTAATTGCTGGCACAGCCGAACAAGTAATTAAAGAACTGAAAGCAAAGGGCTATAAGATTAATTTAGCCAAGGCTGAATTTGTTATAACTCTGGGTGGAGATGGAACTATCCTGCGGGCAGCTCGTTTATTGATGGGGAAAAATATTCCAATCCTTGGTGTTCACATGGGGGGCTTAGGTTTTCTTTCGGAGCTTTCCTTGCACGAATTAGACGAAGCACTTTTGTCGATTAAAAAGAGAAAATATACTTTGGATGTTCGCAATGCCATTGAGGCTAAAGTTGGCGGAAGAAAAGTAATTGCCCTAAATGATATTGTTATTAGCAAAAGCGGTATCGCGCGGGTAATTAAAGTTGAAATTGAAGGAATTGCCGAATATATTACCGATGGGATTATTATTTCTAGTGCAACTGGGTCAACCGCATATAATTTATCTGCCGGCGGTCCAATTTTAACCCCGCATTCAAAATGTATGGTTCTCTCAGCGATATGTCCGCACACCATTAGCACTCGTCCCTTAGTGCTTGAAAAGCCCGTTACGGCCATTCTCAATCGTGGGAAGGATGCTATTCTCACGGCCGATGGCCAGGTAATGATACCGTTGTCAGTAGGGCAGAAAATTTGCGTCCAGTCTTCAAATTTGCAGATCAAATTTATGCGGGTAAAACCGTTTGATTTCTTTAGCCGGGTGCAAAAAGCCTTTGCTTTTGGCTCAAGATTATAATCTATTTTTATTCTCATTCCGAGTGAAATTTCCCCCTAATCTATACGATAGTATATTAGGAGATTATTATGCCTAGAATTGGTCAACCGACAAGACTGTATGGTCCTGCAACAATAAGTAGAAGAGAAGTTGCGAAAGAACATGGTCTAAATCCTAAACTGGTCGCTATATTCGATCATGCCTATTCTCTTCCGACAGTAGAATACACTGTGCCTTGTGGCGGATCGACATCAAATCCTTTGCCGGTAATTGTTCGCCAGCAACCAAGAGTGATTTTTATGGGGTTGCATTTGCCTATTGAAGAAGACCAGGCTCTTTTTCATCGTTCCTTCCCACAAATATTGAAAGACGAAGGAGTTGTTACAACAGAATCACTACACTGGATACGGACTGGAGACGGAACGGATCAGCAGGGTAGAAAAGTTCCAGTTTGGGATAAAACACGATTTGCCAGCTCAAATTGGAATACACCTGGCTTTCCCATAACTATAGACAGCATGTGGGTTACCGATCAACAAGCCCATGCATTATTGGAAGCTTTGAATTGTTTGGCTAGTGATCCCATAGAAGCTGAGTGGATAAAAGGAAGAGCTCCTCAACCGAGAAAGCCAGCCCCCAAAAGCTTAACTATTCCAAAGGCGGAACACTTATTGGCATTGGTTGCGGCATTTCCCGAAATTGGGGAATTATTTCCTAATTTACTTGTTAGTCCGCTAGAGCCCAATCTACCAATCTGCATGCAGGTAAAATCGGATGCGGAAGGGAACTATTTTGCGGAGCTTGTTTATAATGTTAGAGGTATTACTGTAACGCTAATGGTTTAAATCTGCTATTAAGACTTTAGTTGTTAAACTTTCCGCCGTTTAGACCCGCGATTTTGGCAATATCTTCGATCATGATAAAGCTGTGCGGATCGGACAGGTTGGGAGCAGAGGTTAGAGGAAAGCGGGAATATAGAGTAACTTTACTCAGCTTAGCATGGATTAATCTTTCTAAATAGTTTTGCAAAGACATTTGTTCAACCGTCTTAATCAATTGTTTGGTATCTTTAGTGTTCATATTTGAGCTCCTTAAAAGATCCGGCTATCGCCGGCCTCTTTGCGCAAAAATACGTCAGCAAAAACTTTGATAAATTGTCCCGGGACTTTAGCTGGATCCATTTTGTCCATTCTATCGGCCTCTTGGACGTGGTAAACCGGCTTATCTTGCCCAACCCTTGAGATTGAGGCAATGTCGAAATCTGATTTTAATCTTTGTTCTTCCATTTTTTCTGTCCTTTTGCCTTCTTCTGCCTTCTTCTGCCTTCTTTTTCTTCCCTTGCCCTTCCTTGCCCTCTTCCCTTCTATATACTTATCGTCAGCTTTCTCTGAAAATTTCACTAGATTTTGGATAGGCAAATATGCTATAATAAACACTCTGAATTAAGAAGGGGGGACATATCTTTGGTTGTAAAGTTAAAATTGCAAAGAAAAGGGACAAAAAACCGCCCAGTTTATCGCTTGGTGGTTCAACCTGATCGCTCGGCGCTTGAAGGCAATGTGATTGAGATTTTGGGACAATACGATCCTTTAAAGAAATCCGAACTGTTAAATGTTGATGCCGAAAAAATTAAGTCATGGCTGGCAAAAGGTGCCCAACCGACTGACAAAGTCAGGATTTTATTGGGAAAAGCCGGCATTATGCCATTGGTTGATGTAGCTGCCTTGCCAAAACGGAGAACAAAAGGTGAACAGCCAGCTGAAGCGCCAGTGCAAAAAGCGGCTGAAGTTGTTGCTCCCGCTGCTTCTGAAGTTCCTGTCGCTCCCGAAGCTCCTGCTGCATAGGATTAGAAAGTTTGAAGGAGGAATATCGCATGAGAGAGCTAGTAGAATATATCGCCAAGGGTTTAGTGGATAAGCCCGAACAAGTTAGTGTTACAGAAACTTCTGGTGAATCAGTAACTATTATTGAAATTCGCACGGCCCCAGAGGATGCTGGCAAGGTAATTGGCCGCGAAGGACGGATTATTAATTCAATCCGCACCATTGTCAAGGCTGCTGCCGCTAAGCAAAATAAAAAAGTGACCGTTGAAATTATTACCGATAACGACGGCTCCAAAACAAAAACTGTTTAATAAAGGAGAAAAAAATGGCCGCAAATAAAGCAAATATTGACACAATCGAACTAAAAAGAGTTGTTATGGTGAAGGCGATAGTAACCGAAAGTTTTAAACAAAATTTAATGAAAGAGCTAGAAAGAGCCATTGCTAATATTGATGGTCAATTGGGACAAATGGACGAAAGAAGCCGCTCCTACCTTGATAATCTTAAGAAAAAAGGGCTAATGCAAAAAGCTGCCGCTTTTAAGCATCAATGGGATGACGAAAAATCGCGCCAAACAGCTGCAAAAAGCGACTTGCTGATGAAAATTGAAGAAGCCAAAAATCTACAACTTAACACCGAATTTGTACAAGGACCCCTCGAAGGTCCAGTCAATGTTGGCGTAGGTGACAATCTTTATAAAAAGGTTGGCGGCGCCGAAATTTTGGTAAAAGATGGGATTATCATGGAGATCCGCGAAGCAGCTTAATGCGGATTGATGTAATCACCCTATTCCCTGCCATGTTGCAGGGACCACTTAGTGAAAGTTTAATCCAAAAGGCCCAACAAAAGGGCCTTTTGAGTTTAAATATTGTTAATCTTCGCGATTTTACTTCCGACAAACATAAAACCGCCGATGATTCGCCTTACGGCGGTGGCGCAGGCATGGTCATGAAAGTAGATGTGATAGCCAAAGCGTTGGGGGAGGTGGGGAAGAAAGTAGAGATTAGAAATTCGAAATTAGATAGTAGACAGTCGAAAATAGAAAATAGGATTGTTTTGATGTGTCCATCCGGCCAACCCCTTACCCAAGCCAAAGTTAACGAACTGGCTAAGGCTGAAAACCTAATAATTTTGTGTGGGCACTATGAGGGCGTTGACGAGCGTGTCCGTGAACTAGTGGATGAAGAAATATCGATTGGTGACTACGTATTAACCGGCGGAGAAATTCCAGCCCTGGTGTTAATTGATGCAGTCGCGAGACAAATCCCTGGGGTAGTAAAAGAAGAGGATTCAATCAAAAACGATTCGTTTTATAATGGATTATTAGATTACCCGTCCTATACTCGACCGGAAGAATTTGAAGGAAAGCGTGTTCCCGAAGTCCTTCTTTCTGGCCATCATGCCGAGATTGAAAAATGGCGTAGGAAGGAAGCTTTGAAAAAGACATTTGAGCGCCGGCCCGACCTCTTGGCCAAAGCCAATTTATCAGAAAGCGATCGCAAAATATTGAAAGAGTTACTAAACAATGGCTAACGTATATTTATGCTTGCTCCACTATCCCGTTTTTAACAAACGGCAGGACGTTGTTGCTACCTGTATTACCGGTTTTGATCTGCACGATATTGCCCGAACCGCGGCTACATTTGGGATTAAAAAATATTATGTAATCAATCCCATGCCTGCCCAGCGAGAATTTGCGGAAAGAATTGTGGGCTTTTGGGGAGACGAGGAAAGTGTGGAGTTTAACTGGACGCGGGCGGAAGCTTTTAAACTGATCTCGATTAAAGAAAACCTGGAAGAAGCTGTGGCTGACATCGAACAGATAGAAGGACAAAAGCCGGTTTTGGTCGCAACCTCAGCTAAGCCCAATGGGGCAGTGAAATTTGAAAATTTGAGATTAGAAATTAGAAATTCGGATAAGCCATACTTGATTATGCTGGGAACCGGCTGGGGCATGACCGACGAATTGCTGGCCAAAGCCGACATTATCTTGGAGCCGATAAAGGGAGCAGGCGACTATAACCATTTGCCAGTTCGCTCGGCAAATGCTATAATATTAGATAGGTTGTTGGGGAATGTTTCGTAAGGGTTTGAAAAGTTTCGAGAGGTTACGAAAGGTTGCAACCTACCGAAACATCCCGTAACATTTCGAAACATATCGAAACATATCGAAACATATCGAAACATATCGAAACAAATAAAAACTATGAGTAAAATAATCGAAGAAATTGAAAGTAAGCAAAGAAAAGAAAAAGTAGCCAATTTTAAAGTTGGAGACACGGTCAAGGTTTTTTCTAAAATCGTGGAAGGCAGCAAAGAGCGCATCCAGGGTTTTGAAGGAATTGTGATTCGGCGCCAAGGTGGCAGCAACCGTGAAAACTTTACCGTCCGCAAGATTGTGCAAGGAATCGGAGTAGAAAGGACCTTTCCAGTCCATTCCCCACGTATTGATAAGATCGAAATATTGCGCAGTGGTAAAGTTCGCCGCGCTAAGTTGTATTATCTCCGCGATCGGGTGGGTAGCCGCGCCATCCATGTCGAAGAGGAAAATGCCAAAGCCTGATTTAGCTGGCAAATCCCCACGTTTTTCCCACTGGATTTTTGACTGGTCCGAAACTATCGTTGTTGCCCTAGTAATGGCCCTAATCATTCGTGCCTTTTTTCTGCAGGTCTTTTGGATTCCCTCTAGTTCCATGGAACCCTCTTTAAATATTAATGATCGCATCTTGGTTAATAAAGTTATTTATCATTTTGTGCCGCCACACCGCATGGATATATTGGTTTTTCGCCAGGTTGCTCCAGAAGGAACTCCCAAACGTGATCTGATTAAGCGTTTAATTGGTCTTCCTGGTGAAACACTGGAAGTAAAACAGGGAATTATTTATATCAATGGTAAACCAATCGAAGAAAAGCATGCTATGAATCAAGATTATGCTAATTTTGGTTCGGTAAAAATTCCTGCCGATTCGTATTTTATGATGGGGGACAATCGTCCAGCCTCTGCCGATAGTCGGTATTGGGGGGTTCTGCCGAAAAAACTTCTTATTGGTCAGGCTTTTCTGCGTCTTTGGCCGCTTTCGGTTTTTGGACTGATCTAGTATAATAACGCCCAGAATGGCGCTTTCTTTCAATCTCGAAAAATCACTTTGGAAAAATGGATTTGAGTGTATTGCGGGCGTGGATGAGGTTGGCCGTGGCCCGTTAGCTGGCCCGATTGTTGCCGCGGCAGTAATCTTTTCTCCTAAAACAAAAATCAATGGGCTGAATGATTCAAAAAAAATAACTTCTAACATGCGAGAAAAACTTTATTTTGAAATTAAAGAGAAAGCTTTAGCTGTTGGGATTGCTCTGCTGGATCATAAAATGATTGATAAGCTCAATATTGGGAAAGCCAATCGACTGGTGCTTAAAATGGCGGTGGAAGCTTTAAGCGTCTTCCCCCAATATCTTTTAATCGATGGGAAGAGGACAAAAATTGATCTGCCAACCCCGCAATTGTCGATTATAAAGGGTGATGGAAAAAGTGCTTCCATTGCGGCGGCTTCAATCATTGCCAAAGTCACTCGAGATCGGATGATGGAAGAGTTTCACCAAAAATATCCCGCTTATGGCTTTGATCGGCACAAAGGTTATGGGACCAAAGAGCATTTTAAAATGCTGCAAAAGCACGGCCCATGCCCGATTCATCGCAGGTCATTTTATCCGGTTAGCCAGTTTTAAATATGTTGCTTCAATTTCAGCAATAACATTAAGTGTGTTTTGGTCAATTGTGCCGGGGTGGTCTTTTGACCAGATTGAAAGCTTAGTTTTAACCTCCTTGAAGCTTAATGCCGGAGTATCATCGGCAATATTGTATTCAAGGCATAATCCATCGGTGGCATCAAAGCTACGGATGTATTTGTTAAATAGATACTTTGCTGCCGGCTCAAAATTGCCTTTTTTCATTTGATTGCGTACCCTTTCTCGGGAAAGGTCCCCCCCGCCCAAAACGTATGATTCTGCTGCCGTTGCCAAATCTTCAAAACCATCAGACATGCCATAAGTTATTGAAAAATCTTCTTCGGTTGCATTGGCTTTTCGTACCCAGCCATTGCATGGCCGACCAATCCTTCCGCAACTAGCTTCACTCCAAGCATCCCAGCTAATTTTGTAAAATAGGAGGCTTGGATCGTCGCTCGATTGGTCTGCACCATTATTTCCGACAGCCATCGTCATATCCCAATGGTGGGCAAGTTCATGTATTATCGTAGCTGTATTAGCATCATCCGATGAAAGCTCCTGTGTCAATGGATCGTATTGTCCGGAGGCAAATTTATCTACAAAGTTGAGATTAGCTGCAGCTAATCCGGTAGTATTAGATAGGGGCATTAGCAAAAACCCTTTGGCTAATGATTGTAATCTTTCATTTGCCTTATCTGTGCTGCCCATTTTAACTTGGATTGAATTTAAAAGAGATTTGCCTTCTGTAGAAATTATATTTATTTCGTTAGCAACATAACATTTATAGAAAGCTCTAAATAGATTAGGGTATTTGTCTTTAGTGTGTGGCATTGAAGAAGGTTTGATTGTTTTTGATTTCATAAACCCTAACCCGGAGAGAAATTCATCGGCATTCTTTGCTAAAAAGTTATTTTTGTTTGGAATGATTAACTGCTCATTATCGATGATATGCCATTGGCCATGGCTTTTGAAAATGATGAAATAGTAATTTTGCTTTATTTCTGTTTCACTGTCAATCTGCTGCTTCCAATCAAACGAAGCCAGGCGCACTTCTTCAACATCTTTACATTGGGCAAGAGCGGTAAATTGTCTGTAAAGCGCATCCGAGTCGACATATCCGTATGGATACCTCTGTGGATTAATCTGGCTTAAATATTGGCTTTTTGACATAATGGGGTCTTCATTAAAAGCAAGCAAGAGCTGTTGGTGATCAGGTAGTTTTAATTGTTCAATAAATCTCAGCCAGGATTTTGCCTTTGCAATGTCTTGATTGTCTTTCAAAATAGAGGCAAGTCCGGGCTGTGCTTCATAATTGGCAATAGTTGTAAGGATTTCTTCGGCCGCCATTAGGTTGTTATCTACATCAATTATATATATTGCTTGGGCAACCAATTGCCCTATGCGGCTCTTAATATATTCTGGCCAAGAGGATTCGTATTCCGACACTTGGTCTGTATCATAAAGAGCTCCTTTGGCGTAAGTTTCACTTTCTGGAGAATAGAAATTTAGCAAAGGAGAGTTTAGCATTTGAAAAAGTGTTTGACGGGCTTTGTCTTCTTGCTGCTGTTGACGGAAATATTCGACCCGGAATTTGTACATATCTAGTTGGGTGCTATAAAAAATATATTCGCCGTCGCCCGAATAAGCCGCAATGATAGTCTTTTGATTTGTGTTAAGCCACTTGGTTGAAAGCTCAAAGGCATTCTCTTTCTCTGAGTATCTGTATCCATAAAAAGCGTGAGTAAACGCTCGAATAGCTTCTTTTGATTTTGGATATAGAAAGGACAACTCTTCCTCTACGGAAAGGGCTTTGCTGTATTCGCCTCTACTTTCAAAAATAATCGCCAAATCGTAAAGTGCATCCGGAATAAATAAAGATGCTGGAAAATCAGCAATAAATTGGTTGATTTCTTTTTGGGTCTGTTCGAAATTCTGGGGATTTGATAGATTGTCGTCATGATGTAGATGGTCAGATAAATCACGCCACCGATCCAGTTCGCTGGCCGCCTGGGTGATTTCGGTTTTGTTATAGCGTTTTACTTCTATTCCAAGAAGATTGTAGCTGCATCGATCGTA
>JBAZZP010000011.1:0-26886 GCA_041658745.1 Candidatus Margulisiibacteriota bacterium | reverse complement strand
TTTCTCGTTTTGTTTGCCTATTTTTATTTCTAAAATTGGGGTTAACTTAGGAATCACCGGTTGGTCTGAGGCTCTAACGATGCGAACGACGCAATGGTTGTTCATATGTTTTCCTTGTATATATCCTTCGTTAGATTATGGGGGAAATTTCAGTTTATTAAGGGAGAGGGAGAAGGCAAGCCCCTCGACAGAGCTCGGGGTAAAGGGCAAGGAAAGTGATGAGGGGAGAAGACGAGAAAAGAGGAGGAGAATGAATTTGTTTTTTGTCGTACATTGTTAGCCCTCATTTTCCTATGCCTTCATTGTCCTTCCTTGCCGTCCCTTGCCCTTATTACTTATTACTTTCCAAAAAAAAAGGGAGCCGACGTGCCTGTTTTACGCCGGCTCCCAATGTTAACCAATTTATAATCTACTCTTTTAAATTAAAATCCTCTCAACCCACCAATGGAAGTATAGCTATAGGTTGAAAGAGGTATTCGATCATAGGCTTGTTCGTTAACAATGATCTTAAAAACACCTTCTGATACTTTGGAGACTGTTATCTTTTTGATTGATTTATCTTCGCGGCTGATGGCTAATACAAATATTTCTAAAGAACCAATATAGGGCATAAAATCAGCGGATGAAATACCGTTTAATTTAATTGCTTCTACCCCGCAATTTGCCATAGTGTTTGAAATGGTTAGTATGTTGGTGGATAACGAGGCCGATTTTTCTTTGTCCGGAGCTGAAAGCAAGGCAGAAACGGTAGATGCATCAATTTGTCCGTTAGGTTGAATTTTGTGTTGTGTTTGGAAAGTTGCAATTCCACTGGCTAGTGCTTTCTGGATGAGAATATGCCGGCTATATTCAAAGGTGCCATTATTCATTGCTTCTATTACCGCAGCATGGTTCTTTTCTTCGTCGTAGCTTAGTGAAGTGACGAAGGTTTGATATGCTTCATAAGCGCCATTCATGAAGTGTTGGTCGTTATAGAAATTATCTGTGTCTTCTAAAATGTATTGAAGATCCTTGATCTCTTCTTGGCTTAATCCTTGCATTGATTCAGGCTTTAATGCGCCGGTGCGGTAGAGTTGAACTAATAAATCAAAAGTAACTTGTGGGTTACGGCTATCGGCGCGGGCTGGCCCATAATTTATATCATGAATTAGCCTTATATCATCAACCATAATGGCTGGAGATTTGCCGCTGGATAAACTTTCGATCGAAACATCGGCGATTGGATTAACGTTCTGTCTTCTGTCGCTTTCCATGGTAGTAATAGCTGCTAACATACCAGCGATGTTGGCCCTGACGGCAATTTTAGCGGAGGTAAGGCCTAGTTGCGGAAGCCAAGCAGCGACTCGTGGCAGGACAAAATTGGTTGCTGCTTTTGCGCCATAATATATGTCAGCCGGATCTGACAATTCGGATAATTCAAAACCAACTTTATGGGCAAACTCTGAATCGACAATCGTTCTTGTTCCCAGAAAATTGTTTTGATATGCCATTTCATAGGCTTTTGCTCCCCCCGCTGCTCCGCCAATCCCGAGTCCTAGTTCAAGTGGGGTTCGGAGCCAGGGTTTATTTAGGATAGGGAATGATTCTAGTTTTTTTGCTACTCTCATTCCTGCCATAAAACCCGCTGCTCCGCTAATAGATGAAGCGGCAATTTGTGAAGATTGTTCTGGGTTTTGGTGCATTTGCCAAAGGGTGGTGATGCCCATGGCAAAAGCCATGCTTTTTGTTTCTGAAGCCATGCCAAGCAGTTTTACGGCCCCAGATTGGATTGTGGCGAAAGTTCCCCAACCTATTCCGCCCTGGACTGCGTCAGCAAAGGTGGTAGCAAGGTCAACGGAACCAGTGGAGTTGTATTGTTGTGAAACGCTACTCGCAGCTCCAAAAATCGAACCGATTATACCAGCGCCAGCAATGTTACCAAACACGCTGCGAGTATGTGGTGTGGCTTCTGTGGATTTGGGGGTATATGGTTTTAAATCAGCGACTGCGATATCGATTGTTTTCGTTCCCTTGATAGCTCTATAGGTTTTTACTATAAGGGTAACTGGATCTATTATGCAATTGGTGGTGCCATTAAAAGCTTTAAATTTTAGACCTCCCCTTGGTCCGGCCTGGTAACGAAATCTACCTACTGGCGCATTGCTTGCTACATCAAAGGCTTGAAAAGTTCCGTCGGGCGCACTCCTTACAATAATTGGATCACCATTATTTATGGCGCTATGGGTGAAGGTTTGACTTTCTGTCATTGGCCAGGTTGGGGTGGAAGGAGTAGTTGTAGTCGTAGGAGCAGGTGTGGTGGGAGGGGTGGTAGTTGATGGATTAGAGGGTCTAGACGAAGGGTTATGAGTTTGCCTAGTCATTTGTTCAATTATGTTATTTGCTCGTGCATTAACGTCAAAAGCTGCATCGACATTTGCTAATCTTGCCGATATATCTACTCGGGCTGCTCGGTAGACTTTTCTAAATTGGTTGCCGATTAAACGAACAATTCCGCGATCAAGTACATTGCCATTGCGTTCAAAACGGGCGAATTCTTCTGGAGAGAGAGCTGCTCTAACATGGGTGTTTAATCCTTCAATTACAGCTTGGGTTCTTAACGTAATATATTCTGAGTAAATGTGTTTTGCTAATGCCCAGCGAGATCTTACCAGATTAATCCTGCTTGGGAAGGAGCTTCTTTGATAATAGGCTTCTGCATAGCTGCGAACCAAATCTGGAGCAATTGCTCTGCGTAGGTTAAACCAGCTGACAAAGCGTGCTCCTCCAAAGCGGGTCATGATTCGTTCAGGGGTTATCCGGTCAAATCCTCTCCTAACCAAACCGCGGTCTAGTTTTCCGCTTACAAATTTTCCGGTTACCTGCCGTTGAGCCGATTTGCCGGCTTTATGTACTAATTTCTGATATTCTTTCGGCTCAATTCTATCTGAGAAATATTTCTGTATTTTTTGAGCGGTTTCTGGTTGTACTTCAGCCAAACTCCCCGAGTTGCCGGTTAAGATGTCCCTGATTTGCCTGCCGGTTAATTGGGTAGGGGTGGTTTGACCATCAGTGTAAATATCGTAAGTATTGTTTAATCCTCTATTTCCGGTAGCTTGTTTGAGGAAAGTATAAGCATCCACTACTTCCCCAGTCCGGGCGGGTGTTGTGGTAGAGGGAGCAGAGGAAGGAGTTGCTGCCGCAGTTCTTAGACCCTCTAAGCCAGTATGTAAATCCCGCATATTGCCAATTGAAAGACGATATTTTGGATTGTTGGTCTGAAGGTTATATTCGGTAATAATTCTGCCGGTTTCTCTGGCTGAGGTGGAACGGGATAATCTCTCAAAAGTTGGGCCATCAACTACTATAGAACCTTGTGAACCATTTCTTTTAAGGCTAATTTCAAATTGATTGGTTGGATTGCTATGGGCGCGGGCTAATTCACTTTGCCAAGCAGTATCTGTAACTGATGAAGCTGCGGTTGTATTGCTTAATAAGCTATCAACTGTAGCTTCTACAGCGCGGCGTCCCAAGCTATCGATTTTGTTGCTTATCCTTGCTCTCGTTTCTCTAAAAGGTTTGCGGTGTTCTTTGATAACAGATCCTGCTTTTTCTAATAGGCCTGTTCTTTCAGTCCCTTCGCTTACTAGGCGGATTTCCAATTTTGGAGCAGACACTTCGGCAACTTGTAAATTGGAATTGTAATGGCGGTATAGTTTTAATGATTCGTTGATCCATCCGATAGGGGTGGTCCAGTAAAATAGCTTAACTCCGGTTTTTGAAGCCAGTCTGTGTTTTATGTTTCCTAAGCGCTGGCCAGGGTTTCGACCTTCGACAGCATCAATTCCTGCGCCAATGAGTTCCCCACCTAATTCAAATGTTTCAATATTTTGTCTACCAGTCATAGCCAAGATGGCAGAAAGCTTAAAGAAAAAGCCTACATAGTTACGAGCTTCTAGATCGTTTTTTAAATCGGCTAGAAACATGAATGAAATTGTTTCATAAACTAGGAATGAACCGGTGGTCTGCGCAAGCCCATCTCTGGTTCTGGCCGCAGCATTATAAAATTTGGATCCATCCAACGTAACTGCAGCATTAACCATACTCCCAATTCCGCCGATGGTGTCTGTAAAACCCAGCCGAATTTGAGGAGACATTAATTTTCCAAAGTGAACTATAAAAGCTGCTGAACTTCTCACTCCTTCTTCCAATGATTCTTCGGGATGCTCAGATATTTCGTGACCCAATCCACTCCAGAAATCGGACATATAGATTGATTGCCATTCAATGGCGTCAGCCTTAAAAGAACTCCATCCCCAATCGGTGGATAGCTCTCCGGGCTTTGCAACGTCTTCATAACGGATTACTCCGATCTTGCGTGGGAGTTCAAATTTTTCCTGGCCTTGCTGTTGATAAATCATGGAAGCATCACAGAGAGTTGTGATGGGATCAAAATAGGTCATGGCATAAACATCTACGTCTTCCGCAGCACGGGTCTTGTTTATTTCACCAGAGATTCTACCAATGTCTTCGATGACTTTGGCAAGTGGTCTCATGTCATCATCTGCATGAAAAGAATCGTAGATTTTCTGTTTGCCTTCTATTGGTTTTTCGCGGATTGCGGTGAGAAGTGCTTGGCGGGCAGCGGGATCGGTATAATCAATTGAAATACGTTTGGTGTTAGCTAGATATTCGATTTGCCGATGCAAGCGAGGATTGCGATCAATTTGCGGGAACAGTTCTTTTTCAACATAATCGACAAAAGCATTTACGTCTCTTTGGGTGACCGTGTTTAGCTTAAATTCTCCAGTTTCTTGATCAATTAAGGCTTGACTCAGGTATTCTTGACCTTTGGGACTGCTGGATAAAATGGTAAATAATTGGGAAGACATGTTGGTTTTGGCATACATGGAAGAAGAAAGAGCCAGAAAGGATAGCGCCGCATATTGAGGGCGATTATAGGTTTTGGTATAGTCACGTAATTCGGCGGCATTGCTAGGGCCAATCTCAATTTCGCCAAGGCCTCCGGTTGCCTGACTAACTACGCCAGGGCCAAAGGTAACCAAGGAACCGGCAGAAGTAAAAACGGGAAGAACTTTTAATAAATCTAAAACTTGTTCGCGCGGTAGGCCTTCAAATATTTTGGAAAGGGCCATTTTGGCATTGATTGTTGCGCGATCTTCCCCGGGTTCTGGCATGAGGTTGGAGAAAGCCAATACACCATCCGGATGGGCCTCAAAGTATTGTTTGAAAATTTCTTTCGCCGTCATGCGGGTGGTGGCACCATCAGGATCCAATTGAATCCCTTGGTCACCGGCAAAGGTTCCAGCCGCCCAATCCATAACGATATTTTGGGTTAATAGGTCAGGAATACCTTCGACAGAACATAATCTTTCAAATTTGTCTTTGTCAAAACGGTCACTGCTCAAATTGTCAATGATTCTGGCTCTTACGATTTCCAGTTCGGTTTTTTTCTGCAGTAATGGGGAGAGGGTTTTTCTTGCTTCGTTTAGATTGCTTAAGCCGGCATGGAGCGAGTTGACTTTTGTTTCAAATTCTCCAAGTAGTGTCAATTTTTTATTGTTATCTTTGAATAGTACTTTTAGCTCACCAATCTTTTTTTGGAGGCGAGCGGTTGCTGCAAATAATTGATCAAACTGATATACAAAGTTTGCTGGAGATTTGGCTGCTTCCGAAAATTGGCCAGTCAGCCTTAGGACTTCCCTTGCCAAGCTAGTTAAGTTATTATCATCATCATTGCCATCGATCTTTTCAGCTTCAGTGAACTTTTGAATTCCCCAAGTTTCCAGTCCGGCTTGTCCTTTGACTATATCGGCTAGGCCGACACAATTATCAACGGCGGCTCTAAAGGCTTGCGAATCGTCACTGGCATTAATTTTGTCTAAATCAGCTTGGATACTGGCTAATTGCGTTAATTCTTCTTGAAAGAGCAATGCATTAATTTCATAGATTTGGTCATTTGGTAAGCCCACAATTTGGGAATCAGATAAACTGGGGGCAACGATGGTTTCTCCCATGCTTTTAACCATTTTGCGATAAAATTCAGTGCCAAATTGACCGATTCCTTCATAACCGGGTTCTTCTGGGGGATATTTTGAAGATAATATGCGCAGGTCACCGTGCAACTGTCTTAAAATCACAACCGCTTCTCGGTACGTAGCTTTAAACTCTTCCGCATTAAAGGTTAATCCGTTTTCACGATGGGAAACTTCTATGGCAGAAACTAATTCTGCTGGGGCTTCATCTTCAACCAAACGGGCATCATTGATGGAAATATTCCAATCGATATGCGCATTTTGTAAAATATCAATTATTTTATGCTTGTCCGCATTGCCAAGTGACAATGAAAAGTTAAAATCTTCTTTCATTCCATATGCTTTTGGTGATATTTTTCCATTACTATTAATATAACCATCGGCAATTAAAGCAGAATAAATTGCATCAGCCTGAGACCCAAAACCAGAAAAATCAGATCTACCGACCGTTTTAATTTCTAAATATCCTGCTAATTCATTTAAGGTTGCTTGTTTATCTGTGCTTAGGCCATTCTTATGGTACATCAGATAAACGGCCTGTTTTGATTTGGCGAGAGCTCGCATTAATTCGGATTTTTCGTCAATTAGTGATCCGTCCAAACCGGGAACGGTGGTGAGTACGGAAAAAGAAGCAGGATTTAAACTATCTATTAATTTTGTCAAAGCTTCGCGTTCAGCGGGTTCAAATCTGGCTCCCGAAGAAGCTCCATTTACCATTCTTTGCAGTAACTTGTAGCCAGCGGGATCAGTTGTTTTTATTGCATCTGCAACTTTTAACAAAATAGCTGATTCAAGTGGATTTAAATCAAGTGATCCTGGTCGGAAGGTGTAATATTTGCCTTCGCCAAAAACTTTGTTGATGCCAAGCAGATCAATGCTGGTTAGCCGGGATGTAACTTGGCCGCTTAGAGCCAGAACCTGTTTGTCCGAAATGTCCACATAACGGGAAATAGCCAGTTTTAAAGTAGCCAGTTTTTCAATTCTTAAAAAATTGGTTGGCGTTCGGGAAATTCTTAGCCCTTCCAAATCCTGGTCAGGCAAGGGGGCGACTGTATTTTCGGTTGCGTTTTCTACTGGGACAACATCGCCGAAAACACTAACTAGAAAGCGAGCGGATTCGCTAATGCCTTTGGGTAATTTTGCAAATAATTCGGGGCTCCATCTTTTGAGATCAGCATAAGAAACGCTGCCGCGGACCATGGATAACTGGGCATATTTTTCTTCCAGACGGCGGATGCCGCGAGGGGTGAGGGACAAGGATTGGGAACTGCCAGCTTCCTTGGTATCGCGCAGGGCAATTTCACGCATTTTGCCTTCAAGTCCGGCAGCTAGTTCGAGAGCAGATGAATCATAGGTTCCTGATGTTTGAGAGAGGATATTTAAGATGGCCCGCAATCTAATTTTGGCCTGTTCGGGGGTCTCGCCTTTGGCGGGTTTTAGAGCATCTAATACTTCTCGAGCATTTCTAATTGTTTCTTCGAATGAAACCTTTTTTACTTTATTTTCTCTGCCTAATGGGGTATCAGCGTAACGATTGTGTTCTTCAATGGCAGAATATAGGGTGGCAAGTAAGTTATATAATTGTCTACTTCGTTTTTTATTGTCTTCGCCAGTGACTACCTCCATTGCATCTCGAGCGTCATCAATATTATCATCTAAAATGTCCAGCTGATCCACGTTTTTAATGTCCGAAAAGATTTGCTGTGTGTATTGATGGCGGGAGAGGGCAATTAACTCTTCCGTAGAAGCGGTATCTAATAAGCGTTGGAAATCAGCAAAAACTTTTTCCTGATCAGTAATCTTTTTGCTCTTCATGGTATCTGTGAGGAAAGAAATAATCACCATTCGGGCAGGGGTTTCTTTTAGAATTGTTTCTGAAATAGTATTGGCTCTGGCATAACGTGAAATCCACTCATCTTTGGTGGTTGGGTCTTTGGGCTTTGCTAAACTATCGGTAATGCTACTAAAGGCGTTTATTTCTGATTGGGCGTATGGGTAGGTTTCGGGGTAATCTTTGATCATGCTGTCGATTAATGTATCTAAGCTATTTATGGTTTTGCGAATAGAGGCATCCAATATTGTAGAATTGGGACATAATTTTAGCCAAGCATAGAGGGTTTCTTTTAAGCCGGCAGCCCGATCTACTAAGGAGGAAAAAGCTTCTATTTTTTGTAGTTTTGTAGAGCCCGAACTGCTGATGATCTTTCTCTTGGTTTTTATTGCCTCAATATCTAACAAAATGAGTGGGTTTTTGCCTTCGGTTAAATCCACTACGTCGGCTAATATGGTGATTAGGATGGGCTCTAATTCTCTGCGAGCATCAAGGCACTGCTTTAGGAAGGCTCTTTCAGCGTCGGTTAATTTTCCATTGTCGGTTAAAGATTCGTATCTTTTGGCGGTGTCAAGCACGGTTGAAATAGCTTGAATGGCGGACTGTGCTTTATTGTAGCGTTCGTAACGGGTCAGAAAGGCACTGCTGCTATAATCCAAATATAAAGCATGAGCTTTTTTGGCCGCGTCAACCTGTGCGGTTAGGATTTGTTTTTCTACCACGATATTGGGGAGATACATGATGTTTTCACTGGACAAAAATGAATAGAGGGCGTTGTGGGTTTGCAGACAATAAACCCCTTTTTCCCAGCCGCCGCCAAGACTAAGTGAACCTGCTCCCACCAACAGGTTTTGCATGTATTCCACTACTCCGCGGGCAAAGGGGGAGGAAGATTCTTGGATCAAATAGCCATTGCGAGCTTGGGATAAACGATCAAATAAAGCCCGTTTTTGGCTCTCTTCTAATTGAACTCCTAAGCTGAAAGTTTCGTAATTTCCATTAAATTTTTCGGTTAAAGTTCCATTTCTGTCAATGTATCCTGAACTGGTCAAAAGCAATAAAACAAGCAGATATTGGTATATTTTTTTGGGTACTCCTTCTTTAGAGATATTGCTTTCTAAGGCAATTTTGTCGATGGTGGCTGGATCTAAAGAAAAAGCAAAATCTTTCGGATTGCCGGTAAATTTTTTGGTTAAGCTTCCAAATGCATCCAGGTAACCCTCCCGAGTCAAAGCTTTGGCAACTGTTTCGGTGCTTTTTCCAAACTTGGCAAAGGAAGAAAAATTAACGGCATCTTTGCGACCTTGGGCAACCACTTGGGAATATTGGCCATAGCGGAGAATAAGGCTATAGCTGGTGATTTGGCCGTGTTTATTGGTGGAGAATGGGGCTTCCAGACTTACTGCTCCACTGCGCAAGGCCTCAATAATAAAATTGGGCTTATCAATCCCCTTTAATAATAAGGCCTCATCGCCGGCGGCAAAGGAGGCAAAATCTTGTAAGCCATCAGCCGGTTTGTCGCTCTGGGAAAGGCCAGTGGGAGTTAGTCCCCCAGCTTGGGAGCGAGCAATAACTGAGGCATAGGTCCATCTCAAATAATCTTTTAAAAGAGGGTCTTTTTCTACCTGTTCTAAAACATAAGCAGATAAGCCTTTGGTTTCACTTTTTCCAACAATAATTTTGTTGGTAGCATAAATCAAGGTGGTTCTAAGATCAGCGGGGACGGTTTTCCCCAACGTATTATCTAAAAATTGAGCCGAAGCTTCGGCTGAAAGAATTTGATCAACCGCGGGGGGAGGCAAAACAGCGAGAGGGCTGGAAATGGTGGAGAGAAAGGGGGAAGCGGGCTGATTCTCCACAGGCTCTTCTTTTTTGTTCCAAAGAAGGCCTAATACTATCGATAATCCGTTAATTGCTGTCATCTATTTTTCTTTCCTCTTTTTCAATAAAAAAAGCTCACCTGTTACGAGATGAGCTACAAATAAGACTACATAACGGTTTAACTTTAACCACAGGCAGGTTAAGGTCAACCCTTCGTATATATTATCGTATTTAAGCAGGAAAAACTTGTGTTAAGACACGGGAAAAAGGGATTAGCCTTTTCCCTCTCTACCGTTCCTTTGTGCCAGAGAGTTCTATTATAAATCTAAGTCTTGAAGCAAAGTTGGGTCTACCCCGGGTGGAGGTGTTTCTACAACACCGGGATTTGTTTCAGTAGGGCTACTAGTAGTAGTAGTTTTGGTTGTTTCTCCGACTGGAGCTTGTGGTGGTGTTCCTCGCGGGGCCCTGACATTTCTGGGAGGGGTCGTTATTGGCCTAGTTGTGGTGGTAGGTGAAGCACTAAAATTATCCAATCTCAATCCAGTGTATGTATCTCTGGCAGCTTTGATTTTGTTGTTTTCTCTAAAGCCTTTAGGATCATACATTTTACCTTGATTTTGAGTATTGGAGGTAAGGAGAATTTTGGGGAAGTTAAGATTGGGAGCCTCTGTATGGGAAATATTGGGAATATAACCGGCCAATTGTACTTTTAATCTATGAGCTTCTTTAATTCCAGTATCTTTCATGCTTAATTCATAACAAATGAGTCCCATATCAATAAAACATTCTTGGATGCTGGTTTGATAGCGCGTTCTTGCATCTTCATCTTTTTCTTCCCTAAGCAGTTCAGCATAAGTATTCCAGGCAGTTCTGTAGGCGATCATAGCATCTGTATAAAATGGGGTCATTTCCGCATATGTTCCCTGTAGCTGGGCTCTTGCCTCAAGCACTCTTCCCAAAACAACTAAAGCATTTGCACGATCCTTTTTATCATGCGTTGTGTCCGCAATAAATTCTCTTAATGTTTTCTCGGCTTCAATTAATCTATCTGCCGTAATTCCATTTTTTACTTTATAAGCTTTTCCTCTAACCCCATCAAGTTTCTGTTGCATAGCTTGATCTTCTTCAAATAATTGCTCGCTGATGAAGTAAACTTCGCTATCAACCCATAATATATCTCTGATCTGAGATATAACGTCTTCTTTAGGTAATTGCTTGGTTTCCCCTCTTTGTTCCCAGGGAATATCAGCGGTAGTACATAATTGAATAATTTCAAGAGCTTTTCCCCGCTCGCTTTGATCCCGTAAACGCGTATATTTTAATGCCAAATCAGCTAGCATCTTTGATCTTGCTTCCCCATCTGGGAAGGCTTTGATTATTTCCAGTGCTTTGGCGTAAAGAGTTGGATCTTCGGTGCTGGTTAATACCTTTACCAGTTCTCCTACGGCTTGTGCGTTTTGGCTCATTCCCGGAATATATTCTCTACTCCCTTCTTCAATAGCTGCCATATAGAAGTCGTAGGCCTTCATGGGGTCTTCGGTTTGTCCTTGGATATATTCGGCGCCGAGCTGTAATTGTCTTGAAGGATTCTTTTTGTTTTCACGACTATAAATTTCTTTTAGCTTAGCGTCTTTCTGAGCCCTGCTGCCTCCAGAGGTGGAAGTAGAAATTTCTTTCCCTTTCAGCCATAACATGAAATTGTCAACATCTCCCAAGACAGATTTATCTTTTGATTTTGTTAAATTATCAGTCTTAACCTTATAATCTGCAAAGGGGCCATCTTTTCCAAAAGCGCTAGAATCCATTTGGGCAAAAGCGCCTAGAAAGGCAAAGATAAGCGCTAATTCTGCTCTAGTTAAAGTTAAAGTGTCGGTAAATTCTTGTCCAGTGACCAAAAGAACCGTATTTTTAAAAGTTAATTGCATGTCCGCATCAGCCACAATATAATCTCTGGCTACTTCTCCGGCGGTAACCTCTGTTCTTGTCCTACCCAGGACTATGCTGGCGGCTTGGTCAGCCGGGACTAAAACATAGCTTTTAGCTGTCATGTATTGATAAATTAAAGCAGCTTGTCCATCATCTTCTAGTTTTGATAGTAACGATCCAATCGTTCTTGAAAATACTCCTTCTAAATCCTCGCCGGTAATCCCATCATCCCCATCCAAGCCAACTAAACCGCCGTTGCTGAAAAAGCTGTAAGCTCGGCCGGTTAATTCGGCAACTCCGTCACCATTCAAATCAGCAATGCTTTTCCATTCATCGCGGTCAATAATGCCGTCGGCAAAAATCTGCCTAAATCTTATTTGGTTAACCCCTTGCTCCAGAAAATAATTTTCAGCTCCATCGGCGACCCAGTCAACTTTTACTGGAATTATTTGGCCGGGTAACTTTAAACACATTTCGCCATTACGATTGAAATCTACTTTGGCCTCTGGCATGGCTGGGCAAGACCATTGTCCTTTGCTTCTTTCTACCAGTACGATTTGGGTGGTAGTGGTGGCGGTTTCCCCGCGGCCGGTGGTGACTTCATAGCTAACTAGGCGTTGGTTGGGCTTGAGTGTTGTCCCAACGATAGGAGATAAAGCTGGAGGAATTTCGGTTAAGGGGTTAGTTTTTACATAATTCCCAACGGCAGCCTTAAAAGTTTCGAGCAGTTCTTGATTGGAGTCGAGTAAAGCCTGATTTGCTGTGTAATAAGTTGCAAGCTCAACCAAAGTGGTAGCAGGATTGTTAGTAAGATCGGTCAGTGCTTGCTGGGCAGCAGCAATTTTCTGCGCACTTGCAGTTGCTTCTGCGGCGCTTTTACGTGCCAGCATAATTTTTTCCGCAGCGTCTTTAACGCTACCTGCTTCTGGAGAAAGCGGGGAGGAGCCGACGGCCTGGATTAATAATTCGAGATTTACTCCAATTAGTTGTGCATTGGTTTTTGAGTTTGGATCTATATTATAGTCATCAATTGCCTTTTGCAGATTGGCAGTTGCAACTTTAATAGGGTAATTTTTGGATGTTTTATCGACTAATTCAACAAGTTTTTGTTTGGCTTCAGGAGTGGCAGCAAAGATGGAAGGATCCTTTTTATAAGCTTCAATTAATGCATCTAGGTCGATTGTTTTCCCGGTAAGGGAGCCAGCTGGCAAATTGGCTAATGCATTTAGTATTTCATAAGGAATGGAAGTTCCTTCTTGACCAGTATAGACTTCAGCAATAACTTGCTGGATGTTCTTGTCGCTTTCTAGCCCCTTTGTTCCGTCTGAGTTCTTCTCGAAGATTTTAATTGTACCATCGGTTCCTATTTCAACAATATATTTGCCCATTACTATAACTTTTGGAGCAACTGAAACGCCATTTGCTTGCCAATCAAAAAGAGCATCAAGGATAAAGATTGAATATCCATACTCAGCCGTTTTATAGGGGCCGGGGATGGGCTTAGCGAACTCATGCCCTCCAGTTCCGATATTATTTACCATCTTTATTTCCTCCTAAAACTAAAAAACTCCGCCTGTTTATCGACGGAGCTTCAAATCTTTTTTAACTACAGGCTAGCCAAAAAAGATAGTATTCTTTTGCTTCCACTTATATTATCGCAGTAACTGGCTAAAAACTTGCATGGATCTTTTGGGGAAAGGGGGAGAGGGCAAGGGAGGGCAAGGAAAGTGGGGAAGGGGGAGGGGGATGAAGGCAACGAAGGGCAAGGGAGGGCAGGGAAAGTGACGGGGGTGGAAGAGAACAAAGGGATGATTGTAGTGAAAAACATATTTTTTATTTTTATCCTCCTATTTCCTCATTGTTCTTCATTTCCCTATGCCCTCATTCCCCTCTGTCCTAATTGCCCTCCCTTGCCCTCCCTTCCCCACGTATTCCATTTCACTTTTCTTCCCCAGTATGTTAATATTTAAAGGTATGCTGCACAAAGACCTAATCTCGATTCATGATCTTAAACCAACCGAAATTGAGCAGATTTTAACCCTGGCAGCCAAACTCAAAAAAAAGCCTTTATCCAACCTTCTCCATGGCAAGTCCCTCGCCATGATTTTTGAAAAACCCTCCACTCGCACCCGTGTTTCCTTTGAAGTGGGCATGTTTGAGCTTGGGGGTACTACCATCCATTTATCCCCCAATGCGGTTCAGCTGGGTGTCCGGGAATCGATTGCCGATGTTGCCCGCACTTTATCCCGTTATGTTGACGGGGTTATGTTGCGGACCTTCTCGCACGAAATGCTGGTTGAGTTTGCTAAGTGGGCGAGCGTCCCTGTGATTAACGGCTTATCCGATCTCTCTCATCCTTGTCAGGCTTTAGCCGATATTTTTACCATAAAAGAGCATAAAAAGCTCAAAAATATCAAGATTGCCTACGTTGGCGATGGCAACAATGTCTGCCATAGTTTGATGCTGATTTGTGCCAAGATGGGGATTAATCTGGCGGTTGCCACCCCCAAAGGCTATGAGCCCAAATTCGAAATTATTCGGCTTGCCAAAACCGATGCCAAACAAAGCAAAGCCGTTATTGAAGTGATCAATGACCCAAGAGTAGCTGTAAGAAATGCTGATGTTATTTATACTGACGTATGGGCGTCAATGGGTCAGGAAGAGGAATCGGCAGCTCGCAAGAAAATCTTTAAAGATTACCAGGTCAACAAATCGCTGGTCAAATTAGCCAATAAAGAGGCTTTGATTTTACACTGTCTGCCAGCTCATCGTGGCGAAGAAATTACCGCGGACGTGATCGAAGGTCCAAGCTCAGTTGTGTTTGATCAAGCCGAGAACCGGCTACACGTTCAGAAGGCCGTGTTAGCTCTATTGTTGGGAGGCAAAAAGTAATGGGAAAAGTAAAGAAAATCGTTTTGGCCTATTCTGGAGGCTTGGACACCTCTATCATGATCAAGTGGTTGCATGATAATTATCCGGGCTGTGAAGTGATTGCTTATGCTGCCGATGTGGGGCAGGAGAGCGAGCTAAAGGGGTTGAAAGAAAGGGCGATAAAAACCGGGGCTTCCAAAGTCTACATCGAAGATTTAACTAAGGAATTTGCCAAAGATTTTATCTTCCCCATGCTCAAAGCGGGGGCCATTTACGAAAACCAATATTTACTAGGGACTTCTATTGCAAGGCCTTTGATTGCCAAACGCCAGGTTGAAATTGCTCTTAAAGAAAATGCCGATGCGGTCGCTCACGGGGCTACTGGGAAAGGCAATGACCAAGTCCGTTTCGAATTAACTTTCAAAGCCTTAGCGCCTGATCTAAAAATCATTGCTCCTTGGCGAGAATGGGAACTTAAAGGGCGGGAAGAAGAAATTGAATATGCTCGGCAACATCGTATCCCAGTTACAGTTACCAAAGATAAACCCTATTCATCAGATCGCAATCTATGGCATATCAGTTATGAGGGTGGGGTACTAGAGGATCCATATTTTGAACCCAAAGAAGACATGTTCTTGTTGTCGGTTTCTCCTGAAAAAGCACCTGACAAACCTGAATATGTGGAGATAACTTTTAAGGCGGGAGAGCCAGTTTCTGTCAACGGAAAAAAACTCGCGCCGGTTGAACTGATAAAGACACTGAATAAAAGCGGGGGGAGACACGGAATTGGGAGGGTTGACATTGTTGAAAACCGCTTAGTCGGTATTAAATCCCGCGGAGTCTATGAAACTCCTGGCGGAACCATTCTGTATGCTGCCCATCAAGCGATTGAAACGATTACTCTCGACAAAGATACTTTGCACTACAAACAAGCCCTCGCTGGGCGCTATGCCGAATTGATTTATAATGGACAATGGTTTACTCCCCTCAAAGAATCTCTAGATGCTTTCTTTAATAAAACGCAAGAAAATGTTTCTGGAGTTGTCCGTTTAAAACTCTACAAAGGCAATTGTTCTGTCGTTGGCCGCAAATCCGCGATGTCCCTTTACCAGCCGGCCTTGGCATCGTTTGAAAAAGAAGAGGTTTACAACCAGAAAGACGCGGAAGGTTTCATTAACTTGTTTGGCTTACCGATTAAGGTGCAAGCCAAATTAAGGAAGGGGTAAAAAATGCAACGGACACAAAAAAAACCGAAAAAGTTAGCTAAGGCGTGGGCGGGAAGGTTTCGAGAACCACTAGCTAAATCTGCCGAACAATTTACGGCCTCTGTTCATTACGACGTAAAACTTTATAAGCAGGATATTGTACAAAGTATTGCTTATGCTAGGGCCTTGCTGCGAGCCCAGGTTTTAGATAGTGTCGAATGTAAAAAAATTATCAAGGCGCTGGAAGAGATCTTAAAAGGGGTTGGGAGCGGGCACATTAAGTTAAAGTCCGAACTAGAAGATGTGCACATGAATATCGAAAATCTGTTAATTGAAAAAACTGGTGAAACTGGTAAAAAACTACATTCGGGCCGTTCCCGTAATGACCAGGTTGCTACTGACCTGCGCATGTATTTAAAGTTTGAATGCACCGAGATTATTTTATTTATCAAAAAGCTGCAGGAAGTATTGCTCGACATGGCCGAAGCCAATGTAAAAGTGATCATGCCCGGTTACACCCATTTGCAAAGGGCCCAGCCGATTTTACTTTCCCATCATCTGATGGCTTATGTTGAAATGTTGGATAGGGACAAAGAAAGGTTTCGCCAGGCTCATAAAGAAGCCGACGTAATGCCTTTGGGATCGGGAGCTTTAGCTGGCACCAGTTTCGAGATTGATCGCGATGCTTTGGCCAAGGAACTAGGTTTTTCCAAAATCTCTCGCAACAGCATGGATGCGGTCTCCGACCGCGATTTTGCGCTTTCTTTTCTGTATGCCTGTTCGCTGGTTATGATGCATCTTTCGCGTTTCTGTGAAGAATTAATTATTTGGTCAACTTACGAATTTAGCTTTATCGAATTGTCCGACCGCTATACGACCGGTTCTTCCATTATGCCCCAAAAGAAAAATCCGGATATTGCTGAACTGGTTCGGGGAAAAACTGGCCGAGTATATGGGCATCTTATGGGATTATTAGCAACGATGAAATCCTTGCCGCTGGCTTATAATCGCGATATGCAGGAAGATAAGGAATCTGTTTTTGATGCGGTAAAAACTGTGCGCAGTTGTGTTGCTATTTTTACGGAAATGATCGGATCTACCAAAATAAATTCCGAAGCTATGGAGAAAGCGGCTACCAAAGGATTTTTGACCGCCACCGATTTGGCTTTTTATCTGGTGCGACGCAATGTCCCCTTCCGTGATGCCCATCGCATTGTGGGTGAAATTGTAGCCTATTGCGAAGAATCCAATATGCAGATTGAATATTTGTCGCTTGCCCAGTTAAAGCAATTTTCACCGGCGTTTACTTACGATGTTACCCGTATTTTGTCAGCCAAAAGCTCAGTGGAAAACAAAAATATCCCGGGAGGAACGTCCCCAATTAAAGTAAAGGAGGCAATCAAACGTGCTCGAAAAAACCTTCTTCATGGTGAAGCCTGATGGCCTGGCTCGTAATTTAGAAAACGAAATTTTTTCCCGGATAGAAAATGCTGGCTTAAAAATTGTTAGACGCGAAGTCGTGTTTATGACCCTGGATCTTGCTGCTGATCTGTATTCTCCTCATCTGGGAAAACCATTTTATGAAGGGCTAATCAAATTTATTACTTCTGGCCCTGTCATGTGCAGCGTACTAGAAGGTGAAGATGCTATCAAAAAAGTAAGGGGATTAATGGGGGCAACCGATCCAAGACAAGCTGTACCCGGCACAATTAGAGGAGATCTAAAGGAACAAAATATTTTTACTTCCGAAAACTCAATGAAAAATTTGGTCCATGGTTCGGATAGCCCTGAGGCGGCTGAGCGCGAAATAAAAATCTTCTTTGGAGAAGGAATAAAGTATGAAAATTAGTGTTACCTGTCAATCAATCCTCAAAGCAAAGTGCGATCTTTTAGTCGTTAATGAGTTTGAAAACGTCAAGGCTCCGGGTGGGGCGACTGGGGCGATTGATAAAGCTCTAAAAGGAGCCGTTTCCGAGCTAATTAAAAGCGGCGAGATTACTGGAAAGCTAGGCGAAGTCAATATTATCCATACCCAAGGAAGACTACCTGCCAAACAAGTGCTGGTGGTTGGTCTGGGAAAAAGTGCTGAATTTACCATTGATCGTTGCCGGATAGTTGCGGCGGCTGCTATTACAGAAGCTAAAAGAATTAAAGCTAAAAAAGTAGCTACTATCGTCCATGGGGCGGGCGCCGGGGGATTAACCCTGCCAGATGCAGCGCAAGCCTTGGTTGAAGGGACCTTAATTGGTTCATATCGCTATGAAGGTTATGCCACTATAAAAGATGAAACTTTTTTTAAAGTTGAAGAATTGGTTATTGTTGAACAAACAAAAAGTAAGATTGGAGCAATTGGACTCGGAGTTAAAAATGGGGAGATAATTGCCACCTCAGTTAATAATGCTCGCGACCTCACCAATGCTCCGTCCAATAAAGTTACTCCTTCTTTTCTTGCCCAAAAAGCGCGAGAGGTGGCTGGGGTTTCGGTCAAGGTGTTTAGTTTGCACCAAGTCAAAAAAATGGGGATGGAGGCTTTTTATTCGGTATCAAAAGGGTCAAAAGAGCCTGCCAAATTTATCGTGATGAAATATGGAAAAGGAAAACCCGAGATTGCGCTGGTTGGCAAAGGGGTTACCTTTGATGCTGGCGGTATTTCGCTAAAACCGGCCAACGCCATGTGGCGCATGCGCGATGATATGGCTGGGGCGGCTGCCGTGCTTGAAACCATGCGGGCGATTGCCAAGTTAAAGGCACGTAAAAATGTGGTAGGAATTTTGCCTTGCACCGAAAATATGCCGGATGGCAATGCCCAAAAACCGGGAGATGTAGTTGGATCACTTTCAGGAAAAACCATCGAAATTCTGTCAACCGATGCGGAAGGACGGATGGTGATGGCGGATGGAATTACTTATGCCAAAAAATTGGGAGTTAAGAAAGTCATTGATATAGCCACTCTAACCGGGGCTTGTGTTTATGCCTTGGGGGATGCTGCTTCCGGGATCATGGGGAATAACCAAGAACTGATCGATTCATTAATTGCTGCCGGAAAAATCAGCGGCGAAAAACTTTGGCAATTACCACTACTTGAAGAATATAAAGACTATTCGAAAAGTGATATTGCAGATACCAAAAACTGTACGGAAATGGGAAAAGCCAGTCCTTCGATTGGAGGATTATTTCTCCAGCTTTTTGCCGAAGATACTCCATGGGCACACATTGATATTGCTGGTACAGCCATGTTAGATAAAGAGCGCACCTATCTGTCCGCTGGTGCAACCGGAGTGATGGTCCGTACTCTTACTGCCTACCTAATGGATTAGAATGCGAAAAATAGCGCTGGCAATTCTTCTTCTTTTTTTTGCTGGCGTGGTTTTTGCCGTGGCTCCGACAAGAGGCGTTTCTCCAGCGGTAAAATACGAAAACAATCCTAACTTCATTGAAGCTTACCGGATAAAAATTGAGAATAAGGTTGATGGCACGATTGAAGTAAGTGATGATGAAGGAGTAAATTGGCTGGCGATTGGCAGGGTACTTCAACCCACCAATAAAATAAATAACAATGGTTTTGCTGCGTCACTCTGGATAGGGGAAGGCAAGGTGGCTGCTACGGCCGTTAATGCGATCCATCTAAAAGTGGGCCCCAAAGAAAAGAGTCGCGCACTTTTTTCTCTTTTGCCCAAAAACTTTGTAACTACCCCTATCAATTACAAATCTTACCTTAGCCCAAATTCTTCGATTTATACTAACATTATGGCGGGAGAGGGTCTTTTCGGTGGCGAATGGGCGCCTTATGTTGGTAACATAATTATGCTCTCTCGGACCGGGGAAGCTGTTAAGATTTTACCTCAAGGATATGTCCCGCTTGTAAATGATAAATTATTTATAATTGTTGATCGACCAGCGGATGCTCCCAAAGAAATGGTATTTGAAAACCGTTTCGGAGGGAAAATATTTGTGCAATATTTTTCGGGAGAACAAAAAATAGTCGGTGAAGTATTGCGACCGGTTTCCGGTATTGGGCGTTTTGAAGGTTCAGAGTTTGCTAATCCGGGGCGAATCCGCGCAAATCACCCAGGGGTAATTGATATTTCGGTGTCTCCACCGGGAAAAATTGGTGGGTTTCAAATTATCCCTTCCAGGCATGGTAATGAAATGGGATATGTATTAAATCAAACCCAATGGATGATTATCGGTCCCACGCAAGTTAGCGATTATTCACTAGAGGGGATTGCTCCCTTTTTTCGCTATTTTTTAAAACCAGCTAATGTACAAATTACTGAAGATGATACGGCTTGGGCCAAAAAAATGGCTGAGCGCTTTTTAGTTGAAGTTAAATTAAAAGACAAAGCTGGCTGGCAAACAATGCCAATATTAGCTTTGGATAAAAATCGGCCACTCCCTGAGTGGGCCAAAACAGCGTTGGAAAATGTGGAAGCTATAAAAATTATCTTTCCGGTAATAATTTAGTAGCCGATCGAGAAATCCATCAATATTTTTATCTGCGGGGCAACATATTCAGTCTTAGATAAAACGTAAGCAGTCTCCCCACGAGTTAACTTCTTGTTTGGATCAAAGAAACCTGCTAGATAATCGAAATAACCAGCATCTTTAGCGGCAGAAATTGAGGTTGCTGCCCAATTTTTAAGTGAGATATCTGGAAAGGGTGGTTCGCTTACTGGTTTTTTTGCAAGGTTAGCAAAGCGACAAAGCAAGGAGGCCCCTTCTGCTCGGGTAATTTCTTTATTGGGCTTAAAGGTTTTATCGGGGTATCCAGTTAAGATGGGATTGTTCTTATCCCGCACGGCTGCGGCGATATATTGAACGGCCCAGAATTGGAGTGGAATATCTTCAAAGGGAGGCTTGGTGATACGGGCCGCATCAAAGCCTTTGGCTTTTACAAAGAGGGCAGTTATTTCGGCTCTTCTTATTGGGCTGTTGGGTTTATAGAGTTCTTTGGTATAGCCATTAATGGTTCCTAATGTGGCCAATTGTTCGATTGGCAACTTAGCCCAATAATCCCTAGTTACATCATTAAAACTTACTAAACGTAAAATTTTTAGTTTTAATTGTTGCAGGGATTTGCCATTTTGGTCAAAAGCTTCAAGCGAGATAGAATTTTTGCCAATTTGCAGACCAAGCTTGGCAGTAAAGCTTTTATCTTTGCCAATACTGGTTTCTTTCCCAGCTACCATTACCTTTGCTACAGCTGGATCTAATATCCTTCCCGTCATGGTGAAATTGGGTTGGTTGATTATTGATTGGTTTTCAGGGGAAACAATCGCCAGATAATTTAAGACTTTCTTTTTACCGAGGGCAAAGGAAAGCGAAAAATAATTGGTACAATTTTGCGTGACATTGTTAAAGGTATGATATGCAAAATCAAATTTAAAGCCATCGAACATGATTCCTATGCCGGCACAAAGATCCCCGTTATCTAAGCCGGTCCTTATGGCAACGGCAGAAAGAGGAGACCATTCTAGTCCAAGATGAAGCGCGTTGCTGTTTTGATCATTAAGGCCCAAATCGTAATCGAGGGCCAATTGTATTTCTTGTTTGTTTTGGATTGATCCATTTTTACCAAGTAAGTTGTAGGCTAATCCCACCTTTAAAATATTGGGTAATGTTTCTCCGGAATTTGTACTCCAGGTAACCTGGTTTAATAAAGCGTTTTGCAGGCTAAGGCCGACGGAAAAATCTTTGCGGATCGGGAGAAGGGCTCCAAAACTAAGAGAGGCTCCTGTAGCTGTCCCCGAGCTTTGTCCAATGACGGATAACCCTTGAGAAATTAATTTTAGAGATGCCCCTAGATAGAGGTTCTCAATCCTTGGAAGTTTTACGCGATTGCCATAAGCTAAAACTACGGCGGTGTCAGCATACGTTCCTCTCACCTCACCGGTAGCGGAAACCCTGTCTTCCCCGCCGACAGAAATAATTTCTGAAGAAGGTGAAACATAATTAAGGGAACTTCCGCCGTAGCCAATCCCGAAGGTGCCATAGGGGGTAGGATATAAAGCCGAGGCTTGGACGTAGTCATATTCGCTTAAATATTTACTGGACATAGAAGAGAGTTGCAAATTATCAATTTTACCTAAACCAGAAGGATTTATAAAAATGGCCGAAGTGTCATCGGCAATGGCGGTAAATGCCCGACCCATGCCTAGAACCCGAGCGCCGACACTCATTTGGGTGGGATCATTGGCAATAGTGGTTACTCCGGCAGCTATGTTTTGGCAACAGGCTATCCATAATAAAACGAAGAAAAAGCAGGCTCTTTTTGCTAGTGACATACCCGCAGGTGATTGTATTCTGTTTTCCTATCTTTGTCAAAATTAAATGGGCTGGTTTCGTTGCAAAATGTGAGGTCTCCATGGTAATATTTTTGCAGAATGCGAATTATATTGTTTTTCTTGAGCGTGCTGCTTTGTTTGTCGGCCTGTTCTTCAGCCCCAGTCCAGCAAAACTTATTAAACTCCATGGCCGATTTAGATAAGGCCTATATTCCAGCTGTAATTTTAACTGGAATGGGTAAAAATATTGATTCAAAAATAGCCATAGAGAAACTGCAAGACAAATGGAATGAATTTTACAGTAATTATTACCCTTTAGAAATGAAATACGGTCTAAATATTGTGGATAAAATGTGGAAAGACGACCTCAAAGCGGCTGGGGCAGATATAGGTTCGGCCGAAGCGCTTATTAATACCGGAAATTGGCCAGAGGCGAATGCGAAATTACTGCCCATAAGAAATATTTTTAGGGAAATTCGCCACCGGCATGGGATGCAATATGTATTAGATGACATGCTCGATTTTAATGATGGAATAGCTTTGATAAAAAAGAAGTGTCGTCAGAAGAAAATGAGCGAAAGAGAGTTAGCCTTAGTAAAACAACAATATGATGTAGCTAGTAATACCTGGGCGAGCATTTTGGCGGACGACAAAGCTTTGGTGGTTTTTCAATTTGAGTCAGCCAAGGTTCTTGCCATCAAGAAGAAAATGAAAAAGTTAAAACAAGATTTGCCAATTTTAAAAGATGCAATCTCTGCGGGCGAAAAAGAAGCCATTTATGCAGCTGCTGTAAAGATAGAGAAAGATTATCTGCAAATTTACCGAGCATTCGGTGATTTTAACCCCATTTTGGAAAAACAGATTGAGAAGCGAAAAAGAAAATAGTTACATGGGAGGAGTAAACAGATGAAGATATTGGTTACGGGAGGAGCGGGCTTCTTAGGGATTAATGTTATTAGGCACTTATTGGCTAAAGGTAACTATGAATTGGTTTCGCTGGATATGGCTGAATTTGATTATCCCGAAAAAAATAAAATACAAGCCATTGTTGGTGACATCAGAGATAGAGTTAAAGTGGCGGAAGCGATGAAAGGGGTACAGGTAGTTATTCATACAGCTGCCGCACTCCCGCTTTATAAAAAAGAAGAGATTTTTTCTACGGATATTGATGGAACTCGTTTTTTGCTTGAGGAGGCTTACAAAAATAAGGTTGAGCGGTTCATCCATGTTTCATCTACCGCAGTATATGGGATACCAGACCACCACCCACTTTTGGAAAATGACAAACTAGATGGAGTAGGGCCATACGGGGAAGCAAAGATCTTGGCTGAGGCAGTCTGCTTAGAATACCGGCAAAAAGGGATGTGCGTTCCCATTATTCGGCCAAAATCTTTTATCGGACCGGAAAGGTTGGGGGTCTTTGCTCTTTTTTATGATTGGGCGAAAGATGGCAAAAATTTCCCCATGATCGGCAGCGGCAATAACCGCTATCAATTTCTGGATGTAGAAGATCTGAGCGAGTCAATTTATCTTTGTATAACGCTGGATAAAAATATTGTCAATGATGTTTTTAATATCGGAGCCCGGGAATTTACTACCATGAAAGAGGATTATCAAGCGGTGCTTGATTATGCCGGTTTTCACAAAAAGATTATCCCTTTTCCCGCCTGGCCGGTAATTTGGGGTTTACGGCTTTTGGAATTCTTTCATCTTTCTCCTTTGTATAAATGGGTCTATGAAACTGCTTCCAAAGATTCTTTTGTTTCCATCGATAAAGCGGTGCGGATCTTAGGCTTTAATCCAAAATATTCCAACAAAGATGCCTTGATTAGAAATTACAAATGGTATATAACAAATATGGATAAATTCAAGGATCAAAGCGGCGTTTCTCATCGGGTACCTTGGAAGCAGGGAGCGCTGGGATTGATCAAAGCGTTATTTTAAGCATTAACTATGTCTGCAGAAACAGAAAATAAAAAAACTGGTTTATTGGGTTGGGTAAAGAACTTTATTATCGGCAGAGCTATAAATCCGTTTGACCGCTCGGTTTTTCACAATATCTCGCTGATTGCTTTCTTTGCTTGGGTAGGATTGGGAGCAGATGGGCTGTCCTCATCTTGCTACGGCCCTTCTGAGGCCTTTATTACTTTGGGAAACCATTTTTATCTAGGGCTAATTGTTGCTCTTGCAACGGCGGTTACAATTTTTGTGATTGCTGAAAGTTATTCCCAGCTAATTGAGCTTTTTCCTAATGGTGGTGGGGGATATTATGTGGCTGGACATTTGCTTTCTCCAACTCTGGGCATGATTTCCGGGGCTGCTTTACTTATCGATTATATGCTGACTATTACCTTGTCGGTTGCCAGCGGGGCTGATGCCCTCTTTAGTTTGCTGCCGATCACCTTTCTGCCCTATAAAATTTGGCTAGCGGTCTTGGTTTTGGTCGTCCTAATTGTTCTTAACCTGCGCGGGGTTAAAGAATCAATTACTGTTTTAATGCCGATTTTTATGACTTTTGTCATTACCCATGCGGTTATCATTATTTATGCATTAGCAACGCACTTGCTGGGATTTTCGGCGGTGATTAATGCTACTGCTCAGGATATCCATTCCTCGGTAAGTGAGCTTGGGCTGCTGGGGGTTGTAGTGCTTCTCCTGCGTGCATACAGTATGGGAGCCGGAACTTATACTGGGATTGAGGCGGTGAGCAACGGATTGCCTCTCTTGCGAGAACCACGGGTAAAAACGGCCAAAACCACCATGAAATATATGGTGGTTTCATTAGCTTTGGTAGTTATGGGGCTGATGTTTGCTTACACTTTATTTCGCGTTCAGCCAATGGAGGGGCAGACACTTAATGCGGTACTTTTTAACCGGGTGGCTGGTGGTTGGGGGATGTGGGGATATTTATTGGTTATGATTACGCTGGTTTCCGAGGCGGCAATTTTATTTGTGGCGTCGCAAACCGGTTTTATCGGCGGTCCGCGCATTTTGGCAAATATGGCGGCTGACCGTTGGGTTCCCAAGCGTTTTGCCCTTTTGTCTGACCGGTTAGTTACCATGAATGGTATCTTGATCATGGGGATCGGTGCCATTGTTTTAATGGTTGCTACTCGGGGGAATGTTGGCTACCTAGTTGTTTTATACAGTATCAATGTATTTATTACTTTTTGTCTTGCCCAAGCCGGGATGGTGAAGCATTGGTGGCAGGTCAGGAAAGAAGAGCGGAAATGGAAAGGGAAATTATTTGTTAATGGAATTGGTCTAATTATGACTTCTTTTATCCTTGTTTCGGTTACCGTTTTAAAGTTTAACGATGGGGGCTGGATCACCCTTTTCATTACTGGATCTTTGATTGCCTTCATGTTGGTTATTCGCCATAATTATATGCAGATACGCCAGCTTGCCCGTTCTACCGATTTATTAGTTGAGCAGGCAGAAAGCAATCCCGACATGCTTGGGATTCCTCATGCACCCTCAGAACAAGCCCTGCGCTTTGACCCTTCGGATCGTACGGCGGTAATTTTTGTAAAAAATTATACCGGGGTAGGGTTAAAAGCGCTGGCAGCTATTTTTCGCTCCTTTGGCAATAGCTACAAAAATTATGTTTTTGTCCAATTGGGCTTAATTGATGCCGGAGCTTTTAGGGGACAGGAAGAAATGGAGCAAGTAAAACAAAAAGTAGAAAACCAGTTAAACCGCTATGTCCAATTTCTTTCCCGTTTCGGTTATCATGCCGAAGGGGTAACTCTTTTGGGGACCGATACAGTAGAAGAAGCTTCGCTGGCAGCGGTAGAAATATTAAAAAAACATCCCAATGTGACCTTTTTCGGTGGGCAGATTATTTTTCCGCGCAACAATCCTCTCATGCCAATTTTACATAACTATACTCTTTTCTCTATCCAACGGCGTCTTTATGAAGAGGGAATTCCGGTCTTTATCCTGCCGATTAAACTTTCTCCAAAAGTAGATTAGAACTATTGTTTTTGACTATTGATCAATCCAGATAACATTTTGGATAATTTCCTCTTAGTTCTGCATCAGTCAGGCTAAACCTGCAAAGCAGGAGATAAAACAAAAAGGCAAGTGGGAAGATGCACATCTGAATCAAATTTTAGCAGCTTAAATGCTTCACTTCGAAATGGAACCGGCACAAAAGGTTTGTTGTTGCATAATGGCAGCTCAAGGGTAACTGTAGAATCTTTCCAATAAACTAACTTTCCGATGATTTCATCGATAGAAAACTTTACGCTAAGTTGTGCAGGTTGTATGCCACGAGTTAAAGCCAGCAATTGAATAACCTGGTAAATGGTTAACTCTGAATTGGCAATTAATGTGTCTCGTCCATCGCAGCCGATCCATTTGACGAAGCTTATCCTGGTTCTTGCTTCGGCCGCGTCAAAGATCCTTTTGCCTGGGAGAAGGGAAGGGAAGAAAAGGGACGAATCTTCGGCAACTTTGGGCATTGAAAGAAAAAGCATTTCTCTGCCGGTTAGAAAGAGAAAAATGTTTTGTTGTAGGCTTTGAGTGGTAGTTAATCCAGGCAAATCTCTCAGAGTTGCATCAAGGGAAAAAGGATAATGTTTTGGCGTCGGGCGCATTGCTCTGACGGTAATTTTTGGGTTTCTGCAAATTAAATCTTTTGCAGTTGAGGCCCCAGGGGACTGATGGCTGGGATCAAAGATGACATAAGCCTTGGTATATGCGGCCTTCCCGCCCAGAATAAACATATATTGTTTTTCGGGTAAATATTGGAAAGATTTCATTGGTTTATTGGTATGCCAAAAAACACACCAAAAAACACATTTGGACAATTCAGGTAGATGGTCTACAGGGAGCCCAGAAGACTTAGTCAAAATATATTTTTGATAATGTGTTCCAAAGTACTCTAATACAACCGGATTAAAAGCCACAAT
>JBAZZP010000010.1:0-27798 GCA_041658745.1 Candidatus Margulisiibacteriota bacterium | reverse complement strand
CGCCGCCCCAGTCTGAGGTAGAGACATTGGCGAAGGAGTATTTTACTTTCATTCCACGAGCATCGGCGTAGGCAGCTTCAGTTGTTGGGCCTTGTGTGCTAATAGTGCTGTTATCTGGTGTAATTCCGTTGCCAAAGGTATAGTAGCCGGAAGCTTCGGGGGTGAAATTGCCAACCGAACCACCTTCAAAGTCATCAAGATAAATTGTTCCGCTAGATACAGTTATAGTTGAGCTTGCGGTTCCATTGCTGTTGGTTACAACCACACTGTTGCTGCCGGCTGAAACTCCGGTTGGAATAGAACAAGTTAGAGTATTAGCGGTGCAATTAGTGATCACGGCTGCAACTCCGCCGATGGTGATGGTTTCTGAGCTGCCAAAATTGGAGCCAGAAAGGGTCAGTGTTTGGCCAATATAGGCGGAGATCGGAGAAATGCTGCTAATTATAGGGGCAGAGACTTCTCCGCTAGGGGGAGTATCAACTTCTCCAGTAGATGCTTCACCAGTAACGGTAAACAAGATTTGGCTGCCGGAATCATAATTTAAGTTGGAAGTCTTCCCATTAAGAATCATTGATAATTGTCCGGTGGTAGCGGAAGGTGGCACAATAACTCTTAAGGAAGTGTTGCTCACTGCCGCCGGATTAGTAATAGCCCCATTAAAAGAGACAGAAATATTGCTGGTGCTTGTTCCATAAGCTGTTCCTTCAATCGTGACAGTTGACCCTATAGTTCCTGACCAAGGTGAAACGCCGTAAATACGGGGCTTAATTTCAATGGTGGTGGCACTTGTTATAACATTTGGAATGCTGTCGACGGTTACTTCAACCGTATTATTTCCAGCAACTACAAAAGCAGTGCCAGCTTCATTACTAAGGGGAATTCCGCAGACTATTGTTGTGCTATCCCAAGAATATACCTGGATACCACTGGAACTCGTAGTATCAGGAACTACTATTCCACCAATTTTAACGTTATTTTTGGTAGAAGATCGGGCCCCATCGCCTGGATCGGAACCAAAGTTGGAACCATTGATCTGAATTGTTCCGAAGACATAATTTTTGTTCAAAATATTAGTAGCAGTGTCGGTTTTCCACTCAATGCTAGAAATAACCGGAGTAGTGTCAACTACTGCTTCAGAAGTAACGGTAAATTTTACCTGTGTGCCGTTAGAATATGTGAGATTAGAGGTTTCACCGTTAACAATAACTGTTAGTTGTCCGGTAGTTGCGGCGGGAGGGACAGTGACAGTCAAAGATGTATTATTTACTGAAACGGGAACTGTGCTGGCTCCATTAAATGAAACCGATACCGCGCTGGTACTAGTGCCAAAAGCGGTTCCTTCAATTGTAATGGTGTTACCAATATCACCTGAGGAAGGCGTTACCCCGTATACCATGGGTTTAATTTCAATGGTGGATGCGCTGGTTTGTGCGCTTACATATCCAGCCGAAGTGACCTCCACTGTTTGGATGCCGGCGGTAGTAAAGGTTGTTTCAGCTTCATTACTCGGAATACCGCAAACAATGGAGCCGTTGTCCCAGTAATAAACTTGAACGCCATCATCATCACCGCCGGTATTAATGATGTCAGGTACCAAGATGCCGCCAATTTTTACCCGGTTCGAGGTTGTGTCACGGCTACCATCGCCAGGATCATCGCCAAAATGTGAACCGCTGATGGTGATGGTCCCATAAATATGATTTTGGTTAAAAATATTTTCGGTAGAATCTGTATTCCAAGTAATGCTACTGATAGTTGGAGCTTCGATAACCGTGAAGGACCAAGTATAACTAGCCGTCATTGTATTTCCAGCATTATCTTTTACGCCACTGGTTCCGCCTTCAATGGTGCAAGTGACGGTTTCTCCGCGGGTAAAAGTGCCTGATTGATTAAAAGTAACCGTGCGCGTTGAAGAGGTGTAGGTTGGTGCAGTTGTATGGCTGCCGCTGCTGCTACCGCTAACTTTAAGATTGGTGGCAGTCAGGGAAGAAGAATCTATCCCGCTAGAATCCGAACTAAAAATGGTGCTAATGGTTGGAGAAACAGCCTGGTCGGTAGAACTGTTACTGGGGGAGGTAGATGAAATTTGTGGTCCGGTGCTGTCAATCATAAAACTGGCTTCGCTGGTATCAATGGGAGTTCCGTCAGCAGCATCAAAGACCCTGACATAACAAGAAGTTTTATTGGTGGCAGGTACGGACCAACTATAGGTACCGTCATTTTCGGTGGTGGCAATGATGGTGCTATATGAACCACCGCCATTAGATGAATACTGAATTTTGATTAAGGGGATTGTTCCGGTAGACGACCAAGTTATATTGTAGCTGCTACCACCTTTAATATACTCTCCACCGTCGGGAGTGATTAAAGTAATGGTTTGGGGAGTGGTGCCATATTCAGTAATTGTAGCAAAGCTGGCAGGTTTATAAGAATAGGCAAAACCTATCCCAACGTTGGCCGGAGTTGAAGTGCCGTAGTAACCGGTTGGAGTTCCAGAGCCCGTCCAGGATTTCCATATTCTTATATAAACATAATTACTGGTTGAAATATTACAGGCGGCCGAAAATTGACCGGCAGAACTTAACTCGCCGGTTGCAACTACCGTGTCGCCAGAAGGCAGTCCGCTAGAATCAGGATCGCCAGCCGTTGTGTCGCTTGATTGGATCATTTGGACATAAGAGGGGGCGGCAAGGCGTGTTTCGCCGACGCTGTCATCGTAGATAGAATTGGCTGGGGTGTTGGAGCTGCTGCAGGAAACCCCTACTGCCAACGCGGAGGCTGCGCTGGATGATGCCACTAGTAAAAGTGCGCCTAGAATTATTCCCCCCAATTTGTTTAAATTATTTTTTCTCATTATCTTTTTCCTCTTAATATGCCTTCGGTTGAGTCCAAGTAAATGAACTGCCTGGTTCGGTAAACATATACCCTTTACCTGGCTGAATTTCCATAGTGGAAGGGGTTGTATAATCGCTACTTACCCAACCACTGCTGGTGTGAACCGCGAGATCTAACATGTCTCCATTAGCATTAAAGGAGTAAATGGTTCCTGCATCTTCTATCTTTGTGCCGGCGGTAGACGAATCCAAACCCGCGCTGGCAATACCGATGGACAATGGGTAAGCGTTGCCAACCCAATCGCAGACAAAAAGGCCGCTGCCACCAGCGCCAGTTATTGTTCGGTTGTTAGTAGAAGAATAAACATTGCCAACGATGCTAATATATTTTGAAGTAGTGGTCATATAGCCATAAGCGTAACCCAGGCGGGTATCGGTTATTTGGGTTGCTCCTGGGAAGGCAGACCAACTGCCGGAGCTATAAATTGATCCATCCGTTATAGTTTTATTAATATCAAAAATTAAAAGACTATCGCCTTCAGATGGCTGTGATCCAAGAGCACTGGCTAAAGTTGTGCTTGAAAGCTCAATAGGAAGAGAAATGAAAAATTTGTCCGGTTCGGCAGTATAATCGCCAACCGATAAATCAAACTTCCCAACCACTTCTGAAGTAAGATCCGAAGCGACTAGAGCAGTCCTCGTTGACGGCACGATTTTATAAAACTTATGAATGCCATTTCCAACTTGCGAATAATCTGGGAAACTTACACTAGTAATGCTAGTCCCAGTGGATTCCAAAGTCCACTCGCTTTCGACCGTCGAAAAGTTTCCGGTTTTCGTAAAAACATTAACGGCGGAACCAGCTGGATTAGTAGTCCAAGAAACAGTTACGTCTGATCCAACAGTATCTCCAGCTCTCACAATTGATACTCCTGAAATAATTGCTTCGCCGGCGGTTGCCGAGCTAGTAAGGTCTAAGGTTCCATTGCTCCCCAAAGCGGCAGAACTGTCAGTAATACTAACTGTGCTACCGTATAAATCCTGCCCAGTAATAGTAATTGCATAAAGAGTTGAAAGGGCAAAAGCTTCATGGATAAAGGTAGCGATCGTTCGGCTGGTATCCCAGGTAGCGGATCCCCAGACAATTGAAGGAGTAGAAGTTAAACTAGCAGAATCCATCGGTTCACTAAAGGTTAGAGTAATAATTTGGCTGGTCGGCACATCAATGCTTCCATCGGTAGGAATAGCTGTGACTATGGTTGGGTCCCCTACCGTATCAGCTACCACTTCAAAGGAAGCGGGAGCATTAGTGGCGGTGGTTATGGCACCTTCAACATCGGAAGCAGAAACAGTCCAGGAATATTTTCCAACTGTGAGCGGGCTAGTTAAAGATATGGCGAGGGAGGGAGTAGAGCTTGAATAAACGCTTGTCCCGGCCTCATCAATAATATTGATAGAGTATGTTACTGTATCGCCGTTGGGATCAACGCTGCTATCCCAACTAAAAGATGGTGTTGTATTGGTTAATTGTCCATTGATCGGGCTGATCAAATTAAAGGCTCCCGGAGCTCCGTTAGTGGCGCGGGTGGTAAAACTAATTGTCCGCAAATCAGGGCGAGCTCCAAGGTAATAGCTGTCCCAAGAAGTTACGTTGTTGCCAGCCAAGTCAACCGCATTAATTGATAATTGATAGGTTGTTGCAACGGCAAAAGCGGCATCGGTATTATGGGTAATAGTTACTTCGTTAGCGTCCGCATTCCAAACCGGGGTTGAAAATCCTTCGTAAGCTAGCCCAGACCCATCAACACAAAGTAAACTAAAGTTGGTGCTGGCGGTATCCATAACTTCATCAAAAGAAATTACAATTTGCTGTTTGGTAGAAACATTGGTGGCAAGATTGGTGGGAGAGTTGAAGGTGGGTCGGGGTATGGTAGTATCCAAATAAAAATCAGCTTCGTTAGTTGTACCATTATAGTAAGTAATATCGGACCAATAGGTGCCGTTAAAGACGCTAGCTCCCCATTCCCAAGCTCCTTCTCGCGGCAGTCCGCCGGCTTGAGGAAAGTTTAAACTGATATTTGAGCCATCCAAGGTGAACGATCCAGTATTATAGGTTGAAGTGCTCCAAGTTGTACTGGTGGGCTGTTTATAATATACCTTTACTTTGGAAATGGTGCTGCCACTCGGATCGGTGGCGCTAAATTTTAATTTTATCCGACTGGTAAAAGTGCTGTAGGTGCTGTCATAGGCGGCATATGTTCGGGCGTAATTATAATTAACGTAATTTGCGGGAACTAATGCAGATAGCAAGGTTGTGCCATCCATGGCATATTGAGATAAACTTTCGGGTGAGGAAGGAGTAGAGCTAATGCTAAAGTAAAGTCCGCGGCTGTTATCCAATACCTCTATGCTGCCAGTGTCACTATCGGTTAAGGCGATTGCCATTTTGTCGTTAGCAATTACCACCGAATCGGATTTAATAACACTGATTGCCGAAATATAGGCCGTCGATCCGCTGGCAATGTCGGCAATGGTCATCTTGCAAAGGCGGTTGGTGGTTTCGCTGCTGTTGGCTGATTTTTTAAATAGCAAATAACCAGAACTAACAGTGTCAAAAGCGGTCCAACCGTAAGAGCCGGGGATGCTGGTAGGATTTGAAATCTCTCCGGCAGGGGTATTGTCAGAAACATTATAAGACCTAACACTTACATTGTCAGTTCCATTAACCGAGACGTATAATTTGCTATCGTAAATTTTCAAGAAAGTTGGATAAGATAAACTGGTTGAGATGGGTAGTTCTTCAGAGGAAAGGCTATCGGTAGATATGTCATAATTGTAAATAAAGACACTGCCAGTTGAGGCCTTATGTGAAATATAGATTTTGTAAGTAGTACCACTAGTGCAAGTTACCGCGATATCATACAAGTTGCTAAGCCCGCTGATGCCCCCGCTGGAAATTTGCTTAATATATGTATTGGTTACAGTATTATAAATTCTAAATCGACCGGATGCTTGGTCAACCAAAAAAAGACGATCTCCACCAATGGCCATCCCGGCCGGTGAAGAAGAACTGCTCCAACTGGCACCTGACATGGTAGTGTAAGTTGTAGAGTCAACTAGGGGCAGGGCATAAATTCTGATTTCTGAAGATGATCCGTTGCTAACGCTAACATATAGTTTGTCTCCGCTGGGAGAAGTGGCTAGGCCATAGCATTTTGCTCCAGAAGCTAAAGCCAGTTCTGTGCTTTTAGTCCAAGAACTGCTGGCATAAGTGTATACATTAATGACCGATCTTGAATTGTCGACTGCGTAAAGACTGCCATCGAGAGGTGAAATAATGCTTTTGGCAGGAATAACGGTAGAAACGGCCAAGGATGTCCCGTAGAAACAGATTAATGAAAATACAATTGTTAGCAATCCAAACAGAAACTTATTGGGTTGGTTTATTTTCATTGTAAGTCTCCCTTTACCTTTATTCCCAACATGGTTTGGTAAATTGAGGTTGGGCTGTGTTCCCGGGTTTCAACATAAAAACGCAAGGTTAGTCCAATATTTAAATCGCCTTCCGAGTTCCAGGTAGTAGGAATATCGATTCTATTTGGTGAAGGGGTTCCATCACATAACACTCCTAAAACATAATCTTGGATGGAGGTTGGATCAGTGTATAAAATTTCTGTATCAGCAATAAATATTTCGCTTTGGGTTTCAACTGCTTCGCCTTGAGAATCGTAACGGACAAGGCTGTATTCCCCTAAGTACATGGTTAAACGATTGGCATCATAACTAGGACAGACCAAAAAGTTTTCATAGCCGGTTTCTTCGCAAAAGGGATCTTCTGCCGCAGTGTCTGAAATGGTTGTGTTTATCATGCCCGGAAAACAACCATCGGCAGGCATGCCATCGATTAAAGTTGAGTTGGTTCCAATGGTGATATATAAGTTGTAATCTTCAACATTAACTCCGGTAAAGCTCGCCCTAACTTCGATCATGGAAGTATCAAAAAAATCATTGGCGCCGTCGATGGTTCCAATGGAAGACCAATTATCATCCGGGAAAACTACCGTTCCTTGTGGGCCGGTATCCCAGGTATGCCCGGTATCGGCAGAATCTTCCGGGTTAACAGGAATCGTAGGAATACCGCTGTCTTCTAATTTGTCTTCTACTTTTGGGCCAACTTTAGTATGACAAGCCATGAAGAGGGCTGGTAAAATTAACAACGACGGTATTCTCATATTTTTTCTCCTTTTAATCTCCCCAAACCGATACGGAAATAGCAGCTCCGCTGGCATTGCCTTCTTCATCGGTAACGGTTAAATAAGCTGTATAGTAAGCATTGTTACCCGGACCCGGATTGTCATAGGTGTGCCAAAAGTAACCATCGCTGCTTGATTCGGTTTCAACCCCGTCGTAAATTAATTCATAATCAACAATCTCGTTGCCGATTAATGAGTAACTGCCGGTAGCGTTAAATTCCAGGTTATAACCGGAGCCATCTCCAGAAACTGGATTGTGGGTTGTTTCTATTACTATTTGGGGAGCAACTGGATCGCTGGATGTGGTATCGCTAATGGTTATTTCCTGGCTCATGGTGGTGTAATTGGTAGAATCGGTTTGATCTTCTGCCATGACGGTGACGGTATATTTGGCTTGGGTAGCATAAAAATGAATAAAATCGGTTGTACCATAACTTAACATTTCAGTGTAGCCGGTTCCGTCCCCCCAATTAATTAGGTAATTTAGAGTGTCATGATCGGGAGCAATGACGGATATGGTAATATCTTCTCCAACATAGCCAGAGTAAGGAAAAGCGACCGAAAGAGTAGGAGTTACACTAGAAGAACTAGTTGCATATACTCCAACTGAACGCACTTCATGGCTGTGTACTTCGGGATTAATATTGCTAGTAACGGTTAGCTGAAAATCGTAATCGCCTTCAACATCAAAATAATATTCGGCAATGGTTTGTCCACTGAATTCATCAATCCCTCCATCTGGTCGAGTTACTGCCCAAGAATACGTAACATCTTCCTGATCTGAATAGCCGGTGATACTTGGTTGAGTATTTCCGACGTAATAGGCTGATCCAAGGTTGCCGATGGTAGCGGTGGGAATATCAACGTCGGCAGCGTAAACTTTTACTTCTTGAACTTCTTCAGTTTCATAGCCTTCTCCGGTAGCTACGGCAGTGAAAATGTAAGTTCCTTCCTGGTCAAAGGTGAAAGAAGAAATAACGGCAGATCCAAGGCTCATTGCTGTTCCGTCGGGGTAGCGAATTTCCCAACCAACCACTGCTTCATCATCTGCACAATAAGCTTCGATATTTTCTACCGTGTCGGTTACATTGTAGGTGGTTCCAAGGCCCATTACGGAAACAATGGGGGTTTCTATGGCAGAAACATAAAAGCTTTCAGGATAGGTTTCGGTTTTATTGTCTGGTTCATATTCTGCATAATCTAAGTCAGCAATAATGGCGGTATAATTATAGTTTTGGGCGAGATCTAGTCCAGGATGAGTTGCGCAATAATAACCGTTGGCCGTATCGCCGTCCGGATAGGAAGCTTCGGCATAATATAGTTCGTTGGCGATATAATATTGCACTGAGAAACGGCTTGGGTCTTCATAAGCATATGTGCTGTCACAGGCTTGGAGGCCGTCCATGGGGAAGCAGACCGTAAACGATTCGCCCACTGTCATATCGTGGGGGGTTAGTATCGCATCTCCTAGGATAATTGGTTTCATGCTAGAAGCGCAACTACTGGCGGCAGCATAAGGATAATAAAGAGAAATGTTTTTTTCAGTCTCATTTTTACCTTGAATCGTTACCGGTATCTCTCCTTGTGGCGTATTTCCGCCGATGGGGATATCTGAAAAATGGTGGGTAATTGTTGCTGTTAGTGTTCCGTCTTCAGCTTCCTCAAAGGTGGCAACCTCAGTTCCGTCAGGCCCAAAATTAGCGATAACGGAAATTTCTTCAGTAGTGTCATCGCAACTATTTATAATGCCATATATTTTCCAGGTCACATCGGGGCGATCGGGATCAAAGTAATCATAATTATATCCTGGCGTAGGCCCGTCGATAAAACCAGAGGTTGGTGCTTCGTTGCAAGTTTCTTTAACTTCGGAAAATTTACCACATCCAGCAGTAGCAAAAAGGGCTAATGCACCTATTGGTAATAATGGCCTCATAAATCTTTCCTCCTAATAATTAGATAGTTGTTTTCTCTACCTATATATCGGGCGATTCTTTGGGAAATTTCAGTTTATTTTGGGGGAATGTAAAAGGAGGAGAGGGCAAGGGGCGGCAAGGGAGGTGATGAGGGGAATGTGGGAGAAGGCAAGGAAGGGCAAGGAATGTGATGAGGGCAGAGGGAAATGAAGGGGATGAAGGCAAGGAAGGGCAAGGAATGAGATGAGGGCAGAGGCGATGATGGGAAAAAGTAATTTAAATATTAAAAATATACACTCAACATGTTTTTTGCCGTCGTTGCCCTCTGCCTTCATTCCCTCCCTTGCCCTTACTTGCCGTCCCTTGCCATCTTTTAGGCTCAGCGTCCCAAGTTTAACAAATTGTAAAGCCCAAACGAATTAATGGTACAGCTAATATTCGTTTCAGTTCGTGAATAATTATAATCCGCGGCTTGCTGGATGGTTCCACCAATCGCTGCGCTGCATTTGCCGTATTGTCCAAAATTGATGGTTCCAGTTACATGGCCGCTATAGGGAGCTTGGCCGTTGAATATATTGCGATTGGATTCAACTGGCTGCCCATTTCGTTGTTCGCTGACATATTCGGCAATGGGTAGGGTGCCATCAACTCCAAAACGCAACAAGTCAAATGGTACCCAACGCAGGAAAGCGGCCGGGTCAATTCCCCAATCAGCCGAAATTCCGCCAAACCAATGATCCTGCCAATTTCCCTGGTAGTTGGATTGGTATTGGTTGAAAACTGGTCCAATGCGCAGATCTAAATAGGGGCTTTGGGTTATTCCTCCAATGTTGGCCTGTGTTTTTACATAATAGGTGTTTTGCTTCCTTACGGCTAGATCGAAATATTGTTCGGTTGAGGTTGTGGCAACGATTGCTTTTCCATAATAAGTGCCAGATAAGCTTACATCAGGATAACTGGCATATTGCGGAAAACTGCTGGTATCTTGGCCCAAGTAATATTGGGTGCTGGGGAGCTTGAAATGGCCTTCGATCCCCAGGCGTTGGCCAAAAGGTTTGATGATTGCGCCAGCATAACCGGTGGATAGGCGGGTTGTTCCGGTATTGTCGACATAATTGGTGAAAGCCGGAGCGATCCAATCCCGCAGAAAGGGAGTCCTGGCTCCAAGCGTGATACGATTTTCATTAATGCCAGAATTGTCGGTGGTACTATCGTATTCTACTGATAATTGTTGTTCTAAGATATTTTGTTGTGCACGAAATTCTTCGCCATCTAGGCTGCGTGGCGGTAGTTTTATCTGTTGCAATGCCCGCTTGGCCTCAACCAGGTATTTATGAGCTAAGCTTGGATGGCTTTCTTGTTGTTCTAATTTTGCCCACCCTAAATAAGCCCTAGAAAGAAGCAGTGCGACGTCATCCCATTCTTGTGGTAATTTCAAAATATTTGTAACCGCTGCTCCGTAATTTATACGAGATTCAACTGGATCCTTTAATTTTTTACCAAAACGGTAAATGTCACCCAGTTTAATTAATAAGTCAGTGGCGTAAATTGATTTTTCAATGGTTGGCAAATCGCTGCCAGTCGTGTCTAAGTATGTTTGTGCGGCAGTAACTTCTTGGTAGGCTTCTGCGTAATGGTGTCTTTCCCAGATGAGGGCATCGGCCAATTTGCTTTTCATTTGGACTTGGGCGACAACTAAGGCTTTGTCAGAAAAATTGGCGAAGGCCTTTGGTAAAAGGTTGTTGTTAAGCAATGGAAAGCGTTCTTGAACTTTAGGACGGGCCTCAGGCGAAAAATTCTTTCCAAGGAGAATGTCGCCAATCGCAATCATGCCTTTAAAATCTTTGGTGGTGGCGTAGGCTTCGTATAAGTCAGATAACGCCTGCGCTACCAGCATGGGGTCATCTTGCCGGTACTTCAAAATATTATTTACAGTAGTAACCATTGAGGAGCGCATCCAAGGGAGCGAGTGCCGCCAACCGCGCATTTCCAGTTCTGCGTCGGTAAGGGAGGTTTTTTCTCGCCAGTAATCTTGGGGAATTATCTTAAGTAAATCTCGGCCTTTAGCAAAATTGCGCTGGCCGCCATGAGCTTCGGCGGTGCGGCGGATAACTTCATAATAAAATTGTCGATCCATTTTTAGTTTAGGGGATAAACCTTTGTAAAGGTCAAAGATGTTGCCATACCAGTCTTGGCGTTGGCTATATAATTCAATTAAAGCCAGGGTGGCACGTTTGCGTAGATAGGATGCAGGAGCTTCGGATTGTAATAATTGCTGGGCAAAAGTTTTTAACGCTTGGTAGTCTCGATTTTGGCGTAGGGCAAGTTCATAGCTCCCCAGCTTGGCTTGGTCAAGAGCCAGTTCGTCGGAAAAACGTGCTTTGCCGGGGACTATAATTACCGATTCGTCATCTGTAATAGACTTATAACTATCTGCGGCTAGGTCATATTCGCGTTGCCATGAATAAATATCGGCTAAGCTGATAATAGCATCATAATTTTTGGGATAAATCGTAATTGCCTGTTTTAGCCGATCAACAGCTTGCATAAATTGGTTTTGCTTCATCAAGATTTCGCCCTTAGCAGCATAGAGGGCAGATAATGAGCGGCCTTTTATTTCTTTGGTGGAATCTTTAAGCGCGAGGGCAGCGTCAATATCTTTTTCAGCATCACGAATGAATTTCAGTTCTTCATCACGGGTTATTGCATAATCAGCCTGCACCAGCAAAGCTTTGGCTCTCCAATAGTACCCTTCCGACTTGGTAAGGGCGACCCCTTGAGCAATGGCTTTATCAAGGGCCTCTGTTGCTGTGGCGACCAATACTTTGATCTCGTCTTCGGTGGCTTCCCCTAAGTCTTTTTTGGCATAGGCTAAACGGACCTGTTGTTCACCGAATGAACGCCAGACATCGGCTTGGAGGGAGGGTTCGGTTTCCAGCCCGGTAGTAGCCTCGGTTAAAAAGGTTTCTAATTTAACCAATTCTTCCCCTTGATGTTTAATGGTGACGGTCCGGGATTCATTGGGATTCTGCTTTTCTTCGCCCAATTCCACTAAGCGGATTTTGGCGGTCCAAAGTTTGGCGAGGGCAATCGTTTGCTGGGCCCAGAGCGGTTCTTCCGTTCCGCGTCCGTCTTTCCCGTCCAACAAAGCTTTGTATTCGTCTCCCCAGGTTTGTATTTTTGCCAGCTTTTCTTTGGCGGCTTCAAAATAAGATGCGTATTCTAATTTTTGTTCCTTACGGATAAAACCTTGTCGAGCCAGGGCTTCGGCATGCATCCGCTCAATTTCTTGAGTATGTAGTTGCAAGTGACGTATATCTACTTTGGTCTCTTTTATGTGACCAATTGCCTTCCCTAGCATGGCAAATTCAGTGTTAATATCCGGTTCTAGGCCAGCTTTAACCAGGATGATTTTTGCCAGCCATTGGTTAATTTCAGCGATATCCGCTTGGTCGGTATATGGATCGGCGAGTGCCGCCTCTAAAATCCTTTGTGCTTCGTCAAAGTACCGGTGGACAACTTCATCGGTGCTCATTTCTGTAAAATCTTTGGCGATAAAGCCTTGCTGGGCCAAATTCTTGCCGTATAATAGCGGGCTTTTATTTTTGAAAAAAGAGCTTTCCAATAAAGACGCGTTTGGGTAGATTAGGGCCGGAAAATCGTCTGGTAAATATTTATCCATCATGGCGTATAGGCGATTTTCTTCGGCACCAGTCAGGTATTCTAGTTCTGCTCCGGCTTGGGCTGCGGTTTTGCGTTGATTAAGTGCTTGGCTTAAAGTATCCAGCCAATTTTTTTCTGGGGCGGATAAGTTTTTCTTTTGAAGGGCAGCAATTACATCATTGATGTTTCCTTCAAGTAGGGATTTTTCCACTTCTTCTAGTGGGGCAACAAACATGTGTTCAAGAACTTGTAGGATTTGCAATTGGGTGGTTTTGTCGATAAGTACCGTATTCTTGTCTTTTAGTTTTGCGACCAGTGGATCAATAATGGGTTTTTGGTAATGTGTTTTTACTAGCTGCAGCAGCCTGTCTCTATCAGCATCGGTAAAAGTATCTCCCCGGGCATCACGTTCTTCTAGTGTTTGCAGCCAATTACGGTCTGCATAAGATAATGCGTCTTTTTCCTCGATGCTTAATAGGAGATTAGAAATAGAAAGCCGTAAAACTCGGTCGTGGATGGCATTATTTTTGATAATTGTTTCCAAGTAAGTATCCAAAAGTGAGGCCAGTACCTGGCGATTACTTTCTACAGATAATTCACCCGCTAAGACCATTGAGATGTTTGCCAGCTGAGCCAGGGCGCGCCGCTTATAATATTTTTCTACCCACTGTACGTTTTCTGCGTTTTTGGTTTCTTCACCTTCGCCGAGATAACGGATCATCAATATGCCGATAGAATAATTTAGGGCATCAATTAAATAGGGAACAGTTGGGGCTGATTTTAAGACGTCCAAGTCAATCGGGTTTTTAGCGGCAGCAAGTTTCTCTTTGATCGTTTTTGAATATTCTTCTGACAGAACAAACGCATTAACTTTTTCTTGAGTGGCAATTCTAGTATCCTGGTTGCCGGCAGCTGGATCTGCTGGTAAACCCAAGTCTCGGAAAATAAACCAATTGTTGGAGAGGCCATCAACTAGCCCGGTCATTTCTTCTTTTTGGTAAAGCCAGGTTGAAAGGCGTTTTTCTTTATCGGACGGGATATTTTTCTTTTCTAGATCAAGGATATTCCCCAGGTCCATATTAACGACATCCCTTAAATATACTTCTAAAAATGCCAGACGATCTTTAATTAGTCTGGTTGGGGTCATATCCTCTTTTTGGACCAAAAAGCGGCGGACCTCTGTGCAAGCTCCCGTCATTTTCCTGGCATGCCGACTGTCTTGTTCCGTCAAATCGGCTGGATTAATGATTGATTCGCCAAAATAGTACCCGTGTGCACGCATGGCAGACTGCACGGCAAATATTTGCCCGCCCGTATTTATTTCCCAGTCTTTATTATCCCCTCCCTCCCATTTAGAAAAGTCAAAATAGCTTTCTGCTTTGATGCGTTCATCCATGACAAGGTAGGAATAAGCGTTAGCCAAAAATCTTTCTTTTCTAATTTGTTCAGATGAATTGTTGGCATCGCTACCCCATTCTGCAATCATCATTGGAAAGCCAAAATAGCTCAATTGTGCTAGGCTGTTAGAAAAAAGCAGTGGAAATGGCCGCCAATTTGCGCGGATGTAATCCTGAGTGTTATAGCCATCCATGGCTGACCAGTAAACATAAACCGTATCCCAGAAGATTGATAAAAGTTTTTCTCTATGGTTAGAGTCTTGTACCTGGGCTCTAATGATTTCATCGGCATTTGGCTTAAATTTTAGGGCAGTAGTCTTGGCGGGATCTTCAAAGAAGAGTTCTAGCCGGTCGGTGATTTCGGGTGCCGCGCTTTGTATTGTTGCCAAATCAACTGTTCCTTGCGGGAAATAATCTTGGAGGCGGGGAAAATCAATATTTGGATTCCATACCCAGTTAACAATATTGATTGCATTCCGTTCCCTGAATCTGTCTCTTACAACATTCTCAACCTTTATGGTGGCCGCGACGTATTTTTCATGATCTCCTGCCCATGGATAACGATAGCGACTGATAGATTCTACGTTCATTTCATGAGCAAAAGATGCCCAAACAGGGATTTGGCCGTTATGAGCATTTGAAAAATCGATGGCACCATCAGCCCATTCCTTTATGCGATTGTCCCAGGTACCCTCGATGATTGACTCTAAGGTAAATTCAGATTCTGCCAAATTATCTTCCCCGTTGATCTCTTTGGGTGTCCATGGCTCGAGTCGATCAAAAATTATTCCGCCTCTTTTGGCCATCATCTCTGCCCGCTCGCGAGGAAAATTAAGGCCGGTAGAAAAAGCATTAAAATTAAGCAAATAATCCAAACGTACATTTCTGCGGGTAGTGATTAGTTCCGCCAGACCCTTCTTTAACGCGGCAGAATCGGTTATGGCACTAAAAGCACGCTCTCCTGCTAGCTGGTCGATTAAGCTTTCAGCGTTTTCTATGCTCTGAATTTCAATAATAATGGCGCGGCTTTGTTTCCAGAGAGACAAAAGACGCGTGCGCTGGGTTGTACTGCTTATCTGGTTGAATGTATCGCTAGAAATGTCGGATCTAAATTGAAGCTGGTTAGCGCTGGGGTTGACGAAAAATATTGTTAGTTTGCTTTTAACTTCTGCGGCTTTTGCCAAAACAACTTCCTTTGATACCGGCCGTTGTTGCGATGAAACTGCATACTCTGTCGTAAGATGGGAATTTACCAGCAGGCGAATAAAGGTGTCTTCAACTTCTGTGGTTGCGCCCAGCTTGTTTTCGTAGGTATCTATTGCTTCCGGGGTAACCATTTCTCCGACGAAAGCGCCGTTATATGCCCCTTTCGGACGTAAAATTACTGTGCATTGGTCAAGGCTGCTCATTTATTTTTCTCCTCTTTCTAATAACTGCTCAAAGGCAGATTTTTGAGATGAAGTGTCCAAATTAAACAGGTCTTCGATTTCTGTTCCGCCGAGCAAAACATCAAAATCAATAGTTTTTTGCCCGCAACCCCGTCTGATCCATTCCTGTCTTGTCCCGTAATCAAATTTGTTATCGGAGCTATTAGAATTGTAAAGTGCTTTCCTTGGATTATTCTCATCGTTGCAGCCGAGATATGCTCTTCCTTGTCCATCCAGCCCTTGACTTAAAAGGGCGATCGCCCACTCAAAATAGAGCTCTGCGTAAAAAGATTCTTTTCTCCAGGCCAATCTTTCTTGATAATGAAGCAACGTGCCCAGATTTCCCTCTATTTGGCCATAAAGGTCAATTGCCTCTTTTGGCTTTCCCTGGCGGCTCAGAGCTTCCGCGTGTTTTAATCTTGACCAGGTCTGAAAATATACTTCTTGTGGATCAGGCAGATAATAAGCTTCATTATAGACCGACGTGGCCCGGCTATCTGCCAGCTTGCGGTCATCTGGCATCTGCTGGCGCTGTGTTCTCCCGCTTTGCGAACGTAGCATGGTAACCCTTCTCTTTGTACAACGTGAAATGAAAAGCACGGCTTGTAAATGCATTAACTCAGCCCGTAAATATTCTGCTTCCTCAAAGTTGCTGCTTACCCCTGCCAAGCTATTGATTACTTGGGATTGCCGTGTAAGGTGATCAGCAAAGCGGATATCAATTTCTGCCAATTTGGTAACAGCCCAGGCATTCAAATATTTAAACGGGTGGGCAGATTTTTTGCCTTCATTTGTGTAGAGCGCATGGTCGCTATACAAATATTTTGCTTGGTAGACATAGCGGTCAGAAATATTGAGCTTGCCGCGCTCTGAGGGCAGATCAAGCGGGAATTTGTAATAGTCGGCATAGGCCAGGTAGAGGTCGGCCTTGACCACATTGCCGAAAGCAAAGAAAAAGTCATTGGATTTCTTAGCGCTTATTGACAGTTCGCTATATACCGTAGCTCCCTGGGCATCAATAGCAGTTTGAAAATCATCTGCGATTTTCTGAAGTAAGTTTTCAAGAACTAATCTTTCCGCCGGAGTATCAATTGGTCCCTGCTTAGCTAATTCCCTTAGTTGTTTGGCGTAATCAATCATTTTTTGGTGATTAGTGTCAAAAGGTGGGAAAGCATACTCTAGGGCATAAGCGATATCCTGCAGAGCTTTTGGAGAGATTGTGCTTGTAGTACCTAAAGATGCAATTAAATCCTTAGTTAAAGTTAATGCCTTTTGCTCGGTAACCGATACCCCAATAGCATTAATGGCCTCTTCTAGGTATTTTAATTTATTTCCCGTCCTAGCTTTGACATCTGGCCCATCAAAACGGACACGTAACTCTGGCGGATAATTTTTGGGATCAAAGCTTAAAATTTGGGAGGCTAGGGCGTATTTTTTTAACAGTGTAACCGCGCGGAGGTAGTGGAAAATGCCCAGGAGAGCTTCGGCTTCTTCGGCTTGGTTTAAGTATCCCCTAAATGTGTTAGAAGCAATGGCCGTAGTTATATTATGGGTTGTAAAGGTGAAAACCTCTAGCGCTTGAATTAAAATGTCTTTTGTCTCTTTTTTCACATCGCTAGCATTTATTTTTAGCAGGATGTCTTTTTTGGACATATCTGACTTAAATGTCAGGATTTTGGCTGATGGGTCAATAAACAAATCTAGGTTATTAAGCTCGTCCTCAGGGATCCTCTCTCTTGCAATTGTCCCGTAAAGGGTTAATCCTTGACCAAGATCGATGCCCGATAGGTCAACGGTTGATTCTTTATCTTCCTTTATATCTTCTAGTGAGTCATATAGTTGATAAGCGATATTGGTCAGTTGGACGCATTCTTTTTCCAGATCACTAATAGCTTTATGGTTTTTTGATTCGTTTTGGCGCAGATGGGCGATTTCTTCGCGATCAATTTCTTTTAGTTTTACTTCTAGGTCCCCGAGAACGACCGTGGCTTTGGGAATCGAAAAATAATCCGGTTCTGACGGCCAAAAGAATTTGTTTTTGGTATTAATTAATACTTGGATGCTTAGGAAGGCCTGGTCGCGGGCGGCCAAATAGTATTTGCGTTTTTCATCAATAATTTGTTTTGGTGTAAGAGTTGAAATGTCTATGCTCGCGGCGGCTAGATTCTTTGTGATTTGTTCGGTAAGCTTTTCGCCTTTTGTTTGGGCTTTTATATCGGCCTCGGTTAAATCTAAAATAGCCACAAAATATTCGGCTGGCAGGAAGCTTTTGTTGGCGGCGCGTTGTCTTTCAATCCGGGCTTTAAACTGATGGCAATATTCTACGCATTTTTGCATCTTGTCTTTATCATCCACTTCCATATACTTTTGGGCTAGAAGGGATAAAAGAATAATGGCATTTGCCCAATAATTGCTGTTGTAAAAATAATCAAAAAGATGATAGTGTTGGCAAGAATTTAGATCTTCATATTTTTTATCAATATCTTGTATGGTTTTCAATTCTGGCCGCAAACGGAATAAGTCGTCAGGAGAGTAAATTGTGTCGGTAATAATTGAACTATCAATGGATTTTTGGGTAAGGGCATTTACCATTTCTTCCAATTGCGCTAGTGACATCTGGTTTTTATCTAGTTTCTCTTCAACTTTAATACGCGAAAGTTTAGCTTCGCCTTGGTTGCCTAAAGTCCCCAGATCAAAATCAATTTGGCCAAAGGCCGGTTCTGGTCCGCGGCAAATGTTTACTGGATCGGTTGTGGGTAGGGGGCTAGTGTTTGGGAGCGGGGTTGTCGACACAGGAGCGGCTGTTTCTTCGCTTTTAGGCGCTCGGCAACCGCCGAAAATAAGTGCAGCTGTTAATGGTAAAATTGCATATAACATATTATTTTGCCTTCATTGCCTTTCCTTGCCCTTTACCCCGAGCCCTGTCGAGGGGCTTGCCCTTTGTCCCCCCTTCTCTCCATACATCTATCGTTAAATTATGCGTAATATTTCATTTTATTTTAGGGAACCAAGAGGATTACTTTCTTTAGCTTTTCTCGGTATTTTGGTTCAATGTGAATATTGCGTAGGCGATATTCCATTAATTCCCATTTCTCTTTAGGAGGTAATGGTTCTAATAATTTGCCTTTTGCATTTAAAGATTCTTTGAGGTCGGTGTATTGGTCAATCTTTCCCCAGGGTAATTTGTCAGAAAACATTTGGACTGCCTGATTATAGTTGCCTGATGCCGCGCAACCATACATAGCGCCAATCATAGATTTGAAGGCCAAATCTAAAAAGCCCTTTTCTTTGCCAACTTCTTCCCAGTTTAGAATGGCAGTGTATATCTGCAGTGCTTCGTCTATCTTTCCTTGACGGATAAGAATTTCAGCCTTACCTAATTGGGCAATGGCAGACAAATATAGGATCTTATCTCTCGGCTGGCTTAACTCTCCGGTTTGATAAGCAATTTTTGTCCAATTAAGGGCATAGCCAATAAAATTGGGAACATATGGGCGGCTGGTTGCCCACGCATAATTGGTAGTGCCATTTGCCCAGTCAATGGTTTCTTGGTAGAGTTTTTTAGCATCTTCCAATTTTGCAGAACCCATTAAGACATAATTATCTGCCAAAATTGATTTGGCCCTGGATTCCATACCAGGAACTGCTTCAGGCCTAACATTATGAGCAACTCGAATTTGTAAATTATATAATCCACCCCGATGCAAGTATGGCTCTTTGTAAGTTTGTGTTGCAAAATCAAAATCCTCGTTTTGGTCACTTAGGATGTCTTGGCAAATAGCAATTGATTCTTCAAAGTGGCCAGAGTCCCTAAATACTTCAGCCAACTGCAAACGAGCTTCAAAATAGTACCTGACATAGGGGAGGGATTGAAAATGGTGAAGAGCAGGGTCGAAGTTGTTTAAGGCCGTAACAAGTTGGGCAATTGCTTTTTCGAATTGTTCGTCAATTCTTGCTTTATTGTCGCTATCAACGTAATTGGTTAATGTTACATAGTTTTTAGCCAAACTAATTCGGGTTTTATTGTCTTCATGGGAGTCCCCGGTACGTACTCCAAAGGTTGCAATAAAGCTTTTTTCTGCTTCTTTGATTCCTTTATTTAGCTTTTTAAGGGTTTTCTTTTCCCACCACCCATACCAGGTTCCCTCAACCTCTGAGCAGGGGGTTTCTGGCTTTTCCAGCGGATCGCTATCAAGGTAGCTATTATCAGTTAGCTGAATATTTCTTTCAAATAATCCGTAGCCGGTTGTTCTTCTAAACAGGTCATCTTGGGTTTTAAGGGCGGTTGCATAGGCGGCCTTATCGGCGGGTTTTATGATCGAAAAAGCATTGCCTTCATCATCCACATCAAAATATAAATAGGCAAATATTTTGTAGGGATGTTTAGTGGCTCCTTGGTTAGTAACATATTCTATGGCTTCGTTGAATATTGCCGTGCGGTCGGGGATATCGGTTCCGCTGCTGCCAAATTCGCCGATTATAAAATCCATTCCTGGATATCTGGTGGTAACAAGCGCCAGTGAAGGCTCATAAATTGCTTGAAAGGTTTGGCCGGAGCGTGGGTGATATCCGTCAAGAGCAACATATTTATAATATCGACCAGTTTGCACAGTTCCGGTTTTTGAGTCAAATTGTGGATCGTAGTCTAGTAAAGTATGTCCAGACGCAATCTCAACATTTGGGTTCCATACCCAGGAGACATTGTCAGCGCCGTACTCGAGGCTAATTTTGTCGTGGACATAACGAAAAGCTTCTTTATATACTTTCGGATCTTTGCCCCACGGATATTTGTCGGTTATTTGCGGTTCATGCCCAAAGGTAACGAAAATTGGGACGCCTGATTTTCTGGCTTGTGTGGCAAAGGCTTTGAGCTGTTTGTCATACACCCCATCAAGGATATCTTTTAGTTTAAAGGAATCATCATCTGGCCCGGCAGCTGACCAGGGTTCTAGTTTAATAAATAATGCTCCTCCCATTTTGTACATAGTGAGAGCTTCTTCTTTGGGGAAAACATCACCGCCGTCGATTTCGGCAAAGCTGACAAAACGCATAGCGATATCAATGTCTTGCTTGGAAGCATTTTCAAAACAATACAAGTGTTCTTCGTCTTCCACATGGTTAAAAAAACCACCCAGATAAATGCCATTTTTATTGTCTGGGACTATCCCATAAACGCCCATGTTAGTTTTCCTCCATTATTAATATGTTCCATTTTTTTGATATTGAATAAATCTTTGAAAAGCCAATTTAACATCACGGTAAAAATCAATTGTCAGTGGGATTAGCAGCTCTTTTTTTAACATCTCCCATTTGCTGGGAACTCCGGCTTTGTTCTTAAATTTATTCATGTAAGCCCGTTTGTCGGTTGGATCGGAAGTATTAAAGCGATAGTTGATTTCTTGGATAAGCATTGCTATGGCATACGTAACACCCAGAAGCATAAAGGCGGGCCAGATCACGTTCATGCCCAAACCAAAGGCGGTTAAACCAAAGAAGGTCATTTTATAAACCCCAAGACCAGTTTGAAGAGCGGACAAACCACCAAAATAGTAAACGAGTCGGCGTAAAGCCCACGGGAAGACGGATGAGTCTCCACTGCCAGCCGTCGACATAAAGGGCCCCTTTGCTTCGTCAACAATATGGGACACATTTCTGGAAATACCGGGCATATATAGGTAATTAAGTGCCAAGTTTCTAAAATAGGAACGCACTCGTGCTACCCCGACTTTTTGGTTATCTGCAGAGTATTTGGGCCAGCCAGTAAAAGTTTTCATAAACCAAAACAAGGGGAAAACAACCCCGGCCGGCAAGGTGCTTAATCCGAGTGAGTAGGCCAGGGGAACAAGCGGAACGATATGTTTAAAAGTCGTATCCAAATACCAAGTATAGGTGTTAAACCATTCATGTAATTGTTTTGTGGTGAACTGAGGAGGTATTTGCTTGAGTATTCTTGCCCGCACAATTTCATCAGAAAGCATTTTATTGACGCGGGACAAAAATTGTAACATGGCAGCCCAGCGTCCGCGTTGCCCAATCCCTTCCCCGATGTTATTTACCGAGGCGCCGATTGAGCGAACCGTGCGATCATTCGTGGTCGCAAGATCAAAGATGGCCCTTTTTTCCATGGCGCCTTTAGCATCTTCGGTTGTGGATGTTTCTGTAAACAAAGACTTTAAAAGTGGAACTGGCATGTAGTTTCTGCCGTTCCATACAGCGTAAACCTCTAATTCTTCTCGGGGAAATAATAGGTCAAGATGGGGCGACCGCATGACGGTATTAGATCCGGTATTAAGGGCGGCTCCTCTAATTGATTTAGCATATTGCAAACTCCACGGTCCACGGCTTCCCAAGGCGGGCATTCTTTGCTCCGCGATCCATCCATCGTAAAAATTATATTCACCATCGCATTCCCCAAAGTAGTATTTTTGATCATCAGTAGCTGCTTCTGCTCCTGCCAACCCTGCTCCTAGTAAGGGGGCTAAAATTAGGTCGTCAACTGGTCCCCCATTCACGCTGCGAATAGGGACTAAATGTTGGGGAGCGACACGGGTATCTTCACGACCGAAAACTAAACCAGAACTCAGATAATGGTTTTCATGGTCGAAATGGATGCTGCTTCTTGAAGCTTTGGGTAATTCATGATTTAAAGGGACCCATTCTACTGTTCCAGCTGGCACTCCGTTGGTGTCATTTAGGTGTTTAACTCGAATGACAGATTGAACATCTACCAATTTTATTTCTTCTCCTGGAGCTAAGCTTAGTCCATGGGGAACGCTAGTTGTTTGATGGGTATAAAAGGTTAAAAACAGTTTATTTTCTACGCCAGCGAGCCCAGTAACCTCCGGCCGTTTTTGCCTTTGGTCAAAAACTGCTGGAACAAAATCCGCGTTTGTACTTGGCAGTGCAGGGTTATGCTGATAAATCTTTTCTATATCTGGAAATAATTTCCTGTCCATTGTAATAAGTTGGGTCCCCTCATCAGCGCCGGAATAGGGGTTTTTAAAGCGCAATTCAACATCAACCTTTGATGAATCTGAAGGATGTTTTCTTACTCTTGTGGCATTAATCCAGGTTGAAGGGAACATTAAGGGTTTTCCGTCAAGCAATTGCTGGTCGGTCCCAAGTTCAATCACTCTTTTATCGCTAGCCTGGATGCGGATGAGCTCTAATTCGTCCCCACAAATTCTCTGAGCCACTACTCCCTCCATATTCCTAACTTTTCCTCTAAACTCAACGTAATGTCGGCTAGTCAATCTGCTGTTATTTTTTTGGCTTCTGGTGAATCGTACCAAAACTTGCCGCCCCTTTGATTTGGCTAAGGCCTGTAGCAATTCGCAACTAGCGGCTTCGGTAGCAGGTATCAGGTGAGAATCCCTTTCTATGGCCGTAATTTTAAAATTAGGAGAATCCTGTTGGCCAGCATTTATGGCCAATTGCTGGTCATCAATGTTAAACCGTTTTCCGATCCAGCGGCAAGCATGTAAAACAATTTCCTTGCCCTTTATTTCATGTGTCTGATATTGTTCGCCAAATTCCATTTCTGGCCAATCTTCTTCTCTGGGGAGCCAGCGCATGTAGCGCGTTCCATCACTCCGCTCAAAAGTATAGGCATTAAAGTTGCTATTTCCAATCCTGCCTAAAGTTCGGTCAAATTGTGCCTCAGAATATTCCGTTGGATGGCCAAGGAAGTATGAATAGGGGAGAACCAATTCAGGTTTGCCTAATTTTTTTCCGCTAGCATCCAATGGAACAATGACATATGGTAATTTATCCCCATGGTTATCACGGGCCTCCTTACCATATTCTGCTTTAAAGTCTTCCCTGGTCATCAATCGAATGCTGTGTGTTTCGCTCCATACGGCAGCAGGAATATTGCGGGTTTTGGCCCAGTTGTAGGGAATGGTTAGTCTTTTGCCGGTGGCAGCTTCGGTAACTTGTAGGCCAAAGGGAGCGTAGCTGGCTGAAATCCGAACCAATCTGTCGGCCTGTGATTCTCTCAAATCTCCTTGAGGATCATTATTGCCTCTTAGGTTCATGGGATTTGGAACGGTGGTTTTTTCGGGGACCCTCCACATAACAAAAGCAAAAGCTTTTTTTATGTCCCTTTCCAAAGGAGCAAGAAAATCAGATGTATTTATATCGGCGTGCTCTCCATCACACATAGTCTGGTAACGTGATTCAAAAAAATGGATGAGCCCTGGGGTGAAGGCTTCATCGATTTGTCCGTCCGTTCTTTTCCATTCTTTAGGAAGCTGAGCTGCAATGGCCGGATCAAGTTGCATGCCGGGAACCCAAACCACTTCGTCGTGTGTTTCCGTTGGATTTTTAAATACAATTAAATTGGTAGTGGCGCCACAGTTTGGGCCGTAGGTATAAGACGAACGGAGGTGGAGGCGACCGCGGTTATCTGGGAGTGGATCCGGCAAAGTGCTATTTTCAAAATAAGCAATATCGGAATTAGATTCAACGGCATGTAATTCTGTATCAGGGCGATTTCTCCACGCCTTTGTATTGTCAGAAGGATTAAAGCGGATTCCTCTTTTTGCTGGAACAAGTTCCCAGTAAAATTCTCCCGTCAACCGATTGCGTCGTAATATTGAAGCCCCATGTTTTACTTTGTCTGTTAAATGATTAAAAAGGTCGATCTCACGGATTTTTGATTTAATGACATCTGGGGTATAATTTCTAAATTGTTTTGGAGCAAAAATGTGAAAAATTATGCTGTATTGTTTTTCTAAGGCTTGAAGATGTTCATCAATTTCGGCTTCAGATAAACCTCTGGTTCGCCCCATAAGACTATCGGCCTGTCTTTGAAACTTTTCCCCTTCCCAAGCAATTGCCTGACCGTAATACCTTTCTGCTTGAGAAGCATCCGCACAAGAATATACATCTGACTTTCCAGCATAAGGAGTAACGGAAAGGGTTGAAAAATTACCTTGGGCTTCCACTTGCCAATGCTTTGCCAGATCCTCGTATAATCTGGCTAGTTCGCGATATTGGGAAGTAAGTGTTCCGCCGGATGCTCTGAGCCGTATAATGGCATCATGTCGAGCGTCAACAAGGTCTAATATGGCAGCTTCTTTTTGCCTTAAAAAATCGAAGGCAACGTAGGCATCTTTAAATTCACCGGGCATTCCCATGTTGGGGGCAAAGTTTAAACTAAAATCCATATTTACGCCCTTGCGCAGATAAATAATTGCGTTAGTGGGAAGAATATAATCCGCTGCTCCAAACCCTGGCTTAATCATGGTGATATGCGGGCTGGTTGGCCGTCGAGCTGCCCGCCATACTTCTGCTTCAGCATATTCTTCGGGTAAGGATGCAATTATCTCTCTTGACCCGCTTTGTCCACTCCAGTTATGGATAAGGGCATGGGTTTCTACAAAGAAAAATGCCAATGCCAAAGTGATGTTAACTGCTGGCATGGCAAAACACCAAGCGGTTACTCCCAGCACTGCACTGCCGAGAGCGGTAAATAATATAGCCCGTCTTCCCCGCGCTGAGCTAAAATCATAGCGAGGTCCAAAATCAGTTTTTGCTTCGTTCATCTTATGGGCTACAAAACGTTTATGGAAAGAACCCAGCAAAAATAACGGGACTCCCACCCATAATACACCGGCACCTAAAGAAGCTAGGCTGGTTGCTCCAATAACTTTTGCCGCAAAGGCTCCAGCGCCAATGATAATTTCAAAAACTGTCGCTCCTCGATAGAACATGTAGGCCGCTTCGGCTCCTTGTACAGCGTGAGAAAGTAGGTTGGTTTCAAATATTTGTCTTAGGTTGGACTTAAAGCCTGGGGTGATGGTTTGTTGTTTAATTTTAAAAGATTGGTAAATCGATTTTACGGCCGAAAATGTTCCTACTCCAATCCCAACGGCTGCTATCCCCAGAAAAGAGGGGGTGATGCCCCAGGGTAACAGGAGTGAGCCTAAATAACAAAGGCCAGACCCAGTAATAATTGACATGGGAATGAAAGAGAAAGCGATAATTTGATTTTTAAGGGTAGGGTCTCCAACGTTATCATTACGCTTATCCATAGTTTTATCGAAACCAAACATGTATTTGATGTAGAAAGTTGCGAGCAATAATCCACCGCCAACTAATCCCATTAGGCCCAGTGGGGAACTGGCAATGGCTAAAACACTTCCTCCTAATGTTCCAGCAAGGGCTAATTTGGGAATTGAGAGAGCCAGGAGTGAACCTAATGCTACAACCCCAATAGAACCGGTTGTTTTAGCAGACCGCTTTATTTCTCTGCCTCTTAAGGGGGAAGCTGGAGGATTATTAAGTGCAATCGGAGAAAAATCGGTAAGTTGTTTAAAAAGTAATTCGGGGGCGGTGAGTGCAATGCTTGGTATTATTTTGGTGTCAAATATTTTTGATGTATATTTTGCAATGGCCGAGGGACTAAAAGCGGGGGATTTTTTTTGAGTATGAAGAGTTGGCGGTTTACGAGAAGCAATTGTTTGCTTCCGCATACTATCAAAATCAATTGCAACTTTATTAGAGAATGCCATTTATGCTCCTTCTTTCTCCATACATATATCGATAATATGTATGATAAATTTCACCCAATTTTATTGTTTTGGATGAAGAATGGGAATTTGTGAATAGTGGGAGTTTTAAAAAAAAGAAGCCCCGGGATATCCGGGGCTTCAATATTTAAATGAAAGGAAAACTTATTTAACTAGGCCAAGCTCCCTCATAAATTCAGTGAACCCGTATTGTTGATCTTGTGTTTGCATTGCGCGAAGCGTTCTTTCTGCGTCAGCGATGCTTTTTAAATTGTTGATTGGCTTTGGCTCGCCTTCTTGTCGGACAAAAGCCGTTGGAACAAGAAAGTTTTGATCTCCTTGCGGTGGTTGAATGTATAAAAAACCATCTCTTACCACGGGATGAAGGAAGGGTAGGCCTTGGTTCATCAATGCCCTAAATACCTCAACAGGCCTTGGAAATAGATTAAAATTTCTGTTCAAGTGTTTAATTTTTGCTAATGATTCTGGGTCTTTTTCGTTAACAACTGTGTCTCCAGAATCACTCTCAATCATTACTAATCGACCGCGCGTAGGATCAAAGGCTAAAAATCCTCCTTTTTGGGGAGTGCTAATTAATTCCCTTGAGTTATTAGGCTTTCTAATAAGGGGTTTTTGTCCAACTACTTCCATAATCATTCTGGCCCCCTGTGCGCCTAATTGTAATGCTAAGCCGAGGCTATCCAGGTCGATTGACTGTCCCGTTAAATAGTCATTATCCTCAACAGGATATGAGATTTTGTTTCTTTGGCTGGCTAAAATTTCCTCAAATTTTTCAGTTCCAATAGGAACTTTTCTTATTTCACCAGAAGAAGAATTAAATACAACCTGAAAAACTTCTCCTTCTACAGTTTCTTGCAAGACCATATGGCCATGGTTATACAGGCCGATTGGTGAATTCTGAGAAAAAACTATTTCGCCATTTACTGGCATCATTCCTGAATAGACTTGATCAACAAAAAACAGGACTCTTTCCGGATTAAAGCCAAAGAAATTATAGCGAACAAAGTCTTGAATTATTGCATCTGCTGTTTTTGGGTTCAGGGTTATTAACATAAACTGGCTATGCAAAACATCATGTGGATTATATTCGTATTGTGCGGCCAAACGAGTTAAGTCATAAGCAAATTGGGCCATATGGCGTTTCCCAAGCGATAGCGGCAATAAAGTATTAGGATCAACTGTAAAATTGATACCAGCTAACCGGGCTTGCCCGGCCAATTGAAGGGGTTCAATAACAAACTTTGCGCCCATCCCTAATCTGGTGGCATCTCCCCCGGCTGAATGTTCGGTGAAATCCTCCCCAACTAATTTTACTGTCGTTGCCTCTCTTAAGTCTTGTCCTTTTGGAACCAAATTAATTTGATGTGGTGGGATATCAAATTGAAGCTGAGCAAGATTTGGATAAGCCCGAAGGCTTGAGCCTGCATTGATAATCTGCTGCATTGTTAAGCTTCCTAGGTCTCTCCCAAAATGATCTGCCAAACTCCTTTGTACTTCCCTTTTTAATGAAGATCTAAAGGCCCTAATGCTTGAACGATCTATTCTCATTTTATTCTCCCTCCATAATAAATAACTAATTTAATCAACTACTATGCTTCTCAACTATATATCGATGATTGCAATGAAAAATTTCACATTATTTTTTAAATAAAGGAAAGATAAGGCACATGGTCTACACCCTGTAACTCAGTTAGAATGTATTTCGACCAAAAAATATAGACTTCTGAGGAGGTGGAGAACACATGTGCCCGTTTAGATATTATGATATTTTAAGGG
>JBAZZP010000009.1:0-41529 GCA_041658745.1 Candidatus Margulisiibacteriota bacterium | reverse complement strand
CCTTAAAATATCATAATATCTAAACGGGCACATGTGTTCTCCACCTCCTCAGAAGTCTATATTTTTTGGTCGAAATACATTCTAACTGAGTTACAGGGTGTAGACCATGTGCCTTATCTTTCCTCCTCCCCCAAAGATTGAGTGAAATTTTCCATGGAATCGCGCGATATATAGGCAGAGAAAACAACTATCTTATTATTAGGAGGAAATAAATATGATTGGCATAAGAAGGGCTCCTTCTCCGAAACCGCACCAATTGAGGCCTATGGCAACTTCTGGTTCAGCTGGTTCAACTAAAAAATATGATACAAAAAATAATCAAGTTATAGTAGAAAAATTATCGCAATTAGCAAGAATGGAGCTAGCCGCTAGAACCGAACTGACAGCATCAATTGTTCCTACCTCTGGGGGCTATTATCGAGCCTCAACCGCTCAAGCGGAAGTTGCCAAGATAGTAGGTGGTTTTGCAGAATATCTTTCCCGAAACCCAAACGAATGTCCCTCTACAACAGATGAAGTTATTGCTTTTTTACAAGAAAAATCACAGGCTGATCCAAAGTGGATTAATGAAGTAGTTCGGGAACCGCTCGATGGATCCCATACCTTTGGCACAGCATGGGCTTGTGTGAATATTGCATTATCCTTTTTAGATAAATTTTTAATAAATATTTGAATATTAAGTTGTTTCCCCTTAGTGCCTGCCGGCAGGCAAGTCTTGGTGTTAAAATCCGGAAAGGGGATTCAACACAAAGGCACGAAGACACTAAGGAAACAGCCAACACTTAAGCTGATGGCAACCCTAACCCCAGCACCTATTGCGGTTTAAAAAATTGATCATTGCTCTCGTTAAATCAATTTCCGGAAAAACAAGTGGTTTATTCACTTCAACCTTGAAATGTTCCCCTAGTTGTTCTTCGGCATCATAAACACAACCGATGTGCTCCCTATTGAACATATATCCCAGTTCACCAAAGAGCGATAATTTAGTAATCCCAATCTCACGCAATAATCCAACGAGAATTTTCCAATCTGCTTTTTGCTGAGTCAAAGAGCCATATTCTGCTTCTGGTTCTTCCCAAAGGGGCGCAGGACAACGGCACCAAGTAGGAATGATAACTGTTGCCTCAGGTAACGGAAGAAGTTCAGAGACAGTCTCTTCAAGTCCAGAAGGGCGAATTAGGCGCGCATTTTCAATAAACAAGAATAGCGGCAAGGGCATTCTTGCTATCCGATTGTTAACACGTTGCAGATAATGCTTGTACGCTAGCTCTTGAACTTGGGTAGCGATAACTTGTCTCACAAGTTGCATCTCCTCTTCTTCTTGATCAAAGGAAGTTGAAGGGGAATAAATTTCATGGCGCGAAAAACAGGGGTGGATTAAAACTAACGCTTGCCCTTTTGCTTGCTTAATGGCAGCTTCCACTTTACTAATAGCCTGCCTTGAAGCAGGCAACGTCCTTCTGATATCTCTAATATTTACGACTGTCATACTAAAGTATCGAATGATATTTTAATAAATTGCAGATAATCGTCGAACACTTTTGCATGCTTCGCCTATATTTTGTATAATCAGGTTAGACCTCAAGGATAAGAATTAAGAAGAAGAATGAAGGTTTTTGTACGGAGGGATGGCCGAGTGGTTGATGGCGGTAGTCTTGAAAACTACTATACTCGCAAGAGTATCGGGGGTTCAAATCCTCCTCCCTCCGTTTGAGTAATGTGAACGGCGTATTGTGTAATATGTGCGTAAACCCTGCACATTACTCCGCACACTCGCACCGTACTCACTACAGCTTTGTTATGTTATTTAAAGGGTGTAATATATGTTCGACTTCGAAAATTTAAATGTTTACCAAAAATCGCGTGATATTCGAAAGAAAATTTTCACGTTGCTTTCTGACCGCAGCAAAGCCGATCGTTTTTTGGTCGATCAATTAAAAAGAGCCGTAATTAGCATAATACTCAATATTGCCGAAGGAACTGGCAAATCTTCAAAGGCAGACCGCAGGAATTTCTTCGTAGTTGCCCGTGCTTCCGTTTATGAGGTTGTAGCAGTAACTGATCTACTTTTTGATGATGGCATTATTTCAAAAGAAATTAAGGATGATTTATACATCGATTTGGAAACCATCTCAAAAATGCTACTTGGGCTGATTAATTCGTTGAAGTAGCTGCTGTTTTTTTTTGCAAATTATTACGCTGTAGTTTGTACAGTGTATAGCGTTTTGTGTAGTGGGTATTTTCCCATCACATTACACAAAACACATTACACAAGACATTCCCTTCCCCTACCCCGGCGGCCACTGCATGGGACGTCCACCAAGCAGATGAAAATGCAAATGGTCTACCGCTTGCCCAGCATCTCGTCCATTATTAACCACTATCCGATAACCGCTTCCGGTTAGCCCTTTTTCCCGAGCCAGTTTATTCATAATTTCAAATAAGTATCCAACAATGCTCGCATCTTTTATTTCTGCAATACCACTAACATGTTCTTTGGGAATTGCTAGCATATGCACCGGAGCCTGCGGATTAATATCTTTAAAGACCAATACTTTTTCATCTTCGTACACAATTGAAGCAGGGATCTCTTTATTTACTATTTTACAAAATATACACATTACACACTCCTCCGTACACAAGACATTCCCCCTAGCCGATGGGCATCGAAATAAAATTCTTTATTTTTTCTTTCATGTATTCTGTTTTGGATAATATTTCGGCTGCTTCGGCACGCGTCAGCGGAGCATTGGGATTAAAGCGCTGATCTGACAAATATTCAAAAAGACCAACTTCCTTAGAAGAAGCAAGAGCCGGCGAAGAAGTATGCACAACAGGCATGTCAGGAAAGACTTTTTCCTGTATTTTATCTTTAACGTATAGACCGGAAAAATTGGCAAAAATCACCGCCGCTTCTGCCCGCGTTACCACTTTTTCGGATCGAAAAGTATTATTAGAATAGCCTTGCATATATTTGCGAGCAACAGCAACTGTAATATACGGGGCAGCCGGATCTGATGTCCGCAGATCCGAATAATAAATCCTCTTATACTCAGAAAGCTTAAAGCCCTTAGCCTTTACCAAGATTTCAGCTAGCTCTCCCCGAGTAACCGGCAGATCCGGCCGAAAAGTACCATCCGAGAAGCCGGGCATGATATTCATGGTCGCCAGATATTCTATCGGCCTGCCAGCCCAATAATTTTCAGGAACATCGGTGTAAGTTTTTAATATTGGTTTAGGAACTACAATCGGAGGAGGCAGAGGACTACCGGCCAATTTTTGGATCAGTTTTTTCTTGGCACTTGGTTTATAATCAAGATATCCGATTGAGAAAAAGTGAGTAGTATTTTCGCCAATCTCACCATATTGGTGATAGGCATAATCAAAAGCAAATCCCCAGAGATTTAAACCCAGCCCAGCAGTGAAATTATTTTCTAGTCCCACTCCAGCGGTATCCGCCTTAGGCTTTTGGTCAAGACCAAAACGCAAGGCTAGTATTTCTAGAGGATAATATTCAACACCTGTATGAATAGCATGGGGATAATTATCGCCTCGTATCAATTCATAATCGAGCATTAAATTTATTTCTTGGTCTTCATTTTGACGAAAGGCCTTGTCACCTAATATTTTAAAACTGCCGCCAATACGCAGAACTGGGGGGAGAGAATTCTCGCTGCCAGTATTACTGAAAGTGAAAAGATTTTTTGCATCCAGACCCAACCGCGCCCATTGGCTGGTCTGCCAAAGTAATCCTATGTCAGCATTGTATCCTCTTCCATTATCAGCCTCCATCGTCGTTCCCCCACCAGTATATCCCTGAAATAAATATTTAAAATTTGCACCGACAGACACATTTTTTATTTTAAGGGATGTAAAACGATTTAATTCGCTCGCCCAGGAGAGAAAGAGCATGCCATTGTTATAATTGCTTAAGCCGGTTACTTCGACCGTTGAGGCAGTAACTGATACAATCGGAATTCCACCCACCCCTGCTCCAACGTAACCAATACCAATCATTCCCAAAGCAGAATTATTAGCGATCCCGACCTGCAAATAATTGGCATCCGCCAGCAGCGAACCACTCATGCTGGTAAATTTTAGGCCATTGCTAAGGGTTAAAGCCGCTGGATTGGTAAAAATAGCTGAGGCATCATCTAATCCGCCAGAATAGGCATTACCCATCCCCAGCGGGCGAGCCCCTGTACTAATGTCAGTCAAATCCACCACGGCAAAGACCGGTGAAGAAAACACCAAACTCAAAGAACAAAACACAAAATAAGCCACAAATTTAAAATAACAATTATTTTTCACTATATTTATTATCACCCGACCTAATTTCAATGTCAACATAATTATGCTAAAATGCCTTTATGAACACAAAGATTCGCAATTTTTGCATAATTGCGCATATTGATCACGGAAAATCCACCCTGGCAGATAGGTTACTTGAATTCACCCACACAATCTCTAAACGCGATATGCAAGACCAAGTATTAGACACGATGGATCTTGAGAGAGAACGTGGCATTACTATTAAAGCTCAGGCCATCCGCATGGAATACAAAGGTTATATTTTAAATTTAATTGACACGCCCGGCCATGTTGACTTTACCTACGAAGTATCAAGATCCCTAGCCGCCTGTGAGGGAGCATTGCTTTTGGTCGATGCTTCACAAGGGATAGAAGCCCAAACCTTAGCCAATTACAACCTGGCTCTTAACCATAATTTAACCATTGTCCCCATAATTAATAAGATTGATCTGCCGGGTGCAGAAGTAGAGATGGCTAAACAAGAATTAATTAAGACCCTTGGATTTGACGAAAAAGAAATCCTGCAAGCCTCCGCCAAAGAAGGGATTGGAATTGAGGCAATCCTTGACGCAATTATTGAACACATTCCTGCCCCGCAAGGCACTGCCGATCAACCGCTGCAAGCTTTAACTTTTGATTCGCATTATGATTCTTATCGCGGAGTTATCGTTTATATCCGAATTGTGAACGGGATTTTACGCAAAGGCGACATGATTCGTTTAATTGGCACCGGTAAAGAATTTGAGGCACTCGAAATTGGGACTTTAAAAATTAATCTAATGCCACGGGATACCCTTTTCGCCGGCGAAGTGGGCTATATTATTGCTAATATTAAAACCATCGCCGACGCCCATGTCGGAGATACAATCACCACCGTTAAAGGTGGAACCGACATAGCCCTGCCCGGCTACCAGCAAATTAAACCGATGGTTTATTGCGGTTTTTATCCCATTAACGGCGAAGACTACAAATTACTAAAAGAAGCGCTCGAAAAGCTCCAACTCAACGATGCTGCCTTATTTTATGAGCCCGAAACTTCCGCCGCCTTGGGATTTGGTTTCCGCTGCGGATTTTTAGGACTACTCCATTTAGAAATTACCCAGCAAAGACTCACTCGCGAATTCAATCTAGGACTAATTGCCACCGCCCCAAACGTAATCTACAAAATTAATTTATTTCATGGCGAGCCATTATTTATTGACAATCCCGTCAAATTCCCCGATTTTGGTAAAATTGAATCAATCGAAGAGCCCTATTTTAAAGTCAGTGTTTTCTCTCCCGCCGAATATGTGGGAGCCATTATGACCCTGGCCAATGAAAAGCGCGGTATTTATATCAACATGGAATATATCGATACTAAACGCGCCATGATTACTTATGAAATGCCGCTAGCCGAAGTAATTATTGAGTTTCACGACTTGTTAAAATCGGTTACTAGAGGTTACGCCTCCATGGATTATGAACCAATTGGCTATCGTCCTTCCGATCTGGTTAAGCTCGATATTATGATCAACCATGAACCAGTTGATGCTCTTTCATTTATTGTCCATCGCGATCGAGCCCCTTATTTTGGAAAAAAGTTATGTGAACGCTTGTTAGAAGAAATCCCCAAGCAAATGTTTTCTATCCCGATCCAGGCCGCCATTGGCGCCAAAGTAATTGCCCGTGAAACCATCAAAGCCAAACGCAAAGACGTTTTGGCCAAATGTTACGGCGGCGATATTACCCGTAAACGAAAACTATTAGAGAAACAAAAAGAAGGCAAAAAGAAAATGAAGATGATTGGGCGAGTAGAAATACCACAGGAAGCTTTCCTTGCAGTCCTTAGGATTAACAATTAACCTCATTTATATACCTTGACTTAATTGAAATTAACTTCGCAAATTGACGATAATTATATAGAACAAGGAAAACCCAATGAATAAAGTTAGCAGATTATTGTCTTTGGCTGTCAATTCGCCAAAGCACGACCCATTCAAAACAATGCAAGCAATCCGTGAGGCAAAACCATCAGGACATTTTATAAAAAGAGCCATTGCCAAGTTACAGCCAAACTGCCTGGTTGAATTGAGAGCACTAAGGAATGTCCGTATTCAAATGCGTGGGGATGGTTTAACTGATGCTGCAATAAAAGCGTTTTTACGAGGGGAAAACAATATATCAAGCTGTTGTATTCATCCAGCAATTAGGCCAGAAATGTCAACGGATGGTGACTGGGAAGCAATATTTTATTCATTTTTAAATGGTTTGTTCAGCCGTATTATATTGGCCCAAGATCGTAACAATGGCACTCAAGGGTGCCTTTTAATTGGCGCTGATTTTTATCAGCCAAGGGTTCCGCGCAAACATCTTACACCCCAAGATTTAATGAGTGGCCTTTTTGTAGGAGATGCTGATGACATCGGTGAAGTATTTGGGAAGCATCGCATTGCGATTAGACTACCCAAGGACAAACTTGGAGACAGGCCGGTTGAAAAGTATTTTCCTTTTGATAGCTCCCCTCATCCTTGCACAATTAGGCAGGATCTTTACCCCCAATTACCACGCAACCTGGCGTTAACACTTATCCATCAATTATCAGACGTTGCTTATATGAATTTACTAATTTTCGCCCGACACGTTTTAGCCAATTTACCAAAAAAGCCCCCATTATACGACGCAATGTCTGAGGCAACGCGTCTTTCTAGCGTACACCGCTGTACAAGAAATATCTTATTTTATCAACTTGGTGGTGACGGGGATCCAATAACCTATGATATTTTTAATGGGATCATTCAACGGGCATTACATGATCTACCATCAGGCAATTAAGTTGCTTTTTACTGCTAAATTTGATAATAAAGCAGTGTGAACACCTTCAGTCTTTACATCCACATCCCTTTTTGCAAACAGAAGTGCCATTACTGCGATTTTGTGTCGTATGCGGGGAAGGAAGATTTGATTGAGAGCTATGTTGAGGCCTTAATTCGCGAAATCCAATCTCTAATTTCTAATATCCAATTTCCAATTTCTACTATTTATATTGGGGGCGGCACTCCAACGCTGCTCGAACCCAAGTACTACGATAAAATAATTAATACAATCATTTGTCATTTGTCATTGGACATTTGTCATTCTGAGGTCTCCATCGAAGCCAATCCCGGAACCGTTGACCTGGCCAAACTGAAAGCTCTCCGTAGCATGGGCATCAACCGGCTAAGTCTCGGTGCGCAGTCGTTTAATGATGATATGCTTAAAATGCTGGGAAGAATTCATACGGCTAAAGAAATTTATGAAGCTATCGACAACGCCCGCAAGGCTGGGTTTGACAACATTAACCTCGATTTAATTTTTGCCCTCCCCAACCAAACGCTTGATCAATGGAAAGCGGATCTTTCTGAAGCAATCCATCTAAAATCTAACCATCTATCCATCTATAACTTGCAGATCGAGGAAAACACACCTTTCCAAAGGAATGGTTATTGCAAGCTTTCCGACGAAGAAGAGTTGGCGATGTATGAATATGCCATCGAAGAGCTAACGGCTAACGGCTTACTGCAGTATGAGATAAGCAATTTCGCCGTTCCAGGATTCGAGTGTAAGCATAATCTTAATTATTGGCTCAACGGAAATTACATTGGTATCGGCGCCGGCGCACATTCGCATTGGAATGGGAAGAGATGGGCTAATACTGATTCGGTGGAGGCGTATATCGGTGGAGGTTGCGTCGGGAGAATCGGTGAGCGTACGACGTCTGACGTACTACGTCCGACGCCTGACGATTCCCAAAACGCCCCCGATCAACGTGACACGCTAATCATGGGACTACGCTTACTTGATGGGATCCCCCGTAGCAAATTCAATGGCTTTGAAAAAGAAGTAGCAGATTTAATCACGGAAGGTTTACTAGAACAAGCCAACGACAACTATCGCTTAACCCGCCACGGTCTCTACCTGGCAAATGAAGTGTTTAGAAGGTTCGTATAGGAAAAAACTATGCCCTTCGGTATGATTGATGCAAGGCAGCCATTTGCTCCTCTCCAAACGTACATTGGCAATCAATTAAAAATGCAAAAGGAGGATTTTTTTCAGCAGCAGCAGCAAAAAGCTCTGATGCCTTACTTCCCCTGCCTAGTAACGATAAGATACGCAGCAAATCATAAATCATTCCGGCTTCCATGTAAGTATCCCCAGCCATTGTTATTTCATCCCAACAATTAGAAGGGGCATCAGCTAAAATCGCATGCAAAGCTTCTCCGCATCTATCAGCTAATCCACGCTTGGCCGTTAGTTCTAAAGCCTGCCGTTCCGGATTAGAATTAACCACTTTTTTGCACAAGGCAAGGCTTTGTTGCAACTTTTCCATTGCCTTTGGCAAATTTGCTTGCGGTTGAAGCGCCAACCATTGCCAAAAAATATGTCCTCTTAGTCCTCCAAAATCAAAAACATCTATCTGTTCAATAAATTCATCAATACCAATATGCCGCATTAGCCATAAACATTGCCCTGCCAACTCTTGTTCCCTACCCGTCCAATCCAAAACCATTAATCGTTGAAGTTCATTTCGACAATCTTCTAAGGTGAAGATCCTGTCTTCCCGAAAAGCAACTGGATGGTCTAAAAGCGCCGAACATTCGCCCTCAATGTCTCCTTCTTCCAGCCCGATCTCAATTAGCCTGCGAGTAATAGCTAACGCCTTTTCCGGCTCATGCAATAATGCAATCATCAAACTTCCAGCAGTATAATGATCATTTTCAATGCCGGTTAACTCCGGAAACACCTCTCGTGTTACTGCCAGCAAGCGTCCAACCCCTTTTTGAGATAACGTCCGATAAATTGGATCATTGGTTGCCCGCCGAACCGCATGGGCAAAACCCTCATCTAAAGAACCGATTGGCAAGCACTTCCCGTAAGCAAAATCATTTTCATAATAAGTTCTGCCGTCCCAACCCAATACTAGACCATGGCCTAAAGTTGAATTAGTTGCACCTTGAAATAACTCAACCCGATCCAGGGGGCGCAATCCGGCATAAAAAGCCTCTTCGGTTCCACGATTTACTTTTTCGGGTTTACCTGGGCAAAAATCTATTACTGGCCAGGCAAGCGCTATTTTCCTTTGCACATCATCCAACACCTCCAAATATTCATGCAAGGCCAGAAAGGCAATTTTCTGTCTTAGAGTTCGCCCGGGAATGTCCGTCCTTTGGACTAAATCATGAAAGCTTAATTGCCAGGTAGAACCTAAAACAACCCTTGTAAGCCGCGAACCAAATGAGTCAAAATCATGATAGATTGCTCGCATATTCTCTCTAATAACTCCAACACTCCCTAGCAGCTGGACAAACTCATCGATCAATGCCGGGGTTCCGGGAGAAAAGACCGAAAGAAATGCCATTGCATGATCAGGAAAAACAACGCGATACGCTGAGGCTAAATTTACAAGGGAAGAAAGCGGAACCTTGCCCAAACCATTGTGTCCGCTACCCAGAGAAAACCTGAGTGGTAGAGCTGGGAAAAATCCATATTCCCGAACCCTATCCAACCTAAGATCCCTCAATCGAAATAAAATGGGATAAGTCTCTTTATGAGTCGTAGCAAAAAAGCCATTGGTTGTAATTTCGGCAGCATCAATTCCCAAATTGCGCGCACATTCCAAAGTATGGAATAATTTATCGAGATCGGCAAAAGGCTCTCCTCCGCTAATCGTGAGGATATTAATTCCGGACCGCTGCGCTGCAATCAATGCTGACTCTATCTGTTCTTTCGTCAATGCTTCTGTAGAATGCGGGCTTGATCCGGCAATACAAAATTCACAATTGCCTGGAACACACTTTCTGTGCAGCAGCATTCCTAATTGCCGAACCGGCAACCCCGGTTTTTTATATTTCAGTTTTTCAACAAGCGATAATCGTTGGCTGGTTATAGTGTCAAAAGGCATAATTATCTCCCAACATATGTCATCACTATTTACCAATAATTTCAATCTGCTTATTCCTCTACATTCCCCACACCTTGACACACCTCCCACCTCAATGTTAGAATTAGCACTCAAGCAAAGAGAGTGCTAAAATGACACAAGAAGAATTAAACGAGCGAAAACAAAAAATATTAAACGCTATTGTGCGTGATTTTCAGCATTCGGCTGAACCAGTAGGCTCACGGGTTATTTCCAAAAGCTACCTCCCCGACTATTCCCCCGCCACTATCCGCAACGAAATGGCCGACTTGGAAGAAGAAGGCTACATCATGCAGCCGCATACCTCTGCCGGCCGGATACCAACCGATCAAGGCTACCGTTTTTACGTTGATCGTTTAATGAAGGTTCTTCACCCGACCCCCCGAGAAGAAGAATTGATCCGTTCCACCCTCATGCAAACCCATAATATTGATGAGATTTTGCATCAAACCGCCAAATTACTATCTCATACCTTAGATTACACCTCTATCATTATTAATATGAGCTCCAGCAAACGCGTCTACTCGGCCGGGACTTCACATCTTATCCGCCAGCCAGAATTTAGGAACCTAAACAACATGCAAAAGATCCTAGAGCTGCTTGAAGAAGAAGAAATGCTAACTGAACTAATTCATGATTATTCTGATCCAGACGAAGTCACTATCACCATTGGCTCTGAAAATAAACATAAGGCGATCAAAGAATGCAGTGTAGTAGTTTCTTCGTACGAAATCGACCACGAAACAGCCGGCTATATTGGAATTATCGGGCCAACCCGCATGTATTACAGCAAGGCCACCACCATTGCCGATTACTTGGCCAAAGAATTATCCAAAGTTTTATCGACGGGTGAATTCTAATGACACATAAACACAAACAGCCACCCCACAATGAAATTGAACCAAAAGAGAAGATAGAGGAAATATCCGTAGAAAAAACGGAAGTTGAGACATTAAAAGAACAGTTGGCAGAACAAAAGAACCTTTACCTACGAGCTTTGGCTGATTTTGACAATTTTAAAAAACGCTCTGCCCTAGACAAAGAGCAATTCGTCCTTTTTGCCACCGAAAAAATTGTTACCGATCTTTTACCAATTATTGATGGCTTTGGTAGAGCCATTGATTCGGCCACAAAAGGCAATAGTCCGGACGAATTAATTAAAGGCCTGGCCATGATCAAGCGACAAATTGAAGATACTCTAAAAAAACATGGGGTAACCGAAATTGAGGCCAAGCAAAAAGCCTATGACCCCCATTTTCACGAAGCTATTCTGCAGAAAGAAGATGCTGGTCCGGAAGGAATAAACATTGAAGAATTACAGAAAGGCTACACATTAAACGGGCGGGTAATAAGACCAAGTATGGTTATTGTTTCTAAAAAGAAGGAGGATTTGTAAAATGGCTCAAGAAAAGATTATTGGTATCGATTTGGGGACCACAAATAGTTGTGTTGCGGTAATGATGGGCGGAGAACCAACAGTTATTCCCAATGCTGAAGGTGGGAGAACTACCCCTTCGGTGGTTTCATTCCAGAAAGATGGTTCGAGGACGGTTGGACAGGTGGCCAAGCGGCAATCGGTAACCAACCCCGAACATACCGTTTCTTCCATCAAGCGCTTCATGGGAAGACGCTTTGATGAAATCGGGACAGAATTAAAATATATCCCCTATCGCGTTACCGAAGGCGGCAAAGGCGAAGTAAAAGTTAAAATAGATGACAAGGATTTTACTCCTCCTGAAATATCAGCGATGGTCTTGCAAAAGTTAAAACAAGCCGCTGAAGAATTCTTGCGCGAACCAGTCAAAAAGGCCGTCATTACCGTTCCAGCCTATTTCAACGACAGCCAACGACAAGCCACCAAAGATGCTGGAACAATTGCTGGCCTCGAAGTAGTTCGTATCATCAATGAACCAACTGCAGCTTCACTGGCTTATGGATTAGACAAAAAGAAAAATGAAAAAATTGCCATTTACGATTTGGGCGGTGGAACATTTGATATTTCTATTCTAGAAATTGGCGATGGGGTTTTTGAAGTTAAATCCACCAATGGTGACACCCACTTGGGCGGCGACGACTTTGACCAGGCCATTATCAAATGGTTATTAGAAGAATTTAAAAAAGAGCAAGGGGTCGACCTTTCCAAAGACCGCATGGCCATGCAACGGCTAAAAGAAGCTGGCGAAAAAGCCAAATGCGAGCTTTCTACCGTCTCTGAAACCGAAATTAATCTGCCTTTTATTACCGCCGATCAAAACGGCCCAAAACATCTCCTGCTCAAACTATCCCGCACCAAACTCGAACAATTGGTGGGCGATTTAATTGAACGCAGCTTGGCTCCCTGCAAACAAGCTTTGCAAGATGCCGGATTAAACGCAAGCCAGATTAATGAAGTCATCTTAGTTGGCGGCCAAACTCGTATGCCCAAAGTGCAAGAAGCTGTCAAAGGATTATTTGGCAAAGAACCACACAAAGGAGTTAATCCTGACGAAGTGGTCGCCGTTGGTGCCGCAATTCAAGGCGGAGTTTTAGCCGGCGAGGTAAAAGATTTGGTTTTATTGGATGTCACTCCTCTCACCCTCGGAATCGAAACATTAGGATCGGTGATGACACCACTAATCGAAAAAAATACAACTATTCCTACCTCAAAGACTCAGGTTTTTTCCACTGCCGCTGATGGCCAAACCTCAGTTGAAATTCACGTTCTGCAAGGTGAAAGATCAATGGCCGCAGATAACCGGACACTAGGCCGTTTCCACTTAGATGGAATTCCACCAGCACCCCGCGGCATCCCCCAAGTCGAAGTTACTTTCGATATTGACGCCAACGGCATATTGCATGTCAGCGCCAAAGATAAAGGCACTAACAAATCACAAAAGATTACCATTACTTCTTCTTCAGGATTATCCAAAGATGAAATCGAAAAAATGAAGAAGGAAGCCGATTCGCATGCTTCGGAAGATAAAAAGCGCAAGGAAGAAGTGGATATCCGCAACCAAGCCGATGGGATGGCTTATACCGCCGAAAAAACCATTAAAGACGCTGGCGACAAAATTGAAGCAGCAGATAAAGAAAAAGTAGAAAAAGCCATCGTTGATGTACGCAAGGCGCTGGAAGGGAAAGAAACCGAACCCATCAAGCAAGCTTTAGATAATTTGCAAAAAGAAGTCTTTGCGGTATCTGAAAAACTCTACAAAGCAGCTCCTAATCCAGCCGCCGGTCCAAATCCAGGACAAGAACAAGGACCAGAACAAACGGGGGAATCCGAAGGAAAAACGGTTGACGCCGATGCTGAAATAAAAGAAGATAAATAGTTAAATGGCAGCAAAGCGCGATTATTATGAAATCCTTGGGGTTTCCAAGACTTCCAGTGCGGATGAAATAAAAAAAGCCTACCGCAACCTGGCGCGCAAGTATCATCCCGACGTCAATAAAGAAGCGGGGTCAACGGATAAATTTAAGGAAATAAACGAAGCTTACCAGACTCTCTCTGACCCTAACAAACGCTCCCAATATGACTATTATGGAACGGCCGGTGGCCCGGGCGGCGCAGGTGGAGCCGGAGCTGGCTTTGGCGGATTTGATTTTAGTGGCGGTGGCGGCGGATTCCAAGGATTTGAAAACTTTGGTGATTTTGGCGATATTTTCGACGCCTTTTTTGGAGGCCAGCGCGGCGGCTCAAGAAGAGCTTCTAGAGAAAAAGGATCCGATCTGCGTTTCGACCTAAAAATCACCCTCGAAGATGCCGCTAAGGGGGTCGAAAAAGAATTAGAAATTGTCCACTCAGTTAGCTGTCAGAACTGTAAAGGTTCGGGAGCAAAACCGGGAACAAGTCCCGTAAAATGCACTAACTGCGGTGGTAGCGGCCAAATTCGCAAAAGCCAACAAACCATTTTAGGCAGTTTTGCCCAAATTGTTCCCTGCCCCACTTGTCGCGGAACGGGTGAAACCATTTCATCCCCTTGCCCCAATTGCAAAGGCGAAGGTCGCGAAAAGAAACGGCACCATATCAAAGTAAAAATTCCGGCAGGAATCGATACTGGTCATAGATTACGGGTAGCGGGGGCCGGAGATGCTGGTTATAAAGGCGGCAGCCCAGGAGATCTTTACGTTTTTATATTTGTGCAAGACCATCCATTATTTAATCGCGAAGGCGAGCATTTATATTACCGCACCAAAATATCCTTCACACAAGCCATTTTGGGTGATGAAATCAAAGTGCCAACAATAGAGGGTGAAACCACTATGAAAATTCCCGCTGGAACGCAACCCAATACCAACTTTAAAATAAAAGGCAAGGGGCTTCCCTCTCTCGAAAGGCACGAGAAAGGCAATTTATTTGTTTTAGTTGAAGTTGAAATACCGCTTAAAATAACCAAAGAGCAAGAAGAGCTACTTAAAAAATTTAACCATGCCTAGATTTTTTGTATCGCCCGACCAAATCCCCGTTATTTCCGGCGAAGATGTGCATCACATACGAGATGTGTTAAGAATGCAATTAGGAGAAGAACTCGAATTGCTCGACGGAAACGGCAAGGCATATCAAGTTAAAATTGCTGAATATAATAAAAACACTATTATATGCCAAATTCTTTCCACCAAAACCATAGAAGATCCAACCAAAGTAAAAATTACTCTTGCCCAATGTCTTCCTAAGGCCGACAAGATGAAACTGATCATTCAAAAGAGTTCGGAGCTTGGAGTATGGAGTATTATTCCTATCAGATCGGAAAGAACGATTGCAAAAAGCGAAAAAAAAGAACGTTGGCAAACAATTGCTAAGGAAGCCGCCCAACAATGCCGATTAACATATGTTCCAAATATAACTGAGGTAAAATCTTTCAAAGAAATTTTATCAGAAGCAAAAGATTATTCTCTGGCAATAATTCCATGGGAAAACGAGCAAGAAAAAAGTTTAAAGTCCCTGATATCCATATCCCCTGATTCCCCTTCCCAGATTTCCAGATTCCCTGATATCCTCATCCTCATCGGCCCCGAAGGTGGCTTTTCAACAAATGAAATTGAGTTGGCAAAGCACGCAGGCTTTATCCCCGTCTCACTTGGCCCTCGCATTTTGAGAACCGAAACTGCCGGTCTAGCCATGCTTGCAATGATTAATTATGAGTTTGGGCAGTAGAAAGTAGACAATTAGAAATTAGAAAATTAGAAAAGTGGAGAGTGGAAAGTAGATATTAGGTTCTAAAAGAGAGAGCCCCTTCTCTCTTTTCTAAAGTGTCCATGTTTCCTTTAGAAAGTTAAAAAGGGGCCCTGCTCTACCACATCAACTGAGTACCGATGTTAACTTCTGCACCTTTCATGGAGTAAGGAGCGCTTGTAGCACCAGATCTCACTATGGAATAGCCAACTTCAACATAGGTATTTCCACCTAAGCCGATGTCACCTTGAATTCCGTAATAAACCTGGCCACCATAAGAACCACCTGTTTGCCCACTTCCGGTAACAGCATAGTTTACACCACCACCAAGATAGGATTGAATCCCGCCTAGGATGTCAGGAGAAATGTTGAGGATACCATCGAAGTACACAGGAACCGCTTTCCTTGCTGTACCAGTGATATCATTCCCTTGACAATAACCTAAACCAAGTTTCCAATTGATGGCATTTTGAGACATGCCAAGCATTGGTCCGATCCCTAGTCCATCACCCATAATTAAGTCGGCACGAACATCCATAACGGAGTTTCCTGCGACATAACCCAGGGTAAGTCCAGTGTTGATTCCCCATCCAAAAATCCCAGCCGAAACTGGAGCTTGAACAGGTCTTACAACTGGAGTTGGGGGAGGAGTTACTGGTGTTACTGCCACCGCTGTTTCTGCGGCTAACTGTGCTTTTAATGCTGCCATGTTAGACAAAAGACCCTGCTTTTGAGCTGTAAGTTTTTTCACTTCAGCCGTTTTACGAGCCTTTTTAGCTTTTACAAGCTTAGCATCAATAGCACTTAGCTGAGATTTGGCTGCATTCAACTCTGTTTGAGTTGAAGCATAAACTCCAGCTGCTAACACCAAAACAAATGCAAATACGGTTAATAATGCGATTATTTTTTTCAAAATATTTCACCCCCTTTTTTATTAAAATTCTCCTAGAATTATACCTCGCCACAGCACATTGTCAATAGTATTTTTGCTTATTTAGTTTTTTTCCATAAAGGCCAATCTTTGCGATAACCCAGCAAAACAGTTACCCCATTATGGGAGGTAGATGATAGTCCGCTATTAAGCAAACCATAGCCAAACTCACCAAATAATTTCCCGGTAAATCCATCGCTCTGGACTCCATAAAAAGCCTGTCCCCCTACTCCCCCAGCATAACTTAATCCCATCCCAACATAGTTTTCTACCGCACTTAGGTACCCCGGCGCAAAATTAAAGATGTAATCTACTTGCAGGGGAAAATAACGCGTAAGTTGGTCGTTGCTTTGGGCCATTCCAAAAAGAAGACGGAGAGAAGTGGTAGTTGGACCAAAAACCTGTTTCAGGGGAAAGCGGATTTCTGCATTTAGTGCCGCTGCCCCACAAAAAATCCCCCCTACTGCACCCATTTCACAGATTGCCGGTTCATCCTCTTTTGCTTGCCCGCCGGTTTCAACCAAAATTGATTCCTGGCTCACAGAGCCTGACATTTCCATCGAAGCCGTTTCGATTATTGCAGCATCTACGCTGCTAACACTTTCATCATCACCCTCATGGGTTGTAATAGATAATGCATTGGAAGGCTGTGGAAAAAGCGGAACTGCAACAAAAAAAGCAATCGGCAAAGGAGCAACTTCGTTTTGTTTGAGGTAGGCTGCAAATGGTTTTTTTACGTTGGTGGGCTCAGTAACCACTGGATATTTAATTACTGCTTTTGGAATATCGGCTTGCTTTTTGGTTTTTGTCTCGGTTTTGGCTTTTACACTTTTTTTGCTTACAACTCGGCGAGTGCGCGCATCCCCGATGTTTTGGCTAACAAAAGCAAAGAAAAAAATTAGTAGACAAATAGCAACATTTCGCATCATTTTCCAAAATCCTCAACTAAAGCTTAGCCAAATCCGTAGCATAAGTCAAACCGATCTGATATAATTTATGCATGGAATTAATTGCTATTTCCCTCTCCATTGCCGCTCTAATTGCCATAGCCTTCGTAATTTTTAAACTCAATCAACTAGTCAACCAGCCTAAATCTGATAGTGCTACCGATAAAATCTTCGAACTGATGCAATCACAGATGGAAGGTATCCGGGGACAAGTTGCTCAACTCTATAAAGACAACCAGGATATCCTACAAAAGGTTAATACCGATTTAACCCAAACTCTGCAAACCGTCGATAAGAACGTCAATAATCGGCTCGACAATGCCGCCAAGGTTATCAGTGACGTTCATCGCAAATTAGGAGAAGTCCACGAAACCACTAAACAAGTACAGGAAATCAGCAAAGATATTTCATCCCTGCAAGAGATACTGCGGGCACCCAAAATGCGCGGCGGGTTGGGAGAACTCTTTTTGAGCGATTTATTAAAACAAGTTCTGCCTCCTTCCAATTATCAAGAACAATATCGTTTTAAAAGCGGCGAAACAGTTGACGCGGTTATCATGCTCAATTCAGCCATGGTTCCAATTGACTCTAAGTTCCCGCTGGAGAACTTTAAAAGAATAATGGAAGCCAAAGAAGACTCTTCCCGCATAGCGGCCAAAAAGCAATTTGTGCGGGACGTCAAAAAACACATTGATGCCATCCACCAAAAATACATCTTGCCCGACGAAGGCACTTTTGATTTTGCGCTGATGTATATCATGGCCGAAAACGTATATTACGAGATAATTATTAAAGATGAGGATTTGAGCGATGAAAAGAGCTTGTTTAAATATGCTATTGATAACAAAGTAATTCCTGTTTCGCCCAACTCATTTTACGGATATCTACAAACCATTTTACTCGGCCTGCGGGGAATGCGGATCGAAGAACAAGCTCAAGAAATATTAAAGAATTTATCAAGGCTGGGGGGCGATTTTGACAAGGTAATGACCGAATTTACGGTTATGGGCAATCATCTCAAAAATGCTGCCAATAAATACGATGACACCGAAAAACGCTTGTCCAAGTTTGGTGACAAGTTAGGGTCGCTTGAAGAAAAGACTGAACCCAAAATCGCCCTGCCGATTAGCTAAACCGCTGCCGGACAAATCTCGCTATACGCGCAGTAAGAACATTTAAAAGAGTTGGGCGTTGCCTTAAATTGATCCTTTCGGATCCCCTCAACCGTCTTTTGTATGATTTCGCGAGCTTTTAGCAAATCGCCTTCGTCTTTTCTAATTTTTCCAACTAAACCAGATTCTAGAAAATAGAGTTCTTCACCATCCGGCAATTGTCCGTATTTTTCCTTCCAGACTAGCGCATAAATTGAAAGCTGCAAGCTCTCTTTAGCCCTTTTATCCGCAACTACCTGCTCCCTGATTTCGGATGACTTATAATCAACAATAAATATCTGTCCTTTATCCTCGTCTACCCGATCCCAACGCCCTCTTAAAACAACGTCGCCCAATGGGACAGAAAAAGCTTCTTCCACACAACGAATTTTACGTTTATTCAGTTTCTCGGCTTTAAAGAAAGCTTTGAGGGATTTTTGAGCTGACAATAAGCGTTGTTCTTCATGCTGGCGCGAAATAAAACCTTCAGAGGACCAGCTATCCAATAATACTTTGATTAGATCGCGTTCAGTAAACATTTGCTTCCTAAGCTTAGCCATTGCAAAGGCCTGCGCAGCCTTATGCAAAGCCGAACCAACTAAAATTTGCTGGTTAGGCAATAGCGGAACGTGCAGCAGATGAACATATTTATATTTCAGAGGACAAGTCAAATAATCATCAATCTGGTTAAAACTTAAGTAGAGGGGCCCTTCTTTATTAAATTTGACGGTCGCCGGATAATTAATTTCCTGCGGCGCAAAGAGTTCAATTTGATCCTTTGGCGATTTTTTGATGATTTTTAGATCTACCCTTGGCTTTTCTAGCGCTTCTAGCACAAAGGGAGAAACCTTCCGCAAACGCTTACCCCCATAATCGGCCGAAGAAGTGAAATACAATTCTTCTTTGGCTCTCGTCATCGCCACATAAAACAAACGTCTTTCTTCTTGCAAATGAAAATCGCCAGAAGTTAGTTTTTCTTTGATCAATTCTTCAGGTAATTCAAGAGAACTGGACCTAAAACGGACAGGAAACTTTTCGGCCACCAGGGAAACCATAAAAACCACTCTAAACTCCAATCCTTTGGCCTTATGCACGGTTAATATTTTCACCGCGTCCACTTCCTCATCCACTGCCGCCGTTTCAGGATTATCCCCCGCATCCTTTAAGAGATTTAAATATTTTACAAATTCTAGAACCCGATCCTTTTCTGCTACATCGCCAAATTGCCGTACTTTTTCAAAAAAGCGGGCAATATTTTGCATTTCTTTCTCGTTGCCTTTAGCCAATTTTACCAGCAAGCCTGACTTCTTTAAAAAATGATATAGCACTTCTCCCGTCTTTCTTTCTTTGGCGTAATCCAGATAATAGCGAATATCATCCATGATTTGCGCCACAATTTTTCTACTGTCTTCTCTAATATCCTCCAATACTCCAAACTCCGAACTCAAATCTCCAGACTCTCCCAAATGAGTAAAAACATGATGCAGCGTTTGATTGCGGCGATGGGCATAAGTATTGATCTTTTGCAGATCTACTGGGTTTAAGCCGTAAAGGGTTGAAATGGAAAAATCAAACAAAGAAATTGAATCGGTAAAATCGCCAATCACCCGTAAAAAGGCAATCGCCATTTTCACAGCTTGACTAACATATAGTCCGCTTCCCCCGGAAAACTGGTAAGGAATAGATTGCATATTTAATGCTTGGATAAAAGGTTGGGAATCGGCATTAGCCCGCACTAGAATGGCAAAATCCGCAAACTTATACCCCAAGTCCATCTTTTTCTTGATGATCTCAGCCACCCAATCTGCTTCACTGGCCACTCGATCAAAATGATAATGTTCGGGCAAATTTAGGGGAACTTTTGCTGCAGAGACCAGCTTTTTAATAATTTTTGAGCGAACCTCAAGCCGATCGGGATTGTTATGCACAATTAATTTGCGGGCAGAATCTAAGATTAATTGCCCGGAACGATAGTTTTGGGTTAAAACCACTTTTTTGCATTTTTTAAAATGCTTTTCAAAGTTAAGAATATTGGAAATAGCTGCTCCGCGAAACTTATAGATGGCCTGGTCATCGTCGCCAACCACAGTTAGATTTGCCTTCTTCCCGGCCAATAAGAGCAAGAGCTGCAGCTGCGCATAATTGGTATCCTGAAACTCATCCACCAAAATATATTTGTATCGCTCCGCTAATTTCTTGAGAATCGCTGGTCGTTTTTGCAACAACTGCAAGACTAACCCCACCTGATCCGCAAAATCCACAAAGCCTTTTGCAGCTTTTAGTTCTTGATATTTTTTATAAACCCTCGCAATCTCAAAATGCTGTGCATATTCTTCGTGTTTTTTGTTTTTTGTTGCCCAGGCTAAATATTCCTTAGGAAAAATCCCTTCGTCTTGCGCACGACTGATAATCCCCAGTAAAGCTTCGAGATGCTTCGTAGGATCGCCCAAAGATTTGTAGTAGTTGAGCGGCAATTCAAAAAGATGTTCGCGTAGAAAAACCAGTTGCTCGGCTAAAGTTAAAACCCGATAATCCGGCCGCATCCCCAAATCAATGGCATGTTCGCGTAGAATTTGATCACCAAAAGCGTGAAAAGTAGAGATATTCACATCAACGTATCCGTAAGGAACCAATTGATCAACCCTTAGTTCCATTTCTTCGGCCGCTTTATCGGTAAAGGTTAAAGCAATAATTTCGGCTGGTTTTGCTAATTTATTTTCAATTAAATAGGCGATACGGCGAATAATTACAGCGGTTTTACCGGTTCCGGCCCCAGCAATAATTAAAAGCGGACCGCTACCATGAGAAACAGCAGAAACCTGCGCAGGATTTAAGCCTTGGCAGACTGAAGATGGCATTTTTATATAATTAAGACTCGATCGATACCGTCAATTTCCATTATTTCCACTTTAACTGATTCTTTTTTAGCAGTAGGGATAACTTTACCGGTAAAATCGGGGTGGATGGGCAGTTCACGATGTCCGCGATCGATTAATGCCGCCAATTGCACCTTGCAAGCCCGACCATAATCCTTTAAACCATCCAGCGCTGACCGGGCGGTTCTACCTGCAAAGATAACGTCGTCAACTAAGACAACAACTTTGCCAGTAACCGTAAAAGGCATATCCGATTTTCTAACCTCAATGTATTTTCCTTTTTGGGTAATATCATCCCGATACAAAGCCACATCCAATGAACCAACCGGAACTGTCTTTTTTTCATTTTCCGCCATAATCTCGGCAATTCGTTTGGCCAGCGGAACTCCCCTTTGCATTATCCCTACCAAGACCACATCTTCGGCTCCTTTATTGGTTTCAATAATTTGATAAGCAATACGCCGAAGGGCCCGATTCATCTCAATATCATTCATTACAACTTTCAAATTCTCTTTTTCTACCGACTTTTTGATTTTCTTTTTTGCAGTCATCTTTTTCCCCCTTATATCAAAGCCTTGACCGCCATCATAATCTTTTTAAGTTTTTCAGCATCATCCGACTCAGCATAAATTCGGACTAATGGCTCTGTTCCCGAAGGACGAGCCAGAACCCAACTATTGGCATCCAAAATTAATTTTACCCCATCAACCGTGTTCCTTTCAGCAATCTTTATACCAGCTAATTCATTAAAATTAGCATCTTTTAATTTATTAATAAATGCTGTCTTTGTATTTTCATCTAATTTTAAATTGGTTCGATCGCCAAAGATCCCACCAAATTCACTAATTAATTCCTTCCAAATCTGTGATAAAGTTTTTTTTCTTTTCGCCAGCATTTCCACCACTAATAAATCAGCCAATATTCCATCTTTTTCAGGAATGTGCCCGTGAATAGAAAGACCGCCGCTTTCTTCTCCCCCAATAATCACCTGTTCATTCATCATTACATTGGCAATATGTTTAAAACCAACTGGGGTTTCGACCACTTTTATCTTAAAGTGCCTAGCAATTCGGTCAACAAAGTTAGAAGTAGCAATCGAACGAACTACGACCCCTTTGGCTTTTTTATCCACCAGTAAATAATGGAATAACATAGGAATTATTTGGTTAGCGGAATAAAAATCTCCATTTTCCGCCACTATTCCAAAACGATCAGCATCCCCATCATTGGCCAATCCAATCGATGATTTTGATTCAACCACTTTTTTCTTTAATTCTTGCAGATGCTCATCCGCCGGTTCAGGATTTTGCCCGCCAAATAAGACATCTCGTTCGCCATGAATCACGTCTACCTGGCAGCCCAGTTCTTGCAGAATTTTATCAAGATATCCCCTACCCGAACCATGCATGGGATCACAAACAATTTTTAATTTTGCTCTGCTGATTGCATCCTTATCAATCATAGCTTTAATCGCGTAAATATAGCGATCGCGCGGTTCAAAACGCTCAATTAAGCCTTTTTGAACTGGGATAGGCAGAGAAATATCCAGATTAGAATTTTCCTGTAATTGTTTAGTGATGGTTTCGTTAGCCGGACCAGCATATTCTGGAATAAATTTTATGCCGCAATACTCAGGAGGATTATGTGACGCAGTAAGAACAATTGCCCCAGCCGCTTTCCTTTGGCGTACCTCCCAAGCAATCACTGGGGTGGGAGTATCTTTCTCGGTAAGCAGGACGTTGATCCCGGCTTCCTTCATGATTTTTGCCATTTCTTCAGCAAATTTATCGGCCAAAAAGCGTGCATCATAGCCTATTATAAGCGGCCTGCCGTTAGCTGTAAGCTTTGGATCACTAAGTAAATACTTGGCAATCGCCCGAGCAACCTTGCGAACATTATCGAAGGTGAATTCGTCCGAAATAATGGCCCGCCAACCGTCAGTTCCAAATTTAATCACGATATGATATTATAGCATACGAGAAAATATGCGCCTATAGCTCAGCTGGATAGAGTACTTCCCTGCGAAGGAAGGGGTCGAGCGTTCGAATCGCTCTAGGCGCAAATTTATGGAGAGGTGTCCGAGTGGTTGAAGGAGCACGCCTGGAAAGCGTGTGAACGTTAACGCGTTCCGAGAGTTCGAATCTCTCCCTCTCCGATCCCTCCTTCATTCTTATCCTTCATTCTAGGGATAGGGAGAGGGAGAAGAATGAGTTCTCTTGGAGGAGTGGCCGAGTGGTTGAAGGCGCACGTCTCGAAAACGTGTATACCTTAACAGGTATCGAGGGTTCAAATCCTTCCTCCTCCGTTTTTCCCCTTGCCATCCCCATTGTGTATGTTATACTCACAGCAAAAGGGGGTGAGAAATAAATTATGAACGACAATATAAAAGCCTATTTAGCTTTTGATAAACTAATTACCCCGATTGTCATCAAAGTTCTTTTTTGGATTGGAGCTATTAGCTGCATTCTAGGCGGACTAAGCACCATGATCTTCATTCGAGAAGCAGAAAGCATCTGGGTCGGTTTGGCTATGATCATTTTGGGACCAATTGTTGTAAGAGTAGCCTGCGAAGTATACCTTTTGATTTTCAAATTCTACGACGCCATAGTTGCACTTAAGAAATAGTTTTTAATAAAATGGCACTTGTTTTAGTCTAGTATTGCGCTTGTCTTAATCATTAGGGTTAGGGCAAGCGCAATTTTTTGAAATTTCCTCATTTATCTCCCGAGAATAAACTATGAGACTCGCCATTCCACACGAAGCTGCATTTATAGCAAAAGGCTATACTAGAGTTAAGCCTAAGAAAGAGCTAGCTCGCTGGGGATCCCCTCTCAGAGCAAGTACAGCTGCTTATCATGATTTATTCCTATTTAATAAGGTGTTAAATAATCCGGTAGCTGGCCGAATTCGATTATCACTCCTTCCCGTAGAAGTTGAATCCGACGAACAAATGGGAGGAATGCTCGACCAACTAGAATGCATTGTAACTTCGCCCGAACCCGCTTTTGATAATTTCCTGGGGGAGCGATCCCCCGTCTTTAATCTAAACGAAGCTGTTCGGGTGGTTTCAACTCCTAGCCTAGTCCGTGCCGTAGATAGCTGGCAATTTAAAGGGTTCTTGTACCGGCCACAGCAAAGTTCGACTGAGTCTAGTTTCCCACGGAATGATGAATACGTTGGGATAGGAGCAAATCCACTTGATGCCTATTTTCTCCCACATGGCCAATTTAGTACAATACCGTCAAAAAGCAAAATTAAAGGGCCATTAACCTTTGATGAAGTAATTCTGGAAATGCTCTATCCTCACTTTCTTTCTCGTCGCACGGTAGGGGTTTCCCCTTCTTTTGGGATGGGAGAATTCTTGGAGCGGCCATTGCGAAACGGATTTGCCATCCACTTTATCGAAGGTCAAGATCGGCTACGGACATTTGATTGTTTGGCCGCCATTTTAAAAAACATGCCTCCCGGATCTGACAGAACAAATGCTTTGCTTAGCGTATATCGAGCTATGGCAGTGAGACTTTCTTCCGTCCACGAGCTGGGAGTAGCCATGCGCCATCCCCATCCCGAAAACTTTTCATTTCGGCTAGATCTTTCCGCCACTAATGGCAAAAATGTACTCCAATCCCGCCTGCACGATTTTGATGGTATTGCTTGGGGAGAAGATTATGCTTTTCCCGCCCTTTTTGGCTATTCCTTGTTTGACCTTAGCGAAATTTCTATACTAAATGAATATTGTCAACTTGGATCATTACCGTCAACAGAAAATGGAATCGAAGCAGCCGCACAAAATCTCGCCAGGTCAAGGAGTGTAACATTTGAAGAAGCAAAAGCCAGTTTTCAGCATTACGCCAAAAGAGATGCAATATTGCGAGCGGCTGAAAAAGAAACCGCCACCGAACTAATGCCTGCATTTTTATTGCAATATTTTTCAAAACAGCAAGCTTTAGTCTCTCAATATCCTTTACCAATTATAAAGGGCATTGCTCGGAATTTATCTTCCCAAATCGCAACCATCCTTGAAGAATCAAAGAATCCATCAATGGCAGCCAGTACTGCCATTATGAATCCAGCAAAAACGACCGGAGATATATTGCTAAAACTTTTATACACAAAATTAGCAAATAGTTTGCCCTTAATTCCTGAACAATAAAATTATGCGAACCCAACCAACAAATATTATCAATGGCCGAGGAAATCCAATAGCTCGAAAAGGGCAAAAGCTTTCTATCCTACAACTTTTGCTGGCTATGCACAAAGAACCGGCAGGAGTATACATGGCCCCAGAGAATTTGGGCCAGCCAATCAATCGCCCAATTGAGCTCTTTGCTCCAATTATTCCCCATCCTTTGCGTTTTCGGCAAAGGGCTGGAGATCCAACCCTTTTTGATTTATTAAACAATCCATTTTTTATGCAACGCGATGCAGATCATATTTCGCAGGTATCTCACAATCCACTGGCCGCCGGAGCAGATGCAACAGAATTTGTAGCACATATGCGAGGGAAAGATATTTCGGACGGTTTTCAAGTAGTTGAGTTTGGAGTTGGCCATGGCAAATATGCTTTTGATTTTATTAAAGGAGTTCAATCTCTTTCTCCCGAAATAGCCGCCAAAATGACATATTATATGGTTGATAACCAATATACTTATCTTGAAAGCATTGCTAGAAGGATCCACGGTGATTTTCCCTGCAAGGTAGTTTTGGTTTATAACGAGCCCTTTTCGGCCTTCCCCCCAATTTTGCAGGGACTTTCAAACGTCCAATTAATTCGTCATAACGAGTTTTACTCCGTCCTCCCCGCCACTGAATTAGTCCGTCGTTCACCTTCCAGAACTTGGTTCGAAATGAATGCCAATTTATTTTTTTCTCAAAGGAGATTAACCGACAATTCCACCGAGAACCTTTTAATGTCTATGGTTAGTCCAGCCACAGTTACTACGGAGGCTTTTGAAAATAATCCAGATTGGGCATATTGGCATGATACTTTTTCTCATGTTGCTATGCAGACCTGCTATTCTCCTTTTCCCGATTTAGCGAGTGTTCCTTATGGATTCGTTTTAGAGACAGAAGACAAAGCAGGGAGTCCTATCCCCTTTAATTTCTCAGCTTATGATCACTTTATTCAGTGTTTAAAACTTCTGCGCGCTTCTGGTGGCTATATGCGATTCAATGATATCGGAACCGCTCCATCACTTAGCACAAATTGCTCTAATCTGGCCAATCAAAGACATCTTAAATCCCCTTTAAGCTGGCAACATTTTAGATTACTCGCCCAAAATCGGGGATTTTCTTTTGAACATGAGCCACATGGGCATTTTATCAATCGTCAATTGGGGACTTCATTATTAGCTCCGACAAACTTATCTAGCGATTCATTAATTGATTTTATCATTGAACAAGCAAATAGAAGGGATGAAGATGGAGGGCTAATCATAGGACCAGCCACAACTGAAATCGCAAGATACGCACCCAAAAGAATAACTCGAGAAGTTATTGCTGATGTTTTAGATGGGTTTAGACAGCAATGGTGGAGAGAAAATAACTGGGCAAACCCGCAAGAATTGCTCTGGTGGATGGATCGTGATGCCAGAATTAACTTTGGTTATCGCCGCATGCAAACCGCGGTTGAATGGCGCGCATTAAAAGCCCTCTATGACTTAGCACGCAGACCCTTTCCTTGGGGAGAGATTCCAGAACCTATTGGAGATGATAGGGTTTCAGATCTAGAAATGGACATAAGATTAGTTGCCAGAAGATGCGGTCAAGATGCAGAGTCAATAGAAATGAAAAGATTTTTACGTGCAGCTTATGCAGAAGAAATGGATCACTTTGATCGCGAAGATGCAAGGGAAGCAGATTTTCGTGACCAAAATAAATTTAGGCCTGGATTGCGTTTTCTAGCTTTAATGCACTCTCTCTTTGGTGATAATTGGCGGGAAGCTATGCTTCCACAATTATTACAGGCCGAAGCAAAAACCTCCCCGTTTATTACTGCTGTGGTAAAATAAGGCATTCAATATTCCGACTGGTATGACAATATGAATATTAATAAGCTTGTAATAAAATTAAAATCTCTAGCCAATCCTAAAAATGTAGCCGGTATGGCTAGGTTTGGAATAACTGCAAATAACACATTAGGTATCTCCATGCCTACCCTGCGCAAAATGGCGAAAGAAATTGGCAAAGATCATAACCTTGCCCAGCAGTTATGGGATTCTGGTATCCACGAAGCTAAAATCTTAGCTAGTTTTATTGATGATCCCAAATTGGTAACAGCTAAACAAATGGACCAATGGGTGGCAGATTTTGACAGCTGGGATGTGTGCGATCAGGTTTGCGGATCTTTATTTGATAAAACCCCTTTTATCCATAAAAAAATCTTTCAATGGGCAAAAGACAAACGAGAATTTGTCCGCCGAACAGCTTTTGCTTCCATTGCTTGGCTGGCTGTACATGATAAAAAGGCGGAAGATAGTTATTACACCAACTTTTTTCCAATAATTAAAAGATATGCTACTGATGAACGAAACTTCGTAAAAAAAGCAGTCAACTGGGCCTTGCGCCAGATTGGCAAACGCAATAAAAAGCTAAATAAATTGGCTTTAGAACTTTCAAAGGAAATTTTAAAAAGCGATTCAAAAACGGCCCAATGGATCGCCAAAGATGCTATCAGGGAATTGGGGGCCAAGGGATTTATTTAACACAAACCATTTTATGTAACTATTTTTTTATGTCTTTTTCATGTTATACTGCAGACGATAGGACAAATCCATGCTATTTTACAAACAAGTTATTCCGAGTATTCTTATGGTACTGATTGCAGCCAGCATATTAGCTTTTGGTTGTGGAACATCAAATTCACACACTCCCTATAATTTCAAAGAACTAGGCTACTCAATTATCGTGCCCAACAGTTGGGGATTAAAAAGTCGCGACAACAAAATGACCCGAGCTTGGGAATCTCCAGACAAAGAATTGATGGCAGCTTTATCGATAACCCCAGTAGAAATCAGTAAAAATAATCCACTCATAAATGATACCCCGAAATTACTGACAAATAAAATAAATAGACTAATCCCCCTCCTACAGAAAGATGGCTATATAATTCTATCAACCGGAAAATCCAAGATCGGAGGATTGGATGGTTGCTACCTTATTACATCCTATTACGAATCAGATTACATTGGGAATAGAAACTTAGTATTTTTTGATAATTATTTCGTGCGCAACGGCAATCGGACATATCATATTATTTGTTCTTATCTAGACATCGAATCCACCACAGCAAAACCAATTTTACAGCAAATTTTGAAAAGCATAAAATTTAAAAAGTAATTCATTTAATCATGCCAATCGAAAAAGCTAAAAAGCATTATTTGGGAAAAGAAGGTCACCAAAAATTTAATTGTGCCCAATCAATTGTAGCCGCATTTAAAGAGCATCTTGGCCTCGATCCTAAAATGATAAACGAATACGCAAAGTATGGCGGAGGAAATGCCCCTAATAATCTCTGCGGAGCTTACTTTGCAGCCCTAAAGCAGGTTGAAAGACTTTCTCCCGATAAAGTGCTTGATTTCGAATCTCATTTTTTTACTCTGGCTGGATCGTTGAAATGCAATGAAATCCGGCAACAAAGAAAGCTCTCCTGCCTTGGCTGCATCGAAAAAGCAGCAGAGTATCTAACGCGGCTTAGTGCTAAACCCACACCCCGGTAAAAATTCGGGTTTTTTGAAGTAATCCACCAGCGGATAGTTGCGACAAATGCTTGTCCGCCAAAAATAATTGCCGCATTTACCACTCACTTGCAAGTGTTTACAGGTAAAAACCAAATAGTGATTTTCATAATCAATTTCGAGCAAGATAAAATCAAACAACCAGGTAATCCAAGCAATTGCTAGCTTGGTAAAAAGCTCACTCCCCAATTGTTTGGGATCAATTTTTAGATAGATGCCTTTGCAGCAGTTTCCACACTGCCGGCACTTGCCTTCCAATCGCCAACGCGTCCGAAAAAGCAGCTTTTTTGGCAAATTGGTTAAAACATTATCCAGCAAAACAAATTGGATGATTAATCTTTTTAAATATTTCACAAGTGCCACCTTAAGGAATATCTATTTTATGTTACAATACTAGCAAAATCCACTCAAGGAGGAAACTATGAAAGCAAAATTATGGTTGGCATCTAGCATAACGATTGGGATACTGTTCAGTTTTGTCTTTTTTATTGTACTATTGATTGCGTTTTGGGTAGAAGCCATCAGTGCCTGGATGCTAATTGGCTTAACTATTTTCATCAATCTGGTGATGTGGATTTTTAGCCCCACCCTTACCGACTGGATCCAAAACATATTTTATAAAGTAAAAGCAGTTTCATTTGATGAATTCAACACTGCACACTCTGAAGTAGCTTTGTTTATTAAAGCGGTTTGTGAAAAGCACACAATTAAGATTCCCCGCCTTAGAATCATCCAAGATTTAAACCCCACAGCCTACACTTATGGTTCATACGCCAATAACGCCCGAATTGTGGTTAGCGAAGGAATCTTTAAATATTTAAACGTTGAAGAACAAAAAGCAGTAGTTGCCCACGAATTAGGTCATATCATCAACCGAGATTTTATTATCATGACCATTGCCGCCACTTTACTTGAAATCCTCTACGAAATCGCTTATGTTTTCATGCGCTCCAAAAAGGGCTCTTCAGGAAAAAAAGGCGGGGCGGTCGCATTTATTGGTCTAATATCCTATGTTTTTTATATCATTGGCACTTATGTAATTTTATACTTATCGCGAACCCGTGAGTATCTGGCTGACCGTTTTTCTGCCGAAAATACTGGCAATCCTGACGCTTTATCCCTCTCACTAGTTAAAATTGCCTACGGTATCGCCGCCGAAGCTGACACTGAATCATCCGAAAAATTATTAGCGGCCACCCGCAGCATGGGAATTTATGATTACAAAGCAGCTAATGCCCTCGGCAGCAGTTTTCATGCTATTGCTGGTAAGAATAACACCCCGGTCGCCGCCGATGTCACCAAAATGATGCTATTTGATGTATTTAGTCCTTGGGGATTGCTATCAGAAATAAATTCAACCCATCCGTTAACTGGGAAAAGAATTAAAGCCCTCTCCGCCTTCGCCAGTGAAATTGGCCTCCCCACTATGTTTGACTTCAAAAGGGTAGCAGAAGAAGGCAAACTAATTGACATGAAACGCCTCTACGACGGTTTTTACCAGGGGATGATGATTTATTGTCTTCCGATCATAGCTACATTCTGTGGAATATTCTTGATCTTTTTAAGTCCGATTAATATTGTTTCTTTCTTCTTGTTACTTGGCGGGGCTATGCTATATAAAGGACTCTATCGCTTCTCCAAAAGCGGCGAACCAACTATGACGAACGTTTGTGAACTAATGCAAGATCCTTATCACAATCCTATGAAAGGCAATTATGTTCAGCTTGAAGGACAAGTGATTGGTAAGGCCGATGCCGGTAGTTATCTGGGTGAAGATTTAAAGATGCAGGACAATTCTGGCGGACTGATAATGTTAAATTATGAATCCCCCGTACCAATTATTGGCAATATCTTCTTTGGTATTGGCAAAGGAAAAAAAATGATCGGCCAAAAAGCCAGAGCAGTTGGTTGGTTTAGAAGAACTTCGTACCAGATAGTGGATTTAGATAAAGCTGAGATCGCTGCTGGGATAATTAAAAGTTATACCCGCTTTTGGGGAATCTTCTCTGGTGCTTTTATAATCGGAGTAACACTGATATTTGCAATATTTTGGATAATGGGTACGGCCCTATAATATAAATGGATCTTTTTTCCGTTAACGAAAAAGAATATAAAGATAAAAATGCTCCTCTTCCCTACCGCATGGCTCCGCGGACAATTGATGAAATTGTTGGGCAAGAGCATGTTTTAGGTAAAGACAAATTACTACGCAGGCTAATTGAAACCGATAAAGTTACTTCGGTTATTCTTTTTGGCCCTCCCGGCACCGGAAAAACCGCTATCGCCAGAGTTATCGCCAATTCCACCAAAGGCTACTTCGAATGGCTGAATGCATCCGTCGCCAAGGTTGAAGATATCCGCAAAGTTAGCCTTGAAGCCAAAGATCGTATTAAAATGCACCGAACAAAAACCATCTTATTTTTGGACGAAATCCATCGTTTTAATAAACTGCAGCAAGACTCCCTTCTGCCCGATGTTGAAGAAGGAAATCTAATCTTAATTGGAGCAACTACCGAAAACCCATTTTTCTATGTTAATTCCGCTTTGGTTTCCCGTTCGCAAATCTTTGAGCTAAAACCGCTAACAGCTGACAGCTTACGGCAAATTATCCTTATGGCAATAGCGGATAAAGAACGCGGTTTAGGCAAATTAAAAATCAAGGCTTCCGTTGAGGCAATCGATCATTTAGCTAAACTATCTGACGGCGACGCACGCCGAGCCCTTTCTGCCCTCGAACTGGGAGTATTATCTACTACGCCTGACAAGAAAGGGGTTATAAACTTTACCCTAAAAGCTGCCGAAGAATCTATCCAAAGAAAGGCTGTGGTTTATGATAAAAAAGGCGATCAGCATTACGATACTATTTCGGCTTTTATCAAATCAATGCGCGGATCAGATCCTGATGCCGCTTTATATTACCTGGCTAAAATGATTTATGCGGGCGAAGATGCCCGTTTTATTGCTCGGCGGATTGTAATCTGCGCAGCCGAAGACGTGGGCAATGCTGATCCGCTGGCTCTGGTTATCGCTAATTCTGCTATGCAGGTAGCTGAATTTGTAGGTATGCCCGAAGCTCGCATTCCCTTAGCTCAGGCTGTAACCTATGTGGCAACTGCCCCCAAGTCTAACGCGGCGTATCTTGGCATTAACAATGCCCTAAAAGATGTGGAAGCCAATCCTACCCTGCCCGTTCCTCCACACTTAAAAAATGCGGTTTACAAAGGAGAGCGCGAAATGGGCAAAGGCAAAGGTTACAAATACGCCCATGATTATGAAGGTGGGCATGTTAAACAAGATTATCTAACCCAATCGAAAAAGTATTATGAGCCTAAAGATATCGGCTTTGAAAAAAAGATCCGGCAACGAATGGATGAGATTAACAAACAGATCACGGAGTAATTATACGCGCTGGAATGCTAGCTGGCTGCATTTCTTTCTCGGCAACCAGTCTAATTTTACATCCAAAGATTTCAATGCCATTTGGATTGGTTGCTTTTTTATCAAGTCGGATCATATATCTAATAAAGTCCCTCACCTCAGCAGGATCTTTTGAAAATTCAACTAGAAACACCTTACTTTCAGGATGAACATCTGACAAATATCTTGCGATAGCAGATTCCAGCATTCTCATTTCCGATGAATTAAGTCTCTTTGGCTCTTCGCTAAGACCGATAAAATCATGAGCATAGGTCTCCATAATTGCCCCGCCAGGAAACTGCTTAACTCTTTGAACCGGTCTTAATTTTGATAAATCATTAAAATTTAATAGTTTCCCAGATAAGAAAACAATCTTTTTATCAGCAGCTCTTTGACTTATTGATAATAGGCCACCAATTAATGGCCCAATCCAATTAATTGGATTATACATGCGGAGTTGATCAGGGAATGACAATCTGGGGCCGTTGTTCTTGGGTAGAGTTTTTCTTGCAGGGACAATAGCCCTCGTAGTTCTTGGAACGCTTACTGGTTTTCCCATAATTCTCGGCATATATTCCTCCTAATAAATATGCAAACCTTACATATATATATCGAAGAATAACTGCCAAAATTTCAGTTAGCGGGATATTTTCGAGGAATATTTTAGTGCTAATTCAATTAAGCTTTTTTCTCGCAATCAGCTACGAATTGTTTGATATCATCCAGATGTTCCAAGATTTTCTTAGCCTTGGAGACTCCGAAGGAAAATGGAAATTTGTCTTCATCACCGCTCTTGATAACTATCATTGGTTTGCCTTTAAATTCCGATCGTTCTGACGTCATTGTGGTTCCTCCTTTTAACTTATCTTTTTTTATTGTTGTGGGGTGAGGGTAAAGTAGTGCGTTTAGTTGTGAGGTAAAGTAGTTAGTGTTTTATTTACCCACTACTAACAACCCTCCACCAAACTCACTCCCTAACCCTCACCCAACTACAAAATATGAGTGAGTCCATAATACACAATTCTTCCCCAAAGCGCAATCATCATTCGCTTTTAGCGTCGATTTCTGCTATAATAAAGACATGCAAAAGATTATTAACATTGCCATCATCGCCCACGTTGATCATGGCAAAACCACTTTAACCGACCACCTCCTGCGCCAAGGTGGCGCGTTTAGCGCACGTGAAGAAATCACCGAATTAGTAATGGACTCCAATGACCTAGAAAAAGAGCGTGGCATTACCATTTTTTCCAAGAATTGTTCTATCCATTACAAAGATTATAAGATCAATATTGTAGATACCCCCGGCCATGCTGACTTTGGCTCTGAAGTTGAGCGGGTTTTAAAAATGGTGGATAGCGTCCTTTTATTAGTAGATGCCAAAGAAGGCCCTATGCCCCAAACTAAGTTTGTTCTTTCCAAATCGCTCAAACTAGGACTCAAGCCCATTGTTATCATTAATAAAATCGACAAGAAAGGCCATCGCGCCCATAAAGTGGTCGACATGGTTTTTGATTTGTTTGTAAAATTAGATGCCAACGACCTGCAACTAGATTTCCCGATTGTTTACACTATTTCCCGAGAAGGCATAGCCAAGTACAATCTAGAAGACGAAGGAAAAGATCTTACTCCTCTTTTCGAGACAATTTTGAAACACGTCCACCCCTATCCTGACAAATCAACCCAACCCCTGCAACTGCAAGTTGCCAACCTTGCTTACGATGATTATGTTGGAAGGATTGGAATTGGTCGGGTTTCAAACGGGATCCTAAAAAAAGGGGAAAGCATTGTTGTCTGTAAACGAGATGGTTCCATTCAATCCGCCAAAATCACCAAACTGTGTAATTTTGAAGGGCTGAAAGAAGTTGAAATTGAAGAAGCTATTTGTGGAGATATAGTTTCTGTCGCCGGGATTACCGATATAACGATCGGTGAAACTGTTTGCGTAGCTGAAAATCCTCTCCCTCTACCGCTTTTGGTTATTGATGAACCAACCTTAACTATGGAATTTTTGGTCAACAATTCTCCTTTTGCGGGAAAAGATGGTAAATATGTTACCACCCGTCATTTGCGAGCACGCCTCGAAAGAGAACTTGAAACCAACGTTGGACTGCGCATGACCGCCTTTGAAAATGGGGAAGGGTTTACCGTCTCAGGCCGAGGGGAACTGCACATATCAATTCTCCTCGAAGAAATGCGCCGCGAAGGATTTGAAGTGCAGGTTTCTCAGCCTAAAGTAATCTTTAAAACCATCAATAATGAAAAAATGGAACCAATCGAACAAGCTCTCATCTCGGTTCCCGAAGAATTTGCTGGAGCGGTGATTGAAAAATTGGGTAAGCGCCGCGGAGAAATGCAAGACATGAACGTAAAAAATGGCACAACCAACCTTACTTATCTCATCCCCACCAGAGGTTTACTGGGCTTTCGTGCCGAATTTATCATGGATACCAAAGGCGAAGGGATATTAAACCACGGGTTTTATCGTTATGAACGCTTTAAAGGTGAAATCGCCAAAAGGCAAAATGGGGTCCTAATATCAGTTAATGCCGGTAAAACCGCCGCCTATGGCCTTGATAACCTGCAAGAAAGAGGGAAATTGTTTATTGGTGCCGGAGTTCAAGTGTATGAGGGAATGATTATTGGCGAAAACGCCCGTGGACGGGATATGGCCGTCAACCCCTGCAAAGAAAAGAAAAAATCGAATATGCGCTCGGTTAGTGCCGATGAAGCCACCAAACTAACCCCACCGATCACCTTATCACTCGAGCAAGCATTAGAATTTATTGATGATGATGAATTAGTAGAAATAACCCCGCATAGTCTCCGCCTGCGTAAGAAGCTGCTCACCGAAAACGATCGCGCCCGCAACAAAAAAGAATAAGGCCCCCTCGGAAATCCGAAAGAGCCTTATCTTTTAACTTATTAGAGTCTTAGAATCGGTTGAAGTCTCTGCGACCCCCGCCGTTCCTGTCCCCTCGAGGCCGTTGTTCCTTAGGTCTGGCTTCGTTAACTGTGACTTCGCGATCGCCCCACTTATAACCGGTCATCCCAGCTACAGCTTTTTCGGCATCGGCGTCTTCCATATCAACAAACCCAAATCCTCTGGACTTACCCGAGAATTTATCAGTAACGACTCTGGCCGAAATAACCGCACCAAATTCAGAAAATTTATTCTTCAAATCTTCGTCGGTCACGGACCAAGGCAAATTACCTACAAATAGGCTTTTCATGTTTATAGTTTCTCCCAATATGATTTATTTCTGCGATTAATGGAACTTAAGAGGCCTAAAAAGAGGCGACACTCAAATTGTCGGGGCAGAACCCTGTCTGTCATGTAACTTGTTCTTACATTTACCATTAACTTCGACCTTTTACCTAGCAACTAGTATGGCACACCCTGTCTAGGATTGCAAGCAATTTTAATAATTTCTAGCGCATAAAGGGCGGAAGTTCGATGTTTTCTTTGTTACCAGAAGCAGTTACCCTTGCCTGGCGTGGCCGGATAAAGGGAAAAGCCTCTTTTTCTTGCTTAGCAGTAGGCTTAAAACCGGTAGCAATAACTGTAACACTGATTTCGTCCTGCATTTTTTCATCAATTACGGCACCAAAGATGATATTGGCATCCGGATCAACCGCATTGTAGATAACCTCGGCAGCATCATTAACTTCATATAGTGTAAGGTCGGGCCCACCAGTAACGTTAAAGATAACCCCTTTAGCTCCCGTTATAGTTTCTTCGAGTAATGGCGAAGATATGGCCGCTTCGGCCGCTTCCACCGCCCGGTTTTCGCCCGAACCGGTTCCAATCCCCATCATCGCTGAACCAGCTTCATACATAATAGTGCGTACATCAGCAAAATCCAGGTTAATTAGACCCGGAACGGTGATTAAATCAGAAATGCCCTTAACCCCTTGGCGCAGTACATCATCTGCAATCTTAAAAGCTTCGATGATGGAAGTTTTTCTCTCAACTACGTGCAAAAGTTTATCATTAGGAATAACGATCAGGGCATCCACTTTTTCTTTGAGTAGAGCTACCCCATTTTCGGCTTGTGAAATGCGAACCGGCCCTTCAAAGCGAAAAGGCTTAGTAACAACTGCAACGGTTAGACAACCTAATTCTTTGGCAACTTCGGCAATAATTGGGGAGGCTCCAGTTCCAGTTCCACCGCCCATTCCGGCAGTTATAAAAACCATATCGGCGCCATCGAGGGCTAAGCGAATATCTTCACGCGATTCCTCAGCTGCTTTTTGGCCAATTTCGGGATTAGCTCCTGCCCCCAAACCTTTGGTTAATTTTTCACCAATTTGTAATTTATTGTCAGCCAGTGAAACGGAAAGAGCTTGCGCGTCAGTGTTTACACCCCAAAATTCTACCCCTTTTACTCCGCTGCCGATCATGCGATTAACGCCATTGGTACCAGCGCCGCCGACTCCAAACACTTTTATCGTCGCAAACTTTTGGCCGTTTTCGCCTATCATTTAGTTTTCTCCTTTATTTGCAAAAATATTTGCAAACACAAAATTATTAAACATATTGTAACATACTATTGGTCTATTGCAAGCTAGCGAATAGTCGAGGAATAGTGTAAAATAATATTCTCGCGGCGGCCTTGGTGTAATGGCAACACAGCAGATTGTGGATCTGTTATCAGGGGTTCAATTCCCCTAGGCCGCCCCATCTTAGACAGTAGAAAATAGATAGTAGAAAGTAGGGATGGAATTAAAACCTATTTTCTAATGTCTACTGTCGACTGTCTACTATCTAATGTCTCTCTACAATTAAACATACTTCCTTCTTCTATTGTAGAATAATCTCAAAAATTCAAAAACTTAGTGTTACCGTAGGGATCATTTTTCTTCTTGGGTTCTACTTTGGGTAATTGGGGGGTGACACTTGGTTGCGGTTTAAATTGCGGAGTTGGCGGAGCAACAATCTTGGGAGCAATAATTGGCGCAGATGATTGACTTGGTTGTGGTTTGGGCTGCAGATTGGCAAACATGGTTGATTGAATTGTCATCGGTTTGAATTGGATCGGCTTTTCTTTTTTAGGAAGAATTGAGCGATTAATAGTCGGAGTCGCAACTACTGGAATCGATTTTTGGTCCGCTGCGAGATAGACCGTATCTCCAGAGCGAACTTTTTCTCTAACCTTAAACCCTATCCCCTCTCCCCTACTCGCTTTTTCAACGTCCTCATGCTCAATCTGCATCGAATCGATTTTTTGCACAAAATCAGTTGTATGCCCTTTGATGTGGATGATATCGCCAACTTTGATCGGCGCTTTTAACTCGACGGTAGCAACGGAAATCTTATCGAAGAAATGGTCAATTTTACCTAAAACTTTTTCTTTTGAAACCTTTAGTCGCTTTATCGTTTTACTTTTTTTCGATGCCTTCGTTGCCTTCTTTCCCTTTTTTGCCTTAATTTTCTTCTGCCCTCTTACACTTTTTTTACCCTTACTTGCCTTCTTAATCTTTCTCATACCTTCATCTCCCCTATTTGTTAATATGGACTATTTTCGCCTTCGGGAATCCATTAAAATTGGTCGCCGAGGCAATCGAATAAGCTCCAATATTATCTACATAAAGCATATCATCAATTTCCAAATCAGGCAGCATTTCAGCGGTAGAAACGGTATCAAAAGCATCACAAGTGGGGCCAACTACGGCAGAGATTTTGGCGTCGCCTCTTTTGAAAGCATTAAAATGATAGGGACAATGGTCAAAAACCACTCCCGATAAAGTTCCATAAACGCCATCATCAACGTAATAAACCATTTTACCGTCTCTCAAAGATTTACCAACCACACTAACAACCAAAGTAGCAGCCGTTGCGACCAAAAATCGGCCGGGTTCAGCCACAACTTCAACACTTTTCGGAAACAAGCGGTCAATTTCTTTGCGCAGTTTAACCGCAAAGCCTTCGAAAGCCGGAACAGTAGCATCATAAGGGACAGGAAATCCTCCGCCAATGTTCAACAAGCGTAATTTAAAGCCACGGGATTTTACTTGTTTGAATACTTCAGCTGAAGCCTCAAGCGCATTAAAATAGTTTTCTATATTGCAGCACTGGCTGCCAACATGAAAGCTAATTCCTTCTACTGACAAACCGAGCTTAAAGGCCTTTTCGATTAAATCGGGTGCGTCTCCCGGTTCTACCCCAAACTTACTAGACAATTCAACCATTGAACCAACATTTTGCACTTTGAGTCGGCAAATAAGGCCAGCATCCGGGCAATGTTTTTTGATTTTTTCAAGTTCATCATAATTATCATAAGTCATCAGGGTGTTAAAGTTAGTTAATTGCTTCAAAGTTGAAGCAGGTTTGATCGTGTTTGCAACGATAATTTTGTCCCAAATGAAATCGTTTAATTTGTGCCCACGTAAATCTTTTTTAGGGACGTTTTCCAGTACCGCTTGATATTCTTGCAAAGAAGCCACATCATAGCCGGCATCTAGCGGATAAAGGGTTTGAATAATCTGCGGATCCGAGTTGGCTTTGATAGCAAAATATAGCCCGACCCGGGGAAGATGTTTACGCAATCGCAGGTAATTTTCACGAATTACGTCATGATCAAGAATAAAAAGGGGTGTCCCGTGCTTTTCTGCTAAACGTTTAATCTTTTTTTGTGTCAACATTTATTTAACCAAAAAAGTATTAAATTGCCAAACATCTTCTTCTTTGGGACGCGGCATATCAAACTTCGTAAATTTGGTATTTAGATTCTTGAGTGGCGTCCAATCATAAGCTTTGGAAACGAATGGTTTGATAAATGGCAGAGAAATCTTTAATATTTCTTCGTGATCCAAATCATCGGGCAATAAAAAGCCGCGTTTGGGATTTTTGATCATCCAGATGGCGGCTGAAACCACTGAGATGGCAACTTGCAGAGTAGTAGCCTGCTGATGAGGAACTAATTTGCGGGCAGTGTGTATATCAAGTAAACTTCCACACCACCAAGATTTAAAATCATGTCCCATCAAGAGAACGCCCAGCTCATCTCTTCCATCAATAATCTCATCGCTCATAATTCTTTGTTTTTCCTGCATCTTGTATTGCCGCATTTCTAGCTCATGTAGCGAATTGATAGCACAATCGGAGGGGCAATATGCATAATGAACAGTTGGACGATAAATCGCCTTTCCGTCTTCCCAAACGGTTAAACGATCGGAAATGCTAAAAGCTTCCCCGTGTCGGATAACCATTCCGGTGGTTTCCCCACAAGGAACCATTGACCGCACCCAGGTGCGCATCCCAAGGGTTGCCAGGCAGATTTGGTTACGTGGACCGGTTGAATGAAAAAAAGCTCCATCGGGGACATACTTTTCATGTGTCCCCCAGCCTAATTCTGCAGGCGCCACTCCCTCTTCAAAAAAACCTTCAATACTCCAAGTATTTACGAATTCGTTGACTTGTTTGGGTTGATCGGTAATTTGCGTGTCGCGTTCTGAGATGTGAATTACCTTAGTCCCAGTTGACATGGCTAATTTAGCAAAATCCTTGGCTGCAATATAATCTTTTAACTGTGGCACACGTTTGTCAGCGGGTTTTTCTTTGATAATCTTATTAGCAATATCTATCAGTGCTTTTTTGGTAAAATGTGAAACTAGCCCAGGATTAGCGCCATGATCAACGACACAAGTTGCACCATTATTATCACCCCAACCCCTAATCATTTCGCGAACTTCCATATGCCGAGTGTATAAGGTGTATTTGGTTGGGTCGTTACGCTGTTCGTCCTTATAGGGATCCCATTCTTCTACCGAAGTATTGCAATACAATACCTCGTTTTCACGACACCAAGTAGTAATGGCACGACAATCGATATTCCAAGCCAGATCAATAATCAAATCTCCTGGGCCGACATATTTAGCTAACAATTTTTGATAATTTTCTTTAGTGACACGGTCTTTGACGTATTTAACCCCTCTGCGCAAAGAATCAGCCACCCGTTTTTTATTATCCACAAAATCCATGATGGTAACATTTTTGGCTGGGACATCAATTAAACGTAGAACCAGCGGAATAGCGCACTGCGAAACCGATCCGCAGCCAATGATTAATATTTTTCCTTTAAATTTCACCTGTTTTTTTCCTTTTGCCATCATTTCCCCCTTAAATAAAATCTATTTTTTCATTGTAACAAAAGAAATATTTTTATGCAATCATTTGTTGTATAATAATAGCAATCACGCGCCAGTAGCTCATCTGGATAGAGCGATTGCCTTCGAAGCAATAGGTAGCGGGTTCGACTCCTGCCTGGCGCATATTTAAATTATGCAAACAAGATCTCTTCTTGCTTTAATATTATTTATATCAATTATTCCGCTCCGTTCTTCTGTTTTTGCCGCTAATGACTTGGGGGCATATTATGTGCAAGATTCCAAATATGATGTTTGTTCTACCAAACAAGAATATGAGAAATGGGAAAATGATTTAATTGCCAAAATAAGACAATCAGGGATTAAAGAGAACCTGTTTACCCAAGACGGCGGCGGCCCTAATGGCGCCCAATGGAATCCCCAAGGCAATCTTTTTATTATTGCTACTTTTGATGATAAAGGAGCAAGCTTTGAGGCTAAAGCATATTCAGTAAAAATACTACTAAATGATATCGAACAAAAAGAGAAAATATCTTGGCATTCATCCAACAACAAAAATCATATATTTAGTTTTGTATTATCTCGAATAACATGGGAAAAGTATCTTAGAAAAATAAAGCCCCAAGATTATCCATTTATTTATTCGCGGCCAATTAACGAACTATATCCCGGCCCAGAAGTCGGAGAAGTTTTTGACCTTAAAGTTAATATTTATCGTCAAGGAAAATCAACCATCAAATTACACAAAGTATTTTTCGCGGCTTTTGGGGAATAGTACTTACTTTGTTCAGCTGCAAACCAGAACAATTATTTCTTTTCTGTCCTCTCCAATGTCAGATAAGAAATATTATGTCAACATAAGGCGAAAAGTGTCTCTTTAAAAATAATTTCTTTTCTTACTTCTTTTGTCATGATACAAAAGAAGTAACAAGAAAAAATCTAGGCATCATCAAACACCCCGCCG
>JBAZZP010000008.1:0-111371 GCA_041658745.1 Candidatus Margulisiibacteriota bacterium | reverse complement strand
TCCCTTAAAATATCATAATATCTAAACGGGCACATGTGTTCTCCACCTCCTCAGAAGTCTATATTTTTTGGTCGAAATACATTCTAACTGAGTTACAGGGTGTAGACCATGTGCCTTATCTTTCCTACCAAAAAACACATTAACTGAAATCATTGGATGAATATTGTGATAATTATTTAAGGAGTTATCGATGGTTTTAAGACTTTGCGAAAATATTAGAGCGTTCACCGGGCGCATGCCCCAGAAAAGGCAAATCCCTGCTGCAAGCATTACTGGCGGCCGGCATTCGGTGACTTTGTATGAAATTCATCCATTTATTGAATTGCTGCCACAGAATGAGCAGCAAAGATTATTGCTGGCAGCAACCGGAGATTGGAAAAGGAGTGGGCTCTACAAAGAGGGGCGCAAGGTATTATGTGGTGATTATTCTGTCGAGAATTATCCCCTGTTGGGGGGAAGAGAGGTTAGGCAAATAAGGTTGAAAGGAGCGTTGCCGCGGTTACAAAATCGTAACGTAGTTCGGCGCTACAAAGGGTTAGGATACGTTGATAAATGGTTGATTCCAATGGGGGAGTGTCGGTTAGGAACTAAGCGTGCCGATAATAATATTCAATTTTTCCATCCCGATGGTTCAATGCGTAAAAGAACCCTGGAGAGAGAGGTGCTTTCTGCCTTGCAGCTAGGAGGGCAAATAACCGACGTGGTATTAGGTTTTGGGTTGTATGACGATTTAGTTTTTGATGGTGATCAGGTTGGTTTTGTAGTTTACGGCTTGGAGGTAAGTAATATTAACCGTGTAAGTGATGCTTTTGATCACATATTGTTTAGTAACCGCCGCGAGGAATTTATGCTCCATCTTGTTGATCTAACCGAAAATTCGGGAAGGATGCTGGCACGAGTTCATCGCGAGCATAAACTTAGCCATAGCTATGCATATCCAATGAATTATCGTCGCTTCCTAAACGGTGAAGTCCGCTTGTTAGATTTAGATACTATGCAGACCCTAAAAGGGTATTCTCCTGAAGAAATTGCGGTTCGATTGTTTATCGATTTAAACCGGGCAGCGTGGGATCATTATCGGATTGATAATTGCTGGTTTTCTGGCATACCAGAAGAACATTGGCTCCTCTTTAACAATAGAGCTCCTTTCTTAGCCCATTGGCTGAAGGGCTATTTTGATGAATATCCGGGTTTATACTTCACCGGATTAATAAATGCTTTTCTAAGCAAAAACCCGCGAAGCAAATGGTCCGGAAGTCCTGCAAACATGGCCGCCTATGAGGAAATCTTTGGTTGTTTTCCGGAACAAAATATGCGGAGAACCGATCATGTTTCATCGCTAGTAGAACCTGCTCGCCAACTTATCTATAATCCAAACGTGTCAGAAGTAAATTTGGCAGAATGTAAGGATAGAATTTTTAAACCATTTTTCGATGCTCTGCTTCACGTTGCAGCTGCTATTTAATCTCTAAAATTTATAGAACCAAGGGGACGATTGTTGAACCGTTGATTCGTTGACAGGAATTTAGAATTCGCCCCACTAAAATAAATAATCTTATAATTACTTCTGACTATTAATCAATCCAGATAGCATTTTGGATAACTCTTCGAGGATTGCGTAGTGTTTTTGTCTTGTCATAAAATCGATTTTCTCCTTGCTTATCAGGACATCTAAGATAGCTACGCACTCAAAAACTGATCCCCTTGCCACTATATAAAAATTCTTTTTATCAGCCTTACTATAACGACCGGCTCCTTCAGCAATATTAAGAGGAATCGAAAGCGAAGCCCTAGAAAATTGATCAGCAATGCGGGAGCTTTTGGGTAAATCTAATTGAATTAAGAGGTCTTCTGCGTTTCTAGCGTATTCAAGGGCTAATTTGTAGACTGGAAATCTCTCAAAATCAAAAATCATCGTTTGGCTCCTGCCTTAGAATTAAGGAGTAAGGGTAAGTCCCGATTACGACTATATATTATAATGCTTCGGGATCCCGATTTTGAATCGGGAAATGAAGGATAAATTTTGCTGCGGGCTAAGCGATCAGATTCCCAATATTACATTCCCTTCATTCTTCTCCTTATTCCTTCTCCTTAAATTTTGCGCAGCAAAATTTATAGCCCCAAGGGGAATCGAACCCCTATCTCGACCTTGAGAGGGTCGCGTCCTAACCGTTAGACAATGGGGCCAAACTTGCTTTACCCAATTCAATAAACTAGAATATCAGTTTAGTAGATAAAATTCAATTGTCTCGAAATTGATCAGGCGAGAAAGGGAAAAAGAAAATGGATTTTTTGGTTCCGCACAAAATGTTTTTGACTAAGGGAGTAGGCAGACATAAAGAAAAACTAGCGAGCTTTGAAATGGCACTGCGCGATGCCGGCATTCAGGCGGTAAACTATGTGCATGTTTCCAGTATTTTTCCTCCCAATTGTAAATTAATTTCCAAAGATCAAGGGTTAAAGCTCATCCGGCCGGGGGGAATTACTTTTATCGTTATGGCTAAAAATCAAACGGATGAGGCCCATCGGCTCATTTCGGCTTCGGTGGGTATGGCGATTCCAGCTGATCCTAATTCGTATGGTTATCTAAGCGAACACCAGGCTTGTGGAACTACCGACGAAGAATGCGGGGAATATGCCGAGGATATTGCGGCGCAGATGCTCGCAACAACCCTTGGTATCCCTTTTGACCAGGATTCCAGTTGGGACGAGCGCCAAGATATGTGGAAACTTTCGGATAAAATTGTCCGCACTACCCATATTACCCAAAGTGCTATTGGCCAAAGGGGAGTATGGACGACTGCCCTTTCTGCCGCAGTCTTAATTTTGGGAGATGAGCTCCCCAGTGTAGAAAACAAAGAGAATGGATCTTGAAATAAAAGGCTTTCATGAAACTTCTTTTCTTGACTGGGACGGAAAAATAGTATCAGTTGTCTACCTGCCCCTTTGTAACTTGCGTTGCCCCTTCTGCCATAATTCTGGCTTAGTGGAGGCTCCTCAGAGTTATTCAACCATTCCAAAAGAAAAAATATTTGCTTTTCTGGATGATCATTTGGACTTTATCGATGGAGTGTGTATTACGGGCGGCGAACCGACTTTGCACAAAGATAAGGGATTGTTTGAGTTTGCAAGAGAGATAAAGAACCGAGGGCTTTTAGTTAAAATTGATAGCAATGGAACTGATCCTGACTGTTTGCAAAAATTAATCGATGAAAACTTAATTGATTATGTGGCGATGGATATCAAAGGGCCAATCAATGAACGTTATAGCAACATTTGCCGGACTAAGGTCGACATAGAAAAAATAAAGAAGAGCATAGGCTTAATAATGTCGAGAAAAATTCATTATGAATTTAGGACTACCGTTGTCCCAACTTTATTATCTTTTGAGGATGTAGTGGGGGTTGCCCGCAGCATTGCTGGCGCCGAAAAATATGCCCTGCAGCAATTTAAAGCTGAAAATTGCTGGGAACCAGAAATGCTTAAAATTAAACCCTATTCAAAAGAAGAGTTAGAATTAATGGCTAAGGCGGCCCAAGCTTATGTTTCTAATACTATTCTTCGTGGGGTCTAATTCCCTAAAAAACTTGGCTTGAAAAATTCCTCAAAATTCGGTATGATTAAAAGCTCGTTGACCAATGTGACTCGGTAGCTCAGCTGGTAGAGCATCTGCCTTTTAAGCAGGGGGTCATGAGTTCGAATCTCATCCGGGTCATATCTTATGATGCCGCGGTAGCTCAGTCGGTAGAGCAGCGGACTGAAAATCCGCGTGTCGCCGGTTCAATTCCGGCCTGCGGCATTTCCAAATTAAATAAATGAGGAGATGCCTGATGGTTAAGATTTCCGACTTCAAATTTTTTAAAATATGGGTTGGGGTTTTGCTTTTGGTTGTAGTGGCTGGTGGGATTCATTTTGCTTTTTTTGGAAATAACAATCCCTCTTTGCAAGATGTACTTACTAATAAGCCGGCTCCCGGCTCGTGGGATCTTTCTCTGCTAGTAGCCTCAATGCTCGCACTTTCTCTGGCAACTCTATCGGCGGCAAAGGGCTATGAAATTGTTAAGCGATCCAAGAATAAACAGGCAGAGCTGCCGATAGCTGAAAATGAAATGGATAGTTTAGAAACTATTACGCCGCTTAATTTAGAATTAGAATCCATCAAGACAGAATGTGAAAGTTATAAAAAAATGCATTCGGAAGCGATGCAAAGTATTCATTTTTTGCAGGAAGAAAATGTTGATTTGGCTGGCCGGATAAAAATTCTTTATTCAGAAATTGATGAGGTACGGAAATTGGAGGCGATGCTTAGAAAAAGCAATATTGCTTTAGGCAAAGAATGCGAAAAAGTGCGGGCCGAAAACGAAGAGCTTGTCTTAAAATTAAGGGCTAGCTTATCTGCTTTGAAACCAATCAAAAAGCCGGTTATGCAAACTCCAATTGATAATCCTCCTATCAAAAAACAAATAATTGCTAAAAAAGCTATCAAAAAAGGGAAAGTAGCCAGACTGCCGAAAAAGAAAAAATGAAAAAAAGTGTTATCCTGTTTATGTTTTGCCTGCTATTTTCAAGCCAGGTATTAGCCCAATTTTCTTTTGAGCTAATCGACAACTTTGAAGATGGCAATTTTACAGAAGGGGCGCGCTGGTGGAGCTTTGGAAGTTTAAAAATAAAGACATCTGCTAATCCATCGGCTGAAGTTCGCGATTTAATTGCTGCTTCTTGTGGCGACTATTCCCTTAACCTGGCTGGCGAGACCAAGGATTGGTATGTTGGTGGAATAGGTACGGATCTTAATATGGAGGCGGAACGCTTTTCCCGTTTCCAAATGGATATATATGGTCATAAAGAATACCGAGGAAAAATAATAATTGAGCTTTATGATGACGATAATGGCAATAATATATTAGAACAAAACCCAGCCAAAAACTTTGAAGCAACTTGTGATGATAAATGGATTGCAGAAGTTAACATTGAAGGGAAGGGTTTTACGCGAGTTTCAATTCCTTTTTCAGCTTTCAGAATTGCTAATCCCGGGGTTGGGGATGGGAAATGGAATCCAGATCAAAAAAATGATTCAGGCGGTTTGCTTAAACTGCAAATGGTGGCTATAACCGAAAAACAAACAGGCAAACTTGATTTTAATATAGATAATGTTCTTTTGACTTACTAAGGAAATAGGAGAAAAGATGAGAAAAATATTAATTTTCGTAATTCTAGTTTCAACGGCATTTTCCGCATTAGCTTTGGATGCAGGTAATCATGACCCGGCCCAACTTAGCATTAAGGCTGGCCCTACTTTGCCAGGTGAGCAGATTAATATGGTTTGGTTAGAGTCTTATATTGTTCCCAAGGAAGTAAATAATGGGCAAAAGATCAATTTGGGAGTTAGAGTAACCTCTCCGGTAAAATCAGTAACGGCTTCTTTTGATTTTAGTCGTGATAAACTTACTTTGGTATCTGAAAATGGATCGGATTGGCAGGCAAGTTTTTCAATTGATTCTTCAGTTGCACCCGGACCTCATATTGCTCGTTTTGTGATCAAGTCCCCTGAAGGTAGTATTCAACGCACGGTAGAATTTAAAGTCTGCGGGGCGAATGAATCCAATCCGGTGGCTATATCAGAAGAGCAGTTAGATAATTCCGACCAAATTTATGGTTGGCCGATGACAGTAACCTCGACCTGCACGGCATATATCGATAACTTTTCTCGCACCCTAAGGGCCGGAGATAAAATTATTGGAATTTCAAAGGTTCCCTGGTATAAGATCTATACCGAAAAAGGGGAAGAAGGCTGGATCGAGGCTGGCATGGTTAAAGAACCTATTGAGGAATACTCTCGGCTTGGTTATGAAGCCTTTCTGCGTAAAGATTATACTGCAGCCATCGATTATTATCAAAGTGTTGTAGAGCTTTCTCCTGGATCAGTCAAAGGTTATTATTGGATGGCAAAATGCTATGTTCAATTAGGCAATTCAGAATTAGCCTATAGTGCCATTAAAGAAGCAGCTAAGATTGATGCCAGAAATTTGGATGTAAAAATATTTGCTAATGACCTGGCCGAAAAGTTTTTTAATGTTGCCCATAAAGATTTTATGAGCGGAAAATATTTATCGTCGGTAATTAATTATCAAAAGGCTTTAGATCTCAAGCCGGCCTCCATTGGTTCTTGGATCGAACTAGGACAAAGTTATGCCAAGTTAGATTTTCCGGACGATGCCCGCAATGCTTGGAAAGAAGCGATAAAAATTGATCCAAGCCGTAAAGAAGTCTATGCTTTGCTCAATTTAGATTTTGATCCCAATATGATTGCTCGCATGGCGATGAATCCTCCCGCCGCACCCGAAATGCCCAAGCCCAACAAAGAAGTGGTGGCGCTAGTGGCAGATGATTCATTAAATATTGTACGCAGTGCTACCACTAACAAAGGTACAAAAATCGAATCAGCTTTGCGGTCGGTTATTGCTCTGACCAAGTCCCTTGGCACCCCGGTAGTTGAAAAGGGTTGGAATGTAAAGAAAAAGGGTGAAAATTCGGTAGTTGCTTACGTTTGCGAACAAGGCTCTGGAGTTCCAGAATATTTTGAGTTTATGGTTGACGTTGATTCAAAACGAGTCAGCGCCTGCAATGACAATGCCCGCCTTCTCATGGCCCGCTGGTAGCGATAGGCCGATGTAGCTCAGTTGGTAGAGCAGCGGTTTTGTAAACCGCAGGTCGCCAGTTCGATCCTGGCCGTCGGCTTTTATCTTTCTTCTGTCTCAAAACTTCAATTTTTGCCTGTGCTATAATTGTATTTACTTGCCGACGTAGCTCAGTTGGTAGAGCAGCTGTTTCGTAAACAGCAGGTCGCCAGTTCAATCCTGGCCGTCGGCTAGTCCTAACGTTATGCAGATAAAAACAATAAAAGTTGGCGAATTACGGACAAACTGTTATATCGTAATTGATGAGAACACGCAGGAAGCCGTAGTTGTTGACCCCGGGGCTGATTCTAAGAAGATCTTAGCCGAATTACAAGGCTATAAAATCGATAAAATTGTCATTACTCATGGGCATTTCGATCATATTGGTGCTGTCGAAGAATTAAAACAAAGTTTAAAAGCTAGGGTTTTAATGCACCCGTCTGACAACTGGGACCTTCTGCCCGATGTTGTACTTAGTGAAGGGGATGTTATTCAAATTGGTGGAATTAATTTGAAGGTAATTCACACTCCCGGTCATTCTCCTGGTGGAATTTGTTTGTATACTCCCGGCCATCTTTTTGCGGGAGATACTCTATTTAACGGAACCTGTGGGAGAGTAGATTTACCTGGTAGTTCAGAAGCCATGATGCTAGATTCTTTGCATAAATTATTTAACTTACCGGCGGATACTCGGGTTTACCCGGGTCATGGCAGTCCTACTACCATTGGCAGTGAAAAGGAGAAGGGCTGGCTTGGCTAAACAAATTTATTTATTCTATGGGGATGAGGAATATTTGTGTGGTGAAAAAATTGCTGCCTTGCGGCAAAATGCGGAAAAGCAAGGAGCCAATATTGAACAAATTGATGGATCAGGGGTGGACAAAAATGTCATTTTAAATACCCTGCAAACTGATTCGCTTTTTGCGACGAATAAACTAGTAATAATCGATCAAGTTGATTTGACGGAGCCTTTATGGGATTCACTTGTTCCAGCCCTGTCCGTTCTCCCCCCGTCAATATCCGTGGTATTCCGTGTTTCGGCTATCAGTCGAAAATCCGTGTTATTCAAGTATCTTGATCAGAATGGCGAGGTATATGAATACAAATCATTTGCTGAGTGGGAGAGCCCTCAAGTTGTAACCTGGATCTGTAAAAAGGTCTCGACTGCCGGTAAAAGTATTGACCAGTCAACCGCAGAAAAACTGCAGGCAATCTGTGGCAGTGATCTTCTAAAATTGTCATCTGAGATTGATAAAATTATTACTTATATTGGAGATCGCCCCAAAATTATTGAACAAGACGTTTTGTCCCTTGCATCATCCAGTGACATTAGTGTCTTTCTGCTTCCCGGAGCGCTGGCGGATAAGAATTTAAAAGAAGTATTAGAAATATTTCATCGGCTATATGCCAATAAGGCCGATCTGTTTTCGCTTTTATCCCTAATTGCTAATCAATATCGTATAATGTTGGTAGCCTTAAGTTTGCCGGCAAGAGAGAGGACTCCACAGGAGATTGCCAGAAGGATGGGGGGGAGTCCTTTCTTTATTCGAAAATGTACTGAAAAAATTGCCAAACATAATTCTTCTTCCCTTACTAGTTATCTCGAGCTCATTCTTGAAACAGACCTTGGTCTTAAAAGTGGAGCGGCGCCGGTAACTAGCATGGAAATGCTGTTTGCTTCCTTGTGCTCTTAAATAACATGAGAAAAAATAAGCGCTTATTTATATTAGCTTCTCTTTGTGTTTTGGCTTTTTGTATAATTATTTTACGCCTGTTCTATCTTCAGGTAGTGCAACATAAATTTTACGAAAAAATATCGCTCGAGCAAAGAAAAAGAATTATTAAGTTGTCTGCCCAACGTGGAGATATTCTTGATCGCAATGGCAATTTGCTGGCCGTAACCATTGATACTTATTCGGTTTTTTCTGATTTAAATCATTCTTTTAATTGGCTGGCACGTAAGATTAGTCTTCCCGAAGCTGAAAAAATGAAAGCCAAAGATCCAGTTCATACCGGTATTTTAAAAGAAAAAAAACGAGTTTATCCCAAAAACAATTTTGCCGCCCAGTTACTGGGATTTGTTGGGTTAGACAATGAAGGTTTATCAGGAGTGGAATTGTCTTTTGATGAGTATTTGCGCGGAAAAGAAGGACAAGTTGTAACCGAAGGGGATCCGCAAGGCCGTGAAATGTATGGTGCTTTCCGTGAAATCCAACCTGGTTCGGATGGCATGAATGTTACTTTGACTATCGATGAAAATATCCAATATATGGCCGAGCGTGAAATTGCTGAGCAAGTTAGAAAATATAGTGCAGTTTCTGGAACCTTTATTGTGATGGATGCAAAGACGGGTGAAATATTGGCCCTAGCCAGCAAGCCTGATTTTGATCCCAATAATTATAGAAAGGCCAATGCAAAGTTGTGGCATCCGCGCTTTTTGGATCCCTACGAGCCGGGATCAACTTTTAAATTAATTTCTGTTGCTGCGGGATTAGAACAGGGAGTGATTAATAAAGACTCCAGACTCCAAGCTCTAAATTCCATCATCATCGGCGGTAAAAAAATAGAGAATTCACACCAAATTGCTTGGAAAGGGAGCGATGCCACAATTTCTTATGTTCTTGAGCAATCAATCAATACGGGCGTTGCGCAAATTGGTTTAAAACTTGGCCCGCAAAAACTCTACGATAGGATAAAGGCTTTTGATTTTGGCAAACGAACCAATTTTGGTTTATACGGCGAATCAAAAGGTATCGTTCGTCACTATCAAGATTGGTATGCTTCTGATGTCGGGATGATAACCTTTGGCCAGGGGATCGCGGTTACTCCCATGCAATTGCTCGCAGCTGTTTCGGCCTTTGCCAATCGGGGGCAAATGGTTAAACCGATTATTATTAAAAAAATCGAAAGCATCGATGGTAAATTTGTAAAATCTTATAACCAGTATGATCATCCACGGGCCGTTTCGGATAAAGTAGCCGATGAAATGAAGAAGCTAATGCACAATGTGGTGCTGCACGGATCCGGGAAAAAAGCTCAAATTGCTGGCTTCCAGGTTGGAGGTAAAACAGGTACTGCCCAAAAAGCTGTTCCTGGTGGAATTGGCTATATGAAAGGGCATTACATTGCTTCTTTTATTGGGATGGCTCCATTAGACAACCCGCGAGTGATCGCGCTAATAATTGTTGATGATCCAAAAGGTTGCATTTGGGGGGAAACGGTTTGCGGGCCGATTTTCGGTACTACAATTGAACATACCCTGCGTTATTTGAACGCTAAACCTGATGTGTTATAATAAAATTAAAGAGAATGAATAAAAAGCGTGTGCTATCAGGGATACAACCAACTGGCCGTCTACATCTTGGCAATTTGATTGGGGCGGTAGAGAATTGGGTAAAATTGCAGGAACAATATGATTGCTTTTTTTTTATTGCCGACCTCCACGCCTTAACTACCGCATACGATAATCCCGAAAATTTAAAAGAAGATGTTAAAGAACTAACCATTGATTTATTATCGGCAGGGCTCAATCCCGAAAAATGTGTCATCTTTCGCCAGTCTGATTTAACCGAACATTCCGAGCTGCATCTGCTTTTATCCATGATTACTCCCGTTCCTTGGCTGGAGCGAGTCCCCACTTACAAAGGAAAAATTGAAGAAATTAGCGGAAAAGATTTGGGGACTTACGGGTTTTTAGGTTATCCAGTCTTACAGGCGGCCGATATTTTGCTCTATAAAGCCGACTTTGTGCCGGTAGGGCAAGACCAGTTGCCGCATATCGAATTAACCCGCGAAATCGGTCGGCGGTTCAATAACTTTTATGGCGAGGTTTTTCCGATGCCCAAAGATTTATTAACCGAATTTCCTACCTTGCCGGGCACTGATGGGCGCAAAATGAGCAAGTCTTATGGTAATGCTATTGCCATCTCTGACTCACCCGCAATAATTCAACAGAAGATCTCAGCTATGGTCACCGATCCTGCCCGTATAAAAAAAGAGGATAAAGGCCATCCCGAGGTTTGCTCGGTTTTTGATTTTTATAAAGTATTTGGAAAGACGGAAAAGGATAAAGTTTCATCAGAATGCAAGGCAGCTCAGCGCGGCTGTGTTGCTTGCAAAAAAGAACTAGCCAAAATATTACTTGATTATCTTTCCCCCATTCATCAAAGACGGGCAGAACTGCTCAAAATTCCAGAGACGGTAGAGATGGTCTTGACGGAAGGGGCCAAAAAAGCCAAAATTGTGGCTGCCGAAACTTTATTTGAAGCCAAAAGAGCCATGGGGATTCAATAATTTATGACCAATGATTTATCCTATAAAATAGAGATTGAGGTTTATCAAGGACCCTTTGATCTATTGCTAAAAGCGATTGATGACGGGGAAATTGATATCTATAAAGTATCATTGTCACAAATTGTTGTTTCTTATTGTGAATATTGGAGAAGAGAACAACCCAATTTAGTGTCGGCCTCTGATTTTTTGTATATGGCAGCCTATTTGATTGAATTAAAAACCAAGAGCTTACTGCCGGCACGCGAAGATATTTTGGCACCCGAAGAACAATATTCATCGATTGAAACTTCACTCCTTTCGCATATTGAAGAATATGCTGCCTATAAATTTGTGGCGCAAACCCTGAAAGAACGTAAAGAAAAATATAGTAGGGTGTATGGTCGGCATGAAGGCGAAAAACACGAAAGAACTTTTGAATTGGTAGATATTAACTTAAAAGACCTAGTGCTCGCTTTCCAGAAAATATACAACGAGGCGGCAAATAGAGAGTCTTTTGTCCCAATAGAAGGCGAAGCAATTACCATTGAAGATAGGATTGAAGAAATAAAGCATATCATTGCTGGACGACAATTTGGGGTGCGCTTTGAAGATATCTTTTTGCGTAAAACCCGGCTCGAGATAGTAATTACCTTTTTGGCGGTATTAGAATTAGCTAAACAAAATTACATTCGAATTGGACAGGACCGCCATTTTGCTAGCATTTTAATTTTTGAGAAAGGAAGGATAGAATATGGAAATAGTACAGACAGCAGCGAATTTGCCAGCGACGATGCAGCCGATTTTGGAGATGACAGAGCCGGTACTGCAGCCGTCCAGTCAGCTTAAAAACGTTTTAGAATCGTTATTATTTGTAGCCCGCAAACCACTCAATGCCAAAGAGGTTGGCTTGGCCATCAGTATTCCAGAACCCGAAGTAACTGCCGGATTTGAAGAATTGGTCAGAGAGTATGTTGGCAAAGGTATCCAAATTATCCAGGTGGCTGGTGGATATCTGATGGGAACCAATGCTGAAAATGCTGATCATGTGCAAAATTTAATTAATGCCAAAGAGCCCACTACTTTAAGCCCCCAGTCACTTGAAACGTTGTCAATCATTGCTTATAAACAACCGGTTACTCGATTAGAAGTAGAACGTATTCGTGGAGTAAATTCGGATGGTCCGATGGATTCTCTTCTTAGCAAAAAAATGATTCGCGAATTAGGTCGTAGCTCGGCACTGGGCCGGCCGTTTTTATACGGGACCAGCCCCGAATTCCTGCGCCATTTTGGATTAAAAGATTTAGCTGATCTTCCTCCCTTGCCGCCGTCCCAATCAGACCAGGATGCCTTGTTTAAAACTGCCTTGCATGAGTAGTATTGTAGCGACTCTTTCTGAGGTTTTTAATTCTTTTCAGGGTGAAGGGGTCTATGTTGGTGAGCGGCAAACCTTTGTGCGTTTTGCCGGCTGTAATTTAACCTGCCAGTATTGTGATACTCCCAATTCTCAGGCGATTGTTAGTGAATATAAAATTGAGAAACAACCCGGCAGCCGACAGATTGAAAAAAAGAATAATCCGGTAAATTGTCGACAATTGATTGATCTGATTAGTGTTTATGAAAAACCCAAAGCCGTTTCTCACTCAGTCTGTCTAACCGGGGGAGAGCCGCTGCTACAAGTTGATTTTTTAAAACAATTTTTGCCACTTTTAAAAGAAGAAATCAAATTGCCCATTTATCTTGAAACTAACGGGGTTTTACCTGATCATTTAAATGAAATTATCGATCAAGTTGATATAATTGCCTGCGATATTAAGTTGCCCAGCGCAACTGGCCTATCCGGCTACTTTGAAGAGCATAAAAAGTTTCTTGAAATAGCGCAAATGCAGAATGTTTTTGTGAAAATTGTTTTTACGGCGGATTCTCACGCCAAAGAAATAGATGAAGCGGTTTCGGTTATTGCTGGAGTGAGTCCCGAAATCGCCTTAGTTCTCCAACCGGTAACGCCGCATGGGGCAATTAAACATCGCCCGACCCTGGAGCAATACTTTGCCTTTTATAATATTGCTAAAAGAAAGTTAAAAAGTGTGAGACTAATTCCACAGACGCACAAAGCTTTAGGGATTGCTTAACTTTTGGACCTCAGTCTCAAGCCATTGGATGTCTTTTTTGCGATTCTCATTAAATTCCATGTTTTGCAGCGAATTGAATATGCCCAGTTTATAGGTGGCGGCCTCTAGTGCCAGACGGTTTAATTGTTTTTCTAGCCAGGCTTGTTCTCCTGGTTTGGAAGAACGCATAGAGCTAGCTAAAATTTCTTTAGAGAGAGCTTCAAATTCTTGCAGGGTGCCACAGAGTAAGCGCTTAAAATGGAGTTCGCGAAGACGAGAAACCAAAGAAAATAGTTCTTTCTGTTCTAAGTTAAATTTATCAAATAATTCGGATGGATTTAGATTTAATTCTCTGGCAATTTCAAAAGCTACTGCATGCTGCTCAGGATCTACGGGCTTTGCTGTTTCTTCTTTAGGAGGACCGGATTTTTCTTCCAGCGGAGGGTATGGAGGGATTTCCTTATTCTTCTCTCCCAGTTTATCGGGAGCCTTGCTGGAAAGAGTTACATGTTCACGATGGCCGGGAGTTGCCGAGTGTTTTAGCATTTTACGGTGTTGTTCAAATTGGCTGGCAATGGCCAAGGCATTTTGTTGAGGGAGTTTAATCGTTGTCTCCTGGTTCTCGACGGTTGGCATTAATGGTTTATCTTTAAAAACATCAATAAAGGGCTTGTTGGGTTCTAAGATGCCACCCATTTCTTGGATAAGCTTGCGGTCGGTTTGGGTAAGCGTAATTTCAGAGGCAGCCGCAAAGGCTTCCCCCTGCATGCCCATGTTTGAAGCGAGCGGATTAATAACTGGATCCGGCATAGTATCCTCCTATCTATTATATCGCGTTTATATGCCAAAATCTTGTGTTAGAATAGTAACAGACTATGTCGATAAAAGAAAACATAAACGAACTTTTTGATCAGATTGATAATGCAGCATTAAAAGCTGACCGAAAGCTTGAAGATATTAAAGTAATTGCCGTCACGAAAACTATTTCTCTCGATTTAATTGAACAAGCTATCCAAGCCGGTATTACTGACATTGGCGAAAATAGGATTCAAGAAGCCATCCCCAAAATCCAAGCACTAAAAGAAAAATATCCTAACGTTACATGGCATATGATTGGGCATCTGCAGAGCAATAAGATAAAACAAGCGGTTGAAAATTTTGATGTGATTCAGTCTGTTGATTCTTTAAAGCTTGCCCGTGGGATTGGGGATCAGGTGATCAGGGGATCTGGGAAGGGAGATCAGGGAATTGGGGGGGCAGGGATAAAGAGAATATTGATTGAAGTGAATACTTCGGGCGAGGATGCGAAGTATGGAGTAAAACCAGAAGAGACAATCCAACTATTGCAAAATATTTCGACTTTTGGTACGCTACAGGTTGAGGGGCTGATGGCAGTTGGCCCACTAACCGATGATAGAGATCTAGTTCGAATGGCGTTTAAAAAATTGAAACAACTAAGTGACCAAATAAAAAACTTAAACCTTCCTAATGTCGACATGAAGTATCTTTCAATGGGGATGTCCCATGATTTTGAAATGGCAATTGAAGAAGGATCAAATATGGTCCGCATTGGTTCCGCTATTTTTGGGAAAAGGAGAAGATGAAAAATGGTAGAAAGTTTATTGAAACGAGCTAAGGCCTTTATCGGACTAGAAGAAGAGGGTGGGGAAGAAAATTATGGACAACAGCTAGAAATGACTTCCATCTTAAAAGCCAAAAAAGAGCGTGAAAGAGAAAAAGAACGCGAAAATCGAGCCGAGGCTTTACTTGAGATAATCTCTTATGAACCAAAAGTATACGAAGATTCGCTAAATATTTCTGGCCATTTACGCTCCGGCAGCCCAGTTATCATTAACTTAAAACATCTTGATCCTGCGGAAGGGACGCGTTTAATTGATTTCGTTTGCGGTACCGCTTATGCCATCGACGGACACATGATGAAAATTGGGGAAACTATTTTTCTTTTTACTCCCAATAGTATTGCCATTACTTCGGCCGAAGAAAAAGCTTCTTTTGGCGAAGATATTCTGATCGAACGGGACAAAAGAGATACTTTTTTTACTCGGTAATAATTAGACTATATTTTCTTAAAGCTTTAATATTCAAAGGATGACTGCATGACCAAAATAGCATTTGTTGGATCGGGCAAAATGGCTGAAGCGCTGATTGCCAAACTAGCAAAATCAAATCAAATTATGGCCGCGGATATTGATGCCAAGCGGCTCAATTATCTTAAAAAAAAGTACAAGATAAAAATTACTAAAGAAAATAGTGAGGCGTTTCGTTTTGGCGAAGTTGTTATTTTTGCTGTAAAGCCGCAAAACATGAGTGAGGCCATTGGGGAGATTGGGGGAATTGGGGGAAAGAAATTAGAAAGCTCCTCGACTACGCTCGGAGCAAGTAGAAATTCGAGATTAGAAAATTGGAAGGGGAAGCTAGTTATCTCGATTGCTGCCGGCGTCAGCTTAGGTTTTTTACAGCGGAGATTGCCCGGGATGGCCATCATTCGCACCATGCCCAACAATCCTTGCTTTATTGGCCAAGGAATTACGGCCATCGCTAAAGGGAATAAGGCAACGGCTAAAAACGTCAAGCAAGCCAAAGCAATTTTTGAATCTGTTGGACAAGTATTTGATGTTCCAGAAAAATTAATGGATGCTGTGACTGGTCTTTCGGGATCAGGACCGGCATTTGTATATCAAACCATCGAAGCTCTAGCTTTGGGTGGGGTAGACGCTGGTTTGCCCAAGCAGCTGGCTGAAAGATTTGCTTTGCAGACGGTAATTGGGGCTGCTCTTACCGTAAAAAATACTGGTAAGTCACCAACCGAGCTAACTGTTATGGTCGCTTCCCCAGGAGGAACTACCATCGAAGGGCTGAAGATGCTGGAGAAGTACGAATTACCAAAAGCTTTTAAAGAAGCCGTTGCTGCTGCGGCAAGGAAGTCAGCAAATCTATCTAAGAAATTAGAAAATTAGACAATTAGAGAATTAGAAAATTAGTTTTCTGCAATAAATAATAGAAAGGAAATAGTAAAATGACGGTTTTAATTGTTGGCACAATTGGGTTGGATACTTTGGAGACCCCTTTTGGTAAAAAAGAAGATGTTTTGGGAGGGTCAGCGGTACATGCTTCGATTGCCGCTAGCTTTTTTACCAAAGCAGCAATTGTTGGAGTAGCTGGTTCAGATTTTCCCAAAGAACATATCGATTTTTTAAAATTGCGTGGAGTTGAGACCAATGGAATTCAAATCGTGCCGGGCGAAACTTTTCGCTGGTCAGGCTATTACGAATATGACATGAACCAAGCGCACACCCGCGATACTCGCCTCAATGTTTATGCTTTGTTTGATCCCAAGGTTCCCGAAAACTTAAAGAGTGCCGAATACGTTTTTTTGGCTAATTTAAACCCCGAGCTGCAGCTAAAGGTATTGGATCAAATGGATAAGCCTAAATTAGTAGTGATGGATACCATGGATTATTGGATTAAGAATAAACGCGAAGCCTTGCATGAGGTTGTAAAACGAGTTGATGTTGTTTTAATGAACGACGGAGAGGCTCGCCAGTTTATGGAGACCCCCAATATTCCGGTAGCGGCTGCGCGGCTATTACAACTGGGAGCAAAGACTGTGATTATTAAAAAAGGGGAACATGGCGCCCTCTTGTTCAACAAAAAAGGCCATTTTTCGGCTCCCTCCTATCCGCAGGCTATGTTAAAAGATCCTACTGGGGCGGGTGATTCCTTTGCCGGAGGCTTTATTGGCTATTTAGCCAAAACGGGGGATTTATCCGAAGCCAATATTCGCAAAGCCATTATTATTGGTTCAGTGTTAGCCTCGTTTAACGTTGAAGACTTTAGTGCCGATCGGATGCGGCGTCTAAAACAAAAAGAGATTATCGATCGTTTTGGTGAATTTCGCCGCTTTTCGGAATTTGAAGCCATCTCGGCAGCTGTGCTGAGTTAAAGGAGAAAAGATGTTTGAAGAATTTTCACGAATCGGAAAATATTTATTGCAAGAAGGTCTAATTAATTCACATGGTGGGGGTTTAAGTGTGCGTGAAGGAGATAAAATTTATATAACTCGCTACAATTGTCTGTTGGGGGATTTGCAAAAAGAAGATATTTTAGAAATGAGTATGGATCCAGCCGAAAAGAATGACCCAAACCATAAAGAATTAAATATCCATCGAGCAATTTATAAGGCGACACCAGCTAAGGCTATCGTCCATGCCCATCCGGCTAATGCGACTGCCATTTCGATAACCGATAATAAAGTTGTGCCACAGGATATGGAAGGAAATAGCGTTTTTCGCTCGGCACCGATTGTTAGGGGAAGGGATGAGGTGGGGGCAGAAGAGACTGCTAATCTAGTTCCTACTTTTTTTGTGGGGGGCAGTGTTGTGATCGTGGTAAAGGGCCATGGCAGTTTTGCCATTGGTCAAACGCTGGAAGAAGCTTATCGTTATACCTCGGCCCTTGAGAATTCATGCAAAATATTAGTGGCTGTTCGGTCTTCGGGCGGAAAACAACCCCAGCATGATAAGTATGAAAAACGTGATCAATCCTCTTCTCGGCAGCCATTACACCAACGCTCTATGCATTCCCGTTCCGGGATTCCGCCCGGCATTGGCGTGATGGACCGCAGTCGTTATAAAAGATGAGTGCTTTTGATGAATTAGTCAAGAAAGTAAATAAGTATAATCCGCAGGCAGATTTTGATCTGCTCAAAAAAGCTTTTGACTTTGCTTCCATTGCCCATGCTCAACATAAACGATTATCTGGTGATCCATATATTATCCATCCATTAGCGGTAGCTGACATTTTGGCCAACCTAGAACAGGATGTGGTCACGCTTTCGGCGGCTCTGCTGCATGATGTGATTGAGGATGCAGAAGTTACCCCCGAGGCTTTAAGCATAGAATTTGGAGATGAAGTAACCCGTTTAGTCGAAGGGGTTACCAAGCTTAGCCAATTTACTTTTGTCAGCCGCGAAGTGCGCCAGGCCGAAAATTTCCGCAAAATGTTTGTGGCCATGGGGCAAGACTTCCGTATTATAGTTATCAAGTTGGCTGATCGTTTGCATAATATGCGGACCATAAAACATATTTCACCAGCAAAACAAATAGAAACTTCGATTGAAACGCGTGATATCTTTGCGCCCCTGGCCCATCGTATTGGGGTTTGGAAAATTAAATGGGAAATGGAAGATTTGTCTTTTGATGTGATTGAGCCGGGCAAATATCAGGAAATTAAAAATAAAGTCGCTACCAGCCGGCAAGAGAGAGAAGAATATATTGCCGGTTTTATTGAACAAGTAGAGAGCGCACTACAAAAAGTGGGCTTAAAGATTGAAATCAATGGAAGGCCCAAACATTTTTACAGTATTTACCGCAAAATGGTTGACCAAAACTTAGAATTTGATGAAATCTACGATCTTACCGCGGTTAGGATCATTGTTGATTCGGTTAAAGATTGTTACGCCGTACTTGGAATTATTCACTCGGTCTGGAAACCAATCCCGGGCCGATTTCGTGATTATATTGCTATGCCCAAATCCAATGGTTATCAATCTTTACACACTACTGTCATTGGTCAGCGGGGCCGGCCAGTCGAGGTTCAAATCCGTACCAAAGAAATGCATAAAACGGCGGAATATGGGATTGCGGCTCATTGGCGTTATAAAGAAGGAGCGACCGATAAGGGGCTCGACCAAAAAATGAGTTGGTTCCGTGAGATGCTGGAGTGGCAGAAAGAATTAAAAGACGCCCAGGATTTTATGGAAAGTTTAAAATTAGGGCTAATTGTAGATGAAATTTTTGTTTTTACTCCTAAGGGCGATGTTTTTGACTTGCCGGTAGGGGCCGGTCCAATTGATTTTGCCTATCGCGTCCACACCGAAATTGGCCATCGGATGGTAGGGGCTAAGGTTAACGGAAAGATTGTCCCCCTTGATCATTCTCTCCAGAACGGAGACATTATCGAAGTATTAGTCGGTAAAAAGGATGATCCTAGCCGGGATTGGATGCGCCTTTGTCGTACAGCTTCGGCCCGGGTGAAGATTCGTAACTGGCTAAAGAAACACGGCGAATTAGGGAACACGGAGGGAACGGAAGGGAAAGGAACGGAACGAATAACGGAAATAAAAAAAGAAATTACAGTGCGGGCGGTTAGGAAAAAACCAAAAGCCAAAGCGGCGGTAATTGTGGCGGGTTTGCAAAATGTACTAGTGCGGTTTTCAAAATGTTGTTCGCCCATTCCGGGAGATGAGATTGTTGGCTTTGTGACTAAGGGCAAAGGAGTTTCGATTCATCGCAAAGATTGTAAAAATGCTATCGAGCACAAATTTGTGCATGAAAAAGTAGTGAAAGTTGACTGGGATAAAGCCCAAGATGTTTCCTTGCCGGTGGAAATTGAGATCGAAGCTTATGACCGGGTGGGGGTCTTTAAAGATATTTTGGGTGAGATTGCAGAAACGCACACAAATGTTGCTTCTGCCCGGGTTTCTACCAAACGCGGCAGTACCGCATTGCTAAAAGTACGAGTGGATGTTAAAAGTGTGGAACACCTCAATCAGGTAATGAAAGCTATCCAAAAAGTTAAAGATGTCTATAGTGTTAGGCGATGAATAATCCTCGTTTCCCTTGCTGGCAGAGCCACAGTTAGCATGATATAATAGACTCCGTGGAACTGTCGCAACGCATGCATAAAATGCTGCAAAAACTGGCTAAAAACCAGCGGATTGCCTCGGCGTATGTCTTCCTAGGCCCGCCAGAGAGCGAAAAAGGCGCAGCGGCTGCCTTCTTGGCCGAAAGTTTGGCTTGCAAGAAGCAGGATTACATCAATATTGCGCCCGATGGAGCCAGTATAAAAATTGAGCAGATTCGTGAAGTACAGGACTGGGTAAAATATGGCCCGTCTGCCAGCTCCCATTTACTGGTAGTGATTAATGAGGCGGATAAATTAACCGACCAGGCAGCGGCAGCTTTTTTGAAGACGCTAGAAGAACCGCCAGCGGGAGTGGTTTTTGTATTGTTGGTTGAGCGGCAGGAGAGGTTGCCGGCGACGATTTACTCTCGCTGTCAACGTATTGGATTCGGCGATAACACGGAGAAACACGGAATAGGCAACACGGAGTATGAACTGATTTGTAATAATATGGCTTTGGTGGCGAAGAGAAATGTTGCGGATAGATTATTATTCTCGAAAGAATTAGAGAAGAAAAAAGACAAACTAGAAGATACGTTATATGCGCTAGCGATGTATGCTAAAGATGAGATTAAGAATATTCGCATTGCTCGAGTTGTTTTAGATGCAATTAAGACGCTAAAAAGACGAGCTAATGTAAAATTGACCCTAGATGTAATGTGTTTAAAGTTAGGAGAAGCTAATGGCTGAAAAAACAAGATATGTAGCAGTAAAACTAAGGAAATTTAAAAGAATTTGTCCCATTACGGGCTACAAGGAAGAATCAATTAAAATTGGGGCGCCGGTTATTGTGCAAACGGAGCGGGGCAATGAGTATGGAGTAATTGTTGAGTATCAAACCGGTTGGCCCAAAACCTTTTCGCGCGAAGTAAAACTTAAAAAAGTAATCCGCTATGCAACTGTTGATGATTCAAAGCAAGCAGATGATCTTGTTGAACACGAAAAAAAAGCGCTTCAGATTACCGAACAAAAAGCCAAAGAACATGAAATTAAACTCCGGGCGCTATCTGCTGAATATTTATTTGATTTATCCCACGTTTTTATATACTACAAAGTGGATGAAGGGCAAAAAAACCTTAATTTGCGTGATTTAGCCAAAGATTTGTCCGGGGTATTAAAAGCGCGGGTGGAGATGAAGCAGATTTCTCCGCGCGACCAAGCACGCTTTACCGGTGGGCTTGGCCAATGCGGACGGGAGCTGTGTTGTGCCCTTTGGCTCGACAAGCCCAAGCATGTAACGGTTAAAATGGTGAAAAACCAGGGGATTGCGATGTCGATGTCAAAAACTTCTGGTGCTTGTGGTAGATTAATGTGTTGTTTGGAATATGAGTATGATAAAGATAAGGGAAAGGAGGGGAAAAATGACCAAGGTTGAACTGAGAAAAGGTGAAGATTTAGAAAGGGCTTTACGTAAATTTAAAACCAAGATTAAACGCGAAGGTATTATCGAAGAGATAAAAAAACGCGAATTTTACGAAAAACCCTCCCAAAAACGGCGCAAGAAGCACGAAGCGGCTCAGAGGCGCGAAGAACGAAGACGCAGACTGGCTGAATGAAAGTAATCGATAAATACATTTTTCAGGAGATGCTGGGCCCCTTTATGATAGGGGTGGTTGGTTTTGTTTTGGTGATGACGGTAGATTTGCTTTTCACCATGGCCGACCTGATTATCAATAAAGGGGTCCCTTTTTTTGCGGTGCTTAGGCTGCTAATCTTTAAGTTTCCTTCTATCATGGTAATGACTTTTCCCGTTTCTACCCTTTTTGCGACTGCTATGGCGCTTGGAAGACTTTCTAGCGATAGTGAGATAATTTCTTTGCGGACTTCGGGGATTAGCCTCTTTCGCATATCGCGGCCGATAATTCTAATTGGAATATTTGTAAGCTTGCTTTCTTTTTACACCAATGAAGAAATTGTTCCGCCAGCCAACCATATTGCTTCTAATATCGTCAGGCAAATTATCTATAAACAGCCTTTGCCGCAAGTTCAAGAAAATTTATTCTTTAAAGATCCTTATGACCGCTTTTACTATGCTGAAAAAGTTGATACCAAAAACAAAATTATGGAAAACATTATGGTTTATGAGCTAACTGATGAAGAATATCCAAGGGTAATCATGGCCGATAAGGCAACTTTTAAGGGGAGAATTTGGGAATTAGAAAAGGGGATAATTCATAAATTTGATGATAATGGGTTTGTTAATTACGAAGCCTCATTTGATAAATTAGATCTTAATATTGCTGAAGACATATTGAAATTTACCAATCAAAAAACTGATCAGGAAATGGATACAAGCGAGCTGGCTTCGGCTATAAAAACCATGGATCGGGGGGGATCAACCTCGGCTGCTTTGCGTACCGAGCTTTTTATGAAATATTCTATTCCGCTTAGCTGTTTTGTTTTTGCTTTGATTGGCATCCCTTTTTCATTGCCTAGTCCCCGTTCTGGCCGCACTTGGGGGATGGTAATGACCATTGTGTGTATGTTTACTTTTTATGTTTTTGCCTCGGTTTTTAGATCTCTGGGGAGAGGAGGGATTGTTTCTCCGATGGTGGCTGCTTTTACTCCCCAAATATCCTTTATTTTACTGGGCGGATTGTTGCTTTTTAGGGAAGGAAGGTTTCGTTAGCTAATGGTAGATTTAAAAGACATAAAGGATGCTTTAAGGAAAAACCCAGACAACCCTTGGGCGCTAAAAGGAGTTGCCAGACATTACCTTTCTGATAGCAATTATAAGCAAGCTGCCGATTATTATACACAAGCTGTTAGATTGTCATTTCATTTATTGCCCGATGTTATTGTTGATTATGAGTCCGCTATTTTAAAAACTCCCGAAAAAACCGGGTTACGGCTATCACTGGCTGGATTTTATTTGTCGCAAGGGGATGTAGACAGTGCCCTTTTAGAGCTTGAAGAAATATTAGATGTAAACCCTAAGTGTACTGAAGCGTATAATATTATTGGGAAAATATTTATTCGCCAGGAAAAAACAGATGAAGCCATTGCTCTGCTAGAAAAATCAGTGAAAGAAGGAATTATTGATGTTGCCTTGACCGAAATATTAGCCGGAGCCTATTTGGAAAAAGGGCGTATAAATGATGCCGTAAAGTTTTATGCTGAGGTTTTGTCCCATCGTCCCGGAGATAAACAGGTTTTGCGAACCTTGGGTGAATTGTACGCCCGTTTAACCGATTATGTGGCGGCGGCCAAAGCTTATCAAGCTATGTATTCTGATGATCCAGAGGTGGCGCGCGAAGTTATCCTTCACTTAGAAGATTTGTTAAAGAAGATCGAGGGGAGTGTATTTATTCGTGAGGCGCTGGCTGAAATTTATGTGCGTTCCCTTATGCCGGATGCAGCGGCCCAAAAGCTACGTGAAATCATTCTGCTTGATTCGGCAAAACTTGAAAGCGTTATAGCGCAATTAAAGGGAATACTTAAAACTTATCCATCGCATCCGGCTGCAACACTGGTTCTGGCGGAAGCTTTTTGTCGGCAAGGGGGATTTAGTGAAGCAGCTGAAAGTTATCATGATTTGATAAAATCAAATCCCGAATTAACAGAAGAAGGGATAAAAGGATATCAGACAATATTAGAGCTTTGTCCCGGTCAAATATTGGCTCGTCAATATCTGGCGGATGCTTTTTTCAAGCAAGGTAAAATTAAAGAAGCTTTAGCTGCCTATGCCGAAATGTTAGAGAAGGATCCATCGATTGCTGAAACCGTTATCCAGAAGTGCCGGGAAATGTTAAAGGATCAACCCCAGTTAGCCATTGCTCATTTGGTGCTAGGAAGGGCTTATTTGGTTAAGGGGGATTTTCAGCGGGCTATAACCGAAGCTGATGGAATGATCTTAGCTGATAAGAAATATACGCCTGCGTACCTCCTGCAAGGAGATGCTTACCTTAATTCAAAATCATTGCGCAAAGCAGCGGAGGTTTTAAAACAGGCCTTGAGTTTTGATCCTTACAATGCTTTGTTGCTTGATAAATATCAGGCGGTAAAAGAACAGGAATTAGAAGCTGAGACAAAAGCGGTTAAAGCCCGTCTTAGCGAAGATCCTTGGAAAGTTTCCCTTCATTTTGACCTTGCTAAATTGTATATTCAAAAAGATCTGAGCGAAGAAGCTATTCGTGAATTGCAATTAGCTTTAAAAGACCAAACGCGTGCTCCTTTTGCCTGCAATTTATTGGGTTCAATTTATCGGGGAGATGGACGCTATGATTTGGCTGCTGCCCAATTTAGCCGGGCCCTTGAGCTCACTTCTCCGGATGTGGCTGATTTTGGAAGGGTGGTGCGTTTTAATTTGGGATCCACCTATGAAGCCCAGGGGCTTATTCAGAAAGCACTTAAAACCTACGAAAGTATTTTACAGGAAGACATCGATTTTGCTGATTTGAAGAAGCGGGCAAAAAACTTAAAAAATACTAGCTTGCAAAGTTTGCGCAATAGGCTTTTGGTGATGGTGCCACAAAAGTATGGGAGAAATAATGTGGTTGCCTTTTGGGGTAGGGAGGCTCGGACTTTCCGGCCTGGCCGCAAAGAAGAAATTAGTGTTTCTTTTGGCCAAACCCACAATGTCGCCGGCTATGATTATTACTTAAAAGGCATGTATAAGGCTGCTTTAGAAGAGTTTCAATTGGCAGTTCAGCTAGACAATAGTTATTCTTCTGCCGTGAACAATCTGGGGGTTGCCCTCTCCAATGATAATCGGCATTTTGAGGCGCGTAAATATTTTGAACAAGCGGTGGATTACAACCCTAATTCGGCGATCTTCCGCACCAATTTGGCAGTTGTCTATCTTATGCTTGGTCAAACAGAGAAAGCCCGTAAAGAATTAGAAAAAGCGCGCGAACTTGATCCCGAATTAATGGCTATAAGTGTTAATTTGGCAGATGTTTATTATACGCGGGGTGAAATTGAAAAGGCCCTGCAACTCTACCGCTCGATTGGCGAGTTTGATTATCTAAAAGAGATAGCAGAACGCAGATTGTTGTTTAAGGTGTCGGGCTGATGCGGCGGATTGGGTTTTTTTTTCTGCTTTGTTTTGTTCTTGGTTATTTTGATTATGGATTTGCCGAAGATATTCCTGTAAAGCTCAAGGCAGACAAATTAAAATACAATCAAGACACCAAACTAATTGAGGCCGTTGGTTCAGTCGAAGTCCAATTTCAAAAATTTAAAATATATTCTGACCGTTTATGGATGGATCCTACTACCAATATTGCTACGGCTGAAGGCCATGTGAAAATGTTTTCTCCAGAATATTCTGCTCTAGCGGATGCTTTAACTCTTGATACTTCTACTGAGGTTTCTGATTTTAGTAATTATCGTGCCAAAATACATCCAGATAAAGTCCAAGGTGATCTATTTTTGAATGTTGCCAAATGTACCAACTACAAAAATCGCACGCTTGGATTGTCCGGATCAGTTACTTCTTGTGATAAAGAGCTTCCCCATTATTTTGCCATGGCCGATCGGGTTGAATATTATCCCGATGAAAGTGTCATTGCTCATAACGCCACCCTCTATGTTGGTGAGATCCCCACATTTTGGCTCCCATATATTTATTACGACCTGCATGCCAAAAGAAAGCGCAGCTGGGATTTTGGCCACAATGAAGTTGAAGGCGATTTTGTAAAGACGGTCTGGAACTATCCGGGGGGGACTCTTTTGCTTGATTATATGAGTAAAAAAGGGTTCGGGGAAGGAATCAATACCAATTATGTTTTAGGTGGACTGGGCTTGGGAGCATTATATCTTTATCATGTTGACGAAGCTGACACCGGGATTACCGATTGGATAGCGCAGATAAATCATTCTAAACAGATCAATGATTGGATGAGTTTAAAGTTTAATTCTCGACTTGCAGCTAATTATCTTGTTCCATCCGGCAGAAGCGACCAAACTACCAATAGTTTTATATTGAATTACAATAAAGATGTTAAATGGAATCTAAACATTAATAGTAATGATGACCGCATGGCCAGTTATAAAAAATATGCCCTACAATTTACCGAAACTTATAAAAAACTGTCAACCAATTATGATTGGACTTATGAAAATGATAATGCTTCCTCTTGGCTTAGAAGTTCGCAGAGGCTTACGGTCCAGACTCCGCTTTGGTCGGACAAGGTTAATTTTAGGGCCCATGCAAATTATTATAATAATGTGACTGGTGTTGGGACGATTGGGGATGAGCGCTTTGAGCCGGATTTTGAAATGAATGGATCTGAAAAGGATTACTCATGGACTATAAAGGGGAATTGGTATGTCGACCCTGACAAAGATGCAAATACCATAGATAATACCTATCAATACTTGGAAAGGTCTCCTGAACTAACAGTTAGGCCCAATGCCATAAAATTTGGCATTGTTAATTTGAATTCATCCTTGGGTTATGGTCACTACCGTGAGGTGCGCTATGTAGCTGAACTGGGGAGAAACCGAGATTTTTCTTCTGATCGTGCTTCTGCCAGCTTGGGAGCCAACACCAGTTTTCCAGCCGGACCGGGAACCACGGCTTCAATAAATCTTGGGTTAGATCAATATTTCTACACTCCCGGCGACCAATTATATGCTTGGCGTGAATCTGGCAGTTTAAATACTTCTTTGTTTGGTTTTTTTCGTAATAGCTTGAGTTATACCAAGGGGACAACCGATGGCAATACCCCTTTTCTATTTGACCAGCTTAATTCTCACTATCACAACTGTTCGGAAAGTATGACTTTTTATAATTCAAATACGAATTGGACTACGACCAGTGGGTATAACTGGCAGGCGCATCGTTGGATCGACGTCTTGTCTAGTCTGTCTATGCGCCCATCAAATAATGCCACCATAAACTTGCGGTCTGGTTGGGATATTGAGAATCGCTGCTATAAAGATCTGGTTAGTAGCCTGCATTATGTGCCAGTTGATTTTTTTACCGTCGACCTATCTTCAACACAAGATTTAAATAATGGAGCTTTAAAATATGGCAATGTTTTATATGACCTGTTTGCTCTCAAAGGCCAACCGAACCAGTGGCATTTTAAGTTTAGCCAGGTATATGATACCGCATCCCAACAGTTTAAAGTGCGTGATATAATGGTGGTGAAAGATCTGCATTGTTGGGAATTGAAATACTCTTATTCAGATTGGCTAAAACAATTTACTATGACCTTTAGCTTAAAGGCCATGCCTGACCAGCCCATTGGCTATACAGCCGGTAGGGGGGTCTATTTTGACGGTTTTGATCGTGAGCTCAAAAAAATGCTAAATGAACTCAACCCGAACAGCACTATAACGAGGTACTAAATGAGAAAGCCTGTGGTTTTGGTACTTTTTGTTACTTGTATCTTGTTACTTGTGTCTTTATTATCGGGTTGTTCCCGGTATGTTACTCCAGTAGTCAATTATGGTGAGCAAATGACGGTTGTGGTTACTTTGCGTGGGGCATTAAATGTAACTGCTAATCGCTATTTTTTGGTGATGTCTTCTGGTTCTAGTTTAGCGGTGCCGTTGCCACCACCGGATAATCCCTATTATTATGAAATGATCGAACCTGGTACAATTCCGATTAATAATTCTATCGTTGATTATTATAATACTTATTATTCTACATGGAGCGGGTATGTCATTGCCGATAATGGTGGTTTTTTCACGGTGATGGGACCGTTTGTTTCGGGTGAGGCTATCACTCGAGAATCACTGGCAAATTTGGGTGATCTGACGACTACTGTTCGTTTTGTTGTCCCATTAAATAAAATCTTTGCCACTACTCCCAGCACAATTTATTTTGATTTGGTAACAGTTAACTGGCCGGATGGGTTGCCCAAAATTCCAGTTGACCATTTAACCACCACCAATGCCTATATTTCTAAGATATCTGGCTCTTATATAACGGTAGAGGACAGTGAGGATTTATCGATTGATTCATCCCTTGATATATTAAGCTGTTATGTCGAAATTCAATGAGGGGTAAGGGTTAGGGGTTAGGGAATAGGGGCAATAATGCTACTGTCTTTTATTTCTGGTGCTTTGCTGGCGTTCTGTTTTCCAAAATTTAATTTGTTTTGGTTGTCGTGGGTAGCGCTGGTTCCTTTTTTATTGGTACTCTTTCGTAGCAAAGATCTGCGTTCTGCCTTATTTTGTGGTTTCTGGTTTGGAACCGCTTTCTGGTCACTAAATCTGTTGTGGGTCTTTTCTCTGTTTCGTTTTGCTGGTTGGTGGGTCTTGCTGGCTTGGGTTTGTGCAATTATATTTCAAACTTTTTTTATTTTGCTGTTTGTTTTATTGGTAAAATTATCAAAAACTACCAATCTGATTTGGATCGCCGTGCTTTGGGTGGCGGTTGAGTGGTTGAAAGTGTTAGGGCCGTTGGGTGTGCCGCTGGGGGTATTGGGTTACTCTCAAGCCAGTTGTTTGCCGATTTTGCAAATAGCTTCTTTCTCATCGGTCTATGGCATTTCTTTTATAATTGTTTTGGCCAATGCGGCAATAGCTAATATTTTATATTTCAAAGACAGTCCGTACCATAAAATTATTTTGATTATCCTCACTGTTTTTTTGCTAGGCTTTTTCTCTTCTTTGAGCCTTAGAGCCTTTGTGGCAAATATTAATAATAATGAGCCTCTAAGACCCAAAGACTCTAAGGGGGAAGTCGTAGTTTCAGTTATTCAACCCAATATCGATCAAATGGATAAGATGAATCCGGCAAAGGTGATGGAGGTTTTTAACGTCCATGTTTCACTGACAAAGCAAGCATTTCTTGCCCACCCCAATGTAATTATTTGGCCAGAAACGGCACTATTTATTTATGCTTTGCATGATCCTTTATACGCTCCTCAAATCAAGGCTTTGGCAAAAGAAGGGAACTGTTGGATGGTGGTTGGTATGCCAGAGTATGATACAACTGGAGAATATAATTCAATTGTTGTGATTTCGCCTAGCGGAGAAGTAACGGGTCGCTACGATAAAGAAAAATTAGTGCCCTTTGGTGAATATCTGCCTTTTCGTGCAATTCTCTTTCCCCTACTAAGTCGAGTAGGGTATTTTGATGATGAGTTTCATCCGGGAAAGCTGTCTTTCCAAAACTTGTTAGTTGATGATCTCAATATCGCTCCAGCGATTTGTTCCGAATCAGCCTTCCCGGATTTGGTGCGCCGGCATGTTGGTCATGAAGCTGATCTGATTCTTACCATTACCAATGATGGCTGGTTTGGCAATTCATCTCTACCTTATTTTCACCTAAATGCTGGCATCCTGCGGGCGGTTGAGAATCGCTGCTATTTTGTGCAGGTTGGCAATAGTGGTATTTCGGGCCTGATTGATCCAAAGGGTAGGGTTGTACAACAAACTAAACTTGGGCAGAGATCTATTTTAACCTTTAAGATAGCGCTCCCCTAAAATCTGGGCGGCATAGTCATCAATTGGCATGGGCGGAACTCGCAGGGATGTGGGGATAAATTTCCATAACCCTTTAGGAGGATTTGTTTGCCAATATAGTTTTCGAGCTTCGAGGGTAGAGTTTTTTTCATCTATAAAAATAATATCCAGAGTAGTAATATTTTTAGTTAGTTCCTTTTCTAACGTCTGCCCAAAAGCCCCTTTCCCGACAATAAGATGGGCAATAGAATATTGCGTAATTAATGATCTAATGGATGTAATAACATTTTGGCGGGAAACGATTTGTTTACTAACTAATATGCCATTTTCATCTAAGAGAGCAACCCCACATTTTTCACTGCCGGGGTCAATGGCTAAGATCATTGGTAGAAAACCTTAAAAGTGATTTCTAATGGTCCAATCGCATATATGTTTTTTGAGGCCAAGGTTTTAATGATGGTGTTTTTATTGCTAGCTTTAACTTTTTTGGCTAAAGCATAAATGTCTGAATAGGGGACACGACCAACTGCTCCAGTAGGATCCGGGAGGATGCCGGCAGCTTTAGCGGATTGATGGGTTTTGGCTAATAAATCTTTTATTTTTTGTTCGCATTCAGCTGCGCTTGCAGATGATAAGATGCTAACGTCGGCAATTTCTTGGCCGGATTTATAAATCAATTGGTTTTCTAATATTTTAAATTTGGCAGATATTTGTTCTCCATAAAGAGTATTGTTTTTAGAAAATAATATTACCAGGCGTTCTCCTTGCTGCTTCTGCAAATCTACAATGCACTCTTCTAAGTCGCTTTCAGACACTACAATTTTGCCTTTAATATTCTTAATCCCGGAACCAACCAAATAATTATTAGCTGACGTAATAATCTTTTGGAGTCCGCTCATTAGCTTTTGCCTTTCGGGACCGGCTTGGATAATCGACATAGAAATGGTTTCATTGAACCTAAAAAGCACCTCTCCCTTACGGGAAACTTCGATTTCGCGGCTCATTTTCTTTCGAGACTGCTGCAGAAGGGAAATTTCAAGGCGGGCTTTTTTTAGTTCGGAATTAATTTTATCTTTTTCGGCTAATTTTACAGCTAATTCTTCTTTAGTCTTATCTAGTAGAGTGGTTTTTTCGGAAAGAGATTTTTTGAGTTGTTCCAGTCCAAAAAAGGCTGTACGGGCATCTTGTGAGATGGAAAGGATAATAGCAAAGGTAGTGATAGCAATTAATATGCCGGTAATCACTGTAATGGTTGTGGCGGTGTAACGGGGGCGGAGGCCAAATAAGGAAATTCTTTTGCGACCAATCGTTCGGCCTATGTAATTGCCAATGACGGCTATGCTGCCGCTGATGGTGATTAGTAAAAGGATAAAGTAAACTTCAAAAGATAGCATTATTGCCCCGCAGCTTTAGAAAGGATCCGCCAACCAACCGCTCCAGTAATGAGATTAGGGGCCCAGGCGGCTAATCCGGGTGAAATTATTTTAAGTTCCCCCACCGCCATACACAGAAAAGTAACGATATAGTAAAAGAAAATGACTAGGATTGATAGCCCAAGACCAATGGAAGATGAGGCACGACGAGGAGAAAGCCCAAGGGGTGCTCCGAGCAGAGCAAAGACTAAGGAAGCGAAAGGGATTGCCATTTTCATGTTAAGCTGTATTTTAAAGTCGGTGGTATCGTTTCCCATTTTTTCTTTTAATTCTATGTATTTGCGTAATTGGCCAATTGTCATTTCATCAGGATTTTGGCTATCAGAATATAGATCGGCCGGAGTATATTTAACGGTTAACATTTGTTCATTGAATTTAATTAAGTGTTTATATTCTCCGCTTTCAGCCAGAAGATATATTATGCCATTCTTAAAGTTCCACTTTCCGCTATCTTTTTGCCAAATGGCTTCTTTTGCGGTCAATATTTGTGTCAGACGCCCATCAATAAATTCCTGGACAATCACATTGTACATGGTGCTGTCTTTTAGGGTGTCAGCATAAAATATACGTTTTAATTGGCCGTTTTCCAGTTCCGGGATAAAGACATTTTTTTGCATCTTGGGCTGATGCTTAACACTGGTTTCAATCATAAGGTTTTTTGCGGCCTTATTAGCTTCAGGAACTACGATTTCGGAGAAAGATAAATTGGTTAAGGATACAATTAGTCCTAAAAAAAGTACCGGTATAATGAGGCGATAAAGCGATTGACCCGAAGCCCGAAAAGCGATAACTTCAGAATCGCCCGATAGACGGCCAAAGGCGAGCAGGGCAGCCAGCAAAGTTGCCATCGGGAAAATGTAAACTACTATGGCGGGAAGTTTGTAAGTAAAAATCTGCAAGGCAATGATTAGCGGCATACCGCGGATGACAACGGCTCTTACCAGCTCAAACAAGATCATACTGGCAGAGAGAATAGCTGTAAAAGCGCCAAGTCCAAAAAGGAAGGGTTCAAATAGTTCGCGAAAAATGTAGCGATCAATAATCTTGATCATTTAAGTTCAAAGTTTTCTCCCAGATAAGCTTTGCGAGCTTCATCTGAGTTGGCAATCACTTCGGAATTGCCGGAAACCAAGATTTTACCCTTGGAAATGATATAAGCTCGGTCAGTAATTGCCAGAGTTTCACGGACATTATGGTCGGTAATAAGGACGCCAATGCCTTTGGCTTTTAAATGACGGACAATCCCTTGCAAATCGGCCACCGATTTTGGATCAATTCCGGTAAAGGGTTCGTCCAGCAGCAAAAAGGCTGGGTCGGTAGCCAAGGCTCTGGCGATTTCTACCCGGCGTTGTTCTCCTCCGGATAATGTATAGGCTTTTTGTTTACGCAGGTGAGTAACTCCTAATTCATCTAATAGAGCTACCAGTTTTTTTTCATATTCATCTTTGCGGACTTCGGGCATCAATTCCCAAAGGATTAAAATGTTCTCCTCTACGCTAAGTTTGCGAAAAATGGAGGCTTCTTGTGGTAGGTAGCCAATTCCCAAATGAGCCCGACGGTGCATGGGCATTTTGCTGATTTCGTGGTCGCCCAGGTAAATGCGGCCGGCATCGGGTCGTACCAATCCAACGACCATATAAAAGGTAGTGGTTTTTCCGGCACCATTGGGCCCTAATAAACCAACAACTTCTCCCTGATTGACATCAATTGTGACGCCATTTACGGCGACTTTCGAACCATATTTTTTGACTAGGTTGTCAGCTTTTATAAACATTTTATCTATTTAATTATAGAGACATTTTATTCCGTCCGCAAGTTAAGGAATGGGCCCACTAGGATTTGAACCTAGAACCTGTCGATTATGAGTCGATTGCTCCACCCTTGAGCTATGGGCCCTAATAACTAACGACAACGACATTTTAAGTTTAGCTTATATTGCACGATACCGTCAAGACATGATAGGATAACGTTTTCAGGGCGTGTAGTTTAGTGGTAGAATGCCTGCTTCACACGCAGGAGGTCGCAGGTTCGATCCCTGCCGCGCCCACCATTTATATTCGGGCGGATAGTTCAGTTGGTTAGAACGCCTCGCTTACACCGAGGAGGTCACAGGTTCGAATCCTGTTCCGCCCAATCTAACAAATCTCCAAAACTTTGTACTTTATGATTCCATCAGGAGCGTCAACTTCAACTATATCCCCTAATTTACTCTGAAAGAGGGCTTCGCCGAGAGGTGAGTCGGTGGAAATTTTATGTTCAAAAATGTTGGCTTCGATTTCTGAAACCACCGTGAATTCCATTTCATCCTCATTTGCGATGTTTTTTATTTTTACTTTGCAACCAAAAACCACTTTGTCTTTAGGTCCACTTTTTTCTTCTCTAACCTCGGCATTGCGCAATTTGCCTTCCAGCTCGGTAATAATTGATTCGTTCATTGATTGGTCTTTGCGAGCTTCGTGATAGCCGGCATTCTCGCGCAAATCACCGGCTTCGCGCGCTTCCTTAATGGCTTGAATAATCTCTTTGCGTTTGGTGGTTTTGAGATAATCCAGCTTTTCTTTCATTTCATCAAAAGCTTTTTTACTAATTGAATGTCCACTCATTTGTTATTCCTCACTTTCTCTTCCCTTATCTTACTAAAAATCGGAACAAAGCTCAAATATAGTGTTATAATATTAATCACCACAAGGAGGGACAAAACATGACCGATGCACCTAAAGATGTAAATAACTTGCTTCAGCAAATCGATCAATTTGAAAAGACCATTCGCAACTTGGAAGAAAACGTAGCTAAGTTAAAACAAAAACTAGCTGAGAACCGTTCTAAGTTTGGCGATGATATTTCGAAGTGGCCTAAGTAGCAAAAAAAACGAAGTGAGATATTGGGTAATCAGAAGTGAGAAGTTGGTTTAGAAATGAGATGTAAGAAATGAGACATTAGCTTTTTTCTTCTCACTTCCAACTTCCTGCTTCTATCCTCATTTCCCACTTCTAATTACCTCACTTCTGCTTCATCCAACCTATTTTCCCACAAGTAATGCTTGGTTTCTTTTACAATAACGCCAGATAGTAGAAGCAAAGAGATTAAGTTTGGAATCGCCATTAAGCCATTGGCAATGTCGGCTGCGTCCCACACCGCTTTCATAGAAAAAACTGATCCCACATATACCATGATGCACCATAAAACCCGATAAGCAAAGATAGTTTTCTTGCCTCCCAGGTATTCAATGCATTTTTCCCCATAATACGACCAGCCAATAATAGTAGAGAAGACAAAGGTTAAAAGACCAATGGTTAATATCATCGGACCAATTTTGGGAGGGAAAGTGAAGGCCGCATTGGTCATGAGGGTGGTAGAAAGGCCGTCATTCCACATCCCGCTATTTACTAGAACTAAACCCGTCATTAAACAAACCACCACCGTATCCCAAAATGTGCCGGAAGAGGAAACCAAAGCCTGGCGGACAGGATTTTTAGTCCTTGCTGCCGCCGCAACAATGGGGGCACTGCCCATCCCCGATTCATTGGAGAAGAGTCCCCTGGCGACGCCATAGCGCATGGCCATTAACCAGGAAGCGCCTACAAAACCGCCAGTCATGGCTTGCCCGGTAAAGGCGCTAGTAATGATTAATACAATTGTAGAGGGGAGGGTTGCATAGCCGGCAATTAAAATAATGGTACAGCCAACTATATAGAAAATTGCCATGAAAGGGACCAGGGCGTTACAGAATTTAGCAATAGTTTTTATCCCGCCTAAAATAACAAAAGCGGTAGTAATAGCCAGCACAATTCCAGTAATTTGCGGGTTAACATTAAAAGTTTCTTTCATTAAAACCGCAATGGAATTTGATTGAACGCTGCAGCCGATGCCAAAGGCAGCAATGGCTGTCAGCACACTAAAAATTACCGCTAAAAACTTTAAATTAAGGGCTTTTTCTAGCACATACATGGGTCCGCCGGCCATGGTTTCGTCTTCGGTCACAACGCGATATTTAACCGCCAGCAGAGCTTCTGAATATTTGGTAGCTATTCCAAATACGCCGGTAATCCACAGCCAAAAAACTGCACCGGGGCCACCAATAGAAACGGCGGTGGCAACGCCGATAATATTCCCTGTTCCAATCGTGGCGGCCAGGGCAGTCATTAATGCGCTAAATTGGCTGATATCTCCGGGAGAATGTTTGTCATTGGAAAATCCGATCGTGATGGCGGTCCACAAATGTCTTTGGATGAATCTTAAACGAAAAGTTAGGAAAAGATGGGTGCCGAGCAGTAGGACGATAAGGGGAATTCCCCAAACATAAGAGCTGGTAATGGAAAGCCAATTCGCAATCTGGTGCATATTAAAAGTTATCATAACAGATTTATTTAGCGGACGAAAGAAAATACTGCTAAGGCTATGCTCGTAATTCGTAATACGTAATACGGGAGATTCGCTTGTTTTTTTCCTCTCGATGGCGTATTATTTTTTTATGCATGAAAAAGAATTAGTAATTTATGGAAAACCAGTGAGCTTTTGGGTGAAGAAGTATGATTTGCCCGTTCATCTCTATTCTGCTGAAAAGATTAGAAGCAATCTCCAAGCCTTTAAAAATGTTTTTGCCAAGTATTATCCCAATGCCCGGGTTTGTTTTGCCGCCAAAGCTTGCACCCATAAACCAGTTTTGAAAATCGTGAACAGTGAAAAGTGCGGGGCAGACGTGGCTTCCTACAATGAAACCCGTTGCGCACTTGAAGCGGGGATACCGCCGGAAATGCTGGACCTCAACGGCAATTGCAAAGAAGATTTTCTAATTAAAGAAGCCATCCAAAAAGGGATGAACATTATTGCCGATAGTTTAGAAGAGTTTAAACAAGTTGCTTTAATCGCTTTGCAGCTGAAGAAGAAACCGCGGGTAATCTTGCGGGTAAGCGGCTTTGAACTAGGAGAAGTAACGGCGGATAATGTCTTTACCGCCGGTCTTTGGACAAAATTTGGTGTCCCGCTAAAGGAAGTCCCCCCATTTTTACACACTTTAGACAATTATCCTTCGGTAGAATTAATTGGTTTTCATGCCCATATTGGTTCGCAGATTGCTCAAATTGAGCCTTATCGTGCAGTTTTGGGTAAATTTATTGAACTGGGAAAACTATTAATCAAAACCGGAAGGCCCTGCCGGGTAATAAATATCGGCGGGGGATTTCCAATTTGCTATATCAGCAAGAAACATTGGGAAAATATTTGTAGTCGAATTCGCGAAGGTTATTTAAAGGCCGCGAGTGGTGACATGAGCCGGATTTTTGTTTGGCATGATGCTCTAGCTGGTTTTATTAGCGAAGCTGTTGCCAAAATCCATCTCGAAAAATGGACAGGAGAGCGCTTTTATACTCCATATCCTAAAGAAAAGATGCTGGAAGCTTTGTTAATCAGTGATATTAATGTGGAAGGAAAGCTTACAAATGCGGTTCAAGCTTTAAAAGCCATTGGCGAACCGCTGCTCTGCATTGAACCTGGGCGTAGTGTTGTAGAAGATGCTGGAGTAACTTTGGCAAAGATTAGCATAGTACGCAAAGTGGCTGGTGATCATAATTTAATCACGATTGAAATGGGAATTACCAGTCATGGCGAATCGTTAATTGAGCGGCCAGTGAAGCGCTGGGAAATTGCTAATGATTATACCCAAAAGGAGCCTCTGCCTTTTGAAACTTTTGTGGGGGGCAACCTTTGTTTTTCTGGGGATATGATCTCAAAATATAAAGTATTTCTGCAAAGAAAACCAAAGCGCGGGGATGTTCTTTTAATCCACGATACAGGTGCCTACAGCTCAAGTTTATTGGCAGCCAATAGTAACTCTTATCCTCGGCCAGCCAGGGTGATGATGGATGAGAGCGGAATAACTACTACTTTGAAAAAACGGGACAGGTATAGAGATATTTTTGGATAAAAATACTGGATTGTGGCTACCGGCTAAAATCAATTGAGGCATTCAGTAAGATTTGAGAATAATAATAACTTATTCCACTGGTGGTTGCATTTAAGATTAAATACTTGGCTCCTACAGTGGCATTCCCGATAATAATTCCCGCGGCGGCCTGGTATCCTAATCCACCGGTTAACCCGCTGGTTCCTGGAAGGAGGTACGTGGCTCCGAGGCCAACTTCAAACAAATCGTTGTTGCCGCAAAGGTCAATGGCGGCATAAGAGCCGATGCTACTTGCGGCTCCGGAAAGCGGAAAGATATAGTGGCCGCTGTATTTGACGAAACCGTTTTCGCTCATGTTGGTTTTAAGATAAAGTCCTATTTCTTTGACTGGTTCAGATGATTTGGTGGAAGATCCCCCTTGAACGGTATACCAATCGCCATAAGATCCCTCAAGACCAAATGTCATGGGGGACTTGGGGTGCTTATGATGTTTTAGCTGTACATCAGCATATATACACGAAGAGAGAAAAAGAATTGTAGTGAGGGTTAGTATGAATTTATTCATTTTGTTGGAAAGCGGGTGACATCTGTTTTCCTTCATTCTTACCCTTAATTCTTCTCCTTAGAAATTTTGTTCAAACAAAAATTCTAGCCCCACGGGGAATCGAACCCCGGTTCTCAGCTTGAAAAGCTGGTGTCCTAACCCCTAGACGATGGGGCCACGAAATTTACCACTTAATTATAGCAAAAAAATAGGGCGCTAAGCAATTATTGTTTGCCTCAAACAATTATGGATGCTACAATCACGGCAGAGAAAGAGAGCCTAATGAAAATTTCATTTTTTAACTACGACGAAAAAGAATTTAGCGAAAAAAGTATCGAACTTGGCGATTGTATACCTTGCAAGAATTTAGCGGGGGTTTCTTGGCTGAATTTTGATGGATTACCTGACCAAGCATCAGTGGATAAGCTTTGCCAAGAATTTGGCTGGCACCAATTGGTACAGGAAAATCTACTTGATAATACTCAGCGGCCTAAAATCGAAGACTTTGGCACCCATTGTTACATGGTTCTTAAAATGATTAATTTCGATCATGCCAAAGACCGCTTTACATCGGAACAAGTCAATATTATTTTGGGCCATGATTATTTGGTTACTTTTCAAGAAAAAGAATTTCAGGGAGATGTTTTTGACCCAGTACGTAAAAGAATCCGCAGTGGTTTTTCACGTTTGCGCAAATCAGGGCCTGATTATTTAGCTTATCGTTTAATTGATGCCATTGTTGATAATTATTTTTCGGTAATGGAAAAAATTGGTGACAAGATTGAAAAGATTGAAATCGATGCTGTTTCCCATCCCAGTAGAAATGTGTTAACCTCGGTCCAGAAACTGCGCAAAGAAGTGGTCTTTATCCGCAAATTAGTTTGGCCATCCCGCGAGGTGCTTAATTCGCTGCAGCGCGGTGAATCGCCGCTTATTTCGCAGGATACTTGCCGTTATATGCGAGATGTCTATGATCACACTGCCCAGGTTATTGACTCAGTTGAAACCTATCGTGATATGTTATCTATGATGCTGGACATTTATTTATCTAGTATTAGTAATCGTCTCAACGAAATTATGAAAGTTTTAACCATGATTTCCACTATCTTTATTCCTTTAACCTTTATTGTGGGATTATATGGGATGAATTTTCATTATATGCCAGAGATCTATTGGCGCTATGGATATTTGATGGTTTGGATCATTATTCTTTGTATTGTTTTAGGCATGCTTTACTTTTTCCGCCGCCGCCATTGGCTCTGATTGTTAATTTTAGGTGTTTTTGCTATCATTTTAAACAATGAAACCTTTTGTGGGTTATACCAGACGGCCAGAACCAAAATGGCCTTATCTGTTAATATTTGCGGTTATTGTTTGTATTATTTTTGTTTTAGTGATTATTGGCAATCTGCTGGTTTCTTTTCGTTATGCTGAAACATCTAAAAAAGTGTCAACTACCCTAAAGCCTTCTTCTGCTACCTCTACGCTTGTTTCTTGTGTAACTTCATCTTCCAATGCCAAAACTATAACCACTAGTTCAACTCTGCAAAACTTGCCAACAACCTTAGTCTTCGATAAAAAACCAGGCATTAGCGGGATAAAAGTTGAAAAAATATTTTTTACTGGTAAAGTAGATAGTAGCAATCAACCGGGTGATTTGGTCAATAAAGTTTCTCTTGGCAGCCTTTCCCGTCTCTATTGTTATACGAAAATAATTAGCAATCCTCCCCAAACTATCCATCATGTCTGGCTCAGCCCCGATGGGGGAGTAGCTGGCAAGGTAACTTTATATATAACTAACAATCCCGCTTTTACCTGGAGTTATATTGGACTGGGTGAACCACAGGTCGGCTTTTATAAAGTTAACGTTACTGACAATGCCGGGAATATTTTGGCGGAACAAAGCATTGAATTGGCCCGCTAGTTACTATTACGATTAAAAAACTTTTTCCACTCTGCATTAATGGTTTGAATGCGATGGATGTGGTAAGGGTTAAATTTAGCTGAGTTGGGTGCTAGTTGCTTGCCTCCTGCCACTTCACAGGCAAGTTTATAGTCATATTTTATTTTTTGGTACTGCCCAGAAAATACAGCTTCGTTGGTCGGATAAAGACCCATTGGCAAGGCTAAACTAACGGGAGCGATGCCGCACAGATTTGTTAATTCCTGGTAAGAGCGTGCTAATGAATAAGCCGCGGATTGAAAACTAATATCCGAAAGACGGTCATGTGAGTAGGTGTGTGAACCAATTTCCATTCCCCAAGCAATTAATTGTTTTAGCTTCTTTTGTTTATACTCAGGGTGTTCTGGCTGGCCAAAGATATTACGATCCGGATTATTGGTTTGAATTAGGATAAAAAAAGTTGCCCGCATTGGCCAGTCTTCGGGATGCCTATCGTGAAAAGCTATGATAATTCCCACCGCGCAGTTTGGGTCTACTTCGCCATTTGGCAGGTATCTAAATTGGCTGGAAGATGTATCGTCAAAAGTTAAAACCACTGGTGTCTTCCCAGCTGGTAATCCTTCAAAATTAGTTAAAATATCGCGTAAATTCATTGGATAATAGCCGTTAGCATACAACCACTCCAAATCTTTTCTAAAATTATCTGCCGTTCTGGTCCAGCGTTTTTCTTGATTACCGATTAGGTGATACTCTAAAATGGGGAATAGAGCATAGGGAGTAGGGGATAGGGAGGGGTGCTTCTTGGCTGGAGGATTGATTGGCTTATTGCTGGGAATGCAGCCGGTAAATAATATAATCAAACTCAAAGAACAAAGCGCCAAAAGGGTTAACTTAGTGTTTGATATCATTTAGATTGATTTGGCTTAAGAATAATTGGTAATTTCTGCGGCAAGCTCGATCGCGAAAACGCCCGTTCTTATTGATCTTTACAACGATTAAATCCATGGGATAATCGAAGTCGTCGATCCATTCATTTTTGTTACACAATATATCTACCTTCCAGTATTTTTTCCCCTTATAAACGCCCACTCCGCGACCGGCAAGAGTATCTGCTACTTCCAGTTTAGTGGTTTTGAATAATTCGGGAATCATGACAATGCTACCAGCCGGCAAAAAGTTGATGGCAACATAGTTTCCCATCCTGCGTCCATTAATTGAAACCCGGCGATAAGCACCGTAGTCGCTCCAGAGATGAGCATAATAGGTGGTAGCTAATATCTTAACCTTAGGTTGCGGACTGTTTTTGGCCAAAGGAGCAAAAGAGGCTAGAGATAGAATAATTAGTATTGCGCAAAACTTGGCAATAACTTTCATGCGCAAAAAAATTAGGACTTCTCGCCTAACTGGAACCGGGCAAAGCGGCGGATGACAATGTTTTCCCCGATTTTTGCCACTAAGTCGGCCAACAGATCCTTAATAATTTTTTTTGGATCGCGAATGTAAGGTTGGTCTAATAAGCAGACTTCGGCATAAAACTTTTCTAGCCGTCCTTCCACAATCTTTTCGATAGCCTTTTCGGGTTTTCCCTCTTGTTTTGCCTGAGAAGTAACAATCTCGATTTCATGTTTTATTAAATTGTCCGGTACTTCATCGCGGGAAATGTACTGTGGGGCTGAGGCGGCAATTTGCATAGCCAGATTGCGAGCAAAGCCGGTAAAATCGTCGTTGCGGGCAACGAAGTCAGTCTCGCTATTTACTTCTATCAATACGCCAATTTTACCGCCGGTGTGAATGTATGATTCTACTATGCCTTGGGAAGCAACTCGGTCAGCGCGGCGTGCCGCGGAAGCTAAGCCTTTCTTGCGCAAAAAGTCGGCGGCCTGTTCTAGATCGCCATTTACCTCTTTTAGAGCGGCTTTGCAGTCCATCATGCCGCAGCCCGTTTTTTCGCGTAGTGCAACAATGATCTCAGTTGTGATTTCCATGGGTTTCTCCTTTATTTTTGTGATTACTTTTGGTTAGAAGCCAACTCGTTTTTCTTTTGAATCGTCTTCACGGGTTTTAATTAAACCCATTTCTTCGATTTTTTCCTCAAAAGAAATAGCTTCAGCCTCTTCTTCTACGTCTAGCGGTACGGCAATCTCATCCACTGCCGGCATGCCTTCTACTGGTTGGGCGGTTTCTCTAGCAGCAACCACGGCATCGGCAACAATTTTGGTAAATAATTTAATTGAGCGAATAGCGTCATCATTACCAGGCATTGGATAATCAACTTCGTTGGGATCGGTGTTAGTATCAACAATGGCAACTATTGGGATTCCCAATTTGCGAGCTTCTTTGAGGGCGGTCTGTTCTTTTTGAGTATCGATAATAAAAACAATAGTTGGTAAAGCTGCCATATCACGAATTCCGTCTAAGGCTCGCAAAAGCTTTTTGTATTCGCGATCAATGGTAATGACTTCTTTTTTGGGTAATTTTTCAAAAGTCCCGTCCGTTTTCCATTTCTCAATTTCCTTAAGACGAGCGATGTTCTTTTTTAAAGTTTTAAAATTGGTTAAAGTTCCACCCAACCAGCGTTGGCTTATAAAATACATGCCACAGCGTTTGGCTTCTTCTTCCACGGTTTCTTGTGCTTGCTTTTTGGTGCCAACAAATAAGACTGTTCCGTTGTTTTGCACACTATCCTTGATAAAGTGATAAGCTACTTCAATTAGTGGAATGGTTTTGTGTAAATCAATGACGTGAATCCCGTTGCGGGCTGAATAGATATAGGGTTTCATCTTGGGATTCCATTTTTGGCTTTGGTGTCCAAAATGAACTCCGGCCTCGAGCAAATCTTTCATAGTTACAACTGGCATCTTACTATAATCCTCCTTGTAATTAACAACGAAGAGTAATTTTATCATAAAGAATGTACCTTGACAAGTAGCGACTAAGAGGGATACAATCGCTACATTCCTTGATAAGTGAAAATAAATGTGAAGGGGAGGTGTTGATAATGGTTTCAGGTTATTGTGTTAAATGCAAAAAGAAACAAGAGATGTTAAAGGACAAACCTGTTGTTATGAAGAATGGCAGGAAAGCTACCAAAGGTGAATGCCCAGTGTGCGGGACGAAAATGTTTAAGATTGGTGGATAGTAAAGGCCCATGATGGTCCGGTAGGGCAAATAAGGTTTTATGAAAAGGCTATGAGTCGCGGATTGCGGCTTGTAGCCTTTTTTGTTAAAATGAGTTGTCATGCCTCAAGTACCAAATTTTGTCCACTTGCATATCCACTCTGAGTTTAGTTTGCTTGATGGAGCTACGCGGATTGATGAGCTAGTCGTTTATGCCAAAGAACTTGGCATGGAAGCCTTGGCGCTTACTGATCATGGCAATATGTATGCTGCGATTGAATTTTACCTGGCAGCGCGGCAAGCAGGCATCAAGCCCATTATTGGTTGTGAAATGTACGTTGCTCCCCGTACGCGTCTTGATAAAGAGACCAAAGAAGATCGTTCCCCTTATCACTTAACAGTTTTAGCCAAGAACCAAGAGGGTTACAAGAATTTGCTTAAATTGGTTTCGCTGGCCTCAATCGAAGGTTTTTATTCTCGCCCCCGAATTGACCGCGAATTAATCGAGAAATATCATACTGGATTAATTATTCTTTCTGGCTGCCCCAAAGGTGAAATTCCTTCTCGCTTAATGGAAAACAATCTGGATGAAGCCAAAAAAGCAGCGCTCTGGTATAAAAACTTACTGGGGGAAGACTATTATTTTGAAGTCCACGATGTGGGGCTAGAAGAATTTAAATTGCTTAAAGGAATGTTGGCGCAACTGGGCAAAGAGTTAGGCATAAAATTAGTGGCAGCCAACGATGTGCATTATTTGAAAAAAGAAGATTCCTATGCCCAGGATGTTTTGCTGGCGATCCAAACCGGTGCTTTGCTTAGTGACGAAAAACGGATGCGTTTTCATACAACTGAGTTTTATTTGAAGTCCCCCCAAGAAATGCAGGCACTTTTTGCGGATGTGCCTGAGGCGATTACAAATACGTTAGAAATTGCTAGTAAGTGTAATCTGGAAATTGAAATTGGCAAATTGCATTTGCCCGATTTTACAGTTCCGGCAGGAGCAACCCCCGATACTTATTTGGAAAACTTGGTTTGGGAGGGAGCAAAGAGGAAGTACGGCGTATCCGACGCTGGGCCCATGAAGGCCCATGAAGGGAATGAGGGGGAAGGGGGAGGAAGAATTCTGTTGCCTCCAGAGATTATTGATCGGGTTAAATACGAGCTATATACCATTGAAAAAATGGGTTATGCGGCTTATTTTTTGATTGTGCAAGATTTTATTAACTGGGCGAAACAAAACGAGATTCAGGTTGGACCAGGTAGGGGCTCGGCTGCCGGCAGTATCGTTTCATATTGTCTGGGGATTACCATGATTGATCCGCTCAAATATGGTCTAATCTTTGAGCGTTTTTTGAATCTGGAGCGGGTCTCTATGCCGGATATTGACGTCGATTTCTGTTTTGAAAGAAGAGGGGAAGTTATCAATTATGTCACGCAAAAATATGGGATAGACCATGTTGCCCAAATTGTTACTTTTGGTACCATGGCCGCACGTGGGGCTCTGCGCGATGTTGGCCGGGTACAAGCCTTGCCGCTGCCCGAAGTAGATAAAATCGCTAAAATGGTTCCTTTTGGTCCAGACGTTACCCTCCAAAATTCACTTGAAAATGTGAAGGAATTAAAAGCCCTATATGATGGCGATGAAAGAATAAAAAATTTAATCGATACTTCCATGAAATTAGAAGGGTTAGCACGGCATGCTTCAGTCCACGCTGCTGGAGTGGTTATTTCCGAGAAAGCGCTAACCGAATATTCTCCTTTGCAAACGCTCGACAAAAATTCGGTGGTAACTCAATACCCGATGGGATCACTGGAAAAAATTGGTTTACTAAAGATGGATTTCTTGGGCCTGCGCAATTTAACCATGATTGCGCACGCGGTACAAATTATTAAAAAAACCAAAGATATTATTATCGATATAACTGATTTGCCGTTGGATGACATCAAGACTTTTCAGCTGCTCTGTGGTGGAGATACCATTGGAGTCTTTCAGCTCGAAAGTCGTGGTATGAGGGCTCTCATCAAAAATTTGCAGCCGAATAACTTTGAGGAAATTGTCGCCTTGCTCGCTCTTTATCGACCCGGTCCGCTAGAAAGTGGAATGGTGGATGATTATGTCAATCGCAAGCATCGCAAAGTGCCGGTTAAATATATGTTGCCCGAGCTGGAAACTATTTTGCGTGAAACTCACGGAGTTATTCTTTATCAGGAACAAGTAATGAGTATTGCCAGTAAAGTTTCGGGCTTTAGCATGGGGCAAGCCGATATCCTGCGCCGGGCGATGGGTAAGAAAAAAGATAAAGAAATGCAGCAGCAGAAAAACTTCTTTGTGGAAGGGGCAGTAAAACGGGGAGTCTCAGAACACAAAGCAACCGAGCTGTTTAATCTTATTGCCAAATTTGCCGGTTACGGCTTTAATAAATCCCATTCGGCAGCTTACGGAATTATTTCTTATCAAACTGCTTATTTAAAAGCCAATTACCCCCACGAATTTATGGCTGCCCTTTTAACTTCGATTATGGGCAATTCTGATAAAGTGACCATGTATATTAATGAATCTCGCCGTCTGGGAATTAAGATTCTTCCGCCAGAGATTAACGAAAGCGGACGGAATTTTACGGTGACTGCCGAAGGAATTCGTTTTGGCCTTACGGCCGTAAAAAATGTTGGGGTTGCCGCCATTGATTCAATTATTGCTATTCGCGAAGCGGGTGGACCATACCAATCACTCTCTGATTTCTTTCAGCGGATTGATACCCGAACGGTTAATAAAAAAGTAATGGAGAGTTTGATAAAAGTGGGGGCCTTTGATGCTTTTGGTCCGGGGCGTGCTTATCTTTTGGCAACTTTTGGCCGGGTATTAGACTCTGTCAGCAGCCGTGAAAAAGAGCGATCCAGTGGCCAAGGAGCTTTATTTGAAATTGCAGTTAGCCATCAACCATCGGCGGATGGTCTGGAAGATGTAGATGTTAAGGAATTTGCCCCCGAAGAAAAGTTGCGGATGGAAAAAGAGCTTTTGGGTTTGTATATTTCTTCGCATCCCTTAGAGTTTGTTAGAGATTCGCTTGAAGGTCAAACTACCGTTCGTATTGCGGATATTTCTGACCTGAAAGAAGGGGATGTTGTTAAAATTGGCGGGATGTTGACTGAAAGCCGTAAGATTACCACGAAGCGCGGTGACATGATGCTGGTGGGGACAATTGAAGATTTATCCGGTTCAATTCCGCTGGTAGTTTTTCCCAAGACTTTTGAAAAAAGCGCCAGTCTATTAAACACTGACACAGTTATTATTGTTAAAGGCAAGGTTAATCGCGATATGCGTACCGAAGAATTTAATGTGGTGGCTGAATCGATTGACCAAATGGAAGTGCTAGAAAAAATCCGTTCTTTGCATATAGAGTTAGTAAATGTGCAGGATCAGCAAATATTAGCCCGGATGAAAGAAATGTTATTATTCTTTACGGGACAAGATCCAGTGTATATAATGATGGATGGAAAAAGAATTGCGCTCGGAAAAGGCTTTCAAGTCGATATTAATCCCGAATTGGTCAGTCAGTTAGAAGAATTATTAGGATCAGGGGCTGTAAATGTTGAATTTAGATCGGTGAAAAAGGAGGTCTCAAATGGAGATGGATAAAATCAAGTTTGATGATAAAGGTTTGGTGGCGGTAATTGCGCAGGATTATAAGGACGGGACGGTGCTTATGCTGGCTTATATGAATAAAGAATCTTTGCAAATGACACTTGAGACCAAAGAGATGGTTTACTGGAGTCGTTCGCGTAAGGTTTTATGGCACAAAGGGGATACCTCGGGGCATATCCAGAAAGTAAAAGAATTATATTATGATTGCGATGCCGATGCGCTGCTCGCCAAAATTGAACAAGTAGGGGATATTGCCTGCCATACCGGCAACCGGAGTTGCTTTTTTAATAAGATGATATGAAGATTATTTTAGCTTCTCAGTCTCCCCGCCGCAAAGAGTTGCTGTGCAAAATTGTGCGCCGATTTTCGGTTGTTCCAAGCACGGTTAATGAATCTTTGATTAAAGCCAAAACCCCGGAAGCTTTTGCTGTCAAAGCCGCGCTAGCGAAAGCCTTAGATGTTGCCAAAAAGCATAAAAATAGCTTGGTAATTGGGGCAGATACGATTGTGGTGTTGGGTAAAAAGATATTAGGGAAACCAAAAGATAAAAAACATGCTATTGCCATGTTGCAAAGCCTTTCGGGTCGGGTTCATAAAGTTATTACGGGGATCGCTGTGGTGGACGGATTGAACGGACGGGTACGAACGGATTTAACGGAAACTAGAGTTAAAATGAAACGGATTTCTACTACAGCTATTTTAGCTTATGTTGAATCGGGTCGTCCGCTGGATAAGGCGGGCAGTTATGGAATCCAGGAAATTGAAGAGCAATTTGTCGCTTCCATTGATGGTGACTATGATAATGTGGTGGGGTTACCAGTGAAAGACTTAAAACGCTTACTTTCCTGCTTCTTGTAGAAGCTTTGATATCCATGCTAAAATTATAGATTCAATGACCGCCGATAAAATCATCATCAAAGGTGCTCGGGAGCATAATCTCAAAGACATCAATCTTGAGCTACCGCGCAATAAATTTATCGTTTTTACTGGTCTGTCTGGTTCGGGGAAATCCTCTTTAGCGTTTGATACTATCTATGCCGAAGGACAACGGCGTTACGTTGAATCCCTTTCTGCATATGCCCGGCAATTCCTCGAGCAAATGCAAAAACCGGATGTGGATTCAATTGATGGCTTATCCCCGGCGATTTCGATTGACCAAAAGTCTCCGCCGCGTAATCCGCGTTCAACTGTTGGGACCGTCACCGAAATTTATGACTATATGCGTTTGCTTTTTGCTAATATTGGCATCCCCCATTGTCCTAAGTGTGGTCGCAAAATAGAGAAACAAACCGTCCAGCAAATTGTGGACCAGGTTTTAAAGATACCTGAAAATTCAAAAATTATTCTCCTTGCTCCCGTTATTAGTGGTCGCAAAGGTGAATATAAATCACTTTTCCAGGATATTCAAAAAGATGGATTTTTACGGGTCCGCATAAATGGCAAGATTTATGAAATTAGTGAGGTGCCAACTTTAAATAAGCAGCAAAAACAGAACATCGAAATTGTGGTGGATCGCTTGGTGGTAAAAGAAGGCAGCCATAAACGCTTGGCGGAGTCAGTGGAAGTTGCTTTGCGCTTTGGCAATGGAATTGTTGAAGTTCTGCTAGAGAAAGCTGGCAGCAAGCCCAAAGTTTTTAGTGAAAAGTTTGCCTGTCCGCATTGCAACATATCGCTGGATGAAATTACCCCAAGAATCTTTTCTTTTAACGGGCCTTATGGAGCCTGTCCCAAATGCAGCGGGCTAGGGGACAAGTTAGAATTTGATCCTGATCTAATTATTCCGGATAAAAGCTTGTCCATTGCCGAAGGGGCAATCGCTCCCTGGGGGGAGGCCGCTTCTTTTTATCAACAAAAGCTAGAAGCCGTTGGTAATCATTATGGCTTTACGCTCGACGTTCCTTTTGAAAAATTAACCAAAGAACAACAAAATGTGGTCTTGTATGGGGCCAAAGATCCGATCAAATTTGCTTATCGCATGGAACGCAGTTATTGGGAACATGAAGGAAAATTTGAAGGGGTTATCACCAACCTGCGTCGCCGTTATTTAGAGACCAAGTCCGAGAATGTGCGTTATCATTTGTATCGCTATATGAGTTCTATTCCCTGTGAGGATTGTGGTGGCCAAAGATTGCGCCCCGAAAGTTTGGCGGTAAAAATTAATGGCCAATCAATTGCCGATGTTTGTGAATTGCCCATTAAAAAGATTGCGGCTTTTGTAGAAAATTTGGTTTTAACTGATCGTGAAAAGTTGATTGCCAAGCAAATAACCAAGGAAATCAAAGCTCGCTTACAATTCTTAAGCGATGTAGGTCTGGATTACATAACTCTTAGTCGTCAATCGGCGACTCTGTCCGGGGGTGAGGCACAGCGCACGCGTCTTGCCACCCAGGTTGGTTCGGGTTTAGTTGGGGTCTTATATATTCTAGATGAGCCGTCGATTGGTTTGCATCAGCGGGATAATCAACGCTTAATTACTACTTTAATGCGTTTAAGAGATCTGGGAAACACGATTATTGTGGTGGAACACGATGAAGAAACGATGCGAGCGGCCGATCATTTGGTGGATATTGGTCCAGGGGCAGGCACCCATGGAGGCAAAATTATTGCTAGTGGGAGTGTTGCAACTATCTGTAAAAATGAAGATTCAATCACGGGAAAATATCTCTCCGGTAAGAGTCAAATTGATATCCCAAAAGAAAGACGCCCAGGCAATGGCAAATTTATAACCGTTAAGGGAGCAACACACCACAATTTAAAAAATATCGATGTGGCTTTCCCGCTGGGAGTGTTTACGGCGGTTACCGGAGTGTCAGGTTCGGGTAAAAGTTCGCTAATCAATGATATTTTGTATAGTGCTTTGGCCAAAAAGTTTTATCGGGCGCTCGAAAAAGCTGGTTCCCATAAAAAAATTGAGGGGTTAGAGAATATCGATAAAGTTATTATTATTGATCAGACGCCCATTGGCCGTACTCCCCGATCTAATCCGGCAACTTACACTGGTGTTTTTGACCATATCCGCAATCTTTTTACCATGACCCAGGAATCCCGCATGCGCGGCTATCAAGCCGGTCGTTTTTCTTTCAATGTTAAAGGTGGAAGATGTGAGGCCTGTAAGGGTGATGGGTTAGTGAAAATTGAAATGCACTTTCTGCCCGATGTGTATGTCCCCTGCGATGTGTGTAAAGGGAAACGCTACAATCGTGAAACACTAGAAGTGCATTATCGGGGTAAAAATATCTTTGATATCCTTGATATGACAGTCGAAGAAGCGGCCCAGTTATTTGAAAACATCCCGCAAATCAAAAGAAAATTAGATACTTTGGTGGATGTGGGATTGTCATATATAAAATTGGGTCAAGCGGCCACAACTTTGTCAGGTGGTGAAGCGCAAAGGGTTAAATTGGCCACTGAACTTGCTACTCGTTCTACAGGTAGGACACTTTATTTATTAGACGAACCAACCACTGGTCTGCATTTTGAAGATATTAAAAAGTTATTACATGTTTTGCAGCGACTAGTGGAAACGGGCAATTCATTAATTGTAATTGAGCATAATTTGGACGTGATCAAAACGGCTGATCATATAATTGATCTAGGGCCGGAGGGTGGGGATGAGGGTGGTTATATTGTGGCCCAAGGAACGCCAGAAGATGTAGCTAAAAATGCTAAGAGTTATACGGGGAAATATTTGAAGAACATTCTCACTTAGGAGCGAGTATATAATAGTGCCCCGCGATGATTATATTTAAACTCAAAGCCGGCGTTTTGTGGAATATTTACGTTGCTTTCCTTCCAAGTGTTATTAAATCCCTCAAGTCTAATGGGTTTGTCTGTTAAAACGCCTGTTCCCGGCTTCATCTTTCTCATGGCCCTTTGAATTATTATGTCGCATTTTTGCAGTCTCTCTCCATCAGCATCACCACAGCCGGTAACCATCAAGACTCTCAATTGTTGGTGGGAAAGCCACTTTGGTAAATCTTCAGCAAATAGGATTTTGTTAATTAATAAAAAATGGAAAGTCCTAGATTGCAAAGTAAGGGCAACAAGGTATAAAGGGGTAGTGGATATTTTAGGGTTGTTCCCACTAAACACACGAATGTCGTTGGCATCAAGCAACTTGGCTTGTAGAAATAAATAGGTTCCGGTTTCCCCCCATTCATCCAAGCAAGAAGCATCAATATAAGAGCACGGTGGTCGCGATTGTAAATGGTGCAAAGTTTTTGGTGAAATGTACCTATGCTGTACTGGTGATTTTGTTTTTCGCGGGTTATCTTCTCTTAGAAATAGATGATTATCATAAAATACACCGTCTAATCCCGTTGCTAAAGTGTAATCAAGGACATTCCCGCCAGCACCAAAATAGATTCCAAAAGCATCTTCCCTTTGGATATTTATTTCTTTTCGAGTGCTTTCTAAGAAAGCTAATCTTGGAGCAATATCTCTCCAAGCGGATTTTATGGTGGGCGCGACTTCGCTGGCAACTCGCAAACGGGCTTGAATTAATGGGCTATGAGTAACTTCGGTCCAGGTAACTCTGGCTAGTCTGTGCAAGCTTGTCATGTAGATATATCGGTAATACTAGCTGGAGATTTCAGAAAAATAGTGATTTCGAAAGGGAATCAACACGAAGGCCTGCCTGCCGGCAGGCACTAAGACGCAAAGGAAACAGCTAAGGATTAAGCCGATATATGCTAAAGTTTAACAACATCGCAAAACTTACCCAGCAAATATAGGGAATAAGCAGCCAGGCTGCTGTTTTAGAAATTTTCCAAAAATATAGAATAGTTGCCAAAATTGCTAACCACAAGAAAACTATTTCAATAAAGGCATAAAAGGGTGAATGATAGCCAAAGAAGATAATTGACCACAAGCAGTTTAGGAGCAATTGTACCCCAAAAATCAAAAGCCCCAGGGGAAACTCTTTCTTTTCGCCGATTTTATCCCAAACCAGGGCAACCGCTATTCCCATCAATATATATAGAAGTGTCCAAGCGGGCCCAAAAAGCCAATTGGGTGGGTTAAAAGAAGGTTTGATTAAATTTGCATACCAGGTAGGAATAGCTGGGGTGGTGGAAAGCGAACCGAGTAAGCCAACTAACAGACAAACGAAAACACAAAGGACGATTTTACCGATTTTACCCATAACGAATTCCTCCTCTTGGGTGGTTTTGCGTATTATATAACGTTATGCTAGGATTTGGAAGTTATAGGTTGCGTTATGGGTTGTTCGGGAGCGTCTTGAGAATCGTTAGGCGTCTTGCGGCAGCGTTTCTTCCGTATTACGCATTACGTATTACGCTCTACGATTCCCCCGACGCCACCTCTACCGCAATACGCAAGACAAGGAGAAGTAAATGTTTAAATACCTTGCTGATCTAATTACCTATCAATTGCTAAACTTACCTAAAGAATCTCATCTGGCCGAGAGTCTTAATTTCTTCCTTTACGATGTTCCCAAGATTTACGTTTTGCTGGTCAGTGTGGTTTTTGTTGTATCAGTCTTGCGAACTTTTCTGCCGCCCGAAAAGATCCGCCAAATCTTAAGCCATAAGATGGAATTTGTAGGGAATATATTGGCTTCTTGTTTTGGGATTTTTATTCCCTTTTGCACGTGTTCAGCCATTCCTCTTTTTATCGGCATGCTTGAGTCGGGGGTCCCCCTCGGCGTAACGATGTCTTTTCTCGTAGCTTCTCCTATGATTAACGAAATTGCCCTAGTTCTGCTGTGGGGTTTATTTGGTTGGAAAGTGGCCGTAACTTACATTGTTAGTGGACTCGTAATTGCCACGTTAAGCGGTTTTATTATTGGCCGTTTAAAAATGGAAAAATATTTGGAAACACTAGTGGCAAAACCAAAAACTTGTGGCTGTGGCTGTAAAGATGAATACGGTGATCAGCAAAGCTCCTGCGGTCCGAAACCTGCCGTAAGTAGTCTGCCGTTAGCTGGTGGTGCTAGATTTCAATATGCCTACGAATATACCCTGGAAGTTTTTAAATCAATTTGGCTATATATCATTTTGGGAGTAGGGGTTGGAGCCTTAATCCACGGTTATGTTCCGGTTGAATTGGTGACCAAATATGCCGGGCCGGGAAATCCATTTGCAGTAATCATTGCAGTATTACTTGGGATTCCGATTTATGCTAATTGTGCGGGAGCAATTCCCGTTGTCCAAGCTATTCTGGAAAAAGGATTACCTTTGGGAACCAGTTTAGCGTTTATGATGGCGGTAACTGGTTTATCTTTACCTGAGTTTTTGATATTGCGTAAAGTAATGAAACTACGCCTACTTCTTACTTTCTTCGGAATAGTGGGATTAGGTATAATTATTACTGGTTATTTGTTTAATGTTCTTTTTTAATCTTTGAGTCTTAGAGCCTTTGAGGCAAAAAAATATAGCCTCTAAGGCTCGAAGTCTCTAAGGGGAGAAAAATGGAGGTTGAAGATGGACAACATAACTTTTGCTGACTTTCAAAAAATGGATATCCGGGTGGCGGAGATCAAATCGGCTGAGGAGATCGAAGGGGCGGACAAACTTTACAAACTCATTGTGGATGTGGCTGGAGTGGAAAGAATTTTGGTCGCCGGCATTAAGCCATATTATCCCAAAGAAGACTTACTGGGGAAAAAAGTCCTCATTTTAGCCAACCTAGAACCACGGGTGATACGTGGGGTCGAGAGTCATGGGATGATTCTATGTGCCCATAGCGAAGACCGCTCACAGCTGGTTTATACGACGGTAGAAAAAGATATCCCTTCTGGCGCTGGCGTATCTTGAAATCCACCCTTAAAATAGGGTAGAATTACACTCCAATGGCTGAAGAACGTATTCCCCCCCAAGATCTAGTGGCCGAACAATCTGTGCTGGGATCCATGTTGATGGATAAAAGCGCGATTTCAAAGGTTGTCGACCACCTTGATCCCGAAAGTTTTTATCGAGATGCCCACCGTCATATTTACGAAACCATCCTAGACCTATTTGATCGAGGGGAACCGGTTGATTTGGTTACGGTTACAGATTCTTTACGTAAATCTTCTAAATTAGATTCGGCGGGTGGAGCGGTTTACATTGCTGATCTGCTTAATTCAGTAGCTACGGCTGCCAATGTTGAATACCACGCTAAAATTGTGGCCGAAAAAAGTATGCTGCGCCGCATGATCGATGCTGGGACACGCATGGTACATGAGTCTTTTGATGAGAGCCAGCGCGTAGACGACATTTTAGAAGCGGCTGAGAAAACCATTTTCAACTTGGCTCTTAAAAGAGTTCGAGAGGGCTTTTTTCGCATTGACTCAGTTATCAAAGGGGTTTTGGATAAAATTGACAGCTTGTATGGCAAAAAAGATGCCATTACTGGCACGCCAACCGGTTTTGCCGATTTAGACCAAATGACGGCCGGCTTTCAAAATTCCGAGTTGATCATTATTGCGGCTCGTCCTTCGGTGGGTAAAACGGCTTTAGCGCTTAATATCGCTACAAACGCTGCTATTAAATATAAAATTCCGGTAGCGATCTTTTCGCTCGAAATGAGCAAAGAACAATTGGCCCAAAGAATGCTGTGTGGCGAAGCTGAGGTCAATGCCCAACAACTCAAAACGGCTAGCTTGTCAGATACCGGTTGGAAAAAATTAACCCGTGCCTTAGGCCGGCTTTCCGAAGCCCCTATTTATATTGATGATACAGCTTCCATGTCTTCTATCGAAATCCGGGCAAAAGCGCGCCGACTTAAAATTGAAAAAGGGCTGGGGATGATTATTATTGATTACATGCAATTAATGCGCGGAAGAGCTAGAGTTGAAAACCGTGTCCAAGAAATCTCCGAAATTGCTCGATCGCTAAAAACCCTGGCGCGTGAGTTAGATGTTCCTGTCGTCGTCTTATCCCAGCTTTCGCGGGCGATTGAACAACGCACTGATCGCATGCCGCGCCTGTCCGACCTAAGAGACTCTGGTGAAATTGAGCAAACTGCCGATGTGGTAATGTTCATCCATCGTGATGATTATTATAATCCTGGATCAGAACGCGGCAATGTTGCAGATATTATTATTGCCAAACAGCGGAATGGTCCAGTCGGAACGGTTGAATTGGTTTTCCGCAAAGATATTACCCGCTTCCACAGCAAAGAAGCCCGCTATGAAGAAGTGGCTTAGCTTTCTCCCCTTTTTTGTTTTGTTTTTATCCGTTAACTTTTCACCATGTTTTGCTCAAGTTAAAGGTTTGATTATCAATGGCAATAATGTTTCTTATGACAAAGCCAATAATTTAATTGAGGCAACTGGATCGGTAGAAGTTTTATATAAAGACGTTTTAATTTATGGAGAAAACATTGTATATAACACCCTGAAGGACACTGTGTATGCCAGGCAGGGATTTAGCATGTTGTATCAGGGGGTTACGGTTGAAGGTGACAGCTTAGATTATGATATCAAAAAATTTAGCGGCAATGCTACCAATGTAATCTTTACTTATCGTAAGATTTATTTAAAAGGAGAAGAGTTTCAATTTGACCGCGAAAAATTTGCTTTAAAAAATTCTTCTTTTTCTACTTGTGATTTGTCAGATCCGCATTATCATGTTACAGCTAGTGATATTAACGTTTATCCAGACGTGGGTTGGTTGGTGGCCTACTGGGGATTTTTTTGGATCAATCGTGTTCCGGTTGTGCCAGTGCCGACCTATATTTATGATTTTTCAGACGAATCTGCGCGGAACCTTCCTCCTTTTCCGGAAATAAGTGCGGATAATGATTATGGCTGGTATATTACCGAAAGATTGGCTTGGTATATGCGCCGTGAACTGTCTGGAACCTACAGTTTAAGCTATTACACTAAAAAGGGCTTGGGAATCGGAGGAGAAGCCTCTTATTTGTTAACCCCCCAAAGTCGTGGCAATGCCCGGCTTTATTGGAATATGACCGATGGACCATATGGAGGAATTACCCATCGCTTATTCTTTGGCGATGAGGTAAGGGACAATGATTTAAATGACGCCGAAAAAGAGGCTCCTCTTTCTTTTTTCTCGTTACCCAAATATAAACGTTATGAAATAGATGCTTCTCTTTCTTCTCGCGAGCGAATCAATTATCAAAAGGTCAGTTATTTGCCAAAATTAGAGATAAAAGTGCGTAAAAGCCCGGGTTTGGTAAAAGGAATTAAGCATGATGCCGATATTTATGCTGGAATGGTGGGAGAAGAAGGGACTGGTTATTATGGTGAGGGTGGAGCAAAAATCAATTTTTATGGCGATTTACCCGAAAGCAGTTATGGTTTAATTGTCCCATCCATTGGGATTGATGCTAGTGCCTATTCAAATGGCACCAATTGGGATAAATTTACAGGAAGGATTGATTTATCCAAGAAAGTAAATGATACATTTTCTTTTGGTTTAGGCTATATTCATTATTTTTCTGTGGCGGGGCAGAGTCCTTTTCTGTTTGAAATGTACCGTTTTAGTCCCCTTGACCGTTTAACTTCACAATGGCTATTTTATATCGGGGAAACCAAAACGGAGATCGCCACTTCCTATTTTGCCAACAATTGGTCGCCTGAAGATCTCGACTATGCTTTTTATTTTAGGTTACACTGCTATGATTTAATGCTAAAATATCGTTCATTGCGTAATGAATTTTCGATGGGATTTGCGCTAGCAGGTGAAAAATAATGTTTATAACTTTTGAAGGGCCCGAAGGATGTGGAAAATCAACTCAATCCAAGTTGCTAAAAGCCTATTTAGAAAGCTTGGGGAAGCAGGTAATTTTAACCTGTGAACCGGGTGGGACAAAATTAGGGGAAGAATTGCGCAATATTTTGTTGCACACCCCGGAAAAATTAGATCAATTGGCAGAACTAGCTTTATTTGCTGCAGACCGAGCCGAACATGTTGCCAAAATTATTCAACCGGCTTTGTCGGCCGGTAAAATTGTTATTTGTGATCGCTATGTCGATTCTACGGTTGCTTATCAGATCGGTGGACGGGGATTGCCTGAAGATTTGGTGCGCTATTTTAATATGGTTTCTAGCCGAGGACTTTTGCCGCAAGTTACTTTTTTATTGAAAGTTGATCCGCAAATCGGCTTGCAAAGAGCCGGCCAAGAGAAAGTCGCTGATCGCTTCGAAAATGAAAAAATCAGCTTTCATAAGGCGGTATTAAATAAATATCTGGAGATTGCTAAAAACGACGCAAAAAGAGTTAAAATTATTGAAAGTAATGCTCGATCGATTGAAGCTGTGCAAGAAAATATCCAAAAGGAGCTAAAAGTACTTTTATTATGAAAAGCGCAGAAATTAGAAAGTTGTTTCTAAAATATTTTGAGGCCAATGGCCACAAAATCCTACCCGGTTCATCGCTTGTCCCATCTGACCCCACCGTTTTGCTAACTTTAGCCGGGATGTTGCAGTTTAAGCCCATCTTCTTGGGGAAAGAAAAAGCTCAATATAAAAGGGCAACCACTATTCAACGCTGTATGCGGATGAATGATGTTGATTTGGTTGGAAAAACAGCTCGGCATCATACGTTTTTTGAAATGTTAGGCAATTTTTCATTTGGCGATTACTTTAAAAAAGAAGTGATCCGTTTTGCCTGGGATTTGCTGGTTAAAGAATTTAAAATTCCTACCGAAAAATTAGTTATTGCCGTTTTTGATAAAGATGATGAGGCCTATGCTATTTGGGAAAACGAAATTGGTTTGCCCAAAAATCAGATCGTTCGCTTGGGAGAGGACAATAACTTTTGGGCAGCCGGACCTACTGGTCCGTGTGGTCCGTGTTCCGAAATATACTATGATTTTGGTTCAAAGAGGGGTTGCGGAAAGCCCGATTGTGCCCCGGGTTGTGACTGCGATCGTTTTCTAGAAATCTGGAATTTGGTTTTTATTCAATACGATCGCAACGATAAAGGTGAACTTATCCCCTTAAAGCAAAAAGGGATTGATACTGGGATGGGGCTAGAAAGAATTGCTTCAGTTTTGCAAGAAGTGGATTCCAACTTTGAGACCGATCTGTTTATGCCCTTGATCCAAAAAGTTGCCTCACTTGTAAAGGGCGTTTCTCCTTCGCCACTGGCTATGCGCATTATTGCCGATCACATCCGTGCGATTACTTTTTTGATCTGCGATGGAGTTTTTCCCGAAAATAGCGGTCGGGGATATGTTTTGCGCCGTTTAATCCGTCGTGCTGTGCGGAATGGCTTACTTTTAGGAATCAAAGAACCTTTCCTATGTAATTTATCAACCGATGTAATTGCTGAAATGGAAGAGGCTTATCCCGAACTGTGCCAAAAAGAAAAGAGCATTTACGCTATTATCTTGTCTGAAGAGGAAGCTTTTATGGCAACTCTTGATCAAGGGATACAGCTATTTAAAGAAGTAATTGAAAAGCACAAATCCGACAAGGTTATCCCAGGTGATGTTATTTTTAAATTACATGATACTTATGGTTTTCCTCTTGAGCTGACCCTTGAGATGGCCAAAGAACACGGCTATGCGGTTGATGAAAAGGGTTTTAATCAAAAAATGGATGAGCAGAAAGGGAGAGCCCGCAGAGCTGGTATTTCAAATGAAAAAAAGGAAATTGAGCAATTAGACTTGGGTGATCTACCTCCAACCGAATTTTTAGGTTACGATAAAACCACTTCTGATGCGAAAGTGCTAGGAATTTTCCTCAACGAAAAATGTATTGTTCTTGATAAGACCCCTTTTTATGCAGAAAGTGGGGGACAAGTTGGAGATACGGGAATAATTACTGCTGAAAATCAGCAGTTTAGAGTTATAGATACCATCCCAAGTGGAAAAGGGGTCTTTGTCCATAAGTTAGAAAAGGTTGATGGATTAAAAGAAAGGATGAAAGTAAATTGTACGATTGATGTCTCGAAAAGGCTGGCGACCGAAGCTCATCATACGGTAACCCATTTATTACACAAAGTTTTGCGTGAGGTGCTGGGAGAGCATGTGCGCCAAGCTGGTTCAAGCGTCGGGCCAGAAAAGTTGCGTTTTGATTTTACGCATTATGCAGCTATGAAGCCCGAGCAAATTGACCGGGTTGAGATGCTAGTCAACGCTAAGATTCATGAAAAGATAAAAGTAGAGGTGTTAAAGAAAACACTCAAAGAAGCTACTGCCATGGGAGCCACCGCTCTTTTTGGTGAAAAATATGGTGACAATGTAAGGATCATTAAAATAAACGATTATAGTATGGAATTGTGTGGAGGAACCCACGCCAAATCTACTGGAGATATCCATTACTTTAGAATTTTATCGGAAAGTGCGCTGGGAGCGGGGATTCGAAGGATTGAGGCTGTGGCGGGACAAGCCGCCAAAGTAAATATCATGTATCAGGCAAAGGCGCTATGCGATAAAGTTGGCCAATTAATCAAAACCTATCAAACCTTGCAATTTCAAAAAGAACTACTGGGGGGCAGTAAAATGCTAGAGACCGGAATCTTTGAAATTGACCTGACTGAAATTGAAAGATTGGGAAAAGCGGTGGACAATCAAGATTTGGTGAGTGTGGACAAATTCCTAGAACATTTGAGTGGACGGGTAGAGTGGCTAGAGGAGCGAATTAGTAAGACACAGAAGGAAATAACGGACTTAAAGGCTAGTCAGCTTTCTAGTGATGCGGGGAATTATGTCTCGGAGGTAACGGAAATAAACGGAATAAAGACACTGATAAAAAAGGTTGACGGGATGGATATTAACAGTTTACGTGTTGTCTCTGATACCCTTCAGCGACAGCTAAAATCTTGTATTTTGGTTTTATTCTCAACCTTTTCTGAGAAAATCATGTTTTTAGTAGCGGTTACTCCCGATTTAACGGCTATGGGCTTTTCTGCCAAAGCTATTACTGATTCTTTTGCTCCCATTCTTGGTGGTAAGGGAGGGGGTAAAGATATTAAGGTTGAGGGTGGTGGAAAAGAGGTTGGAAGGGTAGAAGAAGCAATGGCTAAAGCGCGGGAATCCATTGGGCATGTAAAGTGAGAATTGTAGCTTTAGATTTTGGCGAAAAAAGAATTGGAGTGGCTATTTCTGATCCCCTAAAAATTATTGCTCAAGGAATTGGATTTATTGCTAAAGCAGATACTTATGAAAAAGATGCTGCTACACTCAAAGAACTACTGAAAGACTACTCCTGCATTGAAGAAATTGTGGTTGGTTTGCCGAAAACATTAAAAGGTGAAATTGGTTTTTCGGCGCAAAAGGTTTTAGACTTTGTGGAAGTTTTAAAAAAAAGCTTCGAAGTTAAAATTTCCACCTGGGATGAACGTTTTACAACTGCTTCTGCCACCAAATCATTAATTGAAATGGGTTTATCGCGCGAAAAAAGAAAAAAGGTAATTGATCGCACCGCCGCTACTATAATTCTGCAGGAATATTTGGGTAGAATCACCAAATGACAAATCCCAATTTACCAAACAATCCCAAAATTTTAAATTTTAATATTAAATATTTGGTATTGTTTGTGATTTGTATTTTGGTGCTTGGTGCTTTATTCCTCACAGCCATTCTCTCTCAATCTTCTAATCCATTGAATTTAACGAAATATCGGGTCATTATTCCAGAGGGAGCGTCAAGTCATACGGTAGCGCGATCTCTGGAAGAAGCCCAAATATTAAAACCAAATAGCAGCTTTATTTTTATGGCTAAGGTTTTGGGTATTTCAAAGCATATCCAGGCCGGGACATATGAATTGTCTCCTTCTGATCCTCTCTGGCAAATATTATATAAACTAAGACGTGGAGCTACTTTGCCTTCTAGCCAATTTAAAGCTACATTTCCCGAAGGCTCTTCTATTTATAAAATGGGGGAGATTTTAAAGAAAGCCGGGTATAGTGAAGCCGATAAATTTCAGGATTTAGTCAAAGAAGGGGTAACGGCGGATTTGCGTCAAAAGTATTGGCATATTTTTAAATATATTCCTTCTGAATCGCTAGAAGGGTATCTTTATCCCGATACTTACTTCTTTTTATTAACTGCTTCCCCATCAGCTATGGCGGAAACCATGGTTAAACGCTTTGATGTAGTGGTTACTCCTTTCTGGAATGAAGCTAAAAATATCACCAAATTATCTTTGCACGAAATTTTAACCTTGGCCTCGATTATCGAAAAAGAAGCCAAACGACCAGAGGAGCGGGCGATTATTGCTTCGGTTTTTTACAATCGGATGCGAATCGGGATGCCACTGGCGGCTGATCCCACCATTAAATATGCGCTTGAGTCTCCAACCAAACGGGTGCTTTTTAAACAGTTAAATGTTGATTCACTCTACAATACTTATAAACGGAGAGGGTTACCTCCGGGACCAATTTGTAACCCTGGGATTGAATCGATTAAAGCGGCGGTTCATCCGGCTAAAACTAATTATTTTTACTTTGTAGCCAAAAAAGACGGCTCCCATATTTTTTCTGCTTCTTGGGATGCCCACCAAAGAGCGCGCAGAGGTCTTAGTCGTTAGTTTTTTAGAAAGCGTGTAAAGTAAAATTTTATCTCTGCGCAAAATATGGTGAAATTTATCTTTTGCTGTGCTGATAATTAATTGATAGCAAACAAAGGATAACATTATGCGTTTCGATATAACAAAGTTTAATCCATTTATAGTTTCTTCAATAGGTGGTGCAGCTATGAGTAAAAGGGCAGCCCAGCAAATTCGAAGACAAATCGGATTAGATAGAAGTTTAGCCGAGATTACGGAATGGCATCGCAATTGTAATTTAAAGCCTGGGGTGCTAGAAGCTGCTAGACAAATAATGAGAGGGAGGATGCCTAGAGAAGCATGTGTGGAATGCGAAGATGGCTATCGCATAACACATCCGCAACTAATTGAAATGGTAAGGCAGGATTTAGTCAGTGATGCGGAGAGGATAACTGCCAAACAAGCAATGGCTACCGATCTTGTTCTCTTAGGTTTTCGCGTGATGCTAATAATGTATGATCCAAAACGATACGAGCATCTTGATCCTCATTTATTAGAAAAAGCAAAAGCTACTGGGATAAAAGATGAGGATCTTGTTTTATTAGAGGCCGAAAAAGATGATGAAATGCCTTGTTCCTTAGCTTTTCCAAGAGACCTATTTGTTCAATTGGACGATAGGATTTATATCAATCCGGAATGTGGTGGGCCAATTAATTGGAAAAACTTATTCCAAAGAGCAAGTTGGCTGAAAAGAGATTATAGTCGCATTGGATTTGGTGGAGAAGTTATAATCGGCGATACTTTTGCTTTATTGGCAGAACAATATGTTCCAAGATTGACCGGAATGTCTTTTCGCGAAAGGGAACAGCTTAAGATGCAATTGGCCATGTTTCGCAGTGTAACTATTGGAGAGACAGAAGGCACTTTAAGCAGAAAAGGATATCAGGTTTATACTCTTCCTTGTGGTTGGATGGAGCTTTTCCCTCCATCGATCCTGGCAGAATTGAATACTGAAAAGAAATTTTATGTTCCCAGCGACCATGTTGATATGCAGGCCGCTTTTCTACCAGAGGAAAGAGCCATATTGTTGAATGAGCCTTATTACCGAGATAATAAACCTTTAATGGATCATATATTGGATGGCATAAAGCCAAGCTTATTTAAAACTTTACCGCCTGAAGAAGGATTGCCAATAAATTTGCTTCCTCTGCCGGGGGGAGGAGTATTCTTGGATAAGGCTTCAGTGCAATCTGCTGAAATATTAAGACAAGCGGGGATAAAGGTTGAAACAACAACACGCCCTTTTGGAACCTGGGCGTGGGGAACATGGGGCGGAATTCATTGTTCAACTAATATGCTTTGGTTGCCAAAGTAAATTATCTGGCTGAGAGCCTTCTTTTTCTACTCCCACTCAATAGTGGATGGCGGCTTCGAGGAAATATCGTAAACAACTCGGTTGATTTCGGGTGTTTCATTGATAATTCTACTGGAAATCTTCTCCAGCAAATCATAGGGCAAGCGAGCCCAATCGGCGGTCATAGCGTCAGTTGAAGTAACGGCTCTAATAGCAATTGTATTTAAATACGTTCTTTTATCTCCCATAACTCCAACCGTTCGAATCGGCAATAAAACAGCAAAAGATTGCCAAACTTTTTTATAATATCCAGCGGCTTTGATTTCGGCAACTACGATATCATCCACTTCCTGCAAGATTTTTACCCTTTCCGGGGTTACTTCACCAATAATTCTGATGGCTAAGCCAGGACCAGGGAAGGGTTGGCGGGAAACGATTTCTTCAGGAACGCCTAATTCGCGACCTAATGCTCTTACTTCATCTTTAAATAGTAAACGCAGTGGTTCAACCAGTTTAAAGCCCATCTTTTCGGGTAATCCACCAACGTTGTGGTGAGTTTTAATCTTTTTAGCGACTTTCCCAGTGGTTGTCCCCGGAACGGCACTCTCAATGACATCTGGATAAAGAGTTCCTTGTGCCAGAAAAGGCATATGTCCCAGTTTCTTGGCTTCTTCTTCAAAGGTGCGGATAAATTCGTTGCCAATGGCAATCCGTTTTTGCTCTGGATCCGAAACGCCTTTTAATTTAGCAGCAAAACGTTCAATGGCATCAATATGGATTAAGTTAATTTGAAAGCTTTTAGTAAAAAGTTCAACAATTTTCTTGGCTTCGTCTTTGCGCATAAAACCTTGGTCAATAAACATACAGGTTAACTGATTGCCAACTGCTTTATGCACTAAGGCAGCCACGACACTCGAATCAACCCCGCCCGATAGGGCGCATAAAATCTTTTCTTTGCCAATCTTGGCCTGTAAATCAGTTACTTGTTGCCCAATAAAGTTGGCAGTGGTCCAGGTCGGTTTGCAAGCGCAGACGATATATACAAAATTCTTTAAAATATCGATTCCTTGCGGAGTGTGGACGACTTCGGGATGAAATTGAACGCCAAATAAACCTTTGGAGGCATCCCCAATGGCAGCAAATTGGGTATTGTCGGTATGAGCGAGTTGTTTAAACCCGGGAGGGAGAGCCATGACGGTATCTCCGTGGCTCATCCAGCTCTGGATTTGTTTAGGAAGGCTAGCAAACAGGTTGGTTTCATCATCAATATAAAGTTCAGCTTTGCCATATTCTTTTTTGGAACCGGGTTTTACATTGCCGCCTAATTCTTTGGTCATTAATTGCAAACCATAACAAATCCCTAGGATCGGGATACCGCAAGACCACAGTTTGGAGTCGGCTTTAGGGGCGCCGTCTTCATAAACCGAAGCTGGTCCGCCGGAAATAATGATGCCTTTAACTTTTCTTTTGATTAATTCGTCGGTAGAAATATCGTGGGGAAGAACTTCGCAGTAAACATTGCATTCCCTAACCCGGCGGGCGATGAGCATTGAGTACTGCGCGCCAAAATCGAGGACTACAACCAAATCATGCTCTTTAACCATGTTAGATTATAACATATTGAATCAATTTGAATCAATTTTGCAAATAGAGTAGACTTTCTGTGGGGTAGAAAACTATGCACACTCGTTTAGTTAAAGTATTGGCATTAATTATTTTTGTAATATCGTTTTTGGCCTTGAGCTGTTCTGGTAGTGAACTGGCAAAGGTTGCATTCCAATCTACAAGTAAGTTGATCGCCCCTTTTGCCAAAACTGTTTGTGTTTATTATGAAACTGCCTTGTTTTTGCCGGATGGATCTATCATCAATTTAAACCACAGCCAAGCACAATTTTATTTTATAAAAGACAAGGAAAAAATAATGCTTCAGGTTCCACCTGCTCGCTTATCCCTAAAGCCTACATTTGAAAAAGCATATCGACGGGCACAATTACCAAAAGAAATTCAGAAATTAATTGTCCGAGAATCCGCAACCTGTAATGTGCCCAGCATATATACCATTAAAGAATGGTGTTTGTTACCTAAAAAGGGGTATTGGATAGGAGCAATCAAAGAAACCTTTCATTTGCCTGGGCCTAACGTTGATTATGAAGAAAAATCCTACAACGCTTTTCGCATAATGGATTATAAATATAATTCTAAAGAACGCGACAAATATCTAACCCCGCGTAGCAATTGGATTGGTGGCTAATTTACTTGTACATTCCCAGCTGCTGGGCCTTTTGATAAACCTTGCCTTCGGTTAAAAGCGAAGGAGCAATGATTACTTCTACATGCTGCATTTCTTTGAGGTTGGCTGCGCCTAGCGTTCCCATTGACGTGCGTAGTGCTCCGGCAAAATTCATTGATCCGTCATCATACTTGGCTGGACCGTGCAGAATTTCTTTCAAAGATCCAATGGTGCCAACTCTAATTCTTGATCCTCTAGGAAGAGTAGGGGAAGGAGTGGCCATTCCCCAGTGGAATCCGTGTCCAGGAGCTTCGGTGGCCTTTGCGATTGGCGAACCGATCATTACAGCATCGGCTCCGCAAGCAATGGCTTTGCAAATATCGCCACCCACTGCCATTCCGCCATCTGCAATAATTGGAACATAAATGTTATTCTCTTTAAAATAAGAGTCACGAGCTGCAACGCAATCCGAGATAGCGGTTGCCATTGGCACGCCTACTCCCAGGACTCCGCGAGAAGTGCAGGCGGCTCCCGGTCCGATGCCAACTAATACTCCGGCAACTCCTGTTCCCATCAGAGTTAAAGCCACTTCATATGTCACACAGTTTCCGACCAAAACCGGAATCTTCATGCTTTCACAGAACTTTTTGAGATCGAGCGGTTCTGACGAAGTTGATTTGTGTTTGGTAGAAATAACTGTAGATTGAATCACAAAGATATCGACCCCCGCATCTCTGGCAATTGGACCCAGCTCAATGGCATCTTGAGGAATGGATGAAACTGCTGCAATTGCTCCGGCAGCTTTTATCTCTTTAATCCGTTTAATGATTAATTCTTTTTTAATTGGTTCAAGGTACATCTTTTGCATCAGTGGGACATATTGGTCTTTATCAACCGAGGCAATTTGTTCGAGTTTTTTATCGGCATCTTCGTAACGTGACCAGACTCCCCCCAAATTGAGCACACCGATCCCGCCTAATTGGCTCATCAAAATTGCTGTTTTTGGGCTAATTACCCCGTCCATTGCTGCAGCGATAATTGGTATTTGCAACTTTTTACCTGCAATATCTACCGATATATCAGTATCCTCCGGATTAATGGTGATAATAGAAGGGCAGAGGGCAATTTCATCAAATCCAAAGGCACGACGGGTCTTTTTCGATTTACCGAGTTCAATATCCATTTGTTTCCTCCTGCTTTTTTATTTCTTTTTTGAATGATGCCTTAGTTTTTTGGCTGTGTCAATCATTTTAACAAATTCTTTCATGATAGGTTCTGGAACCCAAACCTCACCGCATTCTTGGCAGACAAAAGCGGGAATGCTCTCCATCATGTATAATTTGCCGCCCTGGTAGTCCTCGAGGTTTACCTTTTCAATTGCCAGCGCTCCGCCGCAATTTTGGCAGTCGCCAATTTCCACGTCTTTCAGTAGCTCTTTATATTGGTCGTTTTCGTCGTTATGCATGGGGAATTGAAATGTTATTATATCCAATAATTATTGATTTGACAATAGTGATGAAATTGTTATAATTAGCGAGGTTGATAAATGATTTTATTTGGTTTTTTATAGGAGGAACAAGAAGGTGAATTATTTAAAAAGAGGAATGGGATTAGCTGTTGGTCTAATCTTTTTTTGTGGTATTTTTTTGGGGAATGCAGTAGAGGCAAAAAATTATAATACACAAATTAAAAAAACCCAAAAATATATTAAAACCATTGATACAAAAATCAAAAAACTCAGCAAGAAACTAACGGCCAAGAACAAAAAATCAATTACTACGCTCAAAAAACAACGAAAAACGGCTGTTGCCCAACTAAGATCACTGCAAAAATTAGCAAAAGTTCCAGTTACTGTTGAAGAGCCTACTGGGGATGAAGAGCCTGTAACTACTGAGCCAGTTGAACCCGTTTCTGAGCAGCCAGTTCAGGTATCGCCTGCAGGCGGAACGACTAATTCATTGGCTGGTACAAGGATAATGGCAGGTTTTGGTGGAGGCGCTGGGATTGTTAATCTTGGTTACACTTTCCCGATTGGATCGCGAGCCGGGATTAGAGTTGAGGCCGGATACGGGATGGGAAATCAATACTCTTTGATGAATGCTGGAGTTTCGGCTATTATCCCGTTTGGGGCCGAATATGTTGGCGTGCGAGTTGGTGCAGCTAATTACTCGGAAGCGGTAACCGATGTCCCTGGAATTTCTGGGGTTTTGTCGCAAGGCGCCCATGTTGGCGCGGGTATTTTTGGCGGGTTAAATATATTGGGCCTAAATACCGAAATTGGTTATAACACCGATTTAGGGCTTACTGCCGGAGCAGTCTTTTTGTTTTAAGCCGCGTTTCAAATATGAATTGAGGGGAAATGCATTTCAATTTAGAAAATGTTCGCAAATATGATCCTGAGGTGGCATTGGCGTTAGATCAAGAACTAACTCGGCAGCAAAGCAAGCTTGAAATGATCGCCTCCGAAAATTTTACCTCTCGAGCCGTTATGGAAGCTTGTGGCTCAGTGATGACCAATAAGTATGCTGAAGGATATCCTGGAAAACGCTACTATGGAGGTTGTCATTTTGTTGATATTACCGAGTCATTAGCCATCGAGCGAGCTAAAAAGTTATTTGGTGCTGATCATGCTAACGTCCAACCGCATTCCGGTTCCCAAGCTAATTTTGCGGCCTATGTGGCCTTTATAAAACCGGGTGATACAGTAATGGGGCTCAATCTTTCCCATGGTGGACATTTAACTCATGGCAGCCCGGTGAATGTTTCTGGAATGTATTTTAATTTTGTTTCTTATGGTGTTCGGCAAGATACCGAAACAATTGATTATGATGCTCTAGCCGCTGCGGCAAAAGAGCATAAGCCCAAAATGATAGTTACGGGGGCGACCGCTTATCCGCGGATTATTGATTTTAACAAGTTTAGAGCTATCTGTGATGAGGTGGGAGCCATATTAATGGTAGATATTGCCCACATTGCCGGGTTAGTTGCTACTGGACTGCATCCTTCTCCGGTGCCAGTTGCAGAAGTTGTTACTTCTACTACTCACAAGACGCTACGTGGTCCTAGGGCAGGATTAATTTTATGTAAAGAAGCTTTTGCAAAACAAGTGGACAAAGCGGTTTTTCCTGGCATCCAAGGTGGTCCATTGGAGCATATTATTGCGGCCAAAGCGATTTGCTTCAAGGAAGCCATGTTGCCAGAATTTAGAAAATATCAGGAACAAGTTATAAAGAATGCTAAAACCCTGGCTGAAGGATTAGGCAGTAATGGTTTTAGGATTGTTTCTGGCGGAACCGACAATCATTTGTTGTTGGTTGATCTGCGTCCTAAGAAAATTACCGGCAAGGTGGCTGAAATTGCTTTAGATGAAGTGGGAATTACCGTTAACAAAAATACTATCCCCTTTGATCCCGAAAAACCATTTGTTACTTCAGGGATTCGCCTTGGTACCCCAGCTTTATCCACTCGCGGGATGAAAGAAAACGAAATGAAAATTATTGCCGATCTAATCGGAAAAGTTTTGAGTAATGTGGGGGATGAAAAGGTCAAATCAGAAGTTAAAAGTCAAATTTCTGAGCTTTGCAAAAACTTTCCGCTATACCAATGATTCAACTTATCAATGTTTCCAAAACCTATCCTAATGGGACGGATGTCCTATACAATATCAATTTAAATATTGGTAAAGAAGAATTTGTCTTCGTGGTAGGACCTTCTGGGGCGGGGAAGACCACCCTTATGAAACTGCTTTACCGCGACGAAAAAGCCAGTTCAGGCAAAGTAATTGTAGATAAAGTTGATGTCTCAGCTCTTACCCCAGATCAAGTGCCATATCTGCGACGAAATATCGGGATTGTCTTTCAAGATTACAAGTTGCTGCCAAAAAGAACCGTTTTTGAAAATGTAGCTTTTGCTTTAAGGGTTACTGGGGCTCCTCGATCGAGTATTCGCCGCAAAGTTATGCAAGCTCTAGAGCTAGTTGGGATGCTGCGGCGGGCCAATGCTTTTCCAGATGAGCTGTCGGGTGGGGAAAAACAACGGGCTTGTATTGCCCGTGCCATTGTTAATGCTCCTCCTATATTACTGGCCGATGAACCAACCGGAAATTTGGATCCCACAACTTCTTGGGATATTATTCAATTACTCGACAAGATTAACAAACGCAATACGACCGTCATCGTTTCCACCCATAATAAAAGTATTGTCGATGATATGAAAAGAAGGGTGGTTGCGATTGAAAATGGGCGAATAGTAAGGGATCAGATGCTGGGGGGGTATAATGTTTAATAATTTAGAGTTTTTTATTGTTGAAGCGCTCCGTTCATTTCGTCGCGGGGCTTTAATGACTGTTGTTGCCATTGGAACCATTACGGTTACCTTGGTGATATTTGGGGTCTTTCTGTTATTAGTGGTTAATTTGGGCAATATTGTTGGCAACGTTTCCTCAGGGCTTGATATTTCGGCTTATGTTGACCAACCCATTACTTTGGAGCAAGCCGGGGCAATGCAGCTAGAGCTTTCCAAGATTTCTGGGGTGCAAAAGGTGGATTTTATTTCCCGTGATGAAGCTTGGAAAAAATTTAAAGAAGATTTTTCTGATCAGCTCGAGATTGGTGAAATTGTGCAAGATAATCCTTTGCCGCATACTTTTATTGTCAAGGTCCGCACGCCTGATCTTATTGCCCCAGTAGCTAAAATTGTTTCACAAAAACCCGGGATTTCTAATGTGCGCTATAGTGGTAAATTGATTGAGCAGATGAAGGCTCTTGTGTCGGCGGTAAGGGTAGGTGGTTCGATTTTGGTGATTTTGGTTACAATTGCCACCTTGTTAATTGTGGTTAATACCATTCGTTTAACCGTACTGGCTAGGGAAACTGATATTTATATTATGAAATTGGTGGGAGCAACCAATACTTTTGTGAAATATCCTTTTATTATTGAAGGAGTGCTAATTGGAATTATCGGGGGGGTTCTCTCCTTTTTAGTTTTAAAAGTTTCTTATGACTCTCTGGCTTTTCAAGTTTCAACCACCCTACCATTTTTACCAATAGTTACAAATGGATTTGTTTTAGGGGTTATTTATATTATAATGGTGTTGCTAGGAAGTATCCTTGGGATGCTAGGTGCTTATATTTCTGTTTCCAGAGTTTTAAAGGCCGAATTTTAGAACAGGAGGAATACGATGTTGACTTTTTTGAGGAAAAAAACGAAGGTGATTATGATTACGGTGGTGGTGGTTTTTGTGGCGACCATGTTTTATGGACTTGGGATTTCCGGAAAGTGGCAGGGGTTTGGGGGTGGCACCTCTAAAGATGTTGTAAAAGTTAATGGGAATGCCGTTTCCCAAGAGCAATACCGCCAAATTTTAAATCGCATTGCTCAACAATTTGGTATGCAGGTTACTCCGCAAAATATGGCTTTTGTTGAAAACTTGGCACTGGGTCAGTCGATTGATTATGCCATTATTTTGGCTGAAGCCAAAAAAAATGTAAAGATTTCCGGAAAGGAAGTTGATATGGCTATAGATAGTATTATGAAGCAACAAAAAATTGAAAATAAGCAACAACTGGAAAAAGCTCTCACCCAAATGGGACTGACTTTTGCTAAGTTTAAAGATTTAATCCAGAATGAAATGCTAGTTCAAAAAATGGTGATGAAAATTAGAGAAGAAGCCAAGCTTACTCCCGATGATTTGCGTGAAGTTCGCGCTAGTCATATTTTAGTTTCCCTGGAGGCTTTGTCCAACGATTTACTAAAAAGAATAAAGGGTGGTGAAGATTTTTCCGCTTTGGCAAAAAAGTACTCAATTGATACCGCATCCGCCGCCAAAGGTGGTGATCTTGGTTTTTTTCAGACCGGGGCGATGGTTGAGCCGTTCGAAAAAGCGGCTTTTTCAATGAAGGTGGGAGAAGTCAGCCCAGTAATTAAGACTCAGTTCGGGTACCATATAATTAAAGTAACTGATTCGAAGCTAAGAATGGTGACAAAAGGACAGGATGTTGAGAAAGCAGCTGCGGCGGATAAGCAAAATAAGGCTTTTCAAAAGTGGTTTATGGAAAAGCGCAGCAAAGCTAAGGTCGAAATTATTAGCCCGAGGATGAAAGGGCATGATTTTAGGTTTAAAAACAAAGTTGCAGAAGCTGTCCTTGAATACCAAAAAGCCATTAAGGATACTCCTTCCAATCCCGTCCTGCACATTTTCTTGGGAGATACTTATGCTAGTACCGGGCAACTGGACCAAGCGGCAATTGAGTATGAAAATGCAATCAAAGTAGATCCCAATAATCTGGACTTTTATGCGGTTTTAGCTGGGTTATACGAAAAGACCAATAAAAAAGAACAAGCGCTCGAATTATACCGCAGGGCTTCAATCATTGCTGGTGATAACAAAATGGCCCATGAAGCCCTGATGAAAGTATTCCAAAGATTGGGCTCATCCAAAGACGTTGCCAAAGAACAAACTGAGCTTGCTCGCGTTGCTAAAAAAGAGGCTTTTCAAAAAGGGTTAAAATAACTAACTGAGATATTTCATAGATTAATAAAGGGTTAATAGAGAAATCTGTTGACCCTCTATTTTTTAGCTAGAGATTCACCGGTTCCTAAAATTATCACCACATCTTCTTTTGATTTGGCTTCAACATAAATTCTAAGTAAAGGTTCAGTTCCCGAAGCGCGGAATAAAATCCAGCTATCATCTTCGAAATAAAACTTTAGTCCATCCAATGTTTCAATCTTTGCAATCTTCTTACCGGCAAATTCTTGGGGAGGAGATTTTTTGAGATTTTTAACCGTTTCGATTCCCTTTGTCGTATGTAAATCAATCCGATCATAATAATAATGGCCATGCTCTTGCATGATTTCTTCTAATATCTGGGCGAGTGTCATCTTTTCGTAGGCCATCAGTTCGAGCAGCATTAGTCCAGCAAGCGTCCCGTCTCTTTCCGGAATAAATCCTTTAATCCCCATCCCGCCCGATTCTTCTCCACCCAATAATATATCTTCGCTTAGCATTTTTGCTGCGATATATTTGAAACCGATCGGAGTTACTTCGAGAGTGCGGTTATATTGCTGACATAACTTGTCAATCAAATTGCTCATGTTGAAAGTTTTGACCACATTGCCAGTCATTTTGCGGTGGAGTACCAAGTGCCGCAAAAGCAATTCAAAAATATTATGGGTATTAATAAATTTACCGGATCCGTCGATTGCGGCGATACGGTCGGCATCGCCGTCGAGGACAATACAGGCGCATAATTCGGATGAATATTTCAAGGAAAAATCTTTAATGAATGAAATCGATTCTTCCAGATTAACCGGCAGGGGTTCGGGATTAATTCCGCTAAAGAGGGGATCGCGGTTCCCGCGGATCTCAGTTACCGGTAAACCCATTTGTTTCATTAGGCCGGAACCACTGCCATGCATAGGATCAACTACGATTTTTATTTTTTCGCTTCTAATTAAGTCTAAATCAACTAGAGAACTGATCTTTTTTAGATAAGCCGGAATAGGGTTAATAACTTCTATGTTTTTTGAAGAAGGGTGGATTTCTAGTTTTTCAGCTAGCTTTTGCTCTACTGCTTTGGTGGTTTCAGGGGTTGATGACCCCCCAAAAGCTTCTTTAATTTTAAATCCATTCCAGTCGGGTGGGTTGTGAGAAGCGGTAATCATTATGCCGGCAGCTAAGTCTAGGTTTTTTACAGTATATGAGAGGGTGGGGGAAGGAATGGAAACGGAACTTAAAAAAGTTTTTATCCCGGCGCCAGAACAAATTTCAGCGGCAATTTGGGCAAAAGTTTCAGATTGAAATCGATTATCATATCCTACGGCTACGCCACGGTTGGCAATCCCGCTATCTTTTAAGTGGTCTACAAATGCTTGGGCAACAATTTGTACATTTTCAAAAGTAAAATCCTGAGCAATTTTTGCTCGCCAGCCGTCAGTGCCAAATTTTATAATATCAGATTTCATTGGTGTCTGATTTAGGGGCGCCCATAGGAGGTTCAGGAATAGGATCTGGAATAGGTTTTGCCTCTGAGCTCTCGATTATTTCTTCCACAGGTTTTTTAGGAGCTTGGTGGACATTACAGATTTGGTCCGGGGCACTATCTTCCCAAAAAGATTCGCTTCGGATAGATTTTGCCGGGCAGTAAGGGCTTGGCAGTTTGCCTGAAGCTGAGCAAAATTTAATAGAAATGTAACCAGTTGGCCGTGGGAAATCTAACACCGGCTCATTGGCTAAAGCCATTTTGTTATAATCTCTCCAGATTCTCGGACAAACTGCTACTTCGGCAATTCCCCGCATTGGAGAGTTGTTATCATTGCCCACCCAAACGCCGGTCACAAGTTGGGGAACGAAACCAATAAACCAAGCATCGCGGAAATTTTCGGTGGTTCCGGTTTTGGCTGCGGCTGGACGATTAATCTGGCCTTTAACCCCGGTACCGCGGGTTAAAACCCCTTTCATAAGATCAATAATGGCGGCAGCAATATTAGGGTCCAAAACTTCTTCCCCTTTGGTCTTATCTTCAAAAAGGGTGACTCCTTCGTGGTTTTCCACTTTTAAGATAGCAATCGGATGAATCCTAGTCCCTTTATTTGCAAAAACTCCATAAGCGGAGGTCATTTCAAGCACGGTTGTTTCTGAAGCCCCCAAGGTTAAAGATAATCCCGGTTCGAGACGACTGGTGATTCCCAGTCGGTGTGCCATATCGATTGCCGAAGTAACCCCAACCTCCTCTAATATTTTTATTGAAGGGATATTTAATGATCTTTCTAAGGCCGTGCGCATAGTTACCATTCCGTTAAACCTGCGATCAAAGTTCTTTGGCGCCCAAACCCCTCTGGGGTTCCAGCGATTGCGGGATACTTTAAACGATATAGGAGCGTCATCAAAGACGCTCCCCGGAGATATTCCTTGCTCTAGAGCGGTGGCATAAACAATCGGTTTAAACGATGATCCCGGTTGTCGTTTTGCCTGGGTGGCCCGGTTAAACTGGCTCTTGTAAAAATCTGCTCCTCCAACCATAGCTTTGATGTAACCTTTGCGCGGATCAATTGAAACCAGCGCCGCTTGTGAAAAATGGTATTTTGTTCCTTCATCTTTTATGACGCGTGAAATTACATCTTCGGCAGCAGTTTGTTTTTTAGTATCTAGAGTGGTATATACCCGAAGGCCACCACTATAAATTGCTTCTTCTCCAAATTTTTCAACCAATTGTTGCGTAACATAACTAACAAAATAGGGAGCCAATCCCCCAAACATTTTAAGGTTTTTTGGAGAAAAAGAAAGGCTTTCTGACGCTGCCTGCCGGGCAGCATCTACTGAAATAAGGCCAAATTCCATTGCCCGGTTAAGTACCGCAATTTGTCTTATTTTGGCGCCTTTAAAGTTTTTGTATGGAGAATAAAGTTCGGGCCCACGAATTAAACCGGCCAACATGGCAGATTCTGCCAAGTCTAGATCTTTAGCGGTTTTACCAAAATAGAGATTTGCGGCAGCTTCGACCCCATAAGCATTATGACCAAAATAAACCTGGTTTAAGTAGAGTCCCATAATTTCGTCTTTGGTATATCTTCTTTCCAGTTGCAAGGCCAAAATAATCTCAGCAAATTTACGGGAGAAGGTCTTACGGCGGTTTAGAAATATATTGCGGGCCAATTGCTGGGTAATGGTGCTGCCGCCCTCCACAATTCGGCCATAGATCAAATTCTTGATTGTGGCGCGAAAAATACCTTGATAATCAAAACCATGGTGCTGATAATATTTGGGGTCTTCAATTGCAACCACGCATTTTTGCAAATAGGGTGAAATACGCGATAATGGGACAACTTGGCGGTTTTCTTCTTGGTGCAAGCGGGCAAAAACCTTGCCGTCTAAGGAGAAGAGAAGAGTGGCTTCGGTTGGGCTAAAGGCCTCAATAGTATCCGAATTGGGCAATTGGTTAATAATCTGCAGGATGAAAGCTGCGAGGGCTATTATAAGGATGAATAGGGTAACCAAGAAGAATTTGGCTTTGCGGCTATTTTTGACTTTCACCATTTATAAAATTATACCATTTATGCCCTTTCTTGATAAGCGTTTTAGGGGTGTGTTAGAATCAAGAAGTTATAGGAGGGAAAAAAGTGAAGAATAAAATCCTAGTTATCCACGGGCCTAATTTAAACTTGCTTGGTGATCGGGAAGAGGCAATTTACGGGAAGGTCTCTCTAGAAGATATAAACAAAAAGCTGCAAGCATTGGCAAAAGAGTTGAAAGTGGGACTAAAAAGCTTTCAAAGCAATGTTGAAGGTGAAATTGTAAACGCTATTCAAGCGGCCAAAGGTGAATATCAAGCAATTGTCATTAATCCAGCCGGTTATACCCATTACAGTATTGCCATTCGAGATGCGATTGCTGCTGTAAAGATACCAACTGTGGAAGTGCACCTTTCAAATATTTATTCCCGTGAAGAGATCCGGCACAAGTCGGTGATTGCTCCGGTCGCTATTGGCCAAATTGCCGGTTTTGGGGTAAATAGTTACCTACTGGGCTTGCAAGCCGCCATTGGATTTATAAATAAGTGAATGCCGCGCAATTAAAAGCCATCAAAATTGCCTTAAAAGTAATCAAACACCTAAAACTTGAGGTTGGGATGTCTGAGCTAGGGATTGCAGAGCAAGTTCATTTTCTGCTAGCAAAGTTTGGAGCTAAATCGGCCTTTCCCATCATTGTTGGTTCTGGTAAAAATGCTATGCAGCCTCATTGTCAGCCAACTCATCGCGAAATTAGAGAAAGTGAGCCGATAAAAATTGATTTTGGTGCCAACGTTAACGGATGGCGATCAGATGTAACCCGGACATTTGTCTTGGGAAAAGTTCCAGCTAAACTAAAAAAAGTTATTGCTATTGTTAAGGAAGCTCAAAAAAGGGCCATTGCTGCGGTTAAGCCAGGAGCCAGATGCTGTGATGTGGATCATGCTGCCCGCCAATATATTCATGAGCAAGGTTTTGGGCGACACTTTGTGCATTCTACTGGCCATGGCATTGGCTTGCGTGTCCATCAAGGCCCAAAAATTGGAACCAAGAACAAGCGGCGGCTAAAAGCGGGAATGGTTATTACCATTGAACCGGGTATCTATATTGAGAAGTGGGGGGGCGTGCGGATTGAAGATATGGTATTAGTAACGAAAATGGGGCATAAACTTCTAACTTCAAAGCTCAAATGACAAAATATAAAATAATTTTAAAATCAAAAAAGACAGTAGCAATAATTGTTGCTGGGGGAAAAGGCAAGAGAATGGGGCGTCCCAAGCAATTTATTAGTATTGCTGGTAAACCGGTTCTGTGGTGGACAGTAAAAGCCTTTCAAAATAGTAAGTCAATCGATGGTATTGTTTTAGTGGTGAATGCGCAAGATATTCCTCGGGCTAGGCGGTTTGGTTTTTCTAAGGTTATTTGCGTGGTTGCTGGAGGATTGGAGCGGCAAGATTCGGTTTATAACGGAATCTTGGCCTTGCCGGATGATGTCGAGGTTGTTGCTATTCACGACGGAGCAAGGCCGCTGATTAGCTCGGAGATAATTGAAAAAGCCATTGATGAAGCCAATATATATGGGGCAGTTGTCGTCGGAGTTCCCGTTAAAGATACAATTAAACAAATTCAAAAATTAAATATCAAAGTTAAAAATAAATCAGAATATTTAAGTCCAAAAATACAAAGGACATTGGATCGTGAAACATTGTGGTCGGCACAAACACCCCAAGTCTTTCGCAAAGAAGTACTTCTTAAAGCTTACAAAAAAGGGTATAATAAATATTCGGTTACCGATGATGCGATGTTGGTGGAGAGGTTAGGAATCCCGGTAAAAATGGTGATGGGTTCCTACACAAATTTAAAGATTACCACTCCAGAAGATTTGTTGGTAGCTAGCCAAATTTTAAAAAAGCGGAGGAAGGCCTAGTGATTTCTATAGCAAGCGATTTGTTGTTGAATTTTGCTTTTGTGGCCGTTGTTGTTTCATGGTTCTTGGCCCAAGCCATAAAAGTGGTTATTTACTGGATTAAAGAAGGAAAAATTAATTTTTGGCATTTTTTTGAAGCTGGCGGGATGCCCTCTGCTCACTCAGCTTCAGTTACCGCGCTTACAGTTGCAGTTATTTTAGAAGAAGGGTTTAAAAGCCCGCTCTTTGTTATTTGTTTGGTTTTTTCTTTAATTGTAATGTACGATGCTACTGGAGTTCGGCGCGCAGCTGGCAAGCAAGCCGAAATTCTCAATAAGATTGTTGATGATATCTATTCAACCGGTAAGATTAAAATTGAAAAGTTGAAAGAAATTTTAGGGCATGACCCAATTGAGGTTTTTGCTGGAGCTACTTTAGCCGCTGTTATAACGCTAATTGTCCACGCAATATATGGAATCATTATTAGATAAAATTAAACTGCCAGAAACCCTGCGCAGTTTAACTGGAAAACAGCTCGACCAAATCTCTGCCGAAATTCGCCAAAAAATCATTGAAGTGGTGTCTATTAATGGCGGACATCTGGCCCCGAGTTTGGGGGCGGTTGAACTAGCGGTTACGCTGCATTCGGCTTTTCAAACCCCGCGTGATAAAATTATTTGGGATGTTGGTCACCAAGCTTATGCCCATAAATTATTAACCGGCCGGTTAGATCGATTTTCCACCCTGCGGACTTTAGGCGGGATTACCGGTTTTCCTAACCCAATTGAGAGCCCACACGATTCTTTTGGGGTGGGGCATGCCTCAACCTCGATTTCAGCAGCTCTGGGGATGGTAAAAGCCCGCGATTTAAAGAGCGAAAAGCATTTTGTGGTTGCCGTCATTGGTGACGGTTCCCTTTCCGGAGGGCTAGCTTTTGAAGGAGTTAATAATGTTGATGGGTTAAAAACCAATTTTATCGTTATCTTAAACGATAATGAGATGTCAATTACCAAAAATGTGGGGGCAATGTCCAATTATCTAACTTCGGTTGCCACCAGTGATTTATATCTTGATTTGCGTAATCGCATCGAAAAATTGGTCAAAAAAATACCTCGCGTTGGCGTTTCTATGTTTGAAGCCGCTAAAAAGCTAAAAAATCGCACCAAACATTTGGCATTAAACTTTAAAGTTAACGTTCTTTTTGAAGAATTAGGTTTTAAATATTTTGGTCCGATTGATGGCCATAATATACCTCTTTTGATGAGTACTCTGCATCATGCCAAAGAAATAAATGGCCCAGTCCTTATTCATGTTATTACTAAAAAAGGCAAGGGTTATTTGCCGGCCGAAAAAGAACCGGCGCGTTTTCATGGGACTGGGCCCTTTGAAATTGCCACTGGGAAAGCTTTAAATGGCAGCGGGCGGTCCTACACTTCGGTTTTTGGTGAAACGATTGTGAAAATTGCCGAAAAGGATTCTCGGATTGTCGGTATTACTGCTGCTATGATTGATGGAACTGGTTTTGAGGAATTTTCAACCAAATTCCCAAGCCGTTTCTTTGACGTTGGAATTGCCGAGGAGCATGCTGTTGAGTTTGCTGCCGGTTTGGCAATTTCTGGAATGAAGCCGGTAGTAGCGGTTTATTCTTCTTTCATGCAACGGGCTTACGATCAGATTGTACAGGACGTTTGTCTGCAAAATCTTCCGGTTATCTTTTGTCTGGATCGGGCAGGGATAGTGGGGGAAGATGGGCCTACCCATCATGGCTTATTTGATATTGCATTTCTGCGCTCCATTCCCAATATGGTTGTCATGGCTCCCAGAGACGAAAATGAATTTCAGCAAATGCTATATACCGCCGCCTCTCACAACGGGCCAATTGCCATTCGTTATCCTCGCGGAGCCGGAACCGGAGTTGAATTGGAGGCTGAAGTTAAGCTTTTGGAAATTGGAAAAGGCGAGATTATTAGAAAGTCGAAAGTAGAAATTAGAAATTCGAAAATTGGGATTATTGCCATTGGCTCGATGGTCCACCCCTCCATCGAAGCGGCTAAATTACTCGAAAAAGAGGGAATTGCCGCTACCGTTTTTAATGCACGCTTTGTTAAGCCGTTGGACAAAAAGGCCATTATTCACTTAGCCAAAGAAGTTGATCGGATCGTAACAGTAGAAGAGGGGGTTTTGGAGGGTGGGTTTGGTTCTGCAGTTGCAGAACTCTTAGCTGATGAAGGGATTGTTCTCCCCATTCAACGCATTGGTTTGCCTAATAAATTTATCGAACAAGGCAAACGGCAGGAATTGTTGGAGATGTACGGTTTAACTGCACAGGGGATCTACACGGAAATAACGGATAAAAATCATTAAGAATAACGGCTGAAATTTACATATCCAGTTATATTTCGCATGATAGTATCAGTAAATACGGCATTAAAATCTTTTTCTAATTCGGCCATAGAAGTATATCTTGTATTAATAGGAACAGCGGTGGCTTTTTGTCTCAGAGGATCAAGTTGTCTCATAAAATCACTACAGTATAAATATGAGGATGCCTGGAAAGCCTTATAAAATATTGTTCCTATGGCAAAAACATCTCGCAATCTGCTGACTTTTAAAACGGGATGGACATTGGATGAATTTGTGTGATCTTCTGGCGGCATAAATTTATGACGACCCAAACCATGGACGCGGTTAATAATGTTTCCATTCCGATTTATTGGGTAGCCAATCGGATCAAAGAGAGTGAATTGATTGTCTGGGCTAAGCAATAAATGTCCTGGGCAAAGATCTCCGTGTATAAAGCCTGCCTGTTCATATTTTGTCAGAGTAGCTACTGCCTCTTTCATTACTTTCATGAATAGATTAAGAGGGATATTTGGGGTTTCTTCTAGGCTTTTTCCCGGCCGAAATTCGCGGACAATCACATAAAAATCTTCGTCATAGGCGACAACCTTCCCATGATCCCAGAAAGAAGGAGTTAAATGATCTCCCTCTCCCAATGTCTCATAAACTCGCTTTTCTTGCCTTAATACAATAGAATCTGTAGTAACTCGGTTATTTTCCCCTTTTACTGGTGCCAGTTTAACAAAAAATGGTTTTGAGTCTCCTTTTCCACCTATTCCGATTGCTTCAAAAGCCAAAGTTTGATTATCATCAGCATAGCTTCTTTGTTTTGTGAAACGATAAGCGCCTCTGCGTAAGGTAATTGTGCTGCCAATATTTAGTAATTGCATATATTTTTACTACTATCTCCACTAAATTTTCGCCATATAAGCAAGCGAATTTCAGTTTATTTGGGAATGTTAAAGGAAGGAGAAGGCAATGAATGGTAAGGGAGGTGATGAAGGCAAGGAAGGGCAAGGGAAGTAATGAGGGTAGAAAAAGAAAATTTATTTTGCCTTCTTTTTCTATGCCTTCATTGTCCTTCCTTGCCCTTTGTTGCCGTTCCTTGCCCCTTTTTAAGCTTTAGAATTCTGCGTCATCTTTACCACTTCAAACCAGAGCAAGCTGACGGCGGCGCCAAGTATACAATAGAATAGATCGTTGGGGTGCAGAACGGAGAAATGAAATAAGGATTGTAGAAAGGGTAGATATAAGGTTAAGAATAATGCTGTTAATGCCCCGGTAATAACACACCAAAGGGCAGTGTTTTTGGTTTTTAATATTGTAATCAAATTATGCTTCCAAGATAAATTGGTAATGATCAGGAGTAGATTGGCAAAAACAATGGTGGTAAAAGCTAGTGTCCTTGCTTCCATTTCTGATTTTCCAAAATATAAGCCTGCCAAAAAAATAATAAAAACGATGGCCAAAACACTTAATCCTTGCAACAGACTAATAGTCAATGCCTGTCGGTTGAATAAGGGTTCTTTTAAATTGCGTGGTGGTCTATCCATTATGCCGCTTTCTTCTGGTTCGGCTTCGAAGACAGTAGAACAAGCCGGATCGATTACCAACTCTAAAAAGGCAATATGGGCGGGCAATAGGACTAGCGGGAGTTGGAATACAATTGGCAGAAAAGACATTCCGGCAATTGGCACATGTACGGCAAAAATATAGGCCATGGCTTTTTTGAGATTATCAAAAATGCGACGACCAAGACGAATGGCCTCAACAATTGAAGAAAAATCATCGTTTAATAAAACTAGATCAGCAGCTTCACGAGCGACATCCGTTCCTCTTTCACCCATGGCAATCCCGATATGAGAAGCTTTGAGGGCAGGGGCATCGTTAACTCCATCGCCGGTCATGGCCACAATTTCGCCATTGGCTTTGAGAGCATTTACAATCAGGAGTTTTTGTTCAGGAACGACTCTGGCAAAAATATTGGTAGATTTTATTCTGTGTTTTAATTCTTCGGGTGATAATGTGGTCAACTCTGGGCCGGTTATGAATAATTCTGGATTTTTAATCCCAATTTTGTTGGCAATATGTTGGGCGGTTCCCGGATAATCGCCAGTAATCATAATTACTCTTATCCCAGCCTGATGGGCTTGTTTTATGGCAGCTGGAACAGTGGGGCGAATGGGATCAGTGAAGCCGAGTAATCCTATAAAGTCAAACACAAAATCGTGCTGTTGTGCCGGCAGACTGGTTTTGGAAAAAGAGGCTTTGGCAACTCCGAGCACACGCAGTCCATTGGCAGCCATTTGTTCAATTTGCTTAGCAATGGCACTCACTTTATCTGCTTCAAGGTGGCAAAGGTCCATAATGGCTTCCGGTGAACCTTTGGCGGCGACAACATAGTCTTGTTTGTTGGGAGATTCCCAAACGTGGGAGATGGCAAAGAGATGCTTGGAAAGGGCATATTCGTGGATCAATTTCCAATTATGATGGATATGTTCTGTTCCAGAAAGTAATTTGTCGCCTTGCAGAATTAATTCTTTTTCAATTGGATCAAACGGATCTTTTTGGCTGGCTAGAACCCCATACTCTAAGACGTCATGTAAATTCTCGGGTAAAATAGAAAGGCTATCATTAATATCAAGGGTATTTTCGCTGGCACTTACAAAGCTTAGTTTCATCTGGTTAAGGGTTAAAGTGCCGGTTTTATCGACACAAAGAGCGGTTGCAGCGCCAAGGGTTTCAATGGCTGCATTTTTACGAGTTAAGACCTGGCTCTTTGAAATGCGCCAGGCTCCCAGGGTCATGAAAATTAAGAGCACGACCGGAAATTCTTCGGGCAGCATGGCCATGCTAAGGGTTAAGCCGGCCAAGAAGCCATTGATCCAATGGCCGCGAGTCAGTCCATAAATAACAATGACCAGTAGACAAAGGACAATTCCGGCGATCGAAAAGTTTTTAACAATTTTGCCGGTTTCTTTTTGCAAAAGAGTAGATTCTTCAACTATATTTTCTAAGGCTTTGCCAATTTTGCCCATCTCAGTGGCTATGCCGGTTTCGGAGATTTTGGCAATTCCATGTCCGCTGACTACCAATGTCCCAGAATAGACAAAGGGCAAATCATCCCCGCCAGGGGCTTTGATCGATTCTTTGCCGTCCCATTCTGATTTTCGAACAGCGAGGGATTCTCCTGTAAGGAGGGATTCATCCACCTGCAAATTGGAAGCAAAAATTAGGACTCCATCGGCTGGGACGCGATCGCCCTCTCGCAACACCACCAAATCTTCACGTACCACTTCGCGGCCAGCGATTCTTTTATGTTGACCGTCACGAATAACCAGTGCGCGCGGGCTGGAAAGGTTGCGCAGTGCCTCGAGAGCTCTTTCGGTTTTTCTTTCCTGGTAGAAAGTAATGCCTACTACTACAAAGACAAAGGAAAGTAGCATAAGGGCATCTTTGACATCCCCCAGAAAGGTGTAGAGCAGTCCACTGCCGATCAAAAGGAGGAGCATGGGCTCTTTTATGACATTAATAAAAATTCTAATGAAACTTTGTTTTTTTTGGGAAGGTAATTCATTTAACCCATCTTTAATTAGTTTTTCTGCGGCGGCTTTTGCTGTTAATCCTTGCAGATTTTTGATAATGGTTTCCTTTTCCATGACGGTGATTATAACATACTATGAAGGAAAAATTGGTTTATTTGTAAATATTAATATGGTAAAGTAATCGCATGCTAAACGATATTGAAATCGCCCAAAAAGCCAGGATGAAGCAGATTGTAGAAATCGCCAAGAAAGCTGGAATTAAAACCTCTGAGCTGGAAATGCAGGGTTGTTACAAGGCCAAGATCAGTTTAAATACGCTTAAAAGACTTAAAAATAAAAAAGATGGCAAATTAATCTTAGTCACTACTATGTCTCCCACCTCGCAAGGGGAAGGAAAGACAACTACAACTATCGGTTTAGCCCAAGCTTTGCAAAAATTGGGCAAGAAAGCCATTGTTTGTATCCGGGAACCTTCTTTGGGCCCGGTGATGGGGCTTAAAGGTGGAGCGGCGGGTGGGGGCTATTCCCAAGTTCTTCCCATGGATGATATCAATCTCCACTTAACCGGTGATATGCACATGATTACCTCGGCCCATAATTTGCTTTCCGCCATGCTATATAACCATATTTATCAAGGCAATGAATTAAATATTGATGAAAATCGGATTGTCTGGAAGCGGACGATGGACATGAATGATCGGGCTTTGCGCGAATTATTCGATATCACAGCTTCTTCCGAAGTAATGGCCGTTCTCTGCTTGTCAAAAAGTGTGACGGACATGAAAAAGAGGCTAGGGGAAATTATTGTTGCCTATAATAAATCCGGTCAGCCGGTTAGAGCGAAGGATTTAAAAGCCAACGGAGCGATGGCCATGCTGCTCTGGCATGCTCTAAAGCCCAATTTAGTTCAAACGATTGAGGGTGGGCCAGTTTTAATTCACGGTGGTCCTTTTGCCAACATTGCTCACGGTTGTAATAGTTTAGTTGCTACTCAGCTTGCTTTGAAACTAGCTGACTATGTGATAACCGAAGCAGGGTTTGCGACTGATCTTGGAGCCGAAAAGTTTTTTGATATCAAATGTCGGATTGGTAAGTTAAAACCAGCAGCGGCAGTCTTAGTTGTCACTCGCCAAGCGATTGAAAAGCACGGTTACGAAAATGTACACAAGCATATTGAAAATATTCAGCTTTTTGGAGTCCCCTTGGTTATTGCCGTTAATCGTAAACAGCAGGATCCGGAGAGTGAAATTGATTTTATTGTTAAACAGTGCGAAAAATTCGGAGTTCCCGTGGTGGTGTCGGATATATGGGCGAAGGGTGGAAAGGGAGGGGTAGCTTTAGGAAATCAGGTGATCAGGGTATCTGGGAATCAGGGAAAGGTAAAATTTCAATTCCTTTACGATTTGAATGCATCAATTAAAGATAAGATTAACACCATTGCTACCAGGATCTATGGGGCGGATGGGGTGGAGTATAGCGAAAAAGCGCAGCATAATATTGAATTGCTCGAAAAAATTGGTTTTGGTAAGCTTCCGATCTGCATTGCTAAGACCCAGTACTCGTTGTCCGATGATCCCAAAGCTTTCGGCAGGCCAAAAGGTTTTAATATTACCATTCGTGAATTGAAACCCTCTGCTGGAGCGGGCTTTATCGTAGCTTATGCCGGCAATATTCTAACCATGCCCGGCTTACCAAAGAATCCCGCTGCCGAAAAGATGGATATATCCGAAGACGGGAAGATTACAGGGTTGTTTTGAAAAGCAAAATTTGTTTTCAATAGTCTAAAAATGCTTCCGGATCAAATATAAACTTTGTACTTTTCATCTGTATGTCATTTAAAAGGATCACGAAAGTTGATAAATGTAAATGGGGAGGCTGAATTGCTTGCAGTTTTTCCGCAAAAGCAGCGATTTCTTCTCTTGTCGAACTTTGGGATAGTTCTTCTCCGCGAATACCATATCCGTACGCGTAACCCATTCTGTCACTTTTTCCAATGATATCGTGATTATTAATAATATCACCTGGCAAAACTTGCGGTAAAATATGGGAATAGCTAGAAATAAATAAGCATAAATTATTTCCTCTTAGCACTGCATGGGCAATTTCAATTTCTGCATATCCCGAATCAGTTATTCCACTGTTTGAGACGTCTCCTAATCCCCCGTGAACGGTACATACTATGCCTGGCGCAATCGAACGGATAACTGTTCCATCAGGTAGGCCCTCCACGCTATGTCTTCTATCCCCATCTGTTTTATGATAGGCCGAAAAATCTCTTCCGGAGTGCTTCCCATCAAATAAAAAACCTCCATTGATCCATTCTTCCCTTCCTGGTAGCTGTCGTCTTTGCTTGTCCCAAGATAGAAAGCCGGAAATGTCCTGCGGCAGAAAAGGCAAGCTAAGTCTTTTTCCTGAATGTTGAAATAGGCCATGTAACGTGCTCCCCTCTTGCCTACACTTATCTGCAAGATTAGATAATGGAGCTCCGGGTAGAGTTGTAGTTCCATTTATTCCAGTTAAATTGTTAATGCTATCCGTAGAATCATCAAATATTTTTCCGCTTTCTAATAATGCTGATCCAACCTTTCTATACCATTCAATCCCAGGTTGAACATTGCAGGAGCGTATTAGTCTTGAGCTACATGATCTTGCAGTTTCTTTCAATAACTCATTCGTAGGAACATCACTTATTGGACAGACGCGAGATTTTTCCTGGGTAATAGCTGGATTACGCCAAAATCTTGCATAGCCCCATTGTAAAACTGGCGATGATTCAACACGAACCCTATAATTTATTCCAGCTTTCATATGCTACTTTTTAAAACTAGCCATTTTTATCGCTTCTTTGTTTGACCCTCATATATATATATCGTATTATTGTTATTGTTATTTCAGTCTTTATATGGAGGGAGCTAGAATGAAAAAATTCATTGCTTTATTAGTCTTTTTTGTGGTTTGTTTGGTTCTTGTCCCCATTGCTTCCGCCCGCACTCTGTATTGGGATCGGATTGATGTTAATCTGACGATCAATCAAGATTCTTCCATAAACATTGAAGAAAAGCAGGATTATCTCTTTAATGGTGCTTGGAATGGCGGTATTCGCTGGATTTCAAAGAAGGGCTTAGATCAAATTACCAATATTGCGCTTTTTGAAGGCAATAAAGAGTATACTCCTGGCAGCTTGGACAAATATTGTTATGAAATTAGTGATATGGGAAATAGTGTTGAAATAAAATGGCGCTCACGCAATGAGGAAGACCCTGAATATACTAATACTCCGCTAACTTTTATTCTAGAGTATAAAGCTTTAGGTGCAATTCAATATGATAATAATACGGATACTCTTCACTGGAATGCCATCTTTCCCAGCCGCGATGGGGATGTTAAGACCGCTTTAGTCTCTGTCCATTTGCCGGCTGGAATAGATAAAAATAGTGTAGTGATTGGGAGTAATTCTTCTAAAGCCAGCTGGAAATGGGCGGATGACAATACCATCGTTTTTGTTGGGAATAATTTTGGACCGGACGAAACCCTGGATGTTAAGGTGACTTTCCCGAAAGGTCTGGTTACTCGCCCGCCAGAAAGTGTTCTCTTTGCTAAAAGAATCTCTTTTTTTCCTATTCTATTTATTCCTGTGCTGGTTTTTGCTTTTATGCTCTGGCATGGTCATCGCTATGGCCGAGATCCCGAAGTAAAAGATGTGCCAGCTATTCTAGACCATTTACCCGCCGAAATTTCTCCGGCCCTGGCCGCCACCATTATTGATGAACAGTTTGGGATTGAAGAAGTGATTGGAACCATCATTGATTTGGCACGGCGAGGGTATTTATCAATTACGGTATTGCCTAAAGTTAATATATTTATCGGAGAAGATTATATTTATAAGATACTAAAACTTGACGACAAAATCGCTAAACATGAGATGGCAATATTAAAAGGAATTTTTGAAGAACCAAAAGTTGGGGATGAAGTAAAAATATCTGAGCTAAAAAAGAAAGCTGATGGGACACGTTTCCAGAAGGGTATTTTTGAAGCGAAAGACGCCGTTTATGCCGAAATGGTTACTCAAAAATATTTTGAAGAAGATCCGCGCAAAGAAGTGAAAAAATATGTGCTCTATGGAGTTGTGATGGCTTTGATTGGTTTGCCATTGATTGTTCTTGGCTCCAATATTTTTGTAGCCTTTATTGTTTTTGTGATGTTGGCTTTTTTATCTCCCTTCTTTTGGGTAACGACGCTTATTATGAATGAAAAACATTATTTTTTCGGATCGATTTTTGGAATTATATTAGGTTCTTTTATCTATGGTGCATGGCTATTACTTTCACAAGAATTTGCTTTTCTCTTTACTAGTCCGCTGACTTTTGCTGGTATTGGTTTTTATTTGTCCGGGATTATTGTTGGTCTCTTTGCCATGTATATGCCGCGCAAGACGCTAGAAGGCGCTATTGCCCGGGCAAAATGGGAAGCATTTAAGAATTACTTGGTTGGATTGTCTGACCCGGATAAGATCAGCCAGAAAGAAGAAATCTTTGAAAAGTATTTACCTTATGCCATTGCTTTGGAATTGGGGGATAAGTGGGTTAAGAAATTCTCCGGCTTAAATATTACGGCGCCCAATTGGTATCAGCCTGTGTACCACACTTCAGGGATTAGTGGCTCGGGGGTAGGAGATAGTTTTGGCGGATTTGGTGGTGGTTCCAGCGGTGGTGGGGGAGCGGGACGCAGTTTTACGATTGATGGGATGGCGTCTGGGTTAACTAGTATGCATTCTTCTCTTCAGTCATCTTCCAGTCCTTCTTCAAGCAGTTCCGGTGGTGGTGGTGGCAGTGGTGGCGGCGGTGGTGGTGGGTGGTAGTCTTATTGCCACCAGCGGTTTTCAGAACCATTTTTGGCTTTAATAGTTAACAAGGCCAACACCGTGTTATCAGCCAAAAAGTTGGACTTTCCAAGATATACGCCGCTTTCTAAAAACCAACCCTTGGGTAAAACCCTTCCAGTCCAAAGATATGTCCCGCTAAAATCAATTGGTTTAACTCCCGGAGTATTTTCAATATTTATTGGCAGAAAGACTTGGATTCCCCAGCCCCACCATGGGTTATTAGCAATGGTCCCATCAAGTTTTGTATGGAGTAAAAGTCCGTTTGTTCCGGTTTGAATAATTCTAGAATATTCTGGAGTAAACCGCAGGCCAATATCCCCAACATAAGGCAATTCAATCGCTGTGCGCATAAATGGGGCGATTGCTAAGGTTGATTGTGGTTTGCCATCCAAGGTTTGTGTGGTTGTAAGATTGCTTCTTAGAACAAAAGGTTCCCCTTTTCTTTGATAAACAGCCTCAGCTACGGTTGTTTGTGAAGAGGCTTCAGTTACTGGCCGACTTGTTTCAATTCTAAAATAAATATTGCCTCCCGGAACTGGGGCCTGGGTCTGTACTTCAAGTTTAACTCTTGCTGCCCCAGTATCTAAAGGAATTCCGGGGTCGGTTATTTGTCGTGCAGCTTCAACCCCTCCCATAATTAAACAAGATGTTCCGTCTTTTTTGTCGAGCGGTTTAAATCCACCCTCAAAGAAAAAGCGGGTAGGGCTAATTACGGTATCGGCAAATGTACTCATTCTAAATATATATCGAACGGTCGATTTATTAATTTCACTATATTTGCTATACTCTTAATATGATCAATCAAGCCAAAATTGAAAAAGCGGTTAAAGAGATTCTAATTGCAATTGGTGAAAACCCTAATCGATTGGGGATAAAAGATACTCCAAAAAGGGTTGCCCGCATGTATGCCGAGCTCTTTGAAGGATTAACCAAAGATCCCGGCAAAGAAATGACCGTTTTTCATGAAGAAGACCATGAAGAAATGGTGATGGTTAAAAATATTCCTTTTTATTCAATGTGCGAACATCATCTGGTTCCTTTTTTTGGTAAAGCCCATGTTGTCTATATCCCTACCAAAGGAAAGGTCACAGGATTATCCAAATTAGTGAGGGTAATTGAAGGCTTTGCTAAACGCCCCCAAGTCCAAGAGCGCTTAACCAGCCAGATTGCCAATTGTTTAATGGAAAGATTAAAACCGCGGGGAGTTTTGGTTATTATCGAAGCTGAGCATCTCTGTATGTCCATGCGTGGGGTAAAAAAACCGGGAGCCATGACTACAACTTCCGCTGTTCGCGGTGTTTTCCAATCTGACGTTAAAACCCGTGCCGAGGCGCTGTCGCTTATTAAGACATAGGTGGCGAAAATTCGACGCTGTGTCTCTGCTTTCCTTCGTGAGTTTACGTTTTTAACCTGGCAATAAAGTTGCTCAGCTTTGCTTCATGACGAACCTAGATAATTTATCGAAATGGTTAATTCTTAATCGCATTCCTGATCTTGGGGTAGTTGGGGGTTTCCGACTTTGGAAGCATTTTGAATCTATTGAAGCTATCTTCAATGCTAATCAAGAAGTGTTAGAAACTGTAGAAGGAATCCACCCGCGCATAGCGCAATCAATCGTAGAAAATAGGGGTTTAATTAATGTTGATAAAGAGCTCAAGCAAATTGGCGCGATCGAGGCTTTAACCTTCGACTTTTTAAACTACCCAAAAAGCTTGCTAAACATATATGACCCGCCTTCAATTTTATATTGTAAGGATGGACTGGTTGAACAAGACCAGAAAGCTATCGCCATTGTTGGTACGCGAAGAGCCTCGCATTATGGATTAGAGATTGCCAAAAAGCTGGCGGCTGAACTTTCCGCTTTAGGTTTTACCATTATTTCTGGAATGGCGCTGGGAATTGATACGGCGGCCCATGAAGGAGCTCTGCAGGCCGGCGGAAGAACGATTGCCGTTCTAGGCACAGGCGTTGACGTGATTTACCCACCGAGCAATAAAAATTTGTATCATTCAATTGTTGAAAAAGGAGCAGTGGTCTCTGAATTATTGCCAGGCACCGCAGCAGAGCAATGGACCTTTCCGCGCCGTAACCGCATAATTTCTGGTCTTTCTCTCGGGGTGATTGTGGTCGAAGGCCATTACGATAGCGGAGCCATGATTACGGCTAAGTGTGCTTTGGATCAGGGGAGGGAAGTTTTTGCCATACCGGGTCAAATCGGAATTGACCAATCTAAAGGCCCGCACTGGCTGATCAAGCAAGGTGCCAAATTAGTTGAAACAATTGATGATATCCTTGAGGAACTAAATTTCCAAATCCCAATCCACAATTTCCAGACAATACCAAATAATCAAACACTAATATCTAAACCTGATTATTTAAACTTGTCTGTTGATGAGCAAAAAATTGTAGCTACGCTGTCCCTCGACCCAAAGTATATCGACAATATTGCGCACGAGAGTGGAATGCCAATTTCGCAAGTCTCTAGCTTGTTAATGATGCTTGAGATGAATAAAGCTGTGAGGCAATTGTCAGGAAAATATTATGTAAAATTTGCCTAGCCAATCCCTAATTTTTCGTGTTAATATACCCAAGTCATGGTCTTATTTTCTGAAATGTTTTTATCTGAATTACTTGGCGTGCAGGTGGTGGATCGACTGCAGGATCCGATTGGCACGATAAAGGATATTGTTTTTACCGTCGGAGAACTTTTTCCCAAAATCAGCGGATTATTGCTAAAAAATAGTGATAAAAACGAAGAAGTGGTTTTGCTCATTAGTGAAGTTGATCTGATTGGCAAACAATTTGTGGCGACCAATTCGGTTAAAGATCGGATTGCGTTTACTAAACTTCGTCCAGAAGAACTTTTGCTCTGGAGAGACATAGTTGATAAACAAATTCTTGATACCGAAGGTGCTCGAGTTATTCGTGTCAATGATTTAAAACTAGCTAAGGTTGACCAGGATATCCGTTTAGTGGCCGCAGATGTAGGGATTCGAGGGATATTTCGGCGCCTTGGAATTTTAAAATATGTTGAATTTATTTTTGGATTGTTCAGGAGAAGTATCCCTGACGCTTTAATTGGTTGGGATCATGTTGACTCGCTAAAAACCGGTAAATTTAAAGGCAATATCACGGTTCCTTCTAAGCATGTTTCCGATCTTCATCCAGCCGATATTGCCCATATTATTAGTCAAGTCCATACAGAAGAAAAAAGAGCAATCTTTCAATCTTTATCCGAAAAGGCTGCCGCTGAATCTTTGCATGAACTAGAACCCAAAATCCAGGCGATGTTGCTTTTTACCATTGATACTAAAAAGGCGCTTGGAATACTAGAAAAAATGCCGGTGGATGAAGTAGCAGATGTGTTGGGAGATATCCCTGAGGAAAAAGCCGAAGAATTTTTACGCCTGATGCGACCCCGTAAAGCAGCCGAAATCAGTAAACTCCTAAAGCACCAAGAAGAAACTGCCGGCGGGTTAATGACGACTGAATTTATTACCATTCCGGTTGACTTTAGTGTTGAGCAGACGATTAACCACTTGCGGGCACTTGCTCCGGGGGCAGAAACAATTTATTATCTATATATCACCGATAAGAATGATCGTTTGGCTGGGGTTTTATCCTTGCGCAGTTTAATTGTCTCTTTCCCTGAAAAAAGTATTCAGGAAATCATGAATAAAGAACCAATTGTTATTTCTCCGGAGATGAATCAACGGAAAGTTGCTGAGGTTATCTCCAAATATAATCTATTGGCTGTGCCGGTAGTTGATGCCGATAGAAAAGTATTGGGAATTATTACTGTTGATGATGTAATTGATTTTATCCTCCCCCCATTATCCCGCCGCAAAAGGCAGATGTTAGGGTAGGGTTATGCTGCAAAAACTTTTCGGTAATAAAAAATGGAAGTACTGGAAGGTCCGCTTACTAATTTTTCTCTCCGTTGTAGGTCCGGGTATTATTACAGGAACTGCCGATAACGATGCCGGCGGAGTGGCAACTTATTCTGTAGCTGGAGCGCATTTTGGCTATTCCATGCTCTGGATCTTGCTCATTATCACTTTTATGTTATTTGTTACCCAGGAAATGGGGATGCGCTTGGGGGTAGTAACAGGAAAGGGACTGGCAGATTTAATTCGTGAAAAGTTTGGTTTAAAATTTGCTCTTTTTGTGGTGATTTTAGTTTTTGTTGCCAATTTTTCCAACATTCTGGCAGATGTTGCTGGAATAGCTGCGGTGGCTGATATTTACCATATTCCTCGGTTGATATTTGTCCCTATTTGCACTTTGCTAATCTGGTATATTATCTTAAAAGGTAGTTTTAATTTTGTCCAAAATATCTTTTTAACTTCTTGCGTGCTTTTCTTTTGTTACGTCATTAATGGCTTTATTGCCAAACCAGATATTCCAGCTATGCTTCAAGGAAGTTTTGTCCCTTCTCTACCCATGAATCGTGAGTTTTTATTTATAGCAACAGCCCTAATTGGAACTACTTTAACGGTCTGGGGACAGTTTTTTGTGCAATCTTACTTTGTGGATAAAGGAATCGATGTTAAAAAAATTGGCAGTGCACGGTTAGACGTCTTATTTGGCGCTTTATGGACGGATATTGGATCCTATTTTATGATTATCTCAGCCGCTGCTACCCTGTTTGTAAATCAGGTAAGAATTGAATCAGCGGCGGATGCTGCCCTGGCGTTAGAGCCGTTGCTCGGACCGCTTGCCAAACATCTTTTTGCCTGGGGACTGCTTAATGCCTCAATGCTAGGGGTTAGTATTATTGGCATGGGCACGGCTTATGCCATTACCGAAGTTTTGGGAACGGAAAGAAAAGTGAATGCCACCTTTCGCGAAGCTCCCTTATTCTATTCTATCTTTGGCTTTTGTATTTTTGCTTGTACCCTCTTAGTTTTTATTCCCAAATTCCCTATTATCTTAGTGTTAACTGCTTCCCAAGCGCTAAATACAATTTTGCTACCGGTAATCTTTTACGTTGTTCTAAAACTAATTAACGACAAAAGCATTATGGGCAATTACACCAACAGTCCAATTGTTAATGCCGTTGCATGGATAACCATTATTAGTTTTTCAATTATTTCCTTCTTAATGCTCTATCTGGCGTTCTTCTAGAAAATAGACTGAAACTTTTGTCTTAAGTGACTGAAATAGCATTGGAGGATATATTCAATGCTTATTTTGCCTTTACTTCTTTGGGCCTGCAGTTCGGGAAATAAAACCCCTAATTTTTGGCATGCAGGAGATTCAAATGAAACCGGTCGGGATTCAAAAGCCGATACCTTAAATGATTCTGGTCATGATACTGGAAAGGCAGGAAATGGCTACATCATTGACGTGCCATATGGTCAATGGCCCAATGTTGGACGCGATGCCCAGGCTACCAACTCAATTCAATTAGATGGTTTTGATTATGCCAATTTGCAAAAATTTACTTTAGTAAACGAAGCTAGTCCTTCTATGGCCTTCGCCCCAACTGTTAGTGTTGAAGATGGTTTGGTTCGCCTTTTTATCGGCGGAGAATATGGTGCTTCACTCTTTACCAATGGAGGACTGACAGGAATGTATATGGACGATGGAACAATAATTCCTTCTCCCTTTTTCAATCTTTCTGCTGGTCGGGGATTAATAGGGGCCAAGAATGCTAGTGGTCCGATTGTTGAATTTGAAATTGATGCAACAGGCCAAATTGTCCCGGTGTGGAGACAAGAAGTAGGGGGGACGGTTTTTGGCAGAGGAATTACTTTTGATTATGTTGATGCAGAAGGAGTTCCGCACAATTATATGGCAATGGGGATAGATAGTGGGGAACTTTATCTATTTGATGCAACTAAGGACTCTGAAAGTGAAGCGTTAATCTGGTTAGGTCATGTAATGGGATCGGCTTATGGTGGAGTGGCTGCCAATGAAGAAGCAATTTGTGTTGGGGGAAGATTGTCTTCAGGAACGGATCCCGCCGGGTTGTTTTGCTTTGCCATGGAAGATAGTAATGGGGATAAACAAGGAGATCTATTAGGCCAATGGCCGCTTCCCGAAAATACCAGTACCTATGCTTCTCCAGCGATTGATCCAAATGGAAATCACTATGTATACTTTGGTTATAATTGTGATACAACTCCCGAAGTAACTGCCTGTGAATATGGTACAAAAGGTGGTCTGGTTGTTGCTACTACACCGGATTTGTCTGAAGTCTGTCGGTATGAACTTGATGGCCATGTCCGTGGTGGAGTTGCCGTAGGGGATGGAGCTGTTTATTTTCAAAATGCCCTAACCGGGGAAGTTATTGCCATGGATAAAAACGATTGTTCCCACGTTCTTTGGCAGCAAAAATATACCGGCAGCGATACTGCTTCTGCCGATGCTACTCCTGTTTACGTTAAAACGGATGCGGCCAATTATCTGCTAGTGAATGTCGAAGAACAAACTGCCGGAGAAGCCATTGGAGACTACATCTTAATTCTTAATGCTGATAACGGAGAACAACTCATGCAATACAAATTGAGCGAAATGACTGGTTGGTTTCCTGATTCAGGAAAGTGTGGGCCAACTATTTCAATTGGTCAAAATTATGCCGATCCATTTGCCGAAAAAGTCTGTGTTTATACCTTAAAGGATCGTGGCGTCTATGCTTTATGTGAGCAATAGAATGTGCTAATATTGCAGGGCGATGCTAAAAAGAATATTTACTTGCCTTTGTTTGTTGTCTCTTTTTTTAATTAATCCTTCTCTTAGTGCTGGTTTCTATGTTTCTCCTACGGGCAGTGATGCTAATACCGGGACAATCGAATCTCTTGCTTGGAAAACAATTCGTTATGCGGTGACAAGGGTTGTCTCTGGTGACATTATAAATGTTTTGGGGGGAACCTATACTTCTACATTAGAAAGCCCAATCGTTATTCCGGATGGAGTTATACTCGGTGGGGAATCTTCTGGTTCAACCAAGGTTTATGGGCCAGGCACTGGCAATGCTGTTGTTTTTCAAATTAATAATAGCACTGGAACGATCAGAGATATTTACATTAGCGGAATGGGGCTAACAACCACCGGGCCTAATGCTGCTGGGATTCAAGTTACAGGTTCAAATGCTGTTGCCAATATCTATGATGTTATTCTTGATGGTGGAAATACTGGTAATTTTGGTGTGATTACACAGATATGCAATAGAGCAACTATTGTTCGCTCCGTCTTCACGAACATGGCTGGAAAAGGTATCTTTGGCCAAAACAGTGGAACAATTGAAGTCGCAAATTGTGTTTTTGCTAATAGCCAGGCCAGTACATCACATTGCATTTATGTTGAAGCAAGCGTTAGGGCAGGGGTTAGGAATTCAATCTTTGCTTTTAATCAAGGAACGGCCTTGGGCGCGGCGGACTCAGCAGCGTTAATTTCTCGTTATAATAATTTATATTCAAATCAAACTAATTATGCAAATGTTATTACCGGAGAAGGAGATATTTTTGTTAATCCTTTTTTTGTTGGTTCGCTTGAGGCCAATTTCAGGCTACAATCTACTTTAGATGATCCCCCGAGCTTGGTTGATTCTCTTTGTATTGATGCCGGGAACCCGTCAGACCCTTATGACAAAGAGCCATCCCCAAATGGTAGTCGGATTAATATAGGGATTTTTGGGAACACCTCAATAGCAGAAAAATCTGCTTCCACATCAACAACCAGCACAACTACTAGTACTTCTACCTCAACTACCTCGACGGTCACAACTTCAACCACAACTTCAACCACAACTTCAACCGCAGCGACCACCACAACTGAGACAACTACAACCTCAACTACTTCTACTACCCAAAGGAGTCGTTTGCCTAGCGGACAGATTATTCCCTATCCAGTAGTGTGGAATGCAAAAACTGATCCCGCCGTTAAATTGGCATTTTCTTTAAATATTGATACCGCCACCAAATTAATTATATTCAGTAATGGCGGGACAATTGTTTATCAAAACTCATTTGCCGCTGGTTCTATGGGTGGGCGGGCCGGCTATAATGAAATTCAGTGGGATGGCACACTATCGAGTGGCGCCAAGGTTGGGAATGGCGTTTATGTAATGCAGCTAATTTCTGGCTCAAACCGAGTTGCTAAAGGCTATTTGACTATAATGCAATAACCTCTTCATTGCCCCTGCTGGTTAGTGGTATAATATTGAAAATTAGGATTTTATAAGGAGCTTTTTATGCTGATGCTTCGAAAAACGCTACTCTCATTGTTTGTGCTTGGTGTTTTTTTTGGTACTTCATTTGCCAGTTATATAAGTTTAAATACCTCCGTTACTTCAAAAGTGGAGAAAGATAAGTTAAAGGTGTTTGTGTCAGCTAATAATAAGGGGGATGAGCCAGCTTATAATGTTCAAGCCGAAATCAGGATGGGAGATAAGAAGGTATTAACCGAAAAAAGCACCTCGGTTGCTGTCAATGATACATATAAAAGGGGTGCGGAGCTTTCTCTAAATTTAAGTAAGCCAGGCCAATATCCCTTAGTGGTAATCATGCATTATGGTGATGCAAATCAGTATCCTTTTTCAGCTTTGACGGTTCAAACCTTTGCTTATAAAGCTGATCCTGGTCTTTCTGAGATATTTGGTAAGTTAAAGGCTATCACATTTTGGAAAGAAGGGAAAACCAGTCTAATTCTGAAAAATTTAGCTGAATCTGTCATTAATACCAAAACATATTTAATTATCCCTCAAGAAATATCAGTAAAAGAAAGCCGAATTGAATCAAATATAGCTCCAAAATCTGAAGCGCAAATCGAATTTTCTTTTGATAACTTTTCGGCTTTAACCGGCAGCACCTATCAAATCTTTGCCATTTCAGAATATGAAAAAGATAACATTCATCAGACCAATATTACTCCAGGGCTGGTAAAAATCATTGAAGAAAAGAAAATTATGGGAATTAGCTATACGATGGTGTTCTCTGCCATGGCCATTTTGTTGGTTTTGTTGATTGGTTACCAATTTCTTAAGAAATAAATTAATGTTTAAATTCTTATCCAGAAATTCTATTGCAATTGATGTTATTGTTCTAGCCTTCATAACGTTTTTCTTAATCAGTTTTTTTTCTCCTGGGCTATTGCTTTTAAAAACTACCATGAATGGGGGGGATACTGGCTCGCACTACCCTTGTGCTGATTATCTGAAAAATGTTTTGTTGCCGCAAGGAAAAATTATGGGATGGGATCAAGGGAATTATGCGGGCTATCCTATTTTTTATCATTATTTCCCGTTGCCATTTTTGCTTATGGCTTTTTTAAGTATTATTGTTCCCCTTGAAATCGCCTTTAAATTGATAGCAGTCTTAGGTACTTTTCTGCTTCCATATGCCATTTACTTTGCTTTTCGGGCACTAAAATATGAATTTCCTGTTCCCATCATTGCTTCCATCTTTTCACTCGCTTTTCTTTTTAATCAAGGCAATTCAATGTGGGGAGCCAATATCCCTAGTACTTTAGCCGGGGAATTCTGCTATAGCCTTGGTTTTGCGTTTGTGTTTCTCTTTATGGGGACTTTGTTTTGTGGTGTGAAAGAAAAAAAATACGTAATAATTAATGCTGTGCTCATTTTTCTGATTGGAATGAGCCATGTCTATGCCTTGATATTTTGTCTCATGTTGGCAACCTTTTTTGTTTTTGATAATTTTAAAGAAAACATTAAGTATTTATTGGTTGTTTATAGCTTGGGTGGAATGTTACTGGCTTTTTGGTTTTTGGGAGTGATAATTAATACGCCATATATAACATCCTTTGCTTTCCGTTGGACTATTAGTTCTATCTTTGAAGTCTTTCCGCCAATAGTTATTCCTTTTATGGCTTTATCTTTTATTGCTTTTTATTATAATCGCCAAGACAAACGGACATGGTATTTTCTTTATGCGGTTGGAGCCTGTGTTTTTGTCTACTTGCTGGGGCCGCGGATTGGGGTGCTGGATATCCGCTTTGTTCCAATTTTTCAATTCTTAATGATTGTATTTGGGGCTACCGTAATAATGCGCTTTATAAGTCAAATAAAACTGCCGATAGTATTGCCTTTATTGATTTTTTTAATTGTGGCTATTTGGTCCGATGTTAACGCCACCTATGTGCGCGGCTGGATCAATTGGAATTTTAAAGGTTATGAGCAGAAAAATACTTGGAAAATATTTTATGGCATCAACGATTTTCTAAAACATTCAGGACCGGGCAGGGTGGAGTGGGAACATACGCCATTAGACGAGGCGCTTGGTTCGATCCGTTCTTCCGAAACATTGCCCTATTTTGCAAGGCGACAAACGTTGGAAGGCATTCATATGTTGGGAGCGATCTCAGCTCCCTTTGTGTTTTATATTGAATCTGAGACATCCTATCAAGCGTGTAATCCGATTCAAGACTATTTTTATTCTACTTTCGACTTAAAACGTGGCATCAATCACTTCAAACTATTCAATACCTCTCAGTTTGTGGTTCGCTCTGATCAGGTTAAAGCAGCCATAAAAAACTTCCCAGAATTTGAATTACAGAAAAGTGTCGGAGAGTATCAGATTTATCGTTTACTTTCCAATGATAACCAATATGTTATTCCTCTTGAAAATATGCCTGTACTGTTTGCTACTAACCATTGGCGTGACATTTCTTACCAGTGGTTTTCTCGGGATGAATTGCAGAATGTATTTTTGGTTTTTAAAAATAAAGCTGATGATTTGGATAAAAAGCTATTTAATGGTCAGGTTGATGATTTAGCGGAAGTAAGGATTACACCTTACGAGAAAGCCTCTGTAAAAGTTGTTAGTCAGGTCAATGCCGAATCAATTGATATCGAAACGTCTGCACCAGGCAGACCACTGCTGATTAAGGTTTCTTATCATCCTAATTGGAAAGTTACGGGAGCTGATCGGATTTATTTGGTGTCTCCTTCTTTTATGCTTATTTTTCCTACTCAAAACAAGGTCCATTTAAGTTTTGAGCCAAGCTCTATGGAAAACTTTGGTAAAATATTATCTTTCTTTGGTTTGCTTTTAATTGTTTCTTCCCCCTGGTGGTATAAAGATAGGGCAAGCAATAATCTTGGTCAATTAGACAATGAAGGCCGCAAATGGATTGTAATTTTAGTGTGTGCGATGGTTGTTTTGTCACTATCCTTCTCATTAGATATCTTTTCCCCAACTGCAGAAACCCTTTTAAAGAAAGGGCGGGCTCAATTTGACCACAACAATCATCAAGCGGCGAGAGAATTATTCCAAAAGGCAATGGATCATTCCAAAATTAGTTCCGGCTTCCATTACGAAGCTCAAGTCTTTTATGCTACCACCTTTGTGAGAGAAAACCGTTTTTTTGAAGCGGCGAATGAGCTAAGGCAATTTTTAAAACAATATCCCAACACTTTTTGGTCTCCGCAGGCCTATTTTGATTTGGCTTATTGTGAAACTAATTTAGGCAGAAAAAATGTTGCTCTCGATCTCTATAATAAAATTATTGTTGATTTCCCTACCACAACCTGGGCAACGTATTCTAAGGGTCGAATTAAAGAAATACTGGATAAAAAATAATGCAGCCATTTTCAATTATTGTTCCAGTCTATAACGAAGAGGAAATATTAGAGAATAATACGGCCAAATTAATTGCTTATTCAAATCGGCTTGGGGTTGAATATGAAATTATACTAGTTAGCAATGGCTCAACCGATACCACTGAAGAAGTTGGTGGCAAATTGGACAAACAATATCCCAATGTTAAGTTTTGCGCAATCCCGGATAAGGGAGTTGGTCGGGCATTTAAAAAAGGAATTGAAGCGTCAAAACACGAACATATCATCTTTATGGATGCCGATTTGTCAGCTGAACTCAGTTTTATTGAAAAAGCCAATCAACAGCTGGATGCCCATGTTTTAGTGTTGGGAACCAAAATTAATGGCCTGCAAAATCGCAGTCTTTTCAGGAAGATGGGCAGTTTTGTTTTTTTTCTTTCAGTCCGTTTGTTAATGGGGTTAACCTGTATTGATTATGCTCCAGGAGCAAAAGCTTATAGGCGATCATTTTTGATTAAATATTTTAGCTTTATTGATGATTTTACCAGTTTCGTGCTTAATTTGACCTATATAGCTGTAGTTAAGAAAGAGCCGATTCTCGAAATATCGATTGTCTGCGATGATCGGCGAAAAAGCCGTTTTAATTTATGGCATGAGGCAGTTAGTAAATATCGCGGCTTAATCACCCTAAAATTGATGCAATTAAGGGGGCAGTTGTAAGATGATAAGTTTAAAGAGGGCTCCAAGGCAATACTTGCTTTGGGTAATTGCTGTGGTTTTAGCCGTCTTAATTGGCAATATCCTTTTAAAAACAGTCTTTTCCAATGATGGTTCATTAGATTATGCCATTGTTTCTAAAGAAAAACTGCGAGATCCAGCTATCGAAAAATGTATTGCGCAAGGAATTAAACAAAGAAAAATATATATAGATAATTTTCACGGATTAATCCCAGCCAATCCCTATATCTTAGATTCTTTGAGAATAACGTACGATATTGGGCAGGATCGCCTGACTAACGAACAAACTCGATTGTATGGTTGTGGCATTCTTTTGATGAATTATGCGATTGGGAAGCCCGAATTATCCGTTGCCGAATATAAAATATTAAAGAAATTTATAGCCAATGGCGGAAGAGTTATGCTTTTGTGCCCGATATGGGTATGGGAAGCTTATGATAAAAAGGCGATCAAGTCTTCTCATTATTATAAAATTGCTCAATATTATGGCCTGGAGCTGTCATCGCTTTATGTAGAACCCCCCTTAATAAGTTCTCCCCTCTTTTATGATGAACAAGATCAAGCGTTTATTGGAGGACTTAACGGCGTCTTCTCAAGTATTGTATGCGGCAAAAATGCTTTTCCTGTAATTATGGGAAAAGATCACAAAATTGCGGCTGCAATAGCTTTTCGTGATAGCTCAAAGCTGTTTGTTTGGTCGCATAATAATTTGTTCGACAATGATATTGTTTCCTTGCCATCCGGTAATATTTTTATTGGTAAAATATTTGATGAAATATTTAGTCTTAATACTGATCTGCTTGGAAAATATAATTTAAAAAAACCAATTGCTTCCCAACTTGATAGCGACAATATCGTTGCAAGTGGCAGCAAAGATAGAGTGCGCAATATTTGGCTTTTCATCAATTGGGCTCTATGTTTTTTTTCAATTATTGCTCTGCTTGGCTATGGGATATATTTTGGTATGGCCCAATATGGTAGGGTAAAATATAACAGTAAGCATATTGTTAGTTTAGCGGCTTTCCTGTTAGCAATGGCAATTGCTTACTATATCAATAATTTGTCGTTTATCTCAATTTTAATTCAAGCCAATTTTGGCACTGGCACCCACGATGTTGGAGTTTATGACCAGGTGATCTGGCTGGCAAGCCGTTTTATGGAGCCATTCAGCACGCTGGGAAGGATGAGTGTCTTCGGTATTCATGCTTCGTTTTATTGTATTTTGCTGGCTCCCCTTTTTTGGATTTGGTCGACCATAAATATTTTATACATTGGGCAAACAATCTTTATTGCCTTGTCTTCCATCCCAATCTTCCTATATGCGCAAAAAAAATTGGGAAACGCTTATTTTTCTCTTATGCTTGCTTTGTCGTTCTTGCTTTACCCCGCAATGTCAAATATGAATCTGGATAATTTTCATCCTGAAGCAATTTCCATTTTCTTTTTGGTGTGGACACTTTATTTTCTTTTAACCAGTAATTTTAAGGCCTATTACCCTTTTTTAATACTATCAATTATTGGAAAAGAAGATATCGCCTTATCTGTTATCTTTATTGGAATATACTTGTGGATAAAAAACGAGAAAAAACATGCTATTGCGACTATGATTATCGGCATTAGCTGGCTATTGTTTTGCCTTCGCATCCTGATGCCCTGGGCAAACGGAGTTTTATTTAAACCTTCGGAACAGCCACTAGTTTATTCCCATTGGTTTGGTGGATTTTCAGGTAATATTTTTAATCCATTATACTATTTTACCCACTTTACTGATGCGGAGTCTGTCAGCTACATATTTAATCTGTTTAAGCCTTTACTCTTTATCCCTTTGCTTAGCCCGGTTACTCTTCTCATCCTTGTTCCGTCTCTTGCCGCCAACCTATTAACCGGTTGCGGCTATTTTAAATCATTATTTTATCATTACGATTGTGTTATAACTGGTGTTTTGTTTTTTTCTGTGATTGAAGCGGTTTATTTTGTAATTAATTCAAAATATGGTAAAAATATTCGTAGCATTTTTTTATTGATTGCTGGGACGGCATTGCTTCTTGTGGGATTGCTGCAGCCTCCTGCAATGTATCGGGTGCCTCTGCGAGAATATCATAACGCCGTTAATCGGGGCTTTGATGAGGCCTACGGTGCACGGCATCTAGCAAAACGGGAATATCTTAAATGTATCCCGGAAGATGCCAAAATATCGGTTTCGTATTCAATCTGGCCGCACCTCGATCACCGTAAAGAGATTGCCCATTTTCCTAACCCTTTTCGAGAAGCATACTGGACCGACTATATCCCTCGTCCATATGCGCTAAAGATGGCGGAATATGTTGTTATAGACTGGAACAATCATCTCACAGCTTATGAGGACAAATTAATATTGAAGTATCTTATGAATTCCCAATATTATACAAACATTCTTTGGAAAGGGTCTTTAATGATCTTACAACGGATTAAAACTGAGAGTATTTTAGAAAATGGTGCCAACTATTCACTCTTTTTGGCTGATAAACCAGTCTTTATTGAAGATGATTTTTTTAAGAAGCTTCCGCTTTGTAAGACAGGCAAAATCCATAATCTTTATTTTCCTGAATCAAAGATGGAATTGCGTAACTTGCTGGGGGAATTAGTTGCTAATAAAAAGAAATTAGCATTATTAGTTACTGGCTATATCTTTTTCCCGGAAAGTGGTGGTTATGAAATTGCCCTGCAAAGTGATTCGCCTGCTCTGATGGAAATTGACGGGAAACAGATCTCTGGGGCAATGGCCATCTCTAAGGGGTTTCATGCTTATCGAATAAAATATATAAATATTGATTCGCGTTTCAATTTAAAAGTTATTGTTGCTCCTCCTTCCGGCCAAAAATATATAATCTCAGACCAACATTTGTTCTACGAAAAAAACGAAAAGGCCTTTGCTGGCTTTGTGGATGAATTTAGCAAACGGCAGGAAAAGATCTTTGCTTTAAACAAATCTAGTAAAAACTTAATCTCCAATGGCGATTTTGAAGCTGGAGAAAACAATAAACCTCTAAGTTGGTTGCTTGACTGCTGGCAAACACCCGAGACAAAAGGAACATTTGGAATAAACAAGGAAAAAGTCAAGAATGGCAATAATTCTTGTGAAATACAACATCTTGGCAAAGCTGATTCGCGCTGGACGCAAGTAATTGAAGTGCGTCCCAATACGCACTATAAACTTAGTGGTTGGATAAAGACCATTGATGTAGCAAGGTTAGGAGAAGGGGCTTTTATGGCAGCTGAAGATACCTGTATTAGAACCGATGTCCTTTTTGGTACGAACGATTGGGTCTACATGGAAGCAGAAGGCGTAACTAATGTTAATCAGACTTCGGTTAAAGTTGAATGCCGCCTTGGTAACTGGGGGGCGCCCAATTGTGGTAGCGTTTATTTTGACAAAATCGAATTTAAAGAGGTTTTGTAGATTGCACAATACTTATTCGCTCTTGGATTCCCTGGTCATCAAATCGTTTATTGCCTGAAAAGGTTTTTTCCCTTCATATAAAACCCGGTAGACCTCTCTGGTAATTGGCATTTCAATATGATACTTTTGGGATAGGTTGATAGCCGCCCGGCAGGTAGGAACTCCCTCCGCAACTTCCTTAGTAGCAGTTAAAATATCTGCCAGTTTGTTGCCCTTAGCAATTTGCTCTCCGACACAGTGGTTTCGTGAAAGTGAGCTTGAGCAGGTGGTAATCAAATCTCCCATGCCTGATAACCCGGCAAAGGTTTCAGCTTTAGCTCCCATGGCAACTCCCAATCGGGTAATTTCAGCGATACCGCGAATCATGAGTCCTGATTTAGTGTTATTGCCAAGAGCTAGCCCGTCAGCAACGCCTGCAGCAATGGCTACTACATTTTTTAATGCTCCGCCGAGTTGTACCCCCAAAGGATCCGTGTTGGTATAAACCCTAAAGCGGTTTAACACTAAGCTGGTCTGAACAGTTTTAGCACACTCTAAATCTTGCGAAGCGGCTACCGCAGCGGCGGGTAACCCACTCGCAATCTCTTTGGATAAATTTGGGCCAGATAAGGCCACCAATTTATGGGATTTTAATTCGGCTTGTAAAATATCTAAAGGAAGTTTTAGGCTGTGTTCTTCAATCCCTTTGGTGGCTGAAACAATAATTGTATCTTGGCCGATAAAGGAAGATGCTTGTTTGGCAATATTAGCTAAAAATTGAGTGGGGACTGCAAAAAGAACAATTGAAGCATTGCTAATATCTTTTAACTCCCTGGTAATATTAATATTGGGAGGGATTGGAAAACCGGGTAAGAAGAGTTTGTTTTCTCTGTTCTCTGATATTTCTTTAGCTAAGTCCTTTTCATACACCCATAGGGTTACATCATTGCCAGCTTCAGCAAAAAGAATTGAGAGGGTTGTTCCCCAGGCTCCAGCGCCAATGACCGCAATTTTCATTTATTTACCCCAATCTTATTTTCAGTTCCATTCATTAAACGTTTGATATTTGGGATATGTCTTACAATAATCAAGATGGTAACAATCAGAGCAACTAAGCAGTAGGGCAGAGGCCTTCCCAAGATAATGAGGGCAAAAGTTACTAAAGTAACCGTAAGGATTGAGGCAACCGAAACATAGCGGGTCACATAAATGACCAAAGCAGCAAACAAAAAGGCAAAAACAAAAATATCGGGGGCGATTCCCAGCAAAACTCCCAAGCCGGTGGCAACCCCGCGGCCACCCGTAAATTTTAGGAAAGGGGAAAAAGAATGTCCGATGATGGCAGCCAAACCGCAAAGGATAATAAACCAAGGATTATGGGAAAAATGCAACCCCAAGTAAACGGCCAAAGAGCCTTTGAGTACATCTAAAATAAAGACTGTCACCCCTGCATTGGTTCCCAAGATTCTAAAAACATTGGTTGCCCCAATATTACCTGAACCGTGTTGCCGGATGTCGATTCTCTTATAGCGGGCTACCAAATAGCCAAAGGGAATGGATCCTAAGAGATAAGACAAGGTGAGAATAAGTGTCTTGGTAATCATCAATTTTCATTTTACCTGACTTGAAAATGAGAATCAAGCTTGCTATACTTAAACTTCTTATGGCAGTTCCAATTAATGAAGTAAGACCGGGAATAACAGTTGAATTAGACGGCCAGCTTTTTCGCTGTATCGAGTACCGCCTGCAACGGGCGGCGCAGCAAAGCTGGATCAAGATCCGCTTCAAAAATCTCCGCACTGGTGCCATTATTGAACGTTCCTTTAAGCCTGGTGCAAAAATTGATACCGCCCACATTGAATACAAGCAGATGCAATTCCTCTATAGTGACGGAGCTGATTTTCATTTTATGAATCAAGAAACTTTTGAGCAAATTGCCATTCATGCCGATAAAGTGGGCGATGCTGCCAAATATCTAAAAGAAGGGTTTGTGGTAGGGATATCTTTTTACGGAGAGGAAGCCTTGGATGTTAATATGCCGGCGGCAGTGGAACTAAAAGTTACTGAAACTTCTCCCGGCTTTAAAGGGGATACCGTTTCTGGCGGTAAACCGGCTACAATGGAAACCGGTGCGGTGATTCAAGTGCCTTTTTTTGTTAATGTTGGAGATATGCTAAAGATTGACACGCGAGATGGAAAATACCTCGGGAGGGCGTAAGAATATGGCTATTGATTGGGAAATTGTTAAAAAAATCATTAAAATTGTTAAAGAAGAATCTATCAGTGGACTTGCTATCGAAGATGGCGGGGTTAAGTATGAAGTAAAGCGAGAAGGCGGAAATGTTATAGCTTCGCACCCTGTTCCAGTCAGTGCCCATAAAGTGGTTGAGAGCCATGCCCCAGCAGCCGCTGTCCCGGTAGCTGAGGAAGAAGGGGTTGTTGCCATAACTTCTCCAATGGTTGGTACTTTTTATCGATCACCTTCTCCCGAAGCCCCGTCTTTTGTAGAAGCCGGGCATGATGTAGAACCGGGTAAAGTAGTTTGTATTGTGGAGGCCATGAAATTGTTTAATGAAATTGAGGCGGAGGTCAGAGGGAAAGTGGTGAAGATATTGGTGGAAAATGGTCAACCAGTAGAATATGGACAAAAGCTCTTCCTGATCAAAAAAGCGTGAACCAATCCGTCTGGCAAATAAAAGAACCCCAAGCGGGTCTTGCTTCCTTGCTGGCTTCTCAATTAAAAATTTCCCCCATGACGGCTGCGTTATTAATTAACCGTGGTATTACTAATTTAGAATCAGCTGAGGCCTTTCTTAATCCCAAACTGGCTCATCTTTGTGACCCTATGCAAATTCCAGATATGGAAAAAGCGGCTCGTCGGGCTTTGCAAGCCAAAGAACGGGGCGAAAAAGTGGTGGTTTATGGAGACTACGACGTTGATGGCGTAACCGGAACGACCATTTTGGTGTTAGCCTTGCGCTTTTTGGGGATCGAAGCCAGTTATTATATCCCGCATCGCTATGGCGAAGGGTATAGCTTATCGATCGAGGCTATCAATAAATTAGCGGCCGATGGGACCAAGATGATTATTACCGTTGATTGTGGAATTTCAAGCCTAGAGGAAGTGGATGAAGCTTATAAATTAGGTTTAGAGGTAATTGTAACTGATCATCATAATATTCCTGCCCAACTACCTAAAGCCTTTGCCCTGGTAAATCCCAAGTTAATTGTTGGCGAACACCCTTCCAAATTTCTTTGTGGGGCGGGGGTAGCTTTTAAATTTGCCTGGGCCATGCTTAAAGTGGCGGGGATCAAAGATGTTGAATTTTTAACTTCGCTGCTGGATTTAGCCGCGCTTGGAACATTCTCGGATGTTGTGCCTTTAACTGCCGAAAATCGCTCAATCGCCATTAATGGGCTACGTTTAATTAACGAGCGAAAGCGTCTTGGCCTCAAACATCTAATTGAAGCGGCGGGGGTGAAGGGGGAGGTTACTGAAGATCGAGTTTATTTTATGCTAGCTCCGCGGATTAATGCGGCGGGCAGACTAGAACATGCTTCTAAGGCGGTAGAATTGTTTTTATCCGATGATCCGCAAGTGGCAAAGGAATTAGCAACAGAACTTGGACGGATCAATACTCGCCGGCAAGGGATTGGAGAAGGGATTCGCGACGAAGCTTTTGGTCAAGTTAACGATGAATATGTAAAAGAAAATAAAGTGATTGTTTTGCATGGGGATAATTGGCATCCAGGTGTAATTGGGATTGTTGCTTCCAAAATTGCCGAACACTATTGGCGGCCGGCAGTTTTAGTAGGGATAAACGAAGGAATAGGCCGAGGTTCGGCGCGCTCAATTAATGGCATCAATATTTACGAATTACTGGATGCCTGCCAGGACTTATTTTTGGATTTTGGGGGGCACGAAGGGGCGGCCGGTTTTGAAATCGCACTCGAAAACATTCCAGAATTTGAAAAGCGGCTCAAAGAAACGGCGGATCGGATTATTAAAGAAGAGGATCTAAAAACTAAAATTGAAATTGACGCCGTGCTTGATCCGGCGGAAATTAATTTGGCTTTTGTAAAAGAATTAGATAAATTGGCTCCTTTTGGTGAGGGAAATCAACCGCCCGTGTTTGCTTCGCGAGGATTGCAAATTGAAAGTATGCGTCAGGTAGGCAAAAGCGATAAACATCTCAAGTTAAAGCTAAAAAAGGATAAGGCTTCTCTTGACGTAATTGGCTTTGGTTTTGGGCATCTGTTTAATCAACTTGCCTATGACAAATTGTACGATTTTGCTTATAATTTAGAAGCTAATCTGTGGGAAGGGTTTGAAAGGGTACAGTTGGGTTTGGTTGATGTTAGGGAGGGATTGAAGTGAAAATATTAGTCATTGGATCCGGCGGAAGGGAGCATTCTCTGGTATGGAAAATTGCGCAAAGCCCTAAAGTGGAAAAAATCTATTGTGCTCCGGGCAATGCGGGAACTGCCCAATATGCTGAAAATGTGGAGATAAAAGTAGATGATCTGGCCGGATTATTAGACTTTGCTAAGAAGAACAAAATTGATTTAACCGTAGTTGGTCCCGAAATTCCGCTGGTCTTAGGAATTGTTGACCAATTTGAAAAAGCCGGTCTTAAAATCTTTGGCCCCTGCAAAGCAGCCGCTAAAATTGAAGGGAGCAAGGTTTTTTCCAAAGAATTTATGCTGAGACATGGGATTCCAACAGCACAAGCTGGCATTTTTGATAATGCCAAAGATGCCATTGCTTACATTGAGGAAATGGGTGCTCCGATTGTAGTTAAAGCCGATGGATTGGCGGCGGGGAAGGGTGTGATTGTTGCCAAAACCAAAGCTGAAGCCATCGAAGCCGTTAAATCAATCATGGAAGCCAAAGAATTTGGCGAAGCGGGCGATAAAGTGGTGATAGAAGAATGTTTGGTAGGTGAAGAAGCTTCGATAATAGCTTTTACTGATGGCAATTCAATAGTTCCACTTGTTTCTTCTCAAGACCACAAGCGAGTTTTTGATAATGATGAAGGGCCAAACACTGGAGGGATGGGGGCGTATTCGCCTGCTCCGATTGTCACCGATCGTCTAATGGAAGAAATTTATATCAATGTTTTAAAACCGTTTGTCGCCGGATTCAATCAAGAAGGGATTAATTATAAAGGGGTTATTTATGCAGGGGTTATGGTTACAAAGAAAGGGCCGATGATACTAGAATTTAATGCCCGTTTTGGTGACCCCGAAACTCAGCCGATTATGATGCGCATGAAGAGCGATATTGTGCCGATTTTTGAAGCAATTATTGATGGTAAATTAGATAATCGTTTGATTGAATGGGACGAGCGTGCTGCGGTTTGTGTTGTTCTTGCCGCCGGTGGATATCCGGGAAAATATGAGAAGGGGATAGTTATTGAAGGATTGGATAAAGTTGAGCAGTTAGACAATGTGATGGTGTTTCAGGCGGGAACGAAAGTAGACAGTAGACAGTCGACAATAGAAAATAGGAGTACTATTGTAACTTCTGGTGGACGAGTGCTGGGGGTTACAGCCTTGGGCGATGGAATAAAATTTGCTATTGAAAATGCGTACCGAGCGGTTAAAATGATCCATTTTAAAGGCATGCAATACCGCAAAGATATTGGAAAAAAAGCCCTGCAAAAAGGGAGATAATTCGCGTTGGGATTAAAAAAAACAAAAACACTTGCCATCTTATTTTTAATTACGGCGATTATTGTTATTGGAATGGTAATAGTGTCTTGTGGTAGCTTAATTACTAATTCAACTGGCTTCTCGCTTACCTATGAATCAACTTTAATTATTACCCCAAATGATTACCATAAAACGGCTTCTTTTTGCCGTATTTTTTATGTAAGTTCACTTAATAAATTCTATGTTATTTATTGTGGTATACGTCAAGGCACCTCTGGAATATTACCTACTGATACAAATTATGCCTGGCGCGAATATGATGCGAATCTGCAATTTACAGGCAGATGCGGTACTTTGGAGTATGTCTCTGCTACTGATTATGCGGCGGCATTTGATGGGGATTATTTTTATATGCTAAATGGTAACCCGCAGGGGTATTTTCTAGCAAAATACGATCTTAATTTTAATCGTTTAGTTTCAACCGTTATCAGTTGGGATAGCAGCTGGGAATCTGGTAGTGATCAGATGATGAATTATACCAATGGAAAATTATATTTATCCACTCTTTATGATTCGGATAGAATTGATTCTAGCGCTGTTGTTGGGATGGCAGCCGGGACATCCTATCCGCATATGTTTATCTATAATACTTCTCTTGAAGCAATTTCGGATTTTTATCTTACTGCGGAGAGTAATATTCCATCTGGAGCAAGTGTTATATACACTAACTCGCATTTTTTTATCGTAACAACCAATGTCTTTCCAGGTGGGGATTTATATGCCTATAAATATGATAGCAATTGGAATTACCTTGATAAAACATTTCTAGCAGCAGATGGACAATGGTCGCAAGGTTTGATAATGGATAATAATAAATATTATGTGGCTTATCATGTGGGAAGGCATGGCAATGGAAATGTTGCTATTGGAGTCTATGATAGTAATTGGAATAACTTGTACTCAAAAACAATTACTAATTATCAAGATGATTATAACGCTCAAAGGCCTTGGCTGATAAAAGTTGGCAATAAAGTATATATTTCTTATGATGTAGATGCCTTAATTGGCGGTACGGAAGAAGCGCGAAATTGGCAGGGTTATATTGATGTGTATCGGGTGAATGAATGAAAAAAATTATTGTTGCCACATCTAATAAGCATAAACTGCACGAAATTCAAACGATCCTAGGGAAGCCTGCTGTTAGCTGTGAGCTGTTAGTAAAGGAAGATGGAAAGACGTTTGAAGCTAACGCGATTAAAAAAGTAAAAGCCATCAAGTTAAAACCCAATCAGATTGCTATCGCGGATGATTCGGGGTTGTGTGTGGATTGTTTGGGTGGGAAGCCAGGGGTTAGGTCGGCGCGTTTTGCAACGCCAGCAACTCCGGAAAATCTTTGCCATAAACTGCTGTTAGCTCTTAGACGTAAGCAGCTTGCTGTTAGCAGTAAGCCGTTAGCCAGGTTTGTTTGTGTGATTGCTATAAAGTATCCTTCGGGTAAAATTCGAACGGTCAAAGGTGTTTGTCACGGGAAGATAATCGAGGAAATGCGAGGCGATCATGGTTTTGGTTATGATCCCGTTTTTGTTCCAACCGGCTACAAGAAAACTTTTGCAGAGATGAAGCCCGCAACTAAAAATCGTTTGAGTCATCGGGGTAGGGCGCTAAAAAAGTTAAAGAAGCTTATTTCTTCGGTTTAGCAGTAGTATTCCCAACCGAAAAGCTAACGGGCAAAGTATATCTCCAGGCAACTTTGGTTGGTTCTTCCATCAATTCAAAAAGAATATCCAATGTATAGACGGCTAGTTCTTTGATGTTTACTTCAACTGTAGAAAGTTTTGGCAAATAACTTTTGGCGTATTCGGGTGGGGCAAAATTATCAAAGCCAGTGATCGAAATGTCTTCCGGAACTCTGATCCCTCTTAGGGTCAAGACTTCGTGAATCTTATAAGCGATCGGATCGCTTGCACAAACAATGGCGGTGGGAGGATCTTTGTGGTCTAATAATTCATTTAATGCTTTTTCGGAGAAGGTGTACAGCCGAAAATCTGAACTGACAATATATTCTTCTTTTATGGCTATCCCATTTTCAATTAGGGCATAACGATAGCCTTCAATCCGATCCCGCGAAACGGGGTCAAAAATCTCTCCGCCAGCAACGGTAGCAATCTTTGTATGACCTAGTTCCAGTAAGTGTTTTGTGGCTTGGTAGCTGCCGGATTTGCCATCGGGCATGACCGTATGCATTTCAATGTCAGGGAGCGGATGGCCGCATAAAACCATGGGCAGTTGTTTTTGTTTAATGCTTAAAATCTTTTCATGATGGATTTTTCCCAAAATAATAACGCCGTCAATTTTATTGCGGGAAATTGACCAGGGGAGTTCATCGTGCTCATCCGGCCAGGGTTCAAAGATCAAATTGTATTTGTGTTTGCGGGCATAATCGAGCATGTGTTCACAGACTTTGGCATAAAAATCGTTAGCGAAGTGATAACTGTCTTTAGAGATAACGGCGATATGGTAAGTGCGCTTTTTACCCTTAACATTTTTAATGTAACCAATTTCTTCGCAAACGATCAAAACCTCTTGCCTAGTTTTGCGATTGACCTCTTTGGGGTGGTTTAGCGCCTGTGAAACGGTGGCAACCGAAATCCCCAGTCTTTTTGCAATATCTTTTATTCTAACCTTTTTCCGATTCATAATATGTTACTTCTCTCTTGTCTTCGATCCCTTTCCTTGCCATCCCTTGCCCTCGTTCCCCATCTCCCTATATTATTATCGGCTAAAATCGGCGATAATTTCAAAATTTCGCCCATGGTTTAGGCTAAATTTATGGATTCTTTTTTATTCCCAGCCTTAATAAATGGCTTAATATCGGCAAAAAATTGCATTTGATAAGTTTAGCTAAAATCCGTTGCTGAATTGTTTCAAAACTTTAGCCGAAATATATGTGAGAGGAAGAGAAAACAATAATAACCAGGGAGGTGAAAAAGTTGAATACGACGGGAGAGAGACTTGATCTCCAAAAACAGAGTCAAAAAAAGTTATAAGGAGGAAAAGAAAATGAATACTATTAATAGAATTTGTTCTGCAGTGAAAAGAGTAGCAGTGTATTTGCCAAGGAAGATTGCCGGAAATAATCATGGGACAAAAATGGAAGGAGTTAATGCGGCTATGAGAGGATTTTCCCCGATTGCAAAGGGGGCTTTATCGATAGCAGACGCGGAGCAAGGACCTTTTGCGATGACAGCAGATCAAACAGGTTTCTTTCGTGATTCCGCTTGGCAAAATCTACCACCGATTACAACTGGCGTTATATCCGTTGCTAATGGGGAACAAGGCCCATTTTCTCGGACAGAATTTTGTTCAACAGCAGTAATTCAAAGGCGAAGGTGGGGGACGGAAGTTATTAATACAATGGCTCGGGCAGCAGATGCACTTTATAACTTATATAGAACCCCCGGCAGAATATGGAGCTGGATGTTTGGAAAGAAGTCTTAGGTTTATTAAAATTAAGCCCCTTTGGCTGGATGGTCAGAGGGGCTTTTTGGGGTAATTGTTCCATGTCGTAGCTAAACTAATCTATTTCGCATAAGAAATATTATGTAAAGCTATTTCACTTAAGCTTCCCTTTTTCAATTTTTTCTTTACTTTTTCTTCTTGATAAGAAAAAGTAACAAAAAGAATCAAGACGGCAACT
>JBAZZP010000007.1:0-120796 GCA_041658745.1 Candidatus Margulisiibacteriota bacterium | reverse complement strand
GGCACATGTGTTCTCCACCTCCTCAGAAGTCTATATTTTTTGGTCGAAATACATTCTAACTGAGTTACAGGGTGTAGACCATGTGCCTTATCTTTCCTATGAGTGAGGAAATAAATTGAAATTTTGATAGATATAAGCTGAAATAGAATTGGATCAAGAAAAATAAGGGGAGAGGGAGAAAAGATATGGAGGGAGTCCCGCCAGATAGGATAAGGAAAAATCCAGGAGTTATAGCGCAAAATATTGGATTGATGGGAAGAAAGCCCGATAGTTTGACGAATGGAAAAATTGGACATGTTCTATATTTAGGTAGAAATGATGCCTCAAGAAGTCTTTGGCTGCGGCTGGATGATGTTCTAGCTCTCGGCGAGCCTATCCCACAAAATTTTGTTGATTTGGTAAGCAAGCGAATCGATGGGGCAAGTATTGACGAAGAAACTGCACTGCAAATTGAGGCAGCCGTTCAAGGCTCTGGCCCGACACAAAAGTGATGTGTTCTCTGTTCCCCTAGAATCTTCGTTTGGTGCGGCCAGCGGTTAGTGTATAGCTTCCCAAGTGTGATAAAATAAAAATAATCCCATGAAGAATACTCGCTTACACAAATTCATTGCCGAATGTGGTGTGACGTCCCGTCGCAAAGCGGAAGAATTAATTTCGCTGGGCAGAATTCGGGTTAATGGCCAAAGAGTTACCGAGCAAGGTCTAAAAATTGATCCGCTGGTGGATAAGGTCAGCTTTGATGGCAAAATTATCCATTTGCCTGAAGAAAAAATATATCTCAAGTTTAACAAGCCAATCGGAGTGGTTAGCTCTTGCCGCAAATTTCCGGATGAAAAATCCATTTCGGATTTTGTCCGAAATATACCTCAGCGTTTATATCCGGTTGGTCGATTGGATAAGGATTCTGCCGGATTGATGCTTCTAACCAATGATGGTGAATTAGCTAATCATTTAATGCATCCGCGCTATGAACATGAGAAAGAATATGAGGTCAATGTTCAATCCCCAGTTAATTCCGATCAATTAAGAAAGTTAGAAAGAGGAATCTTGTTGTCGGATGGTAGAACTTTGCCGGCTAAAGTATTCAAAGAAAACCCCAAATGTTTTCGGATTATTTTAAAGGAAGGCCGTAAACGTCAAATTCGTCGGATGCTGGAAGCGGTGGGCAATCGGGTTGACGAACTCATTCGCATCCGCATCGGCAGCATTCGTCTAGGCAATCTAGATGTAGGTGAATACAAGCCTTTGACGGAGGAAGAAGTTAGTCGGCTTAAGAGCTAGCTGTTCTCTTAGAGTCTTAGAGCCTTTGAGGCTATTCCCTCCCCCTTAAAATATTTTTACCAAAAAGTGAAATTTCTGGCAAAATGTGCCGATATATAGATAGAAGAAGGGACCAACCCTTATTCACCCAAAACTAAAAGCGGGAGAGCCTGTTCTCCTGCTTTTTTTTGCAAATTTAGCGAAATTTTACCCATTTTCTATCGATATATAAGTAGACATGTTAGAGAGCATTAGAAGTGCCAGTGATAGACCGCGTTTAAGTCTTGCCAGGACAAGGAATTGTTCTGCCCAAATTCCACAGCTCCGTTCTCCAATCGATACTATGGCTTTATTTCGGCAAATATTTAAATTTGATTTTTCTGGTATGGATCAAATTAAATATTTTATTCATTATCATGATATTAGATCTCAGTTTACTGACGAAGTGATGTTTAAGTTTCCTTCAAAGGGAAGGAGTTTCTCTACAAATATTGTTTTTAATGATATTCCTGTCCAGATCGATTATTATCTAAACGCATTCTGTTTGGGCGCAGAAAGATCGCGATGTGCAATTGTTATTCATTTTCCAGAAGGCCAATCTCGTGTTTTAATCTATGATTCAATTGATGCTGAAAAACCAGTGGTTGATTTGCCTGCCAGAAGGACCTCAACTGGCTTTCGTTTTAACCTCTCATCTTATTCATTGCCTGAAATTGTAGAGCTTTTACCCCAGTTTCTTCATCCATATGATGTGGTAAATGTTACTCGCTATTATCATTTTGATTTGGGTTCCCACTCGGTTAAGGATTTACAAGAATTTGCACTAAATAGTAAGTTTAGCGAACAATTTAGAGTAATGGTTGGGACTCCAAATACGGTTCTTTGTTTAACTAATACGACAGACCGGCGAGATTGGCCGGCCATTAGGCGCTTCCTTTCTTCACGAACAGTTGGGTTGCAGCAAGCGATGGATTCAAAGTCCGAGACAGGATCTTTAGAAGTCCGGTTTTATAGCCATCACCATGACACTACAGTATCTATACAGGCTGGTAGAAAAGAGGCAGTATCTCAAGTTGTCCAAGCAAGAAAAAAACTCGAGCACCTAGTTCCCGTAACCAGGCCTGAATTGTTACGGCTTGAATTAAATGGAGTGGCGCTAACAAAGAGTGGAGCTGCTTATTCAGATGAGTCCCATTATTCAAACGATTGGGGGAACCTTTTTGGCCAGCCAGGAGCATTAATTTTAGATAGAAATGCTGCTTATTCTATATGTGATGGCCAAGTAAGATTTGATCAAAGCTCTCTAGAAGCAGAATTAAGACACTCTCTTGTAAACAAACTTCGAGCGGGTAGGGCTGGAGAAATGAGATTGTCTGGTAGGGGATTATTTCTGGCTTGGGCAGAATTAGTCGATGATTTGCGCTATATTCATTCATATGATTCTTTAACCAATTCCTTGTGCCCTTTTCCTCCCGAAGGGCCCAATCTTTTTTCGCTTTTTGAATGGTCGTCTCCTTTTCTTTCAGGTCACCCTTTAATCAAAAATGTAGTTGCAAAAATAAGGCAAGATCTAATTTGCCGAGGCTTGGATAGCTCGCCAGCTACTTTGAGGTCAGTTGATAGATCAATAATTCGGCACTTAACACGAGCACGACTGAGACCAAGCTCCCCCCATTTTGCTTTGGCTTATTATATTGCCGAGGATTATTTGTTACAATTTTGTCAACAGTTTGATTTTTTTCAAGAAAGCTACGGAACTAAAGAAAAAATGCGTAGTTTTTTTGGTTTTGATGAGCATTCTCCAGCGGAGCATTTTCTTGCTTGTATAGGATTTCTTGAAAAAGATATTTTGCAGTATAAGCATGTTCCCGGGGCAAAGTATTGGATGGCCAACACGTTGCTGAGCCTATATCAGATTATCAAAGAACCTATTATTTACGCTTGCATGAAAATTTGCTTGCCTCTCCTTTAGCTTATGTTTCACCAACCGGAAAACGCTATGCTACTCAATTGGAATACTTACTTGATCCCATAATTATCGATGGGATTGTGAACCGAGCAATTAAGCGGGCAAGGGGTTAGGCCGCTTTTGAGGAAGAAAAAACCGTCCCGACTTTTTTGCCGGCTAGAAAACTTTTAATTAATCCCCGTTTTTTGCTATTTAGAATCACCATATTAATCCCAGCATCACTGCAAATTTTAGCGGCTTGGATTTTGGTAATCATACCCCCGGTGCCGAGTTGGGAAGATGATAGCCCTGCCGATTCTTCTACTTCTTGGTTAATTTCGCGAATTTCGGTGGCCTGAAAAACATCGCCCTTGTTATCTTTCATGAAGAATCCATCCACATCGGTTAATAAAACCAACAGATCGGCTTCAATCATCTTGGCGGTTAATGCGGCTAAGTTATCATTATCGCCAATCTTAATTTCATCAATCGCAATGGCATCGTTTTCGTTAACAATCGGGACCACTTTCTCTTTTAACAGGGCAGCAAAACAATTACGAGCATTGAGGTAACGGTCTGGTTCTTGCATTTCATCCCGCGTTAATAATACTTGAGCAACGGGAATGCCATATTTTTCAAAGGCTTTTTCGTACTGACGGATTAAGCGAGCTTGCCCAACGGCCGAAGCTGCTTGTTTTTCGGGGATGCTTTTGGGTTTTCCTAATTTTAATCTTTCAGCCCCGCAAGCAATGGCGCCAGAAGAAACCAGGACGACTTTTCTTTTATCTTTTAATAATGTGGCGACTTCGGTGGCAATGCGGCGAAAAGCAGCCGGATCGAGTTTGCCTTGTGAATTTGTGAGAGAGGAACTACCAACTTTGATAACTATAGTTTGGTAATGGCTAACCATTCTAGGCGGCGTTAAGTACGCTGACTTTGCGGCCGGCTTGAAAAACAACAGTTCCGGTAATCAAGGCAAATAAAGTGTGGTCTTTGCCGATACCAACATTCTGTCCGGGATGAAAACGAGTTCCCCGTTGGCGAACAATAATTGAACCGGCATTAATCGCTTGCCCGCCGGATCTTTTAACCCCGAGGCGTCGGCCTTCGGTGTCTCTACCGTTTCTGGATGCTCCACCAGCTTTTTTATGAGCCATGATTAATTCCCTCTATTTCTACTCGGTCAAATCTTTGGCGATGTCCAATGGTGCGATGATAATTGGTCTTGTGGCGATATTTGAAAGTAGTAACTTTGTCATCTTTACCGGTAGCAATGACTTTAGCAGAAACCGAGGCACCTTTAACATAAGGGGTGCCGACTTCAAATTTGCTCTCATCGGCGATTAGTAAAACCTTGTCAAACTTAACGGCACCTTCGGCTCCTAGGAGCTCAACTTCAAAGGTATCACCTGGTTTTACTTTGTATTGTTTTCCACCGGTCTCAATAATTGCGTACATAACTTGAATATTATATCACATGCGCCTCAATGATTTCAAGGCCGAGGGGGAGGACCTGGTTTAGGCGTTGCATGACCTCTTTGGGATTAATCCAGGCTTCAAATTGCAGTTCGGCTGGTTCGGCGTCAGACATGGCGCCCACTTTGAGGGCCTGTCCCCAGGAAATCTTCATATGGGGATTAAAGCCTTGTGAAAAAGTAATCGGTAGTTTGGCGCGGCGGATGGCCCGTTGGAAGACCCGCATCAAATCACGATGTGAGATGTATTTTACTTCTTCGCCTTTTTTATATTTAAGCTTTACTTTGAACATTAATAAACTCCCAGGGCAAGGATTCTTCTTGGCTGCGTTGTCTGAGGTATTGGTTTGGATCAATTCCACATTCGGCAAAAGCTTTTAGCCAAAGATCCAATTTAAAATTTTCTGACCAGGCGTCAAAGCGTGCTCCCAGCTCCCAGGCTTTTTCGATCACCTTTGCAAGTTGTTTGTCGCCACGAGCAAAGATGCCTTCCAGATAACTGGCATCGGCCGCATGCCAGCGAACTTCGATCCCACGGGTTTTTAAATTATCTTTAATTACTTTTTGTTTCTCTAGGGTTTCTGCAATGGTGATTTGCCGCTCCCGTTGCAGCGGAGTGTGGGGTTTGGGAACAAAAGTCGCCAAATTGACCGAGATATTTAATCTCCGAGAAAAGCCTTTTCCTAAATTAAATATTTCTCTGGATAAATTGCATATTCCCAGCAGGTCTTCATCGGTTTCGGTTGGCAAACCGATCATAAAGTAGAGTTTAATGGAGCTAACGCCCTCTGAAAAAGCGCAGCGCACACCTTCCATAATTTGTTCTTCACTCATATTCTTGCCAATTACATCTCTTAGGCGTTGGGTCCCAGCTTCTGGGGCCAGGGTAACACCAGAAGGTCTTACTCGCGCAATTTCTTTGGCTAGTTGCATAGTAAACGAATTGGTGCGCAGCGATGGCAAACTAAGATTGATTCGATCCTTTTCATATTTTCCGGCTAATGTTTTAGCTATCTCCGCAATTTGGGGGTGATCCGAGCTGGAAAGGGAGACGAGCGAAAGTTCATCATAGCCAGTGTTGCATAAAATGGCGTCAGCATACTTTTCTATTGTCTCTTTGTCTCTATAGCGGACGGGACGGGAGGTCCAGCCGGCTTGGCAAAACTTACAGCCCCAGGGACATCCGCGCATAATTTCAATCACTGCACGGTCGTGAATGGCTTCGATGTAGGGGACAATGGGGGAGAGGGGGTAGGGGGTCGAATTTAAATCGCGGATGAAACGCTTTGTTGCTTTGTCACTATGTCCTGGGACGTAGACCCCAGGAATCTTTGCCAATTCTCCTACTTTCGATTGTCTACTTGCTCCGAGCGAAGTCGAGGAGCTTTCTACTTTCTGCTTTCTCAAACAATCCACTATCTCCACAATCACTTCTTCGGCTTCGCCGATGACGAAAAAATCAAAAAATTCAGCCACCGGTTCGGGGTTATAAGTGCAGGGTCCGCCACCCATAACTAAGGGGTCTTTGTCTCCCCGATCTTTGGCGTGAATAGGAATCCCGCCCAGCTTTAGCATTGTAATAATATTAGTGTAAGTTAGTTCGTGGCCCAAACTCAGGCCGATCAGATCAAATTGGTTTAGCGGTTTCTGTGACTCAAGGGTAGCCAGCTGTAAGCCATTAGCCGTTAGCTGTCCCTCCATGTCAGGCCAAGGCGCAAACACGCGCTCGCATAACACATCCTCAGGCTGGTTTAATATATAGTAGAGAATCTGGATCCCCAGGTTGGACATGCCGATTTCGTATAAGTCTGGGTAGCCAAGGGCAACTTTAATTGCTGCTTTGTCCCAGTCTTTGTGGATTGAATTTAGCTCATTCCCTAAATAGCGGGCGGGTTTTTGGACGAGGGGGAGGATTGACTCGAATATAGCATCCATTAAGGCATTATAACATAAATGGGAAAAGGCCCATGAGGGACCGTGAGGGCAGAGAGGGCAAAGGGCGAACTAAGCGGCGGCTCTTTGAGCAACTGCTAAATCAGCATCGGAAAGAACAATTTCTGCCAGTAAATTGTCGGGAACCATTGGGCCTATGTATGCCCTTCCTACCCGACCTTCTTCAGTTAGCAATAGCTCAAAATTAATCCTGGTAGGGGGTGCCGTTCTCGTTGTAGTTTTGGTAACCTCAGTAAACGTTATGGAGCCACTTGAAGTTGCTTTTGCACCTTTTAATGCCACTAAACCTCTAATTATTTCTTGATTGGCAGCCCAAGATAAAATTTCTGGTTGAAGATCAAGGCCGGATGAGGTTAAGTGGAGAAAGGCTCTATAAGGCACAGCTAACTCCATTGATTGTAAAAATGATGGTTTTGCCTTGTCAAGTACTTCAAACTTTACCCTACAACCAGTGAGTGATTTATTCGATCCCAATTTGAAATGAACTTGGGCAGGTCTAGTCTGTGAACCAGAAGGAATTGGTTGAACACTCATCTTAACCACCTCTTTTAATAATTTAGGACACATAAATTGTAATCCAATCTTATATAAAAAGCAATATTCTTGACATCCTTCAATAATTCCCGTAGGATTTTTGCTGAGACAGCAAAATAGAGGAGAAATAGACAATGGATATCTGGTTGTTAATTGTTGGATTACTTGGGCTCTCATACGCTTTTTATATTTTTTGGCGCATTGCACGCATTCAAGTTAAATCTGAAAAGCTGAGAGAATTAGCCAAACTAATTCATGATGGAGCGATGATTTATCTGCGCAGACAATATCTCACCATTGCAGTTTTTATGCTGTTTGTTTTTGTGGTGGTAACCTATGCCGTAAATCTGGCAGTTGCGCTGGCTTATGTTGGAGGTGGTTTCTTTTCCATCCTTGCCGGTATTATCGGAATGAACGCAGCGACGCGAGCCAATGTTCGGACCACTCAGGCTGCTGCTGAAAATCTTCCTGCCCGGGCTTTAAATATTGCTTTCAAAGGCGGAACAGTGATGGGCATGGCCGTGGCAAGTTTGGGAGTGATTGGTTTAGCGGTTATTTGGCTGCTTGTCCCCGATTTAAAAACCAAGGCTATTATAGTAACCGGTTTTTCGATGGGAGCTTCTTCGATTGCATTGTTTGCCAGGGTTGGTGGCGGAATTTATACCAAGTCGGCGGATGTGGGAGCTGATCTCGTCGGTAAAGTGGAAGCGCGCATACCCGAAGATGATCCACGCAACCCGGCGGTAATTGCCGACAATGTTGGAGATAACGTGGGCGATGTGGCGGGGATGGGAGCCGACTTGTTTGAGTCGTATGTTGGTGCGGTGGTTGCCACTATAGCCCTAGGGGTGTTAATCCCTGATCGAACTTTTTTTTGGATGATTCTACCAATTGTTTTAATTGCAGCGGGAACGATTAGCTCATTGGTGGGCTCTCTTTTTATTAACCTATTTCAAAAAGTTAATCCGCAAATTGCTTTGCGTCTGGCAACTTACATTGCCGGAGCCATTTTTATTGCAGCGGCTTATTGGATTACCAATTGGCTTCTGCCAGGCAACTTGGGAGTGTATTGGTCAATTTTAGCCGGCATTGTTGTGGGGATGGCGATTGGGCTTATCTCTGAGTGGTTTACCTCGGGTAAAGCGGTACAACAATTAGCCGATTCATGTCAGACCGGTGCGGCAACTAATATTATCAGTGGTTTAGCGTTGGGAATGAAAAGCACTGTTTTTCCGGTGCTATCAATCTGTGCCGCCATTTTAATCGCCTATCATTTTACCGGATTGTATGGCGTTGCCATTTCAGCAGTGGGTATGTTGGGAACGATTGGCATTATTATGTCGGTGGATGCCTATGGGCCAATTGCGGATAATGCGGGTGGAATTGCCACCATGGCTGGGTTATCAGAGGATGTTCGCAAGATTACCGATCATTTGGATTCTCTGGGAAATACAACGGCGGCGATTGGCAAGGGCTTTGCGATTGGTTCGGCGGCTTTAACGGCGCTAGCTCTTTTTGCGGCCTACACTCAAACCGTAGGGATTCAAGTGATTAATTTATTAAACGCTAATGTAGTAGTTGGGTTTTTTATTGGCGCTTTGATGCCCTTTATTTTTGCCGCCTGGACCATGCAGGCGGTGGGAAGAGCGGCCAATAAAATGGTGGAAGAAGTCCGTCGTCAATTTAGAGAAATTAAGGGATTGCTAGAAGGGACAGCAAAACCAGAAACCAACCGCTGTATCGATATCTCAACCAAAGCGGCGATTCAGGAAATGTTGTTGCCGGGAATTACGGCCGTAATTGCCCCTATCGTGGTTGGATTATTCTTGGGAACAACCGCCTTAGGCGGATTTTTGGCTGGTTCGCTCGGTACCGGAGTATTGCTGGCAATAATGATGGCTAATGCAGGTGGGGCTTGGGACAATGCCAAGAAATTAATTGAAGAAGGTTATTTGGGAGGGAAGGGGACGCCTATCCATGATGCAGCAGTTGTCGGTGATACTGTGGGCGACCCATTTAAGGATACCTCAGGACCTGCTATGAATATTTTGATCAAATTAATGTCGATCGTGGCGCTGGTGTTTGGTCCCATGATTGCGAGGCTGCATCCCCTCCTTATGCAATTGTTTAGATGAAAAGAATACATATTATCTATTCTGGTAGAGTCCACGGAGTTGGTTTTCGCTTTACGGCGGTTGATCTAGCCATTAAAAATAACTTAACCGGTTGGGTGAAAAATACGCTTGATGGAAAAGTGGAAATAGTGGTGGAGGGCGAAGAAACAGAATTAGATCAATATCTTACGGCTATCGAAAGTATCATGAAAATCTATATCCGCGAAAAATCTATCTATTGTGAATCGGCGACGGGTGAGTTTGTTGATTTTCGCATTGAATATTAAATGTTAAAATTATTAGTTAAAATTTATATAGAAATAGCGGCAGTATTATTTTATTGGTTGCTGGTTGCCATTAATAAAACCCTGCGAGTTACTATCATTGGTTCTGAAAATTATTATAAATTGGAAAAAGAAGGCAAAAAGATTGTTTTTGTCTTTTGGCATCAAGCCTCGTTTGTTCCCATCTATACCTATCGTAATCGAAAGGCGTGCATTTTAACCATCGGGCATCTTAAGGGGGAAATATTAGCGCGAGCGGCAGAGTATTTGGGCTACCAGGCTATTCGCCTCAAAAAAGAAAGTGATCGACAGGGGACATTGGAATTCTTTAAAAAAGTACAAACTGGATTTGACTGTAATATTGCGGTGGATGGACCGGAAGGGCCGATTTTTAAAATGAAACCGGGTGCCGTTTATATTGCCGCAAAGCTCGGAAATCCGATTTTGCCGATTGCCATTGCTGCCCGTCCCAAAATAACCCTTTTTTGGCGCTGGGATAAATATTTTATCCCGCTGCCGTTTGCAAGAGTGGTTTTTATGATTGGGAGTCCTCAAGATGCAAGCGAAGAAAAGCTTGAGGTTGTTTTATCGAAATGCGAGGCAGCGCTAATTAATCTTAATCGAGAAGCAAGCCTGCTTATTTCCTAACATATTGCCACCAGGGAGCTTTATGTGTGGCCATAAGGCAGTGAAATTGATGGGGGGGCAAGATACGGCAGGTATCACAAATAACATTCTCGGTGCAGCATTTTTTTAATTGGCCGGAAGAATTGTAACATTCAATTAGTACATCCGCAAAATAGCAACGATTGTGCCATTTGGGAGCGCTGATTTTTCCATATAGAACACTTTTTAGGGTTGCAGCATCAATCATTAAATATTTTGCATTGTTTTTCAGTTCATTGGTTATGATTTCTTCTATCTTTTTCAAATCTTCCAGCGAAAAATCCGATTCGTTGCTGCTTTGGTTGTGGCAACGCGAAAAGAAGGTGAAGGATAGGCTATGAACACCAATTTCTTTTACCAAATTAACCATGGCCGGGATAAACTGATAGTTTGTACTGTTAACTGTCATAACTAGGCCAACCCGCTTATCATTGGCATAATTTTCAATTATTTTTTGATAGGTTCCTTTCCCGCGGATAATATCATTGATTGCTTCCGGCCCATCAATAGAAATCCAAAGGCGCCAATTAAATTTTTGGGGTATTTTGATTATGCCGTTGGAGATAACATGTATTTCCAAAAACCATTCGTCAATCTTGTCAAAAAGATTGATTCTTAAAGTCGGTTCCCCTCCAAAAACCCAGAGTTTTTTGTAGCCTTTTTTAGCCTTATCTTCTAAAAAAGCCAAAACTTCTTTGTCGCTCATATCGGGTTGATGGTCCCCTGAAAAATGGTAGCAGCCTTGGCAGCGCAGGTTGCACTTGGAGGTAATATCGAGCTGGAGAGCCTTTTTTATATAAGGAAGTTTGCCAATCAAGCTAAAAAAGAGCAGATTGTGCGCGATCTGTCGCAGCCGTTTTAGCCATGAAAAAATGAAATTATTCATATAAGTGATCGAAAATAGAAAGGATAGGCATATTTTAATTATAAGCCTTTGATAATAAAAAAGTAAACATGAGAATATTTAAGCAATTTGAACAGCGGCCAATTGAGTTAATTCAATCAGCCAGAAGAAAACTTTTGCGGCCAATTATTGCCTCTCGTGAAACTTTCCGACATGCTTCCTGTTACACTATTAGCCGCAGAGCGGTGAAGAGGTTGGTAAATTGTCCCGAATTGCAAAATAGTTTTGCTGTTCAGGTTACCGGTTCTCCAGATTTTGGAAGGATGGGGCTTATGTTGGGAGCTGCGCTCTCGTACAAAAAGGACGAATTTTTAGTACGCGGAGCGATAAGAACCGCTCTACTTACAAGGCAATCAACCCTATTTACAAGAGTACTCAATACCCATTTTGGGGTATCAATCCCAACTAGGTACACCGGAGACATGGTGGATAAAGAAGGCTCGCCGATGCTTGATCGTCAGCACCCTTTTTTATATGGACTAGCCGATTTATTAAATTATAGGATTCCATTTTATGGATTATTTATTTTGGCTGAATCGATGGCAGTGCATTGGGTTCAAACTAGTTGGTGCTGGGGTTTTATTGTTTCAATGTTTAGTGAACCAACCGCTAACGCATTTAAATTATGGGCAGATCAAAGGCGGGTAGATTTGTTTGAGTTGGCAATCGAGCCAAGCGTCCCAGTAGATAGAAAAGCAGAAGAAGCCGAGCGTCAAACACAAATTATTGATCACCAATTTTCTGAGGTAATGTTAGCGGTACAAGCATTTTTGGATGCGAGAGCAATTAATGGGGGAGCTTTAGGGGAACTCAAATTGGCGTTACGCCAGACATTAGATCGAACTACTTATGAAGCCCTGAGAGATAGGGATGCTCGTATTGAGGCTGATCGAGGACTAGATCGCAAATTGCAATACATGCAGGGGGTTTTGGCGGCAGTGGGGCATTGTTTAGGAAAAGCTGCTGATCCTGAAGTAAGTATTAGGGAGTTAGCAAACTATGCCGGGGAGGAATTTTGCAAAGCAGTACCCTTTGCAATTAATTTTATGACCTATCGTTCTTTTCCGGAAGATAAAAAGGCAAAAGCGGTTGGCTGGGGCGGGAGAGGAATTTATGGCCTATTGGCAAAATTACAAGGAATTAAGTTAAAGGGTAAAATGGAAGTAGATCTTGTAATGGGAGGGGATCCTCCGAGATTAGTTGAATTTGAGCAGTCTCCCACAACAGGTAATTCTCAACTGATTAGCGAAGTTGGTGAACAATCTGGGGCCGCTGTCGTTGGAGCCGATCGTGAAGTGCTTGAAGATGGACTTCGATTTGTGGATGAAAATGTATCCGAACGGATAAAAGGGCAATCTTCGCTGGTAGCAGAGTGTATTCTAACTGGAAAACCGATGTTGGCCATTGATACCGAAATATATTTGGAAACCGGGATTGCAACTGCCCAAGAAATGATTTCTGGAAGAGAAGTTCACCCAAATCCAAATATGGTGAGGGCTCTTAGTGTACAAAGTTTTATGGTGGCGCCCAATGCCGATGGAGCCATGCTGTGTGCGGTAAAATTGCCTGATGATATGGAAAAGGATGAGATGCTCCGCATAATGGACGTATTTACTATGTATTCGCGTTTAATTGGCTTAATTATGCGGGCCAGGGTTTTATCGGATGAATTAAGGATTGAAAGAGAAAGAGCTGACCGTTTGGCTTCACAGCTTAGAACCGCTCTAGGCGGGCATATGGATGAAAGAGTTGCCAGGGCAATTGAGCAGGCTACAATCTCTGGAGATGATTCAAAGATCCGTCCTCAACCCGCAGTTTGTACGGTTATGTTTACTGATATTATTGATTCAACTGGGATTAGTAGAGCTTTTGATCATAGGTTTGGAAAAGCTGGAGGGGCAGCCAGATTAGGTGATTTTTTTACCCAATATCGCGATTATATGGGAGGAATTGCAAAAAGATATAATGGAATTCTTGATAAATATATTGGTGATGGGGTTTTATTCCTTTGGGGAACTCCACTTAATCCCGACGACCATCAAGAATCTGCCGTGAACGCGGCTATTATGATGCAGAGGGAAGCCCGCCGCTTCATGGCCGAGACTGAATGGGGTGATTTATTTGATCAATTAGATTTGTCATTTGGTATGCGTATTGGTATTTACTCCGGAGATGTAACTGTTGGCGTATTTGATTCTAAAGCAAGAAGTGAATTTTCGGCGATAGGGGATACGGTCAATCGCGCCCAACGATTAGAGGGGCAAGCCGATTGTGATAAGGACCAAAGAGCAACTGGGATATTGTGCTCTGATGAAACAATCTTTCAATGTAGTGAACCATATTTAGGAAGGCAAACAGATGAAATGAATAGGGCAATCATAAGCTACTTACGGGAAGATCTCGCTGATGAAGATATTATCAGTGCATATTTTTCTCCTCTTTCAATTGCTGATTTGTTCCCAACCCGTCAATTTAAGATTAGGATTGGCAAGACAAAAAGCGGTACCAGAATTCTGGGTGACTCAATAGAAAACTTAGAAGAAGAAATAGGAGTAGATATTTGTTGGGACGAACGCTGGGCAAAGAGAAGGGTGTTAGAGCAAATGCTTGCTGAAGCTGCAAAAGCGGAGGATGAATCAGCTCAAATGAGAATTGGTAGCTTGATAATTAATGATAGCCAATATCGTCCGTTAGCGATTTTGAGGGATATTCAAACATAAAATATTTATGTTCTATCTCTTGTCTAATTTCGCTCCCCTTTACTTCCCGTTTTTTCTCATATATCATATCCCGTAATGGACAACCTCTTACTCCTACGCAAGATGCCGCTCTTTTCCTCCATTGCCTTAGATGAGCTTCGCTCCTATCTTGAAAAAATGGAAGTAAAGCCGTTTGCCAAGGATGACATTATCTGCGAACAAGAAAAATCTAGCCAACAAATCCTATATATTGTCGCTTCCGGCCATTTGAATATGATTTTAAGCGGACGGATTATTGGTTCTCTCTCCCCTTTAAATATTTTTGGCGAAGCTTCTCTTTTTAGTGGCGATCCTCACAGTGCAACTATCAAAGCCATTTCCGATGGCGTTCTTTTGATGGTAAAACGGGAATTATTTGAAGAAATCGGGCAGAAGCACCCCAAAGTATTAATTAACTTTTCCCGCAACTTAGGGAAAAAACTGCATCAAACGGCGGAAGGGATTTTTAAAACTATTGACGAAGATAGTTGCCGGACAGTCTTAATTTTATCTGCCGACAGTAAATGTGGGAAGAGTGTCTTAGCCGTTAATTTGGCCGCCTGTATGCATAAAATTAGCGGAAAAAGAACTTTGGTGCTTGATCTGTGTTTTTGTAATGGAAGCTGCACCTCGATTTTAAAAAGTGAATCTTCTCTAACGGTTACGGATTTGCTCAAAGAAAGAAATGAGTTTATCCTTAGCGACTTACAAAAACATACCATTTGTCACTCAGGTGGATTTGATTTTTTGGCTTTTGCAAGAGAAGGGGATCAAATTCTAGAAAATAAAACGGCGATTGTTCGCATGTTTAAGCAGCTCAAGTTAATTTATGATTATATTGTAGTAGATATTCCTTCTGATTTCCCATTTAACGATTTGCGTCTCTTCTTTGTGGAATCCGACGATGTTGTTATCTTGACCAAAGATTCGGCAAGCTGTTTGAAGAATGGTGAAAAAATGCTGGAGGCGATTAAAGGTGTTTATCCTTCGCTTGAAGCAAAAATATGGTCGGGAATATTTCCGGAAACACATGGGATTGTAAAAGCATTACCCCGTTTTTGTGATTTTATTTTGCCCTATGATGCTGAAATTGCAAGTGCAGCTTCACTAAGTGGGATTCCTTTTGTAATTGGTTATCACAATGCCCCGATCAGTAAAGCAATTTTTCGGTTGGCTCGTTCCATTTTACATATGCGGCTAGGTTTAGCGCTTTCTTCGGGAATGGCACATGGGCTAGCTCATATTGGGGTGTTAAAGGTCCTTCAACGAGAAAATATCCCAATTGATATTGTAGCGGGAACTTCAGGAGGGGCATTATATGCTGCTCCTTTTGTGGCTGGTCGATCACTTGAACGGATGGAAAAAACGGTTGGGGGGATGAGTAAACTGCGCATTTTTTCTATGCTTGATTTAACCATTCCCTATTCAGGCTTTATCAGTGGAAATAGGATTATTAATCTAATTAAATCAGTGGTTGGCAATATAATGTTTGAAGAATTACCAATTAAATTCTTAGTCGTCTCTACGGATATCATAAGTGGAGAAACTTATGTTTTTGATAAAGGGAGTATTTTGCATGCCTTAAGGGCCAGCATTTCAATCCCTGGTTTATTTTCGCCAGTTAGGCATGAAGGGCGCTTATTAATTGATGGGGCAACGGTGGCTCCCGTGCCGGCTGAAATATTGTTTCGTGGGGGAGCAGATAAGGTGATTGCGGTTAACGTGAGTGTCCCGCCGGTTGTGAATGGAATAAATAGTAAAGCAAAACCTTCTTCTCCACTTTTACTGCCCAATCTTATTGATACCATCATGCATTCAAGAGCGATTAGCAGTTATCATTTGGCGGAAACGGAATGCCGCAAAGCGGATCTGACTATTTTACCCGAAATCGGAGGGTACCATTGGAAAGACTATCACTTGGCAAAAGAAATTGTCGAAGCGGGAGAAAAGGCTGCGACTGCTGCCTTGCCGCAGATCAAAAGCTTAATGTTTCAACATAGCAAGATTTAAATGTTTGACTGGTAACAATTGTAGATTGTCTTAGATATCTCATTAACCAGCTTGCGAGCCACCCGCTTCTTTGGCATTTGATTGGTAAAAATTGATACTACATAGTTGCCGGCGGGAGAATAAACTACCCCAACATCGTTGAGCACACCGTCCAAGTTGCCGGTTTTATCAGCCACCTGTACTCCCTTTGGAACTCCCCGCCAGATGCCCCAACGATAGCGTTGATTATGCATAAAGCTTAGCATTTGCTGGGAAGAATCTTTGGAAAAATGGCTAGCTTCTTTAATATACTGGACCAGCATCGCCATATCTTTTGGAGTAGTGATGTTAATTGTTAACTCGGGGTATTCTTTCAACATAGTATTGTCGACAATGCGCGTATCGGTTAGCCCTAATAAAGCCATGTATTGGTTGATTTTATCTAAACCAATATTATCGCACAAGATTTTGGTGGCAGTATTATCGGAGAGTGATATCATCATGCGGGTATAGTTCCAGACAGTATATTCTTTGTTAGCGGTTAACCATTGCAGCACCCCGGATCCCCCCAATTTGTCTTTTTGTTTGAGAGGAATCTTTTTTTCAAGGGAGAGCTCTTTTAACTCGGCCAAATGGTAAACGGTGGCCATCACTGGGACTTTACCAACTGAGGCGGTAGGGAATTTGTTTTCCCCATTTATGCTGAATGATTGGCCGGTTTTAAGGTCAATAAAATAGACTCCTACTTTTTTGCCAAAGGGAGCTGTAACTTTTTGGGTTTTTTGCTGCATAATTGCGAGTTTTGCTGGAGATAGTTTTGCTTCGCAGACCGAACAAAATATTAGCAATACGCTGGCAATTAAGGCGAGCCTATTTTTTATATTCTTCTTCATAATAGGGTCTTACTCTGAAAACAACTCCAAGCTCGGCAGCGATTTTGCGACAGGCCTCTATGTCCACTTCGGGGAGCTCAACTACGCTGGCTTCAACTTGGGGGATATACTTTTTGGCTTCTTTGATAAATTCAGTCACTGCCGGATAGGCCTTTTCTCCATAATCTGATCGGCAGATACTCTGATAAACTTCCGCATTTTGGGCATCCAGGGAAATGACGATTTTGTCGATTAAGCCTTTTAGCTCCGGTAATATATTCTTTCCCCAAAATAGATTGGCTTGGCCGTTGGTGTTTACGCGAAGTTTTAGTTTGGAGCTGGGAGTTGGGAGTTGGGAGTGGAGGCGTTTTGCAACTTCTTTAACTACATCTAACCGAATCAGTGGTTCACCGTAGCCGCAGAAAACAATTTCGTCATACTTGCTTGGGTCGCCAATTGCGGCGATAACCTCTTCGGTGCTTGGTTCGTGTTCTAGCCAAAGTGGGTGTTTTTGGTTGAAGAGTTTTGATTTATAACGAATGCAAAAGCTGCAGTGGTTTGAGCAGCGGTTGGTAATATTGAGATAAAGACTGTTGCCGATAGGGTAGGCGATGGAATCCACGTTTACTTTTCCAATTCTTCGGCTAACAATTTGTTGGCTAAAGCCGGATTGGCTCTGCCTTTAGATAGCTTCATAACCTGTCCCACAAAGAAAGTAATGGTAGATTTCTTGCCTTCTTTATACTGCTGATGCGGCCCGGGATTATTTTTGATAACTTCCCGTACGATATTTAATATTTCCCCTTCATTGCTAATCTGGGTCATGCCGGAAGCGGCGATGATATCTTTGATTGGTTTGCCTGATTTGAGAGCATCGGCAATAACGGTCTTGGCAATTTTGCCGCTGATCGTTCCGTCATCAATTAACCTCACTAATTCGGACAATTGGGAGGGAAGGAAGGCGGATTGTTGGATGGAAAGATGGTTGGTGTTTAAATAGGCTTGAATATCGCCCAATATCCAGTTGGCAATCGCTCTTGGATTATTATGTAACTTAACACATTCTTCGAAATAATTAGCGGTTTCTTTGGAGCTAATCAGTAGCTGGGCATCGCTAGGGCTTAATCCAAAATCTTTTACAAAACGCTCAATTCTTGTGTCAGGCAATTCCCCCAAACTTTTACGGATAGTCTCAATCCATTCTTTGTCGGGTTCAATATTGACCAGATCTGGATCGGGGAAATAACGATAATCGTGGGCGTATTCTTTGCCACGCATGCCAGAAGTGGTGTCAGTGGTATCGTCAAAAAAGCGAGTTTCCTGAATAATCTTTCCGCCTTCAGCAATTACTTCGTTATGCCTTATTTCTTCAGCCATTAGAGCCTTTTCAACCGATTTAAATGAGTTTAAATTTTTAACTTCAGTCTTTGTGCCAAATTCTTTTTGGCCTATGGGGCGGATTGAAATATTAGCATCGCAGCGCAGGGAACCTTCCTCTAATTTGGCATCACAGACCTCAATGTATTGCAGTAAATTGGCCAGCTTGGTCATAAAAGCCGAAGCTTCTTGCGGGGTGCGAATATCGGGTTCAGAAACTATTTCCATGAGTGGTGTTCCGGTGCGGTTGTAATCTGCTAGCGATTCTTCAGAACCCATAATCCGATCAGCTCCCACATGGACTAACTTACCGGCATCTTCTTCGAGATGGATACGGGTAATACCAATCCTCTTGGTTTGGCCGTCAACTTCGATGTCTAAATAGCCGCCGGTGGCCAGCGGTTCTTCGTATTGCGAAATCTGGTAATCTTTAGGCAGGTCGGGGTAAAAATAATGTTTGCGGGCAAAAATCGAGTAAGGCTCAATTTTGCAATTTAGCGCAATGGCGGTTTTCATGGCCAATTCAAAAGCTTTTTTGTTGACGACTGGCAGTGAACCTGGCTGTCCGGTGCAAATCGGGCAAATATTAGAGTTGGGTTCATCCCCAAACTTATTAGAGCAGGAGCAGAACATTTTGCTCTCGGTTAAAAGTTGAGCATGTATTTCAAGGCCTATTATTGTCTCGTATTTTGTCATATTATTTAGCCCAATCTGCCGGCAATTTGTTTTCCCTAAGCAGATCGCGGAACTCCCTGCGAGATATTTGATAAAGTGGGATCCAATTGTAAGTATCTTTTAAATATATTAGGGCAAAATACTTGTTTTTAACTTTTCTAACCGCAAAAAAGGTGTTCTTTTCGAGCTCAATCACAAACTGAAAGTCTGAGCCATCGTATTTTTGTTTTTTAATTATTTTCTTTCTGGTTATTGGCAATTTTTTCTTTCTTAATATCTTCTTGATGCGCTTAATGGTTGCTTTGTACTTTTTGGGAGCAGCTAACTTCTTAAAATCACTTTTGGGAACCACAATTTTAAAGCTCTTTGCCATGCCCGGTTGCCGCACCACTAAAAACTTTTTTATAAAACCAATATTTTTATAGTGAGTTTCAATGATTAGATATTTTTGGCCTTCTGCCAGACTCACATTGGCGGAGAATGAGTAGTTGCTTTTAATTTTAACTGCTTTGCCATTTACTAATACGGACTGCACGCCCGGAGCAGCCTGCCCGGATACCTCGCCCTCTATAGCTGAAAAATATTCAGGGCCGTACTCTGCGTAGGCTGGTGAGGTTAAGCAGAAAGCTATTAATACTAAACAGACTGCTGTTAGCTGTCTGCTGTAGGCAGTTAGTAGGTCTTTAACGTTTAATCTCATACTGTCGCCTTCATTATATGCCAATCGGTATTTTGTTCATAGGTGAACGCGGCTTGCAACAGGCTAGATTCGTCATAGGCTTGGCCAATGATTTGCAAACCAACTGGTAAATTATTTGCAAAGCCACAGGGCAGGGAAATGGCAGGGAGCCCAGCGAGATTTACCGGAATTGTAGCGATATCGGATAAATACATAGAAAGCGGATCGGCGGATTTTTCGCCAATTTTAAAAGCAACTGAAGGAGCGGTTGGCGAAATTAATACTGAGCATTTTTCAAAAGCTTTTTCAAAATCACGTTTAATTAATGTTCTAACTTTAAGGGCCTTTAAATAATAGGCATCGTAATAGCCGGCAGAAAGGGCATAAGTTCCAATCATGATTCGTCTTTTTACTTCATTGCCAAAGCCTTCGCGGCGGGTGTTGTTGTACATGGAGAGGAGATCCTTTGTCTCTTTGCTTCTATGTCCAAATTTGACACCGTCAAAGCGTGCTAGGTTTGAGCTGGCTTCGGCGGGAGCAATTAAGTAATAAGTGGCTACAGCGTATTCAAAGCTGGGCATAGAAACCTCAATTAGTTTAGCTCCCAACTCTTCGTATTTTTTCATAGCGGCTGAAACTGCATCTTTGACAGCTGGATCAATTCCCTGGCCCAGTAATTCTTTGATATAGCCGATTTTCATCCCTTTTACATCATCGATTAAGGATTTTGTAAAATCAGGCACGGGCTGGTTGGCCGAAGTAGAATCTTTGGGATCATGGCCAGAGATAATATTTAATAATATGGCTGAATCGGTAACATCTTTGGTTAGCGGTCCAATTTGATCGAGAGAAGAGGCAAAAGCCACAAGTCCGTAACGCGAAACTCGCCCGTAAGTTGGCTTTAATCCGACCACACCACAAAAAGAGGCGGGTTGGCGGATCGATCCCCCCGTGTCTGATCCGGTAGCAAGTGGAGCTTCGCCAGCAGCTACAGCTGCCGCTGATCCACCCGAAGATCCTCCCGGGACAGTTCCAATATTCCAAGGATTTAGGGTTGGGTGCATCGCCGAGTTTTCGGTGGAAGACCCCATAGCAAATTCGTCCATATTGGTTTTGCCGAGCATGACAGCTCCGGCGGCATTAATCTTTTCAACGATAGTGGCATTGTAGGGAGGAAGGTAGTTGGCTAATATTTTGGATGAGCAGGTGGTTAAAATCCCTTTGGTGCACATATTATCTTTGATGGCGATGGGGATACCGGTTAAGGGGGAAATGTTAGTATTGTTTTTAATTCTTTCATCGGCCGCTTTGGCTTGTTTTAGTGCTTCTTCTTTAGTGAGGTTTACAAAGGCTTGGACTTTGCTTTCAACTTTATCAATTCGTGCAAAAATATTTTCGGTCAGTTCAACTGAAGATATCTCTTTGTTGACTAATAAACTGTGTAGTTCGTGAGCGGTTTTGTTATGCATTTTATTCCATTATTTTGGGTACACGGAACATGTGTTTATCCGTATCTGGCCCATTCGCCAAAATCGCTTCTGGGTCATTGAAAGCGATAAATTTATCTTCGCGCAGGACGTTTTTAATAGGGACAGCATGCGAGGTTGGTGGCACGTCTTTTGTGTCGAGCTTCTTTAAGCTATCTGCAAATTCTAATATGTCTGAAAGTTGTTTGGTGAATAATTCTTTCTCTTCTTCTGAAAGGCCAAGTCTTGCTAGCTTGGCGACGTGTTCGACATCGTGTTTAGTGATGGACATTGCTAAATTATACTATATTAGATTACAATCTTAAACTAGCAGTTGGGGCGAGTGAAAAATTAGATGTTTCGCCATTTTTTAAGCGATGATAGCCCGCGCATCCAATCATAGCGGCATTATCTGTACACAGAATGAACGGAGGAATAATTACTTCTAATCCTTGTTCTTGTCCTTTTTTTTGCAGATCTTCTCTTAAGCGAGAATTAGCTGAAACACCACCCGCCAGGGTAATCGTTTTACAATTGTTGTCTTTGGCTGCTTGGATAGTTTTTATCACTAGGACATCAACGATGGCTTGTTGGAACGAAGCAACAATGTCAGCTAACGGCTCACAGCTTACAGCAGTCTTTTGCCTATTAACGTAATTTACGACCCCAGTTTTTATACCGCTAAAGCTAAAGTCATAACCAAATTCTTTTTCAATCATCGGGCGCTTAAATTCGATGGCTTTGGGATTTCCCTCTTTGGCTAACTTATCAATTACGGGTCCTCCCGGATAACCCAAACCTAAAAAGCGGGCAACTTTGTCAAAAGCTTCTCCTGCTGCGTCATCACGCGTTCTTCCTAGAACTTCATATTTGCCATGATCTTTAACTAAGACGATCATAGTATGTCCCCCTGAGACTAAGAGCGAAATAAATGGAAAATTTAGAATTTGAGTATTGTTATTTTGGTATTGATTGGGATTTGGTGCTTGTGATTTGGAATTCATGAAGTTGGCATAAATGTGTCCCTCCAAATGGTTTACGCCGATTAACGGAATGTTTAGAGCATAAGCAATTGCTTTGGCGGCGCAGACGCCCACGAGCAGCGAGCCCACCAACCCCGGCCCGTAAGTGACGGCAACGGCGTTGATATCTTTAAAGGTTAATTTGGCAGTTTCCAAAGCTTCTTTGATTACCAAATTAACCACTTCAACGTGTTTGCGGGCGGCAACTTCGGGTACGATTCCGCCATACTTTTTATGAAATTCGATTTGGGATGAGATGACGTTGGATAAAATCTCTGAGCCATCCCTGATAACGGCGGCAGAAGTTTCGTCACACGAAGTCTCGATGGCTAGAATATTCACTTGGGCTGCTGTTTCTTTACTTTTTCAAGATATTGCCTAATGAGGAGGTGTTTTACGCCCGCATCGTGGATGGCTTTAATGAATTGTAAGGGCTCAGGTAGATTTTCTAATGCCTTCAATTTTTAGCCCTCTCAAAATCTTGATAGCTGCTTGTTGGGAAAAAGAGAGTTTTAGCCTGTGTAAAAGGCCGAATTTTTTAAACCAGTTAATGTTTTCAGTAATTTCGTCATTTTTTAGCTTTTTCATGGTTAAATTTTAGCATGCAAAACACTAATTAACAACCTCCCGCAATGGACATTGGCTATCTCTTCAATTTGTCTGATGCTATACTCATGCCATGCTGCACAAGTTGTTTTGGCTCGGATTGGTTTTATTTTTTATTGGCTTGGTTAGTAGTTGCGGAACCACTATTTCGCAAAATAACCAATACCAAACCGAGCTCAATACTATGCTCACGGATAAATGGGCAAGCTATGGAGCAGATAAACCCAATTTTGGCGGGGGATTGGCGATATATATTACTTCACCCAAAGGCAATTTTTATGCTTCTACTGATATGCCGGATGGGACCAAAGATACGCATTTTCGCGCTGCTAGTACAACCAAGACCTTTACTTCTGCGGCGATCATGCTGCTTTCAGAGCAGGGAAAGCTGGAGATTGATGATTACATCACTGACTTGATCCCTGGGTCATCAGAACCTTATGTTCCAAGCACGGATGAATACAATATTCCCAATAAAAGCCAAATTACTATCAAAATGCTCCTCAAGCATCGTGCAGGAGTTTTTGATGTGACCAATGAATTGATCCCCTCAACCGAAGCTGTTCCTTATGCTGGGCAGTGTTATCCTTTATATGTTTTCGCCACTTATGGAATGGAGCATCTTTTTACTTATGATGAATTGGTTAGTGTCGATGCCACATGTAATTTGAGCTACTTTCTCCCTGACGCCGGATACCACTATAGTAATACTGGTTATAATATTCTTGGTAAGATTATTGAGAGGGTTTCGGGGCAGCGCTATGACCAATTTGTAAATGAGAATTTTGTCGTTACTAATAATCTGACTGAAACTACCTTTCCTTATCTTGGCGAGTATGTTTATCCCCCGTCTCCCTATGTTGTAGGATATAAATATGAGAATCAAGCATTGACCGAAGCGACCCGGGACAACATGTCGATGAATGTTGCGGAGGGAAATATAATCACTACCCCAGTCAATCTAACAAACTGGATAAAGCGACTGATCAATGGGCAGGCCGGGCTATCAGCGGATACGATTTTTCTAATGACCTCCGAAGCGGCCAATGCTAATGGTTATGGCCTAGGGATAGCCAAAGTTTCTGGGCTGGGGTATGGTCACAATGGGCAACATGGCGGTTATTTGACCTCTGTTTATTCTGATCCTAGCCAGGATGTCACGGTGGTTATTTTTGCCTCTGTTGTAAATGAAGATGATGTAGTCGGTGAATTGCTCTGTCTAATTCAGGCAGGTTGGGCCGCAAAAAATATTCTTGGCTATTCAACCGCCGAAGCCTTCTAATTGCATTGTGGAGGTCTTTTTGCTGGACCAGCAAAGGAATTTCGGCGCACAATTCATCGAAAATAACTTTATTTTAACTTTCTGCTCACATCAGTATCGGCAAAATGTTGGCTGTCAATGGAGATCGATTTGCTGGCGGCTCCAGCTGCCAAATTAAATTTCTTGATGTCAACTGATTTCCAATCGGTATTATCGTAAGTCTTAAAATATAGAATTTGATTGGTCAAATCTTTGATTAAGACCCACTCAGCGTTACCAAAAAGGGTAACAAAGGGGGCGGGATGTTCTTTTATGACGCCTTTGGGAATATCAACTACATTGAGGATGTGTTCCGCCAAAATAACAGCTTCTTTAGAATTCTTTGGCTGCAGTGCCGCGTTGACGCACAGGGCTACTTTTACAAAGCGGGAAGATGGGGTCCAATCGCCGGGTAATCCCAGCATGCCGCTGCCAACGCCGGTGGGTTCGATTTTAACTCCGTTAATCTTAAGCGGAGTTTTGTCGTTGGGAGTGAGATTAATATAATTGCGCAGGTTAGTTAGTTGAAAGGGAAATTCGGGACGATTGGTCATTACCCCCAGCGGGTTATCGTAAACTTTTCTTTGGCCGCCGATAAATTCGATGACCAGATTATTACCGCTGGCATCATGGATGGCTAGGTGCATTCCCATCTTCTTAAGTTCTTTGACCTCGGAAGCGGTGATGGAGACATCTTTTATCCCTTGTTTTACTTCAGCAACGCTTTTAAAATTGCCCATCAGCCAGGCGACCAATTTGTCGAGCGTCACATATTTGTTGGCTACTATGGGCTGGTAAACTGCTCCGTCAAACATTAAACCTTCGACTGCCAAACCCTTTTCGTTTAGCCCTTCAACAAAGCTGTTGGGGAGGTTAAAGGCATTAACGCCAATATAGCCATATTTTGCAGTCCAGTTTATGCCTTTGACCCCTTTGCTATTTACAATATAAATTTGCTGGCCGCGGGGGACGACATAGACCTTAGATTTTAGGTCGAGCGGAAATTCCATCGACCGGCCAACGACTACTGTGCCATCTTTGGCTTTTACTTGAAAGTCGGTGCAGGCAAAGGTGAGGGGGGCGGTCAGTGCGATGAGAACAAGCGCCAATAATATTTTTTTCATAGACGAATCTTAGATAAAAAGTAGGCGATTGTCAATGTGTTTATGATCTACTCCTTTGCTTGCATAATCCTTTTTATGGTTTGTGTTATAATCACCTAAGTTTAAAGGAGGATTTATGAAAAAAGTATTTGGTTTATTGTTGGCTCTTTCTTTGCTAGCCACCGTGGTGCTGGCTGATGAATTAAAGTTGATCCGCGAGTATGAAGGCGGAAAGTTATACCACGCGGGGAAAATCAACGTTGTGGTGTTGAAAGGCGACTTCCATACGATGGGGCGGCAGTATGGCGGATTGATGCAAAATGAATTTAAAGAATTTTATACCATGGTAGCAAAACAAGCCGGGATCAATACTAGTCCACAAAAATATAAAGAACTGCTCGGTATGCTAAAAATCAGCTTAGAGAATAATCCATTTTACGTTAGAGAGTTGGTGCGGGGAATGGGAGAAACTTCCGGAATTGGTGCCGATAAACAAGTCATCGCTTCGCAAGGGGTTGGCGTAGTTTTATTTTCCGGTGGAGCCTGTTCCGGCATGATTGCTTGGGATAAATATAGCAAAGATGGTTCAACCGTTGTCGGTCGCAATTGGGACCTTGGAACCAAAGCCCTTGAGCCTTACCAGAAATTTATGACAGTAACGGTTTTTAATCCCACTGGTTCCGGGCAGAGCGTGGCAGATATCAATTATATTGGTCAGGTGATGTGGCAGTCGGGCATCAATCAGTCCGGTGTATTTTATGACCTGCAAAACGGAGCAATGTGTGATCCGACCCAAGCCCAAAATCGTCTCAATTCCAATTCTTCCCTCATGTCTATGCTCCTTGACTCAACTTCGATGCAAAATGTGGATGCTTTCTTTGATGCTGTAAGGGCACAGGGAGGCTTGTTAATTAACACTGCAGATGCAAAACAGGGAGCTTGTTTTGAATGGGGAACAGCGGATTATAGGAGACGGGTGGATGATAGCAAAGGGCTGGTTGCTTCGGCCAATAATTTTACCGATCCGACTTGGCGTTCTATCTCTGCTATCCCGGATGGTAAGTTTGGTGGGTTTACTAAGGAAAGAACTAATAATTTACTGGCCATGGGCAAAAAATACCGGGGGAAAATTGATGCTAATCGGATGATGAACATTTTTTCGACCGATATCCCACAAGGCGGCCCGACTTTTCCGGCCAAAGGGGACTTTAAGACCTATTATTCAATTGTTGCGGTGCCCAGAGATTTAACGCTTTGGCTAAGAGTTAGCGGTTTGCAAGATTGGACCGAGATTGATCTCAAGCCTTTGTTTAAATAATCTTTCCATCGCTAAGCTCGATCTTGCGCGAAGCTAATTTAGCCAAGTCCTGATTGTGGGTTACCATAATGATTGTTTTGCCAGCCTCGCGGTTTAGCTTGGTCAGTATCTCCCCGATTTCGTTAGAGCGTTTGCTATCGAGATTGCCGGTGGGTTCGTCAGCTAATAAGAGAGCGGGATTATTGACCAATGCCCTGGCGATTCCGACTCTTTGCATTTCTCCGCCCGAGATCTCTCCGGGAAAATGGTCCTGGCGTTTGCTGAGTCCCAGATCAGACAATAATTGCTTGGATCGCTCTATAACTTTTTCTCTGCAATCCTTGCAATAAAATACTCCCGGCAGGACAACATTTTCGAAGACAGTAAGGGTAGGGATCAGATAGAATTTTTGGAAAATATAACCGAAATTTTCGCGGCGGATCTTTGTCAAGACACTTTCAGAGAGCTTTGTGCCTTTTTTAAAGATGGCTTGATCGTTTATGCTGATCTCTCCAAAGTCCGGATTGTCCAAACAGCCAAGCAAGTTGAGAAGGGTGGATTTGCCTGAGCCAGAAGCGCCGTGGATGACCAAAAAATCGCCGGGCTCAACTACCAGTGTAACATTATCGATTGCGCGGACGGTTTCGGCACCGCGGACATATTCTTTGATTAGTTCTTTTGCTTTTATAATTGCCATGTTTATTCTCCCTCCGACCGGATCGCTTCTAGCGGCCGGATGCTGGCTGCTCGCCAGGCTGGGTAAATCCCTCCCAGGAGTCCAATAGCTATCATGACGAGTAAGGTGAATAATATCAAAGAGAAGTCTACCTGTACCAACATACCGGCTGGGGCATAGGGAATTATCCGACGGATCAGCAGGTCACTGATCTGGGCGAGAATCATAGCTAGGCCAATGCCGACCAAACTGCCAATCGCGCAAAGGATAAGAGTTTCTGTCCAGACCATCTTAAAGATATCCAACGGCATAGCTCCGATACTTTTTAAAATACCGATCTCCTGGTAGCGCTCAAAGACCGACATTAACACGGTGTTGATTACGCCAAGCAAAGCAATAACGATTGCGATGATAGCGATTGACAGAACCATAACTTTAGCTGTACCGACCAGATTGAGAATCGTTTGTTTTACTTGAACCATGGAGACTACCTGGACATCGGGGAGGTTATACATTTTATCCTCAAAGCGGACAAGGTCTGCGTTTTTGGAAACTTTTATTCCGAGACCGGTAACTTGGCCGGTTTTTCCAAAAACTTGTTGGAGAGTTTTGATTGGAACAAAGATTGTTCCGTCATCCTGCGTGCCGGTTCTCTTGAGAACACCAACAACTTTAAGCTCCAGGTTTTTTTCGGGGATGAGATAAATATCGCCAACTTCTCGTTGTTCGAGCTCGGCGGCTTCGTAGCCCATGACCACTTCATTGCTGGCGCTTGGAGTAAACCAGTTACCTGCTTGGAACTTTAAAAATGTTTTCATGCCGGGGTAGGTGGCAGCATCGATTCCAAGATATGCGGTTAGTCCGCCGCTTTCGCCTTTGTTTGGGTCAAGAACCACTTGCATTAGCATGGGAGTGATTTTTTCCACTTCCTGATTTTTATTGATCTCCGTGATTAATTCTTCCTTCAAATAACGCAGTCCAGTTCCGCCTTTGAGCATTAGAGTGGCTGCTTCATAAGGGCAGCCCTTGGCGGTTACAAGCAACTGATAACCAAGATTATCAATGTCATGGTTGAGCGATTGTTCGTAGCCGTTGTTGAAACCGAAAAGGCTAACTAGTACCCAGGCGGAAAGGGCAATGCCGAGAACAGTTAGCATGCTCCTGGTTTTTTTGCGCAATAGATTTTTATAAGCAACCTGGTAAATATTGATCATTTTTCCCTCCCCTGACGATTAAAAACGAAGATATCCATCAAGATCAAATTCTTTTTAGCACCGCGCAGAGCGGCTTTGAAATCATCTTCTCCCTCGGGAACCGGGTTTTTTACTTTCGGTGGAAATTTTCCGGTAACGACATCATATTTAATAAAATCAGCTAATTTTAAACCGATGAATTGGGAACTAAAAGAATCGGACCGGAACTTTCCGGCATATGAAGCGGTCATTTTCTGGAAATATTGCCGAATAATTGTGCCGCGCGGGTCGAATACTAAAAATACCTGAAGCCCACCATACTTCCCTTTTTGGTTAACCCCGTGAATATAGCCGATGATCTCTTTTCCTTTAAGGACAGTATAGACAGTATAAGGCACATCGATTGTTTCGTAGAGTCCCTTAAATTTATCGCCGTACCTTTGCTGAATGAGTAGGTATAAATTCTCCCCGCCAAGTGTCTTGATAGATAAATATTCGGTCCGGTAATTGGTCATCTGTGGAAAGAACCGTTTTACGTCACGGTCGGGATCGTTTAAATCACAACCGACGGCTCCCAGGGTAGTTGTTTGAAATAAAAGGGTCAAACCGAAAAAAAGCAAGAGAATCTTTTTCATTTTTTCCCTTATTGCCAGGGAGCGTAAAAATAGGTTTGGAAAACAAACTTAGTGTCGTTACTCATTGTATCAGTTTGGGCCATTAATCGGAAGGTAAGATTTTCATCAAAGAGATAAGAAATACCCAGCGACGAAATTTGATCAAAAGTTGATCCTTGATCTTGCTCAACCCGTTGAAGTTCTACTTTTAAACGGTCTTCGTCCAATAGTTTTATTCCGCCCCGGACAAAAAGAGAATGATAAGGAAGATTTCCTTTTGATCCTGTGCTTCTTTCTGCTCGCAGTTCGTAATTTTCATAAAGGAGTGCTGCGTCGAATCCGAGAAGGTTAACTTGATTGTTATTTATGAGAGAACCGATAGCCTGGGAAATTCCTAAGTTAAAATTATTCCGATTAAGCAAGCCATAGGAGATTCTTCCACTGGTTAGGTGGTTTCCTTCTGCTTGCAAGGGCATTCCACTCCCTAAGGAAGCCGAGATAGCGATCGTACCCCAGTCGGTATCATGTGTCAGCCCTGTTCCCCAATCATTTTCAAAACCGAAATCGGTCATACTGAGGGGAGCGAGGAGGAGCGCATGGCTGTCAAAATAAAAATTCAATCCATAAGCGATTCGGGAATGTCCGATCCACCAGTCGGCGAAAGGGTTCTTTAATTTAATATAGGTATTGTAAAGATCAAACACAGTTCTATTGTCTGGGCTGTTCCAGTTGAGGCGACCCTGGAAAGCGAGCAAGGCGCGGTCGCCGAAATCGTCCGAGAGCCGTTGGAGGTAGTCAATCCCGATGCCAGTTTGCTGCATCGACATATTTGGGCCGAGTTCTGGCCCCAAAACAAGTTGAGCTTCTTTGAACAAAAGTGAACTATTGGCAAGACAGAAAGGAGCAAGGATTAACAACCAAAGTCCCACCAGCCAGAGTGTTCCTTTCCGGTGATTAAAGGTTGACAATGATCTTAGTGCGGGCATATTCTGTTTTTCCCTTGTAGAAGACAAGCGAAATTTCCCAATCCCCCAGCATCACCATATCGATCGGTAGGAGATAATCATTTTTCTTGCTCAGTTTAAAAGCCTGTTGGCCTGAATTATGCGCGCTTCCCATTGAAGGCATACTGGTTGAACCGAAAACTTTGAAGTTGGCAGATTTATTACTCTTCTTGTTAAATATTTGAACCTTTAATATGTTAGTCCCCAAGATTGGTTTTTGGTTGAATTGGTAAATATAATAATGATCTGGCCCAAGTGGAATTTTATTATTTTCGGCGGCAGGTTGGCTTCCTGGAGCATTCCCACTGGCATACGCTGGGGAAAGTGATAGCATAAATATGGCGGACAATAATACTAGCAGTTTAAGGGTTTTCATGAATAGCTCGGACCCCCTTCTGTTAATAACGGCGACGGGGTCGACCAAAACTGCCACGTGGTTTAAAACTGCGGGTAGCAGTAGGGTGAAAATAAGCTGGTTCAACTGAAGGGTGTTTGGAAACGGGTAGAGCGATGCGCATTAATCCTTCAATGCTTTGAACTTCTCCGCGCTGTTCGGGAGTGGCAATAGAAATGGCCCGTCCTTCATGTCCGGCTCTTCCGGTTCTACCAATACGATGCACATAATTTTCGGCATCGTCTGGCAAATCATAATTAATGACCACCTCAATACCGACAACGTCAATTCCGCGAGCAGCAATATCAGTGGCAACTAGGATACGATATTTTCCGGTCTTAAATCCTTCTAAGGCTTCGCGTCGTTGAGCGAGCGAGCGGTCAGAATGAATTTCGGCGGCTAATAAGCCCATTGATTTTAAACCGCGAGTGATACGGGTAGCTCCGCGTTTGGTGCGACTGAAGACTAAGACCGTGCCGCGATATTGTTCCAGTAAATTTATGAGCAAAGCGCTTTTATCATCTTTTTGGACAATAAATAATTCTTGAATTATGCCTTTAGCGGCGGTACCTGAGCGGGCAATTTCAACGCTAACCGGTAATTTCATGTGGGTAGAGGCAATCCTGACAATTTTTTCGGGAATAGTTGCCGAGAAGAGCATGGTTTGGCGATCTTTGCTGATAAACTGAAAGATTTTTTCAATTTGGGGAGCAAAACCCATATCTAACATACGGTCGGCTTCATCTAACACCAAAATCTTTACATCATCCAAGCGGATGGTGCGCTGGCCTAAGTGATCAATTAATCTGCCAGGGGTAGCAATAATAATGCGCGGGAAACGGCGCAATTCTTTGACTTGGTTATACATCGAAGCCCCGCCGATTAGAACGGTGGTGGTCATTCCCAAGGGATTTCCCACTTTTCTTAAGGATTCTTCAACTTGTAGGGCAAGTTCGCGAGTAGGAACTAATACCAGCCCACGGCCTGGGGTTTGAGCCAAGCGTTGCAGCATAGGAATTCCAAAGGCTAAAGTTTTACCGGTTCCGGTTTGAGCCACGCCGATAATGTCTTTGCCTTCAATAGCAACAGGGATAGCTTTGAGTTGGATTGGGGTTGGGATCTTAAATTTCATCTTATCGAGAGTTTCTAAAATCTTAGGAGCAATTCCTAAGCCATAAAAAGTGGTTCCATTTTGATTGTTAGTTGGGTTCATGTTAACATTATAGCACTTTTGAAGGGAAAATAGGCATATTCTAGATGGTTATATTAATCCTCAAACTCTAAGATGAAAAAGCTATTTTTGGTAACTTTGTCACTTTGCCTCTATGTTGGGATAGCTTATGCTTCCCTGCCTCTCGTAACCGATGACTTTTATACGGTTGTCCCGGGCGGGCATGAGTTAGAAATTGATTATGACAGCTTGCAAGGCCAAGCTTCTCATATTAATGACTTTGATCTATTTTATAAGATTGGTTTTACAGATAAATTTGATTTGGGGATAGAAATCCCCTATACAACGTCTGGCAATCCGGGCTTAAACGACATATATTTGCATGCCAAATATCGGCTATGGCAAGTTAGTAAAGATGAAGGATTGACCGCTAGAATAGATTATAAATTTAAAAACGGCAATATAAATCAAGGACTGGGCAGTGGCGATGACGATGCTTGGCTGATGCTTATCTATTCAAAAATGTTTGGAATAACTAAAACTCATTTTAATGTTGCTTATGTCAATGTTGGTGTGAATGCCGGTCTCCAATACGATGATTATTTTGCTTATACGGCTGCGGCGGAGTATCCGGCATGGGGAGAAAAAGGAGATATCGTGGCCGAATGTGTTGCCAATAATACGGTTTATTTTCCCAACCCAGCTTTTATACAAATTGGGGCTCGATATTATCTGTCAAAAGGCTTGAACGTGAATGGTGGGTATAGCTTTGGGCTAAATACAAATACTTTTATCAACAATTTATCTGCCGGGATTCATTGGGAATTTTAATTATTTAATAAGCGGCTTGATGGCCTTTAGCCACTTTGGAGTGCCCTTTTTTAATTCCAAAAACAAACTGAAATTGGCATAATGGACTTTCCCTTGACCCAGCTTTCTGCTGATAATTTGTAGTTTTTTTGGCTTCCCAATAATCTGATCATAAAATCCTTCTGGAATTGGAGCGGTATGTTCGTATTTAACGTCCAACAAATCTTCTAGTAAAGGATTTTCATAGAGATGACCGTTTTCGTCTTTTAAACCAAAGCGAGCATCGGTGATTAAAACTCCGCCAGCTTCTAACCATTTTTTTAAATGGCCAAATTGTTTGCGCGAAAGTAAATAGGCATTCGGTAAAAGTAAAATCTTGCAGGGGAGATTGCCGCTCTCCAAATCGCGCTCAAAGATAAAATCAACGGATTGTTTATCTTTGTAAATTGCTTGATAAGCTCCTTGGATTGACAACAACGTGTGCATTAGGCCGATGTCGGTTCGAACGGCTTCCCATTGGCCAGCGATTCCGCGAGGTGGGCCTTGTTCCTGGTAAGATTGTACTTCACTTGAGCGTAGATACGCGATTCCTATTTTCGATTTTCTACTTGCTACTTTCGACTTTCTATCTTCTATTTTCTCGGCAATTTCTTTTACTGCATCTAGCCGTTTGGTTGAACTTCCGTCTTGTTGGAGAATGCCAAACCCGCCAGTTTCGGCTCCAAAGAAGGGTGGGCGCCAGGCGTGGAAAAGAAGACATTTGGCTCCATGGTCTAAAGCCATCTCGGTCCATTTTTTCATTTCCGGTCCTTCAACATAGGCGGGGTTTCCCCAACGCACATTTTGGCCACCTTGTAGTTCAGTAATGTGGAACTCGGCGCGGGTACCGCGAGTAAAACTGCGCCAGAGATCAAGGGCAAAAGCGTAATCGGCTTCCTTCATGTGATTGCCGGTGGGATATATGTCTAATCCGTACCAATCCAGATTTTCGGGGATAAGATCATGTTGGGGGACGCGGGTACAAATACCAATAAAGCCATTGGTTCCCACTTTGTGGCGCGGATCAATATGTTTAACGATTTTAGCTAGATGTGAAACCCAATCTTTGATGCTATCAGATTTGAAACGGAACCAATCTAGGAAAATATGGGGCGAAACGGCTTCCCAAATGCCGGCCTTTGGGGTAGTAATGTCTTCGAATGATGAAAAAGTATTGGTCCAGAATTTGGCTCCCCAAACTTCATTTATTTTTTTGAGCGAACCGTATTTTTTCTTAGACCAAGCTACAAAAGCTTTGCGTGAATGTTCACAGTGGCAAAAATCGTTACTAGTCGTGTGGTCGAGCGGCGGATAAACTGGTTCATTATCAACTTGCCACATAAAAAGGGCAGGATGATTTTTATAATGAGCGACTAATTTCTTAGCCATGTTTTCGGCGTGTTTACGATAGTAGATATTATCTTTGCAAATGTTAGGGCGGGGGCCGTAATCAGGGTAAAGAGTGCCATCTTGAGCGACTGGTCGGCTATTTTTGTATTTGCGGTGGAACCAGGGTGGGACTTGGGAAGTAGGAATACCCAATAGAACTTTTATGCCGTGTTTGGCGCAGAGGTTCATGGCATGATCTAGATCGGCGAAGTGGAATTTGCCGGGTTGCGGTTCGATCCAATCCCAGGCCATTTCGCCAAAACGGACCAGATTAAAACCAGCTTTTTTAATTTCAGCAAAAGTTTTATCCCACGTATCTTTGGGCCATTGGTCGGGGTAGTAAGTTACGCCGAAAGGAAAAGTCATGTGGAAATTATAGCATATCTAAGATCGCAATTTGAGAGGGTTACTTCACCACAATATTAACTAGCTTCTTGGGTACGAGGATAGTCTTAACGATCTCTTTGCCATCGATGAAAGCTTTGGCTTTTTCATTGGCCAGGGCTTTTTGTTTGATTTCTTCTTCGCTGGCATTGGCTGACACTAAAATCGAATCGCGCAGTTTTCCGTTAACCTGTATGACAATTGTGATTTCGTCCTCTTTGACTAATTCGGGGTCAAATTTAGGCCAGGGTTGTTTGTGGATGCTATCTTTGTTTCCTAGCATTTGCCAGAGTTCTTCGGTCATATGGGGAGCAAAGGGAGATAGTAAAATAAGCAAATGACGAAGGACGAAATCAGAATGATGAATGAATGAAACATCATCTTTAATCTCGTATAAATAATTGGTTAATTCCATCATGCGGGCAATGGCAGTATTAAACGAAAACCGTTCGATGTCTTCTGTTACTGCTTTAATGGTCTGATGCAATTTTCTTTCCAGCGGTTTGGATCTTTGAATTTGTGATTTGGTATTTTCTTGTATCTTGTCACTTGTTTCTTGTATATTTTCTGTAGCAAGTCTCCACACTCTGTTCAAGAATCGATAGCTCCCTTCTACTCCCTTATCCGACCACTCCAACTCTTTTTCGGGGGGAGCGGCGAAGAGAATAAAAAGGCGGGCTGTGTCAGCGCCGTATTTTTCGATAATTAAGTCTGGATCAACCACATTGCCTTTAGACTTACTCATTTTGGCCCCGTCTTTAACCACCATCCCTTGGGTTAATAAATTAGTAAAAGGTTCGTCTGTGCTAATTAAACCTTCGTCTTTCAGCACTTTGGCGAAAAAGCGAGAATAGAGTAAATGCAAAATGGCGTGTTCGATTCCGCCAATGTATTGGTCGACCGGCATCCAATGGTCAACTTTGTCTTTGGCAAAGGGAGCAGAAGCATTTTTAGCATCGCAATAGCGGTAAAAATACCAGGAAGAACAAATAAAAGTATCCATTGTGTCGGTTTCGCGTTTGGCCGGTCCGCCGCACTTGGGGCAGGTAGTGTTTACAAAATCCAGAGCTTGTTTGATGGGCGATCCGCCGGTACCGGTAAACTTTATATTTTTCGGCAATCTAACCGGTAGGTCTTTTTCGGGAACTGGAACCGTCCCGCATTTATCACAATAAACAATTGGAATCGGAGCTCCCCAATAACGTTGCCGAGAAATTAACCAATCGCGCAATTTGAAATTAGTCTTCCACTTGGCAATGCCGCGTTTTACGAGCTCTGCTCCGATTTCATTGGAAAGGGGGGCGTCGCTTACCGGTAGGTTGTGAACTTTGGCAAATTCGGCATCCCGTTCATCATGCATAGGGACGGCCATAACGGCGCCGGTTCCATAATTCATCAAAACATAATCGGAAATCCAGATGGGAATTTCTTCATTATTAGCTGGGTTAATTGCATAAGCTCCGATGAAAGCGCCTTCTTTGCCGGTGCTTTCGGCCCGTTCGTTTTGGGTTTCGTGTTTTACTTTTTCGCGAAAAGCTTTTACGCCGGTCTCAAATTCTGTTCCTCTGGTTAGTTCGTCAACCATGGGATGTTCGGGAGCCATTACCATGTAAGTAACACCAAAAACAGTGTCGGGGCGAGTTGTGTATATAATTAGTTCGGTGTTCGGAGTTTTAAGCTTAAACTTGATTTCTAAGCCTTCTGACTTACCGATCCAATTTCGCTGCATGGTCTTGACGGATTCGGGCCAGCCAGATAATTTATCGATATCTTGCAGGAGCCGATCCGCATATTGGGTTATTTTTAAAAACCATTGTTCGAGGGGTTTTTCGTCTACCTGGGTACCGCAGCGCCAGCATTTGTCTTCTTTAGCTTGCTCATTAGCTAAAACGGTTTGACAGGTCGGGCACCAGTTGACCGTGGCTTGTTTGCGATAGGCTAAACCTTTGTTGAAGAATTTTAAAAAGAGCCATTGGGTCCATTTATAATAGTCTTCTTTGCAGGTAGTAACTTCGCGATCCCAATCGTAGCTGATACCCAGTCGTTTTAACTGTTCGGTCATTCGGGCAATGCACTGGGAAGTCCACTCATCTGGTTGCACGTTGCGAGCAATCGCGGCATTTTCGGCCGGCATGCCGAATGAGTCCCAGCCAATTGGATGAAGTACGTCAAATCCCTGCATTCTTTTAAAGCGAGCTACAACATCGCCAATCGCATAGTTGCGGACGTGGCCCATATGGAGGTTGCCCGAAGGGTAAGGGAACATAACGAGAGCATAGTATTTATGGGAATCAGGGGATTGGGGGATCTGGGGATCAGGGATATGATATGCATTATTCTTATCCCATTCGGCTTGCCATTTGGGTTCGAGTTGGGAAGGAAGATATTCGGTCATTTTTTGCCAGGTTTTTTCTTAGGTGGTTCTTTTTTGAGTGTTGTTTTTTCGGCCTTTTTTTCTGCAACCGGTTTTTCTTCCGGTGGTAGTTTGGCTGGAAAACAGACTTTGGTGACTGACCCAACCTTTTCAAAACACAATTCGCCGCCATTAGCATCCGCGCGCACTTTGTCGCCCGGTTTAAAAACCCCATCAATAATCTTGTTGGAAAGTGGATTTTCGATCAATCGCTGAACCGCACGGCGCAAGGGGCGTGCTCCAAACTTGGGCTCAAACCCTTCTCTTACAATAACTTCCTTGGCTGCATCAGTAACCTCTAATTCCATTTCTGAATTCTTAACCTGCTTTTGCACATCGGAAATTAGGATGCTGGCGATTTGTTTGAGCTCGGGCTCGGTTAATTGATGGAAAACAATAATTTCGTCAATCCGATTTAAAAATTCGGGACGGAATTCTTTTTTCATGGCATCCAGTACGGTTTCTTTCATCTTGTCATAGGTTGCTTCCCGGTCTTCGCGGGCCATAAAACCAATTGGCCCTTGTTCAGAAATCATTCTCTGCCCGATATTAGAAGTCATGATAATAACCGTATTTTTAAAATCAACCACGTGTCCTTTAGAATCAGTTAGCCGGCCATCATCTAAAATCTGCAGGAAAACATTAAAAACATCGGGATGGGCTTTTTCGATTTCATCAAACAGTACCACCGAATAAGGTTTGCGGCGGACGGCTTCAGTTAGTTTCCCGCCTTCTTCAAACCCCACATAGCCGGGAGGGGCTCCGATGAGGCGGGAGACCGTGTGTTTTTCGCCAAATTCGGACATGTCTATTCTAATTAATGCATCCTGTGTCCCAAACATAAATTCAGCTAGGCGGCGGGCCACTTCAGTTTTACCAACGCCAGTTGGTCCGGCAAAGACAAAAGAGCCAACCGGCCGCTCTGGGGCTTTTAATCCTGCCCGTCCGCGACGGATAGCTTGCGAGATTGCCTGGATGGCGTCGTCTTGTCCAATGACCCGCTTATGTAATTCTTCTTCCATGTGACGCAATTTTTCGGTTTCGGCCGCAGTTAATTTTACGACCGGAATTCCTGTCCAGTCGGAGACTATTTCAGCAATATCGTCTTCAGAAACCATCGCCTCTATTTGGCCAGCACCGCTTTTAACCGCATTCTCCATCTCTTTCAATTTGGTTTCTGCATGAGTAATTTTATCGCGCAGTTTAGCAGCTACTTCGTATTTTTGTGCCGTGAGGGCAGCTTCCTTATCAAGAGAGGCCTTTTCGAGCGCTTTTTTCATAGCGGCAATATTTTTGGATGGGGACATGGTGCGTAAATGAACTTTAGCCGCGGCTTCGTCCATAACATCAATGGCTTTGTCCGGCAGAAAACGGTCAGCAATATAACGGTCGGCTAAAGAAGCGGCAGCAATCAAGGCAGCATCCGGAATTTTTACCTGATGATGAGCTTCATATAGTGGCCGGATTCCTTTTAAAATTTCAATGGTTAATTCCACTGTCGGCTCGTTGATATAAACCGGTTGGAAACGGCGCTCTAGAGCGGCATCTTTTTCGATATACTTGCGGAATTCGTCCATAGTAGTTGCGCCGATAACCTGTAATTCACCCCGGGCCAAAGAGGGCTTTAACATGTTGCCAGCGTCGATGGCCCCTTCGGCTCCACCGGCGCCAACTAAAGTATGCAATTCATCAATAAAGAGAATGATTTTGCGCTTTTTAGCCAATATTTCTTCTAAGATTTTTTTAACGCGTGATTCAAATTCGCCGCGGTACTTTGTTCCTGCCACCATACCGCCCAGGTCCAAGGCAATAACCTGTTTATCTTTAATTACATCTGGCACTTCGCCTTTAATGATTCGCTCGGCTAAGCCTTCGACGATAGCCGTTTTTCCAACGCCGGGATCACCTAGCAGGACGGGATTGTTCTTGGTGCGTCGGGAAAGGATTCGAATGATGCGTTCCACTTCTTTTTCGCGACCAATGACCGGATCAAGAGTTCCTTCACGTGCCATTGCCGTTAAATCACGGCCAAAGGTGGCTAAAGCGGGTTTAGCTTTTTGGGGTGGAGCTCCCAATCCCATTGCCCCTGGAAAACCAAACATGGCTTCCGGTCCGCCTTCCATTTCTTCAGGCTGTTCAAAATCACCCAGGTCTTCCTCGGGGAGTTCGGCTTCTCCGCCCAGGGCTTTTTCGGCTTCTGAGACAATTTCTTTGGCTACTTTATCGAAAGTTATTTTTCTTTTGTGGAGGGATTGTGCAGCAATACTTTCCCCTTCACGGATAACTCCCAGTAAAATGTGTTCCGAGCCAACATAGTTGAAGCCTAGTTCGCGGGCGCCGTTGTAAGCTAGTTCCAGTACTTTTTTAGCGCGGGGAGAAAGGACGATTTTTTCGGGAGAACCTTCGCCATGGCCAATTAAAGATTCGATATCGGAGAAAAGATTGACCAAGTCTACACCCAAACTTTGCAGAACTTTGGAAGCTTGGCCTTCATCCTTTATTAGTGCCAGTAAGAGATGTTCGGTGCGGACATGGTCGTGGCCTAATCTTTTAGCTTCCTCGGAAGCTAGTTGAAGAATCTTTTGGGCACCTTCGGAAAAATAATCGTAAAATCGTTCCGATGGACGACGTTTAAATAAGGAAGCAAAAATATCCGGAAATTCAAAAAAACCGGGGAAGCCGAATTCGTCAGTATTTGATCCGGCAAAAGGGGTGATGCCGCCGCCAATTAAACCTTCTTCGGCCGCACATTGGTTGCAGAGATGTTTGGTAGTTTTTTTACCATTTAATATTTTAGTAACATGGACAGAGGCAGGGCGAACTTTACATTTTTGACAAAGCATGTGGTCTCCCTTCAAAACGAGTGAATGTTAAAATTATAGCATACTGGGGAAGATGGGGGCAAAAAAAGGGGCCAAGAATGGCCCCTTTAATTAGACAATAAAGATTTTAGATGGATGGTTTTGGTGAAGGAGTAGGGATTGGTTTTGGGGGCAAAGAACTTTTATCCTTGAGTTCACCAATTTTTGCTTCCTTCACTGGCTTAAGCTCAGAAGCGGGTTTGATGGAAGTTTTATCCCCAGAACCGATTTGGCCACTCAACTTTCCAGCAATTACCGGCTTGCTATTTGATGTAGTGCTACCACCAACTGAAGTCTTAATGTCAGTAACTCTAGTTGTTATATTCTCTGCTACTCTCATTTCATGATTTGAGGTGTCTTTGATTTCGCGAACAATAATTCTATTCTCCACTTTGGTTAAGGTGGTGTTTTCGTGGTTTTTAAATAGCCCAGAGACAGGTGCTTTTACAGTAACCACGTTAGAGTTAGAATTGGTTGTTTCTATGTGATTCCTGCTATTGGCTATTTTCGAGGCAAGGCCCGCATCTATAGTTTGGCTATTGCCATTTGCATTGTTGCCTCTTGTGTCACCGTGGCGATTATTCTGGCGATTGTTGGTGCCTTGGTTATTGCCGGTTTCCGAACCTCCGCCAGCAACTGGTCTGTTGTCGCCGGATCTGCCATTTGTATTATCGGTTGAAGTTGCATTTCTGATACCGTTTTGGCGATCTATTATTGCTGCTGTGGCAGTATCAGAATCTATTTTGCGATTATTATCTTTTCTGCCACCGGAAGCAGTAGTGTCAATTTTTGCAGTGGCAATCACGGATTCAATGTTAGGAGTTTTAACTCTGCTTTCGGGTTTTGTGATGCCAGCAGAGTTTTGCAGGGAGCTAGCAATATGACCGGGACTAACAGTCTTTGTGTAAGATACTTTGTTTACTTCCGGAGCCCTTAAGACAGCAACAGTATAACCAGTTGTATTTGCTGCAGGCAGAGAAACGTGGTTTGCTGCAATTTTTATAGCAGTACCTTTTACAACCGTTGTAGTATTGATATTTGAATTGATCATACCTGAAGGGATTTTTGTTGCTACCGTCCCACTTTCCTTTGATTTGGTAAAATCGGTTGATTTTTTACCTGCGACCACCATTCCGCTTGATTTAGTATCAGGGGAAACTTTCATTCCGGCCGAACCCAATTCAGCAATTTTTCCTACTGAGGCTTTTGGGGCCGTGGTGCTTGGGTCAGTAACGATAGTGGTACCGGGGGCCATAACAACACCAGTAACCAATTTACCTGAAGGGGCAGTGACCATAGTTCCGGCAGGGAGCGTTGTTTTACCTGATTTTGAGCCGGGTTTAGAAGCAGCAATATCTGGCGCAGCTACAGTTGTATCATCCGGTGCAGCTACGGGTACAACGACAACTTCCCCTGGGGCATCCTTATGGTCTGGTTCATCCCTAGCAGGTTCAGGTGCAGCTACCGTTATTGGGGGAACAACAGTTTCTTCAACTGGAGTAACCACAAATGGGGAAGAAGCATTATCTGCAGGTACAGTTTCAACTGGGGCAGGTACAGTTTCAACTGGGGCAGGTACAGTTTCAATTGGGGCAGCTACCGGTTCAACTGGGGCAGCTGCAGTTTCAATTGGGGCAGCTGCAGTTTCAATTGGGGCAGCTGCAGTTACAATTGGGGCAGCTGCAGTTACAATTGGGGCAGCTACAGGTTCAACCGGGGTAGTAACAGGTTCAGCGACGTTTGCCGATGGGTCTAAAGAAGCTTGTTTTCTATCATTTCTATTTTTCTGAGCGATATTCGTGGTAGTTGGGTCTGTAGGAGCTACCACGGTTGGTTCTACCGCCGGGGTATAGGGAGTCGTTATTTCAGGAACGGTAGGATTAATAGATTCAACATTAGTAGAAGCAATGCTAGCTACTGTAACTTTAGCAGGGACAATATTTTTTGCTCCGTCAGAGTATGAACCTGAGGTTAAAGGGTTAGACACACCTACAACGCTTTCTCCTACTGGAATAAGGGTAATATTTGTACATTTACTTGACATTTTGACTGCTGAGACATTATATATGTTGGTTTTGTTGGCAGTGCCTTTAGCTTTCGCATTGGGAATAACTGCGCCGGAAGCAGCGATGGAAAGACCCATTATTGTCGACATTAAAACTGCGAAGAATTTTACCATTTTGTTCATATTTTGAATCTCCTTTTTTACTCTCGTTGGTCTCCACTGTTATTATCGTAACAACCTGATTAAAACTTGCATGGGGGGATGAATAAGGGCCCATGAAGGACCGTGATGGCCGGTGAAGGGAGGAGGGGGAAAAGGGCAAGAAAAAGGGCCAAGAATGGCCCTTAAATTAATCAATAATGAGGATTTATTTGGTTGGTTTTTTGTCGCCTGGCTGAAAGGCTGGTCTATCGATAGTCTTGCTGCCAACTACTTTTCCGTTTAGTTTTCCGGCAACAGCTGGCCGACTTATAGTTGGGGTATTCTTTTCCGTAGAATAGTATACGGCGGAAGAATTGGCATAATATGGGACTGCGTGATAGGTGTCTTGGGTCGTATATGTATTTGTCGAAGTATTGGTTCTTTTGTGGGCAACAGTAGTATTCTCTTTTATTAGAATGGAGGGGTTCAAGGTTTTTGGAGCACGAACGATTTTGCTATCTTGGCTTGTTGATAAATTGTATTGAGTATTGGTGTTGGTGGCAGTGGTATAGGAAACAGTGGTTTCTGATTCCTGAAGATTTGCTCCTGTACGATTGTTTGTGGTTGGAGCACTAATCCCGGAAGCGATGGCTTCTTCTTTTGCAGCTCTGTCGGCATCTCTTGCCTCTCTTGCAGCAATGGCTTCTTCTCTTGCAGCTCTGTCGGCATCTCTTGCCTCTCTTGCAGCAATGGCTTCTTCTCTTGCGGCTCTGTCGGCATCCCTTGCCTCTCTTGCAGCAATAGCTTCTTCTCTTGCGGCTTGCTCAGCAGCTCTGTCGGCGTCTCTGGCTTCCCTTTCAGCAATGGCAGTGTCTCTGTCAGCTTGACTTTGTGCAATGATAGCATCACTTTTGGCCTTGTCTGCTGCAATGATAGCTTCCCTTTCAGCTCTGGCGGCAGCTAGTTCAGCTCTTTTTCCAGCGCTCTGAGCTTCTTCGCGTCGCTCAGCAGCCAATTCAGCTCTTTTCCCAGCACTCTGGGCTTGTTCAATCCTGGCAGCCCTTAGTTCGGCAATTTTTCCGGCTTCCCCACCAGCGGTGTTTGCTGGAGGTAAAGTTTCGGCCAAAGAGGCTAAAGATAAAGCGAAAATTATGAAGGCTAGGATCCCGGAAAATCTATAAACTTTATTCATTTTTGAAGCTCCTTTTATGCCCCGTCTGGGGCTCCAATGATATTATCGTAAGAACTTGCTTGGAACTTGTAGGAGGATAGCTTATAATACCTAAGAATGGAACAATACCGTTATGCAAATACCCCGGATACGACAGGCCATTTTGGGTCTTATGGTGGGCGGTTTGTTCCCGAAACTCTCATGGCTCCGCTGGAAGAATTAACCGAAGCTTATCAAGCAGCTATTCGGGATCCCCAATTTAGTAATGAATTAAATTATTACCTCGATAATTATGTTGGACGGCCAACTCCTTTGTATTTCGCTGATCGACTAACCGAGGTTTTAGGTGGTCCTAAAATCTATTTAAAACGCGAAGATTTATGCCACACTGGCGCCCACAAAATCAACAATACTTTGGGTCAAATTTTGCTGGCCCGCCGCCTAGGAAAACGGCGCATTATTGCCGAAACTGGGGCTGGGCAACATGGGGTGGCTACTGCTACAGCCGCGGCACTATTTGGCTTGGAATGCATTGTGTACATGGGCGAAGAAGATGTTAGGCGTCAGGCGCTAAATGTCTTTCGCATGGAACTTTTAGGGGCAAAGGTTATTTCGGTTAAGTCTGGTAGTAAAACTCTAAAAGATGCAATCAATGAAACGCTGCGCGATTGGATGACCAATCCGAGTGATACTTTTTACTGCTTAGGCTCATGTGTTGGTCCGCATCCCTATCCCATGATGGTGCGTGATTTCCAATCCGTGATTGGCAAAGAAGCTAAAGCCCAACATTTTGCCGCCGAGAAAAAAGAACCCGATTATTTGGTTGCTTGTGTGGGTGGAGGCAGTAATTCGATTGGTTTGTTTTATCCTTTCTTAGAAGATTATTCGGTAAAAATTGTGGGGGTAGAAGCCGAAGGAGCAGCTTCGTTATCCTATGGCTCGGTTGGTGTCTTGCACGGCGCCAAAAGTTATCTGTTGCAGACTAAAAGCGGGCAAATTAAAGGAACCCATTCGATTTCTGCCGGGCTTGATTACTCAGGGACCGGTCCAGAACATAGTTATCTTAAAGATCTGGGTCGAGTTGAGTATGTAACGGTTAACGATAAAGAAGCTTTGTGGGGATTTAAGACTTTAACGCGGCTTGAAGGAATCATTCCAGCACTTGAATCTTCACATGCCATTGCTTATATTAAAAAACTGGCCCCCGGTATGGATCGTAGCCAGTCGGTTGTGGTTTGTTTATCGGGAAGAGGAGATAAAGACGTAGGGGAAATTTTAGAAAATAGAGAGTAGAAAATAGAAAGTAGAAAATAGGAGTGGAAATGTGGGGAATATTGAAAAAGCATTCGAAAAGCATACAGCTCTAATTACTTTTATTACAGCCGGGGATCCTGCTTTGGCGCAGACAGAAAAGTTAATTTTTGTGCTTGAAAAAGCCGGGGCGGATATTATTGAGCTGGGAATCCCCTTTTCTGATCCGCTAGCTGATGGCCCAGTTATCCAGGCTTCCCACCTGCGGGCTTTAAAAAAGAATGTTACTCTAGATCAGGTTTTTAAATTGGTTGCAAAAGTAAGAAAAAAGAGTCAAATTCCGCTTTGCTTTATGTTGTCTTATAATTTAGTTTTGCAATACGGAACGGATAAATTCTACACGGATGCCGAAAAACACGGAGTTAACGGAATAATTATTCCTGATTTGCCGCCGGAGGAGTTGGGAGATTGGAGTCGGGAGTCTGGAGTAGCAAATATCTTTCTCGTTGCGCCGACGAGTTCGGATCGGAGAATCAAATTAGTTGCCGATAGCTCATCCGGATTCATTTATCTAATCTCTACCACCGGCATTACAGGGAAACGGACTAAACTGGCGCAAAATATGCAAGAAACAATTGGTCGGATTAAAAGTTACACCAAATTGCCGGTTGCAGTTGGTTTCGGAATCACTACGCCGGCACAAGCGGCCGAAGTTTCCCAAATTGCTGATGGAGTAATTGTGGGTTCGGCGATTGTTAATTTGGTTGGCAAGAAAAAATATGCTGCGGTGGCAAAACTTGTTGCCGCTATGCGAAAGGCCATGGATAAAGGAGTGCAAAAATGATCATTAGAAAATTACTGCATCGCATGAAACAGTTTTGTATAGCCATGTTTTCGGTTTATCGTAAAAAAGACGAGGAGTTTGCCCAAAAATATCTCAATATCCAAGAGATGGCCCTGTTTAATAAACTGCCCGGTTTTGAAAAAAAGCATTCAGTGCGGGTTGCTAAAAAGATGCTAAAAATTGCGCACGGGAATGCTAGCTATGATGAACGCAAGTTGGCGCGAATTGGCCTTTTGCATGACATTGGAAAAGTGGTGGAACACAACTCAACTCTTTCCAAATCTTTTATGGTTGTTATTCGCTATTTTTTGCCCAAACAATATGACCGCCTGGCAGACGAAGGAAAATATAATCTTAAATTGCGGCGCTTTTATATCCATAAGCATCATGGGGCAGTTGGGGCTGAATTGTTGGCTAAAATTGGCGAGAATTCAAATATGTTAACGATCCTGCGCAAACATGATCCTTATGTTGAAAAACCAAACGAAGAAGATCCTCCGGAATTAAAAATCCTGCAAGAGGCAGACGCATATTAGTTTGACGGTAATTCTGCTGTAACCGTTGTTTTTATCCCGCCGCGAGGGCTAAATTCCCCCGTTATTTTCATCGAAGCTGGCTGGCAGCTTGCAGCAAGATCGTCTAGGATTTTGTTAACCACATTTTCGTGGAAGATTCCTAGATTGCGGTAGGCAATAAAATAAAACTTTAAGGACTTTAGCTCGATAATTTTATTCTTTGGGATATAATCAATGATAATGTTGGCAAAATCTGGTAAGCCGGTTTTGGGACAAACACAGGTAAATTCGGGAAATTCGATGTGAATGTTATAACCCCTCGAGGAATAGGTATTCTCAACCGTTTCAAGCTCTGGCAGCTCTAATTTTTGGATCTTTTTTTGTAAGCCTTGATAGTTATTTTTCATTTTCGATAAAGATTGATTTCGTTACGTAATTTTTCGGCTGCCTCGCGAGGGGAGGTCGAATAAATAATGCTGCGGGAAGCATTGATAATAATATTCTCGCCGTTTTTATCGGCACCAAATTTTACACAGGCCTCAACTTCGCCACCTTGAGCCCCGACTCCGGGTAGAAGGATTGGCATTTCGCCGGCAATGGTTCTGATTTCTTGCAAAGCCTCGGGCTTAGTCGCCCCAACTACCAAACCGCAATTCTTGTTGCGATCCCATTGTTTTACTTTTTCAGCTACGGATTTATAAAGTGGATTAGCAAGCTCTGCCGTTTGGAAATCTTTGGAGCCAGTATTACTGGTTAAACATAACACAAAAATGCCTTTGTCTTTGTATTCTAGGAAGGGAGCAACCGAATCTTCTCCCATATAAGGGGCTACCGTTACTGCGTCGGCCTTAAAAACCTCAAAGGCACTTTTGGCATAGGCCGCAGAGGTGTTGCCAATATCGCCCCGTTTCCCGTCAAGAATAACCGGGATGCCAAGGGTGTTTATCAGTTCAATTGTCTTTATCAGTGATTCGATTCCGTATATTCCGTGTACTTCATAAAAAGCCATGTTGGGCTTATAGGCAAGAACTAAGTCTTTGGTGGCATTAATAATCTCACGATTAAACAAAAAGATGGGATCTTCTTGGTTTAAGAAGTGGGGCGGGATTTTGGCCAAATCAATATCTAATCCAACGCACAAAAGACTATTGTTTTGTTTAGCTGTTTGCTTTATTTTCTGCCGAAAGTTCAAGTGGCTATTTCCTCGCCGGGAGAAGGGACTTCTGCTTCGCTTTCTATGGCAACTTCTTCTTGTTCAGCGGCACGCTCTAAGCGTTCTTTTTCTTTTTGGGCAATGATGTCACCGATGGTGACTTTTTGCTCATCGGCAGGTGGATTGATTTCTTTGAGGGCTTCTCTTTCTTTGGCAATTTGCAATTGTTTAATGGACAATCCAATCCTTTGCTCATCAGGCAATACGCGTAAAATTTTAACGTCTACTACGTCTCCGATCTTAACGGCTTGATCGGGAGTCTGAATTGGGTCTTTGGATAGTTCGGAAATATGAATTAGCCCTTCAAAACCATGGTCTAAACCCACAAAAGCGCCGAAAGTAGCAAAACGGAGCACGGTGGCTTTAACCGTTTGCCCGGCTTTAAAATAATCGGTAACATTGGCCCAAGGGTCGGGTTGCAGTTCTTTTAATCCCAATGAAATCTTTTTATTGGCTTTATCAACGCCCAAAACAAAAACATCAATTTCCTGGCCGGTTTTTAATACTTCAGATGGGTGCTTTACCCGTTTCCATGAAAGCTCAGTTAAATGAATTAGTCCTTCAACTCCACCCAGATCTACAAAAGCTCCAAAAGGTTTTAGATTGGCAACTTTGCCGTGGCGCACTTGGCCAACTTCAATTTCATCAAACAATTTTTGGGTAATATTTTGTTCATATTCCCCAGCGGCTTGCCGATTAGAAAAAACAATTTTGCCCTGATTGCGGTTTATTTCCATTACTTTTACGGGGATAACTCTGTCTTTAAATTGGGATAGAGTTTCGCTCGGATTTTTGGCGACTTGAGAGGCGGGAATAAAACCTTTTAATCCATGGCAGTCAACCACTAATCCCCCTTGCAGGGATTGAATTACTTTGCCTTCAAGAACCGTTTTTTTAGTAAAGGCTTCTTGGGCGGTTTTCCACATAATTTCTTGATCAGCAATTTTCTTGGACAAAAGCACATAGCCTTCTTTGGTTTCTAGCTTTTCGATGGTTACGGCAATAATTTGTCCGACCTTAACTATCTCATCAGGAGAAGTAAAACTTTGATTGGAGAGGTCTTCGAGCTTAATCAATCCGTCAGCTTTATATTTTATATCTACCAACACTCCGCTGGGATCAATTTTGAGCACTTTGCCTCTTACCATATCCCCTTCTTTGTATTCGTGAAACGTGGATTCATATTGGGAAGAGGTTGCAGGAGGTTTCGGAAGGTTGTGGGAGGTTACGGGAGGTTGCGATATGGGTTGAGGAGCGGGTTGGGGCTTTGCTACTTGCGGGACCATATTCTCTTGAGCTGGAGCTGAAATAGGAGCAGGGGCAGCTATCTTCGGTTCTTCTTTTTTTACCAAAAGTTTGCTTTCTTCTAAGGTTTGTCTTATAAGATCTTCAACTTCAAAAAATTCATCTTCGCCTTTGCTTTTTTCAAATCCGGTGCCTTGATATGTGGGTTCTGACATGTGTTTTCCTCCAAACTTTATATCAGTATAACATAAAATGCAAAGCCTTGACAATTGACCAGGGCGGCTTCTAGAATGGTACAAATGGTTAAAAGTAATGGGTTTTTGGAGATTGAGCCTCCATATCGCGAATACGAGCAAGCCAAATTTGTAATCTTGCCGGTACCGCATGAGAAAACTACCACTTATGGCAAAGGTACAAAGCACGGACCCAGTGCTATTTTGGCTGCCTCACAACAAATCGAGACCTTTGACGAAGAACTACTGCAAGAAACTTATAAAAAGGCAGGACACTATGTTACTCGGTCACTAAGTCTCAATAGCTTGCCGACAGCAGTTGGCAAGACGATCGATGCTGGCAAAATACCTGTCATCTTGGGCGGAGAACACTCTATAACTCCGGTAGTGGTTGGCGCAGTAGTTAAGAAGTTTAAAAATCTTTCTGTTTTGCAGCTAGATGCTCATGCTGACCTGCGTGATAGCTATCAAGGCTTCAAGGATAGCCATGCCTGCGCCATGCGCCGGACTTTGGCCTATTGCCCGGTGGTTCAAACCGGGATTCGTAATATTGCTGAAGAAGAATATGTCTATGCTAAAAAGAGTGGGCAGATAAAAAAAATCCATTTTGCCGCAAATCCATCCCTGGTTAATAAAATAATTAGCCAACTTTCGGCGGAAGTTTATATTACGATTGATGTTGATGTTTTTGACCCTAGCTTAGTTCCTGGAACCGGTACTCCAGAGCCCGGGGGGCTATTTTGGTATCAGGCGCTGGATATTTTAAGGTCAGTTTGTGCCAAAAAGAAAATTGTTGGTTTTGATGTGGTCGAGTTGGCCCCGATTAAGGGTTTGCCAGCTTCTGATTTTACCGCCGCTAAATTAGTTTACCGTTTGATGGGGTATCTTGCGCGCTAATTGATTATTTTCTTCTCTATTTGACGCATTACTATTCTAGGATAAAAAGTTTCTGCGGTCATGGGAGTTACATAGATTGAGTGAATTCCGAGCAAATTAGCCCCCAAAGTATCCATAAATAATTGATCGCCGATCATAGCGGTTTGCTTTGGATTAGTATGCAGTAATTTCATTGATTTCCAAAAAGCAAAGGGCAGGGGTTTGAAGCTCATATACAGATAGGGCAGGTCTAAGGCTTCTCCAATAAATTTTACCCGTAATGGATGCCGGCTATTGGAGGTTAAACAGAGCTTAAAGCCTTCTTCTTTGCGCTTTGCAATCCACTCGAACACACGGAGAGGGACATCCACGGAACGGCGCGGAATTAATGTGTCATCAATGTCTAGGATTAATGAGTTGATGCCCTTGGCTTTTATAGTAGCAAAATCAATTTCATAAATATTTTTCACAACCTGTTTTGGTTGCAGAAAATTAAACATTGGCATTTTCCACCCTTTGCAGATCAATTTTTTTGCCTAAACTAAGCAATATTTTTTCAAAATCGAGCATGAAAAAAGGGGAAACCATTAATTTGATAATAGCGAAGGGGCCATCCGTGGGCTTGGGGGTGCGGATGGCTACCATGCCATCAAAGGCTTCAAAATAGGGGCAAATCAGATAAATATCTTCTTTGTGGACTTTTAAAAATACGTTAATTGAATCCATCATAATTTTTCAATATAGAATAATCCAATGGCCGGCAAGTCTTTACTTAGGAGATCATTGGCTTCCATTAATTTGGCGTGCCTTTCGATTTGAAGGCTGCGATCAAGCATTTCGGTTTTGCTGAGTAATTGATCAAATTTGGTATTACTATAGCCAAAGAAGTTTGCCGGTCCTCCGGTTCTAAAAAGGGGAGAAAGTAAGTCATAGCCGTCGGGTTTGGATGTGGCGGGATCATCGGTAAATAGTCGGTCGATATCAGCCTTGTAGCCCATTAGGAAAAAATCATAGGATCCATTGGCTAGTTCCTCTGACCATTTACCTCCATCAAAGGCGTCAATCTGAATTAACTTAAGTCGGATTCCAATTCGCCGCAAGTCTTTTTGTATTTCATTGGCGATTTCTATCGTTTTTACTCCACTGGTGTGAAGCATGGTTAAGTTTTTTAATCGTTTGTCATTAGTTGAATAGCCAGCGGCTTTTAATGCCAGCTTTGCTTGTTTGGCGTTTGATGAAATGGGTTTTAATTCGGGATCATAGCCGAGCATTTGGGGCGGGACCAGTCCAGCAGGAACGCTTTCGCCGCTCATTATTGTTGAAGCAATATATTGTTTGTCAATACTGCGAGCTACGGCGATACGAAATTTAATATTTTTGTTGACGGCATGTTTTAGGTTAAAGCCCATCAGCCAAATTCCGTCATACTCTTTCACTTCTGCATAGCAGCAACTTCCAAACAGCAACAGTAGGATGACTAGATAAAACCTAAGTCCCATACTTCTTTTTTCCATATTCAAATAAATCATTCCCCTTGCTGTCAATGGCTACGATGGTGGGAAAGTCTTTTACTTCAAGTTCCAAGACTGCTTCGGGACCCAGTTCGGGGTAAGCGATAATCGTCGATTTTTTTACATACTTTGAGAGAGCGGCCGCTACTCCGCCTGGGACTACCATATAAACAGCTTTATATTTTTTAATGGCTGCTTTTACTTCCGGGCTGCGATGGCCTTTACCGATGGTAATTTTAATTCCCATTTTAAGCAGGTTAGGCGTAAAAGAATCCATGCGGGTAGAAGTGGTTGGACCAATTGATCCAATAATTGCTCCCGGTGGGGTGGGTGTGGGGGATGCATAAAAAAGAATGGCGCCTTTTGGGTTAAACGGGGGCTTATTGCCAAACAATTTATGGGCCGAGTCCCTTGCCGTATATATTTTCCCGCTGATCAACACTTCGTCCCCGATCTTCAAAGCCGCAACTTCTTTGTCTACTATTGGGACATTGAGTTTTATAAGTTTTGGTATTGTTTGTAATTTGTTATTTGTCATTTGTTGTTTAAATTGTTGCTTCCTTATATCTATGTGAATGACAATCAATATTGACGGCTACGGGCAAACTTGAAATATGACAGGGTCGTTTTTCTATGTTCACTGCCAAAGCGGTGGTTGTTCCGCCAAGGCCCATGGGACCAATGCCTAGTTTGTTGATTTTTTCCAATAGTTCTTTTTCCCATTGATACGGGGTAAATCCACTACTGTGTGTCCCCACTTTTCGACAGAGGGCTTTTTTAGCCAATAATGCGGCACCGTCAAAATTAGCGCCAATGCCAACTCCTACTATCATAGGAGGGCAAGCATTCGGACCGGCGGCTTCAACAGTATCAATAATAAATTGTTCGATTTCTTCTTTGGTTGAGGAGGGTTTGAACATGCGGATGGCACTGCAATTCTCTGCTCCGCCACCTTTGGCTAGAAAGCCAATTTTTATTTTATCTCCCGGCACAAGTTCAACATGCAGTATTGCTGGGGTATTATCGCCGGTGTTTTTTCTTTGAATTGGATCCTCGGTGACTGATTTGCGCAGATAGCCAGCTTCATAGCCTTGGCGAACGCCTTCGTGGACCGCAGCTTCCAGCGTTCTGCTAATTATTTGTACTTCTTGGCCCAGTTCTACAAAAATGACCGCCAATCCAGTATCCTGACAGAGGGGTAATTTATCCCTCCTAGCAATTTGGGCGTTTTTAATGATTTGGTTTAGAATATCGCGGCCAGTGGGGGATTTTTCTTTAGCCAGAGCATGGTTAATAGCTTCTAAAACATCCTCGGAAAGGCTGGTGTTGGCTTCAATGCAGAGGGCCTTAACCGTTTCGCTGATCTTTTCGGCCAGTACTTCGCGCATTTGGGGCAATTATAGCATAATCCGTGCAACATTTAGCCAAAGAAAAATTAGTTGGCGATCGACCAGTGCCTTGCGATCCCGAAATGCACACCTACCCAATAAAGCCGGGGGATAATTCTACGGTTGCTGTTACGATTGTTTAATTTTTAATCTTTGCTTCGTCTCTGACAAATTGCAGATTACGTGAATATTTATTGAAATTATTGTTTTAAATGTCGGATAAACACTTAGAATGCTTTCTTCTGGAGAAAAACATGTTAGGGCGGGATAGGCTTTCACAACACCTCAGCCGATTAACCATTATGTTTCAGACTCAGCCTGGGATGCAGCGTTCAACGCACATTGAGGGTATCGAAGTTACTTTAAGAGGGACCGATGTTGAACGAATTCTGCCAATATTAACCATAATAGCCCTTAAGCAATTTTCTCTTCTTAGAGCGACTAGGGATGATTTGAAAGGTTTCCTAACATATATTAGACCGCTCATTTGGGAATTAACTTCGCACAGCAATTTGGATGTTTCTGATCAAGCGAATGCAGCAATCGATGTAATTGATGCGATGTTGCTAACGTTACCTTTTGTGGGATCGTCCTTGCTGCCCGTTCCGGTTGCTAATGGGCCGATCGCGCTGGCTTTTTGTCTTCTTCCCGAGGCTGATCAAGCTTTGGTAGAACCTCCTCTCGGAACTGCTCGGTTGGAAGGGGCAGAAGGCTTGGTGCAATCCGGGCGAGTTTTTGGCGGAACGCAGGTTGGTAGAATTAAGTCCGTCAATGAAGATGTGATATTGGTTAGCGATGATACGGTATTAGGCCAAAGGCTTTTGCTGGTTTTGGATGGTAAAACAGAAGCTGAAGATGGAGAATGGGCTCCTGCTATGGCGGCAAGATCGATTTACGCCGCAACCCGTACACTTGGTCAACCCTTGGCCGAGTCTATTGTTAATGCCGGCAACGAGCTTGAGGCAGCTTATAGACAAAATCAGACGAGTGACGATGGTGGAGAAAGGGGTATTTCCATGGTAGCTGTTTCAATTGCTGCAGATAACAGGGCTCAAGTTGTGAGGGTGGGAGACGCAAAAGCGTATCTAATTCGAAATAATTGGCAAACAGTCCAATTATTATCTGGAGACGATTCCAAAGATAGTAGACTAGGCGGAACTTCTTCATCAAATATTCCTGTAGTGAAAAGATATAAAGGAATCGAAACTGGAGCTATTATTGTCGTGATTTCAAATGGTTTTTTCTTGTCGGCAGAACAAAAAGGGAGAGCCGTGGAAGATGAGTTAAGGGATGCAGCCCAGTTTCATGGCGATAATGCGTTAGATATGACCAATTACCTTTTGAGTTTAGCCTCAAATTCCCCTGGGAATGTTACAGTCGCTGTCACGATTGTCTAGTTGAAGCAGTAAGTGTATAATCAGACGCATTACCATGCCAAAACGCCTGATTTTTTTCGTCTTTTTCTTTCTATTTATTATCTTTTCTTACTTTATCTATTATCAGACTACTAATAGCTCTACTGAAATCATCGATTTTGCCATGGATACCCCGCTGCGAGTAAAAGTAGAAGGTCCCAATTCTGCTGCTTATGCCAAAATGGCTGTCGCCGAAATTAAACGCCTTGATAAATTATTTAACCGTTTTGATCCGAACAGTGAAGTTAGCCGTTTAAATTGTGGGGAAAAATTTAAACCTTCAAAAGAGATCATTGCTGTATTGTCCTTGGCAGAAAGAATGCGCCAAGTTTCGTTTGGAGCGTTTAATGTCCGTTATAACGGCAAAATTGACTTGGGAGGAATTGGAAAAGGTTATGCTGTCGAATTGGCCCGTCGTTTGCTGGTGAAAAAGGGAGCAAAAGGTGGTATCATAGACACGCATTCTTCAATTGCCGTGTGGGGACCTAGAGTTTGGAAAATTGGCATTCAAGATCCGGAAGATAAAAGCAAATTGTTTACGGTTGTTGAATTACAAAATGGTCAGGCCCTCTCCACTTCGGGTAACTATGAACGTGGTAAGCATATAATTGATCCGCGCACACATAAGGCTGCTGCAGAATGCAAAAGCGTGACTTTGATCGGCTGGGATGCCGGCGAATTAGATGCTCTATCAACTGCAGTTTTTGTATTGGGACCGATTAAAGGGAAAAAGCTAATTAAAAACATGTCCGAAATAAAAGTGATAATAATATGATCATTTTAGCCCTAAATTGTGGGAGTTCTTCGGTAAAATACAAGCTCTACAAATGGGGAACCCATAAATCTTTGACCTCTGGAGGGGTCGAAAGAATTGGTATTGGCGGATCTTTCATAAAGTATGAAATTGATGGGCAAGGAGAAACAAAAAAAGAAGTTGAATGCCCGGACCACCGTTCTGCTTTGCGTTTGATTGTTGAAGCGCTGACGCAGGGCGACAAGCCGGTTTTAACCAGTATTACCGATATACAAGCCATTGGTCATCGAGTCGTGCATGGCGGCGAAAAATTTAAAAGTTCGGTTTTAATTAATGATGAGGTTTTAGAAGCTATTCGCAGTGTGCAAGATTTAGCTCCACTGCATAATCCTCCCAACATTGCTGGAATTGAAGCCGCGAAAGAATTATTGCCTAACATTCCTCACATTGCCGTTTTTGATACCGCTTTTCACCAGACTATGCCAGAAAGTGCTTATTTGTACGCGGTTCCCTATGAGTGGTATGGGATGTATGGAGTGCGCCGCTATGGTTTTCATGGTACTTCCCATCTATATGTTTCCCGCCGCGCAGCAGTGCTTTTGGGTAAAAAAGCTTCTGAAGTAAATTTAATTACCATGCATATTGGGAATGGAGTCAGTATTGCAGCGATAAAAAATGGGATTTCGGTTGATACCAGTATGGGGCTTACCCCGCTAGAAGGGGCTGTGATGGGGACGCGTTGTGGGGACATTGACCCGGCTATTATTCTTTTTATGATTGAAAAGGAAGGTTTTTATGCTGAGCAAATCGATGCAATTTTAAATAAAAAATCTGGCTTACTGGGAATTACCGGTAAATATATGGATCGGCGCGATATTGAAAAAGCAGCGGTCGATGGAGATAAGCGAGCCCAATTGGCGATTGAGATTGAAACCTATCGTTTGAAAAAATACATTGGTTCATACTCTGCCGCACTGGGCAAAATAGATGCAATTGTCTTTACCGCTGGAGCGGGAGAATTAAATTGGCAAATCCGCGAAAAAAGTTTGGAGGGGTTAGAAAATTTGGGAATCAAACTTGATAAAGCGAAAAACAAGAAAACTGTGACTAGGGAGAAAGAAACGCTGATTTCTACTGAAGACTCTCCGGTTAAAGTCTTTGTTGTCCCGACCGATGAAGAAATTGTTTTCATTGAAGATGTTGTCGCTATATTGGAAGGGCGCTATGATACGCATACGCGTTTTACTTATTCATTTGAAAGTCAAAGTTATAAAAGGAAAGCATGAACGATAATTTTTTACCTTTAACCTATCTTCGGCCGGTTGAAAGTTTGCGTTGTGGGGCAACTACTTTGGCCGATCATCCCGAGCGAAAAGCAGAGTATCTTTGGGATTTGATTGTGAATCTGGGTGAGGATTTGGAAAAGGATTTTAGAGCTCGGAGTTCGGAGTTGGGAGTTAGGAGTAAAGAAAAAATACATCCATCAGCAGTGCTTTTAGCTCCCGAAAAGATCCTAATTGAAGAAGGGGCCGAAGTTGAGGCTTTGGCGGTAATCGATGCGCGTTCAGGCCCAATTTATATAGGAAAGAATACGATAATTCGCTCCCAAGCTTATTTGCGTGGGCCCCTTTACATTGGACCTAGTTGTCGCATTGGGGGCGAGGTGACTCATTCTATTTTTCATGGCTATTCTAATAAAGCCCATTATGGTTTCATCGGGCATGCTTATGTTGGCGAATGGGTTAATTTGGGAGCGGGGACGACTAATTCCAATTTAAAAAATACTTATGGAACGGTTAAAGTTTTGGTTAATGGGAAAGAGGTTGATAGTGGCCAGCAATTTTTAGGCTGCTTTATTGGAGATCATGCAAAGACCGGGATTGGGACTTTGATTACAACCGGTGCCGTAATTGGGGTGGGGGCGAATGTGTTTGGGGGAGGGGTTACGCCCAAATATGTTCCTAATTTTGCCTGGGGTAAAGACAGTAAATGCGATTTGGAAAAAACGATTAAAACGATAAAAATTGTAATGCAGAGGCGGGGAAAGATACTAACTAGCGAAGAACTTATTCTTTTAGAAGAAGTATATCAAAAGAATACTTGATTGTAATATTTATTTCCAAAAAGTATGGGCGCCTTCAGTTACATTGACCGAAAATGTTGCACCTTCTTTTTTTAGTTGTTTGGCTGTTTTATCAATAAATTCTTTTTCTCTACGATAATCTTTCCCAGCTGGAATACGAATAATTATTGTGGCATTTCCTTGAGCGCTTGCTCTTATTTCCTTGTCACTTAAATCATAACCCTGAATACATAATCCGCGTTCTTCAATTGCGATACAAAAGGGGACAAGCCAACCGATTTTGGGACTTTCGCAACTTATGGTGATTGTTGCATAACTATAATTAGTGGGAGAGGGAACTGGTTCAATGTGACTAAAAATGGCATTGAGTCTTGATGGTAGTTGCGTAAATACTTCCCGCCTATTCCTTATTGATTGCAGAGTAACGAAAAGCATTTTATATAGTTTATTAAAACTAGGTCTACTCTCTATGCTAAAAATTGATTCTTCAACTCCCAGTGTCCGTAATTCGCCAAGAAGGGCGGATTGGATTCCTGGCAAAAGCGGAAAATATACGACAAACGAACTAAATTGGCCGCAAGGTTGTTGGGCGAGATACGCCACTGAATTTAAGCGTAATTGTTCTTTTATCGCAGCTTGAATTAATTCACTATCGGCACTTAAACCGAGAAGGCTTTCGAGTCTATTAAAAGAGCCAATATTCATGGCCATAGCAATCCTTTCCAGAGAATAATGTATGCTAATTGGCGGAACGTTTTTTGAAACCATCTTAGAATAAGCACTGTTAAATTCTGCAGAAAGAGCGGCTTCAAATGGGCTAACGATTGCATGAATTTTTCGAAAACCGTCCGATTGGGCTTCTGAAGCACTCTTGCCAGCTGTTAAATGTTTTTTTCTGGCAAGACCAAGAACTAATTGAGCAAAATAGGTGTGAGAATCTGACAGTAATTGCCTTGCTGTAGCAATGGCATGCGAAGAAGTTGCTTCGGGTAAAATGTCTCCATTCATTAGTGGGGCACCGCGAGAAACTTTTAAATGTAAGCTATTGCCCGTTCTTCGATCAATTCTAACGATTGCTACTTGGTTTGGTGTTCTAAAAGCGGTATCTAATCTTTCGTTGCCGGCAAAAGCCAGATCAAGTGGGGAGGCAATTTGTCCCTGGCCTGCTGGGTAAGGGATTAAACGAAAAATTCTGCCATGATAAATTGCGTACCTACGCTGTTCAGTGCGCATGGCCTGGATTGGATCTTGGCCGTCACAAATGGTTAAACCTTGCAGGAGGCCGGCCAATTTATAACTTATTGCATGGGCGGCAGATCCAATGGTAGCTCTCTCGTGCATGCTTCGGGTTCGAATTTGAACATTAATGAAAGATCCATATCTATCACAAAAAGAAAGATGAATTGATTGGTATCCATTTTCTTTTTGTCCAAAATTATTTAACGTACCAAGTTTTACAGAGAATCCATCTGTTTCACTATATGCCAACCCTTCAAGTGATACTCCATCAATAAAATTACGTGTTTCGTTAATGTTGAGAAAATATCCCATACTTTCCATTTCAGAAAGGATAACCTTAGTGGCAGAAAGACAATCCGCTGATTCCCCGTCAATAACATATCGAAATCTGCCCGTATCTGTAAGGCCTGTTTCACCTTCTATTTCAACTTTTTTTCGAGTGCTAACCACCGATTTAACATCCACTTCAACCCGATGATCAATATGGTTTTTTTCTAGTTCAAGACTGATAAGCCCAGTTAAATTTTTTAAATGCTCTAAAGCTGCAGCTCTTTCTCGGCCATTTAAAATAGCAATCAGTTCTTCGGTTTGTTCGAAGGCTACTCTGTCCAAGTGCATAAAAGCCAGATTTTCTAGGGCAATGGCAATTTCCTCTAGGTTTAGAAGGCGCAATGCCACCGGTAAAACATAGAAGCTCCTTCTAGCATAAGATGCTAATTGCCCATTTTCTAATTCAGAAGAATATAATTCGCAGAATGAATCGGCAGCTTCCAGCAGCCAAGTATGCGCGTTGAGCGGCTCCATTAGACACATTTTTGCCAAATATCCCCATTCTTCTGCAGTGATTGATTCTTCATTAAGCGGAGTATGAAGAAGGGCAGTTAGTACTTTTTTTTCTCTAACGATTGCTTTTACGCTGTCATCAATTTCGCTGGCAAGGATCCTTTCCAAAGGTAGTGCATGGAGTATGGCAGCGGCCGCTAAGGTGGGATTTCCTCCCCATGTGACTACTCTTTTTGCAACTTTGACCATATGTTGTATGGGATCATGTTCAGTATCCATAGGTTGGCAGGAATAATAAGACAACATAAATTGCAGCGCATCATTTAGAAGAGCTCTATCAGAGGAATCAAGTTCAGCGAAATCCAAATTATTAACAAAATTGGTTGATAATTCGATATATTCAGCGCTGGTTGTTTCGATATGGGGACGAAAGCTGGTGGGTAAGCCTGCTGCCAAATTTGGATGAGGTTGTAATCGTCTTGTCGACCCCGTGTTCCTAGCTTTTGATAATTGCGTTTTATTGGGGAAGAAACGATTTGCCGTTAGTGTTGTCCCTTTTGTCTTCATGCTAGTTATTTATCGTCAATTTATTTGAATAATTTCAAGGCAATTGATATACTAAAACAATAGCGTTGGGAGATCGTCTAATGGTAGGACACCGCCCTTTGGAGGCGAGAATCGGGGTTCGAGTCCCTGTCTCCCAGTCTCTCGACTCGTCAGCCTTTCCCCAAGAGAACTTCACAGGATTAATCTGCCTATTTTAGAAAAAGGCTAATTTGTCGACGAGGTAGTAGCTTGCTGTAATATGCCAGGCCTCTCTCTTTGTTGTTGCCTCTTCTACTGGCCAGTAACACCAGAATAATCTGCCAATAATGCTCTCTAACTCTCTAAATCTGTGAGTATCTGGCGGAGAGGATTGCAGAGCCATTTGGCCAGTATGTGGCCAATATTTTGGGTTTATTCCGACCTGTGAGACGGAAAGTGGGAGGGAAACAGATAGCAAGGAAAGGTTCTCTCTTTTGAAAAGAGAGAAGGAGTGTGCTTTAGCTACAAGCGATCCAGTCTTTGGAGGGAAGGCTAGAGGTTCGTGCTATTTTTGATAATGACTACCGAGGATTCATGGCAGGATGTTTGAGAAACAAATAAATTGAAGAACGAAACCCTTTGCCTCACTGTTGGTTGGGCTAGCGTAAAAGTGAACTCACGATACAATGACAATAAAAAGGTATAGTGGTAATATTATATACAATGTTGTCGATATTTAAATACCAAAGGGATAGGAATTTTTGGACATTAAGATACTATCTAAATTTGACAAAATTTCAAATAAATAAACGATTCTTTGAGGAGAAAGAAGAATTCGGCACACTGGTAAATACATTTTCCATTATTAAGGAATTAGCACGATTTGGGTTTTCATCGTTGTTAATTGCAATATTTATAGTATTGACAATGAAAGCCTTTGAAAAATACTCTTTGAGCTATCTAAACACTTTCAATATAGAACAGATTAGATGTTTTGTTCTAGCTGTATCTGAGATTAATAATCATCTGGTTAAAAATGAACATGTGTTTGAAACGCTTTTATCGGTAATTGCATCAATCTCGGGAGTTTTCATAGGCTTGTATTTTACGGCTATCAGTGTGGTTGTTAGCTCTGTTTATGCAAAAGTGCCGAGTGACGTGAGAGATCTACTCTTAGAAGAAAAGGGCGGGAATGTTTATATTCGATCTCTATCCATTATTTCAGCAATAAGCTTAATTTTACTTGGTTATATGATAATAGGGGGAAGTCCGGGAATACTTAATACTTTATTAGTGGTTGTCCTTGGCTGTTATGGCATTTTGTGCTTTGTTATGTTGGGAATTAGAGCTTTTTTCTTTTTCGATCCAACCAAATTGAGTGACAATGTCTTTTACGAATTTAATAAATATTTGAAACTAGCTACAATAAATGGTTTTGGATGGAATGATGCGAATTTTCAAGCACACTACCAAAAGATGGCAGCAAGAAATATCTCCACATTAAAAAATATCATTAAGCTATGCTGCGAAGAACAATATCTAAAAAAGCAATCTCTTCCCATTGTTTTACAAAAAGCTATTCTAATTCTTTGTAAATATGAAAAACAAAGATGTCTTATTCCGTCTGATAGCCGTTGGTATTCGCTTGTGCCTCGCCATAAGAACTGGTTTCTTTCTGATGTTTCTGCCATTGAAATTGCGTTGCAAACACACACCTCAATTCAGCCTGAAATGATTCCGAATACTTACTGGGTTGAAGATGAACTGATGGGGATGATTATTAATGCAATAAAAAAGCTTATTCAACAAGATAATATAGAGATTGCATATGAGGTTCTCAGCGCTATGAATACTTATATAGGGAAAGTGGGAAATGATTTGGAAATAAAAAGGGGAAGAAAATACCTAAATGAGTTGGGCAAAATATTAGATAGTTATTTTAACGTGCCCAATTCAGATAATGTTCAAGAGAAAGGCAGGGGTGATGAGCTTGCCTTGTTTGATTTGTATGGTTTGACGGGGTTGTCTTTGGCTATGGGAGTTTTCGAAATGATTAGAGAGGGAAGTGTCCCAGGCATTGTTGCAAAAATAGAATCTAATGACATATTAGAAGATAAAGGCATTTACAAAAACGGTCTTTTGCCATCTACATTATCACGGATAGAGTTTATTAGAAAAGGATTAAAGTTTGAAAAATGTGTAGAAGGTGAGTTGATAAGCCCGCAATGGTACATAAATCAATTGATACTAGTTCGATATGCCGAATTAATTAAGGAATCGATAGATGAGTTAGTTGCTTCTATTAATGAATGTTTTATTTCAAGGGCTAATTCATTGTTGTTGAACAAGCGATTTATTTTAGCAGCGAATCATGCACAGCGAGGACTAGAGTTGTGCCATAAAATGAAAGGGCAGATCCCTCAAATGATCTCATTGATGGGTGATCTGAAAGCAAAGTCAGTTAATACGGATTTGCCCTTTCCTATTATTGATTGGGATGCCATAAAAAGCAAAATTGACGGGGCACACAGCCAGCTTGTTGAAAATATTGCAAAGAGTATCTCCAGCCTTTCACAGATTAAACATGAGAACAATATCCCTGATTATTTTGGGCAAGCATATAATATTGTTTGTCGGGAATGTTATGCGGCGTTATTAAATAGTAATGCCGTATTATTTAATCATTTGTTCCCCCTTTTGTTTTATGGATCACTTTCAGCGCATGATAAATTAAGGTCAGAGACAAAAGATATGAATCAAGAATTGAGTCTTGCTGTTACATTTGACCCATTAAAAGATGTTATGGAGCTTAGTGGGTATGCTTTAATTTATTCTGAATTGTATGACGTGCCAGATGTTTGGGGAAAATGCGGTGAAATATGGGGTGAATATTTAGACTCGAATTCAAGGGCTGTCGAATTGTTGGGATATTTAATTTCAAGATATCAATATCATAGGAGTTTGTTTATCTCAGCTCCAAGAGATTATCTGCGCATGAGTTGGCAAATTATGTTTAATAACAAGTTGCGAGAATTAAAATTAATAAGCGATTCGTTTTTAATGGAGTATTCTTTGGATAGAAATGAAAAAATTAAACACAAAAGCCCTTTGATCAGAGCTATTTGCAGAGGTGGGTATGATCCTCATATATCTGCAGCGGAAGTCTTTATTATCAATTATCTGCTTAAGCGTCAAGAAGCAAAGGGTATTGAATATGATGATGTTTGGAGATTATCTGAAGCAATAGAAAAAGAATCAGAGGATATAACTTGAGCATTTACCAGAAAGACAGTTATAAGGGGAAGCCCAGTTCAAGAGGGGCATTTTGCTATCAATTGAATGATGAATCCAGGAGAGAATTGTATTCTTCGATGTATTCAAATATGCTTATGGAAGATATCCATCTTGGAATAATGCCCTTAGGCGGGAAGTCGAAAAATGCCAATTTCGCAGTTAAAATTGACCCCCCATCCAAAGAGGTTGAGAATCTAATAAGAATAGGATTTCCTAACCGCCAAGGATATCAACAAGATTTAATACAAACCGTATGTGATTTTATCGATGAAGAAGCTCATGCATTAGCATATTATGGGAATAATTATTATGAAATTGTATATTATTATTCCGATGAAAAAAGAAAGAAAATTGATGGTTTTATGGTTGAAAGCATTCCTCCTTATTGTGTTAAAACTCTTCTAGGTGTCTACTGGCAATTTATCCCTCAAGAAGCAATGAAGCGCTCTGAACAGAAGAGGAGATTTGTTTTATTACCTCGAAAGCGCATTTTAATGCTGTCTATGCCAAAGGAGCTAGGTGGATCTAATAAGCATAAAAAAGTATTATCTGATCTCCGATGGCTAAGTAGCTGTTCAATACCGGAATTTGCGATGAAAGATACGGAAAAACAACAACAGACAAAAGGGTATGAATTTTCTTTATACAGAGAAGGGCTTAGCGCGTTTTTGGCGGGAACTACTCGACACTTAGGCTGGATTGCTAGAGGAATGTTTAGTGATCGATCATTAAAAATGTATCAAATCTACAGAAGTTTAATGTTTGAAAGGTCTAAATCAATTATAAGAGAACAGATCTTGTGTATGATGAATAACAGCCTAGAGCTAATAGGGGAGGAGATGGGTTTTAGTGCGAAAATCGTTTTGGAAGGCATCCCAACGCATAAAGATTACAATGATTATATTAGAAAATTACTTGATGGTGAGCTGCAGTTCTCAGAGGCAATTAAATTGATGAGGATATTCTGATCAAAAAGGATAATACTAAATAAATAATTGCAAAAATCGATCAAGACAAAAAAAGGGTAATCAAATTATATTAATATGATACAGATATGCATGCTCAGTTTGGAACTTATCCAGTTGTATTCAACAATAATAGCAATAATAAAATGGATAATATCAAATAGCGCGATATTTTCTGGTTTTTTACTCATTCTTGGCATAATCCTTCAGACTTATGCAGCATATGTTTTTTCGTTAACGTGGTTATTGTCTGATAAGAGAATAGAAGATCTTGCTGGAACATATTTAGATTCAAATCCGTATCTTTTTGTGTTTTTAAGAAAAACCAAAAGTGATACCTATAAGGGTTTATTTTTTCTTATATTTGGTGGGCTGGCCTTAATTATTTCATCATTAATGCAACTATTCTTATAAAAAATGAAAAAGTTAAACATAAGGGATAAATGATTAGAAAAACGCTAAAAGATATTAAAAAGGCCACTTTTTCCTTACTAGTTCCTTCCTTAAACCCTAAGGAAAATGGGATGCCAATACCTAATGGCACATGTTTTTTTATTAGTTCAGAAGGATATATTTTGACTGCCAATCATGTCATTGATCAATTCAATAATTCACAATTTGTTTTAGAGCGGCCAGGAGAACAATGGAATGATATTGGAGCTATGGTACATGAAGTGTCTGTAATAAGACAATGGCCACAATTTGATATGACTTTGTTGAAAGCGAATTATGAAAAGAATGCCGATAAAGCATGTTTTTATGGTTTGAGCGGTTTCCCTTTTATTGAGATCGATTTTAATCATCAAGAAGATGGCGCTCCTGTGTATTCATTCGGCTTTCCATTGCCAGAATACTTTTGTCAGGATTCGGGTGATATTCGGATTGGACATGTAGGACTTTGTCCTCGAACTACTTCCGCAATGATTTCATCATCAATTGAAATGTCGATGATGATAAGAACACCTAATGACCCTAAAAAGTATGTTCTTGATAAGGCACTAAATTATGGGAACAGCGGAGGCCCAATTATTTTACAAGAGAATGGAAAGGTTTTTGCAATATGTGCTAGGTTTCAGCCAATGCATGTGCCTCAACCACCGAATGGTTCGAGCAGTGTTTTGATGCCATCTCTCTATGGCGTTGTTATGTCAATATCTAATAATAAAGATGAATTGTTGAAAATCGGAGCTATCAATTGTCATACCTAGGATTAAAAGGAATGTGGCGGATATGTTTGCCCAAATAACAGTCATCAAGAATTAGGGCGAACTTACGTATTGAGAGAGGCACGGATTATAATGTTTCTCCACATTTCCCTCTGTTTTCCCCAATCATGCTGCATAGGGATCTTTTTAATGTTTTCTTCCGTTAATACTGCAATTTTGTCGTCATCATTCGACATGACGTCTTCTTGAATATCCGGGGCAAGGAGCAATAATCGGTTGATCTGGCATAGCCTTGAATGGGAAACAGGAATCCATTTGCAAAAATCTCGGACAACCTTAATCTTGCCAGATTCAATATAATCCTGCATTTGATACGCCATAATAGGGCTATTGCGAAGAGCCAGCTTCTTGGGCTTAGGCGGCTTCTCCAGCTTTTTCTTATACCACACCTTTTTCAAGCTAACTTTAAATTCGAAGCGCAATTCTTCTTCTTTCACATTTTTATCCATTGACTTGATCTAATTCGGTACATAAAAGTTTAATCCCGTTGGCATTGATTGTAATCCCCAACGCATCGCTTGGCCCGTCATAATCGATTTCTTTTACCAGAAAATCGATTATTCGTTTCTTTTCTTGATAAAAGAGTGTTTCCCATACGGGGGAGGTGATAATCATGGCCTTTTGGAGCTCTTCTTTGGTGATCATTTGTTCATGGAGTTCAGCTTTTCGAACATGTAACAAGCTAAGCCTCTGTTCGTGGCCTTTCAGCTCTTCTTCGCACGTAGCCAGCTCCTTGGCGCTGTTTTTTGAAGGGGTTGCTTCCTTGGTCGCTTTTATTTTCTTTCCCATAGAGGCAATGTTGGCATCAATTGCCTTTTGCTCTTTCTCAATGCTAAACAAATCAGCTTTAATTTGTGCTTTTATTTCTGCGACACGCTTTTCCTGTTCGGGAGTACTGCCAGCAATCTGTTTTAGGCAGTTGATAACTGCTTCCTCGATTTCTTGAGCGTTAACTGACCGAGTAGGGCAATCTTTGTAGCCTCGTTTTTGCGCGCCGATGCAAACGTAGTATCGATATTTTCTATTATTTTTAGTTGTATAAGTTGGAATCAGGCTCTTTGAACAGTGTTTGCAGCGTAATAGGCCTCCGAGCAAACCCATTGACTCCACATTTTTCGTTCCCGGTTTTCTGTGGCGGTTATTGGCCATTATTTCCTGTGCTTTATTGTACAATTCTTCTGAGATTATCGGCTCATGTACTCCTTCATATACTTGTCCAGCATAACGTACCTTTCCGGCATAAATGATGTTGTTTAGGACAAAGAGGATGTCGGTGCGTTTAAACTTGTTTCCGCCATAGGCCCGGCCGGATTTTGTCTCTCTCTTCTTTGTCCGATATCCTTTTTCATTGATGATGTTTGCAACTACCAGTGGTGAGTGTTCTTTTATGTACAAGCTGAAGAGTTCACGGATAAGCTTGGCTTCTTTTTCGTTGATCTTCAAAGTTCGGCTGCTTTTATCTAAATCATAGCCAAGAATGGCCCAACCTCCCAGCCATTTGCCCTTCTTCCTTGCCGCCGACATTTTATCGCGTGTCCTTTCGCTGATAATCTCGCGCTCAAACTGGGCAAAAGAAAGCAAAATGTTGAGCGTTAACCTGCCCATGGAGTTATTGGTGTTAAAATGCTGGGTAACGGAAACAAAAGTAACGTTATTCTTTTCAAAAAGTTCAAGCATCTTGGTAAAATCGATTAATGATCTCGAAAGCCTATCCACTTTATAGACTACGACGCAGTCTATTTTTTTAATTTTGATATCTTCAAGCAGCTTGGTTAATGCTGGACGCTCTATATTGGCTCCAGTAAAGCCACCATCGTTGTATTGTTCTGGAAGTGCTACCCAGCCCTCACTTTTTTGACTAGCGAAGTAATTTAAACCGGATTCTCGCTGGGCGTCAAGAGTAGTAAAGTCGTTATCCAGCCCTTCACTGGTAGATTTGCGGGTATAAATGGCACAACGGATCTTTTTCTTTTCAACGGAATTAGTCATTTCTCACTTTAATTCCAAAAAATGCAAACCCGCTCCAGTGTGTTCCAGTGACTTCACCAGCAATCTTGGAAAGCGACTTGTAAGGCTTGCCGTTGTATTCAAAACCCTTTTCCAAAACCGTAACCTCTATCACTTTGTCTTTATAATGTTTGGTGATGACCGTGCCGGGGAAGGGCAGCCGTCCATCTCTTGAAGATGAGGCAACAACGGCTGTTATTCTCTTCTTTTTATTGCCAAGGCTATTGATTGGATCTTCTTGTTGGATCAAATCATGGATTTTGCTTTTGGTCTGCTCGGACAGGCCGCCATATTCAATCTCTTGGAGCTTATAAGCAATCCGTTTAAATAGATATGGCTTATTGTTCTGGGGAAGAGCCGTATCACCAAAAAGCTCATTGTACTTGGCAACCAGCTCTTTTGTCGACATTTTCTCTAGCTGCATTATTTGCGTTAAAATGCTCTCTTTCATGGCTTTTCCTTTCCAAAAGGCGGAATCTCTCTTGTGTACCTATTAGGGCATACGATTTTTGAGATAGCAAGGGGAGAGTCGGGGAACCATGTCCGTAGTACTTCCTAAAAAAAGATAAAATAAAATGAAATTATTTCATTAATTGCATGATAAACCACTAGGCAAGAAGTGCAGAATTTGGAGGAGAACACTTGGGATTTATTTCGCAGATAAGACAATCGTCCTCTAGCTTGTTTCGCGCTGTGCCGCGCGATAGACAAGCGCTTTTATCTTTGCATAAGCAAAAAACTGCCCTTTTAAGAGAAGCTGGGGTAAAGCGTATTTTTTATGATAGTTGTAGAACCGCGATCAATTTAGTAATGTCTATAAATTCACGAAGCACTGGATCATCGGAAACGCTTGAGAAGTTAGATGCATATCTTGCTTATCCATTTTTTAAATATATGCCTGACACTTTGGCCCAAGAAATTTGCCGTTATTTGCCTCCACTTACCCTCCCTCTAACTTTGGTTGATAGGAAGAACGGCTATATTTGTTATCAACTGCCGATTAATGATCAAACTATGGCAGAGATAGAAGGGGCGAGAAGCTTTGTGTCTGCTTCCCTTGGCAATTATGGATATGTTGGTTGGTCGGATGAAATAGATCGATCTCATGATCAGTTCTCAACATATTTTATCGTAAAAAATGTCAAGGGAGACATTGTTGCTACAGCAAGGATTACACATAAAACAAATAATAATAAATTGCCTATAGAGTTGGGGCAGCTAGTTGGTGGCTCTCAATATAGTTTTGATGAAGAAAAAGGAGAAGTCATAGAAATAAACTCCTTTGCATATCGTAAGGGGAGTAGGCGTGCTCTTTTGTCTCTCTTTCCGATTCTTGGCAGATATGCATCATTAAAGGGAGTAAATAGAATCTTTTGTTTGCTAGATGAAAGCAATGAAAGAACAAGCGCGCTTTATTCGGCAGTAGGATTTAAACAATTGCCTCAATATGGTGAGAAAATCCACTTTCCAGGTTATGGCTGTGAAGTTGAAGGGGTTTTGCATCCCACATGTTGGACAATCCTAGCTTTGGAGCCAGTTAATTTTATAAAGCATGGCTTAAAGGCAATTTTATTCGCACAAGCGAACTAATTTTCTTCCAATATTACATGCTATAATCAAGTCGTTATGGATGTTGCTATTTTTAGCGCAGTTTCAATAATTAATTTGCTAATGGGTCTTTTGATTTTATTAAAAGATCCCAAAAACAAGATCAATATATCCTTTTCGATTTTTGCTGTTAGTATTTCTTTGTGGGTTGCTACTTGGGCAATGACTTTTTGGGTAGACGATCAAACATCTAAATTATTTTGGACTAGAATGATGCTTTTTGGCCCATCAATAATTCCAACATCTTTCCTTTATTTTTCAATTATTTTCCCCAGAAATGAGATCAAAGTCAGTATATTTAGTTTAATAGCCTTTTTCTTTGCCCCTAGTATTATTTTTCTTGCCTTTGTGCCCACCGATTTCTACATAAAAACCATAAAAGTTGCTTCTTGGGGGATAGATTTTACTCCTGGAGCAGGGTATCTCGCGCATTCAATCTTTCTTGCTTCTTTTGTTTTCGCTACCCTTTTTTATTTGGGAGCGAAATACACCCGTTATAAGGGGATAGATCGAGGAAGAATTCTTTATGTGCTTATTGGAGTGTTAATTGCAGCAACAACAGGAGTTTTGGTTAATTACCTTTTACCTCTAATTGGTATTACATGGCTCAATAAATTTGGTCCGCTAGCAACAACAGCAGTTGTTGCTTGTACTGCTTACGCTATTATCAAACACGAGCTAATGGATATTAAAGTTGTTATCACCAGAACGGTAGCCTACGGCATTGTTGGAATATTGCTTATGGCCTCTTTTGCAGGATTAAATTCTTTTCAATGGCCAATATTATTGAACATGTTTGCCAATTCATTATTGGGCATTTTCTGGGCTTTTTCCGCAAATCGGCTCCGAGAATTTATCCAAACCCCACTCGAAGAAAAATGGGTTACTGATTGGTATAATTCCGACCAGCTTATAAATAATATTGCCAAAAACATGATTCCGGTAATGGAAAAAGAAACAGTTTTCAATACTGTTGCACATGAGCTAAAATCCGTTATTAAAATCAAAAATATTGAGGTATTTGTTGGTAAGCCAAAGGTAGAATATTCAGAAGTTACCAAAACCGAAAAGGGGCTTATTATCCCACTATTTTCGTCCGATGGAATTGAAGGAGTTTTAACCTTAGGCCCCAAAATATCCGAGGATCCTTATAATGCAAAAGATCTGCTGCTATTTAAAACCGTGACAAGCCAGACGCAAGTTGTTTTTGATCGTATCCGCCCCTATGAACAAATAAAAAGAGAGTTTGATGCCAATCAAAAAAAGCTCTACGACACCGAAAGGATGCTGGCTCGTTCAGAAAAGATCGCTTCGCTGGCTAATCTGATTCGGGAATATAACCATGAAATTAAAACCCCACTTTCAATCATTAGGGGAGAAGCCGCCTTATTAGTAAAAGAAGCTAGAGATGCGGCTTATTTGGAATGGTTTAAAAATCTGGTTTTTGAGCAAGTTGATCGAGCGAATGATATCGTGGAGAGTACTTTACGGCTTAGCACTGCCAAAGAAAGAAAAGAAGTTGAATTGGATTTGAACGCAGTCATCCTTAACGCTATAAGATTCTACCCTATAAGTGGTATTCATTTAGATAAAGAATTTGGATCAATCCCCTCTATAAAAGGGGAGGTGGATGATTTGCAGCTGGTTTTTGTTAATTTGCTAAAAAATGCGGTTGAGAGTATGCCCGCTGGTGGAAAGATTTATATTAAGACCTACTTATCAAAGAAGCAAGACGCTGCTTATGTCTGTGCCGAAGTGGGGGACACTGGGATTGGGATACCCAAGGAAAACCTGGAAAAGATTTTTGAGCCGTTTTTTAGCACTCACGTTACAAAGGGGCGGGGTCTTGGGTTATCCATTGTTTTTCGCATTATCCGTGAACATCTGGGAGAAATCGAAGTTAAAAGCGAAGTTGGAAAAGGTTCCACGTTTATACTAAAACTTCCGGTAAATGTTAAGGTCTAGTTCCTTTTTCCGCTTCAAAATCTTTCTTTTTCTCAATATGTCTTTCAAAGGTTTTAATTGTCATTTTCGAACGGGTTTCCGCGTTAGAAAAAAAGCGATCCAAGACAGCCAGAAGTTCAATTTCAATGACTGGCTTTTTTAGATATCCGGCGACATATCCCGATGTTGCTCGTTCCCATTTATCTTCATCTTCATAGGCTGTTAGCATGATAACCCCTATCTCTTCCTCGGTATATTGTTTTCGCATTTCTTCTAAAAATTGCAGTCCGTCCATATCAGGCATTTTTATATCTAAAAGGATAAGTTTGACGCGATTGGGTTTAAGCCAAGCTTTGCTTTTTTTTAATACTTCAAATCCCTCTTTGGCGTTATAGGCTTTCACGGCCTGGTATTTTCCGGTGGCTTCAATCAATTTTGCCACCATATCCGTTTGTTTTTGCTCATCATCGATAACTAAAACTAGCGGTTTGTTCATTGATTCTCGCCTCCTTTATAGGTATTTTGCCATGCAGCATTTGTAATAGCAAGTAATAGTAAGTTCGCCCAGTGAAACTTTCTGCCGAAATTGCCGATATATATCTGAAGGGTTAATAGATCTCTCGGGAGAGACAATGAAATTAGACGACAAAATATGTGATCGAAAGATTGTTTATCTGTTCAGACAAGATTCTGCTATTGCCTTTGAATTAGCGCTGCTTTATTTTATCTTAGCAAAAAGAAGAAACTCCCGGGAAAAGATTGGCGATGCGTGTTTAAAGTCAATTTATTGGCTGGTACAGGCCAGTGTTGAAATTCCAAAGTATCTAAAACAGTTAAGCCCGTTTGGGCAAATTGAAGAAATAGAAAAAATATTAGTGGCAAACCAGGCCAAAATTGGTGCGCGCCTGCCCGCTGAAGCATTTGCATTAGCTGGCATTTGATCTAGCTTATTAATTTAAGTTTAGATACTAAGGCATTGATAGGGCCAGTTCTAATTCGTTTATTCGGATTAGGGCTGGTCCTTTTTTGTTGATAAAGAAAAAAAGGAGGTGCTTTTCTGATGACTTTCCCCGTGCCGTGGTTGTCAAGTTCAACCGGGGGGAGCTTTTAGGCTTTCTATTCAGGCAACAGTTTATTTGTAAAAAAGGAGGATAGTATTATGTTAATTAATTTCAATCCAGTAAATCGGTATCTGGCGCTTCCCTTGCTTTTTTTATCTACTGTAGGGGTAGGCTGTAGTGATTATCAGATTGTTGACCTAAGCGCTCCCGAGGTTGCTGTCATCCCCGAAGATGAAAGTACTATTGTTGCAGACTCCGACCATACCTGCCCGGTTAGTAGCAATGGGGGATTGGCGGCCAGCTATAAGGTTAGGCAAGATTCTGTCGCCAATTTTATCGGTGAGGTTAATTGGGGTGGAGATGTTATCAACGGCAAATGGACAATCTATAACCAATATAGCAGCGTGATAGACGAAGAAACTGCCGCATTCAACGAAATAACCCAAAGCAGTGACCAAATCAATAGTTCTTCTCTCTACACCTATTCCGCCGGAACTGCCGGAGAAGTTGAAACCGTTAGTCTTGAGGTAACAGTCGAAGGCAACAAAGCCAGTGGCGATGGACGCGGGACTAAAACCGGAGAAGGGCACGTTTGTGTTTACACCGACCAGCGGCCAGAAATTGTCAATTTTGATTCCCCAGTTAATGGCGAAACTTATTATAACAACCAGTCGATTCAATTTATTGCTAGTGTCTATGATTTAGAAGATAAGGAGAAAGAATATTCTAATTCTATTGTTCGCTGGTCGATAGATGATGAAATTGTTAATGAGGCACAGCCAGATTCCACTGGCTATGTCCAGTTTGAGTTGGACGATCTATCCATTGGGGCACATGTGATTACTCTTTCTATGACGGACAGTATGGGACAGGAAACTTCTAAAACCAAAGCAATTAATTATGTGCTGATTGAGGAATGTAACGGTTTAGATGATGATGGTGACGGCCAAATTCCATCCGACGAGGTTGATACTGATGACGATGGCTGGATGCTCTGTGAGGGTGATTGCAATGACCAAGATAGCTCAATTTATCCCGATGCTCCTGAAATTTGTGATGGTAAAGACAACGATTGTGACGGGATCATACCATCAGATGAGGTTGATAGCGATGGGGACGGGGTTTTTGATTGTAATGAAAATGGTTGTGGGGAGGGTGATGAGGATATCCTAGCTTTTTTCGATTTTGGAGAAGGGACTGGAACCACCGCGATTGACTCATCCGGAAGGGGCAATGATGGTTCTCTTTCCGGATCAGTATCCTATGTAGCTGGTTACGATGGCTACGGGCTCCAATTTGGTGGAGGTTGGGTAGATCTGGGGAATGTTACAGATCCAATGGTTAGTACCGAATTGTCCATTGAAGCGTGGGTGAATGTAGAAGCAAGTACAGGGGATCATCAGGTGATTGCTGGAAAATGGGACTATGATGGATCTTTTGACCATTCCTGGGTGTTTGAGTTTCAACCCAACGGGAAAACATTGCAGTTGCCTCTATATGGAACTAGCTGTAACGATGGTTATTCCTCTTGCTCTGCCAATATCGATGTTTCTTTCAATGTATGGACTCACGTAGCAGGTGTTTACAATGGATCAAATATTACCTTTTACCTTGATGGCGTAGATCATGGCTCATACACAGTAAGCGGCATGCTTGCCTCTACGGATGCTCCCATTTTCCTGGGAGCCCATGACAGCTCCAGTGATCGGAATGCATTCAATGGCATTATTGACGAGCTAAGGATATATAGCTGTGCTTTAAGCCAAGAGGAGGTCCTTGCTCATGCAGGCGAAACAAACGGAATGTAGGTAAGATGTATTTTTTGAATAGTTTGATGCAAGATTTGTCTATTTTATCTCGATAGTACTAGTGGTTGTCTTTGTATTAATATAGGAACCCAAAAGGAGGGCCAGGATGAGAAGAAACAAAGAATTTGTAGCAAAATTATTAGAACGAGCCTCTTTTCCCAGTAAATCGGAAAACAGTGTGCGCGATTTACTAGGAAATAAAAAAATTATTCTTTATGGGGCCGGTAGTGGAAATATCACTTTTTCAAGTTTTGTTTTGAACCGCTTCGGTCTTAAACCGTTTCTTGTGCTTGATAAGAAGTTTAAATATGGTGACAGATACTTAGGCATCCCTGCAGTATCTCCGCGCGAATATAAGCCAACGGAAGAAGAAAAGGAACAAGCAGTGGTCGTAGTTACTGTTGGCAAGAATGAATATTATAAAGAGATATTTGCTTCTCTGGCCAAATTACAAATGAAAAATGTAATATTAGCTAATGATGTTTATGAGTATCATGTGCCGCAGCTTCCCACTGAACTTGCAAGCAAAGGATTTGAATATTACTTAGATCGTAAAGAACAAATATTAGCTTGCCCCGACATTTTTGCTGATGATTTAAGCCTTGAGGTATATACTCGTTTTCTTCAAAACCATTTGCTAAGAAAACCCATCAAAATTCCCTCCCGCTCTATGGATGAGTTGTATTTTCCCGCAGATATAAAATTAAACAAAGGGTATGCACGCTTCATTAATTGTGGAGCATATAACGGGGATTCGGTGAAGCGCTTAAATGCTTTATTGGGGAAAATTGAGGCCCTTGCTTGCTTTGAACCAGATTTGGAAAATTATCGATTGTTAACTAAATATTTGAGCTCCATGCCAGATGAAATTGCTCAGTGTATTCTTTCTTTCCCCTGTGGCGTATTTAGTAATGATACTCAGCTTCATTTTGAAACCGGTAATCAAGTTAACAGCACAATTTCAGATAAGGGGGCGTCATTTATTCAGTGCGTTATGCTTGATCATGCTCTGCCTGGTTTTAATCCGACATTTATTAATATGAACATTGAAGGGGCAGAGTTAGATGCATTGATGGGGGCTGAACAAACAATTAGAAAAAATAAGCCTGATCTTGCTATCTGTGTTTATCATTCCCCAAGCCATGTCTGGGAAATTCCTCTTTTTTTAAAGAGCTTGCAATTAGGATATAAGTTTTATTTGCGGAATTATTCTTCTTTCCCTACCGAAACCGTGCTTTATGCGACCATTTAAAATCGGTCTTTAGCTCTACCCCCCCCCATTTTTTCAGAAAGAGGGAAAAGGAAAATATATGAATAGTGGTTCTGAGCACCGAGCGTAGTCGAGGGATCGAGGCAGAGGAACCTACCGCTGATAAGATGGGACTGTTGCGAAATGAGGTCATATTCGTAGGAAGACCCGCCTAAATCGACTCCGGCTATATTTTTTCATTAATATTTTACTTTTATTCTCGTCAATATTTGCTACAATAGGTTCATGAAACTCGAAGGGAGGATCCAAATGTCATTTGAAAACTATGATCTTGATAAAGTTGTCGACAAAAAACATCCGCTGAGAAAAATTGCTAAATTGATTGCATTTAAAAGCTTAACCTATCGCATTAAAGACTGTGCATCAGAATTGGGTCGCGATGGCTACGGGCTTGAAGTCGCCATTAAAGGCCTATTTCTCCAATTCTACTACGATAAATCTGACCGTCAGATCGGCGGTATTTTCAGCTTTGTTGACGCTTCCATCCTCAAAACCAAAGAAACAACCTGGGCAGAACGAGACAAGGCGTTAGCTGACGGAGAAGACAAATTAAACAACAGGAATATTTCCGGCTACAGCGCTGATCCCAACGCCAGATTTTGTGCCCAAAAAACTGCCTTTGAAGAATGTCTTTCCATTAGTGCCTCATTTCGCAACACGCCCATTATAAGTCTGAGGGAGCCCCCCAGTACCTCGACTCGACCGCCTACGGCGGTCTCGCTCGGTACAAGTCCGCTAGGAGAGGTAAATCGAGCGAACGAGCCCGAGTGAGTCGAGATTTAGCTTTATGAGGTTTTTCCCCAAAACAAGTCGGCTTCTTCTTCCATTTTATCGAGGCGGGTATAGTAATCAGGAAATTCGTTCAGGTGAGCTAGAGCGATTTTTCCGGTGGTTAGCGGATCGTCATTGGTTACATTAGTAGCAGGATTAACAGTTCCATGTTCTAATTCAACATCCAAGCCTCTCCTAAACTGTTCAATATTGAACTTGTCCCATTTGATTTCTAGTTTTTCCCCAATCTTTTTTGCCTCTTCATCCGAAAAAAGTTTTTTATTGCTCATATTATAGGTTTCCCCTATTAACTATATTCTTGCATATAGGCATGTGGCTTGCAATGATTAAAGTGAATCATAAGTCTTTTCAATGGTATAGCTTTGACTTCAAAATACAGGGATAGTACCATTGCTAAGTAAGTATTCTATAGGGAGAAAACAATGAAAAAGAATTTTAATTTAGTTTCGTGTTTCTCGGCCTTGTTCCTTGTATCTTGTGTCTTGTTCCTTGCCACCGGCTGTAGCCAAAGCACTCCGACCACAACGACAACTTCTACCGTTTCAACCTCAAGCACTGTAACCACAACTTCTTCTACTACAACGACTACGGTTGGCACCAGGGCCTGGACGATTATGGTTTATTTGGGAGGAGATAATGATCTGGCCGCGGCAGAGTACAATAATGTCGTAGAAATGGTGGCAGGGGGTTCTGATTCCAATGTCAGTGTTCTGGCGCAGTTAAACTATCGTGGTCGGGGAACAAACCGCTATCTAATTCTCCCCGGCACATATGAAGCTACCTTTTTGGGAAATAGTCTTGATTCGGCTTCGCCAGAAACCGTGACTACTTTCATTAATTACTGTGTTGATAATTATCCAGCTGATCACTATATGCTGATACTTAATGACCATGGTGGCGGCTGGAAGTATACGGATACGGTTTCTACCCAAGGGATTATTAATGACTGGACTTATAATACCGAAATCAGTATGACCCAGGTGAAAGCTATTTTAGCGGCAATGTTTACCAAGATTGGCCGCAAAGTTGATATTTTTGGTTATGATGCCTGTTTAATGGCAATGCAGGAAGATGCTTACCAAGTAAAAAATTATGCCAATTATATGGTAGCTTCCGAAGCCATCGAGCCGGGTGCTGGATGGCCGTATGATGCTATTCTCAGTTATTGGCGCAGCAATTTCTCTGCTGTTCCGTCACTCCTAGCGGCATACATTGTGGATAGTTACAAGGCTTCGATGGAAGCCCGCGGCGAGTCAACTACCATGGCAGCAATAGACCTTTCAAGCTTGGAGGCAATTAACGTTGCCCTGCAAAACTTTTCATCGGCTTTCCCAACTGCTGAATATGCTGCCCTTAGGACTTTACGAGAGGCAAAGGCGGATGGAACACATTACACCATACAATCTTATGATCATGAAAATTCTTTCCAGTATTACCGGGATCTTTATGATTTGGCCGATAAAGTTGCTGCCAACTTTTATTCCTATCCTGATTTAGTCTCTGCCTGCAGCTCGGTAAAGAGTGCGGTTAATTCTGCAGTCATCAATTCAAAGCTCTCCGGTACAACTTATGCTAATTCCCACGGATTAAGCATTTATTTCCCCACCAGATTCCAAGATATGCCCTCCTATTCTAATTTGGATTTTGCAACCGGTACCGGAGCATCCTGGCAAACCTTTATTAATGCTTTGGTTTCTACCGAATCTAATCCAACCATTGAAGTTAATTTTTCTTTAATGGTTACCTGGGAAGGAGACTCTGTTATAAACTTGATTTGCCGCGAATTCCAAGAATTATCCTACACAACTTATAATGACTATAGTTCTTTTGATTACAGTACGACCCCTAATGGTTTTTTTACCCAGGTTACTGGCGAAAACAACGTGATTTTTCAAAGTAATAGCACGGCTGAAACCAAAAACTATACTTTCCAGACATTCAACCGCTGCGGAGGAAGCATCACTGCTTCGGCTGAGGTTTACTTTACAACTTATCAGAATGGGGTAACTCAAGATACTTATTCAATTTCAAGCCAAAGAGGACGCGCCCTTGCTTCCGGCGAAACCTGGAGTATGGCTAACTTTACAACTTATGGGACGGTTTGCGGTTGGACACTGAGCCCGAACATTACAAGATAGTATCTTTACAAGCCGGAAGGGCAGCAGTATAATGCAACCAAAATCCCTTGGAGGTGTTTTAAACATGGTAAAAAAGTTTAGTTGGCTCTTGATTTTTGTGTTGATCTTATCGGTTGGTTGTTTTGCAGCGCGGAAGACGAAAGCGGTAGATCCTAAGGATGAAGTGGTGGGACAATCGGTGGTTAAAGTTGGCAGTAATGCAGAGGTTCCGGCTGGAGAAAAAGTGCAAAGTGTCGTCTCGGTTGGTGGTAATGTTATTGTCAGTGGTAAGGTAGTGGAAGATGCAGTCTCGGTGGGTGGATCGGTTACTTTAAAAGATGGGGCAGAAGTTGGTGGAAGTTTAGTGGCAATTGGTGGACAAGTAATTAAGGAAGGGGCTACTGTGGCGAAAGGCTCAAACGTTGAGCTTAACATGCCGGCATTGGTGCCAATTATTGGGTTTTTATCTGAGGGAAACTTTCTGATGGCATCTATCATTATGAGCATTTTAAGTACGCTTGGTTTTATCATTCTGGCAGTTCTTTTGGTGGCTTTCTTTACTCCTCAAATTGGCAGAGCTTCAGCTTTGATTGAGAAAAAATTCTGGACCACTTTTGGTTGGGGCATTTTAGCTCCCTTCTTGTTTGTTATAGTATTAATTGGATTGGTTTTTAGCATTATTGGAATTTTGCTTCTTCCTTTGGCTTTCCTGATTTTTATTGCTGCTTGTGTTTTTGGTTATGTGGCTGCTGCCCATCTTTGTGGCAAAAAGTTATTGGTAGCATTGAGATTGCGCGGTAAACCAATGATGGCGGAAGTAATTGTGGGTTTAATCTTGCTTTGGTTAATTAGTACGATCCCCATGATTGGCGGGGTAGTAAATGCGGTGGTCGGTATCTGTGGGTTTGGTGCTGTCGCGGTTTCTCGATTTGGCACTAAGTAGATTTAATAAGCAGCCTGTTTAGACGATCAATGTTTAAGCAGGCTGTTTTTTTTTAGCGGGAGATGTTTAGCATGGCAAAAAAAATAAGCTGGCTTTTGGTTTTTATCCTAATTCTATCGATTGGCTGTTTTGCCATGAGACATTCCAATCTTGTCGGTGCCGGGGAAAAAGGGGCAGGGAATTCTTTGATAGAAGTTGGTCAGAATGGGGATGCTTTAACTGAGGAACCCACGCAAAGCACGCTAGGGTGGATGACTACCGGACCAGCTTTGGTTATAGGTCTACTATTTGTCCTTGGCTTTTATATTTCAGCAATTGTTATTGCGTTTTTCTTTTCTCGGCAAATTAGTAAAACTGCAGAATTAATTGAAAAAGAATTTTTCACAACTCTTTGCTGGGGAATTGTTACCCTTGTTTTGTTTGGATCGATTATATTTATATATTGTTTTATTCTTTATCCGTGGGTCTTTCTTTTTTTTATTTTGGTTTTCATTTATGGATTAATGGTGATTGCTGATCTTCGAGGCAAGAAAATATTTGCGATGATAGGTTTGTCAGAAAAAGCAATCTTGCCGTTATTAATTGTATGTTTAGTCATAGCTGGGGTGTTTATTGTGAATAGTACGATTGGCATTTGGATTATTTTTGTGGTTATTTTTGGGGCTATTGCCATCCCCTGTTGTTTTGGTTATACGGCTGCAGCTCATCTTTTTGGTAAAAATATTCTAGCTGCCATGCACCTGCGCGGCATGCCCATGCTGATTGAAGTAATTCTGGGCTTAGTTTTGATTGGGTTGATAAGTATCATTCCCGTGTTCGGGAGCGCAGTTTCTGCCATTGTAACTATCTGCGGCCTAGGTGCCACCGTGGTTTCCAAGTTTGGATCTAAGTAGTATACTTGTTCTATGCCATCGAAACAAAAGAAAAAAGATAAAAATAATAAGCCCCGCAGTGAGTTCTCAGTAAAATTTAGGCAAGATGTTGTTGGAATTATTCTGATTGTTCTGGCTCTCTTTATTTTTGGTGCCAATGTTTCCAATGCTACTGGGTTTTTAGGCTTTTTGATCGTTAAAACCATTTTGCTGTCGACTTTAGGGATTGGAGTATTGGTTCTTCCCTTTTTTGTTGGAGCATATGGGGTTTTTCTGCTTACCCGTCATGAAGTAAAGGAATTGAGAGTTCGTTTAACTGGATTATTAATCCTCTTCTTGTCCTACATTACAATCGCCCAATTTTATGGACCCAAATATTTTAAAAATATGCCGCAGGATTATTTGCAGGGAGCCGGGGGGATTATAGGGTTTGGTCTGCAAATTGCTCTGGTACGCACCATTGGGGTTTGGGGAGCCTATCTGTTTTTAGCGGCAGTAGTTTTAATTGGAATTATGACGATTATGAATATAACATTTTTGAATATTATTGATTTGTTAAAGACGCTCTTAAGGCCTGGTCCTGGGAAAGGAATAGACAAGCGAGCGGCGCAAAACAAGGTAGTTGAAGCGCAAGCAAAAGTTATTGCTGCTCAACAACCGCTGCTCAAAGAAATGCCGATCGAAGAAACTCTTATTGCGGCTCCACCGCCAATTGAACATAAGCCGGTAATTGAATTTCCGTTGCCCAAGTATGATATGGATAATGAGTCTTCCAGTAAAATAAAGACGGTTTCTTCTGATACCCCACAGAAACGTTATTCTAAATATAAACTACCGCCGATCGATTTATTGGAAGATGCGACGGCAAAAGAAAAACAACAATCTGAGCGCCTGCGTGAGACCACCGAACTGCGCAAGAAATTATTAGAAGAAGCTCTCAAAAATTTTGGCGTTGGGGCAAGGGTTGTTTCAATCTTCCAAGGGCCGGCAGTTACCCGTTTTGAACTGCAGCCGGATCCGGGAGTAAAAGTTAGCCGGATCGCCAATTTGTCGGATGATATTGCTTTAAATCTAGCAGCCCAAGGAGTTCGTATCGAAGCTCCCGTTCCCGGAAAATCGGTGGTGGGGATTGAAGTTCCAAATGCTACCATTACTCCTGTCCGTCTTAAAGAAATTGTTAAAACCCATGAATTTATCGATAATGCTTCCAAGCTGTTTATTGCCATTGGCAAAGATTTAGCCGGTCTTCCCATTTATGGCGATATTTCTCGCATGCCGCATCTTTTAATTGCTGGAACCACCGGTTCGGGTAAAAGTGTCTGTATCAATTCAGTTATAACTTCAATTTTGTTGCGTGCCCGGCCGGATGAAGTCCGCATGCTAATGATTGATCCCAAAATGGTTGAGCTATCGGTATATGATGGTATTCCGCATCTGTTGGCCCCGGTGGTTACTGATGCCCGCCGAGCGGCGGCGACTTTAAAAGAATGGGTGGTTCACGAAATGGAACGCCGCTACAAGCTGTTTCATGATATCGGAGCTAGAAATTTGCAGTTGTATAATAAAAAAGTAGACGAGGAAGCTCAGCTGCCGCAAATTTGTGTGATTATTGATGAATTAGCCGATTTGATGATGATTGCTGCCAATGATGTTGAAGCTTCTATTTGCCGCATTGCTCAGTTAGCTCGAGCGACTGGTATTCATTTGATCATAGCCACCCAGCGGCCTTCAGTTGACGTAATAACCGGTTTGATTAAGGCCAACATTCCTTCGCGGATTGCTTTTGCAGTTGCCACCCAAATTGATTCACGGGTTATCTTGGATATGTCCGGTGCCGAAAAATTGTTAGGCCGCGGAGATATGTTATATAACCCGATTGGAGCCATGAAGCCTGTACGTGTGCAAGGTTGTTTTGTAAACGATAAAGAAACTGAGCGGATTATTAAATTTGTCAAAGAACAGGCTGAACCAGAGTATCTTGAGGAGATAATGTCTTTGAAGGGGATTGAACTTGGGAAGGGTAAAGGAGCTGGGAGTTCGGAGAATGGAGAGGGACAGGGAAGAGACGCTCTTTTTGCCGATGTTGCTCGTTTGGTAGTTGAAAGCCAGCAGGCTTCAACTTCTTATGTTCAAAGAAAATTTCGTATCGGCTACAATCGTGCCGCTCGCCTGATGGATGAATTGCAAGAAGCCAATATCGTCTCCGCACCCGAAGGGGAACTAAAGACTAGGAGAATTACCGCTACTCGAGAAACCTTGCAGCAGCTGGGAATTAACTAGCTTTTAATTTAATTTCTGGGTAGGCCCTGAGCCAAACCGGGATAAAACCTTCATTGACAACTTGAGGATCAAATTGTGTACCGCGTTTAGCTAGTATTTCATCAAAAACTTCTTGTGGGGTCCACCGTCTCTTATAGGGTCTTTTCTGGATTAAAGCGCTAGCTACGTCAGCCACTTGGACGATTTTGGCCAAATACGTTATTTCATCGCTCTTTAACCTATTAGGATAGCCCTTTCCGTCAGGTCTTTCGTGGTGTTGAAGAACGATGGCAATGGCTTCAGGGGTAGCAAATGATCCTAATTGAGCAAGAAGTTTGGCTCCCGCTGCGGGATGGGAATTCATAACGGAGATCATTCTTTGTCTTTCTGTCTCAGACAAAGTTCTAAAATCAACCGTAGATTTTAGGATATCATCCGGAATGGTATCTTTTCCTAAATCATGTACTGGCGCAAAATGTTTTAATATGGCCTTATCTGCTTTTGACAATCCTAATTGCTCGGCTATCTGTAAAGCTATGTGTGTAACTTGCTTGCTATGGACATCGGTGACTTCATCTTTTAATCTTAAAGAATTTTGCAATGATCGCAGGTGTCTCCAAATATTAAGCACTCCATCCGCGGCGCTATCCCAAGTAAGCAGTCTTCCGTGCAAAGCGGCGGATAATTGGTTCCTTGTATTTCGCGGGTTCAGATGGGTCAGAAAGGGATTTTCACGACCAGCTCTTCCCAGATTAATAATTGTGGGACGAGGAAGTTGGATGAGGCCAGAAGTTTTCTCATTGGCTTCCCAGGCTTGACGGGTAGAGCCGGTTAGTATTATTGGGGCAAGTGAGAGCGCATCACTGGAGGGAAAGTCAGTTAGTAAATGCATGGGGAATGCTCTTTCCCCGCCTAAACTGAGTGTCCAGCGGCTTTCACTAAATGGGAGGCCTAATCTAGAGATTGCCAGTTTAACTCTTCTTTCTTGCTCATTTGATAAGCCGATTCCAAGAATAGGAAACATTTGTGAAAAAGATAATAGACTATCAAGCAATGAAATTTGTGAAATTTCATCAGCTCGAGTTGTATCTTGAGGTTCGATAAGGCCGATTTGGTTAACTGGTATTGCCTCTCTGATCTCCGTTAATTTACGTCTGGTGTTTGTTTCAATTAATCCCTTTAATTGGGGGATATATTTTAGCAAACCAAAGCGACCATCCAGCGCTGCATAAGGAATCCGTAATTCCCATAAGTCTCCCTCTGCAAAAACGTCAGCGTTGTGGCGCTTACCGGTCGCAATAGCCATTTCAGCCAATATTTCACCTTTACCGCGTTTTTGGCCATGATATTTAGGAATTGTTGCTGTTCCATCTAATATTATGCGTAAGTAGCCGGCTAATTCCCCTTCTTTTATAATCCGTTCACCATTTTTATAGTGAGCTTCTTCTGCCGTGGCCAATAGCCTCTCTATTTCTAAGCTGGTCCATCCCCGACAGAGCTCGAGCTCGGCCAGAATCGGTCTCATTTTTTCCACAAATTTCATGTTATCAAGGCAATTTCCTTGAATAACTATGTCAAGAATTTCGGGCTCGGTTAAGGGGATAACATGAGCTCTGGTTTTTGCGACGATGGCAGCGTTGCGCGGTCCCATTAATAGGATTGATCCCACCCCTGCAATCCTCCCGGGTTCGAGGGTGGCAACTGTTTTCCCGTCTAATTGTGCTTCCAATTCGCCTTCCACTACCAGATAGGCCACGGGTTCATCGGCAAAGCGGTCAGGGATACTTCCTTGCTCAATAAGTATTTGTCCGGGTTCACAAAGAATAGTGTGTTTTTGAGCGAGGGTAGAGCCAAGATCTGTTCCAATCAATCTTTCTAAAAAGACATTGTGTTTTAATATGCTAACTGCGGAAAACATTGAAGCCAAAGGTCCTTCAACCGTAGCTTTAATATCGGCGACAGTTTGATAGGTTGGCTGAGTAATAAATACATCCAGTCGGTTGTCCCAAGGCTTTAAAGGAACAGAGGCTTTTGCTGGATCGACGAGCTTTCCAGAAGTTACTAGCCCATCATGCTTCATGAGATATGCATTTTGGAACGCGCTAAGACAAGTTTCGTTGGCATATTGGCCCATGGGCAGGGATTGTCCATAAGGCAGACAGAAGATAATCATTCTTTGTACGCCCAGGTCTGTTCCTTCAGTAGTTTTTAATCTGGTGTTTTCACCAAATTCCACAATCTTGGCGTAGCACTCGTCTTCGGGATTGGCCCTAGAAAAAGCCAATTGGCGGGCAAAATAGCCAAGATCGGCCAAAGTACTGTTGTTATAAATATGCCCAATAACTCGATCGTTTACCTTTAATGTTTCAACGGTGCCGTTCTTCGCATGCCTTGCCCCCTCTAATACTTGATCCCACATTTCTTGCGCTCGAATTACTTGCTCTGCGTGACCGGTCGTCTGATCTAAAAGTGCCAATAACCTTGGACGCTCGTAATCTATGATAGCTTCAGCATTTTCGGGTTCAAAACGATCAGCTCCCGCGAATTTTAATGCTTTATTGGCAATGGTTTCATCGTGGACGCTTAATTGAGCTAAAGCTAGTACAACGTGGGAGGGGAGATTTTCAAACTTGCAGCCGGCATAATCGGCCGTAAAGGCTCTAAAATCCATAAAATCGGCGGCTTTTTCGTAATCAGAGAGTAAGACCGGGTCAGATAAAAAACGGATCTGTTGTTCAACCATTACCCCAGCGTCGATGCCGTCAGCCGAATTATTGGTGGTCCAAAAAGATAGATATAAATAGCGCACCGCTAGGCATAAACGTGGGTCATCTAATTTTACTACTTCGTCATCTGCAATCTTGGCGCTGCGGCGAGATTGCCAAAAACGGTCAGCTACCTGGCCTACCGAATTCTTAACCCTTTTTGCGTTTTCAGCGTGATGGTCTTGATTATTGATATATGGCCGGAGAAAAGACGCCTCTGGATCAAGCAGGATCGCACTTAAGGGCATATCAAGTACGGTTAATCTAATGGCATTTAAGGTTCTTAATCCACGATTTAGTAAACCTGAAATCTTATCAGCCGGGACAAATTGAGCTGTACCTTTTTGTCTTCTCCTGGAAATGTATTCCATTACGGCATCTGGCTTAGCTGGACGAAGTTGAAAAAACCTTCTCACAATATAATTCCCATCAGTAATCGGGCTAGTGCTTGATCCCATTTATAGAGGCTCCTGTTTAGCATGAGCTTCCCCAACCACCACGAGTAAACGAGGAGGGCAAACTATTTTTTCATCTGCGTAAAATCTTTGCATATCTATTCTCTTAATTATTGTCGATAGCTTGTGGGAAAAATTTCAGTTATAATGCCTAAAATGAAGCACCAAACACCTCCTCTTATTTATCATTGGATATTGGTTTTTGTAATTTGTTTGTATCTTGTAGCTTGTCCCTTGGTTTTTACAGCATGGGCTGTTCCGCAGAGGATCATTTCCGCCATGCCAGCGATTACCGAGATGCTCTATGCGCTTGATCTTGGCAATAAAATTGTTGGAGTAACAACTTATTGTAATTATCCGGCTGCGGCAAAAAAGAAGCCCAAAGTGGGCGATTATTTTCTTAATTTAGAGAAAGTGGTTTCTCTAAGGCCCGATGTAATTCTTTTGGATAAAGACGCTCAAGATAAAGAGATAAAGAAATTTAGACATCATAAACTAAATGTATATGCGCTTCGTACTCGAACGGTTAAAGATGTGTTAGAAAATATAAAAAAACTTGGTGAAATGATGGGGAGGAGGGATCGGTCGGAGTTAGTAGTTCGGAGAATGGAGAAGAGAATTGGAGATGTTAATAAACGAGTTAAAAACTTTCGTCCCAAATTAACCGAAGTTTTAAAAATGTGGAATGCAGGAGTGGAAAAAAGGAAGGCCATGGTAATCGTTGGCTTTGACCCGTTGGTAGTAGTGGGTGGCGGGAACTTTATTGACGATGTTTTAAAATATGCCGGGGTAGAAAATGTGGCTGATCGAACTCATAGTGCCTATCCGCAATATAGTTTTGAAAAACTTGTTAGCGAAAATCCGCAATATCTTATTGTTCCCAGTAACGTGGCAACCAGGAGACAAATCGAAGCTAATAAGCGTTGGCGCAGCTTAGAGGCTGTCAGGACTGGGCGCATCCTTTTTATTGATGCTGATGTTCTTTCACGCCCCGGTCCCCGTGTAGTTGATGCCATTGAAATCATCGCAAATTTTATCTATAATTAGAAAATGGCTAAGAAATTGACGAAAAAAGACGAAAGATTGGTATTGTTTGGATTAATTGGTAGTCTTTTTCTGATCATGCTTATTTCCCTCTTTATTGGTTCGGTTCTAATGTCGCCCGCTCAGCTCTGGCACAGCGAAATTTTGTGGCAAATTCGCTTACCCCGTGTAATATTGGCAGCTTTAATTGGAATTCTTCTTTCTATTTCTGGAGTTATTCTGCAAGGTGTTCTGCGTAACCCTTTAGCAGATCCATATATATTAGGTATTTCTGCGGGTGGTGCTGTTGGCGCAGCCATCTCAATTGCCATCGGCGCCCAATTTGTAGTTTTTGGGATGAGTTCGGTCCCGGTGTCGGCATTTATTTTTGCTTTAATTGCGGTTTTTATTGTCTATAAATTATCACAGGTGGCAGGACGGGCGGCTCCCGAAACTTTAATCTTAGCCGGTGTGGCCCTTTCGGCTTTTGCCTCGGCCATTTTGGCTTTAATCATCATTGTTTCTGGTAATTTACAAACCATTTATTTTTGGCTGCTCGGGAGTCTTTCTTCTGCTAGTTGGAGCAATGTCATTACGGCGGTTCCTTATGTTTTGATTGGGGCAGGCTTTGCCTATTTCTTCTCCAAAGAATTAAACGCCCTATTACTTGGGGAAGAGATGGCTATTACCTTGGGGGTAGATGTTGAAAAAACGCGCCTAATGTTAGTTGGAGTTTCTTCTCTAATGACGGCTGCCGCGGTTTCAGTATCTGGCTTAATTGGCTTTGTTGGTTTAATCGTTCCGCACTTTATCCGTCTAATTGTTGGGCCAAACCATAAATTATTAGTGCCTTATTCGGCTTTGTCGGGTGCTTTGCTGATGGTGATCGCGGATGCTATTTCACGGACAGTCTTGTCGCCAATTGAAGTTCCCATTGGAGTCGTTATGGCTTTAGTGGGGGCACCTTTCTTTCTCTATCTTTTGCGCCGCAGAAGGACCGAAGGCAAATGACCGTTCTAAATGTTGATAAATTAGTTGCTGGCTACAATGTCAAAAAGCCAATTTTAAAGGAAGTTTCTTTTTCAGTAGATGACGGCGAGTTTGTTGGTATAGTTGGACCAAACGGTTCTGGGAAAACTACTCTATTGCGAGTGTTGGTTGGTTTGCTCCCATATTTTTCTGGCGAAATAACTTTGGGGCCTAATCAATTAAATAAACTTGATCGCCGCGAACTAGCTCGGCGGGTAGCCTTTGTTCCCCAAATGATGGAGCCAATCGAAGGCTTTACGGTTGAAGAATTAGTGCTCTTAGGTAGAACTCCCTATTTTGAGCGCTTCTCTTTTGAAAATGAAGATGACAATGATGCAGTATCTTGGGCAATTGATGAATTAAAAATTGATAATCTACGCAACCGTTCGGTAACCGAATTATCAGGGGGAGAATTTCAGCGGGTGGCAATTGCAAGGGCACTGGCGCAGGAACCGCGTCTCATGTTGCTGGATGAGCCCACTTCACATCTGGATATTCGCTTCCAAGTAACGCTTTGCAAGCTGCTCAAAAAATTACGTTCGCATCGCTCGATTATTGCTACTTTCCATGACCTAAATCTGGCTTCCCGATTTTGCACCAAACTGGTTCTGCTTAAGAATGGCGAAATTATTGCTTCGGGTCGTCCGTCTGAAGTAGTGACCCCGGAGAATATCTGGAAGGCTTATCGGATAAAGGTCTCAGTTAAGAAAACCAGTGGGAACGACAAAACTAAGTACGTACTGCTACCTTAATAATTCTCTAATTTGTATACTTCGTAAGCAATTTCTTCGTAGGGGTGAACATTCTTTAAAGCTTTAATCACTGCTTTGATTTTGCTGGCGGGAACGATAGTTTCGAGACGGGCTTCGCCAACGCGCTCAAGTTGCCCAATTTTACCGATAGCTGGTTTTGCTCCTTTTAGTGGACGAAAGGTGCCTATCCCCGCCGACAGGAAAGTGCAATTGTCATAATTTGGGCCAATCTTACCTGCACCGGCTTTGCAAACGGCGATTCGCACATTTTCAATGTGAGTTTGGGGGACGAAGACGATCAACTTTAGCATTTTCGATTGGCGTTTTGGCATTGTGTTAGAATTATAACATGCTTATTTCTGTAATTATCCCCGTTTACAACCGCCCGCAGTTTTTGCAGGAAGCGATTGAATCGATTCTAAAACAAACTTTTAAGGATATTGAGGTTATTGTCGTTGATGACGGTTCGACGAAAGAACTCCGTACACCAAACCCCGAACCCCGAACTAAAAATGATAAACTAAAATCTTTCTTTCGTCCGCACAAAGGCGTTTCTGCTGCGCGGAACTATGGCGTATCCCAAGCCAGCGGCAAATATATCGCTTTTCTGGATTCGGATGATTTGTGGCTGCCTCACAAGCTTGAAAAACAAATTGAATTTTTGCATAACAACCCCGAATATCAGGTTTGTTACACCGATGAAAAGTGGCTGCGCAACGGCGAGCATTTAAACCAAATGAAAAAGCATGCAAAGTACCATGGTTGGATCTTTGATAAATGTTTGCCGCTTTGCATAATAAGTGCTTCGTCAATTTTAATGGAAAGAAAGGTCTTTGATGAATTAGGAGGCTTTGATGAATCACTGCCGGTTTGTGAAGATTATGATTTATGGCTGCGAATGGCGCTACGTTTCCCAATTGGTTACTTGGATGATAAGTTAATCACCAAAAGGGGAGGGCACCCTGACCAATTATCGCACCAATATTGGGGAATGGATCGATTTAGGATCAAAGCACTAACAAAACTTTTAAAATTACCGCTTGAGCCACACGAAAGAGAATTAGTTAAACAAACAATTAAAGAAAAAGCCACCGTTTTGGCACAAGGGGCATGGAAGCGGAGGAATTATTTTAGATGGGTATATTATCAGCTTAAGGCTATGTAATTAGCTCAATTCGAATATCTCTAGACTCAAATGCTCTATTATGCTCCACAAAATCAAAAATGGTGGCTTCAGGCTTGCAAAGTGAAGGAATAGTTATTCGCATTAAGGGAATACTTCAATTTGTAAGTTATTTGGGATAAAGTCTAGGTACGGATATTCTTGGTCAAAAAGTGATGCACCAGGAAGATTTAATTGACTAATTACTAAATCACTAAAGCTGATTCTGATAGAAAAGGAACAATCTTTTGCTGGTTTTGATAAACTGCTAAGTGTACGTCCAATAAATGACGATTTTAAAAGAATATGTCCTCCTTCGACAGAAATCTCATAAAAATACTCATTTCCTGACACGGTGGTTTGAGGAATATAATTCCCATAAGAAAAATTGATCCGCGCATTAAGGGTAACTTGCCGCGGATCAGCCCAAAGGGCCGCAAGGGCTTTTAGGTAACCTACTTCTACATATGCGGATATTTTTCCATGAGCCGCATTTCTGGTGCCTACCCTGGCAAAAGTAAAACTGCGGGGATAGCTTGCCCCTTCTGGATACAAAATTGTTCCATATACAACAGCTGGTTCCGGTTCATCAAAAATTCCACTTGCAAGAGGAACCATAACAAGTGGCGGTTTGTCTAGTGTTCCGATCTTTGTTGGTAAGGCAGCAATTTGAGCCAAGAGATCTGCCAGCTTTGGTCTTGGTGATATTGCTGCTACAGGAGAAGCTGGGCCGTGTAAGATGACGGCTTGCATCGCTGGAGCCTGGGCTTGAGTTGGAGATAGGACAGCAAATTTAGATTTAGCGGGCATAGCTGGTGGAATGGGGGAAGGACTAGGCGTAGGAGTAGGAGGCATAGGGGCAGGAGACACCTTTGGGGTGGGAGGAGCAATTGGTCCTGGAGCAGGAGCGAGGGGGGGAGGATCAACAAAAGTAGTCCTGATTTGGCCTTTATCTCCGATATCCTCTACCATTAGATATACCGTTTGCCCTGCCCTGAAAGAATGAGTTCCCATTAATGGTGTTATGCAGGTTGTATCATTTCCAAAGCGGATTTCAATGGATACGCGTGTGCCACTTTGAAGGCCGGAGCTCAGAACCCTGCCTGTTAAGGTTTCCCCAACTGAAACTGTTTTTCTTCCTTGATTAAAACTAAGGCTTGGTTTTCCACCGGGAACAGTGCTTTTTACTATTCTCATGTTCTTTTCTCCATATGCTATTATCAGTACGAAAGAAAAGAAATTTCAGTCTTATTTAGGCAATTAACTGCTGTCTGTTTTTGCGTCACCCCTGTCGAAATATTAACTATTTTCCTCTTGGAATGCTCCTTTTAGGCTGGCAATAAGATTGCTGGTACACGAATAGTGATTTTTACGGATATCACGGATTAAAAGGAGATAAATTGTATGAGTAATATAGTGCTTCAAGAAAATGTGGAAGACAGAATTTTTGCCATAAGAGGAAAAAGAGTGTTGCTAGATTTTGATCTTGCCGAATTATATAAAGTGCCAACAAAAAGACTTAATGAACAAGTAAAAAGAAATATTAATAGGTTTCCGGGAGATTTTATGTTTCAGTTGACTGCAAGCGAGGTTGAGCTATTAAGAAGAACTTGTTCAAGGTCGCAAATTGCGACCTTGAAGCGAGGGCATAATATTAAATATTTTCCTTATGCTTTTACAGAACAAGGAGTAGCAATGCTTTCCGGGGTATTACATAGTGAAAAAGCCATTAAAGTAAACATTGCTATTATGCGGGCATTCGTAAGAATAAAGCAGGTTATTAGTGCTCACAAGGAGCTGTCGATTAAACTTGATCAACTTGAAAGAAAATATGCTAAACATGATGTTGAAATTCAGACGATATTTAATGTTATTAAGAAACTGATTATGGTACCCGAAAAACCAAAGAGGCCGATTGGATTTTTAAGAGATCGGGAAGGCTAGGCAAACGTAGAAAAGCTAGAAGCGTCCCATTTACTTGGGGCAATCTTAGAATATTTAGGGCTAAAACCGCCAATAAAGGCATTAATCATATTGGCAAGTCGATCCATTTCCGCATGTGTAGCGTTTTCTGACAATTTGGGTTTACCGGTTTTAATATCAATAACTGTAATCCCCACATCACTGATAATCTTGATGTCTTCAGCTATGATTTCCCGGCCTTCCACTCGCCAAGCATACAGTTCAGGATTGTAGCGGTCTTTCAGGCCAACTATAAACAGATACTTTTGGTTGTGGGATAAATCTTGATCTGATGGATATGGGGATCCACTGGGGTGGGAATGATAAACTCCCATATAATCTAGCTTATGTTTGTTTAAAAATTCATGAGCGGTATCAATATCCTCATTTGAAAGTGCAAAGGCTTCGGTGCGATTATAAAGATGCTTATTGATAATTGGTAAAACGCCAAGGATAGTGTTATCTTTTCCACCCAAAACCCCGCCGCTTTCCTGCGGATAGCAGCTTTGCGCCTGCTGCATGATGATATTATATTGTCGCTCGGTGATGATGAACATTTACTTTGCTTCTTCCCAGTTGTTCCCTTGTCCAATTTCTACCAAGATTGGCACTGATAATTTGAGCGCGGATTCCATTTCGGTTTTAATAATTGCCATAAACTCTTCGGCTTTTTCTTTGTTACACTCGAAGACTAGTTCGTCGTGGACTTGGAGGAGAGTTAGGAGCTTGGAGTTAGGAGCTGGGAGTTGGGAGCTTTTGATACGATTATATATATTCACCATTGCTAGCTTAATCATGTCGGCAGCCGTTCCTTGGATGGGAGTATTAATTGCTGTTCGTTCTGCAAAAGCTCTAAGGCTAAAGTTAGGGTTGTTAATGTCGGGAATAACTCTTTTTCTTCCAAGTAAAGTAGTAACGTAGCCATTTTCTTTTGCTTCTTTGATGGTTTTATCAATAAAGGCTTTTACGCCAGTATGTTTGGCAAAATATCTATCAATATAGGCTCCGGCTTCGTTCCTTTTAATCTTAAGTTGCTTAGCCAGACCAAAATCGGACATCCCATAAAGAATTCCAAAGTTTACTGTCTTAGCCATTGAGCGCATCTCTTTGGTGACTTTATCCTCGGCTACTCCAAAAACCTCGGCGGCGGTGGCGGTATGAATGTCTTTGCCTTCACTAAATGCTTTGAGTAATTGGGGGTCTTGGCTCATGTGAGCTAAGATGCGCAGTTCAATTTGAGAATAGTCAGCGGCAATTAAGACCTTTTCTTTTGACCCGGACACAAAAGCGGTGCGCAGAATAAGTGGGATGTTTTGCATATTGGGATTAGAGCTGGATAGACGACCAGTAGCCGTTATTGTCTGGTTAAATGAAGTATGAACCCTGCCAGTTTTAGAATGAATGAGGGAGGGCAGGACATCAACATAAGTATTTTTTAGTTTGCTGGTTTGCCGATATTCCATCAATCTTTCAGCAATTTCAAATTTTTGGCTGGCTAAATCTTCTAAAACTTCTACATCGGTTGACGGTCCGGTTTTGGTTCTTTTGATAATTGGCAGCATCAGTTTGACGAATAATATTTGAGCCAGCTGTTTAGGCGAGTTGAGATTGAAAGCTTCACCGGCCATGGCAAAGATTTGGGTTTCTAGGAACTTTAAATTGTTTTCCATCTCTACCGATAACTTGGCCAGGCGCTCTTTATCGATGGCGATACCATTTAATTCCATTTCGGTTAGCACTTCCACCAGTGGCATTTCCATTTCAGAGGCTAACTTTTCCATTTTTTGTAGTTTGAGCGCCAGTTTAAAGATTTCATACAGCGCAAAAGTGGATTCAGCATCAGAGCATGCATAATCCTTGGCAATTTCAATTGGGATATCTGCAAAATTAGCATTAACATCATCTGCGTTGATTAATTCTGCCAACTTGATCATTTCGCGACCCAAAAATTGTTTGGCCAGGGTTTTGAGCCCGTATTTACCGGAGATAGGGTCGAGTAAATAGGCAGCAACCATTGTGTCAAAGTATGGCCCGTTAACTTTTATCCCCTTTGCTTTCAAGACGGAGAGATCATATTTTAAGTTGTGCCCGATTTTGAGTTGAGTTGAGGTTAGGAGAGGGAAGAGTTTCTTTGTCACTATGTCTTTGAGAAGGGCCTTAGAGTCTTTGAGCTTTAGAGGCAAATAGTAAGCTTTTTTTGAACTAGCGGAAAAAGATATTCCGATAATCTCTAAATTATACGGATCTAAACCGGTAGTTTCCAAATCAAAGGCAAATGCTTCGGCTTTTATGAGCTCTTCAACCATTGCGTCTAAATCTTTTTCAGTTAAAACGGCCCTAAAGTCAAAATCAACCATCTTTTCTCTTTTGCGTTCCACAATTGCTTCATTCTGATAAGATGCAACCCCTTTGCTGTACTTTTTTACCAAGCTATTAAACTCGTATTTTTCAAAAAGGGGCAAGACTTTTTCCCAATCAATACCTGTAAAGCGGCATTTTTCAAAGTCGGGATCAATGGGGGCATTGGTGTCAATGGTGGCCAACCTTTTACTGAGCTCAGCTAAGGAAAGATTGTTTTTGATGCTTTCTTTTACGCTAACTTTATCAATCGAATCAACATTTTTAATGATGTTATCCAGCGAGCCAAATTGTTGCAAGAGTTGGGTGGCCGTTTTCTCGCCAATTTTTGGAACGCCCGGGATATTATCGGATGGATCGCCGCGCAAAGCTTTATAGTCAATTAGTTGTGATGGTTTGAGCCCATAACGTTCTTCAATTTCTTTCTCGCCATAGGTCATTATGTCCGAAATACCTTTTTTGGTGGTTTGCAGTTTAATCTTTGAATTTACTAGTTGAGCTGGATCCATATCGCCAGTAAATATATCTACATCTAACCCTATTTTTTCAGCTTTTATAGCTAATGTTCCAATTAAGTCATCCCCTTCAAATCCAGCTAATTCAAAAACTGGTATTCCAAAGGTATCTACTAGTTGTTTGATGAGGGGCATTTGTTCGCGCAGAGTAGGGGGGGCTTTTTCTCGGGTGGCTTTGTATTCTTTATATTCATTGTGGCGGAAAGTCGGTTCGGGACGGTCAAAGGCAATGGCAATGTAGTCTGGTTTTTCTTCTAATATTTTTAGCAGCATAGCGGTAAACCCATAAATCGCATTGGTAGTTATTCCAGAAGTCGTCTTCATAGTATCCGGCAGGGCATAAAAAGCGCGGTAGGCCAGAGAATTTCCGTCTATAATAACAATCGTCGGCATACAACTATTATATACCGGATTAGGAATATTGTTTAGAGTACTTTTAAATATTCACGCAGTTTTTTGGCGCGGGTAGGGTGTTTTAGTTTCCGCAAAGCCTTGGCTTCGATTTGCCGGATGCGTTCACGGGTTACCGCAAATACTCGTCCCACTTCTTCCAAAGTCCTGGGATGGCCATCATCTAGGCCAAAGCGGAGTTTGAGCACGGTTTTTTCTCTCTCGGACAAAGTATCCATCACATCTTCCAAATCATCCCGCATTAAACCGTGCATGACAATTTCATCGGGAGCCTGAACAGAAACGTCTTCCACAAAATCTCCCAGTCTTGAGCTTTCTTCGTCGCCCACCGGCATTTCGAGCGATAATGGAACTTGGGAAACCTTTATGATTTCCCGTACTTTGTCAACAGAAATACGCGATTTTTGCGCAATTTCTTTTTCGGTGGGCTTTCGGCCCAATTTTTGCAGCAAGAGGCGGGAGGTTTTGCGCAGGCGATTGATGGTTTCTACCATGTGCACGGGAATACGAATAGTACGGGCTTGATCGGCAATTGCCCTTGTAATGGCCTGTCGTACCCACCAAGTAGCATAAGTAGAAAACTTGTAACCTCTCCGATAATCAAATTTTTCGACGGCGCGGATTAACCCTAAGTTTCCTTCTTGGACTAAATCGAGGAAAAGCATTCCACGGCCAGTATACTTTTTGGCAATCGAAACAACCAAGCGTAGGTTAGAGTTGGTCAGTTTGTGTTTGGCGCGGATATCGCCCGCTTTTACGCGCTTGGCCAAAACCACTTCTTCTTCAGTTGTTAAAAGAGGAAATTTGCCAATTTCGCGCAGGTACATTCGAACTGTGTCATCAACCCCGATTCCTTTGATGTCAGCTAGTTCTTTGTGATGCCCTGTCTCTGGATCTGCACCATCGCTGTCAACTTTGCGTTCTTTCTTTTCCGACACTTCAATTCCCATTCCCAAAAGATGCTCGATTTCATCGAGCTTTTTTTCGGGTTCAGGATAAATTGAAAGAATCTCTTCCGGCGTTAAATACCCTTTGCGGGCAGCTGCCGCCTTTAGAAATTCGAAATCTTGTCTTCCTCCAAACATAGTAGTCCCCCTTTATTGTCAAATAGTTATCGTACGTGATTGGCAGAAATTTCACTTTTAAGTAAAGATATTAATTCTGCAGAGCGGGAGATATTTCCAGCATTTTCAGCGGCTTGGATCTCGCTCTTGAGCGATGCAATTTTAATTTTCTGCTTTTCCTCTTTTATCGTCTCCAAACAATCTTTAAGAATGCTGGCCTTATTTTCTTCTTCGCCTAAATGGTCCAGCAACAAAATAGCCGAAAGCAGCTTTTTAGCTCCTTCATCATGCAAATTATCTAGTGCATAATGAGTAAGGTTTTCTGCTTTGGCGGCTTCGCTGGTCAGTAGAACTGTTATTATCTCACGGGCTTCGGGGGTTGTAAAGCAGCTAGTAATGTCGGCAGCTTTTATTGTTTGCAGCATTGCCTGATCTTGAACGGCTAAAGCGATTAGGTTTTTTTCGGCCTCTTCAATCCTTGATTGGGGCTTGGTAGTACTCTTGCGGGTAGTTTTGAAGTTTTCCCGGTAATTTTGCCGGCATTTGATTTCATGCATTACGGTATCTAGATCCGTTTTAAGTAAAGTTGCGGCCTTTTTGGCGTATTCTTTTTGAACATAAACATCTTTTTCTGTCGAAAGGAGGGCTGCAATTTCTTGCAGGGCCTTTGAGCGGCTTTCAATTTCTTTCAAGTTGGATCTTGCGCCAATTCTTTGAATTTTAAATTCTAGGTAGGGAAGGGCATTTTCAAGGCAGGCAAGAAAACCAGCTTGGCCATTTTTTTGTACCAATTCATCCGGGTCTTTGGCCCCCTTTATTTGGGCAATTTTTACTTTAATTCCAAGGCTTTGCAGCAGTTCGGTTGATTTTTCGGCGGCCAGATTTCCGGCGGTATCGGAATCAAAAGTTAAAATGGCATTTTCAGCATAACGAGAGAGTATCTTGCAGTGCATGGGGGTTAAAGCTGTGCCGGAGGTAGCTACTACGTTTGAGATTCCGGATTGGAAAGGAGTAATTTGGTCAAAATAGCCTTCCACTAAAATCGCGGTTTTGGTCTTTTTGATGCTTTCTTTGGCCATGTCTAGTCCAAATAAGACTTCGCTTTTATGATAAACCGGGCTTTCCGGCGAATTGAGATATTTGGGTTCATCGCTACCAATTGATCTTCCTCCAAAAGCAATAATTCTGCCGCGTTGGTCGCGGATGGGGATCATTAGCCGATTACGAAAACGGTCGTAATAACTATTGGCTTGTCCTTCGCGTGGGAGCACTAATCCACATTTTTCCATCAGGAGAGGGGGAACTCCCTTGGCAATCAGATGTTTAAATAAAGAGTCCCATTCGGGTAATGAATATCCTAGGGCATACATTTGGCAGGTTTTGGTTGCTATGCCCCGAGCCGATAAATATTCGATAGCTAGATTGCCGGGAACCAGCAAATTGGCCTCAAAAAACTTGGCAGCAATTTGCATTACCGGATAGATTTGATCCTGCTCGTTTTTGGTGGCAGAGGCTTTTTCGGGTTTGGGGAGGGACACTCCGCTTTTTGTACCTAATTCAGCGAGAGCTTCACCAAAACTAATATTCTCAATCTTCATGAGAAAAGTAAAAACATTGCCGCCTTCATGGCAGCCGAAGCAATGGAAAATTTGTTTTTCGGGGGAAACCGTAAAAGAAGCGGTTTTTTCGGAATGGAAAGGACAGAGACCAAGATAATTTTTGCCCCGTTTCTTTAACTGGACGTACTCAGACACCACTGACACAATGTCGGTTTTATTGCGAATTTCTTCGATGATATTTTCTGAAACCATTAGTTATTTTTTAGTGCGCCATTCGTTAGGGACAAACAATTCTTCAAACTTATTGATCGCATAGCGGTCGGTCATACCGGCGATAAAGTCGACAGTGTTCTGTAGTTGAGATTCTTCGCTAATATGGCCTTTCTGAAAGTCGCGGTTGTAATGATAATAGCGAAATAATTGGCGAATTAGGATGGGGACTTTGGCTTCTTCGTGTTTGGCAACCGGATTAATATATACGTTTTTATACATAAAATCATATAGCCCGTCCATCGCCTTCTGAACGGCCGGGCTCATTGTTATTTTGTTTTTGTGGCGGGAATGTTTAACAATATCATTTACAATAGTGTCTAAAATATTTTCTCCAAGGATTGCTAAATGTTTTTTGGGCATTTGTTTTTTGGTTAAAACTCCAGCGGCAACGGCGTCTTCGATATCATGTCTTAGATAGGCAATGCGGTCAGCGAGCCTTACTATGCATCCTTCCAAAGTAGCTGGCCAGGGATCATCGGGGGTATGATTTAAAATGCCGTCGATTACTTCCCAGCACAGGTTAAGGCCTTTGCCCTCTTTTTCAATTACTTCCACAACCCTGATGCTTTGTACGTTGTGATAAAAACTACTTCCATAATTTTCTTTTAAGATTTTATCCAGCACATATTCGCCGGCGTGGCCAAAAGGCGTGTGCCCCAAATCATGTCCCAGCGCAATAGCTTCGGTGAGGTCTTCGTTGAGCGCTAGGGCGCGGGCAATGGTGCGGGCAATTTGGGAAACTTCAATCGTATGGGTTAAACGGGTTCGATAATGATCTTCCGCAGGCGAGATAAAAACTTGAGTTTTGTGCTTTAGTCGGCGGAAAGCTTTGCAATGGACGATACGATCACGATCCCGCTGAAAGGCGGTTCGGATTGGGCATTCTTTTTCAGCTATTTTCCTTCCGCGGGTCTTAGAAGATAGACAGGCAAAAGGAGAGAGAGTTTTGGCCTCTCTCTCCTCAATTTCTTTTCGGATTAGCACTAGGCTATATCACCGCCTATTTTTTATTTTGTTTAAGAACAGCTTGAGCTGCTGCTAAACGAGCAATGGGAACTCGATAGGGAGAACAGCTGACATAATTTAAGCCCACGCTGTTACAAAACTCAACTGATTTGGGATCGCCGCCATGTTCGCCGCAGATGCCCACTTTGAGATCTTTGCGAGTCGAACGTCCCTTTTTAACGGCCATGTCAACCAATTGGCCCACGCCAGTGGCATCTAGCACTTGGAAAGGATCATCTTTGTATATGCCCATGTCGACGTAGGCGGGAAGGAATTTACCAGAATCGTCGCGTGATAAACCCATGGTCATCTGGGTTAAATCGTTGGTGCCGCAGGAGAAAAATTCGGCAACTTCAGCAATCTTATCCGCGGTTAAGGCAGCGCGTGGTATTTCGATCATGGTTCCGACCAAATACTTGACCTTAACCCCGTATTTCTTGATGGTTTCTTCGGCAACGCGGCGAATTATTTCTTCTTGGTTCTTAAATTCGGCGACGTCTCCGACTAATGGAACCATAATTTCTGGTTCAACGGCAATCCCTTGTTTTTTTAATTCACAGGCCGCTTCCATAATAGCCCGAGCCTGCATCTCGGTTATTTCGGGATAAATGATTCCAAGGCGGCAGCCACGGTGACCGAGCATGGGATTAAATTCGTGCAATGAGTCTACTTTACGAATCACGCTTTCAACGCTTATTCCCATATCTTTGGCAATTTCTTGCTGTTGGGGTAATTCGTGCGGCACAAATTCGTGCAGTGGGGGATCAAGCAAGCGGATGGTTACGGGCAGTCCGGCCATTGCTTTAAATATACCTAAGAAGTCTCCCTTTTGCATAGGAAGAAGTTTAGCTAAAGCTTTTTTGCGTCCTTCAAGATCATCCGCTAAAATCATTTCGCGGACGGCTTTGATTCTATCGCCTTCAAAGAACATGTGTTCAGTGCGGCAAAGGCCAATTCCTTCAGCGCCAAAGTCACGAGCTACTTTAGCATCATGTGGGGTATCGGCATTGGTGCGGACTTTTAAGCGGCGCACTTTATCAGCCCAACCCATTAAGCGTCCAAAGTTGCCAGAGAGTTCGGGTTTAATGGTGGGGACTTGACCCTTCATGACTTCTCCAGAACTTCCGTTGAGCGAAATCCAATCGCCTTCCTTGATAGTTGTGCCATTAACGGTAAATTGTTTGGTTTTGTAGTCAATATTCAAAGCGCCACAACCGGCGACACAGCATTTACCCATTCCACGGGCAACTACGGCGGCATGGGAAGTCATTCCGCCGCGGGCGGTTAAAATCCCTTGAGCCACATTCATTCCGCCGATATCTTCAGGAGAGGTTTCGATTCTGACCAAGATGATTTTTTTCCCATCTTTGGCTAATGCTTCGGCATCATCGGCATGAAAGGCTACTTGGCCTGAGGCGGCTCCGGGGGAAGCCGGTAAACCCTTAGCAATAACTTCCTTCTTAGCCTTGGGATCAAACATAGGATGAAGCAATTGATCAATTTGGTCGGAACCAACCCGCAGAATAGCGGTGTTGGGGTTGATTAACTTTTCATCGACCATGTCACAGGCAATTTGGAGGGCGGCGGCGGCAGTTCTTTTTCCATTGCGGGTTTGCAGCATCCACAGCTTGCCTTTTTGAATGGTGAATTCGATGTCTTGCATATCGCGATAATGCTTTTCGAGCTTTTTATAGATAGCTTCTAGCGTTGCATAGGCTTTGGGCATAACTTCTTCGAGGGTTTTTTGTTCGGCAGAAGATTTGGTTGAATGATTAACTGGTTGAGGGGTACGGATACCAGCCACCACGTCTTCACCTTGAGCATTGATTAAGTATTCGCCATAAAATTTTCGCTCGCCGGTAGCTGGATTACGGGTAAAAGCAACTCCAGTGCCGGAATCATCGCCCATATTACCAAAAACCATGGCTTGAACGTTAACGGCGGTTCCCCAATCGTGCGGAATTTTATTGATTTGTCGGTACTTGATAGCTCGGTCACCCATCCAGGAACCGAAGACGGCTTCAACTGCGCCCCACAGCTGCATCCAGGGATCTTCAGGAAATTCAATTCCCTTGCGTTTTTTGATAATAGCTTTAAACCGTTTAACCAATTCTTTAAGGTCATCAATGGTCATATCGACGTCTTGTTTGATTCCCTTTTCGTGTTTTACGGCGTCCATAATTTCTTCAAAAGGATCGATATCGGTTTTGGTTTGCGGTTTAAGACCTAGCACCACATCGCCATACATTTGGACAAAACGGCGATAAGCATCCCAGGCAAACCTTTCGTTCCCTGATTGTTCAGCCAAACCTTTTACGGTTTGATCGTTTAATCCCAAATTTAAAACGGTGTCCATCATGCCGGGCATGGAGACGCGTGAACCGGAACGAACGGAAACTAAAAGTGGATTCTTGGCATCGCCAAATTTACCCCCCATTATTTTTTCGATTTGGGCCATGCCGGTGCGGATTTGGCCATCAAGTTCTTTGGGATATTTGCGGTTCATTTTATAATAAACCGTGCACATCTCCGTTGTAATTGTAAATCCCGCAGGAACCGGAATTCCGAGGTTGGCCATTTCGGCTAAATTCGCCCCTTTCCCCCCCAATAAATTCTTCATTTCGGCCTTGCCATCTGCCTTGCCCCCTCCAAATCGATACACGTACTTCTTGCCCTTACTAGAAACCTTGCTTTTTACCATTTTTCTTTTCCCCTTTCTATTTATTTAAAATAACCAAATTAAAATGGAGCTGAACGGGATCGAACCGTCGACCTCTTGAATGCCATTCAAGCGCTCTCCCAGCTGAGCTACAGCCCCAACCGCTTCGCGGAAATTCCAAGCATCAAATAACAAGCAACAAACACTATTAGTAGTGATAAACTATAGCGTCTTTTTCCCAAAGTTCTTCGAGATTATAGTATTCTCTCTCGGCTGATCTTAAGATGTGTACTACGATTGAACCCAAATCAAGCAGTACCCAACCGGAAGCAACAATGCCCTGCCACCTGAAACCTAATATTCTATTACTTTTGAGGATTTTGTCAATCTCTCTCTCCATGCCAACGAGGTGAGGGGTGGTATCTCCGCTGCAAATAATGACACAATCGACCACTTTTGAGGTCTTACTAACATCGAAGGCTTTGATGTCGAGGGCTTTTTTTGACTCTAAGGTGTTTATGATTAGATCAATTAAATTTTGGTCCGAAAGAGGCTTTTTAATGCGAGCTACTATGGCAGATAACCTCCCTTTAGTTTCCTTCTCCGCTGATTGAATCGATTACCTCCTGGGAGGTAATTTTATTGTCATCTAAAAAATACTGTTTAACAATTTCATTGAGGCGTTCTTTGTTGGGTTGCAAATAATAAGAACCATCTACCATCATATCACTTCCGGGAACGGTGGTCATCTTAACCTGGCTGTTTTCTTGGGCGGAGCGTAAGGTTAAACTAAGGCCCAAAATTTCGCGTGAGTTCATATTGGTGCATATATATGAAAGAAAAGTTAAAAATAGTTGTGGGGAGCGCATAATATTTTCCCGTTTCATCATTTCCTTGGAAAGGGCAGAAAGAAAATGTTGCTGGCGATTAATGCGTTTTATATCGCCATCGTCATGTCGGTAACGCAGGTATCCCATTAGTTGTCGTCCATTTAGTTTTTGGACCCCCGGTTGGAGATCAATGTTGAGGCTCCCCGCAAAATCAACGTAATACATTCTTCTTTCTACGTTGATAGTAATTCCGCCCAGTTGATCGATGATTTTTATGATACCCGAAAGATCAACCACCACATAATAGGGGATTTCAATACCTAAAAATTGTTCAACCGTTTTGCGCGAAAGTTCAACTCCCCCATAAGCGAAAGCATGATTAATTTTGTCCAAACCTCTGCCGGGTAGGACGGCCAAGGTATCTCTTGGAATAGAAACTAAAGAAGCTGATTTTGTTTCGGGGTCAACATGTAAAACCATAATAGTGTCAGAGCGGCTGCCAAAGGCGTGGTCGATGCCTAACACCAAAATATTGGTTTTGCCCATCAAAGCTTGGGTTGGGGTAAGGCTGACAAAAACATCGAAAAGAGCCAGCCGGGTAGCAATACCAATAAAAAAGCCAAACAGGACAGTGAAAAACAAGACAATTGCCAGGATAATTATAAAAGATTTTTTCATTATTTAAGCAGGTAATAGTTGCGAGTTTCTATCGTTCCAGAATAGATAGGCAAACCCGCTTCTAATAGGTATTTTAACATATTTGAGGCCGATTCCAAAATGGCTTTGTCGAGATTGTTAAATGCTAAGCGGCGCATGGTATTTACGCCAGCAAAATCACGACCTTCTTCAATGTGGTCGGCCAGATAAATAATCTTTTCAAGCTTGGTCATGTTGGGTGATCCGGTGGTATGCTTTTTTATCGCATTTAGTATCTCCGGACTCTTCACTCCAAACTCCCCCCTGGCAAGAAGAGCAGATAACTCAGCATGCAGCAGTTTTGGCTCCTGTTTTTGCATTGGATCGATTTTGATTCCCATTTTTTTGGCCTGTTTTAACATTTGCGGTAGGGAATAGCGCCTGGCACAATCATGCAGAAGAGCTGCCAGGCTGGCGGCATTTTGAGAAACTTTATATTTTTTGGCTAATAGATGGGCGGTTTGTTCAACCCGGAGGCTATGTTCATAGCGCTCAGGATCCAATGTTTCTTTGAGTATTTGAAGGATTTCTGCTCGTTTCAACTTAATTGCTATTGTAACTTTTCTGTTTTATAATTGCAATTCATGGACAAATTAGCCGTCATAATTTTAGCTGCAGGGAAAGGAACCCGCATGAAATCGGATTTGCCGAAAGTATTTCATGAAATCTTAGGCGAACCGATGTTAACTTATGTGCTCGAAACGGTAAAAAAACTAAACCCAGTAAAAACCTATTTGGTGGTTGGCCATAAGCGCGATTTGATTATGAATTATTATAAAGACTGGCCGCTCGAGTTTGTGGTGCAAGATGAGCAATTAGGTACCGGCCATGCCGTGATGCAAGTAAAACCCTATTTGGAGGATTTTGAGGGAACAGTTTTGGTGTTAGCCGGGGATGTTCCGTTACTCTCCGTGAAAACACTACAGGAGCTACTAAAAATACATCACGGAGGTAAGGCTGCGGCTACGGATCTGACGGCAGAATTACCTGACGCGGGTAATTATGGGCGGATTGTGCGAGGAGAAAAAGGCGAGGTCTTAAGAATTGTTGAAAAAAAAGACGCTACTGCTGAAGAATTAAAAATCCGTGAAATTAATAGCGGGACTTTTTGCTTCGATAAAAAGGCCCTCTATTCTGCTCTGGCCGAAGTTAAAGCCGAAAATGCCCAGCAAGAATATTATTTAACCGATACCCTTGAAATATTGCGCCGCAAAGGCCTCCCCATCTTTGCCCACAAGGTCGAAGACTATAAAGAGATTCTGGGAATAAACACCAAAGAAGAATTGGTGGAGATTGAAAAAACTCTGCTAAAACGTAACGAAATCGGGTAATTGGATGTGGGATGTGAGTTAAGATGTAGGATGTTAGAAATGTGAATAATTATCCCACTTCTCATTTATCATATCCTGGCCCACTTCCCATTTCTAATTACCCCACTTCTTATTTTTAAATTCCCCAAAAGAAAAGTGAAATTTATATTATTCTTCACCGATATAACCCTGTCATGCCACGTTTACATGAAATTAGTAGAGCAAGTGCAGGGTTGGTTATTAGGAAGATCGACTCGGCAGCAAGGGAATCTTTGCGAAGTCGCATCCGCTGTTTATCTTCGATAGAGGCCTCTCAATATTTGAGTCATTTCAGCCGTCTTTGGCATTCATCTGAGATAGTCAACTTAGTTTCATCCGTTGATAGTTTAATAAATTCCGAAAGACGAGCAATTGCTGAAGTTGGGATTGAAGGTGACGCTGATGCGAGACATTTATCAACAGTTAGAAGAAAAGTTATTGAGCTGTTACCGAGAGATGAAAGGGGGCAGTACATTGAAATATTATTGGAAATTGCCGAATTGCATTTGGCAAATGAAGAAATTATTGCTGCTAAGGCGGCTCTTGACCCGATTATTGTTCATGACTCAGGAAATTATCAAGCCCTGCATCTGCTTGTTGGTGTTCATGAGAAAGAAGGAAAAGAACGTTTGAGGGATATGCGGCGTCGGCAGGCTGAAGCCGCTCTACCAACAGCAAATTTAAGTGGAAATGTTCGTTGGGGGATAGCTTTGGATGTGGCTAAAAAGCAGGTTGCGCAGTTATTGATCGCTGAACATGGTGAAGTTAAAAAAGAAGAGCTCTTTGCAGCGCTAGAATCAGTGCTGGTAGAAGCTTATGGGTTTTCTGAGCAGGAAGGTGGGGAGGAATTTTACGCTGGCCAAATGCGCGTGATTTGCCAAGATTTATTAGAACATAGTGTCCCATTGGCTGATGTGGCTTGGGTCTTTGGCCAAAGGATTCCCGGTGAAGAGCCCTACGTTCATTCTTCTGTTAGTCTTTGCGAAGAAAAGGTTGAAGGGGTTGAATGGCTTTACGATGAGTTAGGGGATGCTTCTTTGCGTTTAAAGCTGGTTGTTGCTGTTATGCAGGAAAGAGGCAATGCTGATCTTGCGATTTATTCTGCCTTTTCTTCTGCCCAACAAGCCATCGGGAAAGAAGCACATGGTTTGACTAAACAAGTAGCTGTTTTGCTAAATGTTGAAATTTTTCAAGAGGCAGAAGTCCTTGGGGTTGATGCTTGGTTGGAAAAGGTGATGGAGGCCCGTTGTCAGATTAGTCGGATCGAGGATCAGCCAATTTCTGCTGATTTATTCCATGCCCTAATTCAACCCGTTTATAATTTTATCGCGGTGGAAATGGGGGATAAGAGTTTTGAGGACATTGTAGATAACTTAACTAAAGAACTTATTGTTGCCGCCGAAAGGTTTCCCCTTGGGTTAGCATGTGTTACTCAAGCCTATTATAAAACTATTCCTGGTGAAGGGGTGGATGTTTATCTGGAAGCTATGGGGCCTGTCTCATGGAAATTTGGCCGTTTTGTGTCTGTATTATCTAAACAAGCGGGAGAAAACCCGGTAGAATCTTTGAAAAAGTGTATGCCTTTTTTTCGCGAAGCTGAGAAAGAAATAGGAAAAGGGTTTGCAAAACGCGTTGCCGCTTTATATGTCATTCTTAATGTAGATGTGGTTTTTGCAGCACAGGGAAAAGCCTCTGCCGAAAGATTATTGAGAGAGGTTGAAAAAGCCGATTTAATTTCCAAGCCTTCCCTAAAGGAAACGGGCCAATATATAAAAGACTTAGCCAAAGCTGCTCGGCGCGCCCAAATGAAAAAAGAACTAGCAGCAAGAATGCCAAAAGCGGTTGTTGACCCTATAGACGGATTAATTGCTAAATTAGAAGCTGTCCCTGAATATTCTTTGCAGCAAACTTTAATTGATGTTGCCCGTCTTTGTTTGGAAAATGGTCCGCAAGCCGCCCGATTAATAGCCGCGGTAGAGAATGCTCTCGAAAGAGCAGATTTTCGATCTGCCGTAAAAAGAGAAATTGAGAGCATTCGGAGCGATGCCTTTAAAACGGCCAAGGCCGTGGTTGCAGGTGTGCACTCCAGTATTAAATTAAGAAATCCGGCTATACCCAAAGAGGCCGAATTTATTTGGCGTCAGCAGGTATTTGATCTTTTTTGTGTCCGCCTTAGAGAAAATCGGTCAGTTGTTGAATTATATCGAGAAGTAACGGAGCCTTACATGTCTGCCTCCTCTTTTGCTTCATGTTGGTACACAATGTTGGCTGATGCATTATCTACAGAAAGGACAGATAGAAGTGTCGAATTGTATCGGAATGCAGTGAAAGAAGATTCTAATAATGTCCGGGCTAAGATTGAATTAGCTCGCAATTTGTCCCGCTTAGGCCGACCATCTGGCTTAGTGGAAGCAGAAAAGATAATGGCTGAATTAATTTTGGCAAGTTCTGAACCACTAGTTGGCTTCCTGGCTGCCTTTGTCAGGCTGGGGGCGGTTATTCAACAAGTTGATCTTTGCTTTGATGAGGGACGGCAAGAAGACTTTGAACAATATTCGGCTTTGGCAAATAGTACTTTTGCTGAACTAACACAATTTTATGAGCAAGTAAAAGGGAGAACCGACTTGAAGTACGTCGGTAAGGAATGGGTGGAGGCGCGAGTCAATATGGGAAGATTTTACTCCATTTGTCATAGACATAGTGATGCCATTGCCATGTACGAAGCGGTACTGGCTATTGACCCTTTTATGTCAAGGGCGGTGGAAGGCACTTATCAGATCCAGCTTAAAACCGGAGATTTTATGGCAGTATTATCAACTATTGGAAAATTGTTTAATCGCTTACCCCGGGATGGGACTACAACAGCTCTTCCAAACCTTTTAGGTATTCCCCTTAAACCGGTATCTGTAGCAGATAGGATAAAGCTTACTTCTGGACGCTTACCCTTTTATTTTCAGTTTTCTGCCGAGGCTCACCTTAACTGTGGGAATCAAGCTGAGGCGATGGAATGTGTAAATGCTGCCATTCGGATGGCAGAATTGCCGACTTTTATTCTAACCAAGGCCGGCATTTTTATCCAACAGGAGAATCTGCCGGAAGCAAGAGCCTTGCTAGCTAGAGCTGAAACTATGTTGGGTGGGGATAAGGCAAAACTTACCAAGGATGTCGCAGGACGATGCAAAAAAGTAAGGGCAGAGATATTGGCCAAGGAGGGCCGGTTGGATGAGGCAATTGCTTTATTCAAAGAAGCAGCTGATGCTTTATCCGCTGATTTTGATCTGGAATACTTTGCCATTGAAGCTCGGGCTAGCTGGATTTCGGCATTTCAAGACAAGGCTACTGCTGAGAAAAGTTCGGCTTTATTTATGCTGGCCAATGAACATTGCCAGCAATTTGTGGCTCAATATCCTTTTTCAGTGCAAGCCCGCACCTTGGCGATTGTTCCTTTGCTTTGCTTAGAGGAATATACGGCTGCCCTAGAACATGTTACCTGGTTTAAGGATAATCTCTGGGCAGTAAACGTCCCGATGCTGGCCAATTTACTAATTATTTGTGATGCCCAACCCGACAGTGCCGGCCAAGCTTTGTTCCGCGAGATTACAAGTACCATTACCCAAACAATTGCTAGCGTAGCTGAATGCCGTCGGGTGGCTATGAAGGCGAAAGCATTAGCAATGCAGATGATTGTAGCAGAATCGTGCACCACTCTGCCAAATTTTGGTTGGGTAGATGAACTGCTAGATTCACTTGGCAGTTAGTCCATAAAATCAAACTGAAATTTTTAAAATTTGTTGCGGATATATAGGTGAGCAATAAGTAGGCAGTTTGATAATCGCAATAGTATTTTTAGGAGAAAAAGTATGTTTGTCATGATGGTTGGTGGGGATAGGGCAACATCCAGAGTTGATTTAGCCAAAAGCCACATTTCAAAAAATCAGTTAAAACAAAGGTTATCCCAAATGGGAATACAATGGAGATTCTGTTCGCTAACCCCTAGTAGGTTGTTGAATCTTCCTAGCGATAGATTTGAAGCTTATATGCGATTGTTAGCAAAAATTATTCCAAATGAAGGGGTACGGCCGGTACTGAATCTTGTTACTCCTTCTGCGACAGTATTGCTGGCGACTGATCCATCTAAATTAATGGAAAATGAAGAGAAAATGACGGAAATAATTCGGCAATGTTATCTCCCCAAACAAGCTGAGATAGACTTAACTCCTCTGGGTTGGATTTGTTAAGCAGATAAAATGACTGGATCTATTTTATTATTCTTTTATTAACTGAAATTTTTCTCTTATCGTTACGATAACAATTTGGATGATGAGAGAAATACTATTATGCAAATACGAAATTTAATTGCCCGCTATAATCTTGTTATATACGGCACTTCTAGGGCGCGTCTTAAAGAACTTGGCGAAGAAAAATCCACAGCTTTAATAAAATTAAAAGAAAAATTTCCGCAATATCAAATTAGAAGAATTATCGTGGCTGATCCAATAATCCTTAAGAAGGTTGATTTTGAAAATTTACCAGATGAAGTCGTACATAATTGTTTAACCCACCGACTTGTCTCTGGTGGCTATACATTTGATACGCGATTGCTGCCAAGAGAAATGGCAGTATACGACAAAGAATTAAGACTCGCAAAAAGGCGGGCTGTGCGAGCTGATGTGTTGCCCCCTGCACAGGTCTTGGTTTCTCCTAGTCCCGTAACTGTACCCCCATCTTCTGCAATGGGAATAGAACAAGCACAGACAAGACCCTTTTCCTTGCCGCCGGCTGCACCAGGTTTTAGTTTATATAGAAAACTGGAGCAAGTTACCATCTTCAGAAGCTACAGAGATTTTAAAATTGCTACCATAGAAAATCCGGCTAGTTGGAGGCTAGGGGATCAGGCGGGATTAGTGGCTGCTTTTTCTTGGATGGGAAGGCCGGTTGATGATATGCACGCCCACGTAGTTGATGTCAGCGAAATTGCCATTGCCTTTGATAGGCAAGGGGATGCAGTTGCTTTTGCTACAATTACTGATACCCCATATTTAGACACCAACTGGATTGGAATGGGTCGCCAGGCTCGTATCTATTCATTGGTTGGTACGGCTGTAAAGGCAGAATACCAAGGTAATCGTTTGGAAGTTCAGCTAAATTCCACATTATTATTAGGACGATTGAGAACGCATATTGCAAAATTTGGTCCTTTTGTTCCCTTTCTGCTTGGCACCATTACTAATGGGCCGTTTGTTATTGCCCCCATTTTGCGCTATTTTGGGGATGTGAAATATAATGGTTTTACCCCATCGGAAAAGGCAGCTGATAGAGCTTTGATGGAGATGCTAGGTGGGGAATGTGATGATCAAGGAATTATACATAATCGTTATCCGGAATTGCTGCCGCAAGCAGTACAACAACCCCACTTTTCTAAAGGACTAAAGAAAAAAGTTGATGCTGCTCTTAGTGGGATACCCAGTCGCCATGATGCCCGGCGATTTATATTTAAACTATCTGTCTTTTCGATTGTCATTAAATTTTATCGAGATTGGTTTAATCGTTTATTCTCCAGCAGAAGAACGATTGACGCTAGTTGAAAAGCTCACTATAATGTAACCCTACTGTGAGTTCATTTTTTACGCAAATTAATGTGGTCCTGCTGGTTACCCTTGCCATTAATCTTGGTTTGGCACTATTTTTCTATTCTAAAAGCCGAAAAAGTGAAGTCAATTTTATTTTTGGATCCATACAGCTAGGAATAGCTTTATGGGCAATTTCGTTTATCTTTTTTGTTAATGCTACTTCCCCAGCCGAAACCCTGTTTTGGCGCCGATTTACCCCGGTAGGTTCGGCTTTAATTGCGGGTTTGTTTTTATATTTTAGCCTTATCTTCCCGGAAAAAGAAAAAAAACTACCTTTGTGGCCCAAGATATTACTCTTGTTTCCTGGGATCTTCTTTTCAATATTATCGATATTTTCTAGCTTAATGATCAAAGGCCTAATCTTTATTAATGCCGCCCCTTTATATTTATCCTTACCGATCTTTGGCCTACTTTATCAGCTTTATTCCATCTATATGCTGGTCTATTTTGTTTCTGCTTTGGTTTTTTTGGCTTATAAGTATTGGAAAAGTAGCGGGCTAGAAAAGATTCAAATCTTTTATGTTCTATTTGGCATGGGAATCTCAATTATTTTAGCGCTGGTTACAAGCTTGATTTTTCCTATTTTGGGGGTATCTTCCTTCTTTACTTTCGGTCCACCGCTAACACTGATCATGGCTGCTTTTATCACTTATGCTCTGGCGCGCCACAAGTTGATGAGCATGGAAGATTTTCTATCGCGGGGAATATTGCTAGTAGGTGTAATTGGTGGGTTGGTTGGAACGATATTCTGTTTAATTATTAATCGCCCAGCATTATTATTGCCGCTCTATACAATCATTGCCAATATTGTTTTGGGTTTATTTGTTTTTTTTAATAATCCAAAACAGAATGTTAACCGCATATTTGCGATCATTGCCATTTCTATCGCTTTTTGGTCTGCTTCTATGTATTTATTGGTAAATTCGTCTAATCCTCTCTTTTGGGGAAGGGCAGCCTTTGTTGGCCCAATAATTCTATCGCTTATGTTTTTGTGGTTTGCTTGGTATTTCCCGCGACCGCTTCAGCTGATTAGTCGAAATAAAATTGTTATTACTATCATACCGATGTTGCTCATGCTTTGCCTTGTGCCAACTGATTTAATTATCCATTCGGTTTATTTTGCTGGCGGGAGAACCATGGCAGTGCGTGGGTATGGCTATTATCTGTTTTTTATCTATTTCGTTTCTTACTTAGGTTTGGGCATAAAAGAATTGGTTTTCAAGTATCGCACAACCTCTGGATTACAAAAAATCCAATTGCGCTATGTCTTTTGGGGGTGTATTTTGTCGTTAGCGACGGCGATGCTCACTAATTTGTTATTGCCCTTCTTTGGATTAACTGGACTTACCATGTTTGGCCCTTTCTTTACCTTTATTTTAGTAGCCTGTGTTTCTTACGCCATTGTAAAACATCGTTTAATGAGCATTGAGATTGTTATTCAGCGGAGCACGGTTTATGCTTTTTCTACCTTTGCAATCATGACGATTTATGCCTTAGCGGTGGTAGCTTCAGAATTATTCTTTAGAAATATCATGGGAAAGAGTTCAATGCTGATCACTGCTTCAGCCGCTTTAATCATTGCCATAATCTATCAGCCCCTGATTCATCTTGTGCAATCTTTTACTGATCGACTTTTTTTTCGCAGCCGTTATGATTATCAGAAAACATTGCATGACATTAGTCAACAAATTGCCTCTGTTATCAAACTAGAAGAACTTAGTTTGTTAATTGTTACTTCTTTCGTAGATACTATGAAAGTATCTGAAATATCCTTTTTACTGGCTGATAAAGATAAGGAACATTTTCGTTCGGTGCCGGTTTCCCTTCCGCGTTATAAAATAATTGAAATTGATGTTGCTAGTCCGGTAGTTACTTGGCTGCAAGCAAGCAAAGATACCCTGGTGCGCTATGAAGTTGAGGACGAAATTGTTCGCCAAGAATCGCTCGGCCTGGAAGGAGAACAAAGCCGCAAGACCCTGGAGGAAGTTAGAGATGAAATGACCCGTCTGGGGATTTCGGTTTGGGTTCCCATTATTTCCAAAAAAGAAATTATTGGAATCATTGCTTTGGGGGATAAACTTTCTGGCGATATCTTTTCGGCTGAAGATATTGGTCTTTTGGGGACATTAGCTAACCAAGCTGCGGTAGCGCTGGATAATGCCCGACTTTATGATGAAGTAGTTAACATGAAAGATTACAGCGAAGAAATCTTGCAGTCGATGGTCAGCGGCGTGTTAACTACCGATTTTAAAGGTAAAATTGTAACACTTAACCAAATGGCCGAAAAAATCTGTGGCCGTAAATTTGACGAAGTGGTGGGCAGAAGCTGCGAAGAAATCTGGGGGAAACGTGGTTCAATCACGGAAGTAGTTGAAAATTCACTTAAAGAAAGAACTTATGTCAACTTTGAAGCAGGGGTTGCTTCCCCAGCACGCGGATTGGTTCCCGTCTCGTTCTCCACTACGCTGCTGCGAGATCATACTGGGCGCAAAATTGGGGTTTTGCTGAATATTCAAGACCTAACGGAAGTGAAAGAACTGGAAAACAAAGTGCGGCAGGCTGATAAATTATCTGCTCTAGCAACGATGGCGGCTGGAATGGCCCATGAAATAAAAAACCCGCTTTCTTCGATGAAAGTTTTGTCGCAATTGATGCCTATTAAGTATGAAGATCCTGAATTTCGCGGTAAATTGCAAGAAATCTTGCCGCGTGAGATCAATCGGATCGATCGGATTGTGGAAAGTTTGCTGGGATTTGCTAGGGCCACTGCCCTGCAGTTTGAAAAAACTAATATCAATGAAGTTATTGAAGAAAATGTTAAGTATTTTAGGGATAAAGCCAAAGAAACTGATATTGAGATTGTGACCCAATATGCCGAACTGCCACTAATCGAAGTTGATCGTGGCCAAATCCCGCAGGTTTTTTCTAATTTAATCCTTAATGCCATTCAGGCTATGCCTAGTGGAGGAAAAATCATGGTTTCTACGGTTCCGGGTAAAAGCAGTGAAGGGATTTTGCAAAATATCAAGATTCAAGTAACCGATAGTGGCTATGGGATTGCGGAAGATATGCAGAAGAAATTGTTTGATCCCTTTTTTACAACCAAGCATGGGGGGACTGGTCTTGGCCTAACCATTTCCCACAGCATTATTGATGGCCATCGCGGGTATATTGATGTTGAAAGCACGGTGGGGAAGGGAACTAGTTTTACAATTACTTTACCGGTCAAGCAGGGCGGGGTATAATACGGGCACTGCGAGGAATAGGCGAAATGGTTAAAAAGCTAATCTTAGTTATTGCGGATGATCAAAAAGTGATTGCTTCTCTTTTGAGTATCTTCGCGGCTGATTTTGATTTGGCAGTTGCCAGCACCAAGGCGGAAGCTATAGCTGCCATTGCAATAAAAGATCCTAATCTACTTTTGATTGATTATGATCTTATGTCGGAGGATGGGTTGCAGGTTTACCGGGAAATTCATCCCCTAAAAAGCGAAGTTCATACCATTATGTTTTCGGCTTCCAATAGTATCCCCTTGGCGGTTATGGCAACCAAAGCAGGAGTATCTGAATTTCTCCAAAAACCTTTCCAAGCTGACCAAATCAAAGAAGCCGTATATCGCAACTTATCTAAAAAAGAAATTCGTCTGATTGTTTCTGAAAAAATTGCCTGGTTGCAAGGTGAAAGCCAGATTTTGCAGAGTCTTTTTGACCAACTAAGAGACGCACTTTATAAAAATGCTGATTTGTTGCTATCGGCCGAAAAAGGAATTGATAAAAATGTTATTGCTTTGATATTTCATGCTAGTGGGCCGCGTGCTAAACGCAAACTCGTTTCATTAGATCTGGCCTCATTTAAAAAAGAAACCTTAGAAGCTAATTTTTGGACCTTGCTGCAAGAAATTATGGCATTGCCTGAAGGTATTTTAGTGCAAGACGAAAAAGATCGTTGCGGAACGCTTTTTTTGGATAATTTTGATTTAACTGAAGAACATTTTAGATCTGGGCTGATTAATTTTCTTAAAGAGCGCAGGAAAAAAATTGATAAGACTATTCGGGTAATATTGGGAGTGAGTGGGACCGACCATACTGGTCTTGCTGACTTTATCAATATTACGATCCCGCCTCTTAGGCAAAGGAAAGAAGATCTGCCCTCTATCTTTAATGTGTATTTAGAAGAATATGCGGCAAAATATAATAAGCAAGTTTCATGTGTTTCAATTGAATTAATCCAATTATTGTTTGCTGGGGAATTTGCAGGTAACTATCGAGAAATAGAAAAATTAATTGAATTGGCTGTTTTGTCCGCCAAATCTGACCGGTTGGAAGTGAAGGACTTCCCGCTTGATCTTGGTTCGCTCAAGCGGATTAATTTAAATAATATAACCGAAAGAGAGCTCCCCTTGTCGGATGCTAAACGGGAATTTGAAAATAAGCTTTATTCGGTTTTGCTAAAAAAAACCAATAACGATAGCTCGGTTATGGCCCGTTTTCTTGACACACCGCGCAATGTCTTAACGCAAAGAATAGAAGATTTGCAGTCCTAGGCCATTATCTTATCGATTAGGTTAATTACAGTTTCTTTATTTAAACCTTCAGCAATAATTCTGATAATTGGTTCGGTATTAGAGGCTCTAACATGGGCCCAGCCTTCGGGCAGGATTATTTTTACCCCTTCAGTTAATATTAGATCATTTTTTCTAAAGCGTTCCTTTGTTTTTTCAATATAATCAAAGGCTTCGTCCTGGCTATGGCAATCGATTTTCTTTTTTAGCATATAATAAGCTGGAATTTCGGCCACTAATTCAGAGATCTTTTTGCCAGTCATGGCCATAAGATCTAAAAGCATGGCCATGCCGGCCATGGCATCTCGGTTAAAGCCAATGGGAGGGTAAATTATGCCGCCATTGCCTTCCCCGCCAATTAAAGCTTTTAACTCTTTTAGTTCCTCGGCCACATGTACTTCGCCGATCTTAGTGCGCAAGACGGTTGCTCCGAATTGGTTGGCAATATCTTCTATAGCTTTAGTAGTGGAAAGGTTGATTACAATAATTTTTTTCTTTTTGGGAAGCTGTTTGTTTTTTAGCAGCATGTACTTTACCGCCAGGGCTAGCGTTAATTCTTCTCCAATCGGCTTTCCTTCGTCAGATACTACCGCTAGCCGATCGGCATCTGAGTCGAAAGCAAAACCAATATCCAATTTTTTGGCTTTTACCAGTTCGCAAAGTTGAACTAGATTTTCTGGGGTTGGCTCGGGTGGGCGGGGAAAGGGCATGGCCGTGTTGCAATTAATGGCTTCAATCCGTTTGCAGCCCAACTTGCCGAGTAACATTGAACTAATGATCGATCCAGCGCCATTACAAGAATCTACTCCAACTTTAAACTTTTTGCGTTGGACTAGTGAGGGATTAATTTTGTTGATAATTTTTTTAACATGAACGAGGTTGGCTGAACCGAAGAAAGAGACTTTGCGTGGAGGATGAACCTTGAAAGATTTCTCAGTGAAGATATCAATTAGTTTGGTTGCCTGGGATTCGTTCAGGAAAATCCCATCACCCCGCATAAACTTTAGCCCATTCCAGGGAAGGGGATTGTGGGAAGCAGTAATCACGATCCCACCGTCAGCATGGAGTTCACGGGTCATTATTCCAACGGTTGGCGTTGGGCAAATGCCAAGGTCAATGGCTTCGCAGCCAGTGGAGAGCAAACCTTGAAAGATTATTCCCTTAATGAATTCGGATGAAGCACGCGAATCGGTCCCAATCACTACTTTGGGATGTAGTCCTTTTAAATGATTTTGAGAAAGATAAGTGCCGAAGGCTTTGGCAAAATTAAGGCAAACTTCGGGCGTAAGGGACTCGGGAACAAAACCACGCACGCCAGAAATGCTAATTTTTAGGGTCATAAATTATTTGACTATTATAACACAAGTTGTTAAACTGTAAATCGCAAAAATATTTGAAAGAATGGAGCAGTAAATGGCTGAGGTTATTTGCGGCGCAATTTTGCCGCATCCACCGATTCTCGTTCCGGAGGTTGGCAAAGATCGGATAAAAGAAGCCAAAAACACAAAGGCGGCCATGGAAAGCGCCGCCAAATTTATTAAAGCCAATAATTTTGATTGCCTGGTAGTTATTACTCCGCACGGCGAGCTCGGTCACTCTTCTGTTCCAATTTATACCAGTCATGTCTTTGAAGGAAATCTGGGACAGTTTGGTGCTAGCAAGCCCAATTTCTATTTTAAAGGCGATCCTTTATTTGGCCATGGCATTATTAAGGATTGTGATTTTGCGGTAAGTTGTCCGGAAACGCTGCTCGACCACGGCTGTCTTGTTCCCCTTTATTATCTGCAAGCAGCTGGTTTTAAAAAACCAATCCTGCCAATTGCCATTGCTTTTCTCCCGCTATCCAAATTATTTGAATTTGGAAAAAGTTTAGCGAAAACAGCAAAACGGCTTGGGAAGAAAATTGCAGTTATCGCTTCTGCGGATATGTCGCATCGTTTAACAAAAGATGCCCCCGCCGGCTTTGACCCAAGAGGAAAAGAATTTGATGAAAAACTGGTGGAACTAGTAAAAAAGAAAGATGTCCAAGGAATTATTAATTTTGATCCCGCCTTGGCAGAAATTGCGGGCCAAGATGCTTTGTGGTCAATTGCAATTCTCCTTGGCGCACTAGAAGGGGCAAACGCTCAACCCAAAGTATTATCTTACGAAGGTCCATTTGGGGTTGGCTACATGATTGCTACTTTCGAGGTTTAAATGGAACATCCCATTGTTCAACTGGCGCGTAAAACAATTGAAGCTAATATTAAAGAGCGGCGCCTAATTGAAGCGCCCGAAAAACTATCGACCGAAATGGCTGAAAGAGCGGGCGTCTTTGTTTCGATCCACAAAAAGGGCAGCTTGAGAGGGTGTATTGGAACCTTCAATGCAACTACTAAAAATGTTGCGGAAGAAGTTATAAAAAATGCCATTGAAGCTTCTACTAGGGATCCGCGTTTTTCGCCCATCACCGAAAAAGAATTGGACGATCTTGAGATTTCTGTAGACGTTTTAACCGCTCCCGTACCAGTTAATTCGTCCAAAGATTTGGATGCTAAGAAGTTTGGTGTTATAGTAAAAGCCGGAGCGCGGCGTGGCTTACTGCTGCCCGATTTGCCGGGGGTGGATACACCAGAAGAGCAAATCAGGATTTGCAAACAAAAAGCTTGGATTGCCGATGATGAGCCAGTCGAATTATACAGATTTGAGGTAAGGAGGTTTCATTAATCATGATAAAAATTGGTATTGTAGGTGCGGGAGGTTATGCGGGAGTAACACTGTATCAGATTTTGCTACGACACCCGGAAGCAAAAGTGGTTTGGCTGATGTCAGAAGAAGCACACAAAGGCAAAAAGATTTCCGAGCTCTATCCACATCTAGCTGGGCAACAGGATCCAGTAGTTTGTACGCTTGCCGATATGGATACCCGTATGCATGAGATCGATTTGGTTTTTTTGGCTTTGCCCCATGGCATTGCCATGGATTATGTTCCCAAATTATTGGCCGCTGGTAAAAAAGTGATTGACCTTGGAGCTGACTTTCGCTTTAGTGATCCAGAAACTTTTAAATATTGGTATCAGATGGAACATAAGGCCAAGGATGCCTTAAAAGAAGCGGTTTTCGGTTTGCCAGAGTATTATCGAGCACAAATTAAAACTGCTCGGCTAATTGGAAATCCAGGATGTTATCCCACTGCTTCAACTCTTGGAACAACTCCGCTGGTAAAAGCAGGGATTATCGAACCAAATGGAATAATTGTGGATGCAAAATCAGGAGTTTCAGGCGCAGGTCGGGGAGTTTCATTAAAGACCCATTATTGTGAGAGAAATGAAGGGATGGAAGCATATGCCGTAACCAGTCACCGGCATATGGGGGAGATAGAGGATCAGGTGAGCAGAATATCTGGGGATCAGGCGGTCAAACTTACGTTTGTCCCGCATTTAACTCCGATGACACGGGGAATTCTTGCCACAATATATGGAAAACTCAAAAGTCAAAGTTCAAAGATCAAAACCAATGAGTTAATTGATTTATACAAAGAGACTTACAGAAACGAGCCGTTTGTTCGGATTCGAGAAGGGGTTTTGCCGAATACCAAGTTTGTGGCTGGGACCAATTATTGTGATATTGCAGTCCAAGTTAACGAAAGAACCGGGCAGGTAATTGTTTTGTCTGCTATTGATAACCTAATTAAAGGTGCGGCTGGACAAGCCGTTCAGAATATGAATATAATGTTTGCGTTGGACGAGACGATGGGACTTAAACTCATCGCACTATATCCATGAAGAAAGTAAAAGGCGGAATTACCGCTCCAAAAGGATTTCAAGCAGCTGGGTTTGCGGCTGGTATAAAAAAATCGGGAAAGCCGGATATGGCGCTGATTTTTTCTGAGGTTCCGGCGACTGCTGCGGGCGTTTTTACCACTAATCAAGTCAAAGCTGCTCCCATTATTGTTTGCATGAAACAACTCCAAGGCAAAACAGCACAAGCTATCGTAGCTAATGCTGGGAATGCTAATTGTTGGACCGGTGAGCGAGGGATGAAAGATGCTTGGAACATGGTCAAAGCTACAGCTCATTCATTGGCGATTAATCCAAATTATGTATTAGTTGCTTCCACCGGTATTATTGCCCGCCCAATGCCTATGAAAAATATTCTAGCTGGTATCAAGCAACTTCCTTGGAAACTTTCTAAAGTTGGTGGGGCAGATGCTGCAAAAGCGATTTTAACTACCGATGTCCGGCCAAAAGAAATTGCAATTAAAGTCGGCAAGATAACCATTGGGGGTATTGCCAAAGGTTCCGGGATGATTGCCCCAGGAATGGCTACCATGTTTGGCTTTATCACCACTGATGCAGAAATTGATCAGGCATTATTGCAAAAAATGCTCCGGCAAGCTGTTACAAAAACCTTTAACATGGTTTCGGTTGATAATTGTATGTCGACGAATGACTGTGTCTTTGTTTTAGCCAACGGAATGTCAGGGCAAACAGCTAACGGCAAACGGCAAGCGGAGTTTTATAGAGCATTAGAGTATGTTTGTGAATTCTTAGCGAAGGCAATTGCGGCGGATGGCGAAGGCGCCAGCAAACTTATGACGGTAAAAGTTGTCGGAGCGGCGAGTTGGCAAGATGCGCGGGCAACTGTAAAAGCTCTCATTAATTCATTTTTATTAAAAGCAGCGGTGGCGGGACGCGACAAGAACTTTGGACGAATTTTGCAAGCCATTGGAACCACTGACGCCAAAGTGGATTGGGATAAATTTAAATTTACTTGGAAAATTGGCAAAGAAGAAGATGTTATCACTGCCAACTTAGCGTCAGGAAAAGAAGAAGCCATTGGTTGGGGGTGTGATCTGACCGAAGGCTATGTTACAATCAATGCGAGGTATCACACTTAAATGATTGAACGCTTAATTCAGCGTGCCAGTACGGTTATTGAAGCTCTCCCCTATATAATCAAATTCCACAACAAAATTATTGTGATCAAATATGGCGGATCGGCCATGCTTAATCCAGAACTTAAAAAACAAGTTTTGCGTGACGTCGTTTTATTAAAATATCTTGGCATGCATCCGGTTTTGGTGCATGGTGGTGGACCAGAAATTAATAAGGCCTTAAAACGGTCCAAAATTGAAATCAAGTTCGAGCAAGGTTTGCGGGTTACCACTAAAGAAGTAATGCGGGTGGTGGAAAAAGTTTTGGGGGGGAAAGTAAACCAAGACATTGTTTCCCTGCTAAAAAAGAATGGCGGCAAAGCCAAAGGTTTTTATGGAAAAAAGGGCAATGTGATATTAGCTCGCAAGCAATGGCTGATTGACGAGCATGGTAAATACTTTGATATTGGGTATACTGGACAGGTTTCAGGAATTCGATATCGCTTCCTGTGGAAATGGATGAAAATGGGTTATATTCCGGTCTTATCGCCGATTGGGGTGGGAAGGGGTGGAAAAGTATATAATATTAACGCCGATAGTGCGGCGGCGGCAGTGGCGGCGCACCTTGAAGCTGAAAAGTTAATACTATTAACTGATGTGCGAGGTGTATTAGGTAAAGATGGCAAATTAATTTCTTCCGTCAATGCATACAAAGTGCGGAAGCTCATCAAGCAGGGCGTAATTTCCGGCGGGATGATTCCCAAAGTAAAATGCGGCCTCCATGCTTTGCGCAAAGGGGTAAAAACCGCGCATATCATTGATGGCAAAATTCCCCACTGCATCCTTCTCGAGCTCTTCACCGATAGTGGTATCGGGACGATGGTGGTTTAGCGCTCTACTTCTTCTTCGGATTAAAACCGGCTAACCCTATATACTTGGCTTTGGCGCCCAGTTCTTCTTCAATTCTAAGCAATTGATTGTACTTACAGACTCTCTCTGACCGAGCAGGAGCGCCGGTTTTGATTTGACCGGAATTGGTTGCTACCGCTAAATCGGCAATAGTTGTATCTTCCGTTTCCCCGCTGCGGTGTGAGGTCATGTAGGTGTAGCCAGCGTCACTGGCCATTTCCATAGCGTAAAGAGTTTCAGATAAAGTCCCGATTTGGTTGAGTTTAATCAAGATTGAATTAGCTACTCTTTGTTTAATTCCCTTCTTTAAAAATTCAGGGTTAGTAACAAACAGGTCATCACCCACTAATTGGATTTTATTGCCCAACTTTTCCGTTAACAACTTCCAGCCATCCCAATCTTGTTCGGAAAGGCCGTCTTCAATCGAAATAATGGGATATTTTTTGACCCATTCTTCATACATGCCTACCATCTCCGCCGGGGTTAGCTCTTTTCCTTCGCTTTTTAACATGTATTTGCCATTCTTAAAAAATTCGCTGGCAGCTGGATCAAGTGAAATACAAACATCTTTGCCGGGGACGTATCCGGCTTTTTCAATGGCTTCCATGATAACCTGGACAGCTTCTTCGTTCTTAGTTAGTTTTGGAGCAAACCCGCCTTCATCACCGACACCGGTTGAGTAACCGCGGTCTTTGATCACTTTTTTTAAGGTTTGATAAATTTCAGCTCCGATCCTTAGGGCTTCGGAAAAACTTGTGGCCCCAACCGGAGAGATCATAAATTCTTGTAATTCATTGTTCCAACCAGCATGGGCGCCGCCGTTCATTACATTCATATTGGGAACCGGCAAAATAACGCCTCTTTCGCCGCCAATATATTTAAATAGTGAAATACCATAAGCAATAGCTGCGGCGCGGGCAACTGCCAAAGATACTCCAAGGATTGCATTAGCGCCTAATTTGCTTTTGGTTGGTGTACCATCTAATTCGAGCATCAAATTGTCGATCTTAAGTTGCTGGTGAACCGCCATGCCGATCAGTTTGGGAGCAATAATCTCATTAACATTTTTAACGGCGGTGTAAACCCCTTTGCCGCCGTATCTTTTGTCATCTTTATCGCGTAGTTCTAGGGCTTCGTTGATACCGGTTGAAGCACCGGAGGGGACAGCTGCTCTTCCCATCGTGCCATCCTTTAGTGTTACTTCAACTTCAACCGTAGGATTGCCTCTTGAGTCAATTATTTGACGGGCATATACCTTTTCGATCCTTGCCGCTGATTTTGCCCTGTCTCCGATGAAAAAGTATTCGTCTTTTAATCTAACCATATGAAATTCTCCCTTCAATAAAATTGATTTTTTCAGTATACTTGAAAAAGACTCGTAAATCAATCTTTGGGGAATCAGTTAATCAGGAGATCGGGTGATCAGGAAAAGGAATTATATTATGAGATTAAATATTAAGGTTATTCCCAATGCTAAACAAAGCAAGCTAGTGCAAGAAGCTGGCAATTATAAAGTCTATCTAACTGCTCCGGCGGTGGAGGGCAAAGCCAACGAAGCCTTAATTGAGTTTTTGGCTGAGCATTTTAAGGTTAAAAAGAAACAGATTGCAATCGTGCGCGGGGAGAAAAGCCGCAACAAGTTGGTTGAGATATTATAGTTAAATAGGTATAATATCCCCATGCGATTGATTAAATATTTTCTATTAGTTGTCTTTTCTATTTTATTTCTCTCTCCCCTGCAAGCCGAAGTTGTTTTTCCCAAGGCTACCGGTTTTGTTAATGACTATGTTGGTATATTAACTTCGACAGAAATCCAGCAACTAAACTCAATTACTAAGGCTTTGAAGGTCAAAAATGGCTCTGAACTGGCGGTAGTAATTGTTAATACGGTTGAGCCTTTGGACCCCAAACTTTATGCGGTGAAATTGTTTGAAAAATGGAAAATAGGTGAAAAAGGCAAAGATAATGGGGTTTTATTGCTGCTTTCAATGACGGAGCGAAGAATTGAGATTGAAGTGGGGTATGGATTGGAAGGGGCTTTACCAGATGCCTTGTGCGGGAGAATTTTAGACACCTATGCGGTGCCTAATTTTAAAGCGGGTAAAATCGGGACTGGAATGGTTGAAACTGCCAAAGCTATTAGCCAGATTGCTGGAGGGGAAGATATTCCTGCAGCGGTTGGAGCGGAAAAGAGCGATAATTCAGTTGCCGTTATCTTTGTGGTGATAATTATTGTTGCTATTTTAGGAATGGTTTTTCGCAAGTCTAGTTCGGTAATAGCTGGCATCTTTGGTGCGGTTTGGGGAGGAGCTGAAGGAGGTTGGATAGGAGCCTTGCTTGGGGGATTGATTGGTTTTATCATTGGCTTTTGGGGATTAGGCACTTTTACCAGTGGCCGCTGGTCTG
>JBAZZP010000006.1:0-124802 GCA_041658745.1 Candidatus Margulisiibacteriota bacterium | reverse complement strand
AAGAAGATTGTAGCTGCATCGATCGTATTGGTGTAAGACCGATTCGGCGGCATTAGCTTCTTCCTCTGTTAACTCTTCCTCATCGCCATCAATAGCTGCGGCTATTTCGAATAAATTATCCGCTTCATCGCGGGATGAATAAATAGGGTAATCCCAGCATTGAGCGAGAACCTTGTTATAGATTGGATAAGCGCCACCATTAATTTGCATTGGCTATGTTTGATCCTTATATTATATTCTTCAAAAACTCAAGATAATTTCAAATTTTCCTTGACCATTTTAAGCGTGCTCTGCTACAATGCCCACAGCATAACAGATTGAAAGGCAGGTGAAATAAATGAATAAACAAGAATTAACCAGCTCGATTTCCAAATCAACCAAAATGCCCAAGTCCCAAATATCTTCCGTGCTTGATTCCTGCTTTAGTGAAATTGAAAAATCATTAAAGAAAGGTCAGGCGGTTCGTTTGGTGGGTTTTGGTACCTGGAAAAAGGTGAAACGCAAGGCTCGCGCCGGACGCAATCCACAAACCGGAGCCAAGCTTACCATTAAGGCTCGCAATGTTGCCCGTTTTTCAATGGGACAACACCTTTTTGACCAAATTAACTAAGGAATCTTTGCCCCCGTTTTTTATAAGGGTAACTTTATTAAAAGCGGGGGTTTTTGTTTGACAAGCATACCTCAAATGCTACAATTCCAAACGACGGGAAAGTGTATAGGGGGATCTTATGAAAACGAAGTGGAAGATACTAGGTTTGATCTGCGTATTAACGGCAGGCTTTATGCTTTTTGGCTGCAGCTCGGTCTCAACCGGGACAACTACGACGACTAGTGCTACTACTTCTACTTCAGGCACAGCAACTACTACGACAACAAATACTTCCAGTACAACTTCCCCTCCTTTGCAGGATTATGGAATGATAATTGGATCTGTCAAAAACTCTAGTGGTGTTGCGATTAGCAGTGTAACTGTTACAGCCAATGCTTCCAGCGGGGCGACGAACAGTGAAGGTTGGTTTAGTCTGGCAAACCTTCCCGCTTCAACCAGAGAAGTAGTCACCTATAGTAAAACTGGTTATATTTCTGTTCAAAAATTATATTCGGTTGCTACCGGTGAAGCGACCTATGCTGAGGTGGTTTTGAATGCTGTCAACAGCGCGCAAACTATTACTGCTACTACTGGCGGTACTGTAACGGATGTTGGGGTTACTAATTTGTCGGCCAGTGTAACCATTGCAGCTAATTCGGTGGTCGATTCGTTGGGGAATTTGTATGCCGGAACGGTTAGCGTTACTCTTACTCCCCAAGATCCTACAGTTAGCCTTGAAGCCTTTCCGGGTATTTTTGAAGGGACAGATTTGAGCGGCGAAACGGTTGCTTTTCAATCTTTTGGTTTTCTTAATGTTAGTCTTGCCGATGCCAGCGGCAATGCGTTAAATATCGCATCTGGCAGTTCAATGCAAATGAGCATGCAGGTAACCGCCGAGTTAACCGCATCAGCCGAGGCCACCATTCCGCTCTGGTATTTTGATACTGCAACTTCTACCTGGATTCAAACCGGTATTGCAACATACGATGCAACTTCGCAAAGTTATGTGGCAAATGTTGCCTGGCCACTAGCGGCAGCGAGTAGTGCTTATGCTGTTCCAATTATTGTTTTCCCTACGGCATGGAATTTTGATAAACCATTTAATATTGCTTATATAACCGGTAGAGTGCTTGATTCTTCTGGTACAGTGGTACAAAATGCTGAAGTTGTTTGTCAGGGAACTGGTTTTAGATCTTCGAATTACACTAGCTCCGACGGCACATTTAGGGTTAGAGTGCCTGCCGGATTATCTTTTGATTATTACGCCCAAAAATCCAATCAACAAAGCACCTCTCAGATCATTTCCTCTGTCCTATCGGTTGGGGAAGAAAGAGCGGTGGGAGATATTACAATTCCAAATGCGGCTCAAATTTCCGTTACTTTATCTTGGGGAGCAGATCCAAGAGATTTAGATTCTCATCTCACCATTCCCGGATCGGTTGAGGGGCACTCCCGCTATCATTTGTATTATGCAAATCGATCCTACACCGCTTCTTCTTCTTGGCCGAATGTTTCTTTGGATACCGATGATATGGACGGATACGGCCCAGAAGTGGTATCGATCTATCGGCTATATCCCGGAGTATATCGCTACTGTGTGCACGATTACGCTGGCAATAGCGATATTTCTAATTCTAGCGCCAGTGTCAATTTGATTGTTTCAAGCGGTTCTTCCTCTGGTATCTATAACTTTACTCCGCCGACCGGAGCAGTTGGCGTTAACGATGTTTGGAGGGTTTTTGATGTTACTGTGAATGCGAGCGGGAATATAACAGCAGTTTCTTCAGTAAATGATTATCTCTATGGGATTTCTTCTTCAGATCATAATTATTATAGTCCGGATTTCGCGACCACTGAGGCGGGTACGATTAGCGGTTATGGACTAATACATACAAAATAATAAGATAGAAATGTTAGCTTAAGCTTAAGACGGCTTTGAGTAATCAAGGTCGTCTTTTTTTTCGACAGGGGTAGCGTCAAAAATTCGACGTTTTCTGCTTCCTCCCTCTTCGTTTCTCTCTAAACGGCCTGGCAATAAAATTGCTTGTATTGGCTCGTTATGGGCTATGAAAGTTATGAACTAGGAGTTAAGGGAGAGGACGCTGCGGAGATTTTCCTCAAGCAACAAGGTTTTGAAATAGTTGAACGCAATTTTCACTCCCAACAAGGCGAAATCGATATTATTGCCAGCGATAAAAACTTCTTGGTCTTTGTTGAAGTTAAAAATTATTCAAGTCGCAGTTTTGGTTCTCCCGCATCGGTAGTTAGAAAAAATAAAAAGCAAAGTATCATCCACGCTGCTCGTTATTTCATCTATAAGAACCGTATCAAAAATACAAATTGTCGTTTTGATGTTGTCACTTTATACAGGAAGCAAGACGGGTCGAGAGTTATAGAGCATTTCAGGGACGCGTTTAAGGTGAATTAAATGTTAGTAAAAATTATGTCGGCGGCGATTTTGGGGCTGGAGGCTTATCCGATTGAAGTTGAAGTAAATTCGCAAAAAGGCTTACCGGGGCAATCAATTGTTGGTTTGCCTGACGCTTCTGTTAAAGAATCCCGCGACCGGGTAAAGGCAGCAATAGTAAATTCGAGTTATGAAGAGCCTCCCGGATACTTTACGATAAATTTAGCCCCTGCTGATACCCGCAAAGAAGGTCCGCTTTACGATTTGCCGATTGCTTTGGGGATGCTTTTAGTTTCTGAGCAGGTAAGCGGGAAAAGACTTAACGGACAGGTTATTTTGGGAGAGCTTTCTTTGGATGGAACCGTTAAACCGGTTAACGGTATTTTGCCGATCTGTTTATCAATGCGTGATTTAGGCAAGAAACAGATAATCGTTGCGAAGGATAATGCCGATGAGGCAGCTTTAGTTGAGGGAATAGACGTCTTGCCGGTTAATTCTTTAACAGAGGCCATTGCTTTTGTTTCGGGGAAACAAGCTATTGTTCCTCATAAGATAAATATTAAGGCCCTTTTTGATAGGGAGGAAGAATTTGGTTTTGATTTTGCAGATGTTAAGGGGCAGGGGCACGTTAAACGGGCGCTGGAAGTGGCGGCAGCGGGAGGACACAATGTTTTAATGGTTGGATCCCCGGGCTCAGGGAAAACCATGTTGGCGCGCCGCCTGCCCACTATCCTGCCGCCCCTGGCTATCGTAGAAGCTTTAGAGGTTACCAAGCTTTATTCGGTAACCGGTCTATTGTCTGGCAAAAAATCATTAGTGACAGCGCGGCCGTTCCGCTCTCCCCATCACACCACATCTGATATTGGCATAATTGGGGGAGGGCGGATCCCGCGGCCGGGAGAAGTTTCTCTGGCACACTTAGGCGTTTTGTTTTTAGACGAATTCCCTGAGTTTGACCGCAAGGTTTTAGAAGTTTTGCGCCAACCGCTGGAAGATGGAAAGGTTACTATTTCTCGTGCCCATTCAACCCTTACTTATCCCGCCCAATTTATGCTTCTGGCGGCAATGAATCCTTGTCCGTGCGGAAGGCTTTATGACCCGCAAACTAGTTGTACTTGTACTCCTTTTCAAATCCAGCAGTATTGGCGGAAATTGTCTGGCCCATTGCTGGATCGAATTGATATTCAGCTAGAGGTCCCCAGACTAAAACCAGATGAGCTCTCTGTCTTGCCGGAGGGAGAATCATCAAAAACAATTCGCGAGCGAGTGATAAATGCTCGGCAAATTCAACAAGCCAGGTATAGCGGAACCAAGGTTTTTTCCAACGCCCGCATGACCCCTAAACAAATCAAAGAATATTGTGTTTTGGATACGGAGGCTGAAGCACTTTTAAAATCTGCCATTGTTTATCTCAAATTGAGCGGTCGAGCCTATGACAAGGTTCTAAAAGTGGCTAGGACGATTGCGGATCTGGAGGGAAGCGAACCAATCAAAGCACAACATATTGCCGAATCCACTCAATATCGCACTTTGGATAAAGGAGGAGAAAGAAATGTATAGGGTGGTTTACCAGTTGCCATTCAACTGCATCCGCGAAATCTACATGCGTTCGGATGAGTTGCAGGCCTGGTTGCGCTGGAATTGGCTCAAAGAGCGAATTATCAGCTACGAAAAGATTTTATAAGGAAAGGAGGTGATAAGGATGGATACAGTCGAAAAGAAAAGCAAAGACCTGTTTAATCGCATGGTCAAAGCGGGAAGGAGAACTTATTTTATCGCGGTAAGAGAAGCAAAAAATAGTCAAAAGTATATTACGATTACCGAGAGCAAATTAGTAGATAAAGATAAGTTTGATCGCTTTAGCATTATGGTTTTTCAAGACAAAGTCAGCGATTTCGTTGATGCGCTTGAGGCCGCTTGCGAGGTGGTAGCATAGCTTGGAAACGGCGCCCCTTTGGTTCCCTCGCCAAGGGGGCGTCGAAGCTTATAATTTAATCTTTTCGCTGTGGGAGATCTTGTTGACCACCAAACCAGAAAGTAGTTTGGGATAGAAAAAGGTTGATTTGTGGGGCATTTTTTCCAGTTTGCTGGCGATGGCAGTTATTTCAGCTAGTTTGGTTGGATTAAGTAAAAAGGCTAACTGGAAGCCTTTTTCATCTACCATTTTAACCGCTTCCTCCGCGTTTTGAGTATAAGTTACTTTTTCGGCGGTTTGTTGGGCCATGCCAAGGACGCGATCGAAAATAGTGTAATGCAAAATAGTTACATCTAGTTTTTTCCAGGCTTTGGTTTTATCTTCTTCCACCATTTCCTCGATAGAATCCTCGTTTTTTAAGGTAAGCAGGTAAAAATGGTGGTTGCCGGCATACATCCCGAAAACATGTTTCGATTCGCCCCCTTTTTCCATAAGATGGAGCAGTTTTTTTAAGGTGGCGGGAGCAGTTTTTTTGGTGGCTTTTAGTTCTTCAATCTCATAGTTTTGTGATAAATCAATCTTAAGCCGCTCAATATCAAAAAAGGAGAGTTGATTTAAAACCCGATGGATGGGCAGGACAATTAATCCCTTATCTTCAATGCTATTAAAATAAACCATCATATGGTTGTATGATTCTTCTTCGGAAAATTTGGTGTTTTTGCCTTTTAATTCGTTTTTAAAGCGACAAGCAGCTTCGTAGCGATGATGGCCGTCAGCAATGAACACGGGCTTATCTCTCATTTCTTTAGCTATCTTATTGATGGCAGCTTTTTGGTCAACTTTCCACAATCGATGGACAGTGCGCACTTTGTCAGTAACTTCGATAACTGGTTTTCGTTTGGTTAGTTTTTTTAGCATTTTTTGTAGTCGCTCTTTCTCGTCATTATAGAGCGCAAAAATGGATTCTAAGTTGCAATAAGTTGATCGCATCAGTTGAAGTCGATCGAGCTTAGCTTTTGGATAGGTATCTTCATGGGGAAAAACTTTTCCCTTCCCCATATCTTCGAGGCGCAGGAGGCTGATAAAGCCTAGGCGTGAATAGCGATGTCCGCCCACGGAAAATATTTGTTCATATATATAGATTGCCGGTCTCTTGTCTTGTAATAATATTTCGTGGCGGAGCCAGCCGTCCAAAAAGGCAGCTGCTCGGACGTATTTGTTGTTATATTGGCTGTCATCCGGAAATTCTTTGCCCAAAATTAAGCGGATAAAATTAAAATCATGGCTATTATATAATTCATCTTGTTCTTCGGGGCTAATAACGTCATAGGGCGGGGCAAACAAATTGGTCAGTTTTTTAAGCTTGGCCTTATTATAAAGGATGCCTTTAAAAGGAAAAACCTTAACCATTGCTTGGATACTCTAGCATAGTTGGATTATTTTTTCCATGCATGATAATTTCTAATATTCTTTCCAGATCATCTTTAGAAAAGTATTCGATTTCTATCCGTCCGCGCTCCGTCCCTCCTAAAACTTTTACTTTGGTGCCAAAATAGGTGGTTAGTTTTTCCACCACAGCATTTAGTTCAGTATTTTGGGTGAAGGCTCGTTTACGTCCGCCTTTAGCCTTGGGTTGTTCTCCCTCTTTCCCCCCGCAAACCAAAACTTCTACATCGCGGACGCTCAAATTATGCTGCACTATCTGTTTCCAGGCTTCAATTTGTTTTTCGGCCTCAGCAATTGAGAGGAGGGCCCTGGCATGGCCGGTAGAAATTTCGCCTTTGCGTAAACTGTGTTTAATCTTGTCGGGAAGAGATAAAATGCGGAGCATGTTGGCAACGGTGGAGCGATTTTTGCCCACTTTTTGGGCAACGTCGTCTTGAGTGAGTGAAAAATCTTTAATAAGATGTTCATAACCTTCGGCTTCATCCATCGGATTGAGGTCTTCCCGCTGCAAATTTTCGATCAAAGCCAGTTCTAGGGATTGGAGATCACTAAATTCTTTCACAATCGCTGGCATGCTGGTTAATCCGGCTATTTTAGCTGCGCGGAAACGTCTCTCTCCGGCCACAATTTCATATTTACCCGCGCGCATGCGAGTAATAATTGGTTCAATAATGCCTTGTTCTTTAATTGAATTAGCTAAATCTTCTAGAGCCTCAGAATTAAATTCGGTGCGGGGCTGACGGGGGTTGGGAAGAATCTTTTCAATGTCGATATTAACGATTGTCCGGCCGCCAGTAAATACCGAACCTTGCGGGATCAAAGCTCCTAAGCCTTTGCCTAATCCTCTTTTGTTACTAGATATGACCATCGTCAAGCACCTCCCGGCATAAATTTTCGTAAGCTTCGGCCCCTTTAGAGCCGGGATCATAAAAAATAATTGGTTGGCCAAAGCTAGGGGCTTCGGCTAAGCGAATGTTACGGGGAATTACCGTCTTAAATACCTTATTGCCAAAATACTTACGGGCTTCTTCTGCTACTTGGGCAGAGAGAAGGGTGCGGGGATCAAACATGGTTAAAATGATCCCGCGGATTTTAAGAGTGGGATTTAGACTCTCGCGAATCAGTTCCAAGGTATGGGTAAGCTGGCTGATTCCTTCCAAGGCATAGTATTCGCATTGGATCGGGATTAAGACTTCATCCACGGCAGCTAAAGCATTTACCGTTAACAAGGATAATGATGGCGGACAGTCGATAAGAATAATATCGTAATTTTGGCGGACGGTATTGAGTGCTTCTTTGAATCGGGTCTCCCGATTTTCTATGGGGACTAACTCTACTTCGGCCCCAGCCAGTTTTGGGGTAGAGGGCAGAACATCCAGATTGGCAATTGGGCTGCTGATAATAATTTCTTGGATAGGAAAGCCTTCAATTAAAACATCGTAGAGACAATGCTCAATTTGGCTGCGGTCAATCCCAACCCCCACAGTGGCATTGCTTTGCGGATCATTATCCACCAATAAAACTTTTTTGCCGAAGGTTGCCAGGTAGGCTGCTAGATTGACTGTGGTAGTGGTTTTGCCGACTCCACCTTTTTGGTTTACAACTGCGTAAGCTACCGTCATGACGCGTTCAGTATAGCACAACCAAAATCGTTTGACGAGGCAGGGGTTTTATGCCAAAATAAGCCCACGGAGGAAAGTCATTATGGCAAACCCGGTTGTGATGGTGGTAGATGATGAGGTGGATGTCGCCAACTCGATCGCGAATATCATAAAGGACACCAGCCAGTACGAAGTAATCACCGCTTATTCTGCTAAGGAAGCCCTCGAAAATCTTACCAAAAATAAAGTTTTGTTTGGTTTGGGTGGGAACAAAATTCGTTTTATTTTTCTGGATATTAAAATGCCCGAGATGGACGGTTTATCTTTCCTGGAAAAGATTCGCCATGAATTTGGTGAAACAATTGGGGTCAGCATGCTGACTGCTTGGGAAGATGCCGAAAAATGGGAAAAAGCTACCAGTGGATTTGTGGTTAATTATATTCGGAAACCGTTTAAATCCGAAGATTTACTTAAAACGCTTAACCAATTTTTCTCGGGCGGTCAGGACCAGATGGTGCTCAAAACTTTTGAGCGCCACATTGCTAAGAAAGATGAGTTTGGCGACAAAAGCTAAAAAGTTATCCTGAAGGTTGTCCCTTTTCCTACTGCGCTGATAACCTTAATGTCCCCCCCATGTTCCCGAATGATTCGATAAGCAATTGATAGGCCTAGACCTGTGCCTTCGTGGCGGGTGGAGAAGAAGGGGTCAAAAATTTTCTCTTGGATTTCGGGTGCAATCCCTGGCCCGTTATCAGAGATCTCGATAATTACGTTGTCTTTTTCTCCCATCGTTTTTATGTTGATTGCTCCGCCATTTGGCATAACCTGTACCGCGTTTTGGATTATATTGATGAAAACTTCCTGCAGTTGTTCAGGATCGCCCTGAATGGCAGGGAGATTATTTAGTTCCTTGGTGATAGTTATATTATGCGTTGGGATGAACGGAAGGATAGCTTCGAGTTGTTCATTTAAATTAATCGAAATGTGTTGTTTGTCTTTTTGGCGGGCAAGTCCGAGCATACGATCGACGATTTTTTCGATTCGGGCGATATTGCGGATGGCCAGGTCTTGAAAATTCTTTAAAAATTCGGCATCCCGGGGTTGGGTGGTGAGGCGCTCGGTCTCAGCGCGGATGGCGGTGAGTGGATTTCTGATCTCATGGGTTACTCCGGCAGTCAGGGTTCCGATGGAAGCTAATCTTTGGGAGCGTTCAAGCTGCCTTTCTTTTTCTTCCAAATCGGCGGCGATTTTTTCATAGGTGCGGGTATGATCAAGCGCTACGGCGGCCTGATTTGCTAGCGTTTGCAGTAAACGTTCGTCGTCTTCGGTATAGGCATCTTCAGAAAGCTTGGGGCCTAAGACAAAAATGGCGATCAAACGATTTTCTAAAAGACAGGGAACAACCATGGAGGCTTTTAATTTTTTTGTCTCATGAATACTTTCTCGATTAGCAACTAGTTCATTTATGATGGGGTCGTCGAAATTAATCGGTTCGCAATTTTCTATTGGGAGGTGAGTGGTCTTATCATAAGCCAAGTAGCGTTTTGATACTTTTTCAATATCGGAAAAGTATTCGGGTAAATAAACTCGCGGATTAGAAATTTCGACCACGTCTGAAAAAGTTTTATAAAGAACGTTTAAAATGTCAGGAAAAGATAGTTTTTCGACGACGTGAGAGCTGGCTTCAGATAAAGCTTTGTAGTAATTGTATTTGCCTTGCAAGAAAAACTTGTCGGCCGAAGTTTGAAAAAAGATGCGGACTGAGTGTTGGGTTAATCCGATAAATCCGCCATAAAAAAGAGTGAGGGTAATGATGGGAAAATCAATTTCTTTGGAAACATAGGCGCGATAAGCCATGATTATGGCCAGATAAAGCGTGCCATGGGTAATAATGGTTAAGACCTCGGCGACTGTACGGCTGACCACTACCGAAATATCCATCAGACGGGATTTGGTAATGGAGTAAGAAATAAAACCAACGGTAATAATGGTGGCAAATGGGCCGTAGCTGGCTAATAAAGTATACCCAATCAATGGCAGGAATAAATTGGTAACGACTGGAAAGGAAAACCCTAGAAAAAATCCCCAAAAAACGTAAGTGATTTGCCGGCGGTTGAGGCCTTCGTAGGCATTAAACTTTTCAGTAAGGCGTTGGAAGGCAAAAACAATAAAACCAATAAAATAGAAGACAAAAAGCAAAAAGGCATCCCCCGGGACAAAGCTCGGACGTCCATCTAAGATAGCCACATTTTTAACGATGATTTCGGTAAATGAAAGTAGGACAAAAAAGGCAGTGACACAAACCCAGGCGATAAGCTGGTAGCGTTTTGGAGCATCATCTTCTAATGGAAAGACGGTGAAAAAGTATAAAAAGGGGATTGGCAGGATGGCCAGGAGAACATATGAGCTACGGCACCAAAATAAGGCTTCGGAAGAAAGAGTAGACTTATCAAATAACAGAATAGCAATTGCCCATAAAGCGGTAATAAGGGCGGTGGAGGCATAAGACAAGTTGATTCTGTTGCGATGATCTTTCAGTAGGACAAATGTTCCCAGAAATAAATTGCCCAGCACCGCATAAAAAGGTAAAAGATACTTGGCTTCCTGGGTCAGCAGGATGACAACCGAGCCAATGATGGCCAGAGTGATAAGAAAAAGTAATTGAATTAGAAAATCCCCTATTTAATCCGTTAGCTACGGACTAATTATAGAAGATTAAAAGGCAATCCGTCAATTATTGCCTTTGTATTTATAGTTTTAGATAGGGAGTTCTTCTCTGTAAGGAAAACGTTCCTTCGGTTAGTATGTTGGGTTGGCCAGGAATATGGAAAGCTCCCCGATTTTTATCAAGTTGTAATACAGAATTGTTTGGCCAAAGATGTTGTATCTCTCTTAACATATCTGGTAATGCAGATAATTCTGCGTCAGTAGTTGGGAAAGCCCAGCTAAAACGAGTAGAATGAAAGTGCTGGTCGCCTTCCAGTGCCGCACAACCTGCTTTCCCTAAAGCAGCATGAAGTTCAGCATGCTTATTAGCTAAGCCTATATCAATTCCTAATAGGTGATATATAAATGTGTGAGCGCAAAACTGTCCAACCCTTGAATCAACACCATAAAACGCCTGCAGTGCATAACCAATAAATCCAGGAGCAATAAAATCGGTGCCTTCTAAATTCTGTAGCCGGAAACTTACTACAGGCCCTCTTGGGAAGGCAGATAAATCTTGCCCGCCAAGAACTTGTAGTCCCTCCACTGAAAGGAGTTTTGGCCAAAATGTGGTTAATAGTTGCCTTTCTCGCTCGGCAATATTTTCTAAGCCAACTTCCATTAATAAGGATAACGCCTTTGCAAATCCAATTTGAGCGATAAAAGCTGGAGTTCCTGCTTCGCAGTTGTGGGGTGGTTTGCTGTAAAAAATCTTTTCTGAAGTTACTCCAGAGACTTCTCCTCCTCCTGGATTAAGAGCTGGTCCGATAAATAATTCCATTGGCCCGATAACTGCCCCACTACCAGTTGGCCCATATAATTTATGCCCAGAGATTGCCACATAAACTTCGCCAGGCAATTCTGTTAGATTAATTGGAATATTGGATCCCCCTTGAGCATGGTCAATAAATACAGTGACATCATACATGTCTGCTAGTGCACAGATTTCTTTGATTGGATTTTTAATTCCGGTCACATTGGATTCAGACTCAATACACAAAATCACTTTGGTCCCTAATTTTTTTGCGGAAATGAGTTCATCTTCTAGGCTATTTAGGTCATATGATCCATCGGGTTTTAATCTAAAAAAGTGAAAATGGCCAGTTTCCCTAGCTGGCAATTGAGTGGAATGATGTGCCGCCAAAGATACAACAAAGTGTAAATTTGGATTATTTGCTACTGCTTTACGAACCAATAAATTCATGGCGGCAGTGGTATTTTCAACGAAGACAACCACATCTCTATCTCTATTGTAACCAACAAAACGACCAACGATATCTCTTGCTTCTTCAAGGGCTTGGCTCATGACCTCAGCGTCGGGACCTGCACTTCTTCCTACATTTTCTCTTAATAGTTCAAGATGAGTGGTAGTGTCTAGAACTGGGAGTATAGTTGGTTTCGTGGCTGCATAATTCATTTTAATATGAGGGACTAACCCTGTTGGTGTCCCAGTGTGTGGATCAAAAACCATAACTTGGCGGCTTGATCCAGGGATTAGATGGCGTAATTCTTCTACCCCTAGTTTTTTTCCACGAATAAGGGTATCTAAAGCTCTAAGCGTAGGAGCATCAGTCCTTAGCCCGTACAAGTTAGCCATTCTTCGGGCCTGAAAATAAGTAATTTGCATTAATTCTCTCCTTGTATGTTTAATGGAATTCTGTTGGTAATATTCTTTCGTCGGTTTGTTTTGAAAATTTCACTCCATTTTTGAAAAAATTAGGATGGTTATAAGCTGCAGACTTTACAAGGCTGAGTTGTGGAAGGGAGCGGCCCCCGAATTTGTTCAATAGCCATTTGAGCTGCTAATGGAGAATACAGGGAGATTTTCCCAGCAGATTCGAAACATTTGGACTCAAATGATTCAAGGAGCGCTAATGCATCTCTTTGAAATTCGGGATGGCTGAGGACATATTGCATGGCGGCTTGCCGCAATTTATTCCCTCTTTGAGTAATTATGTTGTTATGAGGGAAAAAGATCTCAAGGAGAGTTAATTTTATAATATATTTACAAATTCTCTCAATTGAAACCTTCCCGCTTTGGATCATGCTAATTTTGCCATTGACCCCTCTTAGGGTAGCGGAACCAGAAATTACACGGCTGCAAATTGACATAATGTTTTCCTCTGTTCTATATATCAGCAATAATTGGAGAAAATTTCAAAAAATATGTCCACAATTTATGTTGCATGGGACTAATCCCGTGTTCAATGTCTAAAATAGCTGTATTTACAAGGAAAAATGAGGGGTAGGAGTTTAAGCGGAAATAGTTAATTTCTGCAATTATTTCTTTCTTTCGGTATTTATTCCTAACAAATGATACAGAGGACAATATCCAATAATTCCAGTAATAACCATCCAAAGGGCAGCAAACACTAAGAGAGCAGTCGCAATAATGTGGAGATGAAAGTAAATAGTAAAATAAAGGACGATGGAGCCAACTAAGATTTTAATAAACCGGTCAAAATTATTTTCGTTCTTTTTAATTTCCATTTTGCCTGCCTCCTTGCATTTTGCTAATGCTTTAAGACAGGGGCATTATAACGTATGGGGGGGAGAAAATGCAAGAGGGTAGGGAGAGACGACCAAAGGAAGAAAGAAAATTTAAAACTAGACTAGCTTCTGATAGGGTGTGGTTGATTTTTTTGAACATGAGCGTAAATAACTGCCCAAACTACCTCGCGCATTGCAGCTTCAGAGATTGTTAAATCGTGCAATCCAATATATCTTGATCCAGTCTGAATAACTTGTGTTGCCATTTGACGAATATCATTGTAAGGGAGCTGATTAAAGACTGTTCTGGCTTGCTCAATGTCGGGCATGCCAAAAAACAAATTGAGTAAAGTATAGTCTGGTGCGTACTTGCCAAAATCAAGGATGTCTTCGGGAGTGATGATTACCTTTGGAAGGGGAGGGCGACAAGTACCACCACAGCAACCTGATGGCCTAACATCAACACCAATTAATGAGTCTAATGTGGCATGGGAAAGACACCATCCTTCGCGTTCAGAAATATGCGATTCTTCATCGCCTTCCCTTCTATCAGCCTCTGGGTAGGGAGATCGATTTGGCGCAATTCCTTCAAAAACTGCGGGATCTGGCATGTTGCTGAATGTGCTTAGTTGAGTGCCAGCGCTAACTAGCCATGCAAGGCTTCTGCGTTGCAAGATAGTTTTTGCAGTGGTTGATTCAATTAAGGGGTTGTCATCTCTACGGTCGCGATTTCTGTCTGTTTCTCTAATCTTTATTCTAATATCTATCCAAATTGTTGGCAGATGAATTGGCCGAATTAACATAATGTTCCTCCCTTTCTTTTCCGTTGCTGGGTAGAACATATTATCTTTCCAGCATGATCAAATGTATATTCTCTACCAAATAAATAATTGATGTTTATGATCGATGTTTTACGATAACAGCAATATCCGCTTCAATTATTGCCCAAACAACTTCACGCAAAGCTGTTTCGGAGGCTTTCAATCCCTCTATCTCTGCTCCATGAGTTTTTGGTTTTAGGTACTCTGAAGCCAGCTTCCAAAGATTGGGTAAACTAAGAGCATCAAAGATCGTGCGGGCTTGATCCGTATCTTTGGTTGCCAAAATAAAAGCACTTAATGCATCAGCATCTAAATATGTGCAAAAACTATCAATATCTTGAGGAGCAATTGTGGCTATTGGAGTAACCGAGCAGGAAGCTCCACATCCCTCAACTTCTTTCTTAACCCCAATTAATAATCCCGGGTGAGCATCATAAGATGCCCCCTTTCCACGGTTCTTTTTAATTGAATCGGTGTCACCTTTTCTCCAATCAATTTTAGGTAAAGGGGTACGATTGGGCTGAACGCCTGCTAAAAGTTCATTAGCTTGCAATAGGTTTAATTGTTGGCCAGCGCTAACTAGCCATGCCAGGCTTCGGCGTTCTAATATTGGACGCACAATTTCTGGGGGATTCATCCTTTCACAGCAAGAACGCCCGCAGGCGGAAAAAACATTCCCACTCCGCACTGGAATTCTAACGTTTGTCCAGTTTCTAGGTAACATAATCGGTCTTGTAGTCATGTTATTCTCCTTTGATTTTAAATTTTTGTTTACAAATCTTTATCCGACCATTTGTTGAAAAATTTCAGTATATTATTTTCCTGCTGTCAAAATCCGCCACACTGGTGACGAAATATTATGCAGAAAGGGGGAAATGGCTACTAAAAAGCTTGGTAATAAGATTGCTTAGGAGAGGGTATCCGGTGATCGGGGGATCGGGGAAGGGAGATCAGGGGGTCGGGAGATCTGGGACAAAAGTAGAAAACTTGAGATCACAAATTGTGATGTCAAGATGGAGAGACAAATATGACAAACTTGCTGCCAATAGAAAGGATTGAAAACAAAATTTACTTGATTAGAGGGCTAAAAGTTCTAATCGATTGTGATTTAGCTGGGTTTTATGAGGTTAAAACCTTCAATTTAAATAAGGCGGTGAAAAGGAATATTGAAAGGTTCCCCTCAGACTTTATGTTTCAACTTACAAAAGAAGAATATGCAAACTTGAAATTCCAATTTGGAATATCAAGTCTTTCTACCAATAAGCCTGGTTGGGGAGGTCGTCGATCCCTGCCTTATGCTTTTACGGAAAATGGAGTTGCCATGTTGTCGTCCGTGCTGCAAAGCAAAAGAGCAGTATTTATTAATATACAGATAATGCGGGCTTTTACAAAATTAAGGCAAATATTATCTTCTCACAAGGATTTGGCTCGAAAAGTTGAGGAGCTGGAAAGAAAGCATTCAAAGCACGAAATTGAGATAACGACGGTATTTAAACTATTAAAAAGATTAATGCAGGAACCGGAAAAGCCAAAGAGACCTATTGGGTTTTTAAGGGATAGAGAGTGATGCTGGTATCGTAAAATGCGATACCCCTTAACTTGAGGTCACAAATTGTTACCTCAAAATGGAGATAAGGCTATGACAGACTTAGTGCCAATTGAAAGAGTTGAAAACAAAATATACCTAATTAGAGGGCAGAAGGTGATGCTGGACAGAGATTTAGCGGAGCTTTATGGAGTTTCTACTAGCAGGTTGAATGAACAAGTAAAAAGGAATATTAATCGATTTCCAGGCGACTTCATGATCTCATTAACCAAACAGGAGATTTTGAGCATATCGCAAATTGCGATATCCCTTAACTTGAGGTCACAAATCGTGACCTCTAAGGTTAGAGTAAATGGGCTTCTTGGTGGACGAGGATTAATTTAACAATGCTAAATAGAGAAAAAACATGCAAGATTATCTTATTTTTACTAGGATTGGTCCTTGCCAGCTTATCTTTCCCCTCCAAAACTCTTTGGTTTGGGCCACTAGCTTGGATTGGTTTTGTCCCCTTACTATATGTAACAGAGACGTTGGAGGATAAGAAGGCTTTGCTGGTTAATTGGTTGTTCTTTTTGGGATTATTAATTAGCTTGTTCTGGCTAAATCCCTTTGTGGAAACTCGCCGCTTTTACGAACCAGCTGTTTACCTGCTATTACTATTATTAGCTTTGGTTTATCCTCTCTTATATGCCAGTGTACTGATATTAGCCAAAAGAGTTAGTTCGAAATACAACGCATATCTGCGTCCCTTCCTTTATGCTGGCTTTTGGGTGTCTTTAGAATATCTATTCACCATCTTGCCATTTTGTTTCCCTTTTTCTTTGGCTATTACCCAAACTAAAAGCCCCCTATTCTTGCAACTGGTGCCGTTCTTGGGGATTTATGGGGTCAGCTTTTTGTTGATTAGTTGCAATGTGGCAATCTTTCAATTCCTATTTTATCGCAAACGCGAATTTCTTTTTCCCATTTTAATGATTTTATTTTTGAATACTAGTTATGGTCTTTTCCGGTTAGCTTTAATTGATCCGCCGAAAGAATGGGTGAAAGTTGGGATTGTACAACCCAATGTCAATTGGGAAAAAAGTTTATATTCTAATAATCGTTTCTTTCTGAATATTTCCTTGGCTCAATTGTTTCAATTATCGGCGAAAGTAAAGAAACTTGATATTCCACAGCTAATTGTCTGGCCCGAGCTTTCTGCTAATTGCTACCTTTTACAAACAGAAAGCAAAATGCTTGAAACAAAAATTAAAGAAATCCATGTCCCCTTATTAGTGGGAACTTACTATTATGATTATTTAGAGAAAAAAACCTGTAATGCTGCTGCCCTGATCAGTGAAGCAGGAAACCCAATCGGGATCCGCCGCAAAAACAAATTGTTTCCCTTTTTTGAAGATGCCGCATACAAAAGCAATGATCAAATCGTTCCGCTGGCTTTCGACCGTGGGATAAAAAACATCGGTGCCATGCTTTGCTTCGAGTCGCTGCTTCCCCAGGTCTCTATCAGCCTGGTGAAGGGCGGGGCAGACGCATTGGTGCTGATGGCAAATGGTGCCTGGTTCGGGGAGACTCGCTGGCCATATTTACATATGGGCTACATTGTTTTTAGAGCGCTAGAAACCGGGAGATGGGCTGTTCAAGTGAATAATAGTGGACCCACGCTAGCGGTTTCCCCCCAGGGCCTCATGTCCCAAGTAATTCCGACCAATAAAACGGCGGTAGCCGTAGTGCAAGTTGCTTCGCAAACCAAAGATACCTTTTATGTGCAATCAAATGAAATGTTTCCTAAGTTAATTTTAATCTTATCTTATAGCCTATTTTTGCTTTCCATCAACCCGGTGAAGGGGGTGCGTAAAAAGGATTAGGTGAAATTATCAAGGAGGAAATCGCAATGAAAAGAAAAAAGATTGTATTTCTGGGAATGATACTTTGTCTCTATGTTCCTTTGTTGGCTAATTGTGGGCAAGCGCCACAAGCCAAAGTAGAAGTGGTCGAAATGACAGCTCGAGAGGAGCGGATGCAGGATTTTAATAACCAATTGACCAATATTAGTGATGAATCGTCTGCAGCCACCGCTATAACCAGCTTTGCCGATTATGTTGAAGGAACATCTGCGACTGGAGAAGTTTCTGTTTCGGCTGTTCGTATTTTTTCAAACGATACGATTAGCCAATTGGCCAAACTCGAAGTTAGAACAAGGCAGGTAATGGCGGGAGGAATTAGCGCTACAGCGGCAGAGTCGGAAGGGTTGATAACGGTTGATAAAGTAACTGAGGCTGCAAATCTGGCAAAAGATTCATCTGTAACTAATATTTCATCGGACGAAATAGCCTTTATCCAAGCAGGGGTCCGTTCCGAATTACCGGGAATTGTTCCAACAGATTCAAATGCAGAAATTTCTGCCAGTGGAGTGCATGCTTCTAGCGTTTCAGCCGGAGTGGTCACTCCAATTGAAGCTTTGGTAATTGGTTATGTTATGGCCAGTGGTGACGATGGTAGTGCTGATCCTGGGGAAAATCAAGAAAAAGTTACGAACGATAAAGTGGGAACATATGTAGAAAATATTATTGAATAAGGAAAGTGAAAAAAATGAAAATTAAATTAATTATTTTTTGTTTTATGCTGATAACGCTGTTTTGTCCCCAGTCCTCTTTTGCCGGTAGGCCAAGCGGGAAAGGGGGTTCACCTGCTGCTCCCACGGTTTACACTTTTGACGATCTAAACACTGCGGCTCAAAATTACAAAAGTGATTTTTATTTTGATGCTTCCAATAAGCCTTCTACGGCAGTAGCTACCCTTCCTACCCAAACCCCCAATGCACAACCAAGTTGGTTGGTTGCGAGTACATTACGGCGGCGAGGTCTCTGGGGTTATTCTACTCCATATTTATCATTTCCCATGAATGATTCAAGGATAATGAATGGGGATGTGGTCTTTATCCGTGGGGGAGAAGGCGCGTCAAAAGTAATCCGCAATTTTAGCACTTGGACGCATACCGCTATGATTTATGACAAAGCAAATGGCAAAACATTTGAATCACAGAAATCAAGTGGAGTAGCATTATATGATTATAGTACAGCCTGGCCAGATATCACCGCCTATTCTGTGAAAAGAATAAGGACGGACGCGATAAATGCCATTGAACGGGCAAAAACTTATTATTCCAATAAACCATACATCCCTTACTGGGAAGTTGTTAACGGGTTTCCTAGCTTGCTTAGGAAATGGAGTGAAAAGCATGATTTTGATTCCATGTACTGCTCTAAACTTGTATACTGGACCTTTAAAGATTATTACAATGAAGATTTAGATTCAGAACGCACCAGTTCACGCTCATTTGGAGAAAGCGCAACGGTAGATGATGGATCCTATCGGGTAAATTCTATTGCCTGGATCGGGGTATCGCCGGACGATATTTATTACTCGCGCAAGACTGGCTCAGATATTTTACTGGCGGGGAGCGACCAACTACTGGTACCACTCAGTGACAGCATTTTTTAAAAAACTGGCAATCTTTGTTTTTATTATTGGCTTATTAAAGCCAGCGGGTGGCATTGGTATGGATGAATATGCTTATGCCATCCGCTACGAGTTAGAGAAAAACGAAAGTGGTATTTTTAATACTGCAACACTAGATCAAATCAGTATTCTTAATGACAAGATTAAACATAGCCAGCGAGTAGATCTTGGCTATAATTCTTTTACTGTTCTAGATAGAAACCGTCTAATAATGTGTGATAACGGATATCGGGAGGGGGAAGGCAAGGTTGATATCTTTGATTTTGCAAAGAATAAAGTTACAAAGACACTTTGTCTTACTGGAAAATATCCCAAGGCGGCAGTGTTAGCAAAAGATAAGATCATCATTGTTTCTCAAAAGAATCGTTATGTAGATATTGGGATCGCAGGACATAAAGATGTCCGGATTTTTTTTCAGCCTTGTTTTGAGATATTTGATCGCAACACTTTTTTAAAAATTGGCGAGATTGATCTGCGGGATGGGGACAATGTTGAAGAAAGAATGGGGCTTGGATGTGATAAAACGAAATTATTTTTTATTACCTGGAATGCTTTAGGCAGTGGGGAAGAATATGGTTTGCTTGGAAAGATTGATCTCCAAGCAGGCATATTGCTGAAACAAATAGGTTATCAACCATTTTTTGGTGCTGGCAAATGGGTAGCGGTCAGTACAAATAACAAGCTGTACTTGTCTGCCGTTTATACTCTTCCAATGAAGCAGAAAAACGGAGAAACAAAACCCGAATTAAACAACCAGCTTTTTGTGCTTGACGCATCCGATCTTTCCTTTATTAAAACGATTTCTATTGGTGTATTAGCTGAGCAATTAACATATGTCTCTGATATTAACCGGCTCTACATTGCTCATGCTAGTTGGGATGAGAGAACTCCCCAATATATCGAAGTGCTAGATTGTGCCACTGACAAAATTATTAAGAAAATTCCCGTAAAAGGATTTCGTCGCATGTCTTACGTCGGGAATCATAAATTGTATGTAACCCATTCGGGCGGCCCACTCTTTGGCTCAGATGGGAGTGGGGGCATTTTGGTCATTGATGTTAAATCGAATAAAGTTATCAAAAAGATACCGGGGGAATATGCCCCGGTATCCTATAATTTTGAGCCGGTGGATTAGGTTTGAGAAGTGGGGTAACAAGAGGTGTGATGTGAGTTAAGATGTAAGAAGTGAGATGTGTGTGTTTATTCCCACTTCCCAGTTCTCAATTCTAGACCCACTTCTCATTTCCAATTACCTCACATCCCACAAATCTTATGATCCTTTTCTCTTTGCAATAATGACCTTAATTTCTTTTAAGCTCTTTAGGCTTAAATCAGGATCTATCTTTTCGGCCTGCAATATTTCACTGCAAGTAACCGAGGTGGGATTGGTGGCAATTTTAGCAAGATAAGTTGCACGTTTGTCTTTTGCTGCCGTTGCCGCTACTGCTTCGGTTAACGCCAACTGTTTAATCATGCTATTGGGGTCTTCCAAGGCGGCCATGGCGGTTGGCAAGATATTCTCAGGATCAATTTTGGATAGTTTTGCCAAGATGGCTCGCCGAACTTTCCAGGCGGGATCTTTGCGGAGCAATTGAGTGATTTGCTTAATATCGGTTTTGTCTTGGTGTTCTAGTAAAACTTCTACTATTGCCGTGCGTAGATCAATATAATCGACTCCGGCTATTTTTGAATTATTAAGCAATCGGCGGAGAGAGGAATAGAAATTATCATCTGGCGAATAATCACGTACATTTTGTACAACAGTTAGCAATAATTTGGGTTCCTTGATAAATTCATCCGATTTTAAGGTGTTGTCAACCAAAAAGGAGGCAGCTGCTGGATAATTGGCTAAAATTGATAAGGCCAGAATGCGGACACTTTTTGTATCTTTATTTTGAGCCAATACTAGCAAGTTGTTGTAAAGATCTTGATCTTTATATCCTTGCAAATTACCTAAGGCCAGATAACTGATCGATTCTTTTAGGTTTATCTTTTCTTCGCCGGCAGAAGAAGGATAATTTTTCTTTAAAGCTTCAACAAATATGGCTTTGACCTTAGCTTTATTGTTTTGCTCTTTTGTTGCTAACTGATTGAGGGCAAGTCCGGCGGTAATTACACTATAATATTGCTTGTTGTTATCTGAATTTAGGAGAATTTTGGTCAGATCAGGAATTAGTTTGCTGTCTTGGCGGGATAAAAGTGCAATGTTAATAGCAGGAACTGCGATGGCCTGATTCTGGTTGAACATCATCCCACAGGCTTTAGTTTTTAACTGTCCATCAATTTCAATCATTCTTGCCATTAAGGTGTTCATCAAGCTTAGTCCAATTGCTTTTTCTTTGTCATTTGAGTTGTCTAATAGCTCTTTCAGCATTTTACTGGCTTCTTCTTTGTTAGGCTGTCCATTATATAGTGTCTGAATTTCGTTATAGAGGGAACGATTGTTTTTATATAGATCACCAAAAGCATTTTTTAGATATTTATTGCTAATATTTAGATGAGAGGCTGTAGATGGTTCTTCATCAAAGTCACGGTAAGCTTTACTCGCCGAATAGCTGTTTTGGCTGGTAGAAGCAGAGGTTGGTGCGGGCGCATTATTAGAATAATAAATGCCCTTCTTGGGAGACTGGACGGAGCCAGAGACAGATTTGTCATAATATCCTTCGTTTTTATATTTTACTTCTCTTTCTGCCATTATCAGGTCGGAGACATATTCTCCAGGGTATAGTTGTGGTGAGCCAAACACTCCGGTAAAACTCACGCCTTCTGGCATTGGAACAGGAATCGCAACCGTCTTAGGGAGAGTTGAGGTTGCGTTTTCTGGCAGTACTTCATCAATGGCAACGAAGGAAGTGTATTGTGACATCAAATTATATTCTAGTGCTAATTCGGTGATGTTATCCGCAATTTGGGTATTTTTACCGCTGAGTTCAGCCAAAGTTAAACTCTTAATTTTCTCGCGGGCCCAGACAGTGGCTAGGGCAGCATTGTTGGGTTCCCATTTTGGCAAATTAACGCGGACTTTTTCCTGAAAGTTTTTGCCATCGATCTTTCCGCTAATGGTTACGTTAGATTCGCCACCATTGGTATATCTGCCATAAATGATTAAGGGTTGAGCCGAATATAAAACGGGCAAAGGGGAGGGGTAAACTTCTTTTACATCTAATCCACCCCAATCAATTGACACGTCGTCTAGATAGGGTTTGGAAATACGTTCAAGCATGGCGGTGATGATGGGTTCGGCAACCTGGTCTTGGCGAATATAGGAAGCAGTGCCATTGCCAATTTGGGCCATTTGTTCAAGCAGAGAACGATTAGACGATGAACCGATCCCGAAGGAAAATATTTTGGTGTTTCCCGCTTTGGCCTTTACGGCCTCCAAGATATCGTTGTCATTGCCAATATATCCATCAGTCATAAAGAAGACGATTCTTTGGCGACCGGCAGTTTTAGGAGCATCAAGGCAAGCCTTAATTCCTTCAATCATCATGGTCCCGCCTTCGCCTTCCAGAACCGAAATAAAATCGAGTGCTTCTTCTTTATTGGTGTATGTGGCAGGAACTGGAGCTTTGGCAAATCCATTAGCAGAGTCAGAAAACTTTATGATTTGAAAAGTATCATCACTGCTGATTCCCTGGATACAGGTGTACATGGCTTCTTTTACCTTGGCGATAGGATAGCCGCCCATGGAGCCTGAACAATCGACTACAAAATATATTTCCTTCGGCTTTATATTACGAGTAACTTTATCCAAGCTGGGCTGTAACATGAGCATCACATAGCCGCCTTGCTGGGTATAATGATTTAGATAGCTGCCTTGCAGGCTTTTTCCAGCTGCGCAATATTCCAGAATAAAATCTTTATTTGGGATAGTATCTTCGTTCTTGATACTGATTGTTGCTTTGCCACTGCCTTGATCCTTGATATCGACGGCATGCGAGGTTGAATGAAGATTGGTTATCGGTAACCCAACATTGATTTCAACGGTTAAACTAATGTCGTGTCCGCTGCGGCGACCCGGTTTAAGAACGGGGGGAGTTATTCTCGAAGCATCTGGGACGGAATCGGCAGGAATAAATCGGGGTCCGACCACCATTGGGAAAACATAACTGTAAATTCCGCGATCATATTTTAAAGTCTGGACATAGCGAATGGTAATGACAATTTCTTCGCCTGGATTAATATTGGCAACGGATTGGGTAAAAATATTCTGTCTTTCTTGTTCGAGCAAGGCCGTGCGTTTTCCCTGTGCTCTTGCGGTTTCATACATTTCGCGGGCTTCGGCTCGTTTATGAATTTCGGCATAAATGTTGCGCTTGCCAACTACCATCACCATTTCGTTGACCGCGGCATTTTCAGGCAAGGGGAAAGTGTAGACAGCCTCAATCTTTTCTTTATAAGGATTTTTAAAATATTGTTTTACTTCTACTTGAGCTAAAAAGCCTGCAATTTGAGTATTGACTGAAGTGTGCTTGAGCGGGAATTCTAAAATTTCGCCTTTGGCGTCGGTTGATCGCAGGCAGCCTTGGGTAATTGGTGGCTCTTTTGAGCCGGCTGGAGCAGTATCCCCGCTCCAAACCAATTGTTCAGCGCCCAAGGTAACCAATATTAAAGTCAGCAGTCCGATTAAGCATTTTTTAAACATTTTTTTCTCCTTATTTTATGCAAGACTCTAATTGTTAGACTGAGCTAGAAAGAAAAAGTTCCCGTTAGTTTGCTTTTAGTATGAAATGTCTATGCGAACGATGACGAATTTCCCGCTAAATTTGGGGATGGAGGGGACGGTAACCTTACCAAGCAAGCGGATCTGGCTTAGAAAACTACCGATATGCACTGCTGAAATCTTAGCAACCAGAGCCTTGGGTTTGTCTGATTCTTTTTGCCGCTCTATTAAAACCACTTCGCCTTTTGCTTCTTCCACTATCTGAATTAGTTTATTTAAGTTTTTGTCTGCTTTGTTTTTGCTCTCTTTGCTGGTTTGATCGAGCCGGTCTTGGTCTATTTTGCATTTAGAGCTGCTAATTGAACCCGCTAAATCTTGATAGCCCTTTGTCTCTGCTATTTTTTTGTTTTCTTCTTCGACTTTGGCCATAGCTAAAGGTTCGTTAGCAATCCCAGAGTTTTGAGGAGTGGCGGATTGGAGAGAGCCTTGAGCATATTTGTCTCCATCCGACGTTTCCCTTTCAATCTCTCCCTCTTTAAACACCAAAGCAATGGCTAAGGTTTTGGCGGTGGTAGCTTTTTGAGTTGATGCAACTGCCATTGGCCGAACAACTGTTTTGGCCATTTTGGTAGCCGGCGGGACAACTGCGCTTGGAATTGGCGGTTGATTTGATTGTGTTACCAAGACAATAAGCATAATAGTAAGAGCTGCCCCAGCTAATTGGAGCGGAATTTTAATTTGCAGGGGCTGAAAAATGGCATTGATAATTTCTGCTAGGTGCGATCTTTTTTCAATGCGCGCATGGACCGATGACAGGAAATCAGCCGGCGCTTTTTCGCGCTTTAAGCTGCGCAAAGCATTGATGATCTTTTTCTCTTGTTGTTCGTCCATCATATTTTTCCTTTTAGTAACTCTTCCAATTTTTCTCTTCCCCGGGCAATCTTTGATTTTACCGTACCCAATTTATAACCGGTAATTTTGACAATTTGTTCATAAGCCATTCCCTCAATGTCGCAGAGGACGATAACTGCTTTTTGGTCTGCAGGTAAGCAGTTAATGGCCTTTTGCACAGCTTCTTCCCTCTCTTTTTGTTCAATTACATCCAGCGGTGACGGATTTTGATCAACAATTTCTGCATCAATTTGTGCTGCGCCCCTTTTTAATTTATACGACCAAGAGACTAAGCGACTTCTGCAAGTATTAATGGCAATTTGATATAGCCAGGTTGAAAAGGCCGCCTTGCCTTTAAAACTTTTCAAAGAACGATAAACCTTTACAAAGGTTTCTTGTGCACAATCGAGTGCTTCTTCTCTTTCCCCCAAGAAGCGCAGGCACAAGTTATGGATCTGGTCTTGATATTTTATAACCAGCCGGTTAAAGCCGCTGTTGTCATTTTCCAAAAACAGCTTTATCAATTGCGAATCTTCTTGGTTATTATCTTCTCTATCCATTAGACCGGCTCCCTTAGGCAAAAGTTCCCATTTATTATAGCCGATTATCTGCCTAATGTGATATAATTTTTCCATGGCAAAAATAGTCCACAAATACGGGGGAACATCGGTTGGTTCCCCTGAAAAGATCAAAAATGTTGCTCGCCGGGTAAAAAAAGTCCGGGATGCTGGCAATGATGTTGTGGTTATTGTTTCCGCTATGGGCCATACCACCGATGAGTTGATCGAATTAATGAACCAGGTAACCGATAATCCTGATCCTCGTGAATATGATATGTTGGTTTCAACTGGAGAGCAAGTCTCGGCTGCGCTGCTGGCTATGTCTTTGCAGGCAATGGGCTGCCCGGCTGTTTCGCTAACTGGTGGTCAGGCTGGGGTGGTAACGGAGGATATATATAAAAAAGCCCGTATCAAAGATATTCAACTAGATCGTGTTAAATCCGAACTTAGCCAAGGCAAAGTGGTGGTTATTACCGGTTTTCAGGGAATAGATAGTAAGGGAGATATTATTACCATTGGCCGAGGTGGATCAGACACTTCGGCGGTGGCAATCGCGGCGGCTCTTAAAGCGGATGTTTGCGATATATACACGGATGTTGACGGAGTGTACACTACCGATCCTCGGATTGTTCCCAATGCCCGCAAATTGGATCAAATTTCTTACGAAGAGATGCTTGAGCTGGCCAGTTTAGGCGCTCAAGTCTTGCATCCTCGTTCGGTTGAATGTGCCAGCGTTTACGGGATAACCATTCATTTGCGATCAAGCTTAAAGGATGACGAAGGAACCTATATCAAGGAGGCATCTAAAATGGAGAAAAAAGAGGCGGTGAGAGGAATCGCACTGGATGAAAATATCGCCAAGATAGGGATTTTAAATGTGCCAGATCAACCCGGAACAGCGGCCAAAATCTTTGGTGCGCTCGCAGAAGAAAAGATTAACGTTGATATGATTGTCCAATCCATCCACTCACAGGGAACTCAGGCCGATATGGCTTTCACGGTAGATCGTCCTGAGCTCAAAAAAGCTGTAGAAGTTACCGAAAGAGTTGCTAAAGAGTTAAAAGCCGGCAGTGTTGTCTCTGATTCGGATGTTTGTAAAGTTTCATTAGTTGGGATCGGCATGGTTAGCCAGCCGGGCACAGCTGCTAAAATGTTTAAAACTCTCTCGCACGAAAAGATTAACATTCAGATGATCACCACTTCTGAGATCAAAATTTCCTGCGTCGTTAAAAAAGAACTAGGGAAGAAGGCTGTGCAGGTATTACATGCTGCTTTTGGGCTTGAGAAGGTAGCGTAGGGTGGTAGGGGTAGCGTTAGGCGAAACGTAGAGCGTCGTACGGAATGCGTAATGTGTGAGGAGTGCTACCGCAAGACGCTACCGATTCGCAGGACGCAACCGAATAACGAAGGACGCATCCCATGAAATATTTTCTTTTAATACTTATATCGTATTTACTAGGTTCCATTCCCTTCAGCCATATTTTGCCACGCCTAAAAGGCCATGACATCAGCCAAAAAGGGACAAAGAACGTTGGTGCTACCAATGCCCTGATTGTTGCCGGACCAATCATTGGGGCTTTAGCCTTAATTGGCGATATTGCTAAAGGCTTTTTGGCAGTGGCGATGGTGCATTATTTTTTAAAAGATGCCCCGACTTGGCTGCCTATCTTTTGTGGCTTCACTGCCATAGCGGGACACGATTTTTCAGTATTCCTAAAGTTTAAGGGCGGGAAGGGATTGGCAACAGCTAGTGGAGTTTGGCTTGCCATTGATCCAATCTTAGCTTTTCTTTTTATTTTATTGTGGATATTAATTATCCTGGTATCACGTTATTTTATAATGTCTACCGTGGTTCTTTTTGGGTTGATTCCCATTTTTCTTCTTATTTTCGGTAAAAGTTGGCAGTTAATTTTATTTGGTTTTGCCACTTTCTTCTTAACGGCTTACACTCACCGTCGCGATATCTGGCGTTTTTTTGAGGGAAAAGAGATGAAAGCCTCTGCCGCGTTGAAGTATTATCTGAACAAAGAATAGTTGTCTTCCCATTCTTTTTTAAAGTATTTAGATGTTTAGATGTTCCCTGAAATTTCTTGCTATTATGAACGATATATATATGGAAGGATAAGTGCGAGTTAAAAAAAGGAGGGTAATAGAATGACTGTGATTGCAGTTGATTCAGGAAGGAAAGGAATTGCTGGACCAATGATAAGGAGATCAGTGTTTCAAAAATCTAGAGAGAGTAGCTCCGTAGAAGAAAGGGGTAGATCATTTCTTAATATTCGAAGGGCAATAACAGAAGCATTTCAATATATGAAGAAAATAGAAGTTTCTGGCTACCAATTAGAGGTTGACTCGTGCGGACTTTTAGAACAGATTGGTTCAACGGTTGCAGTTGATGGCGATCCGGCAACGAGAATCATGGGGATTGATATTATGATAACGGTTAATTTGCCTTCAAGGATGATTGTTCGCTTTGCGCCAGACGTGAAGTATGGAATTACGAGTACTACCCCAAGGCAAGACCGGGATGATTTACTTGCGATGAAAGAGATATTTGATCAAATAGTAGATAATGGGGGGATAGCGATTTTAGAAAAGCTTGATGAGATTGTAGGATTAGAGGACGGATCCGAATTGTGCGGCATGCCTTCGGTCAAACAATTATATTGCGGAAATTCATCTACGGGGACTAATCAACTACTATTTGCTGGGAAGATCAATGTTCGGGTAAGATCCGATGACATTGTGGGCAAAGAAAGTTCGGATGCTCTGCTGAGAACGATACAACTTAATGACAGATAATATTGGCCAGATTTGAATTTCACACTACTGGGTCTTGTTTTTTATGAAGAAAGAAATGAAAACCCGCGAAGCGTTGAGTCATTGCCTCGCTAAGTGATATACTTAATTTAACGGAGCATGGCTCAGCTTGTCCCGTCGAACATTATTGTTTATAGGAATATGGACTGCGACGGGATCCCGTTTTTCAAATATAGTAATATAATGAGAAACGGGAGTAGAGCGCCTGGTTCGGGAACATAAAAATGTATTTTCTGTATATTCTAAGAAGCTGTAGAAATGGAAAATATTATGTTGGATCAACAAAAGATGTGCAAAATCGCTTAGATGAGCATAATTCAGGGAAAACAAAAAGCACAAAAGCTTTAAGACCCCTCGAACTTATTTACATCGAAACTTATCAAAGCAATTCTGAAGCCAGAAAAAGAGAACTCTTTATAAAAAACCGAAAAAGTCGTAAATATATTGAATCCTTGCTAGAATTGAATAAATCAAAGGAAAACGGCCAATAAAAAATCGGAGCATGGCTCAGCTTGGTAGAGCGCCTGGTTCGGGACCAGGAGGTCGTGGGTTCGAATCCCGCTGCTCCGATTTTTTATTTACAACGTTTTTTGTCTTGAGGTCGTGGGTTCTCCCGATGTACACAAATATATATAATGATGAAACATCGGGATCCCGAAACAATTTAATAGATAGTGGTAATCGGGAGAATCCCGCTGCTCCGATTCTTTTTTGTTTTTCTCCATGTTATAATTCTTGCAATGCTTACTCTCGGCATTGATCCTGGAACTGCCACTACCGGCTATGGTCTGATAGCTGAAGATAATAATAAATTGGTTTTTGTGGAGCATGGAATTATATCAACTTCCCCCAAAGATGACGCACAGACCAGATTAAAACAAATTTATGGCAAGATTAAAGCCATTATTACCAAACACCAACCGACGATTGTGGCCATTGAGAGATTGTATTTTGGAGCTAATACTAAAACTGCGATTGCGGTAGGACAGTCGCGCGGAATTGCATTGCTGGCTGCGGCGGAAGCCAAAACGCCGGTGGCAGAGTATACTCCTCTGCAGGTTAAAATGGCAATAACCGGCTACGGCCGGGCGGATAAAAAACAAATTCAGCAAATGGTAAAGGCCTTGCTTGGGTTAAAAGAAATTCCAAAACCAGATGATGCCGCGGATGCGCTGGCGATTGCAATCTGCCATTTACATTCATATAGGTTACTTAGCTTATGATTTCTCACTTAAACGGGACACTTGAGCATGTTGATAAAAATCATGTCGTAATTGATGTTGGTGGAGTGGGGTATAAAGTCTTTTTGCCCACGGCGGTACTTTCGCGTTTACCTAAAATTGGCGATAAGATTAAATTGTATACTTATCAAGTTGTTCGCGAAGACGATTTGTCCCTTTACGGCTTTATTACCAAGGAAGAACGTAGTTTGTTTTCTTTACTCCTAACGGTTAATGGGATTGGTCCCAAGGTATCACTTTCTATTCTTTCTGCTTTCCCGCTTGATCGTATTGTAGCGGCCATCACGCAAGGCAATGTAGATATGATTTCTAGTATCCCCGGCATCGGCAATAAAACTGCCCAAAAGTTGGTGATTGAGCTGAAAGAAAAAGTGGCTAAGGCTTATGCCATTAAACCTTCTGACATGATCGGTGGTTTGCCGGGTAATGCAACCGTTGTTTCGGATGCAATATCCGCCTTAATTTCTTTGGGTTATTCTCCCAAGGAGGCCCGCGATTCAATTCTGAAAATTAGCGAAGATAACTTAACTTCGGTTGAAGAGATTGTTAAGCAAGCTTTGCGACAACTGCTTTAATTACCCATTCGGGCGTAGAAGCCCCCGCAGTTATGCCAACTTTTTGTATGCCATCTAGCCAACTAGTGTTTAATTCGCTGACGGTTTGGATTTGATGCGTTCTCGTTCCGGTTTCCGTGCACAATTCCGTTAACCTCCGTGTATTCGCGCTCATTTTGTCACCAATGACGAGCAGTAGATCCACTTTTTTAGCCAGTTCTACTGCGGCAGCTTGTCGCTTAGCGGTTGCCCCACAAATGGTATCAAATGCCGTAACGTTGTTGAATCTATTTTTTAATTCTGTCACGACTTGATTGAAATTTTCCTTCGATTGGGTGGTTTGGGCTAGAACGCCGATGGGTTGGTCTTTTGGCAGGGAGAGACTATTCACATCGGACATATTTTCTACGACAATGGCTTTTCCTCCGCTCCAACCGACTAGTCCTTTTACTTCAACATGCCCTTTATCTCCGACAATAACTATGTTTTTCTCGCAATCGGACAGCTCTTTGGCAATCTTCTGGGCCTTTTTGACCCAAGGGCAGGTGGTATCAATTATTTGCAGCTTTTTTCTTTTGGCCTCGGTGTAGATTTCTGGCGAAACTCCATGGGCAGAAATAAGGAGAATGCCAGGAGAATTATCTGGCACTTCATTGAGAGTTTTAATTATTTTAGCTCCGGCATTAATAAATTGTTCAACGACTTGAGTATTGTGGACTAAGTTTCCCAGCATATAGACGGGATGGTTTAATTTTACTTGTTCAAGGGCAATGCGGTAGGCTCTTTCAACTCCTTCACAAAAACCCGAGTGCTGGGCGATTAGGATTTCCATATTGGCATTATAGGGGAATGTAAAATAAAAGTGAAATTATTTTCAAAGCCGATCGAAGGTTATGCGGAATTATTAAATAGATTGGAGGATGAATTATGGGTTTGGCAATTGGCAGACAAAGAGCAATTCTTATTAGAGCAGATGGGCTTCACCGTTATGAAAGGCGAGTTGGTTTAATTCCAGAGCATGTTAGGCAGTTGGTTGATAATGGAATTATGGTTTTTGTTCAACCCTCTCCAATAAGAATATTTTCTGCGCAAGAATATCTTGATGCAGGGGCGCAACTTGTCTCTGATGCTAAGGGATATGCCTCGGTTGTTTGTGGCGTCAAGCAGATACCGGTGGATCTTTTTGAAGAAGGCGTTACTTACATGTTTTTTTCGCATACTCACAAAGGACAACCAGGTAACATGCATATGCTTAGAACCATGATGGAAAATGGTTGCAATTTGATTGACTATGAAAAAATGGTTGATGCTCGAGGTGAACGAGTGGTTGCTTTTGGCCGATTTGCGGGAATTGTCGGGATGGTTGATACGCTAAATCTTTTAGGCTTACGTCTGGCTTCTCAAGGGATTGATCCTAATCCTTTTCAGGCTGTTAAACAAACTATTCACTATCGCAATGGGATAGAAGAAATAAGAACTCAACTGCGCCACCTCGGCCAGAAAATTAGAACCGATGGCGTTCCAGAAGCTATGGGGCCATTTGTGGTTGGTGTTCTTGGTTATGGCAGAGTAAGTCGAGGAGCATTAGAAATGTTTGATGAAATGGGACCGATCGAGCTTCGACCAGAAGATTTGCTATCTCAAGCTGGCAGTTTGTCCCGACACCAAGTTTATAAAGTAATTTTTCAAGAACCAGACACTGTTGAGCCTGTCGATCCAAGTAAAACTTTTTCATTGCAAGACTATAGGACAAACCCCCAAGCACATTTGTTATATGCATCAAAGATGGGAAGATATTTACGCCACATCACGGCTTTAGTCAGTGGGATATATTGGGAACCGACACAGCCACGTTTAGTTTCTCGCGATCTTCTGCGGCAGCTCTTGGATGAAGGGATTGCTTCGCGATTGAGGGTAATTGGTGATATTGGAGCCGATATCGATGGGCCAATTGCTTCTACCATTACCGTGACTAATGCGGAAGATCCATATGTTGTTTATCATCCATCCACCCATCTGACAGTCCCGGGATATGAAGGAGAAGGATTTGCCTGTAATGTTAATGATACTGCGCCAAACGGAGTATCACTTGATGCTTCTAGGTACTTTAGTGAACTATTGTTCCCCTTTGTTCCGGGAATAGTGAATACGAATTGGAATGCTCCTTACGATGAGGTAATCGCGTCTTTGCCAAAAGAGGTAGGGCCATCCGTAATTTTATTGAAGGGAAAGCTTACGCCTCCTTATGAAAGCAATCAAGCAATTTTAGAGGGTGTAAGGATGCACGGAAATACTCCGGTTAACCATTTTTGGTAAAAAATAAATTGTAAATGTTTTCGGTTATGAGGAGAATATAATGGCAGGGGTATCAGCAATTCCAACGCAATTAAACAGTTGGCGTGTAACGCTTAAATTCGGCGATATGTTGGAAATGAACCGTGAAGAAATTGCATGCGATGATCCTGGGCAATTTATTCCTGAAAGAGATGACAGCAAAGAAGAAGGGTATTATCGGGGAGGGGGCGGATTATTTTCAGATCCGATTCGCAATCCAAACTACGATGGGGCTCGGCTGCAATTACAACTGAGTAAGCAATATGGCAAGACATATAACTCTGACGGGAGTCGTTGGTATCTGGATCCATCAATTGCCTACGAAGGGCTAAGTAATCCGCGCCGGGTAATGTTGCAAGGCGATGCTGGCGTAGCTTTAGCTGGAGCATTACAGATCGGCGTGGTTGCTGGGATTGGATATCTTTGGGCTGGACGGGATGAATGTTGCAGCGAATATCCTGATGATTTAGTAGCACCGCCGGAGACACAAATCACTGATGAAAATGATAATTCGATTGGACAAATTGAGTCTGAAAACCAAAGTAGCCCACTTTGGCAGATTACAGTTCATGATCGGATATCTTACAGAACTGTACTTTCAAGGCTAGGTATGGATGTTGGGTTTAAATTTGCTTCAAAATGGGCATTTCAAGTAACTGGATCCTGGAATCGTCCTATCCTTGCTGATGAAGAAACAAGTAAATCTTTCACAACCTTTGAGCTCAATCCCCAGTTGATTTATTTTGATCCTATTCCTTTTTACCTGCAGGTTTCTTATCTCCGTGGGATCAAACAATCTTATGAGAACGTGGGATTTATGTTTGGAATAGCAATAGATTTATAAATATTAACCGTTTCTTAGAACTCCACTGATTATTTGTGAAATTTTTCTAAAAGATTATCGAATAAACATTGATAGATATTTGCTAATTTTGGGAGGGAACCCTGTGACCCCTATGTCCGCCATAAATGGCATGGCAACAAGCGGAATTGTGTTGAGGGGAAAGCCTTCATCCAAAAGATGTCAAAAGCACGCATTTATTGTGCTAAATAATTCGCAAGTCTTACTCGTAGCATTATCTCCTCAGATGAGGCATGTGTCCACAACAAGAACTTCTTATTTTGAAATCCTTTGTTATCGGTCTATACAATCCAAATCTTTCGTCCATGTTTTAGTGCCAACCTTTAGAAAAGAACAATTATTGCGAGATAGTTTTTGGTTGCAAAGATCTGAAATAACAACCTACATTTCAGATTTAGGGATAACCTGTACCCCAAAACAAGTAATTATGCTTGCAACTGAAGCGTGTGTTTTAGTAAATGGGCAGGAAGCTGGCGTCTCTGGATACTATGATACTTTGCTAGATAACACCCAAAATCCTTTTAATGAAATGGCAGATCAATATTCCCGTGGGGAAATTTATGAGCCGGAAACAAATTTGTTAACTGACCCACATTATAGCCATACTAGACTATTTTCCTGGATATATTTTGTTGAAAGTCAATGGATTGGTTCTATTGCTAGTGAAGGGAGGCGTAATCTTCGTGTGCTTGAGTTAGGCAGTTCCTTTGGAACCCCGATTTATACAAAAGAGCATCTTCTTAATGATCCTTCGATAGAATATTGTGGGATAGATGTTAGAAATGACCTGCTTTCTGCTTCAAGAAGATTTGCTCTACGACATGGTTATCAAAACATGCGCTTTGCTCATGCAGATGTCACGAAAAATGGATGGTTTGCCAGAATAATGGCCATTACTTCCGGATTACCTGCGGATGTGGTTACTTCTAGCCACTTATTGGAGCATTTGGAGTGCGACCCTGTAATGATGATTGAGAGATGGTTTAGATTGGCAAAAACAGCCTTAATTGTTTCGGTTCCTTACTCAAAAGAAGAGGTTGAAATGTCTGATCATCATCAGGCTTTTGATGGAAACAACCTTTTGGTGTTTGCTGATAATGTTGAGGAAAGATTGGAACGAGAGGCTTTGGTGATTAGAGAGCATCTTAATGCCGGAATACTTGGTATTGTGAGAAAAGGATAAAGGGAGCAATAGGATGGGATATAAACCAGGAATATTAGCAAGAGTAAATGCTTCTCCGCGTGATTTTATTGGAAATTCAAGTAGATCAGGGAAAGATTATTCACAAATGCCATTTAATGCTCAAGCGTTGTATAGGCGCACTATTTGTCAGGTTTTAATTCATGATTTTTGGGGAAAGCCAAAAGAAGCGGTAACTGTAGTGGACAACATATTTTCATGTAAAAATCGGCATGCTGCGTGGGTGCTTTCTGCTTTAGTGCGGGAATTGTTGATTCAACCGATGGCAAGTTCTTGGGCGCTCATGAAAAATATGGAAGCCAAATACGGGATTTCCTTAAGAGTATCCGAGCTCACAGAATATTACCAATTATTACAAAACAACCAAATTGTGCAAGATATGATTCGTTTCAATAGTACTGCTACAAAAGTAATTGCATTAGCCCGAGGTGTATTATCGACAACCCTTGGAACAACTTATTATCTTGATGTGCAAACTACCGATGCTTGCCGGAATAAATGTACTAAATGTTGGAGATTTTATGAAGATGAACAAGGCCGCCCAAGACTATTAACAAGAACAAGCACTCCGGGAACTAAACGGCCGGGCCAAGCTGATTTTAGAGAAGTGATAAGAGAGGCGATTGAGCTTGGAGTGGAACAATTATCTAGTACGGGTGGGGGCGAGCCATTAATGAATCCAAATCTTCCTGAATTGTTTGAATTTGCCAAACAGCATGCCCGTAGCTTAGGACGGGATATTAGAACCTTTATCCCCTGTAGTGGACTAGGGGTAGTTTTTAAAGATCCAGTAAATTTGGAGCGGCTGGTTAGATCTTTGAATAATCTAAGATTCAGCGTTGACAGCTTTGACCCGGATTTTGTTTGCCGTCACCATGGTATTTCGCGGGCGGAATATGATGAGATTATTCAAAATATTAGAGCCACTGCCGAAGTGCGCCGGAGAGTAAACCCGGACATGCAAATCGAAGTGTTGATCTTAATGTATGAGGACAGCTACGCTAGCATGGAAAGGACAATTGAAACAGCAAGGGAATTAGGAGCGACCAGAATATTAGTAAATAGCACTGTAGACAAGCCCGAATTGCGGCAGACAAGTCCTGAACAAGCAGAAGCCTTAAGAAGAGTTTCGGAAAAGGCAGCAAAGGGCGAATATGGTGATTTAGTTGTTGAGATAGATCCGGTACTTGAAATGTCTTTTGTAGCAACCGCACTGCCCATTGACACTCAAGCGATTGAGCCGCCTTTGGGTATGTTTGGCGCATGCATGAAAAATATTGTCGGGTTAACGCCGGTTGTAACGGCAGACGGAACTTTTCATGTTTGTTTCCCGTGTTCTCAACCTCCAGTGGCCAACAAAGGGAAAGTATTTATAATTGGAAATATTATGGAGGATCCTTTCTTGGTTCTCATGGAAAGAATGAAAAAAGAGTATCGTGATATCGATGTTGAAAGAGATTGTTCTCCAGATTGCCGAGATATTATGTATTTCAACGCAATAATTAGAAAAGTTATTGAAGACTGGCTTTTAGGCATCCCACTATGCGTCCAACCTTTCCTTGATCGCAATGTGGCAGTTGGCACCACCAGAAACCCGATGCATCAGGAAGGTTTTAGGGTCCAAACGGAAGCCGAGGAAAGAATTGCTCGAGCGGCAGAATCCGTCTACAAAGATAAGGAGCGAGATTTTGGAAATATATCTAGACATTTAAGTGAAATGCCAGTTGCTACATTAGCTAGCCAGTTAAACCCAGGGGTTCCGGTAGCCCTTTTGGACAAATATGAAACTCCAAACTTATTTGATGTTAACTTGATTTCCGATGGACGAAATATTTACGCGTTTTCATATGATATTGGAAGAATATATAGCTTACAAACTTGTCAAAGCTACCGTTTTGGTGAAACACTCGAAGGGCTTGCTGCTCCGCTAGATGGTTTCTTTTTACAATTATGGAGGATGAAGGGAGAAGGAAGGGTTTACCTTCCCCAAAAGATTGAACCGCTATCGAAATTGCCTGATTCTCTTGGCGATTGGAAGATAGCTCTAAAAAGAAGAATGCTGCTTAGTAAATATTATGAATGGCAGCCAAAATTGGTTGAAGATGCATATAATTATTTTGTTCGAGCCAAGTCTGGAGAAGTAGTCCCTGAAAATCCTTTAGATGCATCCAATGGGATTGTTCTTATGACTTTGTTTGAGCGTGAAGCAGGAAAATCCGAAGCACGAAAACAAGCGCTTTTAAAAAAATTACACGCTTATATGCTTCAGCTAGCTACAACAAGAGAATTTTGCCGTGACTTCATAAGTATTTACAAAATACTTGTTGATAATCAATTTATTTAAAAGCTTAGTCCCGCTTTTTTCATCCGCTGGATGGCCTCGGCAATTCTTTCTTTGGGAATAGTGATGGCAAAACGGACATAGCCTTCGCCGCATGTTCCATAACCACTGCCAGGAACAATTAATATCCCGCATTTATCGAGCATTTTTTCGGTGAAGGAGGAAGATGTTTCCCCTTTTGGCACCGGCACCCACATATAGAAAGTAGCTTTGGGTTTGTCTAGCATCCATCCCAGCGAATTTAAACCATCGATTAAAACATTGCGTCTTTCTTCAAAGATTTTGCGGTTTTCTTGAACGCAATTTTGATCTCCCAGCAAAGCTTCCTCGGCTGAAAATTGGATAGCCTTAAAAGCGCCACTATCAACGTTAGATTTGATAGTTGCCAGTGCGTTCACAGCCTCTGCATTACCAACCGCCATCCCAATTCTCCAGCCCGTCATATTATACGTTTTGGACAAAGAATGAAATTCAATAGCGACATCTTTGGCTCCTGGAACTTCCAAAACACTGTGTGGTATATATCCATCATAGCCCATTTCAGAATAGGCTAAATCTGAAACCAATAAAAGATCGTTCTTTTTTGCAAATTGGACGCATTTTTCAAAAAAAGCTAAGTCAGCCACAGCCCCAGTAGGATTATTGGGATAGTTAATAAATAATAGTTTGGCTCTTTTTAAAATATTGGCCGGGATATTATCCAAATCGGGAATAAATTTATTTTCAGCAGTTAGCGGAAGAAGATACGGCTCTCCGCCTGCCAGTAATGTCCCAATCTTGTACACTGGATAAGCAGGATCGGGGACCAAGGTCACGTCTCCCGGATCAACAAAGGCAAAAAAGAGATGAGATAGTCCTTCTTTGGAGCCAATTAAAGCACAGACTTCATCGCGAGGATTTAGCTCAACCCCAAAGCGCTTTTTGTACCATTTAGACACTGCTTTGCGAAAAGAAAATTCGCCGCGGGAAGTGGGGTAGTTAGCGGCAGGGGTTGTTTCTAAGACTTCATGCATTTTCTTGAAAATGGGTTGTGGGGTAGGGAGGTCTGGATCGCCAATCCCAAAATCAATGATATCGATTCCTTGCTTTTGGAGCTGTTCTTTTTTTTCTTCAATCTTAACAAATAAATATGGAGGGATTAATTCTAAACGCTTCGATTTTTTCATACACTATAGGTTCCTTCAAATACTTTCTCTGCTGGCCCTCTCATTAAAATATGATTATCATCATTCCATTCGATTTCGAGCGCGCCGCCGGGCAAATGGGCTATTATTTTTCTACCAACTTTGCCAGCGGAATGAGCAGCTACCATTGAAGCGCAAGCTCCGGTACCACAAGCCATTGTTTCCCCTGCACCTCGTTCCCAAACTTTTATTTCAATCTCTTTATCATTTAAAACTTTTACAAACTCCACGTTGGTGCGTTGTGGAAAATGAGGGTCGTGTTCAATTTTGGGGCCGAGATCATAAAAGTCAATTTGACCAAAATCACCGACCAAACAGATTGCGTGAGGATTGCCCATTGAAACTTTATTAAAGGTTAGCCCATAAAGTTCGATTTTACCTTGCTCAGAAGGGATTCCCATATCGACTTCAACGGTTGTGACGGTTGGATTGCTAGATGGTATGATGGCTGGGAGAATAATCCCAGCTGGGGTTTCGATTGAAATTACTTCTTCTTTTAATTTGTCTGTTTCAAAAACATATTTGGTAAAACAACGAATACCGTTGCCGCACATCTCGGCTTCCGAACCATCGGGATTAAGAATTTGCATACGATAATGGGCTTTGGTGGAAGGCCAGACAATTAATATGCCATCTGCGCCGATCCCAAAATGACGGTCGCAAACGTCGATGGCTAGTTTTTTGATATCGATCCCATCTAATTTATCTTTACGAGAGTCAAGCAGGACAAAGTCATTGCCTAAACCGTGATATTTGTGGAAAACAAGGGTTTGCATGTGTTTATTTTAACATATCTGCAGAAGGATGGTAGGAGGCTGAAGTGGTGGGCGATTCCCAAACCGTCACTTTTTGTAGCTCTGGCAAGGAAGGTTTTAATTGTTCAAAAATAATTTTTGAGATGTTTTCACAGGAGGGGTTAATTATTTTAAATTCTGGTAGATCGTTGAGGTTTTGATGATCAAATCGGCCAATAATCTTATTTAATTTGGCTTTTACATCTTTGAAATCAACCATGATGCCGATCTCGTTTAGTTTTTCTCCCACCAACGCGACTTCTACTTTCCATGTATGGCCGTGCAGGTTTTCACAGGGGCCTTTGTATCCACGGAGGGCATGGGCAGAGCTAAATGAGGATTCAATGGTAAGGGTATACATATCGATTATTATAGCAAAATATTTGGGAATTTATTGAAATTATGCCGGTTTGTCTGCGAATATTTTGTATGGAAGTAAGAGCAACTTTTTGTTATAGATGGCATATACCTTCTAAGATTGTTCACCCAAGGCGGAGCCTGGTTGGAACAGAGAAGAGACTTGTACGTTATCAGCAGGAGGGTTTTCTTTGGTTGGCGCAAAATGGGATTGGAAGAGGAGTTTTAGAAGTTGCTGATGAAAGTGAATTTGAGATTAGGTTTAGCAGAGAAACAAACAAAGTAAGGTCTTTTATGGCAGCTCTGGCAGTTTTTGGAATAGATGAAGCGGGCCAACAGGTTAGGGTAATAAAAGCCATGAAGGATGAAAGAATTGATGGGGAAGTTGTTATAGAAGGGGGCAAAAGAGGAAGAGGACTTAATCAAGATTATGTTGATAATTGTGTGGCGGTTTCGGTCATTTTTCAAGCCGCCGGATTTACTGAGGATGCTTTAACTGAAGCTAGAGGAGCCTTTCTTAACGCAATTGACGACGATGTTCATTCAGTGTCAATGCAGAAAGTTGCTTCGCAGATCCTTAGAATCGCTATTAGAGAGGGTCTTTGTCAGCAACTTGTTTGCCGAGCTTATACTGGAGAAAAAAGAAAGATGCTGGAATTTAATCTTTCTTCCCCAGATACAATGTCGCGAATAGTATTAAGAGACCCAGAAGAATTGGAAGCAAGATGCGCTGAATTAAGTCGTGTGGTCGTTGCCCATGGAAAAGTCAGGGTTTATCCGGCGAGAGCCAAGGAAGCGCAATATGCACTTTGTGTCGCCTATTCAGACAAGCTAATTGGTGAGCGTGCCATATATTTAATGGAACAGTACTCTTTTCCTCAAGAAGCATTTGATGCGGATCCCTTTATTCTTACGGTTAAGTCTCCCAGTGTAAATAAAAGCTATGCGACGTCGTCTTTCTTAAAAGCGGTGAATCGGATGATTATAAAAAAACAATATGCTCGTGCGATGCAATTAATTAGTCAAGCTGAAAAACAGGGATTAGAGGAAGCTCGGAATGAAGTTCAGCAAGCCTTTGTTGCCTATAAAACAGCTATTCCGCTTTTATTACAAGCTGCTGCAGAGAATGATTTTGGCATTGCAATAGAGCATTTACTCCAATCCTACGAATTATGCTTAAGTTCTCAGGGGGTAGGCGGATTAAAAGTTGAAAGGGCATTATGTGCCCCATTAATTAGTCTATTGCGTATCCAGACTGGGCAGAGAATTTATTTGCATTATCAAAATGAAGCAAAAAGGCTTGAAGCAGCTGTGGGCGAGTTGTCTTGTCGAATTGCCAAACTAACACTTGAAGAGAAAGAATTATATTTGGAAGCTGAAAAGACGAAAGCATGGGTGGCTTTAGCAAATAGATTCAGTGAAACAAAATGCGGGGCAGAATGTTTTGCTTGCTTTGTGTTGCTGCTTTTTCCGGTCGAGAATAAATTTGTTGTTTCTGATGAAATGATAGCTCGTTTAAATAGATATGGACAAACAATTATTGATGGGTGTGAAGTAGAAGGAAAAATAAAGCGAGCCGATTTGGTTGGTAAAAAGAATTTTGAGGATCAGAGAATTGTTTTAATTGCTGCAAAACTGTTTGTGTTGAATTTTTTCCAGGTTGATTTTATTTCATATCTAGGTTTTTCTATTGATCGAGGGATAGATTTGCTGGTTAGAAGTAAAGCTGCTCAAAAATATAAAGCGGCTGAAGCGAAAAGAAGCAAAGAAGGAGGAACAGCCACGGTTACAAGCGAGATAAAGGCTGAATTGCCTGCTTTCCCCATCCCAACGGGAGAGGGGGAAACAATGTTGGCTCTTCCCATGGAAGAAGATTTAACTTTTACTCCGACCGATGTTGCAGAAACATTTGCTAACTCAAGTCCTATTGGGCAAATATCTGAAGTAGTTGAGAAAATGCTAACTGCTTCAGATCCTCAAGATAAAGCCGCTGATACGAGGCCGGTAATTAATATAGTTAATATAGTAGCTGAAATTTTAGAAACTTGTGAGGATAGAAGGGGAGGGATTGGCCTTCGCTTACGAGCCCTGCAACATGCGACAGGAAGAGCCAGGTTTGAAACAGCAAGATTGGCCGATATATTATTGGGTTATTGTTTTATTGATTTGGGATCATGGCAAACAATTTTTGGTAATATTGAAGAAATTCTAGAACTTCTTGAAAAGCCAAAAACTGATTTTGTAGTGATTAAACCTTTAATCGATCGATTGGAACATCGTCCAGAGGAAATTAATAAACGATTATTATTGGCAAAAGGATTAATGTCAGAAGTTAGAAATATTTCACCCGCTTCAATAACCGCAGCTGAAAGGGCTTTGGCGCAATTAGAAATATTGCCGATTGCAGCAATCATTCTTTCTTCTTCACCTGAGGGATTAAGTTTGTTAAAAGAAATTGATTCAACCAGGCTGTATTTTATTGAAAAAAGATCCTTTGTCGAAGGGTTTTTGGTGCGACGTAAGGGACGCTGATAAATTTACACTAGCTGTACTTGCTTTGTTCCCACAATTGGCTTATTTAGCAGGCGACTCCCCAATTCCTCAAATTGAAAAGGTGATCCTGTCACTAAATAGTCGTATTTGGCTTGATGAGTGGGAGGGGATAAGGTTCCGGCTTTTTTGAGTAAAGCCTTAATATCAACCACCGTTTCTTCAGCCGGATTGATTAAGGTAACTTTTTCACCAACGATGGATTGAATGACTTTGGCTAAATGCGGAAAATGTGTACAGCCTAAAATCAGAGTATCAATTCCTTCCTCAATCAACGGCTTTAAGTATTCTTTGGCAACTTTGCGGGTTTCATCACTTTCAATAAATCCTCCTTCGATCAGCGGGACAAACAGTGGGCAAGCGGCGGCAAAGACTTCAGCTGCTGGGTTTAAAGCCGTAATCCTATCCCGGTGGGCATTTGAATTGATGGTCCCCACCGTGGCAATAACCCCAATTTTGCCGTTATGGGTTGCAGCTACCGCGGATCTTGCTCCGGGATCGATCACGTTGACCATGGCAACAGGGTAATCATCCGCCAGTACCGGATAGGCTAAAGCAGAGGATGTACCACAAGCAATTACGATTAACTTGGCCCCTTTCTTAATTAAATAGGGAATAATTTCTTGGTTGATTTTTACGATTTCTTCGGGTGATCTGCCGCCATAAGGAACTCGCGCAGTATCCGCTAGATAGATAACGTCTTCGTGGGGCAGTTTATGCATGATCTCTTCCAAAACGCTCAGTCCGCCAACCCCTGAGTCAAAAACTCCCAGCGGAGCAGAAGGAATGATTATTTCTCCCCTTTGTTTGCTGCCAGCTCGCGGGAAAATTTTATCGGTTCCCAAATGGCTAATGTTACTGACTTCGGAAATAGTTGTTTACCCCCTTATAAATGCTAAAAGCAACAGCTTCCTCAAAATCGGTCGAGAAAGCCAATTTTTCTTCCTCGCTATTACTTAAAAATACCGGTTCTAGCAAAGCGGCCGGACCAGTCGAATGATGTACGGTGTAGAAAGTTTCGCGCCGCAACCCGCGGTCTTTTCTTTTTATCCCATAAAGCAAAGCCTGGTGCAGATTGAGTGCTAGTTCTCTGCTATTGGGATTATAGTAATAAGTTTCTGTGCCGCTTATATCGGCATTCGTACTAAAATTATAATGGATTGAGATAAAAATGTCTGCCTTTTTACCATTGGCAAAATCAACAATATCCTTTAAGTTGTTTTTGCGGTCATCATTGCGGGTAAGGTAAACTTTTGCGCCGGCCTGACTAAATAATTGGGCGGCTTTGCGAGCAGTGATAAGGGTTAAATTCTTTTCGGGTAGACCACAAGGAGCAATGGCTCCTGGGTCTCGTCCACCATGTCCTGGATCGAGAATTATGGTTTTACCCCTTAGCGATAAATCTTTTCCTATTGTATTTGGAGTAAATTCAAAGGATTTAATTGGCTCTCCTTTTTCCTGTAGGGAGGATTTTTCCCAAGCCGCCATTAATTCGGCGGTAAAATCGCGCCGGTCGCCGATTTCTACGATGGTTTTATTTTGTCCAAAAATATGAGCGAGGCTATAATCAATTTCTCTGTTAAGCTTTATCGTTACTAGCACAGTTTGTGGATCAAGCTGTTTTGCGGTCACTTTGGCGATGCGTTTCGATTTAATCCGGGATAAATTATACGCTTTATCTAAAACAGTTTGCGGAAAAGTAATTTGTAGTTCTTTTTCTAATAGCAGCCCCTTTGGTTCGCAGTAATCTGTTGTGTAAATATCTAGGTAATCGGTCCCAAAACTACGGGAGTTTTCGATGCGAAGCAGCTTTATGTTATCGGCGAAGAGACATTGGGAAAAAAGAAGGATAAAAGTAACAAAAATTAGCTTACGCATTTTCTTTTATCAATCTAAGCAAGCTGTCTTTGGTGTTTAATTCTGGATTATCCAGAACCTTTTCCAGTAAGCTGTTTAAGATTTGGCCAATTTTGGGGCCGGGGGGTAAATTTAAAGTATGCATGATGTCCTGTCCATCAATTTTGAGGTCTTTTATATGTAGGGCGTTTTGATCGGCGATGATTTTGTCTATCCGGCCTTGCAGCTCGCTTAGATAAGTGGTTCCGATCTGGCTAGACATTGCCGTGCAGTCAGCTTGACGCAACAAAAACAAATCGGAGATATTTTCTAAGCCAACCCGGCGGATAAAACGGCGCACGGCAGCATCTCCCCAGTCTGTTGAATAATTAAACATGTGATTGCTGATAAGATTGGTAACTCTTTCTATATCGTTTTTACTAAAACGCATGCGCTGCAGGATCTGACAAGCGATTTTTTCACCCTGTTTGTCGTGATTATAAAAGGTAAGGTCAACCTTGCAGGTGGGTTTTGCAATATCGTGCAAAAGGGCAGCCAAGCGGACAAGATAGTTATTGGCCGGGGCGGCATCACAAGCGTAAAGACTGTGCCAATACACATCAAATTGGTGGAACTCGGGAGGCTGTTCCACTCCTTGGCAGGTAATAAGTTCAGGGATAATTAATAGCATAATCCCGGATATGGTGAGCAGATCAAGGCCAATCGAAGGTTTGGCGGAGGATAATATTTTAAGAATTTCATCGTGAATGCGTTCGGGGGCAACTTTTTGGGTAATGGAGAGGGTTTTATTAATTGCTTTAAAAGTCTCTGGCTCGATTAAAAAGTTGAGTTTGGCAGCAAAACGACAGGCACGGATAGAACGGAGGCCATCTTCTGAAAATCTTTCGATAGGATCTCCAATTGCCCGGATCAATTTGGTTTTTAGGTCTTTTTGGCCTTGGTGGTCATCAATTAATTGGCCGGTAGTGGGATTAAATGCCAGTGCATTAATAGTAAAATCTCGCCGGGCCAAATCTTGGTGAATGTCGCCGGTAAAACGAACATTGGAAGGGTGGCGTCCGTCAATATATTTTTCATCTGAGCGATAGGTGGTAACCTCGTATTGTCCGTCAGAGAGGAGGATGGTTACCGTACCGTAATCAATCCCGGTTGGGATAACTTTTGTAAATAATTTAACCACTTCTTCGGGCTTGGCAGAAGTGGTAATATCCCACTCAATGGGAGTAAAACCTAAAAGCAGATCGCGTACACAGCCTCCTACCAGGAAAGCCTGAAAATTATTTTCTTGCAGGGTTTTTAGAATCTGCATTGCACCTTGAGGGATTGTATTAATTGGGATGCTCATTAGATTATTAAAAGTTTACCCCAGCCCAAAATTATTGTAAAGGATAAGGGCGTCTATTGACACTACTGGGGCGGGTGCTATAATTTGCAGCATAGTGACAAAGTCCTTATATTCTAAGGGACTCACAGTTGTTCTGATTGCTGCAATATTGATTAGCGGATTGATTTTTAGCAGTCGCATTCTCCCCGGCGATGCTTTCTCCAAGGAAGAGGCCCAACATGCCCTATATGGTGTTTGGCTAGTAAATGATCTGCAAAACTGTAACTTGAGCGCTTTCTGGTATGATACCCAGCGGCAAATGAACTGGCCCTTTCTGCATTCTTGGCTACTTTCCGTTTTCTTTTTGTGTTTTGGCGTGAACTATACCGTGGCGCGGGCTTTTAGCCTCCTTCTTTTTTTCCTGAGTATTATTATGATTTATACGCTTTCTTTCCGTTTTTCTAATCGATTGGGACCAAGAATAGGGATTACTGCTGTTTTGCTGGCCCTGTCTTCCCCACTAATGGTGCGATTTGCCACCGAAAATATGCTGGAAGGATTGGGAGCCTTTTTGTTTTTATCTGCGGTTAACACTTATCTTATCTGTGAAGAGAATAAAAATAGCATTGAATATTTATTCCTGGCATTATTAATTGGCTTGTCAATTTATACCAATTATCTTTACGCTTATCTGATTATTCCTGCTTTTTTAATTATGACTCTTTCTAAGCTTGGCCCACTGTTTTATGAAGGGGTTCAACTGCAAAGAAAGGGAGAGAAAAAAGCAATTGATTTTGTGCTGTGGGCGTATCGTAAATTAATTGTTCTTTTAGTGGTGCTATTTATGTCTGGCATTTGGTTCTCCTTTTCGCTTTCACGTAAATTGCTTTTGTTCTTGGCAGCAGTCTTTAAATATTCTGGGAGCGATGCAGTTACTGGCTGGTGGGAAATTCTCACTTATTATCCTCGTGTTATTATCCAAAACCTGTCCTTTTCCCCTTGGCTAGGGGTATTTCTGCTTTTGTCTCTTTTTGTCCCTCTAATCACTACTCGCTATCGAGTGGTTAACCGATTGTATTTTTTTGTTTGGACGATATTGATTTTACTTACTTTCACGATTCCTTCCAAGTCACCTCAAATGCTGTATATTGCAGTCCCTTTCATTTTTTTAATATTTGCGTCCGCCTTGTTTTATGTGCTGGAAAAAATTGAGCCAAAAGGCCCTCGCATGGTCTTGGCAATTATTATGATTTTGGTCTTGCCCCTCTGTTTGTCACTGCCGCAGGCTTGGGGGGTATATTTTCCCAAAAATAATTCACAAAATATGCTGCAGGTGATGGATTATTTTAAGGCAACTGTCCCGGCTGGTGCGCATGTTTATATTCCCTTAAACCTAAAAAGGCTTAATCCGGAAAGCATGGAGTTTCATTATCGGGAATGGAAGGCGGTTGTCATTACTGATTTTCCCAGTGCCAATTTATTGGTTGCAGCAAATACCAATAAAATGGCCAATTTTTTTGCTTCGGTTGAAGGCCTTGATGGCTCACCATATGTGGATGATTCATCCGATGATTCGCTCTATCGCTGGAATGCGTGGCTGAAGGAAAATGTGGTTGGGGGAAAAGTAAAGCTAGTCTCTTCCCGCCGTTTTAACGAAAGCGGAATTACCGCTAAGGTCTACGCTATAAAATGATCCCTCTTTTCGTTCTCCTTAATGGCATGTAGGCATTTGTTATTCGTCATTCATCATTATATAATTTAGTAATGGAGCATATCCTCAAAAGTCGCTATCGGATTGCTGAAAAAATATCTGAAAATCCTTTTAGTGTAACCTACAAAGGAACATTACTTGGATCAAACAAGCCAATTGTTATCAAGATTTATAAGCGGGGGACTCTCAATTCTTCCCTGATTAGAGACATGAAACAAAAGGTTAAGGATTTAACTCTTATTAGCTACCATGGCATTGCTAAGTTGTTGGATGGAGATTATGGCTGGCAAGGGTTTTATTATGTGCGGGAGTATATTGAAGGAAAAAGTTTACATGAGATTATGCAGGGGAACGAACCAATTGGTGAGGAAAAAGCACTTTTAATTACGGAAGAAGCTACTCGTGCTCTAGAATATGCCCATAGCCGGGGGATTATCCATGGGGCGCTAAAGCCGAGCAACATTTTATTAGATAATCAAGGGGTAGTTCATTTAGCTGACTTTGTAATTGAGGGCGAAATCAAGGAGTCTATCCCCCAAAAAGTACTGACCATTATGCAAAATGCTTATTATGCTTCTCCCGAAGAATTATTGGGAAAACCGGCGACTGCTTCTTCGGATGTTTATTCGCTTGGGCTAATATTTCTTGAAATGCTGCTTGGCAAGCCAATCTTTAATGAGACTGGACTTTTAAATAATTTGGAAAAATTGCGTTCGGCCACCGTTTTAACTCCTGAAATGCTTGCAAAGTTACCCCCATATTTACGAGAGATATTAAAGAAGGCCCTTGTCCATGATCCGGTACAGCGTTTTTCGCGAGTATCTGAATTTCGAGAGAGCTTGGAGAAAAAAATGTTGGTTGGATCGCAAAATAATCGCGAAGATTATTCAGAATTATTCGAAACCACGGTTGCTCGTTATGGGGAAGAAGATATTAAGCCCGAAGCGGAAATATTGGAGGAGGTTGGTCAGACCAAATTAAAATGGGGAAAAGAAAAACATCGAACATATATTCTGGCAGCGGTTTTGGCGATGTCAGTTATTTCTGGAATATTGTTTGCTTTTCTTTGGGGAAGGTATTAAATGCTAATCGAATATATTAACTGGTACTTAATTTATGTGATTATCATCTCGGTTTTGCTTGGTCTTTTTGTTTTAAGGGTAAAACATCCTTCGCTTTGGAGGGTATTATTGTTTTTTTTCGGTTTAATTATTATACCGGCAATAATTGTGATTAGTTATGTTACTTATTTTAATGCCTTGCCTCAGGCAATAGTTCCCGATCTGCGGGGGTTAGGGTTGCAGGCGGCAGTAGAAAAACTTGAGGGATTAAGGTTGCAGGGATTATTGGCAGGGAGTACTTATGATGCCACTATTCCTCTCGCTTGTGTGGTTTCGCAGCAGCCGGTGGCTGGGGAAAGAGTAAAAATTGGCCGAACTATAAAACTGGTAACCAGTTCGGGGAAAAGAAAAATCGCGGTACCCAATTTGCTGGGCAAAGCGCTTGGAGATGCGGACGCGATCTTGCGTTCAGCCGGCTTGACTCTGGGTAGCGTAGAAAGCAGTGTTTCAGATGAAATGGATCCCGGTCTTATTCTTGGACAATCTCCTTTGCCCGATGAAGAAATTGAGATGGGAAATCCAGTTAACATTACTATTACCAGCAAGGAAGCACAAGAAGAAAAAAGCGGATTTAAGCTTTGGCCATGGTAGGGGGAGAAAAATGCATAATATATTAGTGGCTCCATCAATTTTATCGGCGGATTTTAGGAATTTGGAGGCTGAAATTAGAAAAGTTGAATCTGCCGGCGCCGATTTGATCCATATTGATGTTATGGACGGACATTTTGTTCCCAATATTACGATTGGTGCATTAATTGTGAAAGCGGCTCGAAAATCAACCACCTTGCCTTTAGATGTTCATTTGATGATCGAAAATCCTGATCGATATGTCCCTGATTTTGCAAAGGCGGGGGCGGATATTATTACCATTCACGTTGAAGCTTCAAAATGCCTGGCTGAAGACATTGAGCTGATCCGTCAAAACGGTTGTAAGCCCGGGGTGGTAGTCAATCCAGCCACGCCGATTGAAAAAGTTTTCCCAGTGCTGGATAAGGTGTCAATGGTTTTGATTATGTCGGTTAATCCCGGATTTGAAAAACAAAAATTTATGCCAGATGTATTGGATAAAATTAGAACTTTGCGGTCGTTAGTTGTTCGTCGTAAGTTGTTGGTTGATATTGAAGTAGACGGAGGAATTAACCTCGAAACAGCGCCCCTAGCCGTGCAAGCTGGAGCAAATATCCTTGTGGCAGGGTCGGCTGTTTTCTATGCAGATGATCCTCAGGCGGTAATTAGCAAATTTAAGCACTACTAAAATATCAAAAAAATTGAAATTTTACCCATTTTAAGCTGAAAATCAATTGCTATGAGTAGCAAACTTGTCCCACTAGCACCCGCCTTAGCGAGAGCCGGTTGGTTTGGTCGTTTTAATCGTGTTGCAAATCCAGACATGGATAGGATCGTTCATGAGGCTCTTAGGTTTTGTGCTCTTCCTCCTTCCAAAGAGATTTTACGTATCGATTATTTATTAAGAGTAATACCTAATGCTTTGCCTTTGCGGGTGGCCGCTTTTTGCGAAGATATTGGGGTAATGCTTCCTGGAACTGACCTAGACGCATTGCGAGAAGGTATAAAATTTGCTGATACTGCTTTTGGAGAGAAATCTCGTTGTTCAGGTGAGCGCTATGTTGTTCATCCATTAGCTGTAGCTGAAATATTTGGAATAGAGTGGGGGTTGCCACTCTTGGGTGCCATTAAGGCAATGTTGTTCCATGATACTCCAGAAGACACAGCTGTAACACTACAAGAAATTCGGGGGAAATATGGGGATGAGGTAGCAGAGATAGTTGATGGGATGACCAAAGTCCGATCAACCTATGAAGCTAAAGATGTAACTTTAGCAAAAACCTACCGTAAAATTATTGGTGCGATGGGGAAGAATGTGGTTGTAGGTATAGGAAAGTTAGCGGATCGTTTACATAATATGCGTACATTAAATTCTATGCCTCTTGTGAAACAAGCTCGAATTGCTCAAGAAACTTTTGATGTGTATGTCCCAATTGCGAAAGCCTTAGGAATGATGGATGTTGCTGAGGAGCTTGAAAGGTTAGCATTTAGGTATCTGTACCCGGATGATTTTAGGAGAATTGAAGCATGGATGGCAATAAATAACGTTCAAGTTCAAGAACAAAGATTTAAAAAAGTGTTATTAAAACTACGGGAGAAGGTAGCCCAATACGGAGGATCAGTTGAAGTTGTCTCTCGAACCAGTTGGGAACTTTTTAAGCTGTGTCGTGCTTCCGGACTTGAACTTAATGAAATTAGCATCATCGAAACTCCATTGGTGCGGATTATTCTTCCTGAGAGTCATGATTGTTATAGCTTATTGCCCAAAATATATAGCTTTGCTCCTCCTTGCCAAGGAACGTTTCGTGATTATATCTCAATTCCAAATGGTTTTCATCAAGCGCTTGAAGTATGGGTCAGGGATTGGTCACCGGAGGAAGAAAATGGCATATTGCGATTAGAAATATTTCCTGAAAATAGAAGAGTGCCGAATAGAATTGGGTTACTCAGTATGGATAGTAGCCAATGGCAAACAGCTGAATCTCTCTGGCTTGCTAATTTGGCAAATTTGATTGAAGAATTGCCAGAGGCTGATCGAGCAGGAATTATTGAAGCTATAAAACATTCTGGGGCCCAAATAGCGGTTTATTCACCACATGGGGCAGAATATCTATTGGCGCCGGGTTCTAGTGCGGCTGATTACGCTTATGCAGTACACCAAAAACTGGGTGCAATGGCTGTGAGAGCAATTGTTTTTGGTCGAGAAGGGGTGAAAGATGTTGTAAGAAAAGTTCCCCTAGGAGCTTCTTTGGAACGAGGAAGAGTTGTTTGGGTGGTTACAAAGAACGGGACTATTCCTGATTTTAGGTTGATCTTTAATCTTGGATCAGCTGATGCCAGAAAAAAAATGCGAAGTTGGATGGGAAGAGCAACTGCGCCGGAGGCTGACGAAAATGTCCGAAATTTAATTTTTGCAATGGTTGAAGAAGCAGTTGATGCTGAATTAGAGAGTTGTTATATTTCGTTAGATCAAATAATTCGGTCTGCTGATATCTGCTCAACATTTTTTGCACGTATTAATTCTTCTTTTAGTGGAGAGATATCTATAAGAGAAGATGGGGGTGCAACTAAAAGAGTTGCTTTGGTTGTTAATGACAAAAATAGCCTTTTACGGGCAGTTGCGATGGGATTTGTTGCACCGTCTTTTGTTGTAGAAGCTTTTAAAAATGTTCATTCGTCACTTTGTATAGATAAAGAACGTCTTTATCATCATGGGCGTTTAAGCGCCCGGATTAGAATGGTTGACCAGCCAGGTGAATTGGCAAAAATAACTTGGGCTTTGGGAGCTGTAGGTATAAATATTGATCAATTCAATCAACCTGGAAGGAGAAGCGGTCGAATAGTTGTTTCTTCAATAGTAATCCAGTTTTTTACCAATGTTCACTTACTTCAAATTTACAACATTCTCGAACAAGCCGGCGAAATCATTTCTTCGGCAAAAACTAATCCCTTTCGAAAATCAAAGCAAAAGTGTTAAACTATCTTTATGTGGACTGAAGATGATGTGCGCTACATGCGCGAAGCACACGAGTTAGCTAAATCTGCCGAAGGACGCACTACCCCTGATCCCATGGTCGGGGCTGTATTAGTTAAGGACGGGCGAATAATTTCGATTGGTTATCATGGCGAAGTTGCCACCCCCCATGCTGAAGCCTGGGCGATTCAAAAAGCCGGTAAGGACGCTAAAGGTGCGACTCTTTACGTCAATCTCGAGCCTTGTGCCCACCACGGCAATAATCCTCCTTGTGCTGAGTTAATTGTTAACTCGGATCTGAAGGAAGTTGTCGTCTCCATGAAAGATCCCAATCCGCTAGTTAATGGCAAAGGGATTAGAATATTAAAAAAGCATGGGATAAAAGTGCGTTTTGGACTTTTAGAAACAGAAGCTAAGCGGCTCAATGAAGTTTTCATCAAATATATTACGACCCGCAAACCTTTTGTTGTCTTAAAAAGTGCCTTAACCATTGACGGTAAAATCGCTACTCGCACGGGAGCTAGCCGTTGGGTAGCGGGTCCAACCTCGCTTCACTTTGCCCACCGTTTACGCAATTACTATGATGCGATTTTAGTGGGGGTTAACACGATCTTAGTTGACAACCCCAAATTAACTACGCGCCTGGTTGAAAAGATCAAGAATCCAATTCGCATCGTTCTGGATTCTACGGCTCGCACCCCCCTTAATGCCAATGTGATGAATACCAAAGAAGCTAGGACGATTATTGTTGTTTCGCCAGCTGCACCCAAGAAGAGAGTGGAGGCTTTGAGAAGCAAAGGGGCGGAAATCCTAACGATAGACTGCTGTAAGCTGTCAGCTGTTAGCCATCGAAAGAAATTAGACAGTAGACAGTCGAAAATAGACATTAGGAAGCTGATGCAAACATTAGGCAAAATGAAGATAACCAGCATCCTCCTCGAAGGCGGAGGAGAAGCGAATGCCTCATTTATTGAAGCTGGCGAAGTGGATAAAGCTCATTTTATTATTGTCCCCAAAATCTTTGGCGGACGTGATGCTAAAACCTCAGTTGAAGGGTTAGGCGTTAAGCTCCCTTCTCAAGCTAAATGGCTAAAACAAGTCCACGTTGACCGCTTGGATGGCGATATCTTGGTTACGGGTTATCTACGATAATTGCCTCCCTCTTTATTAGGCGTTTTTCACGCAAGAAAGCATCAACTTTAGCCGATAATATATGAAAGACCACCAATGATTGATGTGACTACAAGGGAGCTATGCATGAGTGGCGTTTCTGCAGCGAATAATGACCCCTTAAGATCTGGCCTGGTTACCATTAGGAATTCTGCGGGCGATAAGCCTAAGAAACAAAAGGATGAAGAACGGGCTAATGCCCGTATAGCCGATTCCGGTCTTTCTATCGCCGTTTCTTCCAAAGTGAGTGCCGTTGAAGTGGCAGCGCAACTCGCCTGGTTAGGCATTAAAAGTATTGATTCCAAAGAAATAAGTAAAATAGCCGGCCGGAACCATAAAATTGACCTGCTAGAATTATCGACCCTAGACCAATATCTTGAGGCCACATTATCCGACGATCGTGATTTTATGTTGGCCGCAGTTAAAAGGGATAGCCAAAAATTAGAATTTGCCAGCGAAAGACTCCGCGGAGACAAGGAATTAGTTATGGCGGCAGTCGATTCCAGTATTTATAGTATCTTTCCATTTGTTGCGCCTTCTCTGAAAAATGATAAAGGTTTTGTTTTGGAATATTTGAGGGAAAAACGGGAACAAGTAAAACAACAGTGGGCGAATATATATTTTGATTTAAATGAAACCCAGCAACAAGATCGGGATATCATTTTAGCAATTATTGCTATAAAACCTCAAACATTTAAAGTAATTGACCCAATTTATCAAAACGATAGGGCTTTCATTCTAGATGCCGTTAAATTAAACGCTGAAACGATTAAATATATTAATCCTTCTTTGTTAGAAGGGGAAGACTCTGCCCAAACTGCGGGCAAAGAAGAAAACAGCAGTCCCAATAGTACTGTTTTACGTTTGGTTAATGCCAATGGCAAGTCCTTAAAATATCTTGACGCGGGATATCAAAAAAACCATGCCGTTGTTTTTGCTGCAGTTAAAAATAGTGGGGAGGCGATATTCTATGCCGATCCTTCCTTGCAATTAAACGAAGAAATCCTTTTCGCGGCCCTTAAACAAGACCCCTCTTTGGCGACTTATTCTAATTGTCCCGACAATATTGTGGATGCATTAAAAGATAAGGAGTTTGTTCTCAAGATGGCCGAAAAAGATATTGGACGGCTGGCATACGCTGATAGCACTTTAAAGAAAGATGCTGAGTTTATGCTGTCTGCTGTGCGGCGGTGGAACAAGGCCCATCTCTATGCCGATGATTCTTTAAAGAAGAATAGGGAATATGTTAAGAAAGCGGTTGTGGCTAACCCCTGGACTTTTTATTATGTAGATGAATCCTTGCGGAAAGATAAGCCATTTATGTTAGAGCTCTTGACAGAAATGAAATGGAAATTGCCTACAACTAATGGAAAATATTTAATACTAGATAGAAAAATCTATTTAGGATTAAGAAGTTTAAATATCGAATTTCCACAACGTCTTGGCTCAATGCGCTCGCTTTTGGAAATTGTTCATAATCGACAGAACTTAGCTGAAAATGATCCGCGGCCAATGATTGTCCTGCTTTATCCTAAGGCTGATTATAATGGGGCTTTTGCGGCGACTCAAATGGAAGAGCTAGTTCAGAAGGGTTATCGGGTAATTTATTTTGAGGGGGGAACCGACGAAGAAGATTATGCCAATCTGATAGCAGCCACAAGAAACGTTGGCAAGAAAACCATGTACATTGAATGGAGCGGGCATGGGACGGCGGAAAAAATAGCCAAGGGGGCGGCCGATCCGGCGCAGGGCATTCCCGAAAACGAAGATTTATATATCGACCTTACCGATGAGAAGGAAATGAAGGATTTAAAACTTGAAGAAACTATCGATCCCGCCGGCATGATCATAGTAACGGCTTGTTCAGCAGGGGCCGGGAGAGAAACTTCACCCAATATGGCCAATATGTTTGCTAAAATATTTAAGGTTCCGATTAAAGCCCCAGTCCTTCCAACAAATAGTGATCATTATGTCTATGACGCTGAGGGGAAAATTGTTGATGTCGTTTTTTCTGGTGACCCAGCCCTCATGTATTCTGCCAATCCAAAAATAATGACTCCCTCGTCAAATTAATTGATTTCCGTAATCTTCAAATCATTTCCCGCAACAACTTTAATTGCCGTGGAATGGCAATGGGGACAATCGAGGCGCATCTCCTGCGGATTAAATTCTTTTTGGCACTCAGAACAAATGGTTTTTACCGGCTCAATTTCAAATTCTAATTTCATGCCTTCGGCTATGGTTCCCTTGGTTAAATCATAAAACAATTCGCTGAATTCGGCAGGATGGCTGATACGAGTAGCTCCAATCTTTAGTTTGGCATACGTTATTTTAGTTAGGCCTTTGGCAAGAGCAGCTTCGGTCACCTTACGGAAAGCATCTTTAGCCAGTGCCATCTCATGCATGCGATTACCACTGCTCCTTTAAAATGTTTTCCCGCCGGCAATTGGGGCAGAGAACTTTCAAGTGTCCGGCCCGAGGATGGGGGCTGTTTTGGGGCAGAGAACTTTCAAGTAATTTCAATTCGGCGAGTCTAGCCAGCAGCAGGGTAGGGTTGGCGAATAATAAATTCCCCACTTTTTTAGCCAAAAAGCGCAGATGATCAATCGCTCCGATAATTTCGCCGCAATGGTCGCAGAGGGCTAACTCTTTGCGGCATTGGGTCATTGAGGATTGGCGGTTGGTGGTTGCTAGATCATATTCTTTGGTGAGTTGGATCCCTTTTTGGGTAATACAGGCCTTTTCGCATTGCTGGCAATAGATACAAATATCCTGGTGATGGGTAAGAGTGCGGAGCTTATTGACTTTGTCATCCTGGCATTCAATTGCCCGTGCGGGACAAACTTCAAGACAAGCCAAGCAACCCACACATTCTTTTTCATCATACTGGGGCTTGCCACGGAAGCCATCGGGAATAAAAACGGGGGTGAAAGGAAAACCGCTGGTAAAAGGCTTTGAAAAAAAGGACCTTAATGCCTCGCCCAGTTCTCTTATTTTCGGTAAAGGTATTCTCATGTTAGCGGGTTCCTTCCGGGAATAATTGCCAAAGGGCCGTCCCTAGATTTACTGCGGCAACGGCTGGTTTAACGATAAGAGCGGCAAGCTGAGCATGAAACATACCGGTAAATAAGCAAATTAGTCCTAAAATTAAAATTGGCAGGGTAATTAGCCAAGAATTTTCTTTGACTTTTTCAAGACCGATGGGGAGGGCGTCAAAGAAAACAGATTTTTGCATTTTTAAAACGTAAGCCAAACTTAAGACTGCTCCGATGACGGCGATTAAGGCATAGCCAATCTTGCCGGATTGGACACAGGCAAAAATAATAAAAGCTTTGCTCCAAAAACCATTGAAAGGTGGAATTCCCGCCAGAGAAAAGGAGCCAAGCGTGGCAGCAAGCCAGGTTAATGGCATTTTCTTAGCCAGTCCGCCCATTTTGCGCATATCGCGCGTGCCAGTGGCCAATTCAAGCGAGCCGGCCGATAAGAATAATAAGGGTTTGAAGATAGCATGGTTCAACAAGTGGAAGATAGCTCCAAACATGCCAAGGGGTGTGAGGAGCCCAAAGCTGAGAAGAATATAACCAATTTGGGAAATACTAGAGTAAGCCAGCATGCGTTTAATATCCCATTGGCCAAGCGCGGCAAAACCGCCCACTAATATTGAAAGAGCTCCAATAGCGAGCAGGATCGTAGAGATGATCGGGGGAGTCCCAAACAAATTAAAAAGAAGGCGAATTAGACAATATACGCCAATCGTTTTTATTAAAACCCCGGAAAGAGTTGCCGAAACTGGAGCCGGAGCCGAAGTGTGAGCATCAGGCAGCCAGGCATGAAAAGGGACCGCGGCAGCTTTGAGACCAAATCCAGCCAAAAATAAGATGATTAATAGAAAGCTTTTGGGAGTATAAAACAGGCTGGCATTTAAGGCGATAATAGGGAGAGAAAGGGAGCCAACCATCAGATAGGTCAATGCCAAGGCGAGTAATATGAAGAGCGAAGCAACGGTTCCTAAGATTATATAGCGCATAGATGCTTCGAGCTCTTCTTCCCGGGTGCCAAAGGCGACCAAGGCATAGGTTGAGATTGAGGCCAGTTCTAGGAAGATAAAGAGTAAGAATAAATGGCCAGCAATAACTACGCCGATCATGCCGGCAACCAAAAGGAGATAAAGAGCGTGGAAGTTTTCTTTGGCATTATATTTATCCAGATACTTAATGGAATAGATTGAAATAATCAGAGAGATAAAAGTTATGATAAGGAGCATAAGCAGGCTAAAACCATCAATAAATAAACTGTTGGTGTGCCAAAGATAATTGGCCGGGTGGGATGAATATAGCGAAATAACGATCCCAAAGAGCAGTAAGCTGGTTAATGCCGCCAAAATTCCCGGCAGGAAGCGATTGATTCTCCCCACAATAAAAATGATTACTGCCATTACCAGTGGAATGGCGATTAGACTTGCCAGTAAATTGATCATCCTTTTAATTTCCTTATTTTTGCTATATCAAAAGTACCGTAGCGATCGTAAATCCGTTTGGCTACCGCCGATAAAATGAGGGTGGTGGCAACTCCAATTAGACTGGCCGTGAGTGACATATATTCGGCCTTAAAAAGAACCAGCAAGAGTGCAATGGCATAATTTATGATTATCAAACCCAGAATAATTTTAATCAGGTTTTTCTTGGAGAAGACAGCAAACAGCCCTAAAGCCAAAAGTATAAAGCTGAACAGATAGATTTTCATTCTTTTTCCCTCGCCTTGGGGCGTAAAATAGTGATAACCCCAATAATGGCGGCAATAATTACGGCCGTTACCCCGGCCAATTGGAGGAGGCCAAGGTTTTTGGAAATTATTTCTGCCGGCAGTGTTTCGGTCCGAATAAGGCCATCAAAAGATTCAAATGCCAGAAACAAGATAGCTGCCAGAGAAAGCGAGCTAACAAGCAGGGTAACCATTTCTCGCTTTGAATAACTATCTTTTTCGGCAATATTGGAGGTTGAACGAATTAAAATAAAAACAATGGCTAGTTCGATGGATAATTGGATAAAAGCTAATTCATGGCTGCCCAGCAGAAAAAGGCTAAGACAGAGGCAAAGGCCTGTAATAATTAACGCATAAATGCTATGGGTAAGATTGCGCAGAAAAATGGCCGCCGCAGCCGAAAGAAACATAATTAACAACACAATATTTATCAACATAATTTATATCCCCAAAAACGGACCAAAATATTCAAAATAAAAAGTTAATCCAAGAAGCAATATGCCAAGGAGCATCCATGCTAAATAGGTTTGCAAATGGCCATCGTGTAAATATCCTAGCATCCCGGCTATGCCATTTGATACCTTGCCAAGGATGGCATAAAGATCAAATAATTGTTGCTCAGCAGCTTTATAGATTTTGGGGAGGAATCCCCAATCCTTAATCGTATTATAAAAAGTAGTTCCAGAAACTTTTGTTTGATCGGAGCTTAAAATTTCTCCCCCAATATAAATTGGTTTAGTGGATATTTGTTTTGAGTTACCAGCTTTATAAATAATCCAGCCGATTAATAAGCCCACTATTAGCAAAGCTAATGCTATAACCGGACTAAAGGAGCCAATAAAAGCAACTGTCCCCACTACTGGTAGGATGAAATGGGTCAGAGGGAGAGGGAAGGCAAAAACACCAAAAACAACGCAAATGAAAGCTAAGGTGGCCATTGGCAGCCACATTGTCCAGTGAACTTCGTGAGCCTTCGCAGCGGTGTTGGCTTGCTGTCCTAGAAAAACGGCGTGTAATATTTTAACAAAACTAGCCAGGGTTAAGGCACTGCCAAACATAGCGGCGGTTAGCCAAATAATCCATAATGGGCCAAATTTGGCAAGTTCAACAATCCCTTGGTAAATCATCCATTTTGAAACAAAGCCATTGAAAGGTGGAATGCCAGAAATGGAAAGGGAAGCAATTAAAGCACAAGTAAAAGTAATCGGCATTATTTTGCCAAGTCCCCCGAGCTGATCAAGTTCAGTGGTTCCGGTTTCTTTTTCAACCGCACCAGCCGTCAGGAAGAGGAGTGATTTGTAAATGGCATGATTTAACATGTGAAATAATCCACCGGCAATCGCAATTGGAATGCCACTGCCGATACCAATAACCATATACCCTACCTGTGAAACGGCGTGAAAGGAAAATAATTTTTTTAGGTTGTGTTGGATTAATGCTGCCATCACCGCCACAATAATGGTAATTGATCCAATGGTTAATAGACATAAAGAGACTGCCGAATTGGGGACCACCAAAAAGATGTTGATAGAAATTCTATACAGCAGATAGATGCCGACTAATTTATCAATGGCCGCTGGCAGAAAGGCCATTACGGGAAGCGGGGCGACTTCGGCTGAGTCTGGGATCCAAGAATGGAGGGGAATGGCTCCAGCTTTGGTTAGTGCCCCGACGGCAATGAATAAGAAAGCTAGAATTGGAAGTAACCCGTTTAAAGGAATAGGAACATAGCCAATCGTCAGAGAATTGGTGATGCAATAGATTATTCCAACCCCAACCAGCATTAGGGCGTCGGTCCCGCCAACGATAATTAGGGTTTTTTTAGCAGCCGCTGCTGCGTTACTTCCCCCAAGTCCAATACATAGATAAAGATAGGTCCCTAAAATTCCCCAGAAAGCTACCATCACCGCATAATCCACGGCAAACACTATCCCGGCAGTGGCTCCAAGCGAGATTATGAAGTAGCCTAATAGTTTATTTTGATACTCTTTTCCTTCGGCAAATTTTATTGAATACAGGATAGTGGAAAAAGTAAAGAAGGCTGCTGCTAGAAAGATGCCAGAACTAAGGGTAGAAGCCTGCTTGTCAAAGAAAACTATCCCGGCCAGAACCAGCGCCAGCAAAGCCGATGGCAGTGCCACCCACTTAGACCATGGTTTGGCCAAAAGAGTAAGAAAGCCCAATATTATTGGTAAATAGATTAATACTTCAATCTTTATCATTTTTTCTTAAGCTTTTCGGTCTTTTCCTGGCAAAGGCGAACCAAATCTTCGCCCGATAATAATACTTTGCTATTATTGGCATCAATTACGGCCATACGTTCGGTGCAGCAATAACACGGATCAACGGCAGCTGTAATTAAAGCAGCGTCGGCAATTGATTCGCCAATCACGGTTTTTTTAAAGGAGGGCACATTCATAAAAGAGGGGGCCCGGATTTTGTGTCGTTCGGGATTGTTTGCCCCGTTGGCTTTAATATAATGGATAACTTCTCCGCGCGGTGCTTCATGCTGGCCAATTCCTTCTCCGACTCCCACTTCGCGAACATCCGCTTCAATTGGTCCAGCGGGCAAGTTTTTGAGGCATTGCCGAATCATTTTGGTGGACTGCAAAATTTCCAGTAAGCGGACGGCGGTTTTGCTAAAGATATCGCAGCCTTCCATGGTAATGACATCCCAATTAATTTTATCGTAAGCCTCGTAAGGAAAATCTTTGCGGACATCAATGTTAACGCCCGAAGCCCGGGCGACTGGGCCAACCACTGCCATCTCAATAGCATCTTGTTTCTTCAAAATGCCAATTCCTTTGGTGCGGGCTTGAATGACTGGGTCGTCCATGACGGCTTTAACTAACATGGAGCAGAATTTATCTATTTCATCGATGGCTTTGAGTAGGGAAGGGACATCGCCGGCATTAATATCGCGGCGGACCCCGCCAACTTTAAACATAGCGTAGTGATTGCGGTTTCCTGAGATGGCTTCAAAAACATCGAGCACTGGTTCGCGGTATTTCCAGGCCCACATAAAAACAGTGTTGTAGCCAATAAAATGGCCGGCTAATCCTACCCACAACAAATGGCTATGGATTCTTTCTAGCTCGCCGATAATGGTGCGGATATATTGGGCGCGTTCGGGAACCACAATCCCCGAGACATCTTCGGCGGCTCTGACAAAAGCAAAAGGATGGGAGGTTGAGCAAATGCCGCAAATCCGCTCGACTAAGAATACATCCTGGTCATAAGTTTTGCTTTCGGCTAATTTTTCAACTCCGCGATGGTTGTAGCCCACCCGCACTTCGGCGTCCACGATTTTTTCACCATCCACATAAAACTTGAAAAACTCCGGCTCTTCAAGCAGCGGATGAAAAGGGCCAATTGGGATTAAATTTTCTTTAACCATTATTGTTTTTCCGTGCCTTCCTTTTCCGAATCATAAGATTGTTTGCGATAAGGATAAACTCCGCTTGGCCAGTCATCTGGCAATAACAATCGCTCCAAATTAGGATGACCAATAAAGTTGACCCCTAACATTTCGTGAATTTCACGCTCGATCCAGTTAGTGGCGGGTAGAAAATCGGTAAAACTTAGCATTTCGAGCGCCGGTTTTTTAACCAAGTAGCGAATAGAGACTAAAACATGTTCCTTATCAAAAGCCATATGATAAAGGATGTCTACCCCCAGCCGATTATCGACGCCGGTAGCAATTGAAAAGCGAGCTCCGAGTTCTTGAAACATAAATTTGACCATATCTTTGGCAGCTTCCGGAGTTTGAACCGTGATATAGATGCGCTGCCTAGATTTTTGAAAAATTTCCAGGTTTTCGCCAAATTTATTTTTTATACTTTCAATACAGTTCATTTTATTTTCTCAAGGGCCTTTAAAACACCGGCAATAATAGCTTCGGGTTTGGGTGGGCAGCCCGGCACATACACATCGACCGGAATAATTTGGTCAACCGGCTTTACAAAGTTATAGCTATCTCGAAACATATTGCCCGAACCGGCGCAGGAGCCAACGGCGATGACTATTTTGGGTTTTGGTACTTGCTCATAAACCCGTTTAAAGCGATCAATTGATTGCCGGTTTACAATTCCAGAAACCAGTAAAACGTCGGCATGCCGTGGCGAACCAACTAGGGTTATACCAAAGCGTTCCACGTCGTGTCTGGGGGTTAAGCAGTCAACAATCTCAATATCACAGTTATTGCAGGCAGAAGCCCCCAAATGAAAAACCCACAGCGATTTTTTTAATCCCAATTTAAACAAACTATTCATATTATTTAAACCAAATTTACCAACCAAATAGAGACAAGACAAAAGCCAAAATGGCTATAACTACCACTGGTCCCCAGAAAAAGCGTACGGCTTGATCAATCCGAATGCGCGGATTGGTGTTTTTGATCAAAATGATCAAGGTTAAAATAATAACATATTTAAGGATAAACCATAAAATTCCAACAACTGAAGTAAAGTTAATCCCGCCTAAAAATAATATTTGCATAAGGAGTGGCAGCGTCCAGTAGAGCATGGCTTTGGTGAGGCGAAACACGGCTAAAGCTGGCCCAGAATATTCGAGCAAAGGTCCCGCCATAATTTCTTGTTCGGCTTCTGCAATATCAAACGGGGCAACGCCCAGCTTGGCTTGGATAACTAATAAAACGACCACAAAGGCCAAGCAACCCGAAACACTGCCAATTAACATCCCATGGCTAGCTTGGTATTGGAGGATGCTTCCCAGAGAAATAGAACCAACTTTTGAGATTAAGGTAAAAACAGCAATGATAAAGGGCAATTCGTAGGCTAAAATTAATTTCATTTCACGGCTGGATCCAATGGCCGCGATTGGATTGCCCGAGGCTGACCCGCCAAGAATTAAGGCGGTGGATGGAATAGTTAGTAAATATAAAACCACGATCAGATCCCCCACAAAAGTTATTTGAGGATTCGTGGAGGCAAGTCCTAATATGGTTGAGACCAGTGTAATAACTGCCAGTCCAACTAAGGGTGCGCCAAAGAAAATCATTTTGGAGGCATTTTCGGGAACGATGGTTTCTTTGCCGAGCAACTTTAGAATATCCATAAAGGGTTGAAACCAAGGGGGCCCTTGTCGCCATTGCACCCGAGCGCTGACTTTGCGGTCAATCCAAGTGGCCAGCAAGCCGACTAGGGCGGTAAAAACAAACCCCGGGAAGATTAAATAATATATTAGTGCCATTTAAAAAAATCTACTCCTCAAATCTTCAATTTTTTCTAAATTCTTTTTTGACTTTTCATCTGACGGATCCAGCTCAACAGCTTTGCGAAAATGGGTAACGGCTTCTTCGACGTTGCCGATGCTATAGTAGTTTATGCCTAAGTGATAGTGGGCGGCGGCACTGGTGGGGGTTTTCTTAATAAACTGCTCAAATTGTTCGATGGCCTCTTTGATTTTCCCCTCGCGTGATAGGGCAATCCCTAAATGATAATGGGTAATGGCAACTTTGGGTTCTTTGGCAATTGTGGCTCGAAAAGCTTCGATAGCTTCGGTTAATCTACCACCATAATAGTAGGATAAGCCCAGCCAATAACGAGCGATATGGAAGTTGGGATTGATTTTGAGGGCTTCTCCAAAAGAGATAATGGCTTGTTCGAGTTCTCCTCTCCGATAAAGCGAAATACCTAATTCATAATGGGCGTCGGAATAGAGTGGGTTAAGTTCCACGGCTTTGCGATATTCGGCAATCGATTCATCGAGCATAGTTTTGCGATAAAAAATTGAGCCAAGACTTTTGTGGGCAACAGCGTTCGAAGGATCGGCGGCGATGGCTTCCTGGTATTCTTTGGTTGCCTCGTTTAATTTACCAAGCCTAAGGCAAGAACAGGCCTTATCCATATGTTCTTCTGCTTTTCCCATGATTATCTCCTCCTTCCAATAAAATTGGACAGTAGCCGGGCAGATGCTAAATTGCGTTTTTCGTTAACCACTTGTTCATCAATTTCTTCAAATGAGAGCGCTCCAGATGTGCAGGTTTGAACACAACGAGGAATTTCGCCCTCCTTTAGTAAATCTTGGCAGAGATCACATTTGGGAACAATATGTTTGGATAAGTCTGGCTGAATAACCCCAAACGGACAGGCCAGGGAACAGGAGCGACAAGCCACACATTTAAAGTGACTGCGCTGTACCGTGCCATCTTCGCATTTTTTCATCGCTTCGTTTGGGCAAGCTGCCGCGCAGGCTGGCTGCTCGCAATGCATGCAATGCAGGGGAAGGTTAGCGTTTTTTAATTCGCCATGGCCTAGATTACTCTGCAAGTGGTGGCCATAAGCACAAGCGGCTGCACAGCTTCGGCATCCGCAGCATAAGTCCAGGTTTAGATAAACTCTTTTACTCATTTATTGTTTACTCTGTACCAGAAAAACCTTTTGACCAATTCATTATTGCCAAAATGGCTAATAATTTCAATCGGATATGTTTTTGTGGGGCTAAGGGCTTGCGCCTCTGCAATCTTTTGATTTAAATTGGTCTCTATTTTAGCTGGAGAGGAAATAATTCTTTCCAGATGTCCGTGTGTCTCCATTACTTGCTCGAGAATCTGGAGATTAGAAATTGATCCTACTTTAGGGGCAACATTTTTTACGCTTTCGGTGCGTCCATCGGCAAAAGTAAAGGTTCCATTTTCTTCAAATTGGCTGGCTAGTGGTAACAAAACGGTTGGCGACCAGTCAACTGCAAAATAACTCGATAGGGCAGTGAATTCGATCTGCCGGATTTCAGGAATGGCAGGGCTTAGGTCTTCGCCCAGCATAATTATTGTCTTGATTGTTCTGTTTTTTATTTTTTCGCGAATTACATCGATCGATGACCCAGCTTTAAGCGAGCGATCGAGCATAATTTTGGTTCCCATTAAATTGCCACAAGCATACAAGGTTAAATATTTTTTATTGGGAGATAAACTGGCTAATATGCGGCAGAAATAGTTGGTTAGATCGTTTCTTTGCATCTGTTCTGATGGGGCAAAAATGATTGTGCCAGTTGGGGCCGCGTTAAAAGCCTTAGCGGTGGTAATTATTTTTTCGACGGAAATCCCGCTAAGCTTTGCAGCGTTTTCTAAATCAAGATCAACGTTGTCCTGGTTGTTTTCTTTGGCAATGACTTTGATTAGGGCCGAAAGCAAAACCGCTTCCATCCCTGGTTTTATGGCCAAATGATTGGTCGCAAACCAAGTGGTGTGTGATTGATTAGGGTCGATGACAATAATTTGGTTGCCGCGCTTGCCGTATTTTACTTTGTTAAGACGTCTTGATAGGACGGCTGATCTGGTCAAGGCATCTCCAATGATCAGCAGGGCTTCTTTGCTTTCAATTTCGGCAATGCTTTCAATTTCAGCCTTTTCAACGTCCCAGGTCTTTCCCTCATAAGCCTCAAGATCAGAAGTTGGTGCTAGAATGGCAACATTTTTGGTTTGGGTGTTCTCTGCGAGCTGAGCCAGTAAGTGGGCTTCTTCATTGCTAGCAGTAGCGCTAAGAAAAATAGCGAGAGAATCGGAAGGAGTGTTTCGGATCTTTTCTTTAATTAAAGCGAGTGAGACTTCTTTTGATAGCCGCTGGGGAGAATTAATTAGTTCTAGATTATAGTAGCCGCGTGGGCAAAGCGATCCCTGATTGGTAGGGTTTTCGCGATCATAAGTTATGCCGGTGATATCTTCGCCGGCCGACTTAAATCCAATTCCACAACCAACCGAACAAAACAAACAAACAGATCTTTTTGTTACCATGGATCAGGTATGTCCTTTATTTCTTCCCAGGTAAATACGGGACCATCTTTACAGCACAAATGTTTTCCTAGATTGCAATGAAAACATTTGCCAATCCCGCAACTCATGTTTTTTTCCATCGATAAATAGATGTTGCTGGGAGCAAAGCCCATATCCAGTAAACGTAAATTGACAAATTTCATCATAATTGGTGGCCCGCAAACGATAGCTACCGCGTTTTTTACGTTAACATCTTCGGGTTTCAAAATGGTAGTAACGATTCCCACATTGCCTTTCCATTCCGGTGCGCCGCTGTCTACTGTGATTGTAATATTGGTTTTGGGCTTCTTTTTCCATTCCTCAATAGCCGTTATATATGAAATGTCTAGGGGGCTGCGGCAGCCGAAACGAACGGCGATTTTATTCAGACGATCAACTTCATGAAAAAGGGCAAAAAGCAGGGCGCGCAAGGGGGCCAAGCCAACTCCGCCGCCGATTACATAAATATCTTTGCCGGCGAAAGTATAAATTGGATAAGGCTTTCCGTAGGGGCCACGCAAACCTAGATATTCACCGGCTTGCATGCTGTGCAACTTGGCGGTGACCGAACCCGCTTTCATAATGGTAAATTCGATAGTATCGGTTACTTTGTAATCGGAAGAGGGGGTAAAGGGGCATTCTCCCATTCCAGGAACAGTAACTTGCATAAACTGTCCGGCTTGGAAACCAATTTTTTCTTCTGGCCGAAGCACAAAGGTTTTTATGTTAGCAGTTTCGGTAATTACTTTTTCGATTTTGGCTTTAATCGGCCGATAAGGGTTTTGCATAATTATTCCATTTTAGCAGTTAATAAAACCTGCTTAATTAGCTCCATAAATACTTGGCGCATATCGATTTTGGCCATGCAGCCATCGACGCAGCAGCGGCCACAACCTACGCAGGTGTAGCGGCCCAATCGATCAAAAGAGTAATCAAACTTGCAGTGATAGCGATTTTGCAAGCGGTCAGTTAATTTGCCGCGCGAGTTTGATCCGCCAGCAACTTTAGCATAGCCATTTTTTAAACAAGCGTCCCAAACTTTGTAGCGATCGTTGCCGTCAGCTGTTGGCTGTTTGCGGTCATCAAGTAATAAGAAACAAGAGCAAGTTGGGCAGATAAAGTTACAATTGCCACATTCTACGCAATTTTTGGTAATGCTTTTCCAAGCTTTATTTTCTAGGTTTACTTTGTGAATTTCAGATAAATTGGCTTTTGAATGAAAGGCTCGGTTGCTTTCGGTGAGTTTTGCAGCAACTTTGTTCCGCAGGGACTCTTTTTGAGACAAAACGTCCGGATTGTCCTTTTCAAAAAGGGAGAGATTGTCATCGATAAATTGTTGTCCTTTTGGGCTGCCAATTTCTACGCCATAACCGCTTGCCAAAGGAGACAGGTTTAGATCAAATAGTTTGGTGGGATAAGGGCGCCCGTTTACTAAATTGCAGAAACAGGTAGCCGCGCAATCAGTACAATCTGTGCTGATTATAAAAGTGTCTTTGCGATTGGAAAGATAAAAGGGGTCTTTTAATTCGCCTTCGCCAAAGACACGATCCAGAATTTCAAGTGCTTCTAGGTCGCAGGCTCTTACCCCTAATAAGGTTAATTTTTGGCTGTGGGTTGGTTCGTCTGTTCCAAAATAGGAGGATACTTGCTCAATGGTTCTAAAGAAATATGACTTAAAGCTTTCAACTGTGCGATAACCAGTTAGATCTATTTTGTCTTGGTTGGTGGGCGCTAATTCCTGCAGATGATACTGGTTAAACTCATTTAGGGGAGCAATTACAGTTCCGCCTTCTTGCAACTGCTGCAAAAAGAGAGGGTAATTGTTTTGGTTAATAAGGTAATTCATGGTTATATGTGAAAATATTCACAAACAAAGGCTACTTTATAATAATAAATTATCGGTCGGAGCTTGTCAAGTCGATTTGATCCCTAGTTTATGACGGACGAAGAAGGATAAGCTTTTTAACTCAACTGCTAAATCAACATTGCTAACCTGTACATCTTTGGGGACACTTAGGTGGGCTGGAGCAAAATTTAAAATGGCTTTTACGCCGGCGTTGGTTAATATCCCGGCAACTTCTTGGGCGGCTTCGGTTGGTACGGTTAAAATGGCCATTTCGATATTGTCGGCTTTGGCAATTTTGGGGAAATCGGCAATGTCCATGCAAAGTTTGCCGCGGTATTTTTTACCGATTTTATTGGTTGAACTATCAAAGATGGCAACTACCTGGAAACCCAAGACTTCAAAGCCTTTATAAGCAAGCAGTGCCGTCCCTAAATTTCCCATACCAATAATAGCAACTTTGCGGCCTTTTTCCAGGCCCAAAATACTGGCAATTTCTCTTTTGAGATCAATTACGTTGTACCCTTGGCCTTTTTTCCCGAATTGGCCGAAATAGGAGAGGTCTTTTCTTACCTGGGAAGGCTCAACGTCTAGCAAATCAGCTAAACTTTTGGATGATAGGTTGAATGTCCCTTGTTGGGCCAGGAAATAGAGGCAACGATAGTACAGAGATAGGCGCTTGATGGTTTTTTTAGGTATCTTCATATGTGAAATATTTCACATGTATTATAATAAATTCTATTATGGCTGTCAAGTAATCTGAAAAGTATGGAGAAGGATTGGCGTTTTAGGCATTTCATGTTAAAATATGGTCATGGTACAAATAAAAAAAGATATGACCATTGCCGAAGCTTTGAAGCTTAAGCCGTCCGTGGTAGAAATCTTACTTTCTAAAGGGATGCATTGCTTTGGTTGTGCGATTGCCCAAGGAGAAACCGTAGAACAGGCAGCCGAAGTGCATGGGCTAAATGTTGACGAATTAATCGCTGAGTTAAATAAGAACTAATATGAAAACGCTTAAATGTCCAATTTGTGAAAATCCAATCGAAATTGCGGCAGATTTGAAGGCTGGTTCACGTCTTACCTGCCCAAATTGTTTTGCTCAGCTTGGTTTACACGGACACAGAGACAGCTTGTATCTAGCTTGTCCAATCTGCAAGGAATCTGTCTTTGATCCAGCCAATTGCGAGTTGTGTGAGCGACGCCGGGATAAAAGGGCTTTATTGGAGGAAGGGAGATTATAATGCCTACTGTAAAGGTGTATTCGACAGCTACTTGTCCTTATTGTGTCATGGCCAAGAGATATCTTGAAGAAAACCAGATTGCTTTTGAAGATATCGATGTCTCTGCCAGCCAATCTGCCGCTCAAGAGATGATAAAAAAATCTGGGCAAATGGGTGTGCCAGTAATTGAAATTGATGGTAAAATATTTGTCGGGTTTGATCGTGCTGGTATGAAAGCGGCACTCGGTTTATAGGAGAAAAAATATGGCAATTGCAATTGATCAAGCGCTTTGTTCCGGTTGTGGAATTTGTGTTGAACTTTGTCCGGAAATATTTACCTGGGGAGCTGACGGAAAAGCAACCGCAATAAAGGATAGCTGCGAGATTCATAGCCCAGAAGATGTTGCTGCTCAATGCCCAATGGAAGCTATCGATATATAAGAATTTATAAAGGAGAATAGATATGTCAAAAGCAATAGTTGATTCTAATATTTGCACGGGTTGTGGGATTTGTGTTGACACTTGCCCAGTTCAAGCCATTGAAATGGTGGATGGAATTGCCAAGGTTAACCCTGAGGTCTGCACGGGTTGTGGAATTTGTGTTGATGCTTGTCCAGTACAGGCGATCGCACTGAAGTAAAAACTATTTATCCTTCAGATTGACTTCCTAGCAGTAAAAACAAGAGTGCCGCGCGAACAGCTACGCCATTGGTAACTTGTTCCAGAATTACATTGTTTAGGCCGTCTGCCACTTCGGTGGTCATTTCTACTCCCCGATTGATCGGTCCGGGATGCATAACCACTACATCTTTTTTGGCTTTTTTCATACGCTCAGAATTTAATCCGAATAATTTGGCATATTCTTCGATGGAGGGGAATAGCCCTTTATCCTGGCGTTCCCGCTGAATGCGCAACATATTGATAAAATCAGCGTTCGCAATTTCGGCATCAAAATTATAGGAAACCCTAACCTTCATGGCTTCGATATCGGCGGGGATAAGAGTAGGGGGACCAACCACTACCACTTCTGCTCCCAATTTGGTGAGTCCCCATATATTGGAGCGAGCCACTCGTGAATGGGCTATATCGCCGACGATCAAAACTTTTTTATCTTTAAGGGGGCCCTTTTTTTCTTGCATGGTAAAAATGTCTAATAAGCCCTGCGTGGGATGTTCATTGTACCCGTCACCGGCATTGATTACTGCTGCTTGCACATTTTTGGCAGCTAGATGAGGGGCTCCCCCCATGCTATGGCGCATTATTATGCAGTCTAATCCCATTACTTCCAGGTTTTTTACGGTATCAATTAAGTTTTCACCCTTAACTACGCTTGAGGACGAGATAGAAACGTTGGTAACATTAGCGGATAAAATTTTAGCCGCGGTATTAAATGATGTACGAGTTCGAGTAGATGCTTCGTAAAACAAAGTAACAATATGTTTTCCCAGTAAGGTGGGGACTTTGGGAATTGGCCGGGCAGCCACTTCTTTCATGGAACGGGCAGTGCGCAGGATCAATTGAATTTCATCAACGGATAGATCTTTGAGTCCGAGGAGGTCTTTGCGATTCAGGCTTTTTACTTTGTTCATAGGGCTCGATGTAACTAATTTAGTATATCAGAACTTTAGCGCTTTTTCCAGCCGGGCGATAGTTTTTTCTTTACCCAAAATTTCCACCACATCATACATGGGGGGGGATTGGAGAGTCCCGGTTAAAGCTAAGCGGGCGGGGTGGATGATAGCCCCTAGTCTTTGTCCTTGTTCTTGAGCCAACCCTTTGAAAACCGTCTCTATGTCACTATGTTTGAAAGGTTCAAGCTTGGCCAGTGTATCTTTTAACGCTTCCAAAAGTTTTTTATTATCGTCCGATTTAAAATATTTATCTACTGCTGTTTGATCATATTCGAATTCTTCCGTAAAAAAGTAACGGGAAATTGGCACAATTTCAGGAATGAGGGTTAACCGGTCATGGAACGCTAAAACTACTTTGCGAATATAGTTAATATCATGGTTACCATAAGCTTCGATCAATAACGGTTCACACAAATCAACCAGTCTCTCAGGTAAAATTGACCGGATATACTTTCCGTTGAGCCAGTTTAATTTGTCAAAATCAAAAACGGCGGGATTTTTTGATATGCCTTTTAGTGAAAACTTTTCAACTAATTCTTGCCGGGTAAAGATCTCTTGATCGCCATGGCCCCAACCTAGCCTTACTATATAGTTAAGGACCGCTTCGGGTAAATAGCCCATTTCGCGGTAATCAATAACTGAGGTTGCCCCGTGGCGTTTTGAAAGGCGGGTTTTGTCTTTTCCGAGGATCATAGGAAGGTGAGCAAATTTAGGAGTTTTCCAACCGAAGGCTTGATAGAGTAATATTTGTCTTGGAGTATTAGAAAGATGGTCATCGCCTCTTATGACATGGCTTATTTCCATTAAATGATCATCAATCGCACAGGCAAAGTTATAAGTGGGAAAACCATCGGATTTTACAATTACAAAATCATCTAGCACTTCATTTTGAAACACTACCTCACCACGAATGATATCGTGGACAATGGTTTCTCCGACGGCTGGAAGCAAAAAACGAATAACTTTAGGGAGGCCACTTTCTAGTTTGGCTTTTATTTCGGTTTCCGATAATTTGCGGCAGGCATTGTCATATTTGGGAGCTTCTTTTCTTTCGGCCGCTAATTTTCTTTTACGATCCAATTCTTCTGGTGTGCAGAAACAATAATAAGCTTTGCCTTCCCTAACTAGTTGCTCAGCATGGTCTTTGTAAATTTGTAGTCTTTGGGTTTGATAATAGGGGCCAAAGCTACCGCCAATATTGGGGCCTTCATCCCAATCGAGACCCAGCCACTCCATTCCAAGGAGAATGCTATGGGTTGAATTAACGGTAGAGCGTTCGCGGTCGGTATCTTCGATCCGCAAAACGAAAATGCCGCCTTGGTTGCGGGCATACAGCCAGCTATATAAAGCGGTTCTTGCGCCGCCAATATGCAGGGCGCCAGTGGGGCTGGGAGCAAAGCGTACACGAATAGGCATTTGTATTATTCTTTCCTTAAATATATAATACCTCAAAATGACCAAGCTATTCAAATGTCTCCTCGTTTCATTTCTCCTTACCAATATTTGTTTGGCCGAAGATGTCCGCGATCTTTCTCTTAAACGCGATATTGGTGCCCGCTACGTTGGGATGGGGGGGGCCGCTACTGCCATTGCCGAAGACGGCAGCGCACTATTTTATAATCCTGCTAACTTAGCTCAACCGGGTTTTTCTTACACCTACAGTTATCCAGATGTTGAACAGAAACAAACTGCTGGAACTACCTCTCTCATTAAAGCCGCTTACTTGGGTTATGGGGTTTGGGGATTACAGGACAAAAGTGGTAATTCGATCCAGACGCAAGCTATTGGTTTTGGTAATAAAAATGGCTGGCTAAATTGGGGATTTAATTATAAACAAATTGGATGGACCCAATCAGGGATCATGAATTCTGGTTGGTCTTCCGATGTGGGGGTCTTAGCGCGAGTTACTCCACAAATTAAGGTTGGCTTTCTTTTGCAAGATATTGTTAAAGGCAGCGAGTCCATCTCCCCATCATCTGCTCGGCTGGGTTTTGGCTATACGCCAACTGGCGGACAATTTGTTTTGGCAGGTGATGCAGAAATAAGTAACAACCTGCAACCCTTAGGACATTTGGGCGCAGAATTAAAGGTAGTAGATGGCTTTGCTTTGCGAGCGGGGATGGATCGCAGTGATCCGACGGCGGGAGCTTCGCTCGATTTTGGGGTGTTTGATCTTGATTATGCTGCCCTCTTTTCTCCGGCAGGAGAAACCATTCATAAAGTGGAAATTGGTATTCGTGCCCTGCCGCAAAAAGATAGACCGCATTCTCTCGTGAAGCCAAAAGAATATGCTTTGATTGATGTGGCAGGGGCTCTTAAGGGGGGTCGTTCAGAGTATAGCTTTTTAGGAGGAGTCCATCCGGGAGTAGACTCGATCTTATCGCAAATTCGCCGTGCCTCAAAAGATAGTGGTATTGACGGGATCATGATTCGCATGGGTGGTTTTAATACAGGTTTGGGTGGGATGGCAATGGTACAGGAGTTACGCGAAGAATTGTTGCGGGCAAAACAGAGCGGCAAAAAAATTGTGGCTTTCCTCGATGGCGGGGCTATGGGGGATGAATATTATTTGGTTTCTATGGCCGATAAAATTGTGGCGCCACCTGGGGCAGGCATTGGTGGTTTTGGGAAAAGTATTTCTATTATGCGTCTCGAAGGTTTATTTGAAAAATTTGGCATCGAATGGCAAATTATTTGTCAGGGGAAATACAAAGATACATTTCATCAATATAACGACAAAATGACCGCTGACCAAAAAGTTATGGTAGAAAACCTGGTGGCCGATTTGCACCGCCAATTATTAACCGATATCTCAAACGACCGGAAGATCAATATCGAAAAAATAAAGATTATGGGAGAAGGCAACATTTATACCGCACAAGAAGCCAAGAAAAAAGGCTTAATTGATGAAGTTGGCTATTTCAAAGATGCCCGCAAGATTGCTGCTCAAATTTCTGGGGATGAAAAAGAAGAAGCTAAAATGATTCAACCTAGCCTGGTTATGCCTGAAGAATCATTCTTGGCTAATGTTTCGGGGATAGCGGTAATTGAGATTGATGGTGAAATCGTTTCGGGCGGTGGAGGCGAAAATGTTATTTTTGGCGGAAGTTATGTTGGTTCGGATACGATTGTAAAATTTATTCGCCAAGCCAGTGATGATATGTTTATTAAAGCTATAATTTTACGCATCAATAGTCCGGGTGGGGGAGCCGTTGCGGCGGGAGAGATATACGAGGCGATGCAATATGCTAGAGATAAAAATAAAGTTATTATTGCTTCGATTGGTGATCTAGGCGCTTCGGGGGGATACTACATTGCCTGTGCGGCCGATAAGATTGTGGCGGATCCCTCTAGTTTGGTGGGATCAATTGGTGTGATTGGCTATTTCCCGACTTATGAAAAACTAATGAAGAAATTAAATGTTAAGGCAGATGTCATAAAAGAAGGCAAACATGCCGATATGTTTTCTGGAATGCGCAAGCTCACCACCGAGGAAGTTGGCGACTTAAATCGCATGCAGGCTGAAGCTTACCGCGAGTTTTTAGCGGCGGTTTCTATTGGTCGCAAAATGCCGACCAAAGACGTAATCGCAGCAGCTGAAGGGCAAATCTTTACCGGATCAAAGGCTTTGTCTTTAAAGTTGATTGACTATCTGGGTGGTTTTTCGGATGCGGTCGATTTGACCAAAAAAGAAGCTGGGATTGGGGGGGAAGTTAGGTTGGTGTTCTACCATACTCCGAGTATGTTTTTTCCGTTTAGTGAAGGGCAGGTTGAATTTAAGGCTTTGGCGGGTTGGCTTCAGCCGATCCTATTACCGAATTTGTTTTCCCCGGAACAATATAATTAATTTTGTCTGGATAAACCATTCCCAGTGACCCCTTAGCAATTTTTTCAATACTGCCGAGCGTTTCTCCTCGTGATACTTGGCTGCCAACCGCACAGTTTTTGCTGCGCAACTCAGTAATTTTAATTTTGTTATCCGTTAAAGTGTATTTTAAGCGAATGTTCTGGGTATAGAAAAATAAATGAACTACAGCTAAAAAAACAAACAAAACTAAAATAGCCATGGCCATGCGAAAGTTGAATTTCATAGCTTTTCCCCGGCCCTTAGTTTAGCACTCCTTGCTCTAGAATTTAAATTAATTTCCTCTTCATTTGCTGTCACCGGCTTTTTGGTTAAAATGTTTAATTTCCCATCTTGCTTGGCTTGTTTGAAAGTGTTTTTTACGATCCTGTCTTCCAGCGAATGATATGAAAGGACTACGATTCTTCCGCCGGGGGCCAGTAAATCAATCGCGTCGCTTAAAGCAGCTCGCAGGCTTTCTAATTCTTGGTTAACTGCAATTCGTAAAGCTTGAAAAATTCTAGACAGGGTTTCTCTTTTTTTCCAGCCGGGAGTAGCTTTTTCGATAATAGTTTTTAATTGGCCAGTGGTCTTAATCGGATTATTGGCCCGCTCTTTTTCAATGGCTTTGGCGATGCGGCGGGAAAAGCGTTCTTCGCCAAATTCAAAAAAGATTTTGGTTAATTCTTCGGTGGAAAAAGAGTTGATCATGCTTTCGGCATCTAATTTTTGTCTTTTATCCATGCGCATGTCGAGCGGCCCATCCTGCTGGATCGAAAAGCCTCGGGAGGCCTCATCAATTTGCCAGGAAGAGACACCCAGATCGAAGAGAATTCCATTAATTGGCTCTTTGATATGCTTTTTGAGATTGCGAAAGTTGTCTTGGATGTAGATAATGTTAGTAAACTGTGCGAGGTTCTTTTTGGCCGCTTCGATGGCGTCTTGGTCTTGGTCGAGGGTGATTAGTTTGGAGTTCGGAGTTAGGAGTTCAGAGATGGCTTTAGCGTGCCCGCCTCCCCCTAAAGTACAATCGACAAAAGTACCCCCGCGCTGGGGAGTAATAAATTCGATGGTTTCTTTTAAAAGAACCGGGGTGTGCTGGAATGGCATGACAAAATTATAGCATGAGGATTGATGTCGGGTGAAATATAGAGCAGTTTCTATCGATATATATGTGAGGGATGATAATGGAAGTAGTTGGATATTATAGTAATTCGGCCTGTAATCTAGGTATGTCTAACAATATGCCAGTTAAAGAGTATTTTCTAGCAGAAAAAGAAGCTGAGATTTATCCAGTATCAATTTATTCCCCTATAAATCTTTTTCAGATATCGGATATTCAATCCTGTTCAGAGGATGAACAAGAAAATTGTCCTATGATTGAACCGGAAATTTTGTTTAATTTGCTAAATAGCGGTAATTATTATATTGAAGCTGGTGGCAAGGTGCGATCTGTATTCTTATCTGAAAATATGGCAATGCCTAATTTAGGCCCAGAGTATTACCCTTATAACGATGTTTTCACTACGGCATTAATTGCTGGGACTATTGATGATATTAGGGGCGGACAGCATGCCGTGCTGTCTTATATCAATTCGAAAAAAAATCCACCAGAAAGGATTGATTTAACCGGATTAGCTGAATGTGTGAGGATTGAAGGCTCTGGAAGATTGCCGATTTATGTTTTAGATCAGCATAATTTGGCCTACTTTGCTTGGGCAGAGTCACGGGCTATGGGATATTTGAGCGAGACTGCAGTTTTATTGCATATTGATGCCCATGCGGATAATAATGATCCCAAATTTTTCTTGCCAGCAAACGCTGGTCTAGATCAGGTTTCTACGGCAATAACAAATCAACAGTTTGCCATTGCCTCTTTTATTTTTCCTGCGATAGAAAATAGGATGGTGGGAGATGCCTGGGGAGTACTTTATAACTACGGCAGTGAGTCTTTTATGAAGTTCCCATTAACTTCGCGTGGCAGCGATCAATTCACTCCAGCAAATTTATTCGAGTTTTCTTCAATCGGTAAAAATATTATTCTCGATATTGATTTGGACGCAATAATCTCAGTGCCAGGAGCTTTTGATGAAAGCGCAGAAACGGATGAAGAGGTTGAAAAAAGAATCGGCATTTTAATAGATGAAATTAAACCTTTAATTGAAAGTGGTATGGTTTCTGTTGTAACCATTGCAACAAGCCCTGGGTTTACCGATCAAACAAAATCAATTGATGCTGCGAAGCAATTGGTTGCAGCGATTCAGAATCCTATCTAGATTTGTCCTTATTGCCCCATTACAACGGTAACTTGATGTTCTTTGCCAGTTGCCTTGTCAGCCGGAATCAGATTGGAGGGTAGAGTTTTTCCATCCAAGGTAACAGTTTTTACGCCCTTTGAAATCCCCTGCGGATTTTTAACTGAAATATTATAGGTTGATCCACGGAAAACTCTTTTTATGTTAAACCCTTTCCAAGCCTTCGGGATACAAGGATCAATTAATAGCCCTTCATAATCAGGGCGGATACCTAAGATCCACTGCGATGCTGCTACAAAGTTCCAGCAGGCTGATCCCGTTAGCCACGAATTTTTACCTTCACCAAAATCTTTGTGTGCGCGACCGGCAATCATTTGGCAATAAACATAAGGTTCGGTCTTATGCAGATCAGCTATTTTGTTGCGAGCGGCGGGTTGAATGGCTTTATAATATTCATAAGCGATATCACCGCGACCGAGCATACATTCGGCGACCATGGCCCAAGGATTGGGATGGCAGAAGATGGCGCCGTTTTCTTTTAGCCCCGGAGGATAAACGCCAATTGAGCCGTATTGATAATAAAATTTGGTGTAGGGTGGGGTCATAACGTGCACGCCATGTTCGCTGGCCAAATGTTTGTTGACCGAATCCATACATTTTTTACCGCGTTTTTCATCAGCCGTGCCAGATAATACGCCCCAGGCTTGGGTTTCGAGATAAATTTTGCCTTCTTGGCAGGTGGTTGAACCAACTGGTTCTTTATCGTCGGTATAAGCTCTTACATACCAGGCGCCATCCCAGGCTTTTTCGTTGATGACTTTCTTCATCTTCTCAGCCATGCTGCGATAGCGCTTTACATCTTCGGCTTTGCCAATTAAAGCGGCCATGCGCGCCATTTCAGAACAGGCTCCAACATACATTTGGGCGACCATCACTGATTCGGCCTGGCCTTTGCCCTGATCGAGATTTAAGCAGTCGTTCCAGTCGGCAAATAGAATTTTGGGTAAGCCGTGTGAACCGATGTTTTCGGAAGAAAATTTGATGGCCCGAGCCAGATGCTCATACATGGTACCTTTACCTTTACCAGCAAACGGAACTTGTTCCAATAAAAACTTGATATCACCGCTTTCTTTAAGATAACTGGAAGTAGAATAGATTAGCCAGAGATGATCGTCGCCATATTTGTGGTCAGAAGGATTGGCTTTTTTGGTAAGGGGAGAATATTGGTGATAAGCGCTGCCGTCGGGCAATTGGGTAGCCGCTAGATCAACAATCCGGCTTTTAACTTTTTCAGGGATTAAATGGGCAAAGCCTAAAGTGTCTTGGTTAGAATCTCTAAAACCCATGCCACGGCCAATGCCAGACTCATAATAGGAAGCTGAGCGTGACCAATTGAAGGTGGTTAAACATTGATATTGGTTCCAGGTATTAAGCATCAGATCTAGTTCGGGGTCTTCGGATTGGACAGAAAATTTATTTAACATTTTATCCCAGTAGGTGGCGAGTTTCTTTAATTCTTTTTCAATGGTATCTGGTGAGGAGAATTTTTTAACTTTTTTAGCGGGCACTTTGATGTCTTCGGTAAAGCCCAGTACAAAAATAAAAGTCTTGGTTTCGCCGGCCTTTAATTTGCACTTTAACATTTGCGAGCCAACCGGAGACCAGCCCAGCGCGAGCGAATTATTCATTTTACCTTCGATGACGGCGCGGGGTTTGGCCCAATCGCCATAGGTGCCCATAAAATCTCGGCGCTGGGTATCAAAGCCCACTGCGGTTTCGTTGCTGCAGGCAAAATAGCCGACCACATCTTTGGTAACGCGATAACGGGAAAGATGGTAGATAATGTTTTCTTTGTAATCAGTTTGACCAATATTTAAATTGTATTGGTAATCGGTCATGTCATTCAGAGCATCCCACAGACAAAATTCAACAAATGAAAAGAGCGACAAATCGCGCGGTTTGTCGGCGGTTACTTCTAGTTGCCATATTTCCAGGTTTTCTCCTAGCGGAACAAAATAGGTGGCTTTGGTGGATATCCCTTTGTATTGGGAAGAGATAACGGTATAACCCAAACCGTGCCGGCATTCATATTTGTCTAGGTTGGTCATAGTGGGTTGCCAGCTGGGGGACCAATAATCGCCGCTTTGGTTGTCGCGCAGATATAGATAGCGTCCACCACGATCCATGGGGACATTGTTGTAGCGATAGCGCAAAATTCTTCTTTCTTTGGGGTCACGGTAGAAGCTGTAACCACCGGCTGTATTGCTCATCAGGGCACAATATTCTTCGGCGCCAAGATAGTTGATCCAGGGAAGGGGGGTATCGGGACGGGTTATAACGTACTCTTTGTTTTCTTTGTCAAAGTAACCGTATTTCATCTTTGTTTTATCCTTTCTTTAATAATGAACCGTACGAAGCATGTATTTTATCATAAGAAATAGCTTGCAGTCTACCGACCGGGTTGAGTATAATTAGATAGCATGCAAACTCCTGATGATCGCTTTGCTTCTTATCGCCGCACCATTGCGATCTTAGCGGTTGTAATCCTTATCTATTTATCTTTTTTAATAGTTAAACCATTCTTAGTGGCCATTATAGGAGCAGCGGTTTTAGCTTATCTCTTTTATCCAATTTATAAATATTTACTAGGCAAGATGCCGCGTTTATTAATTGGCGAAAGTATTGCTGCTTTGCTAACGGTGGCATTAGTTATCATTATTGTTCTTGTGCCATTAATGGTGGTCTATATTTCGCTGAATGATGAAATTCGCAGTGGCTACCAATTTTTGCGCTTTATGATGGCAAATCCGGGCAACAGTTCCGGACAATTGCCAGTTTTTATTCAGGATCGATTAGGACTAATTGTTCAATATAAGGAACCTTTGCTTAGTTTTGCTGGACAATCGATGGGTTGGCTGCAAGGGGTTTTGCGAGCTATTCCAAATGTGATTTTTAGTGTTTTTGTTACAATTTTTTGCTTATACTTTTTCCTCAAGGGCGGAAAGAATATCAATAAGATTGTGAGAAATTTGTTTCCCCTGCCGGAAGGCCGCTATGAACAAATCTTTGCCAAGTTTGACGATATTAGTCGCAGCATGATTTTGGGGCAGATTTTGGTCGGCATTGTTCAAGGGTTTCTTGCCTTTCTCGGTTTTTGGGTAGTAGGAATTCCTAATCCGGTTCTGTGGGGATTTGTTACTTCCATTATTTCGATTATTCCAATGCTTGGGGCAGCCATGGTTTGGTTCCCGATAACGGTCTATCTATTTATTAAATGTTCGGTTACGGGTGTTTTTTGGCCAGCGATCGCTATGTTCTTGTGGGGATTTTTGGTCGTCAGCACGATTGATAACTTTTTGAAACCCAAAATTGTGGGTGATAGGGCGGGGATCCATCCTTTGATTATTTTCTTTGGGATTCTGGGTGGGATTCCATTAATGGGATTGCCGGGGATTTTGATTGGGCCGTTAGTGTTAGCTTTGTTTGAGATTGTTGTCGATATCTTCCGCGAGGTAATATAATCCTTGCTTTTTCTTTTCTTGGAAGCGTTCTGCGTTATTCGGGGGCGTCGGGCGAATCGGCAGGCGTGCTGCGGATGCGGTATTTGGCCTGTCGATGAAAATTATCCCAAGCAATTGCCAGGTTAAATAGTTGACGGCTAATTTTATCGTAAGTATTAATTAGTTCATCGCATAATTCTTTCATGTTGTTTGGCGCAAACAAATCTCTCAATTGGCTAATAGAAACCATTGTTTCGTTTGATTCCGCGTGAGCATCATCAATATATTTCTGAAAGCCTTTATTTTGATGCCTTTTTGAATGACCTTCGGCGATTAATCTCGGAACCGCCTTACATGATCGGCGTAACTGATCAAATAAATCAAAGCGCTCTTCTTTGGGCAGCAGAGGCAGCAGCTTTTTAAAAACTATGATCATAGCAGCATAACTATTATTGTAAACATCGAGATCCAAAAACCCCGCCGCTTTTCTTTTGGGGGACGCCTCCTCCTCCGCATTCCGTTCACCGTTTCGCCAGACGCTACCTCCACCGCCAGACGCCTTCCAAGTATCCATAACGATTACCTCTATCCAAAGACGTAGCAATATTATTGCCATGCCATAAAGAGTTGTTTTATGAAGAAAAGTGTCGAAAACCTAAACAGTGGTGTCGAATTTTAAACAGCAGTTGGTGTTCCTGCCTCCTCCCCCTCCGCTGTCCGCTCGACGATTCGCCCGACGCGACCTCCACCGCCAGACGCCCTACCTGTAACTACTTCGCTTGCTTACCTCCCGCTCCCCAGTTTTCCTTTTTAATGTCGTCGATAACAATTATTACCGTCTCGGGTGGACAGCCAACAGCATCACAGACTGCCTTAGTAACACCCTGAATCATTTTTTCTTTCTGTTCCTCGCTTCTTCCTTCCCAGATACCGATGTTGACGATGGGCATATTAGTCCTCCTAGAGAGTTTAAATGCTGTGTTCGAGTTATTATAGCAGGAAAAATAGCTAGGATTAATCTATACTCGATATTCTCTTGAGTTTCTCTGGAAAATACCGATTCCGGCAACTTGGGATAAATATGTGAAATATCTTCGAAAAACAGGTATGCGTCTGGCAGTGTCTTGGTCAATCCAATTTGACATAACATGTTTTCCTGGTGGTAATTGGAAAGCCAAATAATCAAATAACCATTTAAATGTATCAATTGAATCTTCAGAAATAAATGGTTCCCAGGAGTAAACGACATCCGATAGTTTTAGTGGAAATGATTTTATGTCTTGGCATTGGAGGCTAATTCTTTCCTTCGGTAATCCTAATGGAGTGAGTTGATCAAGTGCTTCGTTTGCAATCGTATGGACGCGGGGAACAATTTCACAAGAGGAAACACGATTAAAATATAACGCGGCTGTGAAACTTAATATGCCAAATCCCGCTCCTAGATCTGAAAAATGGAGAATGTCTAAAGGTCCAATTATTTGTCGTGCGGCATGGAAAGCAAAATAAGCGGCTAGCGGATTGGTGGTTCTAACAATAGCTTTACTTTGACGGCAGGCCAAAACTTTAAAGCCGTGTCCAGGGTCCTCTTGTAATGGGTCAAGCCACCCACTTTTTAGCAGAGATGATTCAATCGAATCTCTTTTTTCAAGAATGCTTAACATAAGAACTGGGTTGGGGTAATCAGATGGAACATTTTCTGCAGGTAATTCATCTGTTTTAATTTCATCTGGAGAAAGATAGATTATTTCTTCTTCGTTTTCTATTCTGATGACGGAACTCTTCTCTTTTCCTCCATGCATAACGCATTTGGGCGGTAGTTCTTTGGGAAAACAACCAGCATTATGCATGGCACCGTGAATGATAAACGAAGGATCATTTTCAAAAATTGCATGTGCCTTTGGGCTTATTTGTAAGGTTCTATATTTAACGCGGTCTGCTAATAGTCTAATTGTTGTTCTTGTTGAAATTGTCATTAGGTGGAGTCCCCTCTAATATATTATCGTCACTTTTCATCCAAAATTTCGCTTTTTCTGGCTTTTATTGTAGAATAAAACTATGCCCGAACTACCGGAAGTAGAAACGATTAAGCGCGAAATTGAGCCGTTTGTGGTTGGCCGCACAATAGAAGGGGTGGAGATCAAAGACCACCGTAATATAAAAGGCATTAGCCCTGAGCAATTCAAAAATAAGCTGATTGGTCAAAAGTTTAAAAGCCTTACCCGCCAGGCCAAATATATGCTGTTTGAACTGGCATCCGGCAATTATTTGACGATCCATCTGGGTATGACTGGCCGGCTTCTTTTTGAACCTGATAACTATGTGAAGGTCATATTTAACCTTTCCGGCAAGAAGGATTTGTATTTTTCCGATGCGCGCTTGTTTGGCAAAATCCGCTTTTTTAACGAAAAACCTGATCTAAAACTGGGTCCCGAACCATTGCAAAAAGAATTTACGGTTGAATATTTTAAGAATGCTTTAGCTAAACGCAATACTGCCATTAAAGTCCTCTTGCTTGACCAGAAATTACTTGCTGGGGTGGGCAATATTTATGCCAACGAGGCTCTTTTTAGGGCAGGGATCAATCCGCACCGCAAAGCTTCGTCCCTCAGTGACATAGAGACAAAGCGACTTCATAAATCCATCGAGGAAGTTTTAGCGGAAGCTATCAAGTATCGTGGAACCTCCGATAGCTGGTATGTGGATGCTAAGGGAGAAAAAGGCGAATTTCAATTACATCTGCGGGTTTACGGCAAAAAAAATAAACCTTGTCCTAAATGTGGGACGATTATCAAACGCGAGGCAATGGGGCAGAGGGGGACGTTCTTCTGTGAACATTGCCAGAAGTAATGACAAATTAAAAATGACAAATGTTCCCGCTATGCGGGATCCCGAAGCATTATATATTATATGGTAATCGGGACAAATGAATGAATAATTATAGTGTTAGATTTGTTTTTGCAAAAATTGATTCGTATTCGTTAATCAATTGAGTAAATTGGGCATTTCTTTCCTCTAGTGAATTATCTCTGATTCTTTGCCAAAAAATATCAGCTAATTCTAATAATCTGTTCCGAATAGGGAAAATAATTGAATTGCTTAATGCGAGTTGACGCAGCACGGCTACGATTCTTGCAGCATTTCCATTCGAAAGTTTGTGAACGTCTGCAGCCAGGTTTTCTAAAATTATTTCACATAAAGTTATATAGGCCTCTATGGAGATAGCCTCCCTAATTGCTTCGCTAAACATGACGTCCCCATCCCCATGAACATAAATCAGCCGGGCAGATTCAAAGCCTAATTTGTCAATTAAAACCTCGTTGGCTTGGCGTCTAGCTTCTTGTTGGTTAAGTCTTGAGTAATTAGCTATTTTAGGATGAGGAATTTTTCTTTCTCTTTGGATAATATGTGCAACTTCATGATGCACAAGGATATTTAAACATCTTAATCTTCTTCTCAGAGCAGCCTCGTCCATCCCTTCCCTTACATCAATAACGGAGAGTTGAAATTGGCTAAGTTGTAAAGTAAGCCTTTGGCTCAAGGTGGGGGCTTGCCTTAAACCAGTTGTCAAGATTGATGCATAACGGCCATCATCCCCTTCCGAAGTGGTTGCTCCGTGCCGGGCAACTAAACCGAGGGCTTTGGCGAGAGGTTCTTCAATTGCGCTAGTAATTTCTTCCATTTTTTCTCGAAATCGATTAATCCTATCTTCCTGCTCCCTTAGGGCGGATTCTGCGGCAGAATGAATCTCGTATTGTCTTCGCGCTTCAGCTTGCCTATTTTCTTCTTCTTGTCTAGCTGTTTCTGCCCGTTGTTCTTGCTCTAGTTGTTGCTGTTCTTTGAGCTTATTTTCCACTTGGCGTAATGCTACTTTAAAGGCTTGTAATTCTGCTAATCTCCCCCCACTAGCTATTTCGGGATCTATCTGCAGAAGAGTTTTTGCTAAACGTCCCAGCATGTCAAAGGTTTCAAAGGATCTATAGGGCTGAAGTCCAGAAATATATCCGTTGATAATTCCAACCGTGTCTAAGGCTTCTTCTATTCTTCCGTCCTTAAGTTGAGCAAGAGCAATTTCTGTGCGAGGAGCGCATTTTCTGCCAGGTAAACGGCCTATTTCAGCAAAAACTTGTTCTGCTTTAACCAGGTTGCCGGTGTGAACAAGGGCAATGGCAATTTCGCTCAACAAGTGAATTTTATCGATTGGTTTAACTGGTTCAGCTAGGGCAAGGGATTCATCAACTCGACCACACCCCGCTAGAGCATGTGCCCTTTCCAATTTCCCAATGTTCGAGCAGGTAAGAGCTCGTTCAAATTCCCCGATCTCGATAAAGGCACGAGGTAAATTTTGGAAGGTGGCAACAGATATCCGTTTTATTGCTTCTTTGTTTCGGCCCAAAAGAACTAATGCTTCATTCGTTCTTCTAGCAGCAAAGGATCTTAAGATTGGATAAGCACTCATTTGCCTCGATTCGATCTTTATAGCCTCACTTACTAAGGGGCTAGCTTCATCAATTCTTCCTAATTCAATCAAAGCAATGGCGGCAGAACTGATTACATAGGCCCGATACGCAATATCTTTAATTCCAATGGACGCACGGAGGTTTCTTTCGGCTTCTTCGGTACTGCCTATCCGCGCGAGGGCAACAGAAATATCACTTTGCGCAAAAACTGTGGAGTAAACATCAGGAAAACCTTGGCCAGGCCCCGATCGGGAAAAGACGGGGTTGCGATAGCGATTCAAATACTCTGCAATTAAACTGTCATAATTATGAATAAATTTACGTAAGCGAATGAATAATTCCGTCCGCCTTATAGGAAGGGTTGCCCCTGGTTTTATTATAGAGGAGACACTGCCCGTAGATATTCTTCCTGTCATTATAGGGGTATTTCTTGTAATTCTCATCATCAATCTGTCGTTTGGATAGATCAATAATTTCACTTATTATCCTAAAATGCTATAATCGCTTTGTGAAACTCAAACCATCCAAAATCGTCTGTGTTGGTCTAAATTATCGAGATCATGCGACTGAGCTTAATTTTGAATTGCCTTCCCACCCCGTGATTTTCTTGAAACCGCCCAGTGCTTTAATCTTTAACGGCGATTCGATTGTTTATCCGCCGCAAACCAAAGATTTGCAGCACGAAGCCGAATTGGTGATTGTGATAAAGGATCGAATCAGAAATATTTTAGCCGAAGATGTAGTAAAACATATTTTAGGCTATACCTGCGGCAACGATATTACTGCCCGAGATCTGCAGAAGATCGATGGCCAATGGACGCGGTCTAAATCGTTTGATACTTTTTGTGCTATTGGTCCTGAGATTGTTAGTGGAATCGACCCGGCAGATTTAGAAATTAAGTGTTCTGTCAATGGGTTGGTAAAACAAAGCTCTAATACTTCCAATATGATCTTTGATGTGGAATATTTGGTCTCGTTTATCTCTCAAATCATGACTTTGGAGCCCGAAGACATTATTATGACCGGCACTCCGCCGGGCGTTAGCCCCATGCAGATAGGGGATACTGTGGAAGTGGAAATTAAGGGAATCGGGAAACTAAGCAATAAAATTATCAGCCCGATACTATAGCAATTTGATTTTCGAGATCAAGTTCAACTTTATGTGTCCCCAATTGTTTAACAACTTCTTCTTTAATAGCACTGGGTTCGCTGGCGGTAATATTTAATCTGCTCAAACTAACGAAACGAAGGGGGGAAAGACCGGTGGAACCAAAAGCGGATGATGTCATCTAGTGATTTTCTCCTTTCTTTTATTGCATCCTCTACACTTATATAGTCGTAGGATGTCTACGTAAACTTGCGTCAGATTATTTATTCTGGTATTCTTTTTTTAATGGATAATGTCCCTGATTCCCTGATCCCCGGATTCTCTGATTACCTAACCCGGGCCCGTGGCGTAACTGGATAGCGTGTTGCCCTCCGAAGGCAAAGGTTGCGGGTTCGACTCCCGCCGGGCCCAATAATTTGCGAAGCAAATTATTCCTTAATTCTTCTTCTTCACCTTACCCTTGTCTTTTTTTGCTTCGCAAATTATTAAGGATAAGAATTAAGGAGAAGAATGAAGGAAAATGTGAGATTATTTGAAATTAAATGCTAGTTTTGTTTAACTCGTGCCATTTAAATAAGCCTAACGTTCCAAGATAAAATATCCGAAAAAATAGCAGAGCCATCATGATTGTAATGACGTTGACATAGTCGGGGTAGGAGATGAAAACGACCAACTTGCTAATGAAAAAGTAAAAGCAGGCAGCTACTCCTACCCACCGCACTCTTTTGTATATTCCAAAAATTAATAGAACCATTGAAATAGCATCGAAGGTAAAAGAAAGGATCTCGCCTTGTATTAAAAAGAACAAAAGACTGCCAATCAAAATAATAATTTCCGCTAGCCAAAATTCTTTGATGTATTTGTTGGCTAGCTCTTTGGTGATGTTCTTATACTTCCAGCCATTCAGGTTAAAGATGTTTAGCTTGTCTCTTTCGGCTTTTTCTTCTGGTGTTAGTTTCCAATATGGTTTCATGTTAATAGTATAAACCTTTTTGAGTTAATCTTCTAAATCCGGATGCCTTGGGATCGATGGATGCAAAAGCTTGTTTAGGCATTCTTTATGACAAAAGAAAACTTGTTCTTCCGGTGAAGAGGGCAGAGGTTTAACAGTAATTTTGACCACCGAGTCACGACTTACGCTTCCCCCGCAAAAACAGCATACACACATGTTTTTCATGATCTTAATTATACAATATTTATTGATTGCTATATAATAGGCATGAATAAATGGAATATTACGCGAATATAAAACCCGAAAAATTTATTTTCACTGTGCATTCTCCGAGTTATGCTCAGCTAGCCTTAGTAAGAGAGAAGAGCTCTTTTGGTATGGGGTTTGACCCGGATAAAGTATCTACTTGTCTTTGTGCGAATACCGGACAAACCATTTTGCTCAAAATGGTTCATCGTCTTGGCTTTTATGCCTCTCCTTGTTTTGAAATCGAACAATTTCATGAACCAGAAGAAGACGTGGTGTTAAGAGCGAATGTAAAAGGAACTGATTTGATAGCAACTTGGGAGCCGCTTTCTGCAGAAGAAAAAGAATTGGCGGCCTGGGCTGCTGGGAGTCAGGCAAAAAATGGACTTGGAATATTTTCGCAACTGCCAACGGGCCGATATGCTTTAGTCCGCATAGCAATAAAACAGCAATTACCAAAGGTGATTAAAGAAATGGAACGTCCGATAAATAACCTCTTGCTGCGAGTTGAGCCATGCTACATAAATATCTTTGGCCCAGGTCCTGGGAGACCCTCTTTAGATCAGCCGCTATTGGGGGTGCCGATTTTACATATGCAGGGCGGCAAAAAGGATCAAATAATCTTCTTCTCTATGACTGGCGAACAAAATAATGTTGATCAGGCTTCTTGGGATGATAGTAAAGAACTGCTTTTGATTATTCCATATGACGGTGAATTGATAATTGATAATATGGCCGGATTTCATGACGAAAAAGAGGCAATGCAGAAATGGCGAGACAAACAAGCGCCAGCTTTGATAGACTGGCTATTAAATCAGAAGGATATTTAGGAAAAATGGATTATCTTAAATTCTTAGGAACAGCTGGTGCCAGATTCGTAGTTGCTAAACAACTGCGGGCATCGGGTGGCATTTGGCTTTCATTCGACGAGACCAATCTTTTAATCGACCCAGGACCCGGCAGTTTAGTGCGCTGTATAAAAGCCCGCCCCAAGCTTGACCCTACTACTTTAAGCGGAATCGTGTTGTCCCACCGCCACCTCGATCATTCAGCTGATATTAATGTCATGATGGAAGCTATGACTTTGGGAGGGCGTGAAAAAAAAGGGATTGTTTTGGCCCCGGCGGATGCCGTTTCGGGCAATGATCCGGTAATGTTGCGTTATGTTCGATCATATGTTGATAAAGTTGAGATTATAAAAGAAAAAGGCAGATATAGAATTGGAAATATTACCATTCATGCTCCCCTGCGCCATAAACACGGAGGGGAAACTTACGGACTAATTTTTCACGGAAAAACACGGAGGGGTAAATCACGGACGATTGCCTACATTACTGATACCGAATATTTTTCGACAATTTGCAATAAATATCCTGCCGATATTGTGATTGTAAGTGTGATGACAGATACTAAAAAGCCTTTTCAGCATCTATGTGTTGACGATGTCAAAGAAATAGTCAAAAAAATAAAACCACGCCTAACTATTCTTACTCATTTTGGCATGAGTATGTTGAAAGCTAAGCCATGGAAGGTAGCTGAAGACTTAAGTCTGGAATTAAAGAGAAAAGTTATAGCCGCTGAAGATGGGATGCGGGTTGATTTATAACTCTTGCTGCCATTTGACGGATAGGATATAATATCTTTGCAATGCAGAAAAATCTCAACCAACTCCGCATATTATTTCTTCTAGTAATTGTTGGAGTGAGTATCTACATTTTAAAGACTATCCCTCTTAATCTTGGCTTAGACCTGCAAGGTGGAACGCGCATAGTACTTGAAGGACAAGAAACTGCCAAAGTTAAAATTAGTGATGATTCAATGGCGGGAGCGGTGGCTGTTATTCGTAACCGTATTGATGCTTTGGGAGTTACTGAGCCAAGTATTCAAAGAAAAGGTAGCAGCCAGATAGTGGTTGAACTCCCTGGCATAAAAGATCCCGACCATGCTTTAGCGGTTATTGGAGATACTGCTTTACTTGAATTTGTGGAAGCTGAATGGGCGCCAACCGATGCTACCAAACTTACCAATGAAAAAATTAAAGCTTTTTATGGTCCAGAAGCCCGCTTAGGAAAAGTTGATTTAGGCAAAAACAACGGGCCCAGTGATGTCCGAGCCATTATATTAAAGAAAACAGCTTTAACTGGTTCAACCCTGAAAGGGGCTTGGCCGGGAGTTAATGAATATGGCAATCCAATTGTCGATATTGAGTTTAATGGAGAAGGGGCCCAATTATTTGCGGATGTTACTGCACGCTCGGTCAATAAACCTTTGGCCATTGTGCTGGATGGCAAAGTTATTTCAGCTCCCAATGTTAATGAGCCAATTCCTTCTGGTCGTGCCCAAATCTCAGGCAGTTTTTCAGTAGCCGAAGTGCAAGATCTGGTAATCAAATTAAAAGCGGGGGCTTTGCCAATTCCCGTAAAACCGGTAGAAATTCGAGTGGTTGGCCCAACCTTAGGCAAAGATTCTATTGATAAAAGTATGCTCGCCGGCATTATTGGTTTTGTTATCGTTGCCATTTTTATGGTTCTATATTACCGATTACCGGGTTTTCTAGCTGACGTAGCCCTCGTGATTTATGCGTTGTTAGTTTTAGCGATAATGAGTCTTCTGCATTCTACCCTTACTTTACCTGGCATTGCCGGTTTTATTTTGTCAATTGGTATGGCGGTAGATGCCAATGTGATCATTTTTGAGCGACTAAAGGAAGAGTTGCGGGCGAAAAAAACCATTCGCTTGGCGATCGAAACCAGCTTTAAGCGCGCGTTTGACGCCATTTTAGATTCTAATGTTACCACGATTATTGCGGCGATAACCTTATTCTTTGTGGGAACCGGTTCCATTCGTGGATTTGCCGTAACCCTAACCATAGGTATTATCGTGTCTATGTTTACTGCCATTGTTATTACCCGGATGTTGCTGGATATGATGGTGGAGGGGAAAGTGATTCCTGATTCCAATAGTTCATTGGTGTATAAATAATGTACAATTTTATTGGCAAAACAAAAATTTGGTTTACATTTTCGTTCATATTAATGGCTATTTCAATAGGAGCCTTGCTGTTTAATGTTTTTGTACATGGCAAGGCTTTAAATTTTGGCCAGGATTTTACTGGCGGAACCATGATTAACTTGCGTTTCTCTGATAAAATTACGGTCGACGAAGTTAGGAGCCAACTGGCAAAATTTAAACTCGAAGATAGTATTATTCAAAAGTCCGGGGACAATGATATTTTTATCCGCACTTCTCCGCTCGAACCCGAGGTCCGCAAGCAAATTGTGGATGGATTTAGTGAAAAACACAGTGGTGTTGAATTGCTTGAAACCGACACTATTGGTCCTATGATTGGTAAAGAGTTAGCCAGTCAGGCGATTTGGGCGCTGATTATTGCGTCAATTGGCATTATTATTTATGTTTCTATTCGTTTCGAGTTTAGTTATGCCATGGCAGCATTGCTGGCTCTTTACCACGATACAATTATTATTATTGGATTTACTGCCTTGTTTTGGCGTAATGTTGAAACACCCTTTGTAGCGGCGATTTTGACCATAATGGGTTACTCGATTAATGATACTATCATTATTTTTGACCGCATTCGCGAAAATAACAAGAAATATGCCGGCAAAAAGATGAAGTTTACCGAAATAATCAATATTAGCATTTCTGAAACCATGGCTCGCTCGATTAATACGGTTTTAACGGTGGTTATTACTGCATTAGCCGTCCTGATCTTTGGCGGAGCAACCTTACGCGACTTTATGTTGACTCTATTGATTGGTTTTATTTTTGGAGCTTATTCATCGATTTGTATTGCCAGTCCGCTGGTCTTATTTTGGGAAAAGAAAAGAAAATAGCGCTTCGCTTCACATTCTATCCATCTTAGTGTATATTGGTCTGCATGCTACTCGATGAAATTATTTTTAATAAACGTCAGGAAGTAACCACCCTAAAGCTTTGCCAGAGCAAGCAGGATCTCAGAAAACTGCTAAAGAAATCCCCTAAGCCCCGTAACTTCTTAAATATATTTAAAAAAGGGCAGTTGGCTTTTATTGCTGAAGTTAAAAAGGCTTCTCCTTCGCGCGGAATAATCCGGCAACAATACAAACCGGTTGGCTTGGCAAAGGGGTATGCCAAGGCGGGGGCTTCTGCCATCTCTATTCTAACCGACCAGAAGTATTTTCAGGGAAAGTTGCAAGATTTAATGGCCGTTCGCAAGGCGGTTGGGCTACCGACTCTTCGAAAGGACTTTATTATTGATGAGTCTCAAGTATATGAAGCTCGCCTGGCGGGGGCCGATGCCGTTTTATTAATTGTTAGAATATTAAAAGATGGTGAACTGGTGAGTTTACTGGCTTTAGTTCGTAAGCTGGGCATGCAAGCCCTAGTTGAGGTGCATAATGCGGAGGAAGTTAAGCGAGCTCTGAAGACTGAGGCAAAGGTCATTGGTATTAACAATCGGGATTTAGATACCCTCCAGGTTAACTTAAATACAACCATTAACCTGTTAAAGCAGTTTCCTCGGCTGAGCGACCGATTGGTGGTCAGCGAAAGTGGGATAAAGACCCAAAACGACATCCAGCGTCTAAAGCTGGTTGGGGTAGATGGGATTTTGGTAGGTGAAAGTCTGCTAACTAGCCGGGATCCCGGTCGCCAGATCCAGATTTTGCTCTCCTAGGGGTTGACTTGGCTCCTTGCCGGTTGTTATACTTGATGTATGGCTATAGAAAAACAGCCTAAGAAGCAACGGTACTACACCTTCATGTTAGTCCCTCACGATGCCAGCGGAGCCGCTTTTTCCTTAAAAATTCCAGTTCAGTGGCTACAAGCGGCAATTGCGGGAGTGATTTGTCTTGTCCTTATTGTGGGGGGATCCTTTATCTACACTACCCATCTGTCCCGAAAATTGGTCAACTATGGCAGTACCATCGCCAAAAACCGAGAGCAGAAAGCCCTAATCGACTCTTTTTCCAATAAAACTCTGCAAGTCCACAAAGCAATTAACGAACTGGTAGAAGAAGATAATCAACTTCGCCAGATGTTGGGCCTTAGGAGCTGGAAAACCAAGGTTAATCTGTCTTTGGATTTAGACGATCATAGTTCTGTTCCCCCAGTAAATAAAGCTCAGGCGATTAAAGAGGATTTGAAAATAGCGAATGCCCTTTTGGCCGAACGCAAAAAAAGCTATGCCGAAATGAAGGCCTGGGTGAAGGATGTGCGTGACCATTTTGCAGTTACCCCTTCAACCTGGCCAATCTACGGGCAGGTTGTTTCCTATTTTGGTTATCGCATTATTCCCTGGCGCGGTTTTCATGCTGGGCTTGATATTACTGCCAGCTATGGAGCTCCGGTGCGTTGTACGGCCGACGGAGTAGTATCGATGGCGGGCTGGGAGCGAGGTTATGGGAAAACGGTGGTAATTAACCATGGTCGCGGTTTATCTACTCTTTATGGCCATAATTCTGCTTTTGCTGTTAGTGTTGGGCAAAAAGTAAAGAAGGGCCAAGTTATTTGCTATGTTGGAACTACTGGTTATTCTACTGGTCCGCATGTTCACTATGAAGTTAAACGGGATGGACGTCCAATTAATCCCATGGCTTTTCTAAATCTGAGTATTTTATCAGCTAGCCGAGTTACTGAGAGGCAATAAGATGGCATTTTTTGGAATGGATGCAGAAAAAAAATCACTTAACCACGGTCCGGTTGATACCATCATTGGCAATAAAGCCAAATTAAAAGGGGAAATTTATTCTTCCGGTGGAGTTAGCATTAGTGGAGAATTTGAGGGAAAAATTCAGGTTGGAGGGGAATTAATTCTTTCTCCCGGCAGCAAAGTAAGCGGAGAGATTCGGGGTGGTCATGTAATTGTTTCGGGAAAAGTGGAAGGCAATATTGTGGCGGAGCATGTTTTAGAAATCACCAAATCAGGCAAAGTAACTGGAGATCTGGTGGGCGGAAAGATTGTAATTGAGGATGGGGCATCTTATAGTGGGAGAGTTAGGGTTTGTGGGGACGAAGACGGCAAGGGAGGGCAAGGAAGGGCAAGGGAAGAGGAACGAGGGCAGGAGGAGAATGTTAGTAATAGTATAGAAGAAATAATTGTTGAGGTTGAGTCGACGACGGTTGAACCACAACCTTTTTTGGCTGCTCGGCCAACTGATCCAATGCTAGAGATTTAGTGCTAGATGTCATCCCTTTTTATTGTTGCTACCCCGATTGGAAATTTAGAAGATATTACTTATCGTGCCATAAGAATCCTATCCGAAGTTGATTTGATTGCCGCCGAAGACACCCGTCAGACCAAAATATTGCTCGATCGCTATCAAATCCATACTCCTCTTACTTCATATCATAAATTTAACATCAAAGCTAAAACGCAGCATATTGTTGATTTGCTAAAGCAAGGGAAAAAAATTGCTTTGGTTTCGGATTCTGGGACTCCCGGGATCTCTGACCCTGGTTACGAATTAATCAAAGTGGCGGCAGAGCAGGGGATTAGGGTTGAACCTATCCCCGGACCATCGGCCGTAATTGCTGCATTATCTGCTGCGGGATTACCGACTGATCGTTTTGTGTTTGAAGGTTTCTTGCAAAAGAAGCCGGGGAAAAAACGAAAAGCCTTAAGTGCTTTATCCAAAGAAGATCGAACTATTATTATTTACGAATCGCCTTTTCGTCTGTTAAAAACGCTGGATGAGATTAAAAATATTTTTGGTAGCCGGCCGTTGGCTGTTTGCCGTGAGCTGACCAAAAAGTTTGAAGAGATCGTTCGCGGGTCAGCCCAAGAAGTGCTAGAATACTTTAAGACAAAAGCGGTTAAAGGTGAAATCGTAATCGTAATTTCCGGCCAAGAAGCTCAGCGGGAGAGAGAGTAGTTAACTAGTAGGTTCTAATCCTACCTAGGCGGAAAAGAGTTATCCCGAAAGCTCTATACTTTAGCAAAGAGGAGTATAGAGATGCGTAAAGAAGTCACGGGGATCAGGGGATCTGGTTATCTGGTTATCAGGTTTTTTCTTCTAGTATTGTTAATTCCTACCTCAGTTCTCGCCGATGAAGTTCCCCGCTTTTATGCTGATGAGGTTGTCGTGACGGCAGTAAAAAGAGCGCATTTAAAAGACCAATCTCCTTGGGATACAGAAGTTATTACCCGAAAAGATATCGAAAATTCTGGAGCGGTAAAATTAGGGGATATCCTTCGTCCAGTTTCAGGGATATTTGTAAAATCAAATGGTGGATTAAATTCACAAATCTCAACCTCGTTAAGAGGCTCTACTAACCAACAAGTTTTAATTCTATTAAACGGTAATCGGATTAATTCCCCAACCCTTGGGTCATTTGACTTGGGATCAGTTTTACTAACCGACGTTGAAAAAATTGAAATTGTAAAAGCTCCCCTTACTGCTCTTTATGGGGCAGATGCGGTAGGCGGGGTAATAAATATTATTACCCGCAAACCAGAAGAGGATCGGAGCATAAACTTTTCTGCTAATTACGGGAGTTTTTCAACCCACAATTTGGCAATTAGTGGCCAGGGACCACATTATTATTTCTCGGCATCGTCGGTTGGCACGGTTGGATTTTTGCCCAACAATGATTATAATGCGCAAGATATTAACCTGCGTTTCTCAGGCAATTTGGGAAAAGCCAATCTTGAAGCGGGAATCAAAAAGTATAATGATGATAAGGGAGTTGCCAATGCGACTACTCTTTCTAGGTTAACCGATAATAATCTATTTTATGATATTAAATGCCAGCTGGCGGAAGCCGGATTAAAGGCTACTTTTTCACAATCTATTCTTGAAATGCGCAATCAGGATGCCTGGTCAAATGATACCCATAATTCCCTAACTTCAATTTTTGATATTCAAAAATCTTTTGGACTGGCAGCAATTCATAATTTTATTTTAGGAATTGAATTAAGAGGAGATAATAGTAATAGCACCAATTCTGGTATCCACTTAATAAACAATCAAGCGCTATATTTGCAGGACGAAATAATGTTGCTGGATAATTTGAATATTGTATTAGGGGGGAGAGAAGATGCTAATGCTGTCTATCAGGATCACTTTAACCCTCGTATTGGCTTTGTCTTAGGCCTTTTCTCTGATTTATTACTCAAAGCCTCATGGGGGTCTTCATTCCGGGCCCCAACCATGAACGATCTTTATTGGACCAGCAGTACATATCCGACCTGGCAGGGGGGGGTTGGGACTTCAGAAGGGAACCCAAATATAAGGCCAGAAACTGCACAAACCATTGATTTTACGCTTGAGAAAAAACTTGATTTGCATACATCGGTTAGAATGACTTATTTTTCGAGTTGTATTGCGGACATGATCCAGTGGGCTAACACGGCAACTTCTCTAGTGGATGAGTATTGGACGCCTTCAAATGTTTCTTCGGCCAATATCCAGGGGATTGAATTTGATTATAGGCGGTCAATTTATGAAAGCCTGAATACTTTTATTAATTTAAACCTTCAATCTGCCAAAGATGTTGCTACTGATAAGTATTTAACCTATCATCCTCAAACCCAGATTAATGCCGGACTAAGATATGAAATTCAAGAAGGGGACGATTTAAATCTGATAATCAAAAATGTTGGGGAGCGTTTTACTGATGCAGCTAATATAAATAGGCTCGATGGCTATACGGTAGTTGATCTGGTGCTGACGAAATCAATTGGAAAGTGGACAATAAAGATTGATTTGGAAAATCTTTTTAACGGAGGTTATCAAGAAACAGCGACATATCCTATGCCCGGCCGAAGTTGTAATGTTGGCTTTAGCTATAATTTGTAATAGAATAATGGGGAAGAGGTTCCGGGATGTTGTGTAAGGTTGCGGTAAGTTGTGAAAGGTTGCAACTTACCGCAACCTCCCGATCGAAACCTAACGAAACATCTCGAAACCTTTTGAAACATATAATATTCATAGGAGATTATTATGCAAGAAAACAAATTGAGTTTAGTTAATGTTTTGTTGGCTTTAACGGTTGCTTTAGTTGGCAGTTTAATTTTGGTTAAGCCTATTGCACAAGTGAAACAGGCGAATGTCCCCGTTTTTATGGGGGAGATGGCAACGGGCGGGCAAGTAAGGGCAATTAGGGTGGCGAAGGTAGAGACGGCAACGAAGGCGGAGGTCTCTCCCGCACCACTTCCAAAAGCAATAAGTCCTCTTCCGATACTCCCACCTAAAATTATTTGCCAATTTTTGCCAGCATATCCTATGACAGCTATAGAACAAAGTAAAATTGGGACCACTTTATTGGCGGTCTATATTGGAAGTTCCGGTTCAGCCGACAAAGTAGAAGTGAAAACTTCTTCCGGTGTTTCAGCCATTGATGCAGCCGCCGTTAATGCGGTGGCCCAATGGAAATTTAGCGCCGCAACGCAGGGTGGGGCAGGAATTGCTAGTTGTTTGGAAGTGCCGATCCGCTTTGCTTTAAAGGATTAATTAAGTGGCAGTTGAATCAATTGGCCGGATGCTTCTATATATTGGGATTATCCTAGTTCTAATTGGCGCATTTTTTATTCTAGCGGCTAAGGTCCCATGGTTTGGTAGGCTGCCTGGAGATATTGTTTATAAACGCGAAGGACTAACGATCTTTTTCCCAATAACCACCATGGTTATTGTTAGTTTGGTGTTAACTTTTTTGCTCAACATTATTTGGCGAAGGTAAAAAATCGGGGCAGCGGGATTTGAACCCACGATCTCTACCACCCCAAGGTAGCGCCTTAGACCAAGCTGGGCCATGCCCCGATTTTTTTGTTACTTAGCTATTAAATTGTCAATATATTTGCGACTTTTTCGCTTCTTTATTTCAGTTTCCCTTTTCCTAGCTGTACTAAGGGATGAAAACGTCTCAATATGGACGATTTTGTATGGCAAATACGGCTTAGTGCTTTTTGTTTCACCCGCATTATGCCTTTTTAGCCGGTCTTTAATATCCGCTGTTGCCCCAACATAATAGCGACCATCTTTCTGACTTTCAAGTACATACACATAATACACAATTTTACGCCTTAGACCAAGTCCCGATTACCACTATATATTTAAATGATTCGGGATCCCGATGTTTCTATATTATTATATTTATTGTGTACATCGGGACTGGGCCATGCCCCGATTCTTTAGGCTAACTCAACGTCATTATTTACTAGCGAGCGATAGAAGTCGGCATATTTATCTTTGTTGGGACCGTTACGCAAAGCAATGGCAGCCCGCGGATGTTGGTTTAAAATCCCGGTAATCATATGAGGAATAATATAGCCCCATTCCATCGTTTTCTGCAGAGGCAAAAACTCCTTTTCAATAACTTCTAAGATCGGATCAAGTTTGAATTTGGGATTTTTGAGGAAAGCCAGTAATAATTCAAGTGGGCAATTGCCGGCGGCCCTTCCTAGTCCAAAAATAGTAGCATCTAGGAAATTGGCCCCTTTGCGGATGGCTTCGATAGTATTAGCAAAGCCCAATTGTTGGTTGTTGTGGGCATGAATGCCAACTTCAATTCCTTTGGGTTTTAAATGTTTAGCGTATAAGGCAACCAGGTAGTGAATTTGTTCAGAAAACAAAGAACCAAAACTATCAACCACGTAAACTGCTTTTAATGGAGCATTAGATAATTGAACCAGCCCTTCTTCAAGGTCGGGTTCGAGGGCAGTAGAAATAGCCATAATGTTAACCGTAGTCTCATAGCCCTTATCGGCGCATTGTTTAACTAAAGCAATGGCTTTATCAATATCTTTTACATAGCAGGCCACGCGCATCATGCTGACCACGCTGTCTTTTTTCTGTGGAATATCTTCTGGCTCAACCCGGCCAATATCGACCATGGTGGATATTTTGGTGTTGCCGCTGACTCCCTCGGTTACTCTGCGCAGGAAGTCTTCGGTGCAGAATTTGGCTTTGCCGTATTTTTCCGCCGAAAAGTATTTAGCAGAAGCGCGATAACCCAGTTCAACATAGTCTACGCCGGCAGCACAAATTGCAGAATAGACCGCCCGAACAAATTTATCTTCAAATAGATGTTCGTTAATCAGCCCGCCATCGCGGATGGTGCAATCGAGAACTTTGATTTCAGGTCGGTACATGGGTATTATTATAGCGTATTTTAGCTAGGATTGGAATCTGACTTTTTTAGGGATTCGATTTGGGTTATTTTTTTGCGGACGTAATCAGAATTACCAGAGCTATCGAGGAATTCGAGGAATTTTTGATATTCTCCGCCCGAATTGCTACCTTGGCCAGAGCCAAGGTTTTTCTTGGAATTTTTCCAGCTGTTTGCTGATTTATTAAAGCTATTATTTGGTTGTGCCATTTTGGTAGTTTTCCCTTATGTATCTATCGTATGTATTTGACAAAATTTCATTATTCTTGAAAAATTATGTTATTATTATTTCGATGAAAACCGCTGATTTTGATTTTAAATTTCCGGATGAATTAATCGCCCACCAACCGGCTGAAAAGAGGGACCATTCGCGCTTGATGGTATTGAATCGAGACAAACAAACGATTGAGCACCGTCTGTTTTTTCAAGTGATTGACTATTTGGAGCCAGGGGATCTTCTTGTCTTAAATGATACCAAGGTTATTCCAGCAAACTTAGTTGGGAGAAAGGAGTTGGGAGTAGGGAGAATTGAAGTTTTACTCGTTAGTAGGAAATTGAGCGCTGGGTCCGAAACTCCAAACTCCATACTCCAATCTCCAAACTCGCTGTCCCAAATTTGGGAGTGTTTGGTTAAACCTGGGAAACGCTTAAGTATTGGCTCAAAAGTTATCTTCGGCGATAGAGAATTAGTTGGTACTGTGCTGGAAAAGACGGAAAGCGGCGAGCAAATTATTCAATTTGAAGCTAAAGGTGATTTTTGGGAAATTGTTCACAGACTTGGTGAGGTTCCGCTGCCGCCGTACATTGAGAAGAAAGTAGACAGCTCCTCGACTTCGCTCGGAGCAAGTAGAAAATCGATAATAGACAATAGGTACCAAACGGTTTATGCGCGGGAAGAAGGCGCTGCCGCGGCGCCGACCGCTGGGCTACACTTTACGCCGGAACTACTCGAAAAAATCAAAGACAAAGGCGTTCAAATTGCCTATGTTACGCTTCACACGGGATTAGCTACTTTTAAGCCGGTATATGCTGAGAATATTGAAGAGCACAAGATGTATTATGAGTCTTTTGAGGTATCTACAGAGACAATCGAAGCGGTGAGAAAAGCTAAGCGAGTGATTGCGGTGGGGACGACGAGTGTTAGAGCTTTGGAATCTTGGGGGAAGGGGATGAACACGAAGGCACTAAGTCACGAAGGGGAGGTGAAGGGCGAAACTAACATCTTCATTTACCCGGGGTATAAGTTTAAAGTTGTTGACGCCATTATCACTAACTTTCACTGGCCGAAATCCACTTTAATCATGCTTGTCTCGGCTTTTGCGGGGCGGGATTTTATCCTCCGTGCTTATGAAGAAGCCATCCAGCAGCAATATCGCTTTTTTTCCTTCGGCGATGCGATGTTGATTATGTAGTATATTGAAATTTCTGGCATTACTTAACGAAGTGTACATGTAGGATAAGTGATTTTAATTGGAGGGTAAATTATGACAGTAACAAAAGTATCAAGACCCGGGGGATTAAAGGCAGTGCTAAATTTTGATAAAGTACAAAATTTGCAAAAGTATGCCCATTTAGTTGGATCTAATTTTATCAAAACACAAATTAAGTTAATCAAAGGAAGAGAAACTGATTGGAGCATGGCTAGGACAAGAGTGAATGGCTCAATTGAAACGGCACTCCCTCGAGAACTAGGTCAATTGATAAGAGGAGTTGAAAAAAACCGACCATGCCTATTTGATGATCCGGCAATATGTTCTTCTTTGTTAAGAGGAATTTTTGATGGTATTTATCAGAGTGATTTGCCAGAAAACCTATTATCCCCCAAATACGACAAAGAACGCTTTGTCGGTGAAGTTGCGGTTTGGCTTTTAAGCTATAATGGGGAGTGTCCCAAAATTAAATTTGATCAAATTGTGGCAGAAATGTATCATTTTCACGAAAGAATTGCGGCGGCAGGGAAAACGGTTTTTATTGAAAGTGTTTGCCAAACGGCTACTAAGAACTGTTCAGCAGGCGGGGAAGGGGATTTATTGGGAAAGTTATTTGACTCCCAAGACCTTGTGACAGGAAATATTGATGCTTTAGAGAATCAATTGGAACAAAAGTTTGGATTAATTTGTAGAATGCTGGAAGCAATTGTTGGAAGAATCTAATTATTAAATATACTTTGTAAAACCATATATAGATCCTTTTGGTGAAGATTTCTCAATCGAATGTTATAATCATCTATGGCTTTTAGCTTTGAAATCATCAAAAAATCCAAGAAATCTAAAGCCCGTGTTGGCAAGATTTATACGGAACATGGCGAAATTAACACCCCTGTTTTTATGCCAGTTGGCACCCAAGCATCGGTTAAGACCATGGCTCCACGAGAGCTGCATGAAATTGGGGCTGAAATTATTCTCGGCAATACTTATCATCTTAATCTCCGACCCGGACCAGACTTAATCAAAGAAGCTGGCGGATTACACAAGTTTATGGCTTGGGATAAACCAATTTTGACCGATTCGGGTGGTTTTCAGGTGTTCTCATTGGCGCATATGCGCAAAATTATGGATGAAGGAGTGGAGTTTACTTCGCACATTGACGGCAAGAAACACTTATTAACCCCGCAATCAGTTTTGGAAATCCAATCCGCTTTAGGATCCGACATTATGATGCCACTTGATGAATGTGTTCCTCACCCGTGCAGTAAAAGCCAGGCTAGGGAGGCTGTGGAAAGGACGACTAGATGGGAGGGGGAGGCAAGAAAGTGGATAGTAGAAAATAGAAAATCGAAAATAGGAAATGAGGCGTTATTTGGAATAATACAGGGAAGCACATTCAAAGACCTGCGCCAGCAATCCGCAAAAGAAATCGTGGAAATTGGATTTCCAGGTTATGCTATCGGAGGATTATCGGTTGGAGAGCCACAAGCGGATATGTTTGCCATGCTAGAGGTTTTAGCAGAAATTTTACCGGAAGAAGCCCCGCATTATTTAATGGGAGTAGGGTTTCCTTCTGATATATTAGGGGCGGTTGAGCGGGGAATCGATATGTTTGATTGTGTTATCCCTACCCGTTTGGCCCGTCACGGAGCCTTTTTAACTTATGAAGGGAATATTAATATCCGCCAAGCCCGTTTCGAAAAGGATTTTACCCCGATTGACCCGGAATGTGATTGTTATGCTTGCAAGAATTTTACCAAAGCTTATATTCGCCATCTCTTTTGGGCTCGCGAAATTCTATCGATGCATCTTTTGACCATCCATAACCTACGCTTCTACATGCGGATGATGGCAAAGGTTCGTCAGGATATCCTAGCTGAATGAAGTGGGGTAATCAGAAATGAGAAGTGAGATAAGAAGTATGAAGTTGGAAGTGGGAAAAGACGTTAGATAATTTCTCATAACCCACATCCCATTTCCTAACCCACCTCTCACCTCCAATTCCCCCATTTCTCTGCGGGTTTTTCTAGCCAATTCATCTATTTATTGTTATACTTAAAAAATGCTTTTAGCGATAGATGTTGGGAACTCGAATATTGTTTTTGGGCTGTATAACGGCAAAAAGATGGTTAAAACCTGGCGCTGTGAGACCATAGATTTTAAAATACCCGCGATTAAAGCCAAGATTTCGGCTGTTATTATTGCGAGCGTAGTTCCCCAAGTTGATAAAAAACTGAAAGAACAGCTAATTAGGAAATTTGGGATTCAACCGTATTTTGTAACTGCTAAAAATATCAAAGGCCTAAATATAAAGCTGCGCAAATTAAACGAGATAGGGGCTGACCGGGTAGTGGACGCCTTGGCTGCCTATAAAATATATGGTGGGCCGGTGATTGTGGTAGATTTTGGCACGGCTACTACTTTTGACCTTATTTCGGCCAAGGGAGAATATCTGGGCGGAGCAATTGCACCGGGGATTACTATGGCAAGGGATGCTTTGCATACGAAGACTGCTAAATTGCCCCAGATCGAACTTAAAGCGCCCAAAAATATTGTTGGGCACGATACTATTTCTGCCATGCAAAGCGGGTTAGTCTATGGCTATGCTGCTATGGTGGATGGGATGGTGGGGAGATTGGGGAAAGAAAAAAAAGTAATTGCAACGGGAGGGCTAGCTCGACTGGTTTGCAAGTATACGACGGTTGTTGATAGAATAGATACAGAATTGACACTGAAGGGACTACGGATGATAGGGGAAACACTGAAATGAGCGAAGAACTTAATGAATTGATAAAGGTTCGTCTTGAGAAATTAAACGAACTTAAAGCCAAGGGGATAAATCCTTTTCCTTATACTTACAACAAAACGCATTGTGCTGCGCAGCTGCTTGATAAATTTAAAGAGTTAAAAGAAGGCGAAGAAAGCTCGGAAATTGTCTCGATTGCCGGCCGAATTATGACCAAGCGGGGACACGGCAAAGCTTCTTTTGCTACCCTACAGGATGATTCGGGAAGAATCCAGATTTATGCCAGACAGGATATCATTGGCGCTGATAAATATGAAATCTATAGTAAGCTGGACATGGGAGATATTATTGGCGTAAAAGGCCATGTTTTTAAAACCAAGACAGGGGAAGTTACTGTTCGAGCCCTAGAGTTTGAAATCCTTTGTAAATCCCTGCATCCCTTGCCCGAAAAATGGCACGGGTTAACCGATAAAGAAATTCGCTATCGCGAACGCTATGTTGACCTTATGGTTAATCCAGAAGTTAAGGCGGTTTTTGTTAAACGGAGTAAAATTGTTTCTTTGATTCGTAAAATATTGGAGGAAAAAGGTTTCTTGGAAGTGGAAACCCCGATTCTTAATATGCTGCAGGGTGGAGCGGCGGCAAAGCCGTTTGAGACCTTTCACGGGGCCCTTAATATGCCGCTCTTTTTGCGTATTGCTCCCGAATTATATTTGAAAAGGCTAGTTGTTGGAGGTTTTGAGAAAGTATTTGAGATTGGCCGTGTTTTTCGCAATGAAGGAATATCATATAAACACAACCCCGAGTTTACTATCATTGAAATCTATCAGGCATATGCAGATTATAACGACATTATGCAACTGACCGAAGATTTAATTATTGCCGCGGCTAAAGCGACCAATAATGGCTCACTTGAAATTGAATTTAAGGGTGAAAAAATTAATTTGGCTCCTCCCTGGAAAAGAATTTCTCTGATGGATGCTCTGGCCGAGGCCGGAGTGATGATTGCTGGAAAAAGTGAAGCCGAAATCCGTTTGGTAGCCAAAGAAAAAGGGATTGAAGGCTATGAAGAAATTGGGATTGGTAAAATTATTAATTTGCTATACGATAAATTTGTGGAAGCAACCTTGCGCCAACCGACTTTTATTATCGATCATCCTATCGAAACCTCGCCTCTAGCCAAGAAACATAGAGACAATGCTGGGCAGGTTGAGCGCTTTGAATTGATTATTGCCGGTATGGAATTAGCTAACGCATTTTCTGAGCTCAATGATCCAATTGATCAGCGCGAGCGTTTTAATAAGCAGGCCGAATTAAAGGCGGCTGGCGATACTGAAGCCGAGTCGATGGATGAAGATTTCTTGCGCGCCCTGGAATACGGGATGCCTCCGACTGGTGGGTTAGGGGTTGGGATTGATCGTTTAGTGATGCTGTTAACCGGACAGCCATCGATTCGCGACGTAATTCCTTTTCCGCATATGAAACCACTGGCGCAAACACAACCCAGTCCGGAAGAAATACAAATACTAGATCAATGAGAATTATCGATCTTCTAAAAAGCGGCAAGCAAACTTTATCGTTTGAGTTTTTCCCCCCTAAGAACGTGGAACAAGAAGAACATTTGTTTGCTGTAGTTAATCAATTAAAATCCTTCTCGCCTGATTATGTGGCGGTTACTTATGGAGCGCTAGGAACAAACCAAGAGAAATCATTTCATTGGGTGGGGAAGATGAAAAATGATTTTAAAATTGAGCCAGTGGCACATCTGACATGTGTGGCGGACGATAAAAAAGGGATTATCGGAAAGCTGAGGGAATTAAAAAGTCTAAGAATCGAAAATATATTAGCTTTAAGGGGAGATCCGCCAGAAGGAAAGGAAAACTTTTCTCCAGTGCCCAATGGATTTAAGTATGCCAGTGATTTGGTTGCACTTATTAAAAATGAACAACCCAAAATTTGTGTCGGGGTTGCCGGTTATCCCGAAAAACATCCCGAAGCCAAGAACCTAGATGAGGACATTTTGCATCTAAAAACTAAAGTGGATGCCGGGGCAGATTATATTGTTACCCAATTATTTTTCGATAATCAAAAATACTTTACTTTTGTAGATAAATGCCGAAAAATGGGAATTACCGTTCCAATTGTCCCGGGCATAATGCCGATTACCAGTTATAAATCAATTTTTAAAATGACGCAAACTTGCGGTGCTAGCATACCGTTAGATTTATTGAACAAATTAGAAAGACATAAAGAAGAACCCAATGCTATTATAGCAATTGGAATCGAACAAGCAGTCAAACAATGCCTCGAATTGCGCCAAAATAATGTGCCGGGACTACATTTCTTTGTGCTAAATCAGGCAACTATCATTACTCAAATATTAAATCGCATGCTATAATAGCTAGCGGTTGATGGAGGAGAATATGAAAAATAAGCACTATGTTTCTTTGTCACTTTGTGTCTTGTCTCTTGCATCTTGTTTCTTTCTCTTTAGTTTTGGCTGTGCTCAAAAGTATGTTGAATCAACTACGTCAACCACCACTACCACAGAAGCATCAACTACCACGACAGTAACTCCAACCACGACTTCAACTGTCGCGTCAACCACTAGCACGACAGTTACATCAACGACCACGACAACAGCAGGGTCAACGACCACGACAACAGCAGGGTCAACGACTACGACTGTAACCTCCACTTCCACTACCACGACAACGTTTGCTTTGGGTGGTGCTAGGTATTGTTTCACGAATGGAACTCCTGAAGCATTCGCTTCTCCTGAGGCTCATTTTATTGGCTGTTATGTTCAAAACACTAACGCACTTTCAGATGGAACGGCCTCGCCAGAAACGGTGGGATGGGCCTATTGCTATTATGGAATCACCTTTGAAGTTATTTTGGTCAATCGTGATGCAAGCCTTATAGGGCGACTTTTTGGCCCGCCGTATGAAACAGCCTATAGTGACTTTGCGTCAAGTCTTAATAGAACAGTTGAGGTCTGGAATATAGATAGTACTACCGCAAAAAACATTGCGGATCATTGTGCTACTGTTGAAGCATGGTTAATCGGAAAAGATCCATCTGCCTTCAATTATCAGTATAAACTAAACGCTCCCGCGGGAGGGATTGGTCTATGGAGAATCGTTTATGGGGAAGCCCCTGGGAGTGATTGTACGGTGCTGATTAGCGCGGCGACTGGCAACATTATTAGTGCAACCACAACGCCTTAGGGTAAAAGCAAGAGAGGTTAAACTCGTCCACCCACAATAATCTCGGGGATGCGAATAGTTGGTTGTGCATCAGAAACTGGGGCATGATCGTATTTACCACAAACCCCGGTTTGAAACCCTAAGTCAGAGCCGACCATATCAATAATTTTGAGTATTTTAGGACCATTGCCAGTTAAGATAGCTCCGCGGACGGGATGTTTTATCTTACCATTCTCAATTAAATAGCCCTCATTTATTTCAAACACAAAATCACCGTTGGTAACGTTAACTTGTCCTCCGCCCATCCGTTTTACAAATAATCCGTTCCTAACTGAAGCGATAATTTCATTAGGATCCATTTCACCAGGAGCGATTATGGTATTAGTCATCCGTGGTTGAGGCTTGGTGCGAAAACTTTCCCGTCTGCCGTTTCCTGTCCGTTTCAATCCAACAATATTGGCAGTGAATCTGTCAGTTATATAACTTTTTAATATTCCATTTTCGATCAAAATATTTTTCTGTGCCGGGGTTCCTTCATCATCAAAAGAAAACGAGCCAAAGCGTCCGTGCAGAGTACCATCGTCAATTACCGTTACCAGTTCTGAAGCAACCTTTGTTTCAATTTTGCCACCAAAGATGGAAGTACCTTTCATGATAAAGTCAGATTCTAAGGCATGGCCGCAGGCTTCGTGAATTAAGGTGCCACCAGCTTCAGAAGATAAGACGACCATCATTTTGCCAGCTGGGGCGTGGGGAGCATCGAGCATCATGACGGCTCTTTCGGCGGCTTTAATGGCCATTTTTTCTGGCAGATAGTGTTCAAATAATTCAAAACCACAGGTTCCACCGGGAGCTTCATAGCCGGTTTGCAAAATGTTTTCTTTTTGGGCAATGACATTTACAAAATAGCGGGTATGAACGCGATTGTCTTCTACGTAGAGACCTTCCGAATTAGCAATGGTTACCGCTTGGTTTGAGTCAGCGTAGCGGGCGGTGACTTGTTTAATTAAAGGGCTAACCGAGCGAGCGGTTTTGTTGAGTAATTCTACTTGAGCGGTTTTTTCAGCCATCGGAACTTGTTCGGGTTTTCTAATGACATGGCTTACTTCTGCGCTTTTACCAAGATGAGGTTTAAGGTCAATTTTTCTTCTCGTGCTTTGTCCATTAACGCTACTGGCAATATGAGTAGCCGCTTTATGCAGACTATCAAAACTGGTGTCAGAGCTGGCGATATAGGAGATTTCTTTGCCATTTATAACCCGAATGCCGGCACCAGATTCAATTCCCGACTGGATCTTCTCAATCTTATTGTCTTCACAGCCAATGGTAGTCGAGCTGGTTTCTTCAATAAAGATGTCAGCAAAGTCGCCGCCTTGGGATAAAGAGGTGGCTAATACTTCTTGGAGTTGATCTTGCGATAGCATAATTTGATTATAGCATTTTTAAATGCTAAAATCGCAACGTATGTCCGAGCTGCGCTATAACATTTTATTTGAAGAATGGGTAATCATTGCTACGGAGCGGGCAAAACGACCCGAAGATTTTAAAAATATTTCTCCCAGTAATCCTATGGATACTGCCCAAAAATGTCCCTTTTGTCCAGGGCATGAAGACAAGACCCCCCCGGAGGTATTTGCTTTTAGAGAAGTAAACTCAAAGGCTAATTCTTCTGGTTGGCGGGTGAGGGTCATTCCCAATCAATTTCCTGCCTTAACCATGCAAGGGAGTAACCAAAGAAATGTCGCAGATGAGTTTTTTGTTTCGATGGATGGCTATGGCCAGCACGAAGTAATTATTGAATCGCCCGAGCATTCGCAGGCCCTCTGGAATATGCAATTGTCCCAGGTTGAGGAGGTGTTTTTGGCCTATTTGCAGCGTTATAAATTGCTGGCCGCTGATCCTCGCTTTGAAACGGTGGTTCTTTTCAAAAACTATGGGTTTAATGCCGGGACCTCCCTTTTGCATCCTCATTCGCAGCTGGTAGCCTTGCCAATTACCCCGATGCTTTTGCGTAGAAAAGTGAATGTTGCCCAACGCTATTATGAAGAATATGGCAAGTGTATATACTGTTGTTTAATTGCCAAGGAAATAGAGCAGCAAAAGCGGATTATTTATGAAAATGCTAATTTTGTGGCTTTTACTCCCTATGCTTCCCATTCCCCTTTCGAGATATTTATTATGCCCAAGCAGCACTCGTCTGACTTTGATTCAATTTCAGAAGGAATGTGCAAGGAACTGGCTTTGGTTGTGCAGACCGTCCTTAAAAAATTAAAAGTTGCGCTTAATAGCCCCGATTATAATTTTAATTTGTTTTCGTCCCCGGTCCAGGAAAAAGGCCTCACCTATTATCATTGGCATTTTAAAATTACTCCACGAGTGAGTAAAAGTGCCGGCTTTGAGATGGGGTCGGGGATATTTATCAATACGGTTATTCCCGAAGAAGCTGCCCGCTATTTGCGCGAAGCAAAAATAGATTAGCCAATAAAAAACTTCACTATTTTTGGACGGTTTATCCACTGGTTTTTGATTTGCCTCAAGCCAAAAGCAATTAGGATTAATCCAAAAATAAATGCCAAGTAGATTAAAGTAAAATTATCAAAATCTTTCCCTGCCCAATAAACGCTAAAGTAATATTTGATGGCGCAAAGGTGCAAAATATAGAAAAAAAGCGAGGCTTCTCCCAGCCATTGCATTGGACGAAAAATAAAAATGCCTGCCCATCGGTCAATCAGAGCGAATAAAAGGATGATTATTCCGATGGCAGTTGCAATGTATCCCAAGGTGGGCGGATAAAACATTTCACTGTAACCTTCACGGATTAAGAGTGCTCCAGGATAAAAAAACCAGAGAGCCGCTCCTCCGCAAAAGAACAGTAAGCCTGACCAAAATGCCATCAGATTTCCAAATTTGGTTTCACTGTTTTGCCGCAACTGGAGGATGACTGGCCCTAAAAAACAAAATCCCATCCATGGGAATATTGGGAACCAGCCGTCAATTAACCAGCGATTAATCGCCCCAAGGCTAACAATTACGTTAATTGATTCGCGATACCCTAATAAACTTTGTAATACTGGAGAAAGGACAAAAATTGTTAAAATGATAAATGTTTTTAGCCGATCTTTGAGGTGGGAAAACAAATATGTTATCGGCATGGCCAGACCGATCAAGTATAATACATCCACCGTCATAAAAGGAATTTCGTGCCAGATAATCAATTCAATTAGACCGGCAACCAGTAAGATTAGGGAGCCCCTTCTTAGGTAGTAAATAAATCCACGGTCCAAGTCTTTGCCTTTAAGGCCAACCATCCCGCCGCTGAGCAGGATAAAGATCGGGGCAGCAAAAGTGCCATAAAAGCGAAAGAGCAGGGGGGGAGGCATTTGCAAAACATAAGCGGAGAGATTAGCTGCTACCATGGTAAGAATGGCAAAGCCGCGTAGAATATCAATTGAGATGTCGCGTTTCATTAGCTTATGGTTGCAACGATCTTCTTAATTTTTCTGGATCGAATAAGGGAAGCCTGCGGATCATTAATGATTGAACCATCGATCGTTATCTTTTTCCCATCGGAGAATGTCAGTTGATAGGAAGAAACAGCCGTCCCAGGAGCAAATGAGTCTTTTTGTTTTTTGTTAATATACGTGACGGGGATTGTTCCAAGCAGGTTAAATGAAAATTCCCCTTTCTGGTTAAAGAGCCAACTGGGGAGAATTGGGGAGAGTTTGAAATAAATTTTGCCATTGGCGTTTAGCGAGAAGATCTTTTTTCCACAGGTCATAATTAGCCACATATCGATAAATTCAGCGGCTCCGCCGGAAAGGCGCGCAACAAATCCACGGCCGTGGTTTTCGAGATTGGGATTGGCGCTACTAACAATAAAAGAAGAGTTTTCTAAAATATTGCGTTTGTAAGTTTTGGGGTCCATGAAGGGAACTAAAGTATCTTTGAAATCTTTGAAAAATTCGGCATACATGCCGGCCTTGAGTAATTCTAATAGATACTTGTATTCCATGTGCAACCAAATTGATTCGTTTTCGAGCCAGCCGGGGGTAAATACTCGGGCACGCCCAATTTCTAGCGGAGCATCTTTGAGTGGAGAATTAACTTTATACATCTTGAGATGTTCATCGTAAAGAGGGCTAGATTTTACTAAATTATAGATCTTCCTGTCTTGTTCAACTTTAAGGGCATGGACAAACCCTTCCAAGAAAAGGGGGAGGGGAGTTTGTTTGAATTGCTGAATGCTTATTTTGTGCTCACTGGAAGCATCAAACTTAATCACTTCATTGATAAAATAAGTGTAATAGTTGTTGTATTTTGAGAGGCATTTTTTAATGCCCGCCGAGCATTTGTTAGCGACGGATTGTGCGAAGGCAGCTAATAGCTTACGGCTGACGGCCGTTTCTTCGCCACTAACTCCGAGCTTTATCTTTTCTCGATAGTCTTCTTTTAAGTCATTGGCTGCATCCCAGTATTTAAAATTATCTAGTATAGTTAGCTTTTCATGGAGTTTGACTACAAAATCGTTGACTTCAATCGGCAAGGAAACATCTTTCCCTTCCGTTAAATACCCAGTGACATAGTGACATAGTCGTTTTAATTCCAAAGTTTCTGACAATGATGATCCAAACAATCCCGGAAGTCCATTTAAAGCATCGTACCAATCCGGTTTATCGGCTTCCATTTCAAGGCCAATGCCTTCAGCATCAAATGAGGCGGCTTTGCAAGCAATTAGGCCGATAATCTTGGCCATTAGAGTAGTTTTATAAACAGTCCCTTTCCCAAAATCGGTGCGTACCCGGTTTTTATCATACGGGCGGCTATTGATAATGGCAGCTTTGGTGGGATCAAAACGGACGCTTTCAAATTGGAGGATTTTGTTATTTAATTGAGAGTATTTTTCGCTGCGGCCGGCGACAGAATGGTCGTTATCATAAAAGGTAAAGACTTTTTTTGAAAATAATAATTCGAGTATTTTGTCTGGGTAGATGCATTCATAACTTTCCAAAAGATCGGTATTGTAGTAGGGGTGATCGATCCAAAATCCTTCGCCATGTTGGGCCTCATCATGCATGGTAGCCTGGCTAATTAGGTCACTGGCAAACTTTTGGACAGAAGTTGAATATTTTATCCCCAGCTGCTCAAAATCTTTTAATAAATTGCCGAGCAGAAAAGCGTTGGTGATTTTGCCCACCAATTCCGGAAGAGGATTTTTGATGTGAGTGCTAAGAAGGGCCTCAGCTTCGGCGGTTGATTTGATGCGAAACTGGCTGCCCAAAACAATTAGCGGGTTGAAGCCATCAAGCTGGATCAAGTTGAAGAAGCGGACAATGTTATCTTCGGCCAAGTTGGGATTAAAGAAAATATCATTGCGACGGTTTTGGTTGACGTCGCGATAATTGCCGTTACCCTGGGAGAAGTAAGTGGGCATTAAACGGAAATCATTATAATCGCGTTCCATGTCACCGTGTTTGCGATAGTAAACATAAATAATCTTTCCGCCAAGATCTATAGGAGTGCCGCCCCGCATAACATTGTCCAAAAAGGTTTGCCGGGTATATTGGTCAAAGGCTGGCGAAGCACTTTGAGTGTTAATGGCGGAACAGAGATTATCGATCAGTTGTTTATTCTCGCAAGATTTTTGTTCAAAATAGTCTCCCTTAGCTGTTTTTTCTCGGATTTTAATAGCTGCGGCGCTACTTTCGGCTTGGCCAAACAGCGAATTGATTTTAATGGATTCTTTTGCTTTTAAATCAGCAATGACCAATGAAAAAGCAGAAGGCATACAACCTTCGGTTTGCTGTCCGATAGGGCATTGGAAAGTTTTATTTTTGATAAAAGCTTTTGGTGATTCTAAACTAGAATTTTCCCCAAAAATGCAGGTTGGATTGACCACATAATAGACCGGAACCTGCTTTTTCCCTTGCAGAGCAAGAGTAGTGTAGAAATTGCCTTTCTCATTTAGTTTGGTTTTTGCCTCGTCTGAAGGCATTACTTTAAGGCGAAAAAAAGGAACGTCTTTTTCTAAATTTTCGGTTAAACACCAGGCCTCAATGGTTTGGCAGATCTTCTTTAAGAGGTCATTGCCAAAACCGGCTGGGATCATGACGGGTAACCCATCGACAATTTCGATCTCTTTCTTTTTGCTGTCCAAATTGGTAATCGTTACTGTCCGGGCAAGACCGGGGAAGGATTGGTTGACGATATTAAAATAATTGACTTCAACTTTAATTTTTAATTTGGGATTTTCTTCCACCAGCTTTAACCCAGCAGGAGAGATTATCATTTTATTGGGATAAGGAGACTGTTCGCTGAAGGGTTCGTAAAATTTACCGTCAACTTTTATAAAAGTACGGAAACCTTGCAGGGCAACTGTCCGGTAAGCTTTGTTAGCGGGTTGAAATTCGAGGATGGCTCCATCTTTGTCCTGTACGCCCATCGAGGTAATGCATTGTCCGCGGTTGGCGTAAAAGACCCACATGGGACAACCAAATAAACCGGCAATGCCGGGGAAGAAACTAGAGAAGGTGGGAGCCAGATTATAATTCTCAATTACAAACTCGCCACTATCTGCTAAATAGTACCTAGGGACAGCCATAGTAGCGTCAATATAACATTTTTGGGGGAGCTATTCAACTGTAACTGATTTGGCTAAATTGCGGGGCTGGTCTACATGGCAGCCGCGTTTGACGGCAATATAATAGGCCAGCAATTGAAGCGGAATGACGGCTAAAAGGGGAGAAATTGGCTCGGAACATTGCGGGATCGAAAATATTTCATCGGCTTTTTCGGTGATCAAATTATCATTTTCGGTTGCAATGGCAATAACAATTCCGCCGCGGGCTTTGACTTCTTCAATGTTCCCCAAAATCTTTTCGTAACGGGTGCCAGCCAGCGCCAAAACTACCACCGGCATATGTTGGTCGATGAGGGCAATTGGCCCGTGTTTCATTTCGGCAGCGGGATAACCTTCGGCATGGATGTATGACACTTCTTTTAGCTTTAGGGCTCCTTCCAGGGCAATCGGGAAGCCTTTGCCGCGCCCCAGATAAAGGGCATTGGTAGCATCTTTCATCCGATTAGCTATTTTTTCGATTTCTTTTTCACGATAAAGAATGGATTCAATTTTTGAAGGGACTTCAATTAAATCCATAATCATTTTGGTGGCGATGGTATCGCTAATAATCCCTTTTCTTTTTCCAAACATAATTGCTAATAGATAAATAATGGTTACCTGGGTGGTAAAAGCTTTGGTAGATGCTACTCCAATTTCAGGTCCTGCGTTGGTGTAAACCACACCATGCGAATCCCTGGCAATGGAAGAACCAACCACATTACAGATTGAGATAACTTTGGCGTTTTGGGCTTTGGCTTCCCAAACGGCGCCCAGGGTATCTGCCGTTTCCCCAGACTGGGTGATAGCGATTACCAGGGTTTTATCATCGATCACTGGTTGGCGGTAACGAAATTCGGCAGCATACTCGACTTCAGCCGGTATTTTGGCATATTGTTCAAATAAGTATTCTCCAATTAAACCGGCATGCCAGGAAGTACCGCAAGCCGTAAAGACAATGCGATTAATTTTTTTGATTTCATCGTCGGATAAATTTAATTCATCAAAATGGATTTTGTGGCTGTCGGCTTCAACCCGGCCCTCAATTGTTTTGCGGATAGCATTGGGTTGTTCGTGGATTTCTTTGAGCATGAAGTGGGAATAGCCGCCTTTTTCGGCCGATTCGGGATCCCAAGAAATAAGCTCAATTTTCTTGGCAACTGGCTTCCCTTGTAGGGTGTAAAATTTGGCTTTTTTATTGGTTACTTCGCCAATTTCGCCATTTTGCATTTGGACAGTTTTGCCGGTGTATTTGAGCATGGCTGGGATATCGGAGGAAAGAAAGGTTTCGTCCTCTCCAAAACCAACGATGAGGGGGCTGCCGTTGCGCGCAATAACTATTTTATCGGGCTCGTGCTCTGAAACAACAGCTAGAGCATATGATCCGCGGATTTGTGAGAGGGCCTTTGAAACCGATTTTAAGAGGCTTCCGTTCAAGTTGTCTTCAATTAAATGGGCGAGCACCTCGGTATCGGTGGTGGATTTGAACTTATGTCCTTTTTCGGATAATTCGCGCCGTAGTTCTAAATAATTTTCAATAATCCCGTTATGGACAACCACTACTTTGCCTTTACAATCTTCGTGGGGATGTGAATTAACATCGGAGGGACGACCGTGGGTGGCCCAGCGGGTGTGGCCGATGCCAATTGATCCATTGATGGGTTTTTGGGAGAGAAGGGTTTCGAGATCAACAATTTTACCGGCACACTTACTGATAAAAACATTGCCCTTGTGAAGGGTGGCAATACCGGCCGAATCGTACCCGCGGTATTCGAGTTTTTTTAAGCCTTCAAGAATAAACGGGACGGCTTCTTTATTGCCGATATAACCAAAAATACCGCACATACGCTAGCCCCTTTTATTGTTGGGCTAAGACCTGTTCTACTTCTTTTTTGGCCAGTCTTAGCTGTTCTCTAATTTTTTCCGGGTTGTACTCTGCGCCAGAAGTAACATAATCCCACATAATCCCTAAGCGGCGGGTTAGGACTGGTTCGAGTAATCCCCATGATGGAATGGCGGGATAAGTTCGGCCGTATAAAACTGCATCTTTGAAAATCTTGCGGTTGGGATCATTGGCAAAGTAAGGGTCCGAGAATGCGTCTAATCTAGCCGGCAAAAATCCGGTTACTTTGGCGTATTCAACTTGGGCGGTCTTAGAAGTTAAATATTTGATTACTTCTAGGGCAGCAGATTTATTTTTGCCATCTTTAAAAATAGCTAAGCTGGATCCACCTACAAAAGTACAGCGCCCCTTGGGACCTTTGGGATATCCAATTACGGTGAAATTGCGGGAAGTAAGCGACCCTTGGGCTCCGCCTTCAGACGCTGGGCGAGTCAGGGTTTTGACTTCGTAGGGACCATCAAAATACATGGCACAAGCCCCGCTATTGAAATTGCCGCTAACCTGAGCGGTGTTTAGCTCTAGGTACTCGATGGGGACATAATTTTCTCTAACTAAGCTGATGTAGTAAGAAATACCTTCAAAAACCGCATCGCTATCGAGCACGCAGGTTTTGCGGTCAGGGCCAAGGAAATCACCGCCAGCCATCCAGATCCAGGGGGCTAAAGAGTGAATTACATTCCAGTCATTTTTACCCGAAATGCCCAGTGGAGCGATGGACTGGTCTTCAATTACGAGATCGGCATCAAAAACTTTCTTGAGGGAAGATTTAAATGAATCCCAGCTGCTAAGGTCGTTAACACTGACCTTAGATTGATTTAGCACGTCGGTACGTACATACAAGGCGCGGGCGTCAACGATCCAAGGAACGGCGGTGGTTTTACCCGAACCTTCAATTCCACAGGTGTTCCAAGCAACTGGAACAAAGGCTTTTGCCCCTCCAAAAGAGGTGATTGCTTCGGCAGATAAGGTTTCTAGGGCGCCCATACCAGTTATGGCTGAAACCCAGGTAGAACCGAGTTGAACGAGATCCGGGACATCCCCCGAGGTGGCAGCAGTAGTAATTTTTGACCAGCTGGAACCCCAGTCAACTGAAGTTACTTTAACTTTGATGCCAGTTTTTTCTTCGAAAGGCTTTAATAATTTTTCGAGATCGGCGATGGGTTCAAGCGAATTGGGCATGACCCACATTTCGACAACTTTTTGATTTGAAACGGACGATTTGGGAGCACAAGAGGAAGCGGAAAAAACAAAAACGGGGACAATTAACAACAAAAGAAGCGCATACTTTTTCACTGAAAAATCTCCTTTCTATGATCCTATAACTGGTTTAATTATAGCATAAAAAAGGAGGGGAAAAAAGCTACTTAATCATGCCGATGGAGCGGTAGTATTCCTGGGCTCGAGTATTGATTGGATTTGCGGCAGTTTTTAAAGGCTCAGCCTTAATTGATTGATAGGGGTAGTCGAATTTTTTAGCTGGTTTTACTTCAACTGGAGCTACAACAATTTTTTTAGTATTTTCTGGTGAAAAAGAGAAAGAAAGGTAGAAATTAGAATTTTCGGCAAGAGTGGAATCTTGTTTGTAGGCTAAATCAATTTGAAAGCCTTTATAATCAATTCCAACCCCGGCGCATAAATTGGTGGCGACCGAACCATCGACCGCAGCTTGGTCTAAACCAGCACGCAGGGCTAATAATGCGATTGGTTTCCATTCTGCTCCTAGGTGAGCTGTAACGGGGGTTGCGTCTGAGAGGGAAGATTCTATATCTCCGGCCAGTAATACTTTACCATCTAAAACTTTACCGGCACAACCCAATTTGGCAACGGAAGCGAGTGACTCAGAATAATTGGTTGACCAGGTCATGCTGTTGATGCCCAGGTTTTGTACTTCTGCTCCAACTGAAAAGTTAGGGTTGGTTTCAAATAATACACCAAGATCAAGACCGGCGCCCGAACCAGTATCGGTAACCGAACCACCAGAAAAGCCTTGGCTAAAATATTTTATGTTTCCTCCCACCAACATATTTCCCATGTTTGAGGAAGTTGACATTAGGTCCCCTAATTTTACCCCATAGGAAAGGGCAATTACGCTAGAGCCATAGTACATGGCGCTGGCGGTGGCTAAGGATGCCTCATCTACAGTGTTATATCCAGCTGGGGAGGCTGCTCCAACGTAGCTTAATCCCAATACGCCTTTAGGGGTTTTATAACTCCCACTCAAGAGTTTATAGTCGACTGAGTCATTTATCTTGGTGGACAATGAGGTTAATTCCCAGTTTTCAGTATTAGCGATGACGGCAGGATTAACAAAAGGATTATTGCCGGAAACGGCTACTCCGGCGCCACCCATTGACATGGCTCGAGCACCGATGGAAACTTTGCTGATGTCGGCGGTGGTAGTGGCGTTGGCGGTGCAAGTAACAAGTAACAAGAAACAAGTTACAAATAAAGCACCAAATACCAATTTTTTATTTTTATTTTTCATATTTATATATACACTACAGGCTTCCATAAGTATTATCGGGATTAGTGAGGTAAAACTTGCATTGGGAATGAGGGCAAGGGAGGGCAAGAGAAGGGAAAAGGGCCCGTGAGGGCCCTTGATGGCAATTAAGGCAATATTTTAGTGGTTAGTTGATGATGGCGATTTGGCCTTTGCCGATGACTTTGCCGGCATTAATTAAGAAGTAGTAATAAACTCCGTTGCCCAAGGTGGTGCCGAAGGCGTTTTTACCGTCGAAGACTACATAGTTGGCTCCGGCTCTACCTCCCTCGCTACCCGCAGTGCAGAGAGTGGAGAACTGTTGTTTGCCGGTGATATCATAAATCATGATCTTCATGTCGGTATCGGCGGTTAAGGTGTACTTAATGGTGGTCGTCTGGTTTTGTGCTGGCTTGAACGGGTTAGGGTAATTCATCGGAATACCGACGATGGCGGTGGTATCGAAGACTTGCAAGCCAGTTAGGGTAATTGTATTTAGTAACCCACCAGCATCTTTGGCGCTGACTGTTATGGTATGGGTTCCGGCTGACAGGGCGTAGCTATCATCAAAGGCCACCGAATAGGTAGTTACGCTCGAATCAGCTGCGCTAGCTACGGCACTAACCTTAAGGGCTGTGCTGCTAACAGCCGCGCTATCGATTGTTACACTGATGCTACTAGCGTCAACCCCGTTTAGATCGGTCATAGTAAATGACATGTCTGGATTGGCGCTGATAATTGAGCTATTGGCTACTGTTTTGCCGTTACTGGTAGCCGAGATGACTGGGCCGTTAGCATTGACGCTGATGGGGCAGGTCCCGTTAACTGAACTGATGCTGGCAGTAACGGTGTAATTGCCATCGGTAGTTCCGCCGGTAAAAGTAGCTAAAGAGCCGCTGCCGGCAACTGTTCCACCGTTAGTAGTCCAGACAAGGCTGGTGCCCTTTAAGGCGGTGATGTCGCTGGAAGTGCCGTAAGTGGCTTGTCCCATTATCACGGCGGTAAGGGAAGCATTTTCGGCGCCGGTAATGCTGCTGGCAGAAGAAGTAATTCTAATGTTATCGACAATTGGGTTGACGGTGATATTAATGGTTTTGGAGACTGAAACCGTTCCCCCGCGGGCAGAGGCGTTGACTGTTACTGTATAGGTGCCATAAGTATTAGCGCTAAAGCTAGCGGTGTTTCCGCTGCCGGTAACCGTGCCGCCGCTAGCACTCCAAGTATAGGTTATGTCAGATTCAACGATGTTGCCATAGTTAATGGAGGTTAAGGCGACACTGTCTCCTACGTTGATACTGGTTGAAACGGCGCTAAGTGTAATGCTCTCGATGGTGCCAGTAGGAGCTTCGATTGTAGCGGTAGGAGTCTCGATCGTAGCGGTAGGAGTCTCGATCGTAGCGGTAGGAGTCTCGATCGTAGCAGTAGGAGTCTCGATCGTAGCGGTAGGAGTCTCGATCGTAGCGGTAGGAGTCTCGATTGTAGCGGCTGCAGTTATTTCCCAGGTGACTGTAAATGTACCGGATTCAGCCGTAGAACTATTGCCAATCTGGTCTTCTGTGATGAAGTAATAATTATAGGTATGGCCAACGTTAAGATAAGAAGAAGAGGTGCTGGTAGATGAAACGGAATATGAATCAGAGAACACAACATTACTTAAGGCTGAAGGGATAGCGTAGCTATCAATGTTCCAGCTTTCTGATTTTTCAGATTTCCACAGTCCAGTGTTAGTGTCATACATTCTCACGGTGCATTTTTTGACATAGGTTTGGGAATCAAGCACATTACATTCAATGGTTACTTTTGAACTGCCGATAGTAATAACCTTGCTTTCAATGGATGGTACGGCGGCGTCAACTGAAAAGGTCATGTTGTCAGAGGCTTCATTCCCGTTGGCGTCAAATACGTAAATTGTAGACTGATAGTTTCCGGAAGGCATAGGCGAAGTTGATGGAATATCGCAATGATATTCTGTGTCATCAGTTTCTTTTGACCAACTATAATAGTAATAATTTGGGGCTGTAGTGCCGCCAACGGTTTCGACTGTTAAAAAATAGCTGGCAATGTTATTGTTGCTGGCTTCAGCCGAAAAATATATTGCTGGAATACTATTGGTATAGCTGTTAATTGTCGGGGCAACCGATTTTAGCCATGCATTTAAAGTAGACCCAATTAAAAATGTGTCTGTTAGGCGATAAGCGGTATTGCCTGCTTCGTCGGTGGCAAGGATATAAGCCTGATAATTTCCATTTGGCAATGGAACATCTACAGTATCAACAATGGAATTATCTGCCCGCCCTGAATAAATTGATTGTGTGCTATAGGGGTTCCAAACACTGGAAGTACCATGGGTAGCTTCATCTCTTTTAAGGAGGACTAAGCTAATAGAGGTGGTTCCGGTAGTATCGTCGCTTACGTCATAGCTAAAGGTAAAAGCACTTTCGTTATAGGTGCCAGACAAAATACTGGGAGCGGTTGTATCAACTGTTATGCTAATAGCACTACTTTCTTGGTGATTCCCTGCCAAATCAGTGGCAATGGCAGATAAAGAGTGTTCTCCATCGCTTAACCCTTCAACGGTGGCTATAAAAGTGCCCAGCGATAAAGTAGCTGCGACGCCCTCCACGGATATAGAACTGATATTTGTTTCGGTAAAGGTTCCAGTTATGATAACTTCGCTGGTGCCAAATACGCTTCCACTGGTCGGGCTGGTGATGGCAACTACAGGATCAGTGTTATCGTAAACAAATTGTCCTCGGAAAAGAGTGGAAACATTACCGGCGCGATCGGTGGCACGGGCAGTAATAAAATAAGGGGCGGTTTCATCGACAGAAGAAAGTTTAATAGTTTGAACTCCGGCGGAATAGGTTGAGGAACTTGGAGTAACTGCTACTCCATTATGCATAACAGTGACAGTAATTGATTCTAGGCTGATATTATCAGTAGCAGATATTTGGATGTTGCGAGTAGAATCATCTGGAATTTCCGATGTATAAACAGTGGATCCGCTAGCAATATTTAGTCCGTTAACTATAACGTTGCTAACTTCGGGGGCGGTTAAATCTACCCAAAAAGTGCTCGCGTCTTGGCCGGTATTGCCTCTGATATCGACAGCATTGACGTAAACGGTGTAGGCTCCTTCCACATTACAGGTAAGGGCTTCGCTATAATGATATTTGTGGTCACTGGTCGAAAAGGTAGGTGCGGTTGTAAAATTAGTATAGAATAGCCCAGATAAAAGATCGTCGGGGCGATTCATTTTCCAGTGAATTTGGGTGCCTGTAATCCAACTTCCAGTGCTAATTCCGCTGCCAGAGTCGGTTGCCGTTCCGGTAAGAGTAAAAGAAGTGGTTCTATAATAGCCAGCAGCTGGGGCAGTGATATTTACTTCGGGGCTGGTGATGTCAAATAAATAGGTTGCTGTTGCTGAATTGGTACTGTTTTCGGTAATATCGTAAGCTTTAACGTAATAAGAATAGGTAACTCCTTCAACTAACCCTTCGATGTCAGTATCATTATTTTCCCCAATGGCGGCGGTTGCTACCCAGTGTCCTGTGGCGGAATTATAAGTCATGGCTTCAGATGACGAACGACTATCAGAAGGTCTACGATAATATAGAGTTACCGGGTAGGGATCTGCTCCGGAAGAGGGATCGGTTTCAATCCCGCTGATATTATCGGAAACACTGGCTTCGAAACTAAAGGTGTTATCCGCGTTTTTTACCACAGTTAAATCGGTAACTTCAGGAGAAGTCAGGTCCACATAGCAGTTGATAGTATTCCCGGTAGAATAGTTGCCCTGATGGTCGTAGGCACGGACAGTAATTCTCTTATAGCCTTCGTTGGTAACTGATACAGTTTTATATGCATGAGAAGCGTCAGTTGCATCAAGCGATACCCCATTTACAAAGATTGCGTAGTAATCGAGACCGGAAAGATCATCGGTTGATTCGGACCATACAACTTGAAGATTTGCTGAACGGACATAGTTATGATCTGTACCATATTTGTTTGTGTTGGCCAATTCTGCGACGACAGGGGTGGTGGGGGGAGTATTATCTTTATAAACGTAGGAAACACTATCGCTATTGCTGCAATAAACAACGTGTAAATTGCCGTTTTCGTCTATAGTTGCAGACGGTTCTTTTTGGTATGAGGAGGGGGATATCATGGTGGTTTCATCTGACCAGTTGCCAGTGGATAAATCTAAATATTTATAATACACGCCATAACCGGAAGAGCTCTGTTTTTCATAGACAAGATGAATGACATTGTTGTTATGATCAGCTACCAGGGTTGGACTATAATATGTTACAGAGGAGGTTTCACTCAAGATTATTCCATCGCTTCCACTGCCGGCGATATGATCAACCCTTAGTGAGCCGTCTAGGCCGTTAATAGGATCAGCTTCACCGACAATAGAAGCCACATAAACGTTATCATTGCTAGTTATGGCCATCGAAGTGCTACCTATGTAGCCAGTGGATTCGACGATAGTTGTTGAATCAATTATTGTGGTTGATCCGGTGGAATCAAATTTTTTGTAATTTAGTTTGTAACCCGAGTTATAATGGGCATAGGCAATATATATATCTCCATCGCTATTAATCCCAATGGCTGGATGTCTTGCCTTCCCTCCACTATCAATTTGCTGTGGACCAACACTGCCAAATTTGGCCCAAATATGTTCGCTGGATATTGGGGTGTCGGATGAAGTATAGCTATAATGATTTGCTCCTCCAGCACAGTAGACAAGATATGTAGAGCTGCCATGTTTAATAGCCTGCGGATCCCAATAGGCCTTTTTATCGGGGGAAGTATCTTCGCTGTCAACTGTTGATTGGCTTCCAGTACTATCAGATGATCTACTATACAAGAATCGGCGATAATCGTCCGTCATGGTATTTTCGTCTTCATAGTCTTTTAATGAATAATAGACAGTTGGGGTCGTCTCGGGAAAAGAGGTAGTAGCATCGTATCTGATATACTGAGATAATCCTGGTTCCATATAGAAGGTTGTAAAATTTCCTTCAGGCTCTCCTCCAGATGTGGTATCGGAAGTAATATCAACATGATTACTTGCAGAGACTTGGCTACCGCCATCAACGAAATTAACCCCAGCAATTGAAGTTGAGTTTCCAAAAATGTCTGTTCGATCATAACAATCTGGTAATGGATAAGTGGAATCTGTAGAATCCCATTCGCCAGGATAAAGGCTAGAACTTCCCATGTTGCGGGCATCTACCCAAACGACATAAAGGTTTTCATGTGATGCGGAAATTTTAGGGCTTCCTACTGAACTGGCAACAGCACTAGTAACTTCGTCAGGAGAACTAATGTGTGAGTTGATTCCCTCACTGCTACCAGATACTGTGCTATAGCTTAACCACTCTAGATCATAATCTGCGTGGACTCGACTATAAATTGGGGTGGCCATAGCTGTTCCAGCAATAGCCCAAATAGCGACGAAAAGAGTGAGCGCTATTTTCCTTAAAATTTGATTCATTTTTGCCTCCAATATAGCTTACTACAATAATAGTCTTGTTGCATCCACTTTACTTATCGGGGGAAGTGGGGAAAAACTTGCGTGGAATTAGGGGAAAGGAGGGATAAGGCAAGGAAGGGCAAGGAAAGAGATGAGGGCAGAGGAGAATAAGGGGAATGAGGGCAAGGAAGGGCAAGGAAAGTGATGAGGGGGAAAAGGGAATTAATCTGCTATTTGTCGTTTTGTTTTTGTCTTTATCGCCCTATGTCTTCATTGTCCTTCGTTGCCCTTCGTTGCCCTTGCTTGCCCTCCCTTGCCATCTTCGAATCTATATCTTTATCACAGACAGTTTGAATGATTTTTTGACCGCTTTGTCAATTGAAATGGCTACGGTAAACTCGCCTGATCTTCCAAAGACAATTTTGCCGACGGGGCGCAGGAGGGCGATATTAACAAAACCGTCTCGTTTAAGATTGGGATCTTCGGCTTTTACTTCGAGGTCTATTTTATAGGTTGCGATGTCTTTCTTGGCTTTGGTATCAACAATGCGAAACGTTAGTTCGCCTTTTCCCTCGGACTCGGCTTGCAGGTGGATAAAGGAGAGCAAGGGATAACAAGGCTTGGTGGGATCTTTGAGGGCAATGTTGAGTGGCATACCAACGATGGTAAAACGGGAAGGGGCTTCGGGGCGAATGTACTCGGCTAAAAATGAGTTAACAACTTTTATTTCCATGAAAAGAATTGTAGCATAAAAAAAGCCCCGGCAAAAGAGCCGGGGCTTAACAGGCCTAAAAGAAAACTAAATGATTAGTTGTTTAATACTAGCTTATCGTTTACATCGATACCTGCGTGAATCTTGGGACGATATTGCATTTCACGTTTGAAGCCTTTTTCCCAGGCATACAAGTCGTTGATTAGATTGCCAGCGACGGAAGTAGAAGATAACATTTTTACAGCTTGGGCGCGGGTAACTTGGGTGTTGATACCCAATTTATCGCCAGTAATATAGGTTAACATGCCGGCGGTTTTGGCGGCTTCTACGTATTTGGCTGACCAATGTTTTGCCGATACATCGCTATATGGGTTGGTAGTGGCGGCACTGGCAACTGGGAGCTTGTCGAAGCGGGCCAGAATGGCAACGGCTTCACTCATTTTTACTTTGTTATTTGGTCGGAAGACGTAACCTTTTGGGGTCTTGTAACCTTCAATTAATCCTAGTCGTTTGGCTTCTTCAAGATAGCGTGCTGCCCAGTGGTTTTTGGAAACATCTTTAAAGGAAGACTGTGCTTGCCCTTTTGTCTCAATGCCCATGGCACGGATCATGAGGGTAGCTAATTCGGCGCGGGTTAATTCGTTGCTAGGCTTAAAGGAACCGTCGGGGTAGCCGTTGATTAGTCCAACTGTGCTGGTGTTTTCGATTGGCTGCTTAGCCCAGAAACCATCAGGAACGTCGGCAAAAGAGACTAACCTGACCAAGCGAACTTCTTGGGCAACTTGTGTCGCCCCAGATTCGGCTTTTACCGCGACTAAATTTTTACCAAATTTTTCAACTGGGATATCTGCCGAGAAGGTCATGTCTTTATTAACCGGGATATTGATTTCATTGATCTTAACGATGATGGGAGAATTGTCTCCTTCACCACCGGTGGCATCAACTCTACCGGCCACCGTTACAAAGTCCTGGTAAACAACCATTTTGTCGGTGGGGGAAGTTAAAGTAATGTTTAATGATCTTGGTTTATCTTCGCCAACATAGGATAAACTAAAATAATGGGTGGCATCTTCAGCGATGTTGTAGTAAGGATGATAAGCATAATCAAATTCTACGCCATAAAATTTTACTCCTGCACCAGCAGTTAAATTGCCTTCATCTTGGCCGAGGCGCAAGGCAAAGTTTTTGGTAGGCCAAAGTTCTAGACCGGCGTGGGTATAAGTTCCACTTTTTTCAATATCGGCATCCAACAATAAATTAAGGGTGCGATTGTCGTGGGAAATTAAGGCTTCGTTTTCTTTGCCGATAATTGCAACTTTGGTTCCTACTTTATAGCAATAGGGAATGGTGTCTCCGCTTTGGCTCATGGTAGTCGGGAGGATATTTTGGGCATTAAGGCCGATATTGGCAAAAGAAGTTATCGGCATTAACAGTGCTAAGTCCATGTTGAAACCAGAATCAGAAGCGCTTAGATCGCCGGTGGTGCCTGCACTGTAATATTTAACATTGCCGCCAACTAAGATTGAGCGGTCGCCAAGGACAGGAAACATTTTATTTAAATAGGTGGAGTATGAAGCCACTAAAACATTGTTTCCCCAGCCAGCTGTGCCGTCGAGTGATCCAGTATCTGTGCGAAGAATAATGTCTCCAGTCCGGGAACCAACATAGCCGATACCAAAAGCTGAATAATCGCTATTGGGAATTACTCCGCCGACTACGGTGTAGTCAACATCATTGAGCAATTGGCTGTACATGCTGGTTAATTTGAGACTGGGGTTTTGGGCGATACCGGCGGGGTTTAGGAAAATAGCGTCGCCATCTTGTGCTAAACCGACGTAAGCTTTACCCATACCCATGGAACGGGCACCCACACCAATGCGCATCGGATCCGCCATATCACTTGCGAAACAGGTGGTTGCGACTAGGATAGTTAGAAATATCGTCAATAAAGCTTTCATGATGTTCCCCTCTGTATATATATCGTTAAGTTTTTTCATAAATTTCACTCCTTTTACCTTTTCACCACGAGGATCTTGCCTTTAGCGATAAGCGCCTTGCTGTCCTCGTTGATGATGCGCACCAGGTATAATCCGTCTCCGACTATTTCGCCGGCTGAATTTTTACCGTCCCAAGTTACTTGGTTGACGCCGGTAACAAGAGAGTGTTTGACCACCCGGGCAGTAGAGTCGTAAATATTAATGCTGATGTTGGTCGCTGTTCCAGCATTGTACTGGATAGTATTGGTCTCTACTCTTGGGTTGAACGGGTTGGGCCAGATGGTAGCTATGCCTGCCGTTGAAGCTGCAGTCACTTGGAAGGTCTTGGCATCAGATTGTGAAAGGACATTGATGCCTTCGGCAGCAATAGTTAATTTATTAATTGAAAGAGTGTAATTGCCTTCAGATAAGGTGTAAGGCACTTCTACTTCTATGGCTCCATCGGACCAGGAAAGAACCTGGGCCACAGTTGCTGCACCATCCTTGGTGAAGGTTATGGTGCTGGCGCCTTGTGATTCGCCAAAACTAGTTCCGGTCAGGATAATTCTGGTTCCGGCAGGTGCCGCACTTTCTGAAATAGTGTCGATACTTGGATCTGATCCGCTTAATTCTCTAACGATAAGGGTTACAGTAATTAACTGTGGTGAGTTTTGGGCAGTAGCAGAAGCTACTTCGACGGTAGCATAATAAGTGCCAGCCGTAGTAGGAGCATTAGCTAAGTTAATGCTGACTGCAAGGTTTGTTGAAGCACCACCGGCAAGAGTTCCGGAGGCACTGCTAAGAGTTACCCAGCTGGTAGCACAAGTGGCGGTGTAAGCCATGTCGCTGGAACCAGCCGAAGAGTTGCTAATGGTTACGGTGTTAGAAGATGGGCTGGTGGTCGTTCCGCCAATGTAGGTGCTAAAACTAACGCCAGTTGAACTAACTGTAAGGTAAGGAGTAGATTGGTCAATATAGGTGGCCATAATATTATCTAGGTTCTGATAAGAAGCAGAAGTATTTTTGGTATTGTAAACAATATTATAGTTGGTAACTGACGACCAGTTGAAGCTGGTATTGGCACCACTGTCTGAGCTATCAGCTGAATAGCTAAACTCAGAAGTAGCGATGCTGATTTCGTTGAACGAAGCGGTGCTCAGGCCACTGGAAGACATTATGGCCTTCACGGCGGTGCCGTCGCTATCTTTTAGAACTACGTTATAATCGTTGGAAGACCCATCCCATTTCAGGAAGAGCTTGATATTATTCATACCAGTTAAATTTAAAGTATTAGCTAACGTAGCGCCCCAACCGCCGCCCCAGTCTGAGGTAGAGACATTGGCGAAGGAGTATTTTACTTTCATTCCACGAGCATCGGCGTAGGCAGCTTCAGTTGTTGGGCCTTGTGTGCTAATAGTGCTGTTATCTGGTGTAATTCC
>JBAZZP010000005.1:0-154822 GCA_041658745.1 Candidatus Margulisiibacteriota bacterium | reverse complement strand
CGGCGGGGTGTTTGATGATGCCTAGATTTTTTCTTGTTACTTCTTTTGTATCATGACAAAAGAAGTAAGAAAAGAAATTATTTTTAAAGAGACACTTTTCGCCTTATGTTGACATAATATTTCTTATTGGACACAAACAATGACAAAAAAACGCCTAAACCAGAGTAGTTTTCACCATTAATCCCCTAAAAATATTTCCACCAAAAAGCGAAATTATTACCTATATTTAACGATATATATATGGAAAGAAGGCCCGTGAGGGCCCATGAAGGGTAAGAAGGCGGGAAAGCAACAAGGAGATTGCTAAAAAATGGTTTCACCAGTTGCAAGAGTCAGACAAATATCAATTTCAACTCAGGCTCGCCTGGTTGACCGCCCAGCAAAAGTAACCACAATTGCTCAACTCGAAGGCATTCTAAAAGAAAGGTTTGCGCCAAGTGAATGTCGCCAGTTTGCCAATCGTTTTACTCTTAAAGAAAAACTGGGCAGTGGCGGTCAGGGAATTGTCTATAAAGCTTTCGATTGGGAAACCGGTCAAAACGTTGCTGTCAAGATTAATATTGATAGCTATGTAGATTCTTTAATAGAAGAGGCCGAAGTAACCGCGCATATTTCTAATCCATATTACCCACATCTTCCAAGGTTCATCTCAGCTGGAGAAGCAGATTTAACTGACGGTTACGAAACTTTTTTCTTAGCCACAGAATATATTAAAGGCCATTCTTTGCTTGATGAAATTACTGCAAGTAAAATGCCACTAGATCGCGTTTTAGAAGTTGCCTCCCAAGTTTGCTGCGGGTTATGGGCGGCTAGCTATAAAGGGGTCATCCATCGCGATTTAAAACCTCTCAATATTCTCATTCGCCAAGAAGACAATACAGCAGTGATAATTGATTTTGGTTTTGCTTCAACCAAATTATTCGCTGGGACTGGAAGATATATGGCTCCAGAGCAGTTTTATCTCGATGAGGCCGAGTTAGACCCCCGCTCCGATATTTACACTCTGGGACTAGTAATTCATCAAATGCTTTCTCAACGCGTACCTTTTGAGGATGTTGTTAGCATGGAAGAATTAACGGGAAAGAAATTTACCCAACAGAGTCATCTTGTACCAGGAATCACAGGTTCGATCCAAAAATTAATCGACAAAGCTACGATGCTCGCTCGCGAAGATCGATTTCAAACCTATAAAGAATTTTATGATGAGATCGAAAGGATTCGAGCTGAAATATCCGGGGTAGAAGAAGAGATTGTCGATCTGACCGCAATGTTTTGCGATTATATCGGGCCATTAGCTGATGACGCGGTGGTTGGGCAGAAAGAATGAGGGATAAAAAAGATGAAATATTTCGAATATATATATGATATTAACTTGGCAGAATAAACAATGACAAAAATAGCTCAATATGCATATCGAAGCAGTTCCCCCTCTAAAAATAAATGCGCAAATTTACTAGAAAATAGCCGTAATTTTACTACTGACGAACTGGCCGATATATTAATGCAAAGATTTGGAAATGGCAAGAGAAAGTATGCAGATAGATATTCTTTACACAACATTATCGGGATTGGGGCTTATGGGGTAGTATTCGAAGCCACTGATACTAGTCTTTCAAAAAGTGTCGTATTAAAGATATCCTGCGAAGAAAATATATGGCATCTTGAAAGAGAAGCAATTCAACTAGGGAGATTATCATCCCTTCCCCATCAATACTTTGTTCGCACATATTCAAATGGCTATGGCGACCGAATAGGAAAAACAACAACATTTTTCATTGCAATGGAGCCGATTGATGGCTACCCATTATCTGATGAGATTTTGGCCGGAGATATTTCATTCGAAAGAACGATAGACGTAGCATTACAGTTATGCCAAGGCTCCTGGGAAGCAAACAAGCTGGGCTTTGTAAATAGAGATTTAAAACCTAACAATATCCTTGTTAGAAAGATTGATGGGTCAGTTACAATAATTGATCCAGCATCAGAGATATACACTAATAGATATGCTACCCCACAATGGTTAAGAAGCCAGAGGGATCCGCATCCAGAAATCTATGCTATTGGCGCAATAATGCATGAAATGCTATCCGGCCTATCACCATTTTATAATCAAAGCAGGCATTTCTATCAATTAGTCCATGCAAAATCCACAAGCTTACTTCCGGCCTTAACTTTTGTTCCTGAATTTTTACAATTTATTGTTGATACCGCAACCATGCCTGAAGACGGACAAAGGTTCAAGTCACTCGAAGACCTATTTTTCACCCTTGAAAGCGCACAAACATACTTGGCTCAATTTCATAATAACCCATCAGCACTAGCCGACGAAATCAAAAGATCCAATTCAGCGGGGGATACAGAACAGAGAATGCTTACTTCAGGTCACTTTTTGAGAAGAATAAAATAACCAGAATGTTAATAAGGAAGAAAGATGATGATTAGATTATCGAATGTTGGAGTCGGATCGGTTTATAGAACAAACCAACCGGTCAAAACTATAGCGCCAAAAGAATTAGCTAAGCGGCTGGAAGCACTTTATTGTCAATCAGGTTCTCCTACTTTTGCTCATCTTATTTATCTGAAAAAATGTATTGGGGTTGGAGGAACAGGCGTGGTCTTTTTAGCTGAACTCCGGAATAGAAATGGAACCACCGCCGAGCTAGCAGTCAAAATTGCTAGCGGAAATATGAGAAAGACATTGCGTAAAGAAGTACTGGAAACTATGAACTTGGATAGCAGCCCACAGAGCCATTTCATAAAATGGTGGGGGGATGACGCAGGGCCAGTAATCGATGGGTCGCCAACATATTTTGCAGCATACAATTTTATTGCGGGAGAAACCATTTTCAATAGAATGCAACGAAAATCAATTTCAGTCTTCTGGTCGCTAAACATCACCAGCCAAATTGCCGAAGCATTACATTTGTCTGGCAAGACGCATAAAGATTTAAAAAGAAGCAATATCATGCTGGTTTTTAATTATGCCATTATAATCGATTTTGGGAGTGCTAGAACAACTAGCTCATTTACTCTTCTTTATGCTTCCCCCGAGCAACTCCGCGGAGAAATATTAATAGATCAAAAAACCGATGTCTATTCATTGGGTTATGTTTTATGGGAAATGCTTAGTGGACAAAGAGCACTATCTTGTGTTGGAGAAGAAACAGTTAAAAACCTACTAGCGGCAAAAGAAGTCCCGCTCCCCCCCATCCCCAATTTGCCCGGAGGAGAAAACATCAATGCTTTAATTACGTGGATGACTCAACCCAACCCGCAAGATCGACCAACACATGAAGATGTGGTTGCCACAATAAATTGGATTTGTTTTAATAACAATATTCATCCAACATAATTATTTAGTCACAAAAACCTTTTCTAATTCCAAAAACATTCCTGCTGGACCGGGATTGGCCAATCCCCCTACCCGCTCCCTGATCCCAGCAACCGCCTTAGGATACCAGAGAAAGATATAGGGCTGGTCATCGGCAATGGTTTGCCAAAGCTTGGCATAAATTTGTTTGCGTTTATTTTTATCCATCGTCGTCCGCCCATCCTCCAACAACCTATCTGCTGCAGAATTACTGTAATTTACAAAGTTAAATCCCGCCGGATACTGGCTAGAATGCCAAATCGAATAAGCATCGGGATCAAGCCCCAGCGACCAGCCCATGATGACAGCTTCATAATCTTTGGGATCTTTGGCCGCGTTAACAATTTTGAGCAGCGCTGACCATTCCATTACCCGGACATTTACTATGACGCCCACTTTCTTATACTGCTGCTGCAAAATAATTGCCGCTTTTTCGCGCTCCTTATTCCCCTGATTAACCAAAATAGTAAATTCCAGATTTTCGGCCTTGGCTTCTTTTAATAATTGCTTAGCTTTGGCAGGATTATACAAATACTTTGGGACATTGTCTGAGAAAGCCCATGAGATGGGAGCCGAAGGCGCATACGCTGGTGAAGCTAAGCCTTTAAAAATTAAACTGACCAATTGTTTCTTGTCAGTTGCATAAGCCAAAGCCTGCCTCACCCTCTTATCTGCAAATTTGGGATTAGCCAAATTTAATCCCAGATAAGTGTAAACCATAGCATCGTATTCAAAAACATTTACCCCTTGCATGGCTTTCATCCGCTTATAATCTTTGGCCGGAATTCCCGCTTCATCCACCTCACCCGCTTCGAGCGCCACTAAACTGGCATTAGCATCCGGAATAATTTTATAGATAATTTGCGTCAAACGAGGTTTCCCCAGATAATAATTATCATTGCGCAGCAAAGTAACATGGTCACCAGTCACCCATTCTTTAAAAATAAACGGGCCTGTTCCGATCGGATGGCGATTAAATTCGGCGGTATTAATATCTTTATCGGCCAACAAATGTTTGGGTAAAATCCCCATTCCAGTATGGATTAAAAAGGGAGCAAAGGGTTTGGGCAGAACGGCTTGGACGGAATATTTATTGAGCGTTTTGAAAACTATCGGTTGTCCATCAATAATATAATCACTACGGCGAACAGAGTTTACTTTGGGATTAAGTATGGCATTAAAAGTAAAGACCACATCTTCGGCACCAAATTCTCTGCCATCATGCCATTTAACACCTCGTCTCAAATAAAATGTCCAAACTTTTCCATCACTCGACACCGTCCATGAAGTTGCCAGGTCAGGAATAACTTCTAACTTTGCATTCACGCGGGTTAATCCGGTAAAAATCGCCCCTTCCACGGCTGAAGATGACGAGTCAGTCGAAAGGATGGGGTTTAAAAGCGAAATTTCTCCACCGAGGTTAAATACTAAACGGCCATTCGGGTCAGCATTTAAGACTGAAGGAAGACGAACAGTTTTTGCTTTGTAGATTGGGGCGGAACAGCCAGAAATAATAATTAAGATAAAGAGTATTGCGGCAAGAGATTTTAGTCGCATGCCGCAATTTTATCACATATTGGTTAACTCTTGTATTTCCCTAAAACCGGATCGGTTATAACCCTTGATTGAATATTTGCCGGTAGTGTTATCATAGCTGTAAGTAATTTTTCCCGCCGCATCAGAATCTTTATACTCTGCTCCGGTAAAAGGATTTTTGGGTATGCTGGCCAAATAGCCCCCCGGCATCAAGTAATTATTACAAAAACTAGCTAAAGTTACACTAGTTTCAATCGGATAAACTTCGTTTTCCATTTCATAGGCCTCAACAGCTAGTTGCACAGAATGCATCACGCTTTTTACGGCAGTTTCTTTGGCGCGATCTTTGGCTCCCAATAAATTAGGCACCAGAAAGGCCAGCAATAAACCAATAATGGCCATGACGATCAAAAGCTCAAATAAAGTAAAACCACTGCGTCTTTTCAATTTATTCACCTCGCTTTCATTATAAATCTAAGAACACATTAAAGCAAATTCGATAGGTTTCGAAAAGTTTCGAAAGGTTGCGAGAGGTTTCGAAAGGTTACGGATCTTTTTAGAACGTTATGGGACGTTTCGAGACCGTTTTCTCTCCCCTTCCCCTGGAACTTTCCATGTTCCTTGCTTTTCTATCGTATACATGGATTTTAAGTATTGACGAGTAAGATATTCTGCACTTCGATATAGTTTTACAAAATAATCATATTCATTTTTAGTAATTAAGTTATCTTCTAAGCAATCATCCACATCACCAGATAATTCTTCTAGTGAAGCCAAACTAATTTTAAGGTAATTAACAAACTGTGCCAAAGATCCTCTTCTGTAGCCTTCCTTTATGTTTTGTTTGGCGGATCTTGCAGCATCTCTCATCTGCGAAACCAATCTAAGATGATCCCTTTTAAGCCTTTCAGTGGTAAAAAAAACAAATTTCCTAATTTCACAAATATTCTGATAAAAAATCAATCTCTCATACGGCCGCGACATTTATCACCTCCTGAAACCTCCCGCAACATCCCGCAACCTCCCGTAACCTCCCGAAACCTCTAATTTATATTAGCAATCACATTCATCATTGGCAAAAACAAAGCAATAGCAATTACTCCCACCAAAAGTCCGACTAATAAAGTTAGTGCGGGTTCCAGCAATGAGACACATCTTTTGGTGAAAACTTCGCGCTCATTTTCGTAATAGCCGGCAATATTAAGCAGCATTTGATCCAAATTACTGCTGCTTTCTCCCACCGAGATCATCTGAATGGCTTCTTTTGGAAAAAGAGAATATTTGGCGAACGATTCACCCAGTCGCTCTCCATTCTCCACCGCTTCGCGGACTGATGAAATAATTCGCTGGAAGGCAATATTGCGAGCAGAAGATTCAACCGTTTTAAGCGCCAGTCGAATGGGAATACCCCCGGTCAACAAAGATCCAAGTGTACGAAAGGCTTCGATAATATGAATACGGGCAATTATCTTGGACTTTAAAAACAGAGCATCCATTTTCAGCAGCTGTTCCGGTTTCTTTTTGTAGTGCACTATAGCGATTCCAAAGATTATCGGCAAAACCAAGAATAAATACCAACATTGCATAAAGAAATCTCCCGAATAAATTAGTATTTTCGAAAAGAGTGGCAGTTCCTGCCCTAAATCGGCGAACAACCCCTTAAAACTAGGTAAAACAGAGATCATCAAAACTGCCACAGCCACTAAAGATAGAACCAAAATAAAAGCCGGATAAATTAAGATGCTTTTTATCTTTTCCTCTGTCTCCGCCTGCCGCTCATAATGTTTCGCTAACCGATCAAAAGTAACATCAAGATTCCCCGCTTGCTCTGCCCCATCTATTGCTACAGTTACCATGGGCGGGAATATTTTGTTTAACGCTACTGCCAACGTTTTTCCCTCACCTAACCCATCTATCACTCCCTGATATTTTTCTTTTGTCGACATCTTTTGCATAATGCTTAAAGTTTCTAGCAAAGGAATTCCCGCGGCAAGCAGCAAATGTATTTGGCTGCAGAAGCGCGAGATTTGGCGGGAATTTAACATACAGATCTCATAGCAATCTTATTGCCAGCTAATTTTAAAAAAAATGTACGTAGAAATAACCTAAGTGTCGATATTTAGACAGCGGGGGTGTCTTATTTCTGGATACGCGGGAAGAGAGGCTCGCCTTTGGCTATCGTAATTCCATCTATCTTTGCTTCAAGCGATGATGGGCCTGAAAGACCTAACTGTTTCCACATTTTATCAGCTGTAGCAGGCATAAAAGGAGCAATTAAATATGCAATGGTTTGCAGAGCTTCACATAAGTTGTACATAACCGCAGCCAATTTATCTTTTTCTCCGGCCTTAGCCAATTTCCATGGAGCTTCCTTTTCGATGTAATTATTTGCTTTAGAAATTAGTCTCCAAATTGCTTCTAACGCATTAGAGAAAGCAAATTGATCAATTAGTTTATTGCGGAAGTGTTTAGCAGCACCAGATAGGCCTGATTCACTAGTTAATTCATTGCTAAGATCGTCAAAATTGCGCTCGTTTGGGATTGACGGAATAACTTTATCATAATATTTTTCTACCATCGTTAATGTTCGACTAAGCAGATTGCCAATATCATTAGCCAGGTCTGCATTGAAACGCGCTATGAAAGCATTCATCGAAAAATCACCGTCGGTTCCAAACGGTACTTCGCGCAATAGAAAATAACGCACCGCATCTACTCCAAACTCCGAACTCAAAGCCAGTGGATCAACAACATTTCCCTTAGACTTACTCATCTTCTTGCCTTCTACCGTCCACCAACCGTGGCCAAAAACCACTTTGGGCAAAGGAAGGTTAAGCGCCATTAAAAGAGCGGGCCAAATCACGGCATGAAAGCGCACGATTTCTTTTCCCATCAAATGAACATCGGCCGGCCACAGTTTATTAAACTCTTCCTTGTTATCCAGATAACCAATTGCTGAAATATAATTAAGCAACGCATCAAACCAGACATAAACCACATGTTTGGGATCATCCGGCACCCCTACTCCCCAAGGAAAAGCTGTACGAGTGACGGAAAGATCTCTGAGCCCTTGTTTAATAAACTGGGTAATTTCATTGCGGCGGCTTGCGGGTTGAATAAAACTATCATTAGATTCAATGTGATTTAATAATTGATCTTGATATTTTGAAAGTTTAAAAAAGTAAGTTTCTTCTTTTAATCTGTCGGTTGCTCGTCCACAGTCGGGACAGAGTTTGCGCCCATCAATGTCATCTTTTAGTTCCAATTCAGCCCAATACGTTTCACAGGGCGTGCAATACCAGCCTTCATACTCGCCTTTATAGATATCTCCTTGGCTAAGTAATGTATGGAATACATTTTGTACCACTGCCTCATGTTTTTTATCGGTAGTGCGGATAAAAGCGTCATAGGAAATATTGAGTGCTTCCCAGGCCTTTTTAAAGCCTTTCACGACTTCATCGACAAAAAGCTGGGTTTCTTGCCCTTTTTGTTTGGCGGCATTCCAAATTTTGTCGCCATGTTCATCGGTTCCGGTTAAAAAGAAAACCTCACAACCCAACTGGCGCTTGTAACGAGCCAATACATCAGCCGCAACGGTAGTATAAGCATGTCCAATATGCGGAATATCATTTACATAATATAATGGGGTGGTGAGATAGTACTTTTTCGACATATCCAGATCATTATAGCAAATTTTAAACAATAAAACTGCGCCATGAAGGACTTGAACCTTCAACCAACTGATTAAGAGTCAGCTGCTCTACCAATTGAGCTAATGGCGCGCAGTAAAAATAGCGGGAGACGAGATTCGAACTCGCGACCCTCACCTTGGAAGGGTGACGCTCTACCAACTGAGCTACTCCCGCATAAATGACACTAACAAAAAAAATTATAACATGGGCGAGAGAGGATTTGAACCTCCAAGCCTTTCGGCACATGATCCTAAGTCATGCGTGTCTGCCAATTCCACCACTCGCCCGTCAGCACACAATAAAGTGGGCCCGAGAGGGATCGAACCTCCAACCAACAGATTAGAAATCTGTTGCTCTATCCATTGAGCTACGGGCCCAAAAAATAATGGTCGGGGTGACTGGATTCGAACCAGCGACCTCCTGGTCCCAAACCAGGCGCTCTACCAAGCTAAGCTACACCCCGTACAAAAGAAAAAAGCGGGAGACGAGGCTCGAACTCGCGACCCCGACCTTGGCAAGGTCGTGCTCTACCAACTGAGCTACTCCCGCATAAACCTGTACTTTTAAAAAGTTTATCATAGCAGAAATTATAAGTCAAAATCGATAATAAGTTGAAAACAACCGGATCAAGACATATAATAATTTATTATGTATAAAAAACTAGCATCTTTTTCCTTGCCCATTTTATACCTACTTCTCCTCTCCCAAGCCACCCTTGCCACCATTGCCCCCATTAATACCGATCAAGAAAAATATGCTAGAGAAACATTGCAGAAAGCCGTTCCGAAATTAACCGCAACAATTAAGCAAGATCCGCAAAACGCCACGGCTTATGCTAATCGGGGAATTACATATTATCGGTTAAAAGAATACGACCTTGGCCGGACAGATGTTAAAAAAGCCCAAGCACTCGGCTACCAATTTAGCACCAGAAACCAACCAATTATTGATTCGTTATTAAGTAATTAGTCTTATCGGCTAGATAAATAAGCAATCGGAATCAAACCAAGCAATCCCCCTCCGATTACAGCCAAAATACCCGACAAGATTGCCAGCAAGATATAAGGGAAATTTCCCAGCGCATTTTTCTTTTGGATCAGCAGAAAAGAGAGCACAAGACATGAAATCACCGCAACAATTGTGCCCAGTTGTATACCACCACCTGCATCAATTACGCCCATAGATCCACCAATCGCACCAATTAATATCGCCAGTAATATTATTAGCCCCAAATAAGCCAAATAAAATCCCAATATTTCCCAACCAACTCTTTTATACGCCAAATCTCCTAAATTTTTAAACATCTTTTCCCTCCTTTTAAAATATCTGATTTATTATACACTGCCTATTTCGAATTGCAAACAAAAAAAATGCAAAAAAAAGCAAAAATTAGCGAAATTTTGTGAAATATTTAACGATATATATTATAGAGGAGAATGCATATGTCCGTTTCCGCATTAACAACTAATACCCTGCCCCCCCAGGGATATAGATCAACTAAAATAGCATTTTCCTCTTTGACACCCTTCCAACAAAGAGCCATTAGAGAAATCTATCGTTTTCGACATGCCCCCACCGGCCAGGGTTCATTTATTACAATGGATCCTAGAAAAGTTAAACTAATGGCAGGATATCGAACAGCAATCATTAGTACAATGCAAATTCTCTTAAAGATTGTTGATATTACACCTAGAAATAAAGCACAGATACAACAAATCGATGAAGAATTATATCAGTTTATCAATAAAACCGAAAGCGCATTGAATCGCGAAACAAAAAGGGCTAAAGCTCAAATGGTAGAAAGAGAGCCAACAACGATATGGGAAAACATTTCAAGCGCAAACCCATCGGATCAGGAAATATTACTGAGATTTTATCCGATTATAAAACCAACCGAAGATTTAACCCTGGCTTACTTGGCAAAACTCGATGTAACCATTGATAGAATCTTAGCATTTTTTGAATTACCCCCTGACATAGTCTAATCCACCTAGACTTCCCCACCTTGAAATGAAAAACAAAAACTGATATAATTCATTTTGTTGCCTAACTAAGGCAAAGAAAGTGTTCATTTGTTAATGAAACCAGAAATACTACTGTTAATTGCCATCTTTGCGCCACTGCTGGGAGCTTTTCTGCTACCAGTTATGGGAAAATTATCCCCAACTTACCGTAATCTTTTAGCCCTATTACTAGCCATTATCCCTTGTGCAGCGTCTTTGGCCCTGCTCCCTTCCGTATTAGCTGGCCAGTCAACTGTGATTCACTATTCACTCCCCCTTAGTATCAACTTTTCCTTTAATGCGGATGCACTAGCCGTTTTTATGGCTAGTGTTTCTTCATTTTTAAGCGCCATCATTGTTTTATACTCTTTTGGTTACATCAATCATTATGAAAATCAAAATGAATATTATTTTTTAGTTGTCTTATTTTTAGGCGCCATGATGGGGTTAGTTTACAGTGCCAACCTTATCTTCTTGTTTGCTTTCTGGGAAATAACGGCGATAGCCTGCTGGAGATTGATTGGCTTCTTCCGTGAAAAAGAATACGTGCAAAAAGCCGATAAAGCCTTCCTTATTACTGTTTTTGGTGCGCTGGTTATGTTAATTGGCTTTATCATTTTGTTTCAATTAACCGGTTCGTTTGATTTGCAAACCATCAAAAAGGTAATTGGTAATAATCCAGTGCCGGATATAGTAGTACTATTAATATTATTTGGTATTCTTTCCAAATCTGCCACCTTACCCTTCCATACCTGGTTACCTGACGCCGGTGTAGCTCCGTCCCCCGTCACTGCCCTACTCCATGCGGCCGTACTAGTTAAAATTGGGGTTTATGTTTTTGCGCGCTTGTTCGTGGCCACCATGCCAATCAGTGTATTTTGGCATGTAGGGGTTCCTGCCATTGCTGCAGCTAGTGCTCTTTTGGCGGCGGGAGCAGCCTTAGTTGAAACCGATCTCAAAAGAATCATCGCCTATTCCACCATTAGTCAGCTAGGCTTTATCTTTTTGGGTCTGGCTACCAATTGCACGATTGGAATTGCGGGCGGGCTACTATATATACTAATGCATGGGCTAGCAAAGGGCGGACTCTTTCTTTGCGCCGGAATTGTAGAACAAAACACCAAAACCAAAGATATTCGTAAGTTAAGCGGTTTAATTTCCAGCATGCCGATAACTGCCATAGCCTTTTTACTTTGCGCCTTTTCTATCATGGGAATCCCTCCCTTTGGCGGATTCTTCAGCAAATATATGGTCATTGCCGGATCAGCCCAAGGTGAACCGCTTTGGATAACCCTTCTATTTATTTTTGGCGCAGTTATGACCATCATCTATCTATTCAGAGTCTTTAATGCGGTTTTCTTAGGCAATAATAGCTTTCCAACGGTTAAAGAGGGTTCAGCTACTATGCTCTTTAGCGTTGCCTTGCTGGCTGCTCTCTCATTAATTATCGGATTCTTAATTTATTATCCGGGATCAGTAGTTCAAATTATTGCGCAAAGTTTGCCAGGAATAATTAAGTAAAATGAATATTTTTATGTTGTTATCTTTAATCTTTGCTCCGCTATTTGGAGCCATTCTGGCTTATTTTCTTCCCAATAAATATAAAGGGCCAATTGCCTTTTTAATTGCACTCCACAATCTGGTGGTTGCAATTTACTTATTCAATATTAAGCTTGATTTTTCTCTTCCCTGGGCAGGATTCGGTATTAATTTTGCTTTGCGCTATTACAATTTTAGTGCCTTCATCGTTTCAGCCATTAGTTTTTTTGCTACGGCTATTACTCTCTATTCTATTGTCTTCATGGAAAAAAAGAATCATCAATCTCAATTCTGGGCTTATTTGTTAATAACCGTTGCCATGGCCACCGGAGCAGCTCTAGCCAACAATTTGGTTCTCCTCCTCTTCTTCTGGGAAGGATTATTGCTTACTTTATTTGGCATGATCTCGATTGGCAATCCCGCTGCTTATAAGACAGCCACCAAAGCTTTTATCATCGTTGGTTTTACCGATATTTGCTTAATGTTAGGGATTGGGATGACGGGACTACTAGCCAATACTTTAACTATGTCTCAAATCAATTTACCCATTAACTCTTTGAGTAGCATTGCCTTTATCCTATTAATGATTGGAGCCATCGGCAAAGCTGGCTCAATGCCTTTCCATAGCTGGATCCCAGAAGCGGCTCTCGATGCCCCCCTGCCCTTTATGTCCCTTTTCCCTGCCGCACTTGAGAAACTATTGGGCATCTACCTTTTAGCCCGCATTACATTAGATTTTTTTCAATTACAAGCTAATTCCTGGCTCAGCTTGTTATTAATGATTGTCGGAGCCACCACCATTATCTTGGCGGTAATGATGGCTTTAATCCAAAAAGATTATAAGAAATTACTTTCTTATCACGCTATTAGCCAGGTTGGTTATATGGTGCTAGGAATTGGAACCTGTTTGCCTGCCGGGATTGTTGGCGGCATTTTTCACATGATCAACCATGCTCTTTATAAATCCTGCTTATTTCTAACTGGCGGTTCGGTCGAAAAACAAACCGGCACCACCGATTTAAACCAATTAGGTGGTCTGGGCTGGAAAATGCCGGTAACCTTTGGTTGTTTTATCGTCGCCGCCGCCTCCATCTCCGGAGTTCCCCCTTTCAATGGTTTCTTTTCCAAAGAATTAGTTTATGATGCCGCCCTCGAACGCGGTAGCATTTTTTATATCGTTGCGGTTCTTGGTTCGTTTTTCACAGCCGCTTCATTTCTAAAACTGGGTCATGCCGCCTATCTTGGCAAAACACAGGACAAGAGTAGCCAAGCCAAGGAAGCTCCCCTTTCAATGCTCATTCCCATGTTGGCAATCGCTGCCGCCTGTATTTTGTTTGGACTGTTTAACTGGTTCCCCATCAATCATTTAGTCTCCCCAATTCTGGGAGCAGCAAGGCTAGAAGGTCACTCTTTTGCCGGAATGCCAACCAACATGATGCTGATAGTAGTTACTCTCCTGGTTTTACTGGGTGCTATTATTAATCATATCTTTGGCGTACGCTCTTTTGGCAGTGGGTTAAAAGCGGCTGACCACATTCACTATGCCCCGGGTTTAAAAACTACTTACGCCTTAGCCGAAAAGAAAATATTTGATCCTTATGAAATCGGGATGGTTTTTGTGCGCCTCTTTTCTCGCATTTGTTGGCTCTTTGATCGATTGATTGATTGGTTTTATGATACTTTCTGCGCCGTGGGCGCGTTTCTCTGCGGCAAAGCGATTAGCAAAATGCATTCAGGTAATTACGCGACTTACATTCTTTGGTCGCTACTTGGTTCAATATTGGCTCTAGCATATTTAGTTAGATAATAGTTCGAATAGGAGTGTAAAATGGCATCTTTATTGTTGCTTTTGCCGTTGCTGGTAATAATTATTATTAACCTGCCGCTACGTGGTATACGGAGGACAGCCATTTGGTTTGCCGGATTTATCTGCTTGCTCCAAGCCGCTCTCGTCCTTTATCACCCCCTCCAGTCATGGAGTATGCTTTCAACTTTTATGGAAACTTTTCTTTCTTTTAAGATTTCAATTGATAGCTTAGCTCTTGTAATGCTTTTATGTATTGCTCTGGTTGAGCTTACCGCTATCTTGGTCGCCAATGCTACCATCCCCGAAGACAAACGCAAGGCGAGTTTTGTAAACCTTGCTCTTATCATCCTAATCGGTATGAATGCCATGGTAATGTTAAGCGATTTATTTTCGATTTATATTTTCCTGGAAATTGTCGCCATTTCTTCTTTTATCTTAATTGCCATTAAGAAAGACATTTTGGCTCTGGAAGGGGCTTTCAAATATATGATGCTCTCAGCCATTGCCTCGGTAGCCATGGTGGCCGGTTTAGCACTACTCTTTATGCTTGCTGGCGGCACTTCTTTTTCCGCCATCCACGCCGCTTTAGCAGTGAGCTCCAATAGTATTATCGCCAAAATAGCTATTGGTTTATTTGTTTGTGGCTTGTTTATCAAATCCGGCGTTGTGCCTTTCCATGGTTGGCTACCCGATGCTTACTGCTCTGCTCCCACCGCTGTTTCCATTTTGCTGGCCGGAATTATAACCAAAATTTCCGGAGTATATGTTCTCATTCGACTGGTTATTTCTGTTTTCGGCTTTTCTGCCCCCCTGCAAAACATACTGATGCTGGCTGGCATTGCATCAATCTTAGTAGGAGCTCTAGCAGCATTAGTACAAAGTAATTTTAAAAGAATGTTGGCTTATTCAAGCATTAGCCAGGTGGGATATATTATTTTAGGACTTGGTTGTGGAACACCTCTCGCAATTGCCGGAGCCGTTCTGCACTTTTTTAATCATGCTACCTTTAAAGCCTTGCTCTTTACCAATGCAGCTGCCCTGGAACAAAGGTTAGACAGCGTTGACATGGATAAGATGGGGGGCGTTGCCCAAAAAATGCCGATTACGGGTCTTACTTCTGTCATTGCCTTTCTATCTACAGCGGGAATTCCGCCGCTCTCTGGTTTCTGGAGCAAGTTCATGATTGTGCTCGCTTTATGGATGGCAGGCAATCATTTATTAGCCGGTATCGCCCTTTTAGCCAGCATATTAACCGCTGCTTACTTCTTATCCATGCAAAGAAGAGTATTTTTTGGTAAAATGAATCCTAGTTTAGGATCAATCAGCGAGGCTTCTCCCGGCTTAATATTACCAATGCTAATTTTAAGTGCGATTATTATTGGTGTTGGATTATGTTTCCCATTCATTATCGGAAAGTTTGTTTTGGCCTTTAACAGTATAGTGTAGGAAAATAAAATGGCATTAGATATATTATTATTGTCGGTCTTGGTCTATATTGTCCTCTGGACAGTCATGACTACCCGTTTATTGCGGTCGGTGATGGGGCTTGCTTTAACCTCGGTCATGCTAACCATTATCATGTTCCGTTTTAATGCCCCACTGGCCGCTGTGTTTGAATTATCGGTTTGTGCCGGCTTAATCTTTGTAATCTTTATTACCACTGTAAGTTTTACTCAGCGCGTTAGCAAAGAGCGCTTTGAAGTAAGACGCCGCGAACGCTTTGAAAAGTTTTGGGCTTTACCAATTATCATAATTTTGGCCGGAGCCTTTTTGTTCCAAGTAAATATCCCACTCAACTTTCAGTTGCCGTCCGTTATCAGTTCTTATTCCGTTAATTCCGTGCTGTGGAATTTTAGACAAGTTGATTTACTGGGTCAAATCGTAATACTACTAGCTGGAGCTTTTGGGGTCGTAATGTTATTTAAGGAGAAAGGCAAATGAGTGCTGATTTTACCCAATTATTTTCACTTTATAGTGTTTTTATTGTCTTGGTGCTTATTGCCGGCTTTTATTGTATTATCGCTAGCTTCAATTTAGTTCGTGCTTTAATCGGCATTGAGATATTAATGAAAGCAGTCACCCTACTGATTATTATTGCCGGTTATGTAACCAATAACTTGGCTTTAGCTCAGGCACTGGTCATAAGCTTAATTGTCATCGAAGTGGTGCTAATGGTAGTTGCCGGAGGATTGATCCTCTGGATTTTTAGGCACAATGAAACCATTGATACACGCAAACTAAATCTATTGAAGGGATAAAATATGCTGGGTGCACTTGAAGTAATTGGATTATTAATCGTTAAGAAGACCATGCTTATTGTGCTAATCTTATGGTTAAAGAAGGTTGGCATCGACATTGTTCTTCTCAGTTTAACCCCACCAGTAGCTTTTTTATTAATTTTGCTCTTCCTGTTTATTCTCTCCATTGCCTTTTCGCGCTGGTCTTTCCGCAGCGGCAATCAAAAAGAGAGAGTAAGCCAGGCTTATTCCTGCGGTGAAGACTTCGAAGAACATTTGATCCAACCAGACTATAGCCAATTTTTCCCATATGCTTTCTTTTTTACCATTTTACATGTAGTTGCCATGGTGGTAGCTACTGCCCCAATTGAAAATGTTAAAGTATTTGTAATTGCGATCATTTATATTCTGGTGGCCGCCATGGGACTGACCACCCTACTTCGGAGGGATAGCTAATGGGACGTTTAGCCAAAAAGATTATGACCTGGGCTCGGATCAAATCTCCCTGGATCATTCATTTTAATACCGGGGCTTGTAATGCCTGTGACATCGAAATTATTGCTGCCTTAACCCCCCGTTATGATGTTGAACGCTTTGGCGTAGTATTAAAAGGATCTCCTCGGCATGCTGATGTATTAGTTTGTTCTGGACCAGTTACCCGCCAAATAGAAGAAAGACTGAAAAATATTTATGAGCAGATGGCTGAACCAAAATTTGTGGTAGCCGTTGGGACTTGTGCCTGTTCTGGCGGAGTCTTTGGTAAATGCTATAATGTTAAAGGTGGCATTGATGCCGTCATTCCAGTCTCCGCCTACATCCCCGGTTGCCCTGCCAGCCCACAAGCAATTATTGACGGAGTGGTAAAGCTACTCGCTAGCTTAGAAGGAGATAAATAATGCCCGAAGAAGAAAAAATATTAAAAGCCATTTGCGAAAAGTTTGGATTAACTCCCGAACAAGCCACTATCAAACGAGCTCGACGCATTAGTGCCACTATTGATTTAAACCAACTGCGGCTCGCCCTCGAACTCTTGGCTAAAGAATTGGGATTTGATGCCCTGGCAACCATTACCGGCCTGGATTCGGGCGATAACTTTGAAATTATTTATCATCTCACCCAAAAAGGCAGTATTGTTTTTAACCTAAAAGTTTTTGTCCCAAAAAGCCTTGGAAAAATCAAAACCATTATCGATCTTTATCCGCCAGCCGAACTCTATGAGCGCGAGATACTCGATCTATTAGGTTTGGCAATCGAAGGTTTGCCGCCAGGGCGCCGCTATCCTTTGCCCGATAATTGGCCAGCTGACCAACATCCATTGCTCAAAAACTGGGAAATGGATGAAAACATGAAAGGAGGGAATATCTGTGGCTAATCCATTTGAACCCGGCGATGTAAATGTTCCGTTTGGCCCCCAGCACCCTGCCTTAAAGGAGCCCGAAAGCTTTTTAATTTCGCTGCGCGGAGAAAGAATCACCGGAGTCAATATCAAACTTGGTTATAACCATCGCGGGATCGAAAAAGCCTGCGAAGGACAATCTTACATCAACGATATGTACTTAATTGAGCGTATTTGCGGTATTTGTTCTCACTCCCACTCCACCGCCTTTATTCAAGCCGTGGAAGAAATCGCTGGGTTAGATATCCCCAAACGCGCTAAATATATTCGCACCTTAGTAGCAGAATTAGAAAGAATGCACAGTCACCTTTTATGGTTGGGAGTGGCCGGCCACGAAGTGGGCTTTGACACCCTGCTCATGTATACCTGGCGCGACCGGGAAGTAGTCATGGATGTTTTGGCTAAGTTAACTGGAAACCGAGTAAATTATGGCATAAATACTATTGGTGGAGTGCGCCGCGATATTAACAAAGAACAAATCGAAGAAACCCTAAAGGCCATTGATATTTTAGAGGAACGCACCAAATATTATATTAAAATTGCCACCGAAGAACCCACTTTAATTCAGCGCCTATCCAAAGTTGGTGTGCTTAGCCACGAGGATGCCACCCGGCTGGGAGCAGTTGGCCCCACTGCCCGCGCTTCACTAGTTGACCGCGATGTACGCCGAGATGATCCCTACGCCGCTTATGACGAAGTAGAATTTAAAGTTATTACGTCAGACTTAGACGACGTTTATGGCCGCACCATTGTGCGAGTATTGGAATTGATGGAAGCCTACAAAATTGCACGGCAGATTTTAAGAAATATTCCCGATGGTCCAATTTCGATTCGTGCTCCACGGCGTATACCGGCGGGTGAAGCCATTAGCCGCTACGAAGCTCCCCGGGGAGAAGATGTCCATTATGTTAAAGGCAATGGCACTGAGAACCCAGAACGGGTAAAAGTCCGCGCCCCAACCCTTGCCAACTTACAATCGGTTTCAAAAATGCTGGAAGATCGCTATTTAGCAGATCTCCCAATTGTAATTGCCGCCATTGATCCTTGTTTTTCTTGCACTGATCGGATGGTGCTTTTGAACGATACTGAAAAAGAAACCACTCAGGCAATTAATTGGGATCAATTGCGTAGTTATAGTATTGATTGGTATAAGGAACGCGGCATAGATTTTGGAAAGGGATTATAAATGTTTCATGCTTTATCACAAATATTAATTTTTCCCGGCCTGATATTTTTGTTTGCTTTGGCGTTAATAATGGAATTTATCGACCGAAGACTCCATGCTCGTTTTCAAAACCGGATGGGACCGCCTTGGTTCCAACCCCTGGCTGATATGATCAAATTGCTCGGCAAAGAAAATATTGTGCCCGAAGAAGCCGATCGATCGATCTTTAAACTTATGCCGTTGGTTGCCTTAGCCTCGGCCGTTTGTGCCTATTTCTACATTCCTTTATGGAGCACCAACGCTTTGTATTCTTTTAATGGGGACTTAATCGTAGTCCTTTACCTTTTAACCATTCCTTCACTAACCTTCTTTATTGGTGGTTGGTATTCTCGCTCCATCTACGCCATGATCGGATCAATGCGCGCCATTATTCAATTGTTTGCCTATGAGGTTCCCCTCTTCTTGGCACTGCTTGCCCCTGCTTTACTAGCAAACACATGGTCGTTATCCGAAATGGCGGCCTTTTATGCGGCACGGCCCGGCTTTTGGCTCATCAATCTGATTGGCTTTGGTGTAGCCTTAGTCGCACTACTGGGAAAACTGGAAAAAGTACCCTTTGATATCCCGGAAGCTGAGACCGAAATGGTCGCCGGTTCATTTACCGAATACAGTGGCCGACTTTTGGCCTACTTTCGCATGACCCTAGATGTTGAAATGGTAGTCGGAGCTTCCCTGCTAGCCGCTGTCTATTTGCCTTGGGGTTTTAATCTAGGGATGGGTCTTGGTTTTATCATTTATTTAATCAAGATTTTATTTATCGTCATTTTAGTTTCTCTGGCAAGATCGCTGTTTGCTCGTCTGCGGATTGATCAGATGATTGATTTTTGCTGGAAGTATTTGGCTCCTCTAGCCTTTTTGCAAGTTATCATCTGTTTGATCGTAAAAGGAGTACTGCGCTAATGGGCCAAAAACTGGGAGCAATGCTAAAACAATTACTTAGTTCAGTTTTAAAAAAACCGGCTACCGAACTCTATCCGTTTGTTAAATCTGCTCCTATCCAAAATTTCCGTGGCAAAATAAAGTTCTATCCCGAAAAATGCATTGGTTGCCAAATATGCATGAAAGACTGTCCATCCAAGGCCATAACCATTAATAAAGTTGGCGAAAAACAATTTGAATGTGTAATCGATCTTTCTAAATGCATCTATTGCGCCCAATGTGTTGATTCTTGTCCCAAAAAAGCGCTAGAAGCCACTGGTAATTTTGAATTGGCTCAGCTTGACCGCAGTAAATTAAAGGAAACTTCTCATGCAGAAAATCCAAGAAACACTCCAACACAAGCTTAAAGGCGCCACTCGCATAGCGATTTTGGGAGTGGGCTCCAATATTATGGGCGATGATATTGCTGGGATGCTGGTTGCCCAAAATATTGAGAATAAGATCAAAGAAAAGGCTGAGGCAACCGGCAAGCCCATCGATAATATAAAAGTCCTCTTTGGTGGAACGGCTCCCGAAAATATTACCGGCGATATCAAAAAATTCAATCCTACCCACATTATCATTATCGATTCAGCTGATTTTAGAAAAGCGCCCGGCTTTATTGGCATAATTGAACTAGATAAAATTGGCGGGATGTCTTTTTGCACCCATCGCCTGCCTCTCAAAGTTTTGGCTGATTATTTAACCAAATCACTCAAATGCCAAATCATGTTGCTTGCCATCCAACCCAAAGCCATGCTTTTTGGTGATGGGGTATCTACTGAAGTAAAAAAAGCCATCGATGATCTTACCAATTTAATCGTTCCTTTAATATTGATAAATTAGTGTTTTCCTGCAATAATTAACCATGCCCTACTACGACTACAAATGCACCAAGTGTGAGACCATTTTTGAAATTAAAAAAGGGATGAACGATTCTTCCGAACCAATTTGCCCCCAATGCAGTGCTAAAACCCAAAGAATATTTAATGCTCCCCGCACCTGCCGCTGCGAAAAAGATGCTTTTAATTCGGTAGAACAAGAACAAAGTGGCAGCTGCGGCACTTGTTCTTCTGGAACCTGCGGCAGCTGTAAACACTAATCGGAGGAAAATATAATGAAACATGCCATTAGTAAAGTAGTTGAAGGTCACAATTTAACCAGGGAAGAAGCTGCCCTTGCCATGGATGATATCATGCAAGGTAACGCTACTCCCTCCCAAATTGCCGCCTTGCTGGTTGCCCTCCACACCAAAGGGGAAAGTATTGATGAAATCACCGGCTTTGCCGAAAAAATGCGCGAACATGCCACCAACATCTTTCCCCAATCCAAAAACTTGGTAGACACGTGCGGAACCGGCGGCGATCATGCCAATACTTTTAATATTTCCACCGTTTCTGCCATCGTTGCCGCTGCTGCCGGGGTTCCCATTGCCAAGCATGGTAACCGATCAGTTTCTAGCCGCTGTGGTTCAGCAGATGTTCTAGAAGCCTTGGGAGTGGTCGTCGATCTGGATTCCGAAAAAGTTAAAGAATGTATTGATAAAGTAGGTTTTGGCTTTATCTTTGCCCCCAATTTCCACAAAGCCATGCGTTTTGCTATGCCCACTCGCAAAGAAATTGGTATTAGCACCGTTTTTAATATTTTGGGGCCTTTAACCAATCCGGCCAACGCCAAGGCGCAACTTTTGGGAGTGTTTCACGAAGATTTAACCGAAATTATGGCTAAAGTATTAATGAACCTAGGGACAAAACAAGCTATGATCGTCCACGGAAATGACGGATTGGACGAAATTTCTTTAGTCGAGAAAACCAGAGTGACGGAATTAAACAACGGTAAAATTGAGACTTATTATATCAAGCCCGAAGATTTTGGCTTTCTGCGAGTTAAAAAAGAAGAACTGATTGGCGGATCCGCTGAAGAAAACGCCGAGATCGCATTAAACATTTTAGACGGATCCGAAAAAGAAGCTAAACGCAATATCGTCCTGCTTAACGCCGGGGCAGCGATTTATGTTGGCGAAAAAGCCAAAAGCATCAAAGAAGGCATTTTACTAGCACAAGAAGCAATAGACAGTGGAAAAGCCAAAAACAAACTAACCGAGATTATTAATTTTTGCAGAGCTTAATAATATTCTTGCAGAGGTTTAACGTTTAATCCCTTTTCGCCCACTGCTTCAAGACCAATCGCAGTAGCTTGTGCCCCCGAAATTGTAGTGATTAAAGGGATTCCGAGGGAAATAGCCAGTGCCCGAATTTTTCGTCCATCGCCATGTTCGCGTTTGCCAGAAGGAGTGTTGAGAAGCAAAGATATTTCGCCGTTTTTCATATGATCAAGTACGTCCGGTCGCTCTTCCCCAATTTTACTGACCAATTCAGAATCAATTCCCTGTGATTTGAGCGCTTTCGCCGTTCCAGCGGTCGAAATCACCTTAAAGCCCAAGGTAACTAAGCGTTTAACAATTGAGACGACGGAACGTTTGTCTTTATCATTGACCGAAACAAAGACTTTTCCGCCAATTTTTATTTTTTGTCCGGCTCCCAACTGACTTTTCATGTAAGCTACCCCGAAATTATCATCGATCCCCATTACTTCACCGGTTGATTTCATTTCGGGCGACAAAGTTGCATCAACCCCTGGAAAACGATTGAAGGGAAAAACCGCTTCCTTAACTGAAAAGTGTTTTGGTTCGATTTCTTTTTCAATCCCTAATTCTTTTAGCGTTTTCCCAAGCATAACTTTGGTCGCAACCTTGGCCCATTGAATTCCCGTAGCCTTGGAAACAAAAGGAACCGTACGAGATGCCCGCGGATTAACCTCTAGGACGTAAACTTTATTGCCTTTGATCGCAAATTGAACATTCATAAGCCCAATGACTTGTAATTCTTTGGCCATGGCATAAGTGGCTTCACGAATTTTGTTTACATGGAAGTTGGATAAAGAAAAAGGAGGAATAGAACAAGCCGAATCGCCCGAATGAATCCCGGCTTCTTCAATATGTTCCATAATCCCGCAAATGACAGTATGTTTGCCATCCGAAACAGCATCAACGTCGACTTCAATTGCATCTTCTAGAAAAGCATCTACCAAAATCGGTCGATCAGGAGAAGCTTGCACGGCATGCTCCATATATTCGTTTAATTCTTCTTCATCATAAACAATTTGCATCGCCCTTCCCCCCAAGACATAGGAGGGACGGACTAAAACGGGATAGCCAATTTTTTCAGCGATTACCGACGCTTCTTCTTTTGACCGAGCCATCCCATTGTTAGGTTGCTCTAGCTTTAACTTCTTGATCATCTTCTGGAACAAATCGCGATCTTCGGCCATATCAATGCTTTCAGGACTAGTCCCGATAATGGGAGCACCCGCTTTCTTAAGAGTCATCGCCAGGTTAAGGGGAGTTTGTCCGCCAAATTGAACAATAATCCCATCCGGCTTTTCATTATCAATGATATTTAAGACATCTTCGGCAGTCAGTGGTTCAAAATAAAGGCGATCAGAAGTATCGTAATCGGTAGAAACCGTTTCGGGGTTAGAATTGACCATAATTGATTCGCAACCTTCTTCTTGCAAGGCAAACGAAGCATGGCAACAGCAATAATCAAATTCGATCCCTTGCCCAATCCGATTAGGACCACCCCCCAAAATCATGATCTTTTTTTTATTGGAAGGAATGGCTTCGTTTTCTTCTTCATAGGTTGAATAATAATATGGCGTATAAGCCTCAAATTCAGCGGCACAGGTATCAACTAGTTTATATACGGGTAAAACCCCCAGCGTTTTTCTTTTTTCCCTGATAGCATTCTCATTACTGCCAGTTAAATAGGCCAATTGTCTATCAGAAAAGCCCATTTGTTTGGCTTTTAATAAATTTGCCTTATCATCCCCCCCCCTACTCCCGAATCCCTTCACCCTATTCCCTTCTTCCACAATTTCCAACATGTTTTCAAGAAACCAAGGATCCACTTTGGTCAGAGAAAAGAGTTCGGTAAGTGGCATTCCATTTTGGATGGCATGTTGCATATAGAAAATACGATCAGGATTGGGCTGAGTTAACTTATGTTTTAATTCATCCGGATTAATTTTGTCTTTGCCATCAGCACTTAAGCCTGCTCTGCCAATTTCCAATCCCCTCAAACCCTTTTGCAAGGCTTCTTTAAAAGTGCGACCAATGGCCATCGTTTCACCCACCGACTTCATGGCGGTCCCAATAATGGGTTCAGCATCTTTAAATTTTTCAAAAGTAAAACGAGGAATTTTTACCACGCAATAATCAATACTCGGCTCAAATGAAGCCGGAGTTTCTTTAGTAATATCGTTGGATATTTCATCCAGGGTATAACCAACCGCTAACTTGGCCGCAAACTTGGCAATCGGAAAACCAGTCGCTTTGGAGGCTAGAGCGGAAGATCGTGAAACCCTAGGGTTCATTTCAATAATGGTCATTCGGCCATTTTCAGGATTTACGGCAAATTGGATATTAGATCCGCCGGTATCAACCCCAATTTTGCGGATGACGGCAATAGCTGCATCGCGCATGCGCTGATATTCGCGGTCAGTTAAAGTCTGGGCGGGAGCAACCGTTATCGAATCTCCCGTATGAACCCCCATCGGATCAAAATTCTCAATCGAACAGACAATCACTACATTGTCTTTGATATCACGCATAACCTCTAATTCATATTCTTTCCAGCCAATCAGAGATTCTTCGATTAAAATTTGAGTAACGGGCGATAAATCGAGGCCATTCGCAACTATCGCTTTATATTCTTCCATGTTATAGGCAACCCCGGAACCGGTCCCACCCAGAGTAAAACTGGGACGGATGATAAGCGGAAAACCAATCTGCTCAGCCACCACTAAAGCATCGTCCATCGTTTTGGCATAACCGGATTTGGGTAAATCCAGATTAATCTCTTCCATTGCCTTCTTAAACAATTCGCGGTCTTCGGCCATTTTAATTGATTTAAGGGAAGCTCCAATTAATTGGCAATTAAATTTATCTAAAATCCCCATTTCAGCAACGGCAACTGCCGTGTTTAGACCAGTTTGACCACCCAGCGTTGGCAAAAGAGCATCCGGGCGTTCTTTTTCAATAATTTTAGCCACCATTTCGGGAGTAACCGGTTCAACATAGGTTCGATTGGCCATGGAAGGATCAGTCATGATGGTAGCTGGATTGGAATTGATCAGGACAACTTCAAAGCCTTCTTCACGCAAAGCTTTGCACGCCTGCGAACCCGAATAATCAAATTCGCACGCTTGACCGATGATAATCGGACCCGCGCCGATAATCATGATTTTTTTTATGTCAGCTCTTTTAGGCACTCTTAAATTTCTCCATTAGCTCAACGAATTGCCCAAACAGATAACTAGCGTCATGTGGTCCCGGCGCAGCTTCCGGATGGTACTGAACCGAAAAAATCGGCAATTGTTTATGCCGCATACCTTCGACGGTTTTATCGTTTAAATTAATATGGGTTAATTCAACTTCACCTGGAATAGAGTCGACATCCACAGAAAACCCATGGTTTTGCGAAGTAATGGCTACTTTACCGGTCTTCAAATCTTTGACCGGCTGGTTGCCACCGTGATGGCCAAATTTTAGTTTGTAGGTTTTTCCGCCTAAAGCAAGACCAAGCAGTTGATGCCCCAAACAAATCCCAAAAATTGGCTTTTTATCTAAAAGCTTCTTAATTTCTGCAATGGCATAAGTTACCGCGGCTGGATCGCCGGGGCCATTGGAGAGAAATATTCCATCTGGCTTAAGTCCCATTACCTTATCAGCAGAAGTGTTGGCTGGAACTACGGTTACTCGGCAGCCAACCAAAGCTAAATTACGCAAAATATTGGTTTTTATCCCAAAATCATAAGCCACAACATGAAATTTGTTAGAAGCCGTAAAGTTTTCAAAACCCCACTCTTTCCCTTCCCATTTAAATTCGTATTCTTTCTTGCAGGTTACTTCTTTGGCCAAATCTCGCCCTTCCAGTTTGACTGCTTTTTGGGCCTTTTCGATTAAACTGGCGGGATTAGAATCTTTGGTTGAAATAATTCCCATCTTGGCACCTTGGGTACGGAGGTGCTTAACCAATTTGCGGGTATCAATCCCATCGATGGCCACAATTTTATGCTTTTTTAAATATTCGGATAATGAACTGGTTTTGCGGAAGTTGGAAGCAATGCGCGAGTTTTCTTTAACGATAAAACCTTCTAGCCAAGGTTTGCTGGATTCAACATCTTCCTCATTAACGCCATAGTTTCCAATCAAAGGATAAGTCATTACAACCATTTGTCCGCAATAGGAAGGATCGGTTAAGATTTCCTGATAACCGGTAAGAGAGGTATTAAAAACAACTTCACCAACACGTTCCCCTTCTGCTCCAAAAGAGCGTCCGTGGAAAATGAGTCCGTCTTCGAGTGCGAGGTAGGCAGTCATTAAAGCTTATTTTAACATTTTATCGCGGCTTAGGACAATCTAAAAATTGATGGATCTTTTCCGCCGCCTGCTGTCCTTCCCAAATTGCCCAGACAATCAATGATTGCCCACGATGCATATCTCCAGCTGCAAAGACTTTTTTAATAGACGTTTGGAAATTATTATCGGTTTTGACATTGCCACGCTGGTCGAAATCAACCCCGATGTTTTGCAATAAACCCTTTTTCTCGGGATGGACAAAACCAACCGCCAGGATAACCAAATCAGCTTCAACTTCAAAGTCTGTGCCAGGGATTTCCTGAAGCTTCGAATCTGCCTTTGCGCAGAGGAGTTTCGTAATCCGTGATCCGGAACCCGTAAATTGTTTTGTTATTATAGACCAATGCCTCTCACAACCCTCTTCATGGCTTGAAGTAGTTTTAAGCAAGATAGGATATTGAGGCCAGGGGCAACTGGGAGTTCGACATTCTTGCGGCTTGGGCATAACTTCGATTTGAACCACGCATTTAGCTCCTTGACGATTGGCCGTTCCTACACAGTCTGAACCCGTGTCTCCGCCACCAATCACCACAACTTTTTTACCTTTAGCATCAATGATTTGATCTGCTGGAATTGTTTCGCCGAGCCTAAGAGGCTCGGCTACGCGACGATTGGATTGAGTTAAATAATCCATGGCAAAAACAATCCCGTTCAATTCTCGTCCAGGAACTTTTAGATCGCGTGGCACTCTTGATCCTCCTGCCAAACAAACCGCAGCATAATCGGCCAACAATTTGTCAGCTGGAATATTTTCACCCACGTTTATGCCGGTTTTAAATTCAATCCCTTCTTTTTTCCAGATATCAATCCGACGATCTAAGATTGTTTTCTCTAATTTAAAATCAGGGATGCCATAACGCATAATTCCTCCCAATTTATCCGCCTTTTCAAACAAAGTGACATAGTGACCAAGTCTGTTCAATTCCACCGCACAAGATAAGCCTGCTGGACCAGAGCCAACAATGGCAACTTTTTTGCCAGTCCGCTTTTTGGGGATATGCGGCTTTAGATAACCGGTTTTAAAGGCTCTTTCAACAATTGCCAGTTCATTTTCTCGAATAGTAACTGGATCATCGTTAATCCCTAATACACAACCTGCTTCGCAAAGCGCCGGACAAACCCTACCCGTTACTTCTGGCAAGCAATTGGTAGCATTCAGCAAATCAAAAGCTTTTTCCCAGTTCTCACTGTAAACCAAATCATTCCATTCAGGTATATAATTGCCAATCGGACAAGCCCAATGACAAAACGGCGTTCCGCAATCCATACAGCGGGCAGCTTGGTCACGGGTTTCCCGCTTCAAACGCAGATTGAACACCAAGTCATAATCTTTCAATCGCTCAGCCACGGGACGATAATTAGTCTTCCCCCGCTTTATTTTCAAAAAGCCTTTTGGATTCCCCATATTAAACCTCAACCTCTTCTTTTTCTTTCTCGCTCAATGCCCGCTCTTCTAGAACTCGTCGATATTCTTTTGGCATAACTTTTACAAAACGCCGAATTTCTTTTTGAAAGTTACCAATAATCCTTTTTGCCACTTTACTTTGAGTGTATTGCAAGTGCTTTTCTATTTGTCCCAAAACAAAACTTTCGTCGTCCGTTTTCATTGCTTCCAACTCCACCATCTCCGTGTTGCATTTTTCCGTTAATTCTCCGTGCCGATCGTAGACATATGCGATTCCACCCGACATTCCCGCCGCAAAGTTGCGTCCCGTCTTACCAAGGATCACAACTCTTCCCCCCGTCATATATTCACAGCCATGATCCCCTACTCCTTCCACAACCGCATTCAACCCGGAATTGCGGATACAAAATCTTTCTCCAGCCAATCCGCAAATATATGCTTCTCCGCTGATTGCTCCATAAAAAGTGGTATTACCAATAATAATGTTTTCTTCTGATGAATAGTCCGCTTTGCGACTGGGATAAATAATAATTTTACCGCCAGATATTCCCTTGCCAACATAATCATTGGCCATTCCTTCTAATTCAAACGTTACCCCCTTAACCAACCAAGCACCAAAACTCTGCCCAGCAATTCCGTGTAAGTTAATATTGATAGTATCATCTGACAATCCCTTCACTCCGTATTTATTACATATCTCTCCCGACAACATCGCTCCGGTGGAGCGGTCGCTATTCTTAATTGCTACATTAATTTTTATTTTCTCCCCACTTTTTATTGCGGCCGCGGATAGTTCCAGCAGTTTTCTATCTAACACCGCATCGATGCCATGTTCTTGTGCAATTGTACAGTGGGTTTTTACGCTCGGATCAATTGCCGGCCGAAATAATATTTTAGAATAATCGATTCCTTTGGCCTTCCAGGGCAAGATCGCCTGATCGACCTCTAATAAATCAACCCGCCCGACCATCTCATCCATATTTTTGATCCCCAATTGAGCCATTATTTGGCGCAATTCATGGGCAATAAAAGTTAAATAATTGATAATATATTCTGGTTTTCCGGCAAAACGTTTTGCCAGACATTCGTCTTGTGTCGCAACCCCGACAGAACAATTATTTAAATGACAATGCCGTAACATGACACAACCACAGGTAATTAATATGGCAGTACTAAAACCAAATTCTTCAGCCCCTAATAATGCCGCGATAGCAACATCCCTGCCCGTACGCAGCTGTCCATCAGTTTGTAACCGAACTCGACTGCGTAAATTATTTAAAACCAAGGTTTGATGCGTTTCCGATAATCCTAGTTCCCAAGGAAGACCAGCATGCTTTATTGAGCTAAGCGGCGAAGCTCCGGTCCCTCCATCTCCACCTGAAATTAGAATCATATCCGCGTGGCCTTTGGCTACCCCCGCAGCAACCGTTCCTACTCCCACTTCGGAAACCAATTTTACAGAAATACGCGCTTTTGGATTAACGTTTTTCAAATCAAAGATCAACTGAGCCAAATCCTCAATCGAATAAATATCATGATGTGGGGGTGGGGAAATTAAAGTTACTCCTGGCGTTGTAAAACGCGTTTTGGCAATAATTTCGCTTACTTTATGTCCGGGTAGTTGTCCCCCTTCACCCGGTTTTGCTCCTTGGGCAATTTTAATTTGGATTTCATCCGCATTAATTAGGTAATTAGTGTTTACCCCAAAACGGCCTGAAGCAACTTGTTTAATGGCACTGCGTTTTAGGTCGCCATTTGGCAAACGTACAAAACGGGAAGCATCTTCTCCCCCTTCGCCGGTGTTAGATTTGCCACCGATCCGGTTCAGGGCAATAGCAATCGTTTCGTGGACGGGACCACTAATTGAACCATAACTCATGGCTCCGGTAGCAAAACGTTTTAAAATACTCTCAACTGACTCTACTTTTTCCAAAGCTATCGGGGTAGCTGTTTTAAATTTAAGTAGACTGCGCAGAGTGGTTGGATTATTGGCTTGATTATTGATTAGTTCGGCAAATTCTTTATATCTATGTTCATCATTTCTGCGAACGGCATCTTGCAGGGCCGAAATTGATGCCGGATTCCAGAGATGAAATTCGCCGTCCTTCCTCCATTGGTATAATCCGCCACTGGCTAATAAAGCATCTTGGTTATTAAAAGCTGCCGCATGCCGCATTTTAGTTTCTTGTTCAATAATAGCCAAATTTGCCCCGCCAATCCGCGAAGGTGTCCCTTCAAAATATTTTTCAATGAAATCAGCTGACAACCCTAAAGCTTCAAAGATTTGGGCGCCACGATAACTACCAAGAGTTGAAATCCCCATTTTGGATAAAATCTTTAAAATTCCATGATTAATTGCCGAGCGAAAATTATTCTCGGCTGTTAGGGTATCAATAAATATTTCTTTTTGTTCAACTAATAAGGCAATTGCTTCATAAGCCAAGTATGGATTAATCAGGTCGATCCCAAAACCTAGCAACAAAGCAAAATGATGGACTTCGCGCGGCTCACCGCTTTCTAAGATCAATCCAACCTTGGTACGCAAGGCTTTGCGGATCAGATGATGATGGACGGCTCCCACGGCCAGCAAAGCCGGAATGGCCAATTGTTTTTCGCTAACCCCACGGTCGCTTAAAACCACAAAAGAAACGCCATCGCTAATCGCTTTTTCAACCTCGCCACACAATTGCTGAACAGCATTTTTTAGATCTTGTTCAAAAAGCAGGGAAAGAGTTTTGGTTTTAAAACTGTTTTTACGGATATGGCGGATTTTTTCAAGATCATCATTGCTAAGGAGCGGCTCTTTTACAAAAAGACGATGGCAATGCTCGGGTGACTCTTTTAAAATGTCTCTCTGCGGACCCAAATAACTATGAAGGCTCATAACCAATTCTTCACGAATAGGATCGATCGGCGGATTGGTGACCTGGGCAAATAATTGCCGAAAATAGTTATAAAGCAGTTGGGGCCTTTGCGATAAAACAGCATGCGGAGTGTCATTGCCCATTGAGCCAACCGGTTCGCTCCCTTTTTCGCTCATGGGACGCAGGATATTTTTAAGATCCTCTCTAGTATAACCAAATACTTTGAGTAATAAATTGATTTCCAGCTTTTCTTTTTCATCTGAGCTAATCGCTGGCAAATCCTCCAAACCAACCAAATTATCATTTAGCCATTTACCATAAGGCTTTTGTGAACATATTTCATCAGTGACTTCTTCATCCGTAATAATCCGTTTCTGCTCTGTGTCAATATAAAACATCTTTCCCGGTTCAATTCGGCCTGACTGCTTTATATTTTGCGGGGCAATGTCCAATACCCCAACTTCTGAAGCCATAACTACCAAGTCATCATGCGTTACAATATAACGAGCAGGACGCAAACCATTGCGATCTAATACCGCCCCTACATTTTTTCCATCCGTAAAGGCAATTGCCGCTGGGCCATCCCATGGTTCCATTGAACAAGCATTATATTGGTAAAAATCTTTTAGTTTTTTATCCATTTGCCGATTATGTTCCCAAGCCGCCGGGATTAGTTGCATCATGACCTGTGCTATTGGCCGACCAGACAGCACCAGCAGCTCAAAAACGTTATCAAGGGCAGCAGAGTCACTCCCGCCCGGCACAATGGCATCAATTCCCCGGGCTCTCATCCAATTAATATTGCCGCGCAGAGTATTAATCTCCCCGTTATGGGCTAAAAAACGAAATGGTTGCGCTAAATCCCAGGATGGAAAAGTATTAGTGCTATAGCGCGAGTGAACCAGGGCAATCGCACTTTTAATTAAGGGGCTTTGCAAATCCAAGAAATATTTGGAAACTTGATTAGGCATTAGAAGGCCCTTGTAGACAACAGTGCGAGAAGACAAACTGACGATGTATAGCCCGGAAGCTGGATTTTCTTTTTCTATTTTACGGCGGATAATATAGAGTTTCTTTTCAAAATCGGCTTGATTATTAACTTGTTTACCCTTAGCGATAAAGATTTGCTCGATATCGGGTTGGTTATCACGGGCCGATTGGCCAATAACCTGGTCATTGACCGGCACTTTTCTCCAGCCCAAAAATATTTGGCCTTCCTCCGCCACAATTTTTGAAATAGCGTCTTCGCAAATGCCGCGTAGTCCTTCATTGTTGGAAATGAAAACCAATCCAGTGCCATAAGCTCCTGCCGGAGGAAGTTTTATGCCTTGTTGTTCACAGATACAAACATTAAACTCATGCGGAATTTGAATTAATATGCCTGCCCCATCACCGGTTAAAGGATCAGCACCAACAGCTCCGCGATGAGCTAGCCGTTCAAGCACTTGTAAGCCTTGTTTAACGATAGTATTATCCGCTCGTCCTTTTACGTCAACCACAAAGCCTACTCCGCAGCTATCATGCTCAAAAGCAGAATCATACAGGCCTTGATTATGCGGATAATTATTTAACTTCATTTCAACACCTTTAAGAGGGGCAAAGCCTAAAGGTGTTGCCAAAAGACCTTACCCCCACAACACACTACTCACTACCAAACACACTCCCTGTCCCATCACCCCACTACTAGAAACTAATGCATTTAGAGTATCGGCAAATATTTCTTAATTTCGTATTCGGTAACTTGGATCCTAAATTCATCCCATTCTTGTTTCTTGATGGCAATAAATCTTTCAAAGGAGTGATCGCCCAAGCATTCTCTCACTAATTCACTTTTTTCCATAACTTGGATTGCTTCCCCAAGGCTGGAGGGCAACGATTTAATCCCTCTTTCGGCTCTTTCCTCATCCGATAAATGATAAAGATTTAATTCCATTGGCTCGGTAAGTTTATAGCCTTCTTCAATCCCTTTGAGTCCAGCGCAAAGCATAACGGCAAATTGAAGATAGGGATTGCCCGATGGATCAGGGCAGCGTAATTCCATCCGAGTAGCAATTTCTTTCCCTGGTTGATACATGGGAACGCGAACTAAAGCTGATCGATTGCGCCGTGACCAGGCGATATACACGGGGGCTTCGTAGCCAGGGACTAAGCGCTTGTATGAATTAACCCATGGCGCCAAGAGGGCACTCATTTCAGGAGCATGTTTTAAAATTCCGGCGATATAGCTTTTGCCAATATCGGATAGATGATATTTATCTTTAGCATCATAGAAGGCATTTACCTTACCTTTGAACAAAGATTGATGGCAGTGCATTCCAGAACCATTTTGCCCAAAAATTGGCTTAGGCATAAAAGTAGCATAAACCCCGTTCTTGGAAGCGATCTCCTTAACGGTTAACTTGTAAGTAACAACATTATCCGCCATTTTCAATCCATCATCAAAGCGCATATCAATTTCGTGCTGGGAAGGAGCAACCTCATGATGAGAATATTCGACTTTAATACCTAATTCTTTTAATGCCAACACAGTTTGGCGACGGAGGTCTGACGCCATATCTAGGGGGGTTAAATCAAAATAACCACCCTCATCGAGAACCTCAGTTCCTTTACTATCCTTAAAATAAAAATATTCTAACTCTGGCCCAACATAATAATGGTCAAATCCCATCTTTTTCATCTTAGCAACGGCCCTTTTTAATATATAGCGGGGATCTCCATCATAGGGCTTTCCACCTGGTTGCTGAACATCACAAATCATACGAGCCACGGCTTTTTCCTGTGGGCGCCAGGGTAATACTTGAAAAGTTGACGGGTCTGGCATAGCAATCATATCCGACTCTTCAATCGCTTGGAATCCAGTAATCGATGATCCATCAAACCCCATCCCTTGCTCCATGGCCCCTTCCAATTCATCCTTGCCCATCGCGAAACTCTTCAGTATCCCGTTTAAATCCGTAAACCACAAACGTATAAACTCGATGTCATTGTCCTTAACCTGTTTCATAACCTCTTCTTTCGTTGCCATCTTCATTTCCTCCTTAAATATCAATTCGTATTACGTTATACGTAGTACGCAAACCTATAAAGCACTTATAAGCAATTTTATTGCCAGACCCTATTTATTTAAGCAGTTAACTCACTTTTTCCCTGGATTTACGCCTATTTTTTAAGCAGCTAGCCAAGATATCAACAACAGCGATCTACATTTTTGTATTTAATAAAAAGCAAAAATAACACTTTTGTATTTATAAAACTAAAGGTCCACTTTCTTTTGTACTAATCCTTATCACTTCTTCAATCGGCGAGATGAAGATCTTACCATCACCCATACTGCCGGTTGAGCAAACGGCAGTGATGGTTTTTATGACCACATCCAAATCTTTTTCCTGAATCACCAATTCCAATTTAATTTTAGGCATAAACTCGACCCTGTATTCCCCCACCCGCCATTCAAGAGTTATCCCCTTTTGTTTTCCCCGCCCTTTAACTTCAGTTACCGTCATCCCGTGAAAACCTTTGGCATCAAGGGCTTCACGCAAATCTTCCAATTTCTCCGGTCGAATAATTGCTTCTACTTTTTTCATAAATATTCCTCCCGTTAAATACTTTCCGCATGTTGGGAAATATCTAACCCAACCGTTTCTTCATTATATTTTACTCTTAAACCCATAGTTTTATCCAATATTTTAGCAAGAACAAAAGTTACTCCAAAAGAAAAAACCGCAATAATAATTGCGGCAAAAGTTTGAGTAAGCAGCAAGGATGAATTGCCAAAAAACAAACCGTTGGCTCCTGCCGGATTAATGGCTTTACTAGCAAACAAGCCAATCGCAATAGAACCCCAAAGCCCACCCATCCCATGACAGGCAAAAACATCGAGTGACTCATCAATTCTTAGTTTCATTCGAAGAATAATCATATAATACGATATCACCGAAGCAACCGCCCCAATAATCAATGCTGCCAATGGGCCAACATAACCGGAAGCGGGAGTAACCGCAGCTAACCCAACCACAGCTCCAGTAGCTACGCCAAGCACACTGGGACGACGATGCATCCAACTAAGCACCATCCAAACTAATGCCCCGGCGGCACCTCCCAAATTAGTAGCGACAACTGTTGAGGCCGCTAAACCGTTGGCTCCTAGTGCCGATCCACCATTAAAGCCAAACCAACCAAACCAAAGTAACGCTGCACCTAAAACAACTAACGGAATATTGCTTGGTTCCATATTATCCTTGCCATAGCCGTTTCTTTTTCCAATTACGATAGCAATTGCTAAGGCTGAAAATCCAGCCGTAACATGAACAACCATTCCTCCAGCAAAATCAAGCGCCCCTAATACCCGTAACCAACCACCCACCCCCCAAACCCAATGGGCAACTGGAGCATAGACAATGGTTGACCAAATAAGCGAGAAAAACAAGAAAGTAGAAAATTTTATTCTTTCAACAAAGGCTCCAACAATTAACGAAGGGGTAACGATTGCAAAAGCAGCTTGAAAGAACATAAAAGCGAGGAAAGGAATGGTCGCCGCGTAGGCTGGATTAGGCGCCTGGCCAACTCCACTCAACCCAACCCAACTTAATCCACCAATAATCCCAGCTTTGGATGGACCAAAGGCCAAAGTAAAGCCAAACAAAGCCCATTGTACGGTTATCAAAAATAAAGCCGCAAAACACATCATAATGGTGGATAAGATGCTTTTTTTACGCACCATACCGCCATAAAAAAAACCTACTGCGGGTGTCATTAAAATAACCAGCGCTGCCGAAATTAGAACCCAAGCCGTGTCGCCAGAATTAATCATAATAGTTTGCCTCCCTTTGCCTACAACAAGGGAGCAATTCTATTACCAAGAGAAAAAGCTACATTTTAATCAAAAAAACTACATTTTTGTTATAATGCCGCCATTCCCCTCTCTCTTGTACTAATTCGCATAACATCTTCGACCGAAGAGATAAATATTTTTCCATCCCCCATACTACCGGTCGAACAGACGGCAGTAATTGTTTTAATAACCACATCTAGATCCTTTTCTTGGATAACCAACTCAACTTTAACTTTGGGCATGAATTCAACCCTGTATTCCCCTACCCTCCATTCCAAAGTTATCCCCTTTTGCTTCCCTCTTCCTTTTACTTCCGTAACCGTCATTCCATGAAAACCTTTTGCGTCAAGCGCTTCGCGCAGATCCTCCAGTTTTTCCGGTCGAATGAGAGCTTCAACTTTTTTCATTTTATTCCTCCTTGCCCCGAGCAAAGTCTAGGGGACTTTTAAACTGACTCAGCATGTTGAGAGATATCCAACCCAACAACTTCTTCATTGTCACTAACTCTTAGTCCAATTAGTAAATCAATCCCTTTCGCCAAAATAATTGTTACTATAAAAGCAAAGCCACCCGTAATTAAAACCGTAAAGATTTGCGTCCACAACAATCCAGAATTACCAAACAATAACCCATCTGCTCCCGCCGGATTAATCGCTTTACTGGCAAAAATACCGGTGGCAATTGATCCCCATGCACCTCCAATCCCATGACAGGCAAAAGCATCCAACGACTCATCAATTCTAACTTTCATCCTTAAAACAATCATATAATATGAAATAACAGCTGCTATCCCGCCAATGGCAATCGCGGATAACGGGCTGACAAAACCGGAAGCTGGGGTAATAGCTACCAAGCCGACTACTGCTCCGGTGGCAACCCCTAACACACTTGGTCTACGATGGAACCAGCTAAGTGCCATCCAAACCAAGGCCGCTGCAGCAGCAGCCGTATTTGTCACAACAAAAGCTGATACCGCCAGTCCATTGGCCGCCAAAGCTGATCCACCATTAAAACCAAACCATCCAAACCACAATAGAACCGAACCCAAGACAACTAAGGGAATATTGCTTGGCTCCATATTATCTTTACCATACCCTTTTCTTTTACCAATGATTAATGCGATAGCTAAAGCCGAAAATCCCGCGGTTACATGAACAACCGTTCCACCAGCAAAGTCGAGTGCCCCCAAAACTCTTAGCCAACCACCTACCCCCCACACCCAGTGAGCTACTGGACAATAAACAATGGTAACCCAAAGACCAGTAAAGATTAAAAAAGCAGAGAATTTAATCCGCTCCACAAAAGCACCAACTATTAATGAAGGAGTCACGATCGCAAAGGCTGCCTGGAAAATCATAAAGGCCAATGCCGGAATCGTTGCCGCATAATCTGCATTGGGAGTTTGCCCAACTCCAACCAATCCCAACCAATTTAAGCCTCCAATTAGTCCAGCATGGCTGGTACCAAAAGCCAGCGAGTATCCAAAAAGAACCCATTGGATACTTATCAAAAACAAGGCCGCAAAACACATCATAATAGTTGACAGGATGCTTTTCTTACGCACCATCCCTCCGTAAAAGAACCCCACCGCCGGCGTCATTAAAATAACCAAAGCCGCTGAAATCAAGACCCAAGCTGTATCTCCTGCGTTTATCATTAGATTGCCCTCCTTTTATATATTTATATCCAACTGCGTGGTAATTGCTGGCCTAGCACCGTTATTAAAAGTCCCGTATCCAAAGATAACGGAAGTATTAGATGAAAAGACCCACGAAAGCCCATAGAAAGTTGCTCCTAAAACAGAGTTACTGCCAGCATAATCCACACAAAGCCAAAGTTTATCGTTTATAACTTTATCCCAAGTTAGAATTAACCCAGCATTATCAGGATTTCCCGATGGATCTAGTAAAACTGCTCTATTGCCTGAAAAATAGCCAGCCGAGATTCGACCAAAAGGAAAAGTTTTGGCTAATAATCCGTAGAGAACATTTTGGTCAGTAACTCCCGGCGAAGTTCCAAACCCATACCCGCCAATTGCAAAAGCCGGTAAACCGCCATTTTCTGGAATAGCATATTTAGCATTAAGAGTAAATGGCGAAGCTTGCGGTTCAAAAAGATCGATTCCAACTTCTACTCCAGGAATTAATCCGTAAGTTAATCCCAAATCGGTAGGATAACCATAGCCCCCCTCCGCCGGCCCAACTAATGTAAAATAGTTATCAATTCCAAAATGGGTTGTCCTAAAGGCCTGAATATCCGTCGACGGGTTCCAGATTTGGGTCGATGGTGTCGCCAAAGCCATAGTCGATAATAAAACTACAAAAGACAAACAAACAATTCTTTTCATTTTAATGATCCTCCTTTTTTTACTTGATTACCAGATATCCCTTTCAAAGCAATTCCATTACCAGGCAATAATATTATAGTCCACGAGGGAAAGCTACATTACTGTTAAGAGAGTGGAGATTAGACATACAAATTTGTGAAAATAATTCAGTAGGGAAATTAACACGAAGGCCTGCCGGCCGGCCGGCAGGCACTAAAACACGAAGAGTAAGAAAACACTTAAGCAGCCAAAGCGTTGGCTGTTCCCTTAGTGTCTTAGTGTTGAATCCGAAAAGAGAATCAACCTCTACAGCACTGCCCTTTTTCACCAGAACAGCAACAGCTAGAATCGCTGCACCAAAGACTACTCCCAAGCCAAATATTAGCTAAACCAAATATGACCGAGCCGATCATACGGGCAATGGGAGGCATGGCGGGACTTAATCCCAAAATTGGCCCACCAATAATCAGTAAAATTCCTGCTAAAGGCGGAAAGATTCTTGCTTGAATGATAAAGCTACCGAAAAGTATATAACCCAGGGCAAAGATTATTCCTCCCACTCCCTCAAAAGTTCCTGCCCCAATTAATATTGCAGTCCCTGTAAAAGCCAAAATATAACCAACCACCCCTAGCGGGTTAATTCTCTCGATTTGTTTAGATAACATACCAACAAGGGCAAACAAAGTTAAAACAAGCACTGCCAGGAATATCCCATAATCAATTTTCCACAAAGCTGCTCCTCGAAGCGACAAATTGAGTAAGCTAGGATCAGGATGAATAAACCAAAATAGGGCCGTCCCAACCCCTGCAACAATATTCGCCAATCCAGTCCATTTTACCAGTGATTCTCTCGTCATATTTATCCCTCCCTATGCTCTAATCCCTAAATTCCCCATTTTGTACCCCAGCATTCTTTCAGTAATTCCTAAAGCCTTGGCTGCTTCGCGCTGAGTCTTGCATTGCTTTAGCGCATCAACAATCTTTTGTTTTTCAATCGCTTCTACAATTTGAGGAAGAGTTTTCCCTTCAGTTGAAGCTACAATCGACTGCTGGGCAATTTGGGCCGGTAAATCCATGGGAGTAATTAAACTCCCCTTACATACAATAATTGCTCGTTCAATCACATTTTCTAATTCACGCACATTCCCTGGCCAATCATAGGCCAGTAAGCAGTCTAGTGCCGCACGATTTACCCCTTCAATCTTTTTTGCATTTTCTTTATTAAAGAAATGGGTAAAATGGGCAGCCAGTAGCGGGATATCATCGCGGCGTTCTCGCAAAGGAGGGAGAACAATCGGAAATACATTAATTCGATAAAAGAGGTCTTCGCGAAATTTGCGTTCTTTCACCATTTCATCCAAATTGCGATGAGTAGCACAGATGACACGAACATCGATCTTGATGGTTTGCGTCCCACCCAGGCGTTCAAATTCTTTTTCCTGCAAAACACGCAATAATTTAACCTGGGTTGCCGGGGTTAAATCACCAATTTCATCTAAAAATATCGTCCCACCACTCGCCATTTCAAAGCGGCCAATTTTATTCTCTCCTGCTCCAGTAAATGCTCCTCTTTCATAGCCAAACAACTCGGATTCCAGCAGATTCTCCGGCAAGGCAGCGCAGGCAACTTTGATAAAGGGTTTATCCGCTCTAGGACTGGCATAATGGATCGCTGCGGCAACTAATTCTTTCCCGGTTCCCGATTCTCCCAGCAACAAAACGGTTGCCTGACTTTGAGCAACCTGCAGAGCCCCCTCAAGGATTGTTTCCATAATTGCGGAAGTATAAATGATATTGCCAAATTTGTATTTGCCTTTTAGTTGTTGCCGCAGTTTGATATTTTCCGATACGATTGCTTGCTTATCTTTCTCCGCCAACTCGCGGATTTTAACTGCCTGTCCCACCATAGAAGCAATAACAGTTAACAATTTGATATCATTCTCGTAAGAAATATCCCCTTTAAATAAATGGTCAACCGAGAGAGCCCCAACCACTTTGTTGCCAACTTTAATGGGTACACACAGGAAAGCGAATTTCCTATTTTCAAGATTCTTGCGAGCTTTGGTCTTATTTAAAAAGAGCGGACTGGATTCAATATCCGGCACAACCATCGGCTTACCGGTTTCAACTACTTTTCCGGTTATTCCTTCCCCAATTTTATAACGTCCACGTTCTTTTTCTTTTTTGGTCAAACCTTGCGCCACTTCAATATGCAACTCATTAGTAGAAGGATCAACTAAGGTAATGGTGCCCCTTTGCATTTCTAGCGACGAGGAGAGTACCTTTAAGATAGAATTTAGACTCTCCTCAAGGTCAAGCGAAGAAGACAACGCATCTCCAACGGCAACTAAAACTTCAAATTGAATTTCACGCATTGGGCTCATACAATTTTGTATTGTACTACATATTTGTATTTACGTCAACTCTTATGTAGATTTTTCGCAGAGCACCTTTTGGGAAGTAATATCTGCCAGGAGTAAAAACGGTTTCTCTAGATCAACAATTTTAATAACTGAATCCCCTGGCAAGGATTTGAGCCATTTTTTATCAAGCAAAACGGTTGGGCTCTCAAGGAAGAGAGCTACGTAGAAAATCCGGGTTTCCACCAAATCCAGAAAAAAATGCGAACCAAATGATAGCTCAGGACTAAACCCGCCCTCGGGGTCATCCACCTCCACTAGCGCAGCTATATTATTTATCTCCGCAAAACTAACCGGCACTCCCAGCGAAGGATCCCGCGTTCCCCACCTCCCCGGACCAATTAATAATGTTGGCTCGGTTTCGCGCTGAAGCAGCCGATTTATGCGGCCAATTTCCCGAGCAACTTCATATTTTTTTCCCATTAACAACTCGCGATAGGCCTCGGAGTCAACATAAATAATCTTTTTTATCGGTTGAGATAAATTACCTCCCATAAAATTGCCTTGCGATTTAAAGAGAATTTTATCTGGAGCTATTTTAAGTGGGAATTTAACCCGCCCACCAATCCCAAGCGACTGAAGCGGTCGACACTGGACCAAATTAATTTGCATTTGGCCCTCTTTAGAAAAATTAACGGTAAATTCGATATCAACTGGATATTGATATTCGGCTTCAATGATTTTCAGCATCTTCTGCATAATTGATGAGAATCTTGTTTTCGAAAGCAGCTTTTCAAAGGTAATTACCCATGCCTTGGCACTACTGCCGAGTAACAACATTTTAGTTTCTGCATCAGTATCTCTTATGCCAACCAGGTCAAATGCCAAATTTGGTTCGTCTAACATTAACTGTTCCAGCGCAATTGACACGATACGATTTTCTTTTATATCCAGCAAATCAACTTCATGCTGGGAAAATCTTTTTACTTTTTCCATATCGGCGTAGGGCCGACGCAGTGGGGCATCAAGGGCAACAATAGCGGGATAATCACCTTCTACCCGGTTGACTGCCCGCGTTCCCAACCCAAAGACTAGACGCAGCATGCCAGCTTTTGGGTCCATCCCTTTATCCCAAACAAAAGTATTATGTGAAACCCCCACTCCGGCTAAAAAGGGAAAGAAATAGCGCCCATAGTAATCGCCCGAAACCCTTTGAACTAATAAAGCCATTTGTTCATCTAGCTGGCTCAACCCTCTCTGCTGTCGATAGATCAGCGCATTTTCATTCATGGTGCTGGCGAAGATTTCGCGCACTACCATTTCAAATTGTTTATAGCGCTCCTCGGGAGATCCTTGGTTAACGATAAAAAGACTATCGTATTTACCGGCAAAGGCACTGCCAAAACTGTCTTCCAGAAGAGAGCTGGAGCGCACAATAATTGGGGATTGCCCGAAATATTCTATCAATTGCCGAAAGCGTTCCTTTATTTCATCCGGAAAACGGCCATGGAGGAGCAGTTCGCGCAGTTCAGCCGCCTTTTCAAAATAGCCTTTTTCAGTTTTTTGTTCCAACCATAAATCCCACCAGCCATTCTGGACAATGTAGGTATAAAAAACATCCGAGCCAATATAGAAAGAGTCATGGGCTTCTAGCAAATCATTCCATTTTTCAGTTGAGTTATTTTGTAATATCTTGCGTGCTAATAGCATCCCAACCGCCTTCCCCCCAATATAACCAGTCCCCACCATTCGCTCTTTAATATTTATTAGGTCTAGAAGGACCATGTTTTGTTCTACTAAGGCTAAGATCCGCTCTTCGCGACCCAACATAGTTTTACAGACTAAATCCAGCATTTTCTTCTGCTTTTCAATAGATCCTTCTGCCAGTACCTCTTTGGCTTCTAAAAATAGGCGATCCCAATAATCAAGATTGCGCCGTCCGCTTTCGGACCCCTTTAAAGAAATAAATGAAAGCAGCTGGGCAGCATCAGCACTACTGGTTACCGGCAGAAACTTTTCCTTGTCTTCCAGGTGCGGGAGAAACATTAGGGGAGAGTAACGGTTCCACACTTTTAAAGGGTGGACATAATATCGCCCTTCAAACCGATAAACATCCAGCAGAAGCTGGGTAGTTTCCCGGATACGGGCAATGGTCTTATAGGAGTGATTATCCCGCAGCAAGGCAAAATAAGCCACGGTATCTAGTTTAAATAAATAGGGACAGGTTACCATGAAGAAATTGCCGATCATCAGGTCAGTAGCCCAAACCGAAAGTAAATCTGATAGGCAATCAAAAACATAGAATGCCCCAAAGCCCTCCGTCGTAATTATGTCATGGATCTTTTTAGAGAAGCTCTCAAACCCACTGGCAGCATCTAGCTCATACTGTTTAATTTGTTGGTCTGGTACCAGCAGAGGGACATGCTGGGCGAAACGGATATAAATGATTTTTCTCTGATCAATCTTGGCCTGGCAAACGAATGGTTTAATAAAATGGATATATTCAGCAATATCTTGGACTTGCCAAACAACGTTGTCCCCAAGGCGGAGATGCTGCAAAACAGCATCCAAGCCTTTAAGGCCAGTGCTAACAATTTCTTCAGATAAGCTCATGACTGTTTTCTTCTTGCGAAGATCATAAAGTCGAAAATTTTCTAAGTTGGTTGTAATCGATCAGGGCCGTTAACGCCCGACTCTCTGTCTCAATTCCCCATTCCTCTGCTGCCGCTACTGGGTTTAATCCTCCCGGGATAACCACCCCTACTCGATCAACCCCTACCGGCATGCCCAAGACGGGCTGATTTGGTCGACCTATAAAGAGATTATTAGCCAATCCGGCTTCTTCTGCCTCAGCCATTACCATTTCAGCCGCTTGGCGAGATATTGCAGGAATTTCCCTAAGGCCAGCTAAAATCTTACCAGATCCCTTGGTTGCCTCCCGCACAGTCGTCATTTTGCTGCGCAAAAAGATCTCATGCGGATCAAGGGTTGATCCGCTGTAACTAATTAAATCAATAAAGCGCGAAGGCTTTCCGTTTTCTATCTGCAACACTCCACCAAATTTCGATTCGACCGGAATGGAATGTTTTAAAAGCATGCCATTTAAATTGATGGTGCAAAGCGTTCCAAATCCAATTTTGCCTTTAGGGACAATTATCCCCCCAATTTCTTCACCATGCTCGGCAATAAAAACCAAATTCCCCATGCTCAGTTTCCTCTCAAACACCTCGCGCATTATTTTTAAGGCTTTTTTAAATTCACTTTTATGAAAGAATGAAATGTTTAAAATTACACTGCCGACTTTTTTCTCGATGTCAAAATCCATTAAATAGGACATGGTTTCAATTTTGGAACTAACTAAGCCAATTTTATTGGAAACCAGTGAATTTTTTAATTCTTCGATCCCTTTATGGGTAATCATTCTGCCTTCTTTCCAAAAACCCTTAACCAATCCGCGATCATTCATGATTTTTAAATGGTAGCGTACTGCCCGTTCGGTCAAGTCAAAACCAAAATCCTTTAATTTTTGGGATATTTCGGCTGAACCAATCGGCTCTTTGGCCTCCGAAATAATTTTCAAGATGGCATTAATTTTCTTTTCAATATCGTGCATGGTGTATTTGACAATATTATAACACAGAGGGCAAACCACATTTAACTTGACTTACGGCAAATGCTTACCGTATAATAATTCCAACGCTTATTGCGAGTTGGATAAGCAAAACATAATAGGAGGAAAAGGACATGGTAAAAGGGGTCATCGAACAGGTCAAGAAACGGAATCCAGGTGAAGTTGAGTTTCATCAAGCAGTAGAAGAGGTACTAGAATCTATTGCTCCGGTGCTCGAAAAGCATCCAGAGTATAAGACTGCCAAGATTGCTGAAAGGTTGGTTGAACCAGAAAGACAGCTCATGTTTAGAGTTCCTTGGCAGAACGACAAGGGCGAAGTTCAAGTTAACCGAGGCTTCCGCATCGAATTCAATAGTGCAATCGGGCCATACAAAGGCGGATTACGCTTTCATCCTTCAGTCTATCTTGGCATTATCAAATTTTTAGGTTTCGAACAAATCCTCAAAAATTCATTAACCGGTTTAGCTATGGGCGGAGGAAAAGGCGGAGCCGATTTTGATCCTAAAGGAAAATCAGATAGCGAAGTAATGCGCTTTTGCCAAAGCTTTATGGCCGAATTATTCCGCCACATCGGTCCAGATACCGACGTTCCAGCCGGCGACATCGGAGTCGGTGGCCGCGAAATTGGTTATATGTTTGGCATGTACAAAAAGCTGCGCAACGAATTTACTGGCGTTTTAACTGGTAAAGGATTGGACTGGGGTGGAAGCTTAGTAAGGACCGAAGCCACCGGTTACGGATTAATCTATTTCTTACTTGAAATGTTAAAAGATATGAACAAGAGCCTAAAAGGAGCCACGGTAGTAAGCTCCGGTTCAGGCAATGTGTCAATTTACGCCGCCCAAAAATGCCAGGAACTCGGGGCTAAGGTAGTTGCCGTTAGCGATTCCAACGGTTATGTTGTTGATCCAGCCGGGATTAACCTCAAAACCGTAAAGCGTTTAAAAGAAGTAGAACGCAAACGCATCAGCGAATATGTGAAAGAACATTCTGGCGCAAAATATTATGAAGGCTGCAATGGCATTTGGACCGTCAAATGCGATATTGCATTACCAAATGCCACCCAAAACGAAATTGACGAAAAGTCAGCCGCCAAGTTAGTGGTAAACGGTGTTTGGGCAGTAGCCGAAGGCGCCAATATGCCTTCAACTCCCGAAGCCATCAAGCTTTTCTTAAAGAACAAGGTTGCCTTTGGACCAGCCAAAGCTGCCAATGCCGGTGGCGTTGCTACTTCTGGCCTTGAAATGGCCCAAAACAGCCAACGCTTGTCTTGGACTTTTGAAGAAACCGACAAATATCTCGAAAGAATCATGAAGAACATTTACGCTCAAGCCAAGAAAGCATCTGAAGAGTATGGCATGGCTGGAAACCTAGTTGCCGGAGCAAACATTGCTGGTTTTGAAAAGGTTGCTAGAGCAATGTATGCACAGGGTTTAGTTTAAGCTCTTTGTAGTGGGGTGAGGGTAAGGGAGTGGGTTTGGTAGTGGGTTGTAAGTTGTAAGTAAAAAAGACCCACTACCAGCCCTCACTACCCTACTCACTCCCTAACCTTAACCTCACTACTATAAACTTTACAACGCCTCTAGGTATTTATCCAATTCCCAAGGGGTTACACGCATACGGTAGTCATCAAATTCGGCAATTTTGGCATCATAAAAACTCTGAAAAGTATGTTTCCCTAAAGCCTCTTTGAGGACTTCGTCTTTGGCTAATTCCTCAATTGCCCGTTTAATTGAAAACGGGAGCATATCTATATTTAATTCCTTTAAGCGATGAGAATCTAATTCGTACACATCTTCTTCTACCGGCTTTGGCGGCTTTAGGCCTTTTTTAATTCCGTCTAACCCCGCCTTCAACATAACTGAAAAAGCCAAGTACGGGTTACAGGCAGGATCGGGGCAGCGCAATTCGAGCCGCGTAGATTGCTCCCTTCCAGGGGAATAACGAGGAATCCTAATCAACGCTGAACGATTGATCTGCGCCCAGCAAATGTAAACCGGCGCCTCATAACCAGAAACCAAACGCTTATAAGAGTTAACCGTAGGGGCAAGGATGGCACTCAAAGACTTAGCATGCTGCAATTGACCAGCCAAATAACTATAAGCTAAAGGCGATAATTTGTATTTATCTTTGGCATCAAAAAAAGCATTCTTTCCTCTTTTATCAAACAGGGATTGATGCACATGCATCCCCGACCCGGCTTGACCATACAAGGGCTTGGGCATGAAGGAAGCATACAAATCATGTTGTGCCGCAATCGATTTGATCACATATTTTAAAGTTATAGTATTATCGGCCGAAGACAACGCATCCGAATATTTAACATCAATTTCGTGCTGGCCGGGACCAACTTCGTGGTGCGACATTTCAGAAGTCATACCCATCGCTTCGAGGGCATAAACCATATCTTCTCTTACTTCCGAAGCAAAATCACGGGCGGGATAATCAAAATAGCCACCAATATCATGGGGAACAGTCGTAATCTTACCATCATGTTTCTTAAAGAGATAAAATTCAACTTCGGGACCAGTATTAAATTGGTAGCCTAATTTGCCAACTTCGGCTAAACTCTTCTTTAAAATGGAACGGGGATCGCCTTCAAAAGGATTTCCATCAGGAGTGTGCACATCGCAAATAAAACGGGCCGATTTTTTATCTTCAATCTTCCAAGGAATTACCTGGTAAGTAGCGGGATCGGGACGCAAAATCATGTCAGATTCGCAAATTCTAACAAATCCTTGAATGGATGAGCCATCAAACCAAATGCCTTTATCGAGCACATCTTGCAAACGGGCGATGGGGATCGTAACACATTTCATCATCCCCAAAATATCGGTAAATTGGAGCAAAACAAACTTAATTTCGTCAGATTTGGCTTTTTTTAATACTTCCTTAGCGGCAGAATTTAGGGCCATTTGTGTCCTCCTATAGTTGATTAATTGATTATAACTGATGCTTAAAATTTAGGCAAGAATTAACTTATACTCAATCGCATCCACCAGCGCCTTCCAACTGGCGTCTATAACGTTAGTTGAGACCCCTACTGTCCCCCAGGTCTTGGCTTCATCCGCAGATTCGATGATAACTCGAACTCTAGCCGCCGTTCCGGCTTGGGAATCCAGCACACGAACTTTATAATCAGTTAATTTGATAGTTTTGATGGCTGGATAAATTTCTTCTAAAACTTTGCGTAATCCGTTATCCAAGGCATTGACCGGACCATCCCCCACTCCAGTGGCTTCAAAATGTTTGCCTTTAACTTTTAATTTTACATGAGCTTTAACATTTAACATTTCTTGCCCTTTTTTGTGGGTTTCAACCATAAAATCCTCCAATTCAAAAAAAGGTTCGATCAATCCCATGCTACGCTTTAATAACAATTCGAAAGAGGCTTCTCCTTCTTCAAAAGAGTACCCCTGATTTTCCATTTCTTTAAGAACTTTAATTAACTCTTTGCTCTCAGGTGAATCTTTTTTCAGATCAACTCCATAATCCTTAGCTTTTACTAATAGGTTGCTGACCCCAGATAGTTCAGAAATAGTAATCCGTCTTTCATTCCCCACTAATTCAGGGTTGATGTGCTCATACGTTCCGGGATGTTTAGCCACCGCACTGGCATGAATCCCGGCTTTATGGGTAAAAGCAGAACGGCCCACAAAAGGTTGATGGAAAGATTGGGGGAGATTTGCAATTTCGGCGACATGCCGTGATAATTCGGTCAAATCTTTTAGCTGATCATCAGTGACACAATCAACTTTAAGCTTCAATTTTAAGATAGGAATAATGGAGCAAAGATTAGCATTACCACAACGCTCACCATAGCCATTAATCGTCCCCTGCACCATGGTAGCCCCACAATAGACGGACATGCCAGAGACCGAAACAGCACACTCTGAATCATTGTGGGCATGAATGCCAAAAGGTTTTTTCAATTGGGCCTTAATTGTATTTAATATTTTTTCGGTTTCAAAAGCCAAAGTTCCACCATTGGTATCACAAAGGCATAGCCAATCGGCGCCAGCATCTTCAGCAGCTTTTAAACATTGCATTGCATAATCCGGATTCGCTTTATAACCATCAAAAAAATGTTCGGCATCAAAAATCACTTCGCGGCCAGCTTTTTTGGCAAAAGCCAAAGTATCCTTGATCATAGCTAGATTTTCTTCAAGTGTAGTTTTAAGAGCATCTATGACATGAAAATCCCAAGCCTTTCCAAAAATAACCACCACGGGAGTATCCGCTGCCAGCAAAGTTAGAATATTTTTATCCTCTTCAACTTTGATCCCTACCCGACGGGTAGATGAAAAAGCAGCCAATTTCGCTTGCTTTAGCTTGACGGTCTTCATCTTTTGGAAAAACTCGATATCTTTGGGGTTACTACCCGGCCAGCCACCTTCAATATAATGAATGCCAGCATCATCCAGCAAGCGGGCGATTTTTAGCTTATCTTCCAGCGAAAAAGAGATTCCTTCCGTCTGGGCGCCATCCCTTAAAGTGGTGTCGAAAAGTTTAACTAACATATTAACAAATTATAACACAGGAGAAATTGAAATTCGAAAGGCATTTCTTCGATAATAATACATGCAGATTGCCTATTCCTTCCCACATCTAAGGCCCGCTAGTTTTAATCTTAACAGAGAGGCACTATTTTGTAGGACTAATTCTTTCCAAAGAAGTGTCCTTAATGATTTATTGCGTATTGGAAAAGCCGAAATGCCGACTGATACCGCTAAGGTTTTCCAACTTATTCATCGACAATATTCTATTGGAGGTATAACAACTCCAACAATAACAGTGTTGGACGACGATACAGTCTGTGGATTTGCTTTATTTCAAATCGTACCGGCAAAGCCAAAAGAATCTTTAGAAGTTGGCGAAATGCACACAATGCCTCGTAAACTTCCTTCCTTCGAAAAAGCTACCGATGTAATCCATCATACTGAAGTGGCTTTAAAAGTAGATCCTTTTTATCAAGCCAATTATCGAGGAATTGGAACAACTGCACTTGCACTAGCGCTACATCTTGCCCATCAATTTGACCTCCCCTTCATGCGAGTCATTGAAGACATTAGCGTACATGGCTCATTAAGCGGCACAAGTTTTTATACTTCGAATGGTTTTATTTCTGGAGACCAGGCCAACAGAGCTCTTCGGCAGGCAGGGATATTACCAATTATTCCCCACGGAAGACGAGATAAAGTATTTTATTTGAATGGATCATTGATTGGGGCAGCCACTTTTACAATTCCTCAAATAGCTATAACACATCGCATCAAAACGGAAAATAAGTAATATTTTTTTCAAATTTTCTATTCATAGTTTGAATTTAAGCTATCGATTTGTTAGTATCACTAAGACATGACACTATTCTCACAGGAAAAGGATTTATCTTCTTTAAGCTACAATGAAGTAAAAGCCCTCGCAGAAAAATGCAATAAATGTCAGTTATCCAAAGGCCGGACGAAAGTTGTCTTTGGCACTGGTCCGGTTCCCTGCAACTTAATGTTAATTGGAGAAGCCCCCGGAGCCGACGAAGATCTGCAGGGAGAGCCCTTTATTGGACGAGCGGGACAACTATTAACCAAAATCTTGGAATCTATCAACATTAAAAGGCCAGATGACATTTATATAGCCAATACTGTTAAATGTCGCCCACCCGAAAATCGAGCTCCACTGGGAAGCGAGCAAGAAGCCTGTCGCCCCTTCCTCGAAGCTCAAATTCGTCTGGTTAAACCCAAAATTATTCTACTCGCTGGAGCTCCTGCTGTTAGAGCCATCTTAAAAATGGATATCCCCATGACCAAAATCCGCGGCACCTGGCAAAAACTACCCGGCACCGACATTGCCGTCTTTCCCATCTTCCATCCAGCTTATCTTTTGCGCAATCCTTCCAAAGAAAAAGGCTCCCCCAAGTGGATCACTTGGCAAGATATGATTGAGGTTAGGAACGCCCTAGAATTTCACCGCAAAGTTGACGAGCTTACTGCCAAATGAGTACGGTTTATTATACTAAAGACTTAAATAACGTTGCCGCCATATTCTCGGCTGCAGGTTTTGACAAAATCATTTCTTCGCAAGATTTTGTCGCACTCAAAATCCATTTCGGAGAGAAAGGCAATCAAGCCTTTCTCAAGCCTGATCGAGTAAAACCAATTGTTAAAAAAGTCCGCGAGGCACAAGGAAGACCTTTTTGGACAGACTCCAATACTCTCTATAAAGGTTCCCGCTCGGACACTCTAGTTCACCTGCAAACCGCTTTTGACCATGGTTTTACTTTTGGCAAAACCGGCGCGCATGTTTTAATTGCCGATGGTTTGGAAGGTAAAAATCAAAACAAGCTCAAAGTTAACTTTAAGCATTTTAAGGAATTATACTTTGGCGCCTTAGCATTAGAAGCCGACACCTTAATTTCGATCGCCCATTTTAAAGGACATGAAGTAGCTGGCTTTGGTGGGGCAATAAAAAACATTAGTATGGGTTTAGCCAGCCGGGCTGGAAAACAGCAGATGCATGCTGATATTAAGCCACTGGTTGATGCAGCAAAATGCACGGCTTGTGGCAAATGTTTAAAATGGTGTCCGGTTGACGCCATTTCCTGGTCACCTAGCAAAAAGGCACTGATTGATTCGCAAAAATGTATTGGTTGTGCTGAGTGCGTGGCCACCTGTCGCTTTGGAGCTATAGCTGTCTGTTGGGAAGGAGAAACCGACGTTGTCCAGAAGAAAATGGTGGAATACGCCGCCGGCTTAAAACAGCATTTTAAAGAAAAAATGGGTTTTATTAATTTTGTCTGCGACGTATCTGAGCAATGTGATTGCTATCCATTCAATTCTGAACCAATTGTGCCGGATATTGGAATATTAGCTTCATCTGATCCGGTGGCTCTAGATCAGGCTTGTGCCGATTTGGTCAACCAAACCGCGGGAAGAGTTAAAGACCAAGATAAATTCAAATCCCTCCACCCGACGGTGGATTGGGAAGTTCAATTAAAATATGCGGAAGAGATTGAATTGGGAAAAAGAGAATATAAAATTAACGGGGCTCCGTTTTAGAGAACCCCGCTATTTTGTTCGAATATTTATAGGCTAAAACACGATTCCGTATCCTAGTTTGAGATCCATACCTCTCAATGCCGATTGGTCAGATGCATATTTTAATGCTCCGTAACCAACTTCGAGATTGATAATCCCCAATTCACGAATATTTAAGTTTATACCCAAATATGCTTCTAATCCCCATTGCCCTGCAAGACCTGATCTCCCATTATTAACCTTCACTGGGTAAAGATAGGCACTGCCTATATACCAAGAAAGAGGAAGAGTTAGATCCGGCATATATGGAGTAATATAATACACAAAACCAAGCTTCGCGCAGGCAGCTTTCATCTCGTCACCGCCTACAGGATTTGTGCCTTGAATATAATTAGCTCCAATTCTTAACTTTAAGCCTCGAGCTGGTAGTCCCGACAAATCATAATCAAGATTGCCAGAAAAACCCGTCAGCCCGGCATCAAGCCCACCATTTAAATAAATTGCCACTCCCCTACCTGCTTCCAAAGTATTTGGAACATTTACATATACAGTTTCAGGAGTGGGCGCTGGCACAATAACAACCGGAGGAACCACTTCCATCTCCGCTCTTAATTTGTTCCAGCGAGCAAGGGTTGCCGTTTTTTCAACGTGCAACAAATCAACTCTTGCTTTATTATTGGCTTGCTTAGCCGTAGCTAGTTTTGCATCAACCACATTCAGGTAATCCCTGACCGCTTGCCGTTCTTCAGCAATCGTTCTACAAAAAGCTGCGCCAGTAATAGTTGAAACAAAAGCGAAAACAAAAAGACAAATAATAACTTTTTTCATTTTTTTCACCCCCCTTTTTTTATACAAAATTAACTATTTTTAACATCTTCCACATCTCTAAACATCTTATTTCGGTCTGAATCCGGGAAATTATCTCCCGGATTACCAAATGCTCCTACATCAAGAGAATCACAATCTTTATTGCGAGATGAAACGTTATAATTGCGATCTTTATACTTATGGCAAACGATACTATCGGTCTCGCTTTTCCTTAGATCAGAACAATGCGTCGTGTTTACACAGGCCTTACAATAAACCATATATAGTATTCCTTAACGCTTATGCCCATGGCTGGCATTATTTTTGTATTGGCTTTTCCACTGCACGTATTTTATGGGCCGCACTTTCTGGTAGACCACTCGGTAATTTTTGGGCACTTTTATTAAATGAGAGGGAACATAGCCGCGGTTAATAACCACCCACGAACCATTATACTGACTTGACCGGTACCAACGATCCCCTCTGGGTGACCACCAATAGCCGTTATAAAAGAAGACGTCATAACTAACCCCTGGCACAAAATAGACTTCAGTCTGCGGTATCATAACTAGTTCTGGCGGTGCTTCTACTACAATTGGAGGCGGACCAATATTAATACTAACGCTAACCTCCGCTTGAGCCATTCCAGAAAGCCCAACAACCAAGATGGCAGATACTAATACAAAACCAAATAATCCGTAAATACATTTTTTCATCTTTTTCCTCCTTTAAACTACCGGTTTTCCACGAATAATCCGCACCAAGATCATCACAATCGCAATAACTAGTAAAATATGTATAAACCCACCCAGCATTGTTGCCGTAACCAAACCAAGTAACCACAAGATGAGTAACACAGCTACCATTGTTTCTAACATGTTCTTCCTCCTTTTAATAATTTCATATTACAAATAATATCCTATCTGTAGTTGCAATCTCCCAGAGTTGACAATATCTATACCAGTCTCTAGAAACAGTGGGGACATATCCAGCAAATTTTCAAAAACAAGGGAAATGTAAGGCCCAGCCTCTGAATTATTTCCCATATATCCAACCAAACCTCCACTCATATAAATTGGATACGAGCTATCCATAACACCAAGGAACCATTTTCCTCCAACAAAGACAATCCCCGGTGAATTTGACGTACTAGCTTCAACCCCTAATCTAAAAGTTGCACTTCGCGATAGTCCATTTTCAAGCATCATCCCCAGCGCCAAACCATTCCTCATCCCCCCTATAACAGCAGTATTAAAAGCTAAACATTCCGAACCCAGCACTAGAACTAATAAGGTAATTGCAACTAAAAAACTTTTTTTCATTTTTATTCTCCTATTCGATTGGCTGAGTCACAGTACTAGTATCTAAAGTCACCGCCGTTTGTGACAACAGTCTGCCATTCATGGTTGCCCCCGTCCGTAGAATAATCTCAGTATTAGATAAAACTATCCCCTCAAAGTGCGAAGTTGTATCAAGCATAACCGCACCAAAAGTCTGCCAAAAGATATTTTGGGGCTGCGCACCACCGGCCAGCGTAACTCTTACTCCTGAAGCCACGGTAATATCACCAGCTATCTGAAAGATCCAAACATCGTTAGGCCCTCCGCTTAAAGTAACATCGGTAGAAATTGAAACTCCGGTCCCCCACTTATAGAGGCCGGGAACAAGGGTTTGTCCGCCAATTTCTCCAGCCCCAAGTTCGATAAAATCGGGGCTCGGTCGACCGGCAGCATCAATACAGGCAGTTTCCATATTGCTTATGGCCGTAGTCAAATTAGATGGGGTTGGAGAAGTATAATCAGCCGCATAAATCTTTCCAACAACTTGAGTTGCCGTAGAATACATATTAGTGCTATCCATTATTAATGAGAATCCTGTTATGGCCGTCGAATCGATTGGACTCACGCCAATATCGCCAGTTAAAGCTGAGGTTGGAACAGTAGAGATTCCTGATTTGGATAGAATCACAAAATTACCGGCTGTTCCAAGATTTACTGTAGCTGGGCCAACAGCTTCAGCCGTTCCAGTCGTAAAGCTCCAGATTTTATTACCCGCTAAGGCATTGCCTGCCAGATCCTTTACGCCGGTTGTAATCGTTGCTTCGTAGGTTGTACTAGCCGCCAGAGGATTGTTTGGATTAAAAGTTGCGACGGTGCCAGCATAAGTCACTATCCCCAATACCGGAGTCAACCCTTGCATCACGCTAAATGTTTCAGTAGAAATGGTTGTCGGATCCATTGCCTCAACAAATGTAGCAGTAATGTTGGAGTTAACCGCTTTTCCGGTAGAATGATTAGCCGGGCTGGTAAGACTCACTGTGGGAGGCGTGGTATCAGGAAGAGTTGAAGTTGTAGTGGTCGAAGTAGTTGCAACCGATGTGGTTGAAGTTGATCCACCTGTTGTGGTTGTTGTTTCTCCAGCTGTTGTCGTTGATGTTGTTGTCTCGGTTAAAGTGGAGGTAGTCGTCGTGCTGGTTGCTTCCCAAGAACCACATCCACCCATAACTATACCGATCAGTAATAAACCTATAAACCAAATCTTAGAATTCACTTTCACAATACTTTTCCCCCTTTATATGCGTCAATATTTATTACTCTAAGCATGCAGGATTATGAAAGAACTCTCTGTAATATGAGGGATGATTTTATTGTGACTGAGACTGAAGTTATTTTGTGAGGTGGATTACAAAATTGATGCTAGCAGGACAGCTCAGCCTCTAATTTAAGAATACTTTCAATTACAATTGAACGATCAAGATATTTAACTAAGCCTTTTTTCTCTAGCTTTGCCAATTCGATACTGGCAGTCTCTCTCGCCACTCCAACCAGAGTAGCTATGTCTTGTTGTGTAAAATGATGAGCTACGACAACTCCCTTAGCTTTTTTCACGCCAAAATGGTTAGCTATGTATAATAGTACAGAAATTACCCTTCTGTAAGCGTCACTGAAGACCAAATGTTCCATCCGAGTAAGTGTCTCCGCATAATCTTCTAACAATTCACTCATTAATTCAAAAATAACCTTTGGTTTATCTTTGATAAAATTAACAACTTGATCCCTGGGGGCACGCCCCACCTGCACCGCGGTTAAAGCCTCAAAAAAGTAAACGTTGGGTGTGCCATTAATTGCCCATACCATGGGAAAATATGAGACTGGCTTAAGGATATGCAGCGTTAGTTCGTAGCCAGTTTTTGAGATGGTGTACTGCCTGACATAACCTTTGGTTAAGCAAAAAATTCCTTGTGGATCATCGTCAGCACGAATAAGCAATTCGCCTTTTTTATAATCGCGGATGACAAACTGCTCGTAAAAAGTCTCAAATTCCTTATGTTTAAGCTTATTCATAGACCTGATATATTATACCATAAGAAATATCCCTTATGATGATTTGACAGCCATGTTACAATTTTATTGGTAGCAAAAAGAACAACCAAAATGCTAGTAGAGTTACTCAAAGACCAACAATTCCAGCAATTGGAAAAAGAATACAAATTCTTGTCGCGCGCAAGAGGCGCCACCTTAGATGACATCGAATTTGTGATCGTGGATATCGAAACTACCGGCCTAGAACCTTCCCTTTGCGAAATCACCGAAATCGGCGCCATGAAGGTGATGGGCAAAGAGTTTAAAGACGTTTATAGCTCACTCATCAAAACCAAATATCCTATCCCGGCTGAAATCACCCGCCTAACCGGCATTGACGATGAAATGGTCAAAGATAGTCCAGACGCCAACAGCGTTCTAAAAAAGTTTGTAGCGTTTTTGGGTGATGCTGTTTTGATTGCCCACAATGTTGATTTTGATATTCCTTTCATCAAACATCATCTCAAAAAGAATCTCAGTTTAGAAATTAACAACCCGGCCCTTTGTACCGTAAAACTATCTCGCAAATTGCTCCCTCAATTGCCAAACCATAAACTACACACTGTCGCAGCCCACTATGGCATTAATGTGCAGAACCGCCATCGCGCTATGGGCGACGTTGAACTTACTTTTCAGGTCTGGGAACACTTTATCCAAAGGCTAAAAGAGCAAGGCATCTCCAATAAAGCCCAACTTGACGCCTTCATCGCGCAGTTGTAGGATAAAGCTATGGATTTTATTCAAGAAACTTGGAACAAAGCCAAAAGACTGAGCAAAACAATTGTCCTTCCCGAAACCGAAGATATAAGAACACTGGAAGCTGCTGAATTAATCACCAAAAGTCGCCTAGCCAAAATCATTTTAATTGGCAATGAAGATACCGTCCGCAAGCTAGCTACTGATAATAACGTTGAAATCGGAAATATTCCAATAATTGACCCTCGCAAATCTGAAAAATTAGATAAATATGTCCAAATTCTCAAAGAAAAACGAGCCCACAAAGGGATGACAATTGAAAAAGCCAAACATCTGTTAATGGATGACTATCCTTACTACGCAGCTATGATGGTAGACCAAGGAGAAGCTGACGGAGTTGTTTCGGGAGCCACCCATTTTACCGCCGATACGATTAAAGCCACGATTGAATGCGTTGGCAAATCTCAAGGACAATCGATTATTTCCAGTTTTTTTGTCATGGTTTTAAATGATAAAATCTTTGGCGAAGAGGGTATATTGTTTTATGCCGACTGCGGCGTTGTTCCCAATCCCACCGCAGAACAACTCGCCGATATTGCCATTCAAACCGCTGGATCATTTCAACAATTAATCGGCAAAGAACCGCGCATTGCCATGCTATCTTTCTCCACCAAAACTTCTGCCGTCCATCCGGATGTAGACAAAGTAATCAAAGCCACCGCCCTTGCCCAGCAAAAACGCCCTGACCTTTTGATTGACGGCGAATTACAACTTGATGCCGCCTTAGTTCCCAAGGTTGGTCAACGTAAAGCACCCCGCAGCTCCGTAGCTGGCCACGCTAACGTTTTAATTTTCCCTGATCTTGACGCCGGTAATATCGGCTATAAGCTAACTGAACGATTAGCCCATGCCCAAGCCTTTGGCCCTATCCTGCAAGGTGAAGCAAAGCCAATCAATGACTTATCCCGCGGTTGTAGCGTTGAGGATATTGTGAATGTCGTCGCAATTACTGCCGTTCAAGCTCAATAAATATGTCTATTAACCCCAACGAAATATTAAAAACTATTAAGAGAAAAGGAATTGACCAGGCTGAAGTTTACTATTCCTCCTCCTCTGCCCTAAAGATTGATGTAATCGACCAAAAAGTTGAGTCGATCGATAAAATTAGCAATGTTGGGATTGGAATCCGCATTATCAAAGATAAAAAGCTTGGGTTTGCTTTTACCTCAGAATTTGATGAAACTATTCTAGACCACACAATTGATTGGGCTATTGCTAACGCCAATAATTCTGCTTCCGACGAATTTATTACACTCCCATCCCCTAGCAATCCAAACCACCTGCCTGCCGGCAGGCAGGTCCAACCATCCAACCATCTTTACGACCCAACCATCAATTCAACCCCCATCGCCAAAAAGACTGAACTGGCGCTCAAGATTGAAGCAGTTGCTCATGCCTATGATAAACGGGTTAAAAAGACAGAGAAGATCACCTATTCTGATTCTGAACATGAAATTTGGATTGTAAATTCTAATGGTTTGGACGTTAAATACCAAAGTAATCATTGTGGGGCCATCGCTATGGTCATGGCGACCGAGGACGGCCAAATGGAATCGGGCACGGGGATGAATTATGTTAAAAAGTTAGCCGAACTAAAAGCTGAAGAAATTGGAATAGAAGCCGCCCTAAAAGCAGTTGAATTGCTCAACCCAAAACCGATTTCCAGCCAAAAGATTCCCATTATCCTGGATCCAATCTCTGCCGCTGAATTAATTGAAGTATTAGTTGGCCCGCTTTCCGCCGAAGCCGTGCAAAAAGGAAAATCCTTATTTGCCAATCGGTTGGGCAAGATGGTGGGAGCTAAAGCCTTAAAGATAATCGATAACGGCATGCTGCTTAATCAAATCGGCACAGCTCCTTTTGATGATGAAGGAACACCTTGTCAAAAAACTATTCTAATCGATGACGGAATATTAACTAATTATCTGCAGAATGCCTATACTGCTAAAAAAGGCAATACCCAATCTACCGGCAATGCTACTCGGGGTGGTTTTAAAACTCTCCCCGCCATTGGGCCAACCAATTTATATATTGAGCCGGGCAAAAAATCTCAAAGCGAAATTGTTAAAGCTATTAATAAAGGCTTATTGGTTACCCGTTTGATGGGAATTCATACTATTAATCCCATCTCTGGCGATTTTTCGATCGGAGCAGCCGGGCTGGTGATCGAAAACGGCAAAATTACGCATCCCGTCCGCGGCATAACCATTGCCGGCAATATTATTGATATGCTGGAATCCATCGAAGAAGTAGCCTCAGACCTACGGTTTATCGGAAATGTGGGGGCCCCTAGTTTGTTAATCAATCATATTTCAATTAGCGGAAGTTAGCCTCCTTTCTTGCGCCGCTATTCGATAAGTGTTAAAATTATCCCATGACCAGAATCATCAAAATATTCGATACAACTCTTCGTGATGGCGAACAATGCCCTGGCGCATCGCTTAATCCTGAAGAAAAGCTGGAAATCGCCAGACAACTGGCAAAGCTGAACGTTGACGTGATTGAAGCCGGGTTTGCTATTGCTTCGCAAGGTGATTTTGATGCGATAAAGACCATTGCCCAGCAAGTAAAAGGGCCGATCATTTGCTCTCTGGCCAGAACTAAGAAAGAAGATATCGAACGGGCTTGGGAAGCGGTCAAATTTGCCGAAAAACCCCGCATCCACACCTTTATTGCCACCTCCCCCATTCATATGGAAAAGAAACTACACATGACCCCGGACCAGGTGTTTAAACAAGCCGTAGATATGGTTAAGCTGGCCTGTTCCCTTTGCCCGGATGTAGAATTTTCACCCGAAGATGCGGGTAGATCAGAGCATGCTTTCCTCTACAAGATCATCGGAGCAGTAATTGATGCCGGAGCTAAGATCATTAATGTGCCAGATACTGTTGGCTACACTACTCCTTGGGAATTTGCACAATTAATTGAAAACATTATCAAAAATGTCCCGCAAATCAAGGCCAGAAACATCACCATTAGTGTTCATGTCCATAACGACCTTGGCCTAGCCGTAGCCAATTCTCTGGCGGCGATTAAAGCGGGGGCAACTCAGGTTGAATGTACCATTAATGGAATTGGGGAACGGGCCGGAAACGCCGCTCTCGAAGAAGTGGTTATGGCGATTAAGACCCGCAAGGATATTTTAAATTGTTCAACTAATATTAATACCAAAGAGATATATAAAGCTAGCCGCTTGGTTTCTAATCTCACGGGCATGCTGGTTCAGCCGAATAAAGCCATTGTTGGCGCCAACGCTTTTGCCCATGAAGCCGGCATCCATCAACACGGTGTTCTGCAAGACCGTTCAACTTACGAAATCATGTTACCGGAAGATATTGGGCTGACTGAATCTAAAATTGTGCTGGGTAAACACTCCGGCCGCCACGCCCTGCAAAAGAAATTTGCAGATATGGGTTACCAATTGGATAAAGATTCTCTGGAAAAAGCCTACCAGCGCTTCCTGCAAATTGCCGATAAGAAAAAAGACGTATCAGAACGTGATTTAGAAATTATCGTAGCCGAAGAAGTTTATATTGTTCCTGAAGAATATACCATTGAAAAGATTGAAATTAGATCTGGGACCAAGATTAAGCCTTTAGCCAAAGTAGAACTGCGTTATAAAGGCAAAAAGATCAAAAAATCGGCTTACGGTGCCGGTCCAGTAGATGCAGTTTATAAGGCGATCGATCAATTAACTAAAATTAAAGCCATTTTGGTTGATTATTCCATCCAAGCCATTACCGGCGGAACTGATGCTCTTGGCGAAGTAAATGTTCGATTAAAAGGCAAAGATAAAGAAAAGATTTACGTTGGCCATGGGGCTGATACGGATGTTATTGTCGCTTCTGCCAAAGCCTATCTGGCAGCAATCAATCGACTCATCTACGCAGCGGCTACTCCTCAACAGTAATACAGGTTAAGGTGCGGGCGACACAGCCGGAAGACTGGATTTTTTTAACGATCATTTCTCCCAGCGTTTTTAAATCAGGGGCTTCAACATAAGCAATCACATCATAGGGGCCAGTTACCAGATGAACAGTCTTAACCCCAGTTATATTTTTAGCTAGATTGGTTAATTCCATCCCTTTTCCCGGTATTGCCTCAATCAATATGTAAGCGTGAGTCATAGCCGCAGTATAACAAAGCCAATTGCTAGAAGCAACTCACATATAGTATAATTAACGCATATGTGGCAGAAACCAGGTCAATACTTTTTACGAGGATTAATCACTCTTCTTCCTCTTCTCGTAACCATCTGGTTGCTGTATTTCATGTTTTCATTCCTCGATAGTATTTTAGGTAATGTTATTACCCTTTTTGTTGGACGGTCAGTCCCCGGAGTTGGGTTTGTTGTCACGATTGCCTTAATTTTCATCGTTGGCTATTTTGCCACTTACATTTTTGGAGCCAAGCTTTTTCAGTTGGGAGAAGAACTAATCTGCCGCGTTCCAATTGTTAAAAACATCTATTCCTCCGCCAAACAAATTAACGAAGTTTTATTTATCCACAAAGGAACCGATGAATTTCGGCGGGCCTGCCTGGTAGAATATCCTCGTAAAGGGGTATGGTCAATCGGGTTTATTACTTCCGATGCGGCTGGAGAGATTGAAGCAAAACTGAATGAAAAAATGATCAACGTCTTTATTGCCAACACTCCCACCCCAGCCACCGGTTTTATCATTATTGTCCCAGCAAGAGAAGTTATTCTACTAGAGATGAAAATCGATGATGCCTTTAAGTACGTTGTTTCAGGCGGAGTGTTAAAGCCCGCTGCGCAAACTAACGATTTACCCCCCAAAAAAGAACACTAGGTCCGGTGGGTAATATCCAGATCTAGCTTCTTTAGCGATGCTTCCTCACCAAAGAGAATTAAAACATCCCCCTCTTCAATAACAGTAGTGCCAGAAGGAATAATTAGTCGCTCTTCCCCCCGCTGGGTTGCCAGCAAAGTTATATTGGCACGATTACGCAAATCCAGCGCCGCCAAGGTTTTGCCTACCCATCTTTGGGGAGCGATAGCACCAACAATACGGACATGTTCCCCCAATTCAAAATAATCGAGAACGCCAGAGCTAGTTTCGCGATTGACTAATTTGATCGCAGTATCTTGCTCGGGGAAAATAATTTCATCCACACCGATCTTCTGCAGAATGGTGCCGTGAACGGTATTGCGTGCTTTGCAAACCAACCTTTTTACTCCCAATTCTTTACAGATTTGGGCAGCGATAATATTACTTTCCACATTACTGCTTTCCGCAATAATCACCACATCACAATCTGCAATCCCAGCTTCTTTTAACGCCTGCTCATCGGTTATGTCTCCAATATAAGCATGAGTTACTTCGTCTTTGATCGACTGAATCTTGTCTTCATCTTTATCAATGGCAATCACTTCTTGCTTTTTATAATACAGCTCACGAGCTACTTTTGCTCCAAATCTTCCAAGACCAAGGACTCCAAATTGCTTTTTCATTCTTTTCCCTCCCTCTTATTATCCAATTGAAATTCCCTCTTTGGGTGGTTCGACTCTTGATTCTCTTTGTGAAGTAATCAGCGAAATCAACAACGTTAACGGGCCTACCCTACCAATAAACATAACCAGCATAATCACAATTTTTCCCGCCGAAGACAACAAGGGCGTTAGGTTCATGCTTAAGCCAACCGTACCAAAAGCTGAAAATACCTCAAATGCAACTGGCAGCACTCCTACCTTTTCAGTTTCGGTTAAGATAAAAGTGGGAATAGCTATGACAACAGCACTAATCGCTGCAATAGTAAAAGCCCGTCGCACATTTTCAGCCGGAATCCGTCGATTGAATAAAATCGTATCTCTAGAATTACGCATGGTTGCCCAGATGGTAGAAAAAATCAAGGCAAAAGTGGTGGTTTTAACACCGCCCCCAGTTCCGCCGGGGCTAGCTCCAATAAACATCAAAAGCATCATAAGAATAGAGGTGGCCGGTAAAATCTTACCAAAATCCACCGTATTAAAGCCGGCCGTTCTGGGAGTTACCGCCTGAAAGTATGAAACCAAAACCTTATCATGCAGAGCATATGGAGCAAGAGTATTGTTATATTCAACACAGAAATAGGCAATTGTGCCAACCAGAAGCAACAGAAGAGTGGTTGAAATTACTACTTTTGAATGCAGTGACCAGCGCTTAAATTGCAATATATCTGCAATCACCAAAAATCCAATTCCGCCAATAATAATCAAAGTAGTAATGGTTAAATTGACTACCCAATCGGTAGCATAGGGACACAAATTGGCAAAATTAGCCGGTAAGGCAAAGCCGGCATTGTTAAAAGCCGAAATAGCATGAAAAATGGCATATAGAAAAGCCTGTTTATATCCCAAGGCAGGTAAAAAGCGAAAAAATAAAATCAAAAAACCGATCCCCTCAACCACAAAAACAATCCCAAATATCTTGCGCAGCACCGATAGCACATCTTTTAATGAATAGACATTAAGGGCTTCCATAATCATTAACTTTTCAGAAATAAACATTTTTTTGCGAAATATCAGCACCAAAAAAGTGGAAAAAGTCATATAGCCTAATCCGCCGATTTGCATCAAGCACATGATAATGATTAAGCCAAATAGAGAAAAGTGAACTCCGGTGTCTAAAGTAACCAAACCGGTAACACAGGTAGCCGAATTGGAGGTAAAACAGGCATCTAAAAAATTAGTTGGCTGGCCGGAGGCAGCAGAAATAGGGAGAGAAAGTAGCAGGCCTCCAATTAAAATAACCAGAAAAAAACTAATACAAATAACCACGCTCGGCTTCAAACGCATGGATTAAAGTTTATCACACCCCAATAAATACTCAAGCATGACTGGCTGGATGCTCAGGGACATTCCCAACATACACATATTTTAACCCCGCTTTTAGGCCAATCTGGCGGGCTTTTTCTAGCGTCTCAATCGCTGTCGGTGAGAGATGACTGTATTCAAGATAAGGAAAAAATCGGGTAACATGCCATGGGACATCTGGTCCCAATTTTTCAACTATCCAATTTGCTATTCCCTTTAACTGCTTTGTATCATCATTTAAAGTTGGAATAATATTGGTAACTATCTCCACATGCATACTCCATTTTTTTAAAGCCCGTTCCGCCGCTTCCAAGACCGGCTTAAAATCCTTAACCTTGGTAAGTTTAAAATATACTTCTTCTGTAAAACCTTTAATATCAACCCGAAAAGCATCCAGGTAGGGAGCAATGGCATCTAAGGCTTCAAAAGAGATATACCCATTAGTTACATAAACAGTATACAGTCCGGCTTGTTTGGCCAACTTTGCACAATCAAGCGTGTATTCAAACCAAATAGTAGGTTCATTGTAGGTCCAAGCAATGCCTTGGCAACCATATTCTTTGGCCAAACCAATAGCTTGTTCCGGCGAAACATATTCGCCTTCCTCAAGATCAGCAGACACACGTGAAATATGCCAATTTTGGCAATGACCACAGCGCATGCTACAACCCCAGGTTCCCATCGAAAAAACTTTGGTTCCGGGGTGGAAATGAAAAAGTGGTTTTTTTTCAATCGGGTCAACCGCCATCGAAGATGGCCGGCCGTAAATTAAGCTAAATAATTTACCGCCAATATTTTTTCTTACTCCACAAAAACCGACATGATCGGGAGAAATATGACAATTCCAAGGACAAAGCTGGCATTTTACTTTGTCAGCTTCCAATTGTTTATAAAACAAAGCTTCTTTCATGTTTTCTTCCCCTTAGTGTCTTAGTGCCTTTGTGTTAAAATCCGGAATCAACACTAAGACACAAAGACACTATGACCGGAAACTAAGCCCTAAACTTTTCTGAAAGCCTTTAGTTAAAGCTTTAGCCATTTCGTCAAAGGGTACTTTTCTGCCTAAAACCTCTTCAACGCTAATGGCATTTAAGTTATTCTGGACTGATTTTAGCACAGAAAAAGCCTCTTTGGGGGTTGGACTGACAAAGATTGAACCTTGCTGCAACAAAGCCTTCTTGCCTCTCTTTTGCGCACTGCCAACGATCTTTTTGCCATCTACGACAATTTCGTATTCAGCTGGGAAGCTAAAGCATAAGTGATTCCTATTTTCTATTTTCGACTGTCTACTATCTAATTTCTCTTCCCCAATTTCTGCTTTGATACCTATCTCCCCCAAAGCATACACCACAGCCTCAGAAAGTTTCTTATATGCTGGAATCAATCCTTTTGGCAAGATAGGATTATCCAGACTTGTTACAATTGAATAAGTAACCTCCGCTTCATTATGGAATACAATCCCTCCCCCCGTCGGCCGCTTCACAACGTCCCACCCTCCTACCCCTATTGAACCTTCATCACTTTCCTTGCCCTTCCTTGCCTTCTCCCCTATCCACCTTTCCATCTTCTGAGCATACCCCAGCGTTATACATTTTGGCTTCCACGAATAAATCCTCAGGGTTGAAGGAATTTCGCCTTTTTCAAATTGCTCAAAAAGGCTCAAATCATAATCCATATTGGCTTGGCCGGATAATCGGGGTGTAAGCTTTAGCTGCCAGGATTCCATCGCAAATTCGGTTCCCTCGCCGCCTTAGTTTCATCTAGCCTTTTCACTGGAGTTGAATACGGGGCATTTTTTACCAAATCAGGATTGGTTTCACATTCTTTGGCAATGGCAATCATGGCATCACAAAAAGCATCTAATGTTTCTTTGCTTTCGGTTTCTGTCGGCTCAATCATCATGGCCTCTTCTGCAATTAAGGGAAAATAAACCGTCGGCGGATGAAAACCATAATCAATCAATCGTTTGGCAATATCTAAAGCTTTAACTCCATACTTTTCTTTCTGCCATTTTGCAGAAATGACAAATTCGTGCTGACAGGTACGATCATATTTCAAATAATAGTAAGGTTTTAAGCGCGCCAAAATATAGTTAGCATTAAGCACCGCGTTTTCTGAGGCTTCTTTTAATCCCTTAGCTCCCAGCGAGCGAATATAGGCATAGGCCTTCAGAATCACGTTAATGTTTCCGTGGAATGAGTGAACTTTGCCGATTGAATCAGGGAACCCGCCTATCGTCAGCTGTAAGCCGTTAGCTCCATTAACAATCCTAGGAACGGGTAAAAAAGGCTCAAGCTTTTTATTAACCCCTACTGGCCCGGAACCTGGACCTCCTCCACCGTGTGGAGTAGCAAAAGTCTTATGTAGATTAAAATGCGCTACATCAAACCCCAAATCGGCCGGGCGGGAGATACCCATGATTGCATTAGCATTAGCCCCATCATAATAGAGCAGCCCACCTACTTTATGAATAATATCCGCGACGTCCATAATGTGTTCATCAAATAAGCCCAAAGTATTTGGGTTGGTAATCATAAGACCCGCCGTATCCTCCCCTACCACCGATTTTAAAGTGTCGAGATCAATGTTTCCCCGCTCGTTAGACTTAACAACCACAGTCTGAAACCCAACCATCGATACCGAGGCAGGATTGGTTCCGTGGGATGAGTCTGGAACGATAATCTTATTCCTATTTTCTATTTTCGATTTTCCACTTTCTACTTTCTTTTCATGGTATGCCTTAATCATCATCAGCGCTGTTAATTCACCATGTGCTCCAGCGCAAGGCTGAAGGGTAAAAGCATCAAAGCCAAAAATCGCGCACATGTATTGTTCAAAATCATACAGCAATTTTAAGATTCCCTGGATTTCTTCCTGCGGTTGCAGGGGATGAATGTCGCAAAAACCGGGCAATTTGGCGATTTCCTCGTTTACTTTGGGGTTATATTTCATGGTACAAGAACCCAAGGGATAAAAACCGTTGTCTACTCCAAAATTGCGGCGGGATAAATTGGTAAAATGACGGACAACATCAACTTCGGATACTTCAGGGAGATTTAGTTCTCCACCTAACATCTCAGCCGGAATTAATTTATCTATTGCTTCAGCAGGAACATCTAATTCAGGCAAAGAATAAGCAGAGCGCCCTTCGCGACTAAGTTCAAAAATTAATTTTTCGTCAGCCATTCAATCACCCTTTTAGCAATTGTAGCAATTGCACCCTTTCCACCGTTAGTTTCAATCCCACATTTAGCCATAGCCTCCATTTTAGCCGGATTATCAAGCAGTGACAAGATATTATCTGCTACTAGCTTAGGCTCTGGAGGGAAAACAAGAGTTGAGCCTTTTAAAAAATAATCTGTATGCCATTTTACAAAAGCTTCATCACGGCTAGGGTGTCCACCACCCCAAAATGTAACCAGTGGTTTTCCCATTCCGGCCGCTTGTTCATTGCCGGTAGCAGAAAGTCCTAAAACAACATCAGAGACAGTTAATACATCTCCAATATTATCCGAATAGATAATTTTAGTATTATATCCTGACTGTGCTTTGGCTAATGCTATAAATCTATCCCGATCAATTTTGGGGCTAACGGCAAAAACAAGATTAACGGGTCTTTTTTGGTAAACTTGATTAAGAACAGAAATTAAAACCGGCAAATTATTATAAGCCGCCGTACGACTGCCAGGTAAAACCCCAAGAGTCTTTAGGCCCTTATCAATGCCATAGTCTACCTCCGAATATTTCAACAAATCAAGCAGCGGATTTCCCACCCATTCTACTTTAAATTCACTTAGATGCGTTTCTTTGGGGAAACGGCAAAAAAGCATGACCGCATATTTTTTTATGAAATGTTTAGCCAAATCGTCAAAGTGAGAAGCCATCGTCCAAACAAAAACAAAGGGCTTTTTAACTAATATGCCAGAAATCACATTGCTTAAAAAGTCGCCGACCCCAATTACTAGATCAACCCTGCCTCGCAATAGCAGCAAAGACCAGATTTTTCCCAGATAAAGTTGAATCGCCCCCGCCCTTAGCTCAGCCAAGAGATCAAAACCTTTTCCGTAAGTTATCCCTTGGCTTGGCAGGTCCCAATGCGGTCCAAGGATGGGAATATTTTGCGCTTGATAAGGATCCCCATTGCCAACAATGGGCAAAGCCAATATTTTTAATTGGGGATTTTCTGAAAGCAATTGCCTTGCTAGAGAGGCTCCCACCAAATCTTCCACAAAGCCATTAGAAATAAAAAGGATTCTCTTTGATTTGGACATCAATAAACAGATAACCTTATAATTACTTACACAATCGCTGTTTGCGTTTCTGGATCAAACAAATGAATACGACCCAGATTGACAACTATTCCAAATTTACTGCCAGAGGCCGCATCACACATGCCATTTACCCGCGTAGTTAACGGGGTATTCCCTACTTTCACAAAGAGATTTGTCTCGGAACCAATTATTTCCCTAAAATCCACGACACTTTCTAATTGAATCTTTTCTACGATCCAGGCAGATGACGGCACATCCCAAATATCTTCTGGGCGAATTCCAAGCACCATTTCCTTGTCAATATAATCTGCAATGGCAGCATCAATCCCTTTGGGAATTGGAAGATTAAAGCTCTCACCTTCAAACAAATAGCCGTTATCTTTTTTTCTAATTATCCCTTTTAAAAAATTCATGGGGGGGCTGCCGATAAAACCAGCCACAAAACGGTTGCAGGGGTTAGAATAAACCGAAAGGGGTTTATCACATTGCTGCAACTCCCCATTGAGAATAACCGCAACCCGCTGCCCTAAGGTCATCGCCTCAATCTGGTCATGAGTAACATAAACTATCGTGGCATTTAAAGTTTTGTGAATTCTTTGGAGCTGGGCACGCATTTGTACTCGCAATTTAGCGTCAAGGTTAGATAGGGGCTCATCCATTAAAAACACTTCGGGACGGCGGACAATTGCCCTTCCAACGGCTACGCGTTGTTTCTGGCCACCAGATAGTTGCTTGGGAAAACGATCCAGCAAATTATCCAAACCTAATATCTGGGCAGCTTCGTTTACCCGTTCTTTAACTTCTTTTTTGGGCATACCGCGCAGTTTTAATCCAAAGGCCATATTATCATAAACCCGCATGTGCGGATAAAGCGCATAATTTTGAAAAACCATGGCAATATTACGGTCTTTGGGGGGAACATCATTAATTAGACGATTACCAATATAAATTTTTCCATCGGTAATCTCTTCCAATCCAGCTATCATGCGCAAAGTAGTGGTTTTGCCACAACCAGATGGCCCCACCATTACCACAAACTCTTGGTCATTAATTTCAAAATTAATATTTTTTACCGCATCAACATCCCCATATTTCTTACAAACTCCTTCTAATAATACCTTTGCCATTTTAGCTTATATCTCCTTATCCAGGTTGGCGAGCTCAATTGCCGAAAGGGCTGCGTCAAAACCTTTATTTCCGGATTTAGCTCCGGCTCTTTCGAGTGCTTGTTCAAGATTATCGGTCGTTAATACCCCAAAAACCATGGGAACACCCGTCTCCAAAGAAACATGAGCTACTCCCTTGGAAGCTTCAGCCGCAACATATTCAAAATGGGGAGTTGCTCCTCGGATTATTGCCCCCAAACAAACAACAGCATCCATTCCTTTGGCTATTTTCTTTGCAATCGTAGGTATTTCAAATGCTCCGGGTACCCAGACTACAGTAATATTAGCATCCTTCATCCCATGCCTTTTGAAACAGTCTAACGCACCCTCAAGCAATCCCTTAGAAACTATTTGGTTGAAACGGGAAACAATAATCCCAACAGTTAATTTGCTTGCATCTAGATTCCCTTCAATTATCTTTACCATAAAATTTGTCCTCCTTCTTTTTGTTTCCTAGCATGTGTCCCATTTTATTTACTTTTGTCGATAAATATGTCTTGTTATGTTTATTGGGTTCAATTTCTAAGGGGACTCTTTCAGAAATAGTTAAACCATAACCTTCGAGTCCTATCACTTTACAAGGATTATTAGTAATTAGGCGGATACTGGAAAGGCCAAGATCAGCAAGAATCTGCGCTCCTACCCCATAATCCCTTAAGTCAGAAGGATACCCTAAAATTTGGTTAGCTTCAACTGTATCATGCCCTTTTTCTTGCAATTCATAGGCACGCAGCTTATCTTTTAATCCTATCCCCCGCCCTTCTTGTCGCATATAAAGTAAAACACCCTGCCCACAAAATTCGATCTTTTCCATTGCTTTATCTAATTGTTGGCCACAATCACAACGCAAAGAGCCAAACACATCGCCAGTTAAACATTCAGAATGGACTCGCACTAAAACGTTTTTTTTGCCGCTAACTTTTCCCTTTACCAAAGCAAGGTGCAGATCCCCCGTCAAACAATCTTCATAGCTAATGGCGGTAAATTCGCCATGTTTGGTGGGCATCTTTACGGTAGAAATCTGCTTAATAAATTTTTCGCTGCGCATCCGATAAGAGATCAAATCCGCAATTGAAATTATTTTCATTTTATGGCGGCGGGCAAAATCCCACAGTTTATCGCCACGCGCCATATTGCCATCCGAATGGATAATTTCGCAAATTACCGCCGCTGGATATAAGCCGGCTAATCGTGCAAGATCAACGGCAGCTTCAGTATGACCAGAACGCTTTAGCACTCCTCCTTCTCTTGAGCGAAGCGGAAAAACATGCCCGGGGGTTGCTAAGTCAACTAAGGTTGACTTGGGATTGATCAACACTTCTATAGTTTTTGCTCGATCAGCCGGAGAAATGCCAGTAGTTATGCCATGTTTAGGGTCTGCATCTACCGAAATGGTAAAAGCAGTTCGCATGCTTTCGCGATTTTTATCTACCATTTGGCGCAACTCTAATTCATCTAATCTTTCTCCAAGCATAGGGATACAAACTAATCCCTTGCCTTCAGAAATCATAAAATTAATTGCAGCGGGCGTTACTTTTTCAGCAGCAATAACCAAATCCCCTTCATTTTCACGGTTGCTCCCATCAACTACAATCACCATCTTGCCATTTTGAATATCTTCAATGGCTTCAGGGATTGCATTGAACTTTGGATGTTTTAATTTGTCATTTGTCATTGGAAATTTGTCATTACAACTTTAGTTGTCGATCCACCCCAGCGGCATAAAACCCATTTTCATCATGGGGTCAGGATTTAACGAAGGGGGAGGAACCATTTCCTTCATAATATGCTTTTCAATATATTTTGAAAGAATGTCAACTTCAATATTTACTTTATCGCCAATGCGGGCATCTTTTAAATTGGTTACCGCACCCGTTAACGGGATAACAGCAATAATCAGCAATCCATCCCGCAAATCAGCCACAGTTAAACTTACTCCATCAATTGAGATAGAGCCCTTGGGCACTAAATATTGCAAAAGCTCGCTGGGAATGGAAAGGTGGAGCTCAAATCCTTTCCCTTGGGGAATTTTATTGCGAATTTCACCAATCCCATCGATATGGCCAGTGACCAAATGCCCACCCAAACGAGTAGCAAGGGTTAAAGCTCTTTCTAGATTAACTTTGTCGCCAACTTTTAAATCGCGTAAAGTCGATTTTTTTAAAGTTTCGGCAGAGAGATCAAATTCGAGATTATGGCGTTGGCGTAGGTTCGTAAGCGTTAGGCAAACTCCATTGACAGATACACTGTCACCGATTTTTGCCCCATCAAATACCCTGGGAGCAGCAACAATCAACTTAGCACTTTCGGAAGCTAAAATGAGCGAGGTAACAACCCCTAATTCTTCAATAATGCCGGTAAACATTACTTAATATTTTAGCATGTTTTGGGCCGAAAAACAATTAAGCTGGCTTGCGGACAAACGCGCCCAAAATACCATTTATAAACTTAGCCGCTTCCGGGCTAGAGTATTTTTTAGCTAGTTCAACCGCTTCATTAATAATTACTGAAACCGGAGTAGTTCCAGTATCAATTTCGGACAAAGACAACCGCAAAATTGCACGGTCAACTTTTCCAATCCGATCAAGCGGCCAATCAATGGACATTTCGGTAATGATTTTATCCGACTGGTCTTTTTTCTCCCAGGCGGTGTGAGCCAGTTTTTGGGCAAAATCAACTGTTTCGGGGATAAAAGGTTCAGACTCCAGTACGTTAAGGATGGACTGCTCAATGCTTTCATTGGCCATCTCAGCATGGTAAAGAGCTTGGACAGCTAAACGGCGGGCGGTATTTCTTTTTCCCATATTTCTTTCAACTAACCAAAGTGTTCTTCAATAAACTTGGTGGTAGCTTCTCCGCGGATAAAGGCTTCGTTATTTAGTACTTTAACGTGGAAAGGAATGGTGGTATGAATACCATCAATTACGTATTCATCTAAAGCTCTTTTCATTCTTTGAATCGCCTCGGTGCGATCTTTTCCCCAAGCAATAATTTTGGCAACCAATGAATCATAATGGGGTTGAATTACATAACCTTGATAGGCATGGCTGTCAACGCGGATGCCAGGGCCTCCAGGCGCCAAATAAGCTTTGATTGTGCCAGGTGACGGCATAAAATTCTTTTCGTGGTTTTCGGCATTGATTCGGCATTCTATGACATGTCCTTGAAATTTGACATCGCCTTGATGGATAAGCATTTTTTCGCCTTGGGCAATCTTTATCTGCTCTTTTACGATGTCGATTGAAGTTAGCATTTCGGTAACCGGATGTTCTACTTGCACCCTGGTGTTCATTTCCATAAAATAAAAATGGCCGTGTTTATCAAAAAGAAACTCGATCGTTCCGGCACTATAATAATTAACGGCTTTGGCCGCCCTAACCGCTGCTTCGCCTAATTTGCGACGAGTCCGCTCATCTACCACCGGAGACAAAGCTTCTTCCACCAATTTTTGGTGGCGGCGCTGAATCGAGCAATCTCTTTCTCCCAGATGAATAACATTGCCATGTTTGTCGGCTAATATTTGAACTTCGATATGGCGGGGATCTTCGATAAATTTTTCGATATAGACTTCGGGATTGCCAAAAGCCGCCCCTGCTTCGGAACGGGCAGTCCGCATAAGATTAACAAACTCGTCTCGCTTCCAGCAAATGCGCAGTCCTCTTCCCCCGCCACCGGCCGTCGCCTTGATAGCTACTGGGAAACCAATTTTATCCGCTGCCGCAAGAGCTTCCCCTTCATCAGAAATAGTTCCATCGGTACCGGGAACTACTGGCACCCCGGCTTTAACTACGGTTCTGCGGGCAGTGGCCTTATCTCCCATGCGATTCATGGCATCAATGGGAGGTCCAATAAAAGTGATATTACTAGCGGTACAAATCTCGACAAATTTGGCATTCTCAGAGAGGAAACCGTAACCGGGATGGATGGCATCTGCGCCAGAAACTTCAGCCGCACTCATTATCCCCGGAATATGGAGGTAGCTTTTGCTGGGAATTGCCGGTCCAATACAATAAGCTTCATCGGCAATTTTAACGTGGAGGGAGTCTTTGTCGGCTTCTGAGTAGACTGCAACAGTGCCTATCCCTAGCTCTTTGGCAGCACGGATAACACGAACGGCAATTTCTCCGCGGTTAGCAATTAAAATCTTCTTAAACTTCTGCGACATGAGCTAAGAGTTTAGCACGCAGCCTAAAAATTGGCAAGGTCACGAAAATAGAATTAGACAACAATCTTTTTAAAATCCGCTATACGCAGATACAACTTCTCAATAGCCTTCAATAGAGCTAATCGATTATGCTTTAATATTTCATCTTTGTGCATCACCATGATTTTATCAAAGAAGACTTCGATGGGTTGGGTAAGAGCAGATATTGCTTGAATGGCTTCGGCCCATTTCTCTTTATTAATGGCTTCGCTAACTTCCCAATTTGTCTTTAAATAGATGGCGTGCAAGTCCTTCTCTTCTTTTTCGATCAAATCGGCTTCAAGCACTTCATCCCGCGGAGCATCCTTGGCAATCCTTGACACCCTATCCGCTGAAGCAACTATTCCTGACAACCAACTTTGGGAAACAATTTTATTGATGACATCAGCTTTAACCATAATATCTCGAATGTCGTTACAATTATCGATCACCGCATCTACAACGTCATAACGAATCCCTTGGTCTAATAAAATAGCTTTTACGCGTCCGGCAATAAACTCGATAATCTGTTTTTCAATTTTGGAATAATCCTTGTAGCCAGTTTCCCCTTTTGAGAAAAGAAATGCCAAAAAAACTGGCTCATACAACTTGTGAGAATGTTCAATCACCTCGTCTAAAAGCAAGTCAAGTTTTTTTTCAACTACAATCCGCACAATTCCAATCACGGCCCGGCGCAAACCATAGGGGTCAACGGAACCTGAGGGAATGGCTCCAATGCTAAATGAACCGACCAAAGTATCAATCCGATCCGCTAAGGCCACCACTGTTCCAGCCATGGAGGAGGGCAAGACATCTTCGGCAAACCTTGGCAGATAATGTTCAAATATACCATTGGCAACTTTGGGATCTTCATTTGAGCGCAGAGCATATTCCTTCCCCATGGTTCCTTGTAATTCGGGAAATTCGTAAACCATTTTAGTGGTCAAATCGGCTTTACAAAGCTCAGCAATCCGCCGCACAATTATTTGCTCCCCACTGCTCAGAGCAAGCCTTTTGCCAATCCACTCGGAAAGTTTGACCATCCGTTCCACTTTATTGGCAATTGACCCCAGTTTTTCAAAATAGGCCACTTTTTCCAAATTGGGCATGCGCATTTTGAGTGGCGATTTAAGATCTTCATCAAAGAAAAACTTGGCATCAGATAATCTGGCCGATAATACTTTTTGGTTACCATCAACCACGCCTGGGTTTTTGCAGCCATCCGTGACAACTACAAATTTAGCCTTTAATTTCCCCACTTTATCCAGCAGCGGGAAATATTTCTGGTTTTTCTTCATCGAAGTAATTAAGACTTCTTGAGGAATATTTAAAAAATCGGGATTGAATGAACCTACATAAGCTTTTGGGTTTTCAACCAAAAAGTTAACCTCGGTTAATAGACTTTCATCTAACAGCGCATCACTTTCCGCCTTTTTAGCACAAGCTTGAACTTCTTTTTTAACCAACTCGAGGCGTTCTGATTGATCAACAATTACACCAGCTTTTTTTAGAACAGACTTATAGGTGCTTAAGTCGGCCTTTAAAACAATAAGGGCTCGGCTTTTATTTGAGCTCTTAATTCCAGCCAACTCAAACTTAACTACTTTGCTCCCACATAAAGCTACAATCCAATGGATCGGTCGAATAAACTTAAAATCCAAATCACCCCAACGCATGGCCAGAGGCAAATATAAGGATGAAATAATTTCGGGAAATAAAGTGGCTAATACTTTTTCAGTACTTTGCCCTTTACGCGAAATTTGCGCAAAAACATAATTTTTACCATTAACCGGCTTAACCACCAGAGCTGTAACAGCCACCCCCTGCCCTTTAGCAAAACCGATGGCAGCCGGGCGGGGTACCCCTAAAGCATCAAAGGCAATCTCGGCGGCTGGTCCACGATTTTCTTCGGAAATATCCGGTTGTTTTGCAGATAACCCTTCTATATATAATGTTAGTCGGCGATAAGTCCCCAAAGTTTGGACTTTTTCATAGATCAACTTCTCGCGAGCCAACTTTTCCTCAGTTTTTTTCTTTAAATCTTCCAGAAAAGCGGGCATAAAGCGCGCTGGGATTTCTTCACAACCAATTTCAAGCAGTGCGTTCAACATAAACTTTGGCAGCCCTCCTGGCTAGTTTGCGAATCCGTAAAATATAAGCCATCCGTTCGGTAACCGAAATTGCTCCGCGCGCGTCTAAGACATTAAAAGTATGGGAACACTTCAAGACATAATCATAAGCCGGCAAAACCAATTGTTCATCTAAAAGACGATGCGCTTCTTTTTCATAGATTTGGAACAAGCTGAGTAAAGCTTCAACATCAGCTGATTCAAAATTATATTTTGAATGTTGGCGCTCTTGTTCTAAATAAATATCGCCATATTTTACTTTGTCAGTCCATTGGATAGCGTAAACACTATTCACTTTTTGAATAAACATGGCTAGACGTTCTAGCCCATAAGTAATTTCAACCGGAATGGGTTTACACGGCAAACCACCACATTCTTGAAAATAGGTAAATTGGGTAACCTCCATCCCTTCCGCCCACACTTCCCACCCCGTTCCCCAGGCACCTAAGGTGGGAGATTCCCAGTTATCCTCAACAAATCTAACGTCATGTTTGGCAGGATCAATACCAATAGCACGCAATGAATCAAGGTATAAATCCTGGATATTTAAGGGAGATGGTTTCATGATCACTTGATATTGAAAATAATGAAAAAGGCGGTTGGGATTTTCACCATAACGTCCATCGGTAGGACGTCTGACTGGCTCGATGTAGGCCACATTCCATGGTTTGGGGCCTAAAGCACCCAAAAAAGTAGCCGGAGACATAGTTCCAGCTCCCTTTTCAATATCGTAAGGCTGGCGAATAATACAACCTTGATCTGCCCAATAAGAATTTAGTTTTTCTACAATTTGCTGAAAATTGAGCGCTTTCATGACGCAATCGTAACATTTTTATCTGAATTTAACAACCGGATTGTTAATGTAGCGGACGTCGACGTACTCAACTTGTTGCCATTGGTTTTCGATTTGCGGAAGGAGTGCTTCAAAGACCTTCATTTTTTGATCAACCTCTTCAGCATTGCCCAGTTTCACCTGCAAAATATCATCTAAAAGAAAACTCATATTTGCCATGCCGCCCAGATTCAGTTTAATGCTTTTAGCTTTAAAGAATTTAGCTAGCTTTGTAATAATATCCCAGGCAATTTGAGCCGATTTCTCATCTACCCGATCAGCTTCGCGACTATTCATTCCTCCAAAACCGGTAATAACCGGCAAATCAACTAGATTGGGAATATCTAATGTAATATTGGGGTTGTTATTTAGGATATAGCCATCCTTATCGATAATAACTGACTTTTTCGAAAAGACCATGGTAGCCAAAGGCTCTCTCTCGCTGACATTAATTAAAAGCGTTCCCGGGGGAATACGATAAACGGAAAAATTCTTAATGGCGGATATTTTTTTTAGATTTGCTCGAGTCCGTTTTAGACTGGTAAAAAATAAATTTGAACCGGGAGGAACAGCAGCTAGTGTTTTAATCTCATCCGGCAATAGTATCTTAGCACCATTAATAGAAATATTGGTAATACTCCAAATAGGCAGTGACAAAAAATAGTAGCAGCCCAGCAATAAAAGAAGAAAGAGAAAGATTAAAGAGAACAATCTTCCTTTGCGAAGTTTTGGTTGTCGCTTGTTAGTACGCGCTTTCAAGAATTTTTACCACTAACTCATCAAAAGAAATACCCGCATTGGCCGCTTCAGCCGGCAAATCGGATTGCTCGGTCATGCCAGGGATGGTATTAACTTCATGAACATAGGGAATGTGGTCGCGGGCTACAATCATATCTACTCTTGAAACCCCATAGCAGTTTAGGGCACGATGAGCATCAAGGGCAATATCTTGCGCTTTTTTATAAAGTGGTTTTGGCAGACGGGCCGGCAAAACAAATTCGGTCATACCAGAAGTGTATTTGGCTTCAAAATCATAGAATTCATTTTTGGGAACCAATTCTAGGATTGGTAGAGCTTGAATATTTTCACCAATTCCAATCACCCCAATGGTAATTTCCCTTCCCAGGATATATTCTTCAATAAAGACATCTTTAAATTGTTCCACCGTTTTGCCAAGCTTTTCTTCCAGCTCAGCCCCCGATTTAATCAGCGAAACCCCTAAGCTTGAGCCTTCAGAAACCGGTTTTAAAACCAGCGGAAAAGGAAAAATGCGTTTTATTTTTTCTATTTCATCTTTTAAATTACAGGTGGTATCAATTTCAATGAAACGGGGAGTGGGGATCCCAACCGAATCGAAAATTCGTTTAGTAGCCACCTTATTCATCGCTAAAGCGGAAGCCAAAACTTTGGAGCCAGTATAAGGAATACCGGCCATTTCCAGCACACCTTGCACCACCCCATCTTCACCATATTTCCCATGCAAAGCAATATAAACCAGATCAACTTTTTCTTTTTTTAGTTTTTGGATCAGGTCATCATCGACGTCGGAAGTAATAACCTTAAAACCTTGTTTTTGCAGAGACTCAAATACTCGTTTACCGGAACGCAGTGAAACAGCCCGTTCACCCGAGCGTCCCCCCATCAAAACACAGATCTTTTTGTTTTTTAAAGTATGCATTGCAGGTTCATTTTAACATTTAGAAGAAATTGGGGCAAATTTACGAATCACGAAATAATTTTACAGGTGGTATTCTCATAATTACTATTCCCTATTTTTTAAATGGTCCATAACATTAGGATCGTTGGTTCCACTCACGTAAATTATAAGTCTACGTCGATCAGAACTGGTTATAACCATCTTATCGTATGCCATATTGGGAAATAGACTTTCTTCGCCTAAGATATCTGCGTAAAATTGCCATTCACCAAAGCCAGGGTTAGCAACGTAGGCAATAAAAGGGGCAACAGAATCTCTTTCTGGATGAGAAAGCAACAACTGTGTAGTGGACATCAAAGAAAATTGCCGAGCTGCTTTAGGATCACTGATGTAGGGAGCAATTGTAGGAGAAATCCTAACCATAGGATCTTTGAATGTAGTATTTTTTAACTGAGCAATAACATGATAAACCACAAAGGCGGCACTCATTGTTGGTTTTTCAAAAATCGTCCGCAGCATGGCCTTCTCATCCGTAAAATCTTCGGGTAACAATTGCGTTTTAAAATGTTCACGCGCGGCTGCATCTTTTGCTGCTTCCTCAAATAAGCCAAAAATTATTTGGTAAGGGCCAAATCCTTGTGAGCGAAGAGAAGCGGTCAACCAGGAAACTTGCCGCCAGGGGAGATTAAATAAATGGCCAAAAATTGGAACACCGTAATTTGGCTGATTAAATACTCTTTCAAAACTGTCTGAGAGAGAACACCCCGACCAAAGGCAAGCAGATTTATCCTGCCAGGGATCTTCATGTCGCAGAGTTGCCAGCGAAGTTGTAAGCTTTGTTTGCAAAAGCATACTAAGCTGATTAAAGCTGAGTTCATCCGCATAACTGTCATAAAGAATGCTGGCTGCCAACGAAATATCCTTACGCCAAGATTGGGTCAACTGGGCAGCCGATGGAAAATAGGCAGTATCACACGCATATAAAGGATCATTGATATCCAAAGGTATAAAAAGCACATCGGGGTTCCCTTGTTTATTTTTTCTAACTACTCGATATATGACCGGCATTGCCTCAAGCGGCAAGGTCCGGCGGGTTATGGTTATGTCAGGAGAAACAAAAGAATCAATATCTTTTAAAACCGATGGGATTGGCGGTGGAATCACATAATCTTGTTGCGGCAAATAAATTTGTGTGTAATATAAGGCATAATCAACATTGTTTGCCATATCATCAGAGAGCCACTCCCTAACCCTTTCATCTTTTGAAGTAGATTCTGTAGTAAAATCAGGATGGGAAGCGGCTAAAACAGCTTGATTGATTGTTCTATCTTGCTCCATCATTTCTTCAGAAATTTTGATTGTAGAAAGTTGTAAAGATTGGAGATACATCAAAAACTGGCTATCTTCCAAAGTAGTATTGTATACCCCGGCAAAACATCCTTTTAACTGGCTCTCTTGAAGATAATTTTCTGTCGAAAAATACGCTTGGCAATCAGAACGCAATTTTGCATTCCAGGCTTCCTGCCCATAAATGGTATAAGTTTCTCCGCTGGCCCGCACTTCTAATGGATGAGGAAAACTATCCGGCGAAACGGTATTTTCTTGCGGTTGAGGGGAAGGACCAATTAGTAACAGGGCCAGAGTTGCACATTTATACAGCATGAAATAGACAAATGCTCTCATCACAGCAACAAAGCGGCCTGCCCCTTTTAGGGGCTTTATGATATCTTCTAGTATTTTCTTCTTTTCATCCGGGATAGCACCCTTTTGCTTTCCGCTGGGAGATTCTACAATAAAATGTTTTATTACTCCAATTGCTCGATAAGGCGCACCATAACCGATGTCGTAGGCAATCCTTCCGTATTCTTGGGCATCCATTGCGCTATTAGCATGGGTTTGCAAATGTCTTTGTAGTGGCCTATCTACGAAACGCCCTTTTATAAAGGGGGTATAATGGATAACAGACGTTAATAATACCCTGGCTAATCTTGATCGCTGTACATTCACAATATTCTCCTGATATAATACTTATCGTAAAAGAAAGCAGAAATTTCATTAAAAACAGAAAGGATTTTGAATAAATGACTTATAATATTACTCTGATCCCCGGCGATGGAATTGGTTCCGATGTCTCAACCGCGGCCCGCAGATGTGTGGATGCTACCGGAGTTAAAATCAATTGGGAAGTGAAGGAAGCTGGAGCCGATGTTATTGAAAAATATGGGACTCCCCTCCCCGATGGCGTTCTTGATTCGATCCGTAAAAACAAAGTTGCCCTAAAAGGACCATTAACCACCCCCATCGGAACGGGTTTCCGCTCGGTCAATGTCGCCATCCGTAAAGAATTAGACTTATACGCATGTCTTCGCCCATGTAAATCACTAAAAGGTGTGCGCAGCAAATACGAAAACATTGATCTAGTGGTTGTTAGAGAAAACACCGAAGATCTGTATGCCGGAATTGAGTTTGAAGAAGGCAAAGCCGAAACTAATCAATTAATCAAAGAAATAGAAAATTTATCTAAGAAAAAAATTGTTCCAGATTCTGGGATCAGTATCAAGCCAATTTCCATAAGTGGATCAAAAAGAATTGCCAAATTTGGATTTGAATACGCTGTAAAAAATGGCCGCAAAAAAGTAACAGCCATTTCTAAGGCTAACATCATGAAATATACTGACGGACTTTTCTTTGCTGCCGCTCGCGAAGTAGCCAAAGAGTATGCAGGAAAAATTGAATACGAAGAACGCTTAATTGATAACATGTGTATGCAGTTAGTCCAAAAACCGGAATTATATGATGTCTTAGTCCTTCCAAACCTATACGGGGACATTTTATCTGATCTTTGTGCGGGATTAATTGGCGGTTTGGGAATAGCACCGGGAGCCAATATTGGGAATGGCCTGGCTGTTTTCGAAGCCATCCATGGTTCTGCTCCCAAATACGCTGGCTTGAATAAAGTAAACCCAGTTGCTATGATTCTCTCAGCTGTGTTAATGCTAGATTATATTGGCGAAAAAGAAGCGGCTCAAAAACTAGAAAGAGCCGTGGCCAAAGTAATTGCCGAAGGCAAACAGGTTACCTACGATCTCAAACCCAACCGCGATGATCCAACCGCCGTTGGCACGTCCCAAATGGCAGATGCTATCATAAAAGCCTTATAGGCCTTGAAAGGCCAATTAAATTATAGGAGGGGTTTTATGTTAAAAGTCAAGAGTATGGGTTTTGGATTTGGGATTTGTTTGTTATCTTGTATCTTGTTTCTTGGATCTTTGATTAGTGGTTGTAGCCAATCCAGTTCGCCGGCGACTACTACAACTACCACTAGTACTACAACAGGAACTGAAACGACGACAACAGTATCAACTACTAGCACTACTACCACGACTATTATTGTTACATCTGTTGCAATTAGGGGATCAATATACTCAGGTTCAATTTCTGCCGCTTCTATTCAGGCCAGCGGATTACGCTGTATGGCAACGGCCGATGCTCCTCTAACAAACTATGAAGTAATAGCAGTAGGCACAATTGACAATAAATTATATTTTCCAGAACAAAGAACAGACACCACCGGCTCCTTTGAGATAGTTGATGTCCCTGCCAACCAGTCTTATTACTTTGAATTAATTAATAATACCAACCAGTGTGTTGCCCCTATTTCTTTTGGCCCAACCGGCGATGCAATCTCTATTGCGTTAACACCAGAAGCAGGCAATATTGAGATCGAATTAGGAAAAATTGTCTATGACAGCTCACTTGGCGGAGCAACCCCTACAATCGAGCCCACAGCTTATATTGATGAAAATCTAACTGCCCGTAAAAGTCCCCGTGGAGACATCCCTGTTGGCGCCGGCAATTTGGGTGGCGGCACTGAAGCAGATTACTCTGGAACACTTTCATCATATCCGGATGAGGATTTAGATGGGTTCCCGGATTGCATGGACAAAGACGATAATGGAAATACTATTAAAGATAATTTTGACCCTGATCCCCGAGAAAGAACGGTTGAAATTTCAATTGAAGGTGGCATCCATAATTTTAACGCTTTCTGTAATACAGGTTGCGATTACTTTGTTTTTCCCACTTACCTCTCCCACGAAGTTTTTAATTCGGCAGATTATCCAATGACAACCGGTAGCGTTTTGGTTTTTGATGCCGTGATGAATGGCGGCGTTTCTCCCGACCAATTTTCTTCCATAAGGGTATCCGAAGGACCAGCCTGGTGCGATACGGCAAAAATAATACGGACCGATATTCCCTGGTTCGAATCAGGCCATGCTCTCACAAAAGAAGCTGATCGATGGGATAGGCATCTTATTCCTTATGGCACACCAGAATCAGGCGATGTTTGCAAACTTGTCATGGTTAACGCAACCACTTCAACCTCTTTTGAGAGTATAATAACTTTTTCATCAATGTTTTATCACATTCCGCGTCTGCTCTATTATGTAGACAATACCGGGACTCGCGAAACCAATTATCAAGTCTATGTAAACAATGGCAATATGTTCCCATACACTGGAGGCTCAATTACCATTCGCTGGCTGCCCGCCAAAGACGATGCTGGCAATTACGTAATCACCAATATTTTCCACCAGCTTGATGGCATTATCTATTCTGACTCCTCTGGCACAACTCTTCTTGATGCCGGCAGGATTACCATCACCCCCTCTGTGGAAAGTGATCCGGTTCTGGGCACTGTTTATGCTTATACTTTTACTCCAACCACCGAAGCATTTGACCATTTCAAATTTGACATCAAAACCATAAGCACCGCCAGCAGCGGCAGCAATGCTTTTCAAACTGTATACTTTAAAAAGATATAATTAAACAAGGGAGAAAAAAGATGGCCGAAGAAAAAAGAGAATTGTTAGCCAAAATAAACGGGGAAATTGCTATGGCCATGAAAGCCAAAGACGAATTTAGGCTTTCTGTTTTGCGCATGATGAAAAGCAAAATTCTATATGTAAATGCCCGAGGAGATTTAGCTGATACAGAAATCATCAAAATTATCACCAAATATGCCAAAGAATTAAAAGAATCGATCGAAGAATTTAAAAAAGTCGGTCGCCAAGCCGATTCCGACAAAGTGACAACGGAACTAACCTTTGTTCAGGAATATCTTCCCAAAGAACTAAGCGCCGATGAAATTAAGGCCCTAGTTCAATCAACCATCGCTGAACTTGGCGCTTCTTCGATCAAAGAAATGGGAAACGTCATGAAAGCCATTTCGGCCAAAGCTCCAGGGATTGATGGCAAAATCGTTAGCCAATTTGTGCGCGAAATCCTAAAATAATGGAAATCCTCGGTTTATTATTAATTGGCCTGGCCGGCGGAATTATTAGCGGCTTCCTCGGGATCGGCGGGGCCACCATTCTTATCCCGGCCATGATCATCATGTTCAAATTAACCCAGCATATGGCACAAGGAACTTCTCTGGCAGCTATGCTTTTACCAGTGGGAATTTTAGCGGCTATGAAGTACCACCAAGCTGGAAACGTAAATATCAAATTTGCGTTATTGTTAGCTGTTGGCTTTTTGATTGGTGGTTACATTGGAGCAACGTTTGCCCAACCCATCCCTGAACCAGTTTTACGAAAAGTCTTTGGTATTTATCTATTAATCATCGCCGCCCAAATGTTGATTTGGTAATGCTATAATAGATTCATGAATCAGTATGATTTAATTATCATTGGCGCTGGACCTGGCGGTTATGTGGCAGCGATCAGAGCCGCTCAGCTCGGAGCCAAAGTCGCCTTAATCGAAAAAGACAAAGTTGGCGGCACTTGCCTTAATCGAGGATGCATCCCCACAAAAGCTATCATTGCTTGCACCACTCTGTATGACAAAATCCAGAAAGCCGGTAATTTTGGGATTTCCACAGGCGAAGTTAAGATAGATCTCTCCCAAGTTATTGACAGAAAGAATAAAATTATTGAAAAACTGGGCAAGGGAATTGAATTATTGCTGGAAAAAAATAAAATTGAGTTAATTAGTGGGGAAGCTAAGGTTATCGAAGCCGGAAAAGTTGAGATAGATACGGTAGACAGCCGTAAGCTGTTAGCCGTAAGCAAGAAAATTATTTTAGCTAATGGATCAAAACCTTTTGCTCTTCCATCTTTGCAATTCGACGGAAATAACATTCTATCAAGCGATGACATCCTCAACAATCGCCGGCGCTTTGAACGGCTAAATATTATTGGCGGAGGAGTCATTGGCATTCACTTCGCTCAAGTGTACAGTTCACTGGGAACCAATGTTACCATTTACGAAGCTCTCCCCGAAATCCTGCCCGGAGTTGACGAGGAAATTGTAGCAGCGCTGAAACGCATCTTAAAACGCAAAGGGATTGAAATAATTACCAATACTTCCTTCACTAAGGAAACCAGTTCAGACCCAACCCTAGTTTGCGTTGGTCGACTGCCCAATTTGCCCGGCCTGGAAAACTTAAAGCTAAAAATGAATGGCAAGAGTGTTTGGACCAACGAAAAGATGGAAACTAGCATCCCCGGAGTCTACGCAATCGGAGACTTAACCAGCTCTAAAATGTTTGCCCATGTTGCTTCGGAACAAGGAGTAATTGCCGCTGAAAATGCACTGGGCGCTAATCGTTCTTTCACTTACGACTTTGTTTCATATGGCATCTATACTCAACCTGAAATTGGCAGTATTGGCTTAAACGAGAAGCAAGCAAGGGAAATCCAGGGTGTAGGGGATAGGGAGCAGGGAATTAAAGTTGGAAAATTCCCATTTGCAGCCTTGGGTATTGCGCAGGCGATGGGAGAAATAGAAGGTTTCATTAAAATAATTACGGATGCTAATGGTAAAATCATTGGCGTACACATATTAGGACCAGAAGCCAATGCTTTGATTGGGATTGCTGTCGTTGCCATGAAGAACGGAGTATCCGCAGAACAGTTAGCGGAAACGATTCAGGCTCATCCTAGTTATCCAGAGGGAATTCAGGAAGCAGCATTAAATATTTTTAAAAGAAGTTTACATAGTATTAATTGAAAGCGTAATATTAATTAAAAGGGGGGAGGAACAAATGAAGATCAAATTGTTTATCGTTTTATTGTTTGCACCATTAATGGTTTTATTATTGGAGAACAGTGCCTTTTCTGAAACCACTTATGTCCAATCCAATGATATTTATTCAACTATTGACACCAAAATATCAATTGATGCCATGAACATACTTCAAAAAGGTTCATTAAAAGAAAAAAACGCCCTTATTAAGACCATTACCAGTAATCCAGGCAATTATTGTCCAACTACTTTTATTAATTTATCTCAAACCTTATGGAAGATGGATAAAAAAGATGAGGCCGATTTCTGGTATCAAGCTGCTATGTTGCGCACATATTATGATAAGTATCGTTGTACCGACAAATCTGTTAGTGACACCCCCGAATTGTTGCGAATGTACATTCCATTTGAACTAAGATTATATGAATATGAAGATCTCGCCCGATGGAAAAATACAATTAAAATGGTTGTAAAATGGGATGACGCAACCCCTTACAATTATGATCAAAGATGGATTAATTTGCATGGAATGGGAGCATTTACCAGTTCATCCGATGAAGTAAAACCCCTAAGTATCCCGAAAGAAGAATGGCCACAATTGGCCGAGAAAACCCGAAAATGGTTTCTGGCGGAAAGCCTTAAATACATTGATGAATTGACCCCAGCAGAAGTAAAGAAATCAAAAGATTACTATAAAAGATTAATTAATGAACAAAAAAAGAATAAGTTAAAATAGCGATTTTGCTGTCATTAGTTTAGAAGCCGGTAATCCCATCAATTTAAGAGCAGTTACCCCGACATCGGGGACTATTCCCTCTTTTGCCAATTTAACATCTTTGCCTAGTATCCAAAGCGGCACTTTATTAAGAGAATGTTGTGTACTAGGAACTTCTTTCCCATCTTTGGCAAGCAGCATCTCATCGCAATTGCCATGATCAGCCGTAATCATAAAAACTCCGCCTTTTTCAATAAAAGCCGGCACAAGCTTGGCTAAACATTTTGAAACATGCATCATGGCTTCTTCCGCCGCCTGCAAATTACCGGTATGGCCAATCATATCGCCGTTTTGAAAATTATGAACGATCAGAGAATATTTATTTTCAGCAATGGCTTTTAAACTAAAGTCAGTTTCTAGATAAGCCGTCATTTCTGGAACTAGATCATAACGTTTACCTTGCTCGGTGCGATCTTTGAGGGTAAAATCTTGGGCTAAAAAGCGATCTTCGCCGGGAAAAGGATCCGTCCGCCGTCCAGAAAACCAACCAGTAACATGCGCAAACTTTTCAGGGCCAGCCAAACGTAATTGTTTTAAACCGTGATTTGAAACTATCTCACCGACAGTTTCGGGAATAGTTTTTTCAGGAAAAGCCGCCAAGGCATTCATTCCCTTATAATATTCGGTCATGGCCACAAAAACACAATCCTTGATTTTGCTGCGGACTGTTTCAATCTCTTGATAAAGCTCTTCACTGATTGGCTTGGTGCCTTTTTTATAATTAAAGAATTTATGATCGGTTTCTCTGAAGCCAACGGTTAACTCAATTGCCCGATCTTGGCGGTAATTCCAAAAGATAACCGCATCGCCATTTTCCATCCCTTGATAACCACCAATAGTCGTGGGACGGATAAATTCGTCGGTTTCGCCCCGTTTATAAGCTTCATCAATCGCTTCCCGGGCGGAAGCAGCCTTTCTTTCTCCGTTGCCATTAATTAAAGCTTTGAGAGCCACTAATATTTTTTGCCAAGCAGTATCACGATCCATCGAAACTTCCCGTCCCATTACTGATGCAATTTGGACAACTTCATTTAATCCCGTCGATGTGATCTTATCTTCCAGCATTTTTAGATAAACTTCGCCAGCTGCTTTTGGATTGGTATCTCTTCCATCGGTAAAGAGGTGAATTTTTACTTTTTTAAGACCAGATTGTTTGACTAAATCAAGCAAAGCAAAAGTATGGGCAATGCTGCCATGCACGGTTCCGCCGTGTCCCTGTAAAATACCCATCAAATGGAGTGTGGAACTATTTTTTTGGCATTCTTTAATAGCTGAAAGCAAAGCTTCGTTAGAAAAGAAAGAATTATCTTCAATCGCCACGTTGATTCGTTCAATTGACTGATACACCACTCTACCCGCACCCATATTAAGGTGGTTAACTTCAGAATTGCCCATCGTCCCGGCCGGAAGTCCAACTGCCAGGCCCGAAGCATCGAGCTGGGCAAAAGGATGATTATCAAATAAATCTTTTAGAAAAGGGGCTTTACCGTCTTTGATCGCGTCATAAATGGCATTTTTGTGGCCCTGCTCGCCAAGAGCAACCCCATCGAGGATGCAAAGATAAACCGGGGTAATTTTGTCAGCCATGTAAATTATTTTAGCAGGTTTTGGATAATTTTCCTAATAGCCAACTGGATCTTTTCTTCTTCATCCTTTGACTTTGCCAGATAAAAAGGCTTTGTTAGCGGCAAATCAGTTACCACATAATAGGCTTGGGCCAAAAGCATGGCCTTTTTAGCTTCTTTAAAAAAGACCTGACTTTCAAAATCAATCCCAATCATGCCTTTTGCTTGTAGTAACTTTAATTTATGGATGGTTTGATCGAGCATTGAATGAAATGAATGGATATTTTTAGCAGTATTAACTTCGACCGTATCCCCAATCTTTAAACTAGACTGTAAACCACCGATTGCGCCAATAAAGACAACTTCTGCGCACTCTGTTTCCACTAGCAATTTAACCAGGTCAGACACGGCCCCTTGTGTCATTGAAGTTTTCACAAAAGTTATTGCACCAATATTAGCAGTAAGATAACCTAAAATTGATCTTTGATAGTCGATTTTTTGATTGATTATTTTGGCTAATTGAGTTGGGTAAATTATCGGCGAAATGATAACGGTCTTTTTTACTTCCTCCGCCCTCATCCCCACAATAGCTTCAAATAATTTCTGTTTTTGCGGCAAGGGACAAGCCCTTGCCCTACATCGCTTCCCTTCCGCCCTCATTGCCCTTCCTTGCCCTTCGTTGCCTTCTTTTTCATTATGCTATAATACCACAACTATGCGTTTTTTTTGGATGGCCATATTACTCAGCTTTATATTCTCCAGCCAAGCCTTGGGTACGGAAGGATCCCAAACCTTGCGAGCTTATCGTTTGAGTGGAGTGGAAATAGAAGAAATTTTTTATGAGAGCCTACCGTATAAAGGTGTCCCTGTCCATATTTTTGGCTACTTCTGCCACCCAATTAAATTCAAGGGAAAATTACCGGCCGTTCTGCTAGTCCATGGCGGTGGCGGTAGTGCCAGCTTAAATCGATCGATAATCTTAGCCAGAAAGGGCTACGCTGTTTTGGCCATCGACTTGCCGGGTAAGGGAGAAAAGCGCGCTGGTTCTCGCTCTACCGGACCGGATATGGATGTAGCAAATCTATTAAATGCCAAAGCTCCCTTTGAAAACAATTATCTAGTAAATGCCGTGGCTGCTACCCGCAACGCTATCACCTATTTAGCTCAAAGAAAAGAAGTCGATCCTTCGCGTATTGGGATGGTGGGTCTTTCTTGGGGGGGAGTAATCACCCTCTTAACTAATGGCCAAGACGATCGCCTCAAAGCGGCGGTTAATGTTTTTGGAGCCGGCTATATCCCCGAAGGCTGCACCTGGCAAGATTGGTTCACCAAAATGTCCTCTGAAGAAATAACCAACTGGGACAATTCGCTTGATCCAAAGAACTTTTTAAAATCGCAACATGCCCCGATCCTATTTATTACCGGAACCAATGACCATTGCTATTATCTACCCACTTTTCAAAAGAGCTACAACCAAGTTCCTGTCGAAAAAGAATTATGTTTAATCCCTAATCTAAGACACCAGTTTTTTGAAGCTGAGCAAGCCATTGTCTGGCGCTGGATAGATATTTACTTAAAAGAAGGGGGCAGTTTTCCAGCCATCACCCAATTGCCCGGCACCGAAAAAGACGGAAAAATAAAACTCACTATCAATGCGAGTGTTTCGGGTGAGGCAAGAATTACAAGAGCCACTTTGTATTATTCGCTAAATGGCCCAAGCTATTGGACAAAAAAACGCTGGCACCCCATCCCTGGTCAATTTAAAAAAGGCGTGTTTTCTTTCTTAATTCCATCAACTCTTGTTAAGCCAGAAATCCTTTACTTCATATCCGTCTTTGATACAAAAGGCGGAATTAGCTCTACACCCGTTCGTTCGCTGTTTAAAATAAAAGCTGCGGACAACTCAGTTGTCTATGCTCAAACCGCTCCGCTTGAAAAGACCTATCAACATCCTCTTCCGCTTGAACTATTAACGAATACGAGTATTTCTTTAGAAGCAAGCAAGCTATTGTTTGATAAAAAGAATAATTGTTACCAGCTGCAAAAGTAACTATTGAAGCAGAGAGTGGATCGCCTTAGCGGCCTTTTTCCCATCACCCATCGCCGAGATAACTGTGGCCGCCCCACGAACGATATCTCCGCCGGCATAAACCCCCGGAATTGAAGTTAAACCATTTTCAGTGATAATTACCCCACCCCATTTTTCGCATTTAAGGTTGGGGGTCTTTTGAGGAATAAGCGGATTAGGAGAATTGCCGATCGCAACAACAACGGTATCAACCTCAATTTTAATATTTGAATTTGGTATTTCTACCGGCCGTCTTCTTCCCGAAGCATCCGGCTCGCCTAATTCCATTTGAATACATTCGGCCGCATTCACCCAGCCAGATTCGTTGGCATGATATTGGATTGGCAAGGTCAGTATTTTAAAGATAATTTTTTCTTCCTCCGCTCTTACTATTTCTTCTCTGCGGGCCGGCATTTCATCCAGGGTACGGCGATACAAAATATAAACTTCTTCCGCTCCCATCCGCAAGGATACACGCGCGGCATCCATGGCCACATTTCCACCACCCACCACCGCCACTCGTTTGCCAATTTTAACCGGCGTTAAGAATTCTGGAAATTGCCAGGCTTTCATCATGTTAATGCGGAAAAGATATTCGTTGGCCGAGTAGACCCCATCCAGATTCTCTCCTGGGATATTCATAAATTTGGGAAGCCCTGCACCTGAACCAACAAAAACCGCTTTATAATCTTTAAGCAATTCTTCGATCGTATAAACATTGCCAATCAACATATCGGTTTTAACTTCTACCCCCAAAGTTTTCACATATTCAACTTCGGAGTTCACAATTGATTTTGGCAAACGAAATTCAGGAATCCCATAGGTCAAAACTCCGCCGGTAACATGCAGCGATTCAAAAACGGTAACTTGGTAGCCTAAGCGAGCCAAATCTCCCGCGCAAGTGAGACCCGCAGGCCCCGACCCCACAACCGCAACTTTGATATTTTTATAATTGAAATTTGGTATTTGTTTGTAACTTGTTTCTTGTATCTTGTTTCTTTGGTAATCTGCAACGAATCGTTCAAGATTCCCAATCGCAATCGGTTCACCCTTCTTCCCCAAAATACATTCTTTCTCGCATTGTTCTTCCTGGGGGCACACACGACCACAAACTGCGGGCAAAGCATTGGTTTCTTTGATTTTGTCGGCCGCTTCAGCAAATTTGCCTTCGGCGACCAATTTGATGAAAGCCGGGATAAACACTTCGACTGGACAGCCTTTAACACACAGCGGATTTTTGCATTGAATACAGCGTTTCGCTTCTTCGATTGCTTGTTCTGGAGTATAACCCTGCGGCACTTCGTTAAAATCTGTTATGCGCTCGTCAACCGAGCGCTCAGACATATGTAATCTAGCTTTTTTCTCTGCCATTATTTTCCACCTAACAAACGACAAACATGATCGAGTGCTCGTTTCTCCATATCCTTAAACGGTTTTAAGCGCGCCACTAGATCCGCAAAATCAACTTGATGGCCATCAAATTCTGGCCCATCAACACAGGCAAATTTAGTTTTACCGCCAACTTGAACACGACAGACACCGCACATGCCGGTAGCGTCTAACATGATTGGGTTAAGCGAAACCACAGTTTTAATCCCATAAGGTTTGGTAACATCACAGCACACGCGCATCATGGGAACGGGGCCAACTGAAATTACCAGATCAATTTTTTTGCCGGAGGTGATAATGTCTTTTAGCTCATCTGAGACAAAGCCTTTGCGACCAGCGGAACCATCGTCCGTCGTAACTAAGAGCTTACTGCTAACAGCTAACAGCTGTTTTTCATAAATCAGCAAATCTTTGTTTCTAGCGCCAATTATCGTTACAACTTCGTTACCTACCGCCTTCAAAGCTTTTACAGCTGGATAAATTTCGGCAATTCCGACTCCCCCACCAATCACAACCACTGTTCCGAATTTTTCGATGTGAGAAGGAACTCCCAATGGACCTAAAAGATGAGCAATTTCTTCGCCAACTTTGATCGAATTTAGCAGCGTAGTTGTAGCACCTACGATCTGAAAAATAATGGTAATCGTTCCGTTGGCGACATCTGTGTCTGCAATAGTTAGGGGGATCCGTTCCGCGTTCTCCGTGGGTACAACAACTACGAATTGGCCGGGTTTAGCCGACCTCGCTATGTGCGGGGCATCCACAACTATGCGGGCGATATTTTCATTAATAGCGTCTTTCTTAACAATTTTAGGCATTAAAAATAATATAACATACCCCTAAAAATACGGCAAGAGGTTGCCGTGTGGTTTATATTATTAGCAGATTGGCAATAGCCTTCCGCCAAGTATCTTCCATTTTGCTGAGCGGTAATTTAATTAAAGGTATAATTTTCAGCTCTTGTCCGCCAACGGTTCCAATAGACTGACACGGAACGCCATTTTCTTTAGCCAATTTTTCAATTTGTTCAACATCTTTAGCATTGCAAGATACAATTACTCTTGATTGCGACTCACCAAATAATATTGCATCGATTGCATTCACGACATTCGGCCCCTTAATCCCTTTAACAATCGCTCCAATTTGCTTATCCCTATTCGACATACAGCACTCAGCTAAAGCTACCGCTACTCCGCCCTCTGAACAATCATGGGCAGAACTCAGTAAACCTTGTTGAATAGATTGGTAAACCACTTTTTGCAAAGCTATTTCTTTGGCAATATCCAGCTCAGGACATTCTCCAGCCACCAAATTATGCATAACCTTTAAATACTCACTGCCGCCTAATTCATTTTTGGTTTCGCCAAGGAGAATAATTACATCGCCTTCATTTTTAAAGTTTTGGGTACAATGCTTAGTAAGATCAGGCAGAATTCCAACCATGCCAATCGTGGGAGTAGGATTTATTGGTCCCTTTGGACTTTCATTATACAAGGAAACGTTGCCAGAAATTACCGCCACATTAAAATCGCGGCAAGCATCGGCAATCCCTTGCACGCAATGCTTGAAATACCAAAAACGGTCGGGCTTCTCAGGATTGCCAAAGTTTAAGCAATCGGTGACTGCCGCCGGATCAGCTCCACTGCAAACTAAATTGCGCGCAGCTTCTGCCACCGCAATCTGCGCTCCACGATAAGGATTGAGGAAACAATAACGACTATTACAATCCGAAGTCGCCGCCAACCCCCACTTTTTGCCTTTAATTCTTAAAACCGAGGCATCTGATCCGGGCAAAACCACTGTATTAGTTTGTACCATGTGATCATACTGGGAGTAGACCCATTCTTTGCTGGCAATCGTCGGTGAAGCAAGTAATTTTAGCAAAATAGAATTATAATCTACCATGCAAGAATCAACATCTTTAGGATGCATAATAGAATGGATATCCATTTTGGTAATTGCATCCAAATCTTTTGGTTTTTCGGCCAGCATTTCATAAAGCGGAGCCTTGGCCAAAGCTTCGGTATCAATATCGGCTACTAATTTGCCTTCATAATGTACTTTGAGTTTTTTGTCCGCAGTCACATAGCCAATTACCACTCCATGCAAATCCCATTTTTCAAAGATTTTGCCTATTTCGGTTTCTTTACCTTTTTGCACACAAACTAACATCCGCTCTTGCGATTCGGACATCATAATTTCAAAAGCTTCCATGCCTTCTTCGCGCAGTGGCACTTTATTGAGATCGATTTCCATGCCAACTTCACCGGCATGGGCCATTTCGGCAGAGGAACAGGTTAGTCCCGCTGCTCCCATGTCTTTTATTCCCACACAATAACCAGTATCCAAAGCTTCGATCGTTGCTTCAATTAAACATTTTTCAGTAAAGGGATCGCCAATTTGGACGGTTGGCCGCTTTTCTTCCCCTTCGCAAAATTCATGGGATGCCAGAACCGAACAACCACCAATGCCATCTTTTCCAGTACTAGAACCAACATACATAATCGGATTGCCCACCCCACCCGCTCTGGCCCGGGCCAGCTCTTCTTTTTTACAAATGCCAATGCTCATAGCATTGACTAAACAATTGCCGCTGTAAGATTCGTCAAAATAAACTTCGCCGCCAACCGTTGGAACTCCTAAGCAATTGCCATAGAAAGCAATCCCATCAACCACCCCTTTAAGCAGAAAGCGATTGTAGGGTTCGGAGAGTGGACCAAAGCGCAACGAATCGAGCGAAGCAATCGGTCTTGCCCCAGCCGTAAAAATATCCCGAATAATACCACCCACCCCGGTAGCCGCCCCTTGTCTGGGCTCAACCTGCGATGGATGATTGTGACTTTCCATTTTAAAGACAATTGCCAAACCGTCATATACGAAACCACCTGAGTCTTCGCCAATCAATGATTCGTATTTGCCTTCTTTGGGGAACAGACCTAAATATTTGCGTGATCTGGGATAGCCACAGTGCTCTGACCATTCAACCGAGAACATAGCTAGTTCGGTGGAACTAGGCTCGCGCCCCATTATTACTTCAATCTTTTGATATTCCGCGTCAGTTAAGCCTAACGCTTGGTAAACTTCGCTTGCAACCATTTTACTATCCCTTCAAAAACAAACTTTCCATCATGCGAACCCAACAAATCTTCACTCGAACGTTCCGGATGAGGCATCATTCCCAGAACATTGCCTTTTTCATTCACAATTCCGGCGATATCATCAACTGCTCCATTCGGATTGGTAACATAGCGAAAAACAATCTGATTGTTCTTCTTTAAATTGGCTAATCCCTTTTCATCGATGTAATAATTGCCTTCATTATGGGCGATGGGGATACGGACAATTTGTCCTTTTTGATATTGGGAAGAGAAAGGAGTGTCGGTGTTTTCAACTTTTAGTTCAACGTATTTACAGATAAAGTGCAGGCTAGTATTGCGCATCATTGCTCCAGGTAATAACCCAGCTTCCAATAAAACCTGAAAACCATTGCAGATGCCAATCACTAGTCCCCCGTTATTGGCAAACTTGATAACTTCATCCATGATCGGAGAAAAGCGAGCAATAGCACCGCAACGCAAGTAATCACCATAACTAAAACCGCCGGGAATTACAATACAGTCAAAGTCTTTTAGTTTGGTTTCTTTATGCCAGATAAATTCAACCGGCTGTTTGAGGACATTGGCAATTACATCATAACAGTCGTGATCACAATTGGATCCGGGGAAAACCACCACACCAAATTTCATTAGTTCGCTTTGACCTCTATAGAAAAATCTTCAATAATGGGGTTAGCCAGCAATTTTTGTGACATTTCAGCAGCCTCTGCCTTTGCCTTTGCCTCATCCTTGGCATTTAATTGCAGTATGATGAATTTTCCCATCCTCACACCAGCAACATCTTTAAAGCCTAAAGATTCTAGGGCATGTTTTACAGTTAATCCTTGGGGGTCAGCGACGGTTTTTTTGAGGGTGATTTTTACTTCAGCAGTAAACATTAGAATAATTCCTTTCTATGTAGCCAATATAACATTTTTTAGGCTTGCTCGCAAGGTTATCAGCTTAAATAGAACTAACCACTATATTTTGTTATACTATCTTCAACTAATGAGAAAGAAGAAATTTATCCAAATTGGAATATTTACAAGCCTGGCTTTGATCCTTGTTCTAGGCATTTCATTTTTAATTTTAGCTAGAGGCAATGCTAAGCCAGTTAACCCCAATACTCAAAATTTGCCATTTGCTAATCCGTATATCGGATACGTCAACCATTTTGCCCATTACGAAGATATTCCGGTTAACATAACCCCTAATGTAACTAACTACACCATTAAACCCGATCTTTCTAACGTGACTAATTATGTGGCTTTCGAAAAGAAATTTAGTGAAAAAGGTTTATCAATGCTGGCCAAAAACGCTTTTGTAGTCCTGCCCCGAGGCTGGGACGAATTTTTTGCACTCTACGAAAATAATCGCTACGATTTCGTCCCTAATTTTGTAACGACAGATGCCCTATTGCACAACTATCACCTGGTTTTTAATAAATTATTGGAAGATCTGGAAGTTGAACAATTTATCCCTACTCTAAAGGTACTTAATTCCCAGCTTTTATCAACCGCCCTAGAACAGTATAAAAAGGCACAAAACACTTCCTGGCAGCCCGCCGCCCAACGCAACCTAGCCTTTATTGCCGTCGGTTCATACCTACTCGACCCAACCGTTAGCATTCCACTTTCCGTAAAACCCGAAGTAGAAGAAGAATTGGCCCTCATTAAATTGGCCCAAGGGATCTCGGCCTCCCCTATCATGAATAGCTACTCCAAAATAAAACTTGATTCCAAAAAAATCTATTTGGAGGACTATAGCCAATACATTCCCCGTAGCCATTATAATAAAAATGAAAATCTAAAAAAATACTTTAAATGCATGATGTGGTACGGACGGATCAATTTTGTTTTCAGTAATCCGGATAGTTTAAAATCTGCCGCACTCCTTACTCTGGCATTAAATCAAAATGGTTCCCTTTCAAATTGGGAAAAGCTGTTTGAACCCATCACATTTTTAGTGGGGAAAACCGACGATCCCACCTACTATGATATGCAGCCCATCCTTACCAAGCTTTACGGCCAAGATTGGAATATAGACTCCCTTCTCAAGAATACGGATAAATATGCAGAACTAGAAAAGAAAGTTTCCACTTTAACTCCTCCACAAATAAATTCGATTCCTATCTATAACGCCAAAATCGAACCCGACCGGAATACCTCCATTGTCGGTTTTAGAATAATGGGACAACGTTTCACAGTTGATGCTTCGATTCTACAGAGGTTGGTTTATCGCGAGGTTGATGACCGTTACCTGCCCAAAGCCCTCGATGTCCCAGCGGCTCTTGGCAATGATGAAGCCCTAAAGATATTGGACGAAATGGGCGAAAACAAATACCCTAACTATGCACAAAATATGCAGAATTTACGCGTCTTTCTTCCCACTATTACCCAAGAGGTCTGGACCCAAAATCTATACTGGAGCTGGCTCTACACGTTACTTCCATTAAACCAGCCCAAGGGTGCAGGTTTTCCATTTTTCATGCAAAACACCGCCTGGGCGCGCAAAGAAATTAATACTTTTCTTGGAAGTTACACCGAGCTAAAACACGACACCATTCTTTATGCCAAACAGGTTTATGCCGAAATGGGTGGAGGAGAACCCGAGAAAAAAGACGATCGTGGCTATGTAGAACCAAACCCTTGGCTTTTTGGTCGCCTGGCCTCCCTGGTTAAAATTACTAAACAAGGACTGGCTAATCGTGGATTATTGAGTGATAAAATCAACAAAACCTTATCCATTATGGAAGAAATGGCTCTCAAACTCAAAACCATCTCAGAGAAAGAATTGACCAATCAAAATTTAAATGATGATGATTACGAACTTATTCGCTCCTTTGGCGGCCAAATAGAACATTTGTGGGTCGAAATTTATAAAGACGACTTTGGATCAGATGGCCAACAAGCCTTTCTTGACGGAAATCCAGCTGCTTTGGTAACCGATATCGCTACCGACCCCAACGGGAGAGTATTGGAAGAAGGGATCGGCAAGATTTTTGAAATTTATGTGCTTGTCCCATTAGATGGAAAGTTACGCCTCACAAAAGGTGGAGTTTTTTCTTATTATGAATTTACCCGGCCACTTTCCGGTCGGCTAACGGACGAGGAGTGGCGCGGAATAGTGAAGCAAGACTCCGAAAAAGCAGAACCCCTTCCTCCTTCCCCCAATTGGACCAAATCTTTTATTCACCAGGAATAAGCTTTGCTAATTCCTTGCTTCTTCCGGCCAAAACCAATAATTTCGGCAATTATATTATTTATTGCTAGTTTTCTGATTTGGGTTTTTTTCCATCAACCCAACACTATTCAGGTCTTTAAAGATACCAGAATGCAGCAAGTGGTATGTAGCACTGAAGCCGTCCTAATTTTTACCGGAGATATTTCATTTTCCCGCGATGTGGCTAAAGCTATAAAGCAAGATGGCTATACTTATCCCATTTTAAAAGTAGCTGCTTATTTGAACAATTCTGACGCGGTAATTGGCAACCTTGAATCGCCCATTACTGCGGGCCGCCCAATTGAAACCCAAGAATTGCTGTTGCGTTCTGACCCAGGCGTTGAAAAAATCCTCCAAATGGCCAATATCAAGGTATTATCCCTTGCCAACAATCATATCTTAGTTTGGGGAGTAAAAGGCTTACACGATACTGTAAGGTTTCTGGATAAAGCCAGCATTAAATACTGCGGAGCCGGCAAAACCTCGACCGAAACTTATTTTCCAGTTTATCTAAAAATAAACGGCATAAAATTTGCTTTCTTTTCTTTGGTTGATGAAACTTTAATTCTCCCACGCTCAAAAGGCCAAGAATTAGTTGCCATTGCTTCGGCAAAAAGATTATCCAAAATCATTGCAAACATAAAAAACGCTAAATCCAATTCCGATTTCGTCACTATTTGTTTGCACGCTGGAGAGGAATACAAAAGCCAACCCAATCAAGCCCAAATCACTCTGGCGCATCAATTAATTGATGCGGGAGCTGATCTTGTCATCGGCCATCATCCGCATGTTGTCCAAACCCATGAAGTTTACAAGGGCAAACATATTTATTACAGCCTCGGTAATTTTATCTTTGACCAAATGTGGTCGCAAGATACACGTCAAGGAATAATTATAAGAGCAACTTTTAGCAAAAACAAGATTGAACAAATTGATATGCTGCCAATTTACCATGAAAAAGTAGCCCAGCCAGTAATTAGAAATTTTAAAACCCAAACGATAGATACAGACAACAACCTTTTGGATGAAAAGTATGTTTTAAAAGATGGAAAGATAAAAGTTAAAGAAGGCTACAAAATCATTTGGCAGTCCCCAACGGAATGGTGGATTGATGATTTTGCAATTGCCGCTTCAACTGATGATAAAGAACTAAAGCTCAACTTATCGGTTTGGGTTGCAGGCAAATATGGCCCATCAAAGCCATTTTGGGTCAAAAAAGACGATAAAATTATTGGCAACCACTTGTATGTTTTTGCTAAAAAAGGGGCAAGCATGAGAGCGGTTTGGCAATCATCCCGCCTTGCCCAACCAAATTTAAGCATTCAGTTTAAAGACATTGATAATGACCAGCAAGACGAATTATTGGCAATTGAAGGCAATTATAATTCAGCTAAAAGATCTAATAATTTTACTATTTGGAAGTGGAAAGAATGGGGATTCTACAAAACTTTTCCCCATTTCGCTAAATAATCGGCTGCAGCAACTCCGCCGGCATCGGTAAAAGAACCTCTAGCATATAGTGATCCGTTATTATTATCTACTAACAATTGAAATACCTGCCCATTAAAAGATCCACCAAAAGCTTCCCATGTAGATCCATTAAAGCGCGCAATTTTGTATGGCGAAACACCATCCACAGTTGAATATATCCTGCCACTATTATCGGCAACTAAACTAGCAGAAGCACCCCAGAGCTCACTTCCCACCGCGGTCCAGTTGGATCCATTCCACCTTGCCACATAATCTGCGTTTGGATTTCCACCTGCGTTCGTAAATAAGCCAGAAATATACAAATCTTCGGCAAAGTATTTTATGCAATATACTGCCTCATTTATACCGGTTCCAAGTGCTTCCCAGGTACTTCCATTCCATTTTGCTAAATAAGCTAAAGCCGGATTCCCACCAGCTTCAGTAAATGTGCCTCCGACAAAAATGATTCCAGATGAATTGGATGGGACAATTGCATAGGCTTGATTGTCCTTTATCCCACCATCAAGCGCTTCCCAGCTACTATTATTCCACTTTGCAATCCTATGGGCAGATGCACCTACAGCAGAAGAAAAAGTTCCACTTGCATAAATGCTGCCCCCTTCTCCCGTAGTGATAAGATAAACAAAAGGAGCACTGTCGACATCAACGACCCCTCCGCCAACAGACTCCCAGGTGGTTCCGTTCCATTTCGCAATTCCATCGGTACTTGCTACTCCAGCCAGCAAAGTAAATTCCCCCCCCACATAAAAGACATCATCGGAAATATATTTTACTGCACTTATCCATTGATCAGAACCATAGCCACTCCAAGCTGTTCCATTCCATTTGGCTAAATAATTAATGCTCGGATTTCCATTAACATTGGTAAAGATTCCTCCGACATAAAGACTACCTTGACTATCTAGATCAATGTCGTTAACAAGATTATTTATTCCACCACCCACTGCTTGCCACCAATATATGTCGTACCAATGGCTAGCTACCTGGCTATCAGACATGCCACTTTTTCTGGCAATTGTTTTTACAACTTCTGAGCTTGTAATCGTAATTGGCCCAGTATAAAGCGGAGACGCTGATGTTGGGGTTGAATTGTCTAAGGTGTAGTAAATATAGGCACCTTCGGTGGTGCATTCAATGGTCACCAACACCGAACTCGATTCAAAAGAACCAGAAGCTAAAACAAAAGTGGGAGCTGCCGCTGGAGGTAAAGGGATAGTCGTCGTAGTGGTAGTGGTCGTAGTTGTAGTAGTAGCAATAGTTGTGGAAGTTGTTGTAACAGTTGTAGCTGTTGTTGAAGTAGTTTCTGTTGTCGAGGTAGTAGAAGTTTCAGTAGTAGTGGGGCTTTGCGTGGTAGTGACAGTTTCAGTGGTTGAAGAAGTTTCGGTGGTGGTTGTAATCGTGGAGGTAGAAGTTATCGTTGTTGAGGTTGTGGGAGAATTTGACGAACCGCCACAGCCAAAACCAAGAACCAAGAAACAAAACACAAGAGACATAGAGACATAGAGACAAAGCTTACTTGTTTTCACATTTCGCTCCTATTGTTTAATATTGCAGAGTAATATCAGCCTATAACAACCCCATAACACCGATCACACAACACGGGATGGTCAGCATGTTTGCCCACTGACTGACTCCACAACCAGCAGCGTTCACATTTGGCTCCATCCGCATGGCGAACAATAATATCCGCGGTTTCCATTAATCTAACTTGGGAAACAATTAGGATCATCGGTAAAAGAGGCTCAATTTCCTTTATCCACTCCCGATCCTTTATCCCAATTTCTACCAAAGCCTCTGTCGATGATGCAATTTCTTTCTTCGCACGCATTTTTTCGATTTCGCCATAAACCTCTTCTCGCAGCGCCATTACTTTTTCCCACTTTTCTTCTAGCTCTTGGTCTAAGAATTGTTTGTTAACTTCTGGCATATCAAGCAAAAAGACGCTCTGTTGCTGGGTTACTGTGTATTTGTAAATGTCTTCAGCGGTAAAGGGCAAAATTGGTGCCATTAGCTTAATCAGAACATGCAATATTTCGTTTAATGCAAACTGGGCAGAACGGCGTTCAACAGAATCCTTGCCACCGCAATATAAACGGTCTTTAGACATGTCCAGATAGAAAGCGGACAAATCATTTACACAAAAATCGTAAAGCGAATGATACACCAGGTGAAACTCAAACTCATCGTAAGCTTTTCGGCAACGTTCGATTAAGCGTTGCAACCTCAGCAATATCCAGCGATCAATATCTAGCAAGTTTGGAAATTGGAGTTGGGAGTTGGGAGAATAATCATTAAGATTACTTAGTAAAAAGCGGCAAGTGTTCCTTATTTTCGAATACGCCTCGCGCACTTGAACCAAAATATTTTTAGAAGCGGCCATGTCATTGCGAAAGTCGGTAGAAGCTACCCATAAACGCAGGATATCGGTTCCATATTCTTTGATCACATCTTGGGGACTAATCACATTCCCTGACGATTTGCTCATCTTCTTACCTTTGTCGTCAATCGTAAAGCCGTGAGTTAAAACGGCATTATAAGGAGCCCTGCCCTTATAACCAACTGAAATAAGCAGGGAGGATTGAAACCAACCGCGATGCTGATCAGAACCTTCGAGATATAAATCAGCCGGCCAGCGGTGGTCAGGGCGATTCTCCAAAACCGCGGCATGCGAAGAGCCCGACTCAAACCAAACATCCAAAATATCGGTTTCTTTTTTAAATTGGTCATGCTGGCAATTGGGACACTTGGTCCCAGTTGGTAAAATTTCACTGACTTCTTTTTCAAACCAGCCATTAGTGCCATGTTCACGGACCAGTTCCCTGATCGCTTGATTAAACAGCCCGGTCATAAGCGGCTTGCCACATTTTTTGCAATAAAAAACTGGAATCGGAACGCCCCATGACCTTTGCCGAGAAATACACCAATCGGGGCGGGTATCGATCATTCCACGAATCCGATTTTCGCCCCAACCCGGAATCCATTTTGTATTGCCAATCGATTTAAGAGCTTCCTCCCGCATATTGTTGTGGTCAACGGCTATAAACCATTGTTCGGTAGCACGAAAAATGACCGGTTTTTTACAGCGCCAGCAATGGGGATAAGGATGTTTGAAAAATTCTAGTTTTAATAATGAACCATCTGCCTGCATCCGTTCAACAATGAGCTTATTAGTTGAATCGTAATATTTACCAGCAATAAAATCGGGAACGGTTTGATCAAAATGCCCTCTTTCATCCACGGGCATTACAATGGGCAACTTATATTTCAAACCAACCTTGTAATCGTCCTCCCCGTGACCGGGAGCAATGTGAACCAAACCAGTGCCCTGTTCCAGGGTGACATATTCATCCAGAACCAACATCGAATCGCGCTCGATAAAGGGGTGGCGCGCTAAAATCCCTTCCAAATTCTTGCCCTTGGTCTTATCAATGATCTTATAATCCGTAATTCCTATACGCTTAACAAAATCTTCCAATAAACCTTCAGCGACAATATATATTTCTTCTTTTAGTGCGGAGTTCGGAGCTGGGAGTTGGGAGCGAATAAATACATACTCGTACTCCGGGTGAGCGGCGATCGCCACGTTGGCAGGCAGAGTCCAGGGTGTGGTAGTCCAAATAACGAAAAACCACGGCAGTTCTAAAGCGGTTTGAAAATTTGGATTTTGGATTTTAAATTTGTTTGTTATTTGTTGCTTGGGATTTGGAACTTCAAACTTCACGAAGATTGAAGGTGACCTATCATCCTCGTACTCAATTTCGGCCTCGGCTAATGCCGTTTCGCAGTGCGGACACCAGTGGATAGGTTTTAATCCACGGTAAACATAACCCTTTTCAGCTAATATCCCAAACAGTTCAACGATTTTTTCTTCGTAAGAATGGTCAATCGTCAAATAGGGATTGTCCCATTCACCAAAAACGCCCAATTTGATAAATTCGGCTTTTTGAAGTTCAACATACTTTAACGCATACTCTTTGCATTTATTCCTAAATTCAGTGATCGATAAATCTTTACGTTTATCCCCAATTTCCTTGATTAATTGGGTTTCAATTGGCAGACCATGACAATCCCAACCGGGAACATAGGGAGCATAATACCCAGCCATCGATTTATATTTAACAATAATGTCTTTGAGGATTTTATTGAGTGCATGCCCGAGATGGATATCTCCATTTGGATAGGGGGGGCCGTCGTGCAGTATATATTTCTCCTTATCCTTCCCCTTCTCCTTCATCTTATTGTAAACAGCCTCGCTGGCCCATTTCGACAAACATTCTTCTTCGACATTCTTTAGGTTTGCCCGAATGGGAAAATCGGTTTTGGGTAAATTGAGTGTTTGTTTATATTCAGCCATAAGGAAAGATCATTTTAACACGTGAGGATTGCACAGGCAAGAAACGAACGGAATAGCCTCAAAGGCTCGAAGACTCTAAGGGGAAACTAAAACATACAAATTCTAGCCGCATCGAGAGCCCCTTTGAGGCTTCTTTTTAAAGCAGAAATCAGCAGATTATTGCGAGGCTTAAAAGTTAATTCTTCATCTAAAGCAGATTCAAGCTTTTTTAGGTCATCTTTTGCTTGAGTGGTTCCCTGTTGCACTAAGTAAACAATTTCCTGAATGACACGATCTTCCAAATCACGCAGGTATTCAATCCGGCCGTTTTCTTCGATCTCTTTTAATATCTGCCGATAATTATCAATTTTAAAACGCTTAACGGGATTCATACGATCCTCCTAAGTAATATAAGGTTTCGAAAGGTTGCGAAATGTTTCGAAAAGTTTCGAAAGGTTGCTTTCTTAAGAAACCTCCCGAAACTTCTCATAACTTCCCGAAACATCTCGGAACCTTCCATATATATATCGGCCAAAATAAAGAGAAGTTGCAAACAAATTATTTTTTTACAGAAATATTTACCGATCCAATCCTACTAGGGTCTAGCATCCTTACTAATGATTTCCCAGATGGTTGGAATCCCATATTTTTATAAAAGCCATCAGCTTCACTATCAGAAACAGTAAATTGGTCATTGCCAGCCAACCAAGCAAGAGCCAATGCTGAATTCATTAAGGCTTCCCCAACTCCGCACAATTGTCTTCTGTACTTAAAATCTACTTCAATTGCCATTGCATCTGCATCATCAAAGCCCTTATTAATCCTACTCAGATCCTTAATATCCACATGCCCCACCATTTCCCCATTCTCGGCTTCCACCTCAATTGACATTATTTGCCAGGGATTTATTCCATTACCAATAGGATAAGCGACAAGGCGAAAGTTCCTTCCATTTGGAAGACGAATATCTGCCGACTGCCTTTCAGCCAATTCTCGCAACAACGAACACGACAATCGTGCAGGATCCCTGCCAGTAGCTCTAGGAAAGTAAATTTTATCAGTATGCATACAACTCTCTCACTGTATATCGATAATAATGAGGTTAAATTTCACAAAACCGCGGAAAGCAATTTTTGAGTGTAGGGTTCCTGGGGAGAACTAATAATTTGTTCTTTAGTACCAATTTCAACTATTTTTCCATCATGCATCACGGCTACTCGATCGCACATATAATTTATAACTGAAAAATCATGAGCTACAAAGAGATAGGTTAATCCCAACTTTTGTTTAATCTCTTTTAACAACTTTAAGATATCCACCTGAATAGACACATCAAGCGCTGAGACTGGCTCATCTAGGATCAAAAACTTTGGCTCACAGGCTAAGGCTCGAGCAATCCCCACTCTTTGCCTCTCTCCACCCGACAATTCGCGGGGAAGACGTGTGGCATATCGAACAGGAAGTTTTACTAAAAACAGCAATTCAGCTACGCGACGCATGATTTTCTCTTTGGGCAAGATTTTATGGATCATTATAGGCTCAGCAATCGCCTCCCCTATTCGTATTTTCGGGTTAAGTGAAGTCTGTGGATCTTGGAATACAATTTGGCATTCACGGCGGATATTTTCGATGCCATTATAAGCAATTTCTCCGCTAGTGGGTTCAATTAATTTTAATATAAGACGTGCAAGGGTGGACTTTCCCGATCCGGATTCACCAACCAACCCCAAAACCTCCCCCTGTTCGATTGAAAGATTGATATTATCCAGGGCTTTGAGTTGGCCAAATGTTTTAGAGATATTTTTAACTTCGATTAAGTTCATTTAAGCATCCTATTAGATTTTTAGTATATTCATCTTGGGGAGCCTGCATGATTCTTTTTGTATCCCCCTCCTCAACAATTTTTCCATTATGCATCACTATTACCCGATCACAAATGTGCTTTACAATTCCAAAATTATGGGTGATATAGATAATCGAAAGGTCAAACTTTTGCTGCAGCTCTTTTAAGAGCCGCAATATTTCTGCTTGGACGGTAACATCCAATGCAGTTGTCGGCTCATCTGCAATTAAAAGCTCTGGGTTACAAGCTAGTGCCATGGCAATCATTACCCTCTGGCACATTCCCCCTGAAAATTGGTGCGGATAATCTCTAATTCGTTCAGCAGGATTCTTGATTTGGACAATTTCCAGCATTTCAATCGCTTTTTGCCAAGCTGCTTTCTTATTTAACCCCTGATGAAGCTGAATAACTTCAGCAATTTGATCCCCAACACTAAAAACCGGATTTAAGGAGGAAAAAGGGTCTTGAAAAATCATCGCGATTTTTGCTCCGCGCACTTTAATCATTTGCTCTTCGGTTAGTTTCAATAAATCTTGCTGATTAAAAATAACTTCACCGCTAGCAATTTTCCCGGGTGGATAAATCAAGCGCATAATCGAAAGCGCAACCGTAGATTTCCCCGATCCCGACTCTCCAACAATGCCCACAACCTCACCCTTGTTAACTTGAAAGCTAACTTCTTTAACAGCTTCCACTTCTTTTCCATCACTTAAATAGTTTGTTGATAAGTTTATAATTTCTAACATTCTTTTTCCCAATTTTCTAATTTCTACTGTCTAATTTCTAATATCTAAATCATCCCTCTCCCACAACCTCCCGCAATCCTTCCCCCACAAAATAGAGAGAAAGAACCGTTAGAAAAATCAACATACCCGGAATAACCGCCATCCAGGGCGCATCTAGTAGATAAGCTTGGGCGTCCATCAACATGTTACCCCAAGAAGCCATGGGAGGTTGGACTCCCATTCCCAAAAAAGACAAGGAAGATTCAGTTAAAATTGCTCCCGCCATTCCCAACGTTCCCGCCACAATAATTGGCCCCATGGCATTGGGTAAAATATGGCGAAAAATAATTCGCGCGGGTGAACAGCCAATAGCTTTAGCCGCTTCAACATAGGAAAGCTCTCGAATTTTTAAATATTCTCCTCTAACTAGGCGTGCTACTCCCATCCAAGAGGTTAGACCAATCACGATCATCACATTATATATGTTAGGAGTTAGCATGGCTTGAATGGCTAGAATCAGAAAGATTGAAGGAAAAGCTAGCATCACATCCACAAAACGCATAATAAGATTGTCCGTCCACCCGCCAAAGTAACCGGCCAAAGCTCCCATTAAAGTCCCAATTAAAACCGCAATAAAAACCGCAACTATTCCAACCGTTAAAGAAATGCGAGACCCATACACTGCCCGGCTAAAAATATCCCGGCCCAAATCATCGGTGCCAAACCAATGCTGGGCGGAAGGAGCGAATGTGTCATTCTCCAATATGGCCGAAGGGTCATAGGGAGAAATTAACGGAGCAAAGATCGCCATTAAGACAAAGAAAGATAGAATACACAAACCAAACTTTACGCTAATAGCCCTCACCCCTCGTCTCCTTTCCCATAACGTATCCTCGGGTCCACCCACGCGTAAGCAATATCCGCTAAAAGATTTCCTAGCACAATCAAAACAGCTGACAACATCACAATCCCCATAATTAGCGGGTAATTACGTTGAAAAATTGCCATTACTCCTAACCTTCCCATCCCCGGCCAGGCAAAAATAGTTTCAATAATAAATGCTCCGCCAAACAAATCTGGCAAAGATAGGCCTAAAATGGTTACTATTGGAATCAAAGCATTACGCAGAGCATGTTTAAAGATAACAATTCTTTCCGGTAAGCCTTTGGCTCGCGCTGTCCGGATAAAATCTTGGTTTAAAACCTCTAGCATTGCCGCCCGTTGATAGCGGGTTAATCCGGTTAAACTTAATAGGGTCATAGTAGTTACTGGAAGAATCATATGTCGCATTAAATCCAAGCATCTAACCATCCAACCATCTTTCGCCAAAGGGTCATACATCCCTACCGCCGGCAGCCAACCCAATTTCACAGAAAAAAGCAGCATCAACATTAATCCCAGCCAAAAAGATGGAGTCGCCATGCCCGCAAAGGAGAAGACGGTAACGGCATTGTCAAACCATTTGCCTTTTTTAACCGCCGAGATAACTCCCAGTGGAATAGTTATCATTAAAGTAATAATGAAAGAAGTAATCATCAAGAGAAGTGTCGCAGGTAAACGTTCTAGTATTTCAGTCACAACCGGCATACCTGTCATATAACTGCTGCCAAAATTACCCCGCAGCGCATTTCCCAGCCAATAAAAATATTGGACAATGATTGGTTTATCCAACCCCCAATTGGAACGTATCCTGGCCAGTTCGGTTGGATTAACATTTGGGTCAGTAAAAAGAGCGGTTGGATCGCCGGGAGCCAGGTGCATGATGAAGAAAGATAAAAGACTAACACCTAGAAGGATAGGAATAGACTGGAGCAGGCGTTTAAGCACGAAACTTTTCATCGTAATGCAGTATAACTTTTAGCCAAATTATTTGCAATTTTTGTCTAAATTGTTCCCGAGGTTACCGTCTTAATGGCTATGATTGCGAGTGGATTGTTTGTGTTGCAGGGCCTAGTCACTAATTTTTCCTATCAACAATAAATCCTATTCTTCTCTTCGGTGTTTCTGGGACTTGCATCATTTTGCGGATGGCATCAAAGATTGCGACAATTGCTTCATCATGCTTTCCAACCCTCCCCTCCAATTCCCTAAATTTACTAGCCAGCTCCTTATGCGTAGCCAAAACTTGTCTCAATTTCACAAAAGCCCGCATGATAGCAATATTCACACTTACAGCTTTCCTATTTTTTAAGACCGAAGAAAGCATAGCTACTCCTTGTTCAGTAAAGACATTAACATTCTTTGAATGCTTAATCTGTTTGGCTGAACATATCGCAATTTGCGATATGTTCAATATTTCCTGTCTGGTCAAAGAAAACATAAAATCATTTGAAAACCTAAACCGATTTCTTTTAACCTGTTCATTCAACCGCCAAGTTGGAACACCATACAATTTAGCCAAATTAAAATCCAACATCACCTTTTGTCCGCGAATTACAAGAATTTTATTTTCAATGTTTTCTTCGGGAATTAATTGGTTCATGTGATTAAGATAGCAAGTATATTGCCAGCATAATATGCCACATTTAAGCGTAGTTTATTACTAAATGACGATTGATCGACGATACCCCTGTCGAAATATTGGACACCCCAATTTGCGTAAATGACGAATTTATTTGTATAATAGAACCGGTCATGCACTAGGCTTCTTAAACGCTGCCACCCAGGCCAGATTAAAGGTTGCGGAATGCGGTAGCGGTGGCGTTTAGCGAATCGTCAAGCGTCTTACGGATGCGGTTATTCCGCACTACGTGTTACGCATTACGCACTACGATTCGCCCGACCCTACCGAAAAACGCAAAACGCCTCCCAGAAATACTTAAAGGAGATCCACCGTGCAGGTACTAATTGAATTTGAAAAGAAACCACTGCTTTTTGACCACCCCCAAGCTATTATCCAAACCAATCGGCTAGCTGAAGTAGAAAATTGCTTTGCAAAGATGGAGGAAGCATTGGCCGCCGGCTATTATCTAGCCGGCTATATTTCCTACGAAGCTGGATATGCTTTTGAAAACAAATTGCATCAAAAAGACCAGTTTGATTTTCCGCTCATTATGCTTGGTGTTTATAATTTCCCTCAAGTGCAGCAACTAACAGCAAGCAGCCAACAGCAAGAATCCTATTCGCTAAGCCTTCAAGGTTACAACCTTTCTCCCGATCAGTATTTCTCCAACATTCACGCTATAAAAGATAATATCGCCGCTGGCGAAACGTACCAAATAACTTTTTGCACTAAACTAAAATTCGATTTCTCAGGTAACACTTTTGCTCTCTACAAAAAACTGCTCAGGAAACAACCAGTTCCCTACCCTGCATTTATCAAAACCGACGATTTTTCCATTCTCTCTCTGTCGCCAGAAATGTTTATGAAAAAAAAGGGTAATTTTATTACCACCAAACCGATGAAAGGCACCTGGCCTAAAGAAAAAAGCTGGTGGGACAACTTATGGGCCGGTAGAAAACTACATTTTGATCCCAAAAATCGGGCTGAAAACATTATGATCTGCGATTTACTTAGAAATGACCTGGGAAGGATCGGCAAAATTGTGCGTACACCCAAATTATTTGAGGTAGCAAAATACACCACCCTTTATCAGATGACATCAACCGTTACTGCCCAAATCGATCCTTCGATATCAATTTACAAATTATTTGCCGCCTTACATCCATCCGGCTCAGTGACTGGAGCTCCCAAAATCCGTTCCATGCAATTAATCCGTGAGTTAGAAAAAGAAGAACGCAAGATTTACACCGGTGCAATCGGCTATATTACCCCCAACAAAGATTTGTTTTTCAATGTGCCAATTCGAACTCTCTTAATCGAGAATGAACGGGGCGAGATGGGGGTAGGCGGAGGAATAGTTTGGGATTCAACGCCTGAAGGCGAATACGAAGAATGCCAGATCAAATCAAAATTCTTGTTTGATGCTCAAAACTAACTAGGCATACATTTGGGGCGGTTCAATACCGGGATAATTAGGAGGAAGTGGAAAATCCTTTTCTGGTTCAGGCTTTGTATCTTTGGGCCGCGGTTTAATTTCTTCAGTCAGAGCAATTTTAATCACCTGGTCAGCTTCTTTTACAAAATCTATCTGCATATCGAGCGGCAATTCCTTCCTGATTTCTTCAATGTCCCGGCGATTATCATCGGGAACGATAGCATGGTTAATCCCAGCTCTTTTGGCCGCCAATAATTTTTCTTTCAAACCGCCAATCGGAAGAACTTTACCGCGCAAAGTAATTTCGCCGGTCATAGCAATCGTCCTTTTAACTGGTATTTTAACCAACGCTGAAACTAACGCCGTTGCCATGGTGATTCCAGCTGAAGGACCATCTTTGGGAACGGCGCCTTCAGGAACATGAATATGAATATCATATTTGCGATAAAAGTTTTCATCCAGACCAAATTCATTGGCACGGGAGCGCACATAACTCATGGCAGCTTTAGCTGACTCTTGCATTACTTCGCCTAATTGACCAGTGATGGTCAAATTGCCCCGTCCCGGCAAAACGGTAACTTCAACTGGCAGAGTATCTCCGCCAACTTCTGTCCAGGCTAGTCCAGTAGCCGTCCCGATTTGATCAGTTTCCTCTGCTAAACCAAAACGATAATGTGAAGCTCCCAAGTATTCTTGCAGATCAGAACGTTGAACAACTATTTTGGCTTTTCCATGCTCACCGGTTGAGGAGTTTTTCTCACGGACAATTTTTGTAGCAGCCTTACGCAAAATAGTAGCAATTTCTCTTTCCAGATTTCTGACCCCGGCTTCGCGAGTATATTCTTGAATAATTCCTTTTAGTGTTTCATCCAGAACCTCAACCATTTCCTTGGTCAATCCGTGTTTCTCAAGTTCCCGCGGAAGCAAATAGCCTTTGGCAATCTGTAATTTTTCTTCTTCGGTGTAACCCGACATATGAATTACTTCCATACGATCGAGCAAGGGCCGAGGGATAGGATCACGTGTATTGGCCGTAGTAATAAAAAAAACATCGGACAAGTCAAAAGCCACATCAATATAATGATCGGAAAATTCTTTGTTCATCGCCGGATCTAATACTTCTAGTAAGGCAGCAGCGGGGTCTCCATGGAAATCAGCCCCCATTTTATCGATTTCATCAAATAAAAAGACCGGGTTCTTTACTTCGGCCTTATGGATAGCTTGGATTACTCGGCCCGGCATGGAGCCAACGTAAGTGCGGCGGTGGCCACGAATCTCAGCTTCGTCCCGCACTCCACCCAATGCCACTCTAGTAAATTTACGTCCCATCGCCCTCGCAATCGATTGAGCCACCGAAGTTTTTCCAACCCCCGGAGGACCAACCAAACAAAGAATCGTTCCCCCAATTTTGCCAGTAAGAGATAAAACCGCAAAATACTCTAGAATCCGCTCTTTTACTTTTTCCATTCCAAAATGATCTTCGTTTAAACTTTTTTCTACTTCAGCGATATCAATTTTGGTTTTGCTCTCTTTTTTCCAGGGAAGTTCGATTAACCAGTCCAGATAAGTGCGGATAACCCCAGCCTCGGCCGACATCGAAGCCATTTGATTAAGCCGCGCCAATTCTTTTTCGGCTTTTTCTTTTACTTCTACCGGCAACTTAGCTTTTTTTATCTTATCCTTATATTCGTTAACCTCGGGCTCAACCTCGCCCTCTTCCCCCAATTCCTCCTGGATCGCCCGCAATTTTTCTTTAAGATAGTACTCTTTCTGTACTTTTTCAATTTGCTTGCGCACTTTGCCTTGCAGTTTTTTCTCAACTTTTAATACTTCGATTTCTTTCTCTAAAATATCCGAAAGTTTGCTCAGGCGTTTTTCAATTACCGTCGCTTCCAATATCATTTGCTTTTCATCAGTTTTAAGTGACAAATAGGAAGAAATAAGATCAGCAAGTCGTCCCGGATTATCTACATTAACAATTGACATCAGGGTTTCGGGCGGAATACGGGGATTGAGTTTAACATATTCTTCAAATTGCTTAATTAAAGTTCTAACGATCGCTTCAGCTTCTACCGAAATCTCCTCTGCTTCAGCAATGCGCGAAATGGCCACCCGAAAATAAGGGGTTTCGGCAACATATTCTCCAATTCTTACCCGGCAGATTCCCTCCACCAATATTTTGGTGGTACCATCGGGCAAGGGAAGCATTTGGACGATTTCGGCCAAAGTCCCAATCCGATGAATATCTTTTGAGCTGGGAGATTCGTCATCTTCTTTTTTCTGCAAGGCAAATACCACCATTTTTTCTTTGGCAATGGTGGTTTCGAGCGCTTTTACCGAGCGACTGCGACCAATAAAAATGGGCACAATCATTTGAGGGAAAACTACGATATTGCGCAGGGGAATTAATGGGAGTTCTTCTTTCCACTCCGTAACTTTTTCGGGGCGGTTTTTTTCAGCCTTTTTTGCTGGGTCAGGCATATTTTATTTTGACTTTTTGCTGTCGCTCGCCTTAGTCGGTTCGTTGGAAAAAATCACCGCGTCGATTAATCCATAATCCTTGGCTTCGGCCGCCGACATGTAATAGTCACGATCAGAATCTTTCTCAACTTTGGCTAGTGTTTGGCCGGAATGTTTTACCAAAATATCGTTTAAGAGCTTTTTCATGCGCAATATTTCTTTAGTTTGTATTTCAATATCGGTTGCCTGCCCTTGTGCGCCGCCTAAGGGCTGATGAATCATTATACGGGCATTAGGAAGAGCAAAACGTTTGCCTTTTTTACCGGCAGTGAGTAAAACTGCCCCAAAACTAGCAGCTTGTCCAACGCAAATAGTTGAAATCGGTGCCCGCAAATATTGCATGGTATCGTAGATGGCAAGTCCAGCAGTAACCACTCCCCCAGGGGTATTGATATACATAAATATTTCGCGATTTGCATCTTCGGAATCTAAAAATAGCAATTGGGCAATAATCGTGTTGGCTACTTCATCATCAATCGCCGTGCCGACAAAGATAATTCTTTCTTTGAGCAAGCGAGAATAAATATCGTACGCTCTTTCGCCGTGGGAAGATTGCTCTACTACCATCGGGATTAATTGATTTTTAGTACGCATGCTTTACTCCTTAGTTTCTACTTCTTCTATTTTGGTTTCTTCTTTTGGTTCTTCGCTACTAGCTTCTACTTCCACAATCTTAGCCTTTTCGACCAAGAAATCAAGCGCTTTTCGGCGGAGCAGATAATCACTAATATAATCCAAACTGCCGGGCTGCAAAGTCTTTTTGATTTCGGCCAGTGATTTGTGTGCTTGGTCAGCTGCGGCCTGCAATTCTTCTTCAATATCCTGATCGGTAACTTTTATCTCTTCCTTATCCGCCACCGCTTGCAGGGCTAATTTGCCTTTTACCCTAATTTCGGCTGATTTGCTGAGCTCTTCCTTCATGGCACTTTCTTCTTTTTTGATCCCTTTCAAATAGTCTTCTAATGCCAACCCACTTTGGGCCAGCGAAGAGCGGAATTCATCCAGCATAATTTCAACTTCGCGACTAACCATGGCTTTGGGGATATCTACTTTGATCTCGCTTGAAACGGCAGCAACTAACTTATTACGCACTTCTGCATCCGATTGAGCAATGCGGTCTTTTTGCATGGCATCGGTTATTTCGGCCTTGAGCTCCGCCATCGATCCGTGTTGACTAACTTTTTTAGCAAATTCATCATCTAAGGGATGAACTTCTTTCTTTCCTTCCGGTGTCACGATTGAATAACGTTCCTGCAAGTTGCCTAGAACTTTGAGAACATGCTCTTCGGTCACTTCTTTTTTTTCTTTTTCAACTTTGATCCCAGTATATTTACCCAGTTTTACTTCGGGATAGACTTCAACTTCTAATTTAAAAACAAAAGGCTTACCTTTTTCAAACTTGAGGATGTCAATTTTGGGATAATCAACTGGCGAAATTTCGGCTTCGTCAATAATTTTGGGATAAAGATCCGAAATCAATTCTTGGGCAGCATGGGATTCGATGGCATCGCGGTTTAAATTCTTTTCGACGATGTCTCGCGGAGCTTTCCCCGGTCTAAAACCAGGCAAATGCATCTCGCGCATGGCTTTGGATATCTCTTTTTCGACGGCAGCTTCAAATTGGGAAAAATCTTCTTCGGCTTCAATGGAAACAAGGTTATCTTTGCGGGTGTTTTTATTTATTTTCATAATGATTGATTATACAACAGGGAGGCTAAAATGCCAAATAATCGGAAAACATCAAACAAATAGAGCGGCTGATAAAGTGCTAATTGATGGGAATATATTAACCGGGAAACTGAAAAACGTTACCAATCAATGCCACTCCGGCATCAATATCCGGCTGCAAATCGCGGCGAGCTGCTACGCCCCATGGATATATCACATAAATACTCGGAGAAGCAAAGGGATCTGGAGCATACCGCTCATTTGCTCTTCCTAATTCTCCAGCATACCCCCCCACTCCGGTATGTAAACCCCCTCTCATTAAACCACCAAAGGTGTCGAAGCTTCCACTTGATCCAAAACCACCATATCTTGAAAATCTTTCCCGACTTGCTTCCCTTTGTTTCGCGGCAACCACCAATCCCCCTAACTTTTCGAGTTGAGCTTGAGTAACCAAACCTGATTTAAACAAAGAATTTAAGTACAATGGTTCACGTAGCGTAACACCAAGTAATTTGTCTCCCAATGACTCTGTCGACAAATCCGATAAAGTATCTAATGTCAATATCTGAGTACGCAACATGGCAACATCATGGGGAACTCCTGGCTTTAACGCCAACACAACTCGTTTAGAAACAACATCGCCGGTTATCTGAGCTTGTATTTTCCTACGAGCAGAAATATCGGCTGTACTTTGCGCTTTAAAAAATGAACTTCCTCCAAACATTCCCGGGATAACCACTGTCCCCAAACCAGTGCTGGCAGCAAAGTGACAGTAATTCCCCTTTGTATGCCAACCCTCTCCGGTAATTACCTCCAATATGGCAGGCTGCTTTTCAAACAGCGGGACCAGCAGGGCAAATTCCAACTTACCAATTCCTTTGGGATATGGCAATACCGCCACCATTTGATGTAAGGGAGCTCGAGCAATAACGTCACGATTGGGATAATTTGATTCAGGAAAGAGAGTATTCATAAAAGGATTACTTCCTGTTGGAGCAGGAGATCTTAATTGGAGGCCAAAGCCAAATCCTAAACTACTGGCTGCCCCTGGCACTTCTGATTGAGCAAAAGCCCGATCATCTCCCAAAGTGCTTTGCCGAATATAAAATGTAGACCAGGGCAAGTGATCCATCCGGCCATCCTGAATTAATAAAACATGCGTAGGGCCTTGCTCACCTATCTGTTCAACCGTTTGTCTGCCAACCTTCATCCTAACGGACATCCCATCTTCTACTACTGCTGCTGCATCTCTTGCTCTAGCCCAATTGTCATCCCATGTCTTTTGCAAGAATACTGCGTGAGCTGTGTTTGAATCATAGGGTTCCTTGTTTTCATCAGCATTTTCCAACCTCCAGATCAGCAAAGCTCGTGCTTCACGTAATGTTTTCTTCATATTCATGTGGGGAGGCAAATCAAAACCATCCTTTCGCTCTTCTCCACCAACAAGTTTTATTCCTTTCGCTTCTATTTTTGATTGCTGACCCAGAACAGCTTCTGCCAAAATGAGGAGGGGAAAATGGACCGAAGGATCATCAATTCCATAAACAGCACGCGCAAAAGTGGAAAAGTTTTCTCTCGATAACAGGAATTCATCAGATAATCGAGCACCTAATTTCTGGGCAATGAACACAATTCCGACTGAGTCCTTGAATTGCTTTCTCCAAGGAGAATCATCTCGGCCTCTTCTTTGCCCTTTTAAATTACTTACTAATGGTTGAGATCCTAAGCTATTAGCAAAACTAACTCTCATGGAATGTTTTCGGCGAAATATTGCAAAGATTTCACTCAATTTTATTTTTTATTTTATTTTTGCTTTTGTTTATTGATTTCCCCATCGCCAAGTTGAATATTTTTTGCTATAATTAGACCTGCATGAATAAATTTAAAACTTTAAACAAATGGGTTAAAGAGTGTGCTGATCTATGTAAGCCGGATAAAATCGTTTGGTGTGATGGTTCGGAAGAAGAGAGAGAGAGGCTAGAAAAAGAATCGGTTAAACTCGGTGAAATTGTAAAATTAAATCCCAAAAAACTCCCCGGTTGTTTTTATCACCGTACCGCCGCTAACGACGTGGCCCGCACCGAGCATTTAACCTACATCTGCACCAGCAAAAAAAGAGATGCGGGACCAACCAATAATTGGATGAGCCCCGAAGATGGCTACAAACGAGCCGGAGAAATATTTAAAAATTCCATGCGCGGTCGCACCATGTACGTTGTTCCTTTTTCGATGGGCCCAGTCGGTTCTTCTTTTAGTAAAATCGGCATTGAGTTAACTGACAGTATATATGTAGTGCTCAATATGCGGATTATGACCCGCATGGGAAAAGCCGTTTTAGATCATTTAGAAAAAACCGACGGCGAATTCACCAAATGTTTGCATAGCAAAGCCGAATTAGATGAAAACCGCCGTTTAATCCTCCATTTTCCAGAAGACAATACTATTTGGAGCGTTGGTTCGGGTTATGGCGGAAACGTATTGCTTGGAAAAAAATGTTTGTCGCTCCGCCTAGGCAGCTGGCTCGGTCAACAAGAAGGCTGGATGGCAGAACACATGCTGATTATGGGAATAGAAGATCCCACCGGTCACATTGGTTATATTGCCGCCGCTTTCCCCTCCGCTTGTGGGAAAACCAACCTAGCCATGCTCCTTCCCCCCGAAGGACTTAAAAGAAAAGGCTATCGCATATGGACAGTTGGGGATGATATTGCCTGGATGAGAATTGATACTGATGGAAAACTTTGGGCAATTAACCCGGAATATGGCTTATTTGGCGTAGCCCCAGGCACCAATGCCAAAACCAATCCATTTTTAATGCAAGCCACTCAAAAGAACACTATATATACCAATGTTTTGTTAAAGAAAGATAAAACCGTCTGGTGGGAAGGCGGAGATCCGCCGGTTCCAGCTGAAGGCATCGATTGGCGCGGAAGGCCTTGGAAACCGGGCCAACTGGATGAAAACAATCATCCTGTCTTGGGAGCACATCCGAATGCACGCTTTACCGTTCCCATTACGCAAGTCCCAACGGTGAGTAACCGCTTAGAACATCATCATGGCGTTCCGATCTCTGCAATTATCTTTGGAGGTCGAAGAGCACAACTGGCTCCTTTAGTTTATGAATCATTTAATTGGCAGCACGGCGTCTTTGTTGGCGCAACCATGGCTTCCGAAAGAACTGCCGCCCAATTTGGCAAACAAGGCGAAGTCCGCCGTGACCCCATGGCCATGCTTCCCTTCTGCGGCTATAACATGGGCGATTATTTTCAGCATTGGTTTGAAATGGGTAAAAAGATGGCCGCTCCACCTAAGATATTCAACGTCAACTGGTTTAGGAAAGATGAAGAAAACAATTTCCTGTGGCCCGGTTTTGGCGAGAACCTAAGAGTGCTCGAATGGATCATTAGCCGCTGTAAAAACGAAGTAAAAGCCGAAACCACCCCCATTGGCTATGTTCCCCACGAAAATGACATCGATATGACCGGTCTACGCATACCGCACGAGAATATGCGCAAACTTTTAGCGGTTCATAAAAATGATTGGAAGGAGGAATTGTCGGGAGTAAAAGAGTTTTTTGATACTTTTGGACGCGACCTGCCTAAAGAAATGTGGCAAGAATATCGCGCCCTTGAAAAACGGTTGAAATAAATTAAAAAAAGGAGTAAAAGAAAATGTCTGAATCTAGTATTGTTCTTCCCGCCTTAGGTGCCCTTGAGTTTAAACTGCTTTGGTTTGTTTTTGGTTCTGCTATTATTGCGCTAATTTACGGCGCTTGGATGGCTATTAAAGTTTTAAAGGAACCGGAAGGTTCCAAAGAAATGATCGCGGTTTCAAAAGCGATCCGAGAAGGATCTTCCGCCTACCTTTCCCGCCAGTTCAAAGTAATGGGCATTTTTGTCGCCGTTCTAACCGTTGCCCTTTATTTTATTTACCGCCCCGTTTATGCCGATGATCCATCACTAGCCATCGGCGTTTCTATTGCTTTTATGCTGGGAGCAATTGCTTCAGCTGCTGCCGGATATGTGGGGATGAGCTTAGCTGTTCGTGCCAATGTCCGCGTCGCCAATGCCGCCCTTTCCAGTTTCAAAAAATCGCTAGAGTTGGCCTTTAATGCCGGCACCGTTTCCGGTATGTTTACCGTTGGTCTTGGACTGCTCGGTGCAGTTGTTATTTTCATGATCTTCCAACAAAATGCCATGAAAGTTTTAATTGGTTTTGGTTTTGGTGGATGTTTAGTGGCTCTTTTTATGAGAATCGGTGGCGGTATTTTTACTAAGGCAGCTGACGTTGGTGCCGATCTGGTAGGTAAAGTAGAACAAAATATTCCCGAAGATGATCCACGCAATGCCGCCGTTATTGCCGATAACGTCGGAGATAACGTTGGTGACTGCGCTGGTATGGCCGCTGACGTTTTTGAAAGTTATGAAGTAACCCTAGTGGCCGCAATTATCCTTGGTGCCAGTGCCATGCTTGATAAAGGTTTTATTGCAGTATACGGAGCAGCTTCCTCCGCTATGGCTCTTAAATTAATTATTTACCCCATGCTTGTCCGCGCCGTCGGTGTTTTTGCTTCTATTATCGGAACAATGTCAGTAAAAGGTCGCGATGACAAAGAAATTGACCCGATGAAGCCGATCCACTTCGGTTTCTGGGTAGCCGCCTTAACCTCAATTGTAGGCTTTGGTTTAATCAACTATGTCTATCTAAAAGATCCCGCCACCGGCCTTCCCGACTGGCGCTTTTTCTTTGCTACCTTAACCGGTATTATTTTAGCCATTGTTATTGAATATATAACCAATATTTTTACCCATACCGAACACCGCGCAGTAAAAGAAACCGCCCATGCTTCTAAGTCTGGCCCAGCTACATTGCTACTAACTGGCTTTGGTTTAGCTAAAGAATCCTCAGTATGGGCGATTTTAGCTATTGCGGCTACCATATTTGCTTCCACCGCTATTTTCGGCGGTGACATTGCTCTCTCGGCTTACGGAGTTGCCTTGGCCGGTTTGGGATTATTAACCACCACCGGTTTTATTTTGGCAGAAGACACCTTCGGCCCTATTTCCGATAATGCTAACGGAGTATTTGAAATGTCGGGTGCCAACAAAGGAGCCGGCGCTAGAGCTCAGGAAATTATTACCAAATTAGATGCAGTTGGAAACACTACCAAAGCTTTAACAAAAGGCTTTGCCATTGCTACTGCCGTTATTGCCGCCATTGCCCTCTTTCGCTCATTTATTGTGGAAGGTGGACTACTAGCAACTGGTATCCAAATTAATATGCCCGAGGTATTTATTGGTCTATTAATTGGAGGAGCCGTTCCTTTCTTATTCTCTTCCCTGCTTATCAATGCGGTTAGCCGCACCAGTTTCCAGGTGGTCGAAGAAGTCCGCCGGCAATTTAGAGAAATTCCGGGAATTATGGAAGGGAAAAACAAGCCCGAATATTATAAATGCGTTGACATTGTTACCACCAGTGCCCAAAAAGAATTAATTGGCCCTGCCCTGATTGCCGTTTGTACACCAATTGCGGTTGGTTTTGGTTTAGGTGCTGCTGCTTTAGGCGGTTATCTAGCCGGTGCCATTTTGGTGGGTCAATTACTGGCCGTACTATTATCAAACTCTGGAGCCATTTGGGACAATGCTAAAAAACTGATCGAAATGGGAGCCCATGGTGGCAAAGGATCCGATTGTCACAAAGCTGCGGTTATTGGCGATACTGTCGGAGATCCGTTTAAAGATACCGCTGGTCCTGCGATCAACCCACTAATCAAAGTTATGAACTTGGTGGCAATCCTAATTGTCCCGATCCTTTTGATTGGTCTGTCGGCTAATATTCGTTATACCGTTGCCGGCGTTTGCGTTGCCTTAATTGGTTTCGCAATGTGGTTATCTAAGAGACAAGGACTCCTGACGGAGGACGCATAACGCAAGACGATTCGCACGTCGCAACCGCGACCGAATGACGCATTAAAAAGGGCGGCTAGCAATAGTCGCCTTTTTTGTTTGAAATTTTTCGATCCAAGCGCGGATAATCTTACATGAGCCGCTTACTTTCATCTCTCCCTCCCTTTGCCAGGGATTTATCGCCGCAAGCTCTGCCACTGCTGCGCAGGCGCTTGATTCCCCCACCCGTTGGTGATATTGCGGTAGCTCGACGGAAAGCTCTAAAGGAAGTGGTTAGCCCCTATTCTGCTCATCCGGATCGATTTGTAAATTGGTTGGTTGATTTGGAACAAGCTCTTGGGACAAGGGATGCAACCCTAATTGGTTGTTTAACCGTTTCAAGAGTTCGTAATTTGGCTCAAATGCTTAATGAAATTGAATGCTTCGATCGATTTGCTGCCTCTATTGCACATTTTCACCATTCACCGCAAAGCCTAGCAAATCTATTAATCCACCTCTGCAAATATGATGTTGAGAATGTAAATAGACGCGATATCCACCAAAGCCTCCAAGCATTAGAAAGAAATTTGTCCCTTTATAAACAAGGCGGGACCTTAAGGGATTTTGAACCGTCCGTAAGATGCACCGCTGCTGCAGCAATTCATGGAACACTTGAAATGACCGCCGGTAGAGAAGTTGGGGCTATGAGTAGTTTTTATGGTCCGCATGTTTATTCAATGACCATATCTGCCAAGGGGCACTTTGTTTTTGACGTTGTTAAATACGAAAGCAAGGATGTCTCTTCCCCCTATGAATGCAGATTTAATCCTCTGCGTGAAGATGATAAGCACAAACGTCTTCGTTTAAGTAGCTTTTGTTTTATTCCACATATGATCTTAGCCAAATTTGTACAAATTGATGAAGAATACTTCCCCTTATCAACTCTTCCACACAATCAATTAGTCGAATTATCCAACCTATATTCCTGCGCTTTAGCAATTGATCCGTATAATGCAAGCCTCTATCACGATCATTACTTTATTCTTGAAGCATTGGGATATCTAGAAAAAGCCGATCAGGCCTCAGCATGGGGAAAAGTAATTGGCAATTTAAGTTCCAACAACGACGGTTTACCCGCTCTCTAATATTGTGATATAATTTACCAACTTTCGCTGTTGAAGACAATAGAAAAAAGACAAAAGGGGAAACATATGAGAAATAAGATTTGTTTGGCCTTATTGGGATTGACAATAATCAGTTTTGTGGGCTGTGGCTTAAAACAATCTTACCAACAATCCGTTGATTATGGCCAAAAGCATATCGACAAAATATATAAGGGCATTCCAGCCGATTCTTATGCCGATTTTGCCGATTCAGTAAAAAAAGTCTATAGCTTAAAAGAACACAAAGAATTTGTACGGATAATTCAATCCCTGGGAGAATATCTAGCCATTAAAGCCGACGATTGGTCGTTTAACTCAGAAGATGGACTAGATACTTACATAATTGATTTTGCCTTAAAGTATCCGGATTATACTCAATACGCTAGGTTAACAATCGTTAAAGCCAACGGCAAATTTCAAATGATCAGCGACGATTTCATGCGTGCCGCAACTTATAAAAAGCTAAAAGCTCAGGAAAAAGCAGCTAAAGAAAAGACCAAGCCGTAATTGTGCTATAATTAACCTATTATCGCGGGGTGGAGCAGTCTGGTAGCTCGTCAGGCTCATAACCTGAAGGCCGTGGGTTCAAATCCCACCCCCGCAATTCAATTTTTTATTGTAACTGCAAGGATTTTCTTCTCTTCCCTATTCCGACCCTAACAGGATTTTTTCGTTCCGTCCCGGTTCTGTCCCGGTTTTTTGTAAAACATCGACGGCTCGCTTGAGGTTTTGCTGATTTATATGGGCATAGACTTGTGTTGTTTGAACTGAAGCATGCCCAAGTAAATGTTGAACCTCATAAATGGGGACTCCTCTCTGAACTAACAGACTGGCAAAAGTGTGTCGCAGTTTGTGGACATTCCCTTCTATCCCTAGTTTATCCAAAAGCATTTTGAAGTGGCGATAATATTGGGAACTATTCATCGGCTTCCCGGCTTTGGATTCAAAGACAAAGATTTGATTCTCTGCCTTTTGGATAAATAGGCCTAATAGATGGCGATGCAACAAGTCATGCATCGGGACTATCCTGAAACGATGGGACTTGGATTTTTCGACATTTATCTGTTTATTGCTAAAGTCGATATCCGCCCATTTCAGCCGTTGCAATTCACCTAGCCTTAAGCCTGAATTAAGGAGGACGATTACATAATCCTTAACCTCAGGACTAGCAACCTCTAAAATTTTTTTGCGCTCGGCCTCGGTATACCACTGGGGACGTCGCAAATCAACTTTCAATTTGGTGATTTTAGGAAGGGTTGCTAAATATCCACTTTCAATTGCAAACCGCAACATGGTGCCCAGCAAGATTGACCGATTGTTAATCGTCTTGTTGCTTTTGCCATCCCTGCTCCAAATCGATTGCAACCTTTGTATAACAGTTGTGGTAATTTGCCCTATCTTAAGCGTCCTAAGCCCGGCTAATAAGGCTTTAATGACCGAATCATCCTTCTTATAGGTTGACTCTGCTTTCCTGCTCAAAGAGTATTCTTTGTATTCCGTAACCAGTTTAGGAAAGGGGATATCTTTAAGAAACAGTGAAACTGGCTTACCGGCAGTACGTTCTCCTTGAGCCTGATACATGTATTCTTTTGCCTCTGTCAAAGTTCTTGCGGGAGTCTTCCGCGATGTTTGTTTACCAGCCACTTCTTCGACAAGGTGGAAGGTAAGTCCATGAGCAGTGGTCTTTATCCTAATTATCATCTTTTTTCCTCCTTGATATTAGGAGACCACCCGAGTAAAGTATGCAGGAATTTATCAATATCAGCAACGGAAAAGCGAATCGATTTCCTATTTCTTGAAATGGCTTTGGATGGCTTGGCCGAAGGCAAAACAATCGGCGACAATATGCCACTTTCGGCGTAAGCATAGACTGTGCTTCGGCCAATGCCTAGCATCACTGAGACTTCTCTTGCGGTTAATAGTTGTTTTACCACCATTCTATTCCTTAGCCATCCTTTACCAAATTGGTAACTAAGTTATGGGGGTGGGCATTTGGGTGAGTAGCTACAACACATCCATTAATCAAATCCACCCCAAAAATCCGTTGAATCTCTTTTGATTTATCTTCCAAGGAAATTTTTCTTAAAGGTTCAGGGGTGTTTTGTATTAACAATGCAATTGCTCTTATCATTTGTCCAGATAGAACGCCAAGGCAGTTGGCAAGCTTAACATCCATCTCGCCTTGCCTTACCGAATTGATAGTATCTGCCAATAAAACAACAACGTCTTTTGGCTCATTTATCTCTATTATGCTTAAAGGTTTATCAATCCTATGGGGTCGATTTTCTCCTCCCCTAGCTTGTGCCTGTCTTTTTTCCTCTTCTGGTATTTCAGGATTGTGCAAATAGCAATAATCGCTATTTTGCATCGCTTTAGCATTGCATTGAATATTATCCGTTTTTATCTGTTTGCACTGCATTAGACTAAATATCCTTTAATTATTTATTTCAAAAAGTCAGAGTAAGCCCCTGTCCTCTAATGCGGGGGAAAGATGAGAGAGCCCCTACTTAAAGGAAGGGGCAAAAAGCCCCAAGCCCCACTTGTCTATTTAATTGCAGGCTTCTTAAACGGGCTATCAAACCTGCTTTATACTCGCTCACATGTTCAGGCACGAGTCTGAAGATGCTCTCTCTAATCTTTTCATCTTCAAATGCAGATTCCTTTTATTAGGGAAAGGAATACTGGAACTCTAACCTTTGAAACTCAAACTTCAATTAGTCGACATTTACTCATATCTGCGTTACAGCCCCCCCCAATATACGCACCATTTGGGGTTTGCGTTACCATATTTGACCTATGTACCCCCTCACTATACGGGGAATTTGGCGTTTTTGTTCCTGGAAACCCCTCAATATACGCACCAAATGGGGGTTTCACTACTCCAAAAGACAGAAAATAACAAAACTTATTTAGCAATGATAAACACAAAAGAAATACACGACAAAAATAGCCCAATCTTATAAACAACAGCATTGAAATGTTTATTCTGAAGCGGCTGAGTTTATACAGGAAGGCTGAAAACGATGGGGCTCTCAACAAGAGGAATTGTCATTAGACAAATGCTATAAAATATTAGCTTCAATGTTTTGAATAAGCCTATTTTTTAGCTCTTCACAATTACTATAAAATATTGTGCTGTAATGGCTTGCATCGAAGTGAAGATTCGCTTTCTGAGTTTCATGGCAAACTCTTATGACAGGTATTTTAAGCCCCATTGCAAAGCCTGCTTCGAAATAAGCCCCCTGATTCTCTTCTGAGAGCTCAACTATGACAAATCTACTCTTTTTAATGCTAGCAACTATCTCATTATCAATCAAATTGTTATGTGTTTTCGTTTTCAAGTCAATCGCCAGAAAACCGGTATTTTCTAAGGCAGGCAATATTCCATTAATAACAACGGCGTCATATTTATCAAGAAATGACCGAGCAATAAAACAGTATTTGGAATTGACGTTTGTTTCTTTCAGTTCTTCAATCTTCTTTATGCCTGAGATTGTAAGCTTAAAACCCTTGGCTTTAATCTCAACATATCCTAGCTCGCTTGCTGCACTCACAATACTAGAAAACTCGTCTCGACTTTTAGAGAAAACAATTGGATACATCTTATCGTATTCGAAAAGAATGAATTGACCAAACTCGTTTGTCTGTGAGTCCAAAAACAATAAAAATTGGTTTAATTTTTCTATAGCGGTAATTGGATGCCAACTGCTAAGTATATTTTTCAAATCATAAGTGGCAATTGAAGGTTTATTGCCTTGTCTGTTTTGATTTTTAATATATCCAGAGAACAAATACAAATCATTTACATATTCTTTATTGACAACTTCTCTGCGTGCATCATTAGTAATGAAGTATTCACCACAAACATCACAACTAACGTATATTGAATCATTTTGTGGTGATTTTTCCTCAATTGCTGGTCTTTTGCAAAATGGACAGTCACTCATATTTTATCTTGAATAACATATTTCTTCTTCCCTTCTATCTTCTGTGATGATAATGATACCCACCAGTTTTTCTATTATGATGACCACCATATTTATCAGTTCTGCCCGAATGAGCAAATGAGATAGCAGCTAAAGAAAAAACAAAAGAGCACAAGACAAGCCAAAACATAAACTTTTTCATTTGTTGCCCTCCTGTATATAGCAGATAATACAACTATTTAGATAAAAACAACAGCCTATTTTATTTTATGTTTTTCCATTATCGGAACTAGAAAACAAATAATTAAAATAGTGGCCCATATTTGTGAATCTTTACAGGAGTAGTCATGCTTTCTAAAATATAAATATTCCCTGATGAGCTAATAGCGATTTTTGTAGGTAAACCAAATTCCCCATTCCCCGTTCCCGCCCTTCCAATTTTATTAATAAAATTACCATCACTATCAAACACTTGAATACGAGAGTTATCCGGGTCAGTTACATAAACATATCCAGATGAATCAATTGCAATGTCTGAGGCAATTGAGCCAAATTGTCCATTACCATTACCCTCTGAGCCCCACTGGGTCTCAAAAGTCCCTGTATTACTAAATCTTAGTATCCGATGATTTGAATAATCGGCAATATATATTCTTCCTGTATGGTCTACTGCTATTCCAGCTCCAACATATTGAACTTCTTCTGTCCCAAATTTAAGAACAAAATTACCATCAGAATCAAATTTTTGGACACAATTATGATTAGGAATACCATAGGAATCATTATCTAAGACATAAATATTTCCAGAAGCATCAGTAGAAAGCTCATATGGATGAAGAAATTGGCCGTTACCATCTCCGGTTTCTCCCCAACTATTAATTAATGAACCAGAATTATTAAACACTAATATTCTATTATGGGTACCTAAGCTTGCATGGGCACAATCAGCCGCATAAACGCTTCCATATGTATTTACCAAACATCCTCCCACCATCCAAAACTGGTCTGCCCCTTCGCCTCTACTTCCATATTGTTGAACAAATTCTCCTGAATTAGTGAATTTCTTTATACATCTACCTCCGCTGGAAGAAAAGTAAATATTTTCTAGAGAATCAACTGCAATGTCACTAAAGGATTCATTCGTGCTGAATGTTGATATCCACGGAACAGCCTCTTCGCTTACCATATTAGAATATTTGCTCTCAGCACCAATAGTGTTTATTGCTGTGATTTTATAATAGTAATACACTAAATTTATTAATCCCGAATCGGCATATGACTCCTGAGTAATCGCATAAGAATTAATTTTATATAATACCTCAGGACTTATCCCACGGTAGATATTATATCCAACAATATCCACTTCGGTGTTCGCTTCCCAAGACAAAGATAATTGCCCAGAACCAGAAACACTAATAGCAACATTTCGAGGAGCAAGTAAAGAAGGAGTCATATTTACTTCTTGTGTTACAGTCCCACCCCCAACCACATTAACAACCCCTTCATAATCTCTATATCCACTTTTTGAAGCACTAAATGATTGGTTTCCTATAATGACATCCATAATGGTTGCATTACCGAAGGCATCCGATGAGGCCGTAGAGGGGCTTATGACAACAAGTGCATTAGATATTACAGAAGAATCTTCAACATCTTGAATGATAAACACAACATTTCCCACCACACTCCCAGCAATATTTGTTGTTGTAGTCGTTCCTGTAGTCGTCGTAGAAGTGGTTGTTTCTGGACTTGGAACTTGAGAACAGGAGGAAATGAGTAGAATTGCCGTTAAAAATAGGACAGTTAACAAGAATTCTTTTGTTTTTTTCATTGCATCTTTCTCCTTTGCGTTCCCTATGGGGAACTATTATACCATCAAAACATCTAAAATATCGATGTTTAATAAGGATTTTAAGTATGCCACATAAGAAATTAGGGCAAAGAATAAAGAAATTACGCCAGCAAAAGGAATTAACCATCGAAAAGCTTGCCTATGAAAACGATTTAGCTAAAGGGAACTTAAGCGAAATCGAAAAGGGTTTGATTGACCCCAAATTATCAACTTTGCAAAGAATTGCAGCTGGTCTTGGCATATCCACCAAGGAATTATTGGATTTCTAGCAAATTAGCATTAAAACCCTGCTTCTCTTCCGGCCAAGAGTAATATATAATAAAACCAAGTATAACAACAATGAGTAGCCATAAATACCTAGACTTCATTAAAGACGAAGACCTTATAAATCATGTTGAAGCTGTCCTGCAAATAGCCCAATCTGCATTTAACCACGCCGAAGATGAATTATATAGCAATACTATTGACCCTTTTTCTGCGGTCTTTGATGTCTTAAGGCAAGGAATAACATTAAAGGCTTGGTTACAACAGGAAAAATCAAGGCAAATACAAAAGACGCTGCAGAATGCATTGGGAATCTTCCACCAAAACCTTATAGGGTCTATCCCCGGGTGGTCTAGCCTGCCAGTCGGCAATTTGATAGATGTTGTCAACCAGAAAAAACAAATAATTGCTGAAATTAAAAATAAATATAACACGACTAAGGGGAGCGACAGAAAAAGCATTTATGACAACCTTACCTCTGCCCTTAAGGCCGAATACAAGGGCTTCACAGGGTATTACGTTGAGATAATCCCGTCAACGCTTAAGCCATATGATAAGCCATTTACCCCTTCTGATAACGTCACAAAAAGACGGAGAAGGCCAAATAAAATGATTAGGGTAATAGACGGAAAAAGCTTTTACTCGATTGCTACCGGCAAACCAAATGCCTTAAGGGAAATTTATTACGCACTACCAGAGGTCATCTCTGTAATTTTGGGCGGTAATGCCTCACAAATCAAAAAAGACTCCTTGTTCGAAGAGCTATATTCACAAGCCTATGCCTAAATAACCATTGCATAATGCATTGGTTACTGCTACTATACCCTTATGCCAAACGAACTGGTAACAATATCGGATGCCGCTGAACAACTCGATGTTTCCACTGACACAATCCGGCGATGGGAGAAAAAAGGGTTAATAAAATCCAGGAGGTCAGACTACAACTATCGCCTATTCTCCTTAGAAGAGATTGAACGCCTCAACAAAAAAGACGACCCCAACAATCCTCAAAAGAAAAAATATAGGATATTAAAAAACAGTAAAAAATCAAAATACTCTGTCATTGACCTATTTTCGGGAGCCGGGGGGACAGCATTAGGCTTTGAAAACGCGGGGCTTAACCATATCCTATTAAACGAATTTGATAAGAACGCATCCTCTACCCTTAAAACAAACAGGAAAAAATGGAATGTCCTCAATTGTGATGTCGCCGATTTGGATTTCAAGAAGCATAAGCCGGACGTAGTTGAAGGGGGGTTCCCCTGCCAAGCATTTAGCTATGCTGGGAACAAGAGGGGCTTTGAAGATGCAAGAGGGACATTATTTTTCCAATTCGCCCGCTGCATTAAAGAGACAAAGCCCAAAATTGCAATTGGCGAAAATGTCCGTGGATTGCTGACGCATGAAAACGGCAAAACCCTAGGGATGATGAAAAACATTTTGGAAGAGTTAGGATACAGGGTTTTCGCTAAATTACTCCATTCCCAATATCTTGATGTTCCCCAAAAAAGGGAACGCTTAATCATTATGGCTATAAGAAACGACATTGATATCCCTTTTGTTTTCCCAAAAGAAAAAGATTATATTGTCCCTCTTAAAGATGCCTTACATGATTGCCCTAAATCTGACGGGCAACAATACCCGAAACGGAAAAAATATATTTTATCTCTTATCCCCCCAGGCGGATATTGGAGAAATTTACCAGAAAAGCTACAAAAAGAATATATGGGAGCAAGTTTTTACATGGGCGGAGGGAAAACCGGTATGGCAAGAAGGCTCTCGTGGGAAGAGCCGAGCCTAACCGTAACTTGTAGCCCTGCCCAAAAGCAAACTGAACGTTGTCATCCAGAAGAAACACGACCACTCACCGTTAGGGAATACGCAAGAATCCAGACTTTTCCAGATGATTGGGAATTTAGTGGCTCTGTTTGTTCACAATATAAGCAAATTGGCAACGCCGTCCCAGTTAATTTGGGCTATCACATTGGCAATTGTATAATTGCGATGCTAGACGGAAAAATCGACAAGAAAACGATGGATACAATAGACCCGGTAAACCTCCCCACTATATCTCCATCCATCCAAACAACTCTCACATACCCTTAATTGCTTAAATGTAATTATCTTTGTTATGAGTCGCGTTTTTCATTACACTCCCAGACTTTTATGATAAAATGCAAACATTATGCAATCGAACGATGAGCTAGCAAACCACCTCATAACAAAACTTGCTACAGGTGAATCTCTTAGAAAAGAGATACGAGCTAATATCCTTTCTACCTCCTTAGATGCAGTAAACCAACTTAGACGATGGATTATTGAGGTAATAACAATTTCTAGTGCCATCTTAGGGACATTTCTTGCATTATCAAGCCAAGGTAATAATATTGTTTCAAATGTTATATTTGTAAAGATTGCGTTATATTGCGTCATTTTGCTTATAGGTTTTGGTTTATTGTATATAAAAAATGCATTATTAAAAGACATCCGTAATATGAAAAAATGGTATGAGGAACAAGATAAAATCCTAAGCAAATCAATTCAATTAATGGAATTATGGTTGCTAAAACGCGATGATAACCTCCTTATTGAAATCGATAATAATAGTAAAGCTTTTAATATCCTTCGGAAGCAAGACGAAAACAACAACAAGCCAGATTACTCTTTTATTATCATTTCTGTTTTGTTTGTCTCCTTCTTGGTGCTTATTTGTCTTTCAATGATTAATTTTCCTACGCCCGTAAATCCACCAAGGGAAAGCATTCAAACAATACATAAATTGTCCAAATAGCTTAAGCTAAAAATAAGAAGAGTTTCAGCAATGTAAACAGAGTTTACAAGTTTTATACTGTTGAATCCGATAGTATATATGGAATTATGTGAAATTATCGCTTGCCATAGCCGATACATAGGTATAGAATTCCAACATGCTCAAGGGATTGGAATTCAAGTGGGGCTGATTACAGGCATTCCAATATCTTGAGCTATTTTTATTTAAGGGGGGTCGAATAAAATGAATTCCCGAGTCATCGACAGGACACAGATTGATAGTATCATTGAAAATGATAAATTCTTAAAAGACTATTGCAAAAAGAATAACATAACAGACTATAAGGACAAAGAACTTGTAGTCGAGAACAGACACCAGCTTTTCTTGTCCGAGAAAAGCAAACAAAAAACACCTCCTTCTGGAGTTATCAAAGTCGAATCAAGTTCATATTTTTTAATGTTTGATAAATATCTTTCCTAATCAATGCCTGCTAAATCAATTTTGTTTTCCCAAAAACAGCCCTTGCCTCTAGAATTATGTTTAGACACTAGTTTTGTTATAGAAGTTTTTTTTGGAATTGAGAATCCTTCTGGCCCAATCCCGCCCAAAAAGCAAGCTTCAATTGATTTTTTTGAAAATAGAATTCTAAAAGAAACCCAAAAAAGGTATATTTCAACGACAGTTCATGGCGAAATGCTAGAAAAAATAATTGAAGATGTTGTATGCACATGTTTCACTGATTATACTAAAATTAAATATGGTGCCAGGAGCGTATGGAAAGAATATTACAAAATCCATAAAGCGAGAATCCCAAATCTTGACAAAAAACTAGAAAACGCAATCAATAAATTTCATCAATGGCAGGGAGACCATGGAATTTCGTCTTTACCATTCAAATACGATTACACTAAAAGCATAATCACTCCTGTGGCCGCAACAAACATGTTTTATATGGAAGTTGCCGAATATTGCATTCATTATAAAATATTGCCTTATGATGCAAGAATTATAATTGAGGGAAGGCATAGGGGCGTGGATAATTTTGTTAGTCTCGATGGTGATTTCAAAAATGTTGATGGAATAACCGTATATTCGCTCTATTAGACTTCATGCAAACATTTCTCGCAAGAACCTTCTAAACCCAAAACAATAATTATCTTGCTTTTGTTTGTCGATTTGTTCGCAAGCGTTAATTCCATAAAGGAGGATTGCATAAAAACAAATTAAATAATTGAATTATCTTATTTATTGGCCAGTATAAAGCTTAGATTACAAATAAAGTCCTTTTATAAAAGATAAAACACCTATTATCAAAGCATAAATAAATACTGGAATAACACTAAATTTAATAGAATTGACACACATCGACCAATTTACCATAGAGTAATTTTGCTTGCCAATCAGCATTATCAAGATACTAATCAATAAAACCGCACTTAAAAATGCTAAAGAATTCCCAATTATATATCTTAAATAATTTATTTTCCCTTCCATATTTTTGCTTTGTTCCAAGAGATGAATGGCCAGATAATATTCTCTACTAATCTGTTGAGTGATAGCCACATCTTTTCTTGTATTATATTCACGTATAATTTCATCCATCAAACTTCTACAATCACTCACATCAACAAGTGGAGTAGTTAATGTCCCCTCCTCACCATAAGCATGCAACGAGAACATTTTTGCTTCAAACCTATCATACAAACTTCTCATGGCTTCGTTTATTTGTTCAATTCTTTTCTCCATCCTACCAACTTGATTAACAAATAACATGCCAAATAAAGGAATTAAAAAGATTAGTATTGTTGTAATATTGCCAATAACCTTACTATATTCAATATTTTGATATTTATTAGCAAGGATAATCCATGAATATAGAGGCATATTCATCTTTAAGCTAAACAGATAAACCGCTGCCGGCAAAATAACTCCTATAAACCCAAGATAAAACATCAATCTATTTACAGTGTATGTTTCAAACCTTCTCCCAGCTTTCTTATAATAGTTTTTTGTGCTGTCTGATTCGATTTCATCTTTATGCAATTTCCAAAGGGGAAATAATGCAATATTGCAAAACCATCCATCCTCTTTACTGTCATTTACCATAGGGTTAGTAACGTTTAAGTTTTGAGTTTCTTGTTTTTCTGCCATTTTGCCCTCCCAAGAATTATATTCTTTTTCCGGCATTGAAGCTATTAAATTCTGCATCACCCCTCTCTTATGTCCGTCCCGGTTCCGTCCCGGTTTTATCATCAAATCTGCGTAATCTATGGACATTATAGACACCAAAGAAAAGAGCCGAGACAGCTAATTTTTCCCGCCATCTCGGCTTTTTCTGACTATTACGCTAAAAAGACGTTAATTGCCTTGGGTGGTCTCATAACCTGAAGGCCGTGGGTTCTCCCGATGTACACAAAAATTATAATAACATTGAAACATCGGGATCCCGTTTTTCAATTATAATAGATAGTGAAAAACGGGAAAATCCCACCCCCGCAATATCTCGACTCAGCCTCTCGCACGCCTCACGTTCGCTCGATATTTACCTTCATTTAAGCACACACAACTTGTGGGTTCTCCCGATGTACACAATATTTCATATTATATTGAAGATAAGATTGACTAACCCCAATCGGATAAATTATACTTATGTAAATGAGTTTTGATTAAGGAGGTAAAAATGCTCAAAGAAGTTTATTCTCTTAAAACATTAAGTTTAGGCTGGTCAGTCTGCTGGCGCGCTGCTCTTGTCGGCACCTTAAACTTAGGCCCAATATTCTTATTGTATATTATTCCTTACTGTTTTCTGCCTCCTTCGTTAGAAGATATTGGAGTTGATATTTTGCTTATAATCGCCTTTACCGCATATATACCTCTATATCTTATTTCCATGGGCTGGGCAGTTAGGCAAATAAAAGATAAACTATAAAGCTTGGCATCGAAAAGACCCTTTTCTCCGTCCCACCAAACTCATCAAATCTGCTTAATCCGTTGGTTGGAGCTTGCACCGAGAAAAATCGAGGAGATTTAAGCCTGCCTGCAAACCATATGGCTCACAATAATTCACATTAGTCTTACTTGATTGAAAAAGGGGACTTCGCTATATCTTGGAATCTTATCATCATCACAAAATCCATCAATATCAATTTCCCATTGAAACATTTTAGACTTTTCATCATGTGATCCAACCCGCAAGGCACCAACATCCCTACGAGTGTATACCTCAAACTCACAATTAGGATAATGTCCAGATTGGTAACGATTAGCTATAATCCCAAACATTTGAGGCAGTTTATCTGTCGAAATTCCTTGCCAAACAAGTCTCATTGTATACCCAGGAAAACTCATCCCATACGTATTACTACACAACTCCCTATCTCTGGCCAAAATGATTACTGCGGCATTAAAACGTGAAAGATTTCTTGCAAATTCATCGCAATCAATCTCTTTTGGAGGAAAAGTGCATAATACAATATCTGCTTTTCCCGCAAATTTCGTTGCCGCTTCCCCAGAGGTGGCTCTTACAAGCTGCAAATCTGAAATACCCCATTGATAATCTTCAATTTTTGGATTTGGATCTGTTGATATAACCTCCATCGTTCCGGTTTTAGATAATAGGTGAGCAAAAAAAGCGTTTCCTCCCCCAATTTCAATTACTCTTGCTTTGGGTTTATATCCTTTAACAACAGCAGCGATATCTGCTATCCGGTGAATGTCTCGACCACGTATAAAGACGTTGGAATAGGCAGCATAATTTCTAGCTCGGCACGAATTGCCATGAACATAGCTAGGCTCCATCAAGTTATATAAAGAAACTCTTTCTCCGCCTACAATTGTGTTACCTACTATTCCCATATGCTCATTATCGATAGTATCTAATTAATATTTCACTTTATCAAACAAATCCCCTCCCGCCTCCGTCCCGTCTGTCCTGTTAAATCTACGTAAAACTGCTACCCCATGGGCCTGAATCGCTGCTTGTAGCTTCATAAGCAATGTGGAGATCATCTAAAAAACATCTTGCTCTATTCTGGTCAAACCAGTTCCCTTTCTTGGTAGAATCAATTAAAAATTGGATTCGGCTCATATCGCCGTTCTTTGCCAGATAATACGCTAAGTTAATCTTCATTTCATCGCAATCATACCCATCTATCCTTTGTAATATCCTAGCTGCCTCTTCCCCGCCAATCCTTCCAACTACCTTAACAAGCAGCAATTTTGAGCACGCCCCTTCACATTGTGCCAGTTTTTCCAGAGCTGGAAGTGCCAATTGCCCCAGTGCTACAATTTCATCCCATTTGGAGTCGTCAAATAATGATAAGGTTTGAAGATAAGCTGTAGGCTTTGAATCAGAAAAGCCACACATAGCTTTTGCAGTCAATGTGACAATCCCCAAATTATCACAAAGTAAATTATTTTCTAATTGGGGAAGAGCCCAATCAAATTTTTCTTTGGCCATTAAAAACTTCAAAAGTTCGAGATACTTTGCAGGCTTTACGTGGTGAACATTTGCAACATACAACACTGCGGCCTTGAATGCCGCATCAATTTTGGGATTACCATCTCGTTCCCTAAACCTACTAACCAATTTAATTGCCGAAAGTCGTGCTGCCACATCCCCATGGTTGAGTAAAGTTAAGAGTCCTTGCTGTCTTTTATCTTTCCAATTGTCACAATAAGAATCAATTTCTTTGGGGTTAATATTTCGAATTTTGGCTAGTATCTCATCCATTGTTTCCCCTTCCATATCTAACAGAGCAACGTATAACCCTGTTTTCCTATACATGGCGTAAATTTCTTTTGCTTCAATTTTACCCACCTCCACAGCGCCAACAAGTCCATGGCGAATTTCTTGATCTATATACTCGGCAGCACTATGATCTTCAATCTCTGTGCGTAAAACATTTGCTTTCCCTGCTTCAATCTTTAATGGGTGCCTAGCCGGGAAAACTGGGAAGTAAGCTTCTTTATCCGAAGATTTTTCATTCAGGGCACTGCAATATCCTCCACCAATTAAAAACGCCCTTGTCTCGATTGATGGACTAAGACCTACACCACAAAGAAGCTGATTTAATTCATCTGCAACTCTTGCTGTATATGCAGCATTGTTCATACGATCCATCAATTCACTTATTTCCCTATGATCATCTCGAAACATAGCAAACATCCAATGTCCAATTTCGGCCTTGATTCCTATATCAACCGGTGCCCCGATAGCATTTCCCCCATTAAATACGTCGATTTTTGCTCCCACTGCGTTCTCTTCAGGATCATAAGCTTCTACATATCTAAACATCCGCACATCTTCATTCATGCCTTGTATTCCAACTTGGCCTTCGATCATTCGCATTTCAATCCAGAGAGCTTTTCGGTATTCATCTTTAACATCTACGTACATATCCCGGCAAGTTTCTTGATCAAAAAGCAGTGCTTCGGCCCATTGGCCATATCTTTCAAATTGTGCTAAACCTGCTTGCCCGGCTCTTGCATAAAATTCAAATTCGAGCAGTGATCGGCCAACTGTTTGGGCACTGTCTCCCATTGTAGATCTAGCTTGCTGCCAAAAAGTTCTCCTCATTCCGGCAAAATTACCTTCTTCTACTTGGTCAAGATGATTCCATTCACCTTCAAACATTGTCCAGGCAGTTTCCGCAGAAATAGTTCCGGCAGCTAGCATATTTTTTAGACTATAGACGGTAAACGAAAGATATTGTTGTTGAGTAGAAGTGGTGGCTCTTAATTGTTTTTCGCTAGGGAGTTTTTCCAAAATTAGTTGGTAAATCTTTTGTGGAATTCCATGGTAGGTTAAGGCTTGGGCAATCGTTCTGCGAGCACTCCCATTAATTTTATTGAGACGTATCTTCTGGGAAGTTCTGTCTCCCAATAAGCGAGTTGCTTGTGAATACGGCTTCACCAGTGCGGCTCTTATTTCTGTAAAAGAAAAGGCCATCAGTTCTCCCTCTACCAGTTAATTAGGTGTCCTAATATATATCGATGAATTTAGCCAATAATTGCACTAATATTATCTCCTCATGCTTGCACAATTCCCGTCCCGCCGCCATCCCGTCTTATGTTATAATTCCCTCATGCCAAACCTTGGACTGCAAGCGGAACTAAGACAAACCCTCGAGCTGCAGCTTGCTCCCCGCCTCATCCAAATGCTCAAAATCCTCAACCTATCATATGCCGATTTAGTTGACCGTATCCACAAAGAAGCCGAAGAAAATGTAACCTTAGAAGTTGAACGGCCAGATGAATATGCCGAATTCATCAAATACTTAATTTCTGACAAAAAAATCAAAAAAGAGGTTAACTTTGAAGAAATGCCAGGCCTTGAGAATATTGGCAAAGTAACCAAAACCCTGGAAGAGCATCTTTTAGAACAACTGGAATATGAAGAACTAGATCCAAAACAAAAAGAGATCGCTACTCAAATCATTGAAAACATCGACGATTTTGGTTTTGTTATTAACTACCCTGCCCTACGTGAAAAAATCATGCAGAAATACAAATTATCACGTCCAACAATTGATAAAGTTCTAGAAATCGTCCAGGGTTTTGAGCCCGAAGGGGTTGGCGCTCGCGATGTTAAAGAATGCCTGGCTATCCAGATCCGGGAATATAATTTTGAAAGCGAAGAATTGCAGAATATTTTAACTCTGGCAGTAGAAAAACACTTTGGGGCAATTTCGGAAGCCAATATACCCAAATTAGCCAGCGACCTTAATATTTCAGAAACTGCTGCGACTGAAATCCTAAATTTTATTAAAAACAATCTCAATCCAAACCCTGGATTAGCCTTTGGAGGGGAAACTCGCTATATCATCCCCTCATTCTCGGTTGAAGAAGATCATAAAGGCAACTATAAATTAATTAATCTAGAAACCCGCTATGGCCCCAGTTTAAATTTATCTCAGCAATATCTTAAAATGCTGGATAATCCCAAAACCGACCAAAAGACCAGAGAATTTTTGCAAGAAAAACTAAAAAGAGCCAAACAATTAATCGAAGATTTTGCTAAAAGAAGTGAAACTTTGGAAAAGATCGTTCGAAAGATAATTGACACGCAGCAAGCATTCTTTAGCAAAGGAATGCTGTGGCTGACGCCCTTGTCACAGAAACAGTTGGCAGATGAGTTTGGCTTGCACCCGTCAACTATTTCAAGAACAGTGGCCGAAAAATATATTCAGACGCCAAAAGGGCTATTTCCCTTGCGGGTTTTATGCCCCAGGGGACCGAAAGGGTTTACCGTGATAAAGTTAAAGTCGATGCTGGAAGAAATAATTGGCTCGGAAGATAAAAAAGAGCCATTATCGGATAAAGCTTTAGCCGAAAAAATGCATACATTGGGTGCCAAGATTGACCGGCGCACAGCGGCTTACTACCGCAAGGAATTAAATATTCCAACCGCCGAAGATCGAGCAAAAAAATGAAAAAGAAAGCCAACATATTAGTTGTCGATGATGAAAAAAGCATGCGCGATTCGATGCGCATGCTCCTCAAAGATGATTATCAGCTTTTTATCGCCAAAGAAAGCAAAGAAGCCATTGAAATCGTAAAAAACAACCCCATTGACCTGGCTTTGCTCGATATCCGTATGCCAGGAATTGACGGGCTGGAACTACTCAAAATCATCAAAGGAATTAACGACAGCATTGAAGTAATCATGGTTACTGCGGTTATCACTGTCGATAAAGCCGTAGCTGCCATTAGACATGGAGCCTATGACTATTTAACTAAACCATTTGATATCAGCGCCCTACAGGAACAAGTTGAAAAAGCCTTGCAGAAAAAAAAGCTGCTGGAAGAAAACGTTTCACTCCGCAAAATAATTGAAACCGATTATCAATTTGAAAAGATTGTTGGAAAAAGCCAGGAGATCAGAGATATTTTTAATATTATCGATGATGTTGCCAGCAGCTCAGCCACCGTTTTAGTAACTGGCGAATCTGGCACCGGCAAAGAGCTGGTCGCTCGCGCTATCCACAACCGCAGCCCCCGCAAAGACAAATTATTTGTGGCGGTAAACTGTGCTGCCATTCCTGACAATTTACTCGAATCAGAACTTTTCGGCCACGAACGCGGCTCTTTTACCGGAGCAGTTGAAAAGCAAATCGGTAAATTTGAAATTGCTAATGGCGGAACCCTCTTTTTAGATGAAATTGGTTCCATGCCGCATAACATGCAAGCCAAACTCCTGCGCGTCTTGCAACACAAAGAAATTGAACGAGTGGGCGCCGGCTATCCAATCCCAATTGACGTTCGTATCATCTCAGCAACCAATTCTGATTTAAAAGATTCCATCACAAATCGGAAGTTTAGAGAAGACCTTTTTTACCGCTTAAACGTTGTGCCTGTTCATGTCCCGCCACTTAGAGATAGAAAAGAAGATATTCCGCTCTTAGTTTCCCACTTTCTCCACAAATACAATCACGAATTTGGTAAAAAGATTAAGGGCTTTACCGATGAAACTATGCGCCTGCTTAAAAAATATAATTGGCCGGGCAATGTACGCGAATTAGAAAATATTGTCGAAAGACTTATCGTTTTAAACAAGGGGGACCAGATTGGAGCAGCTCATCTCCCTTCTGACATAAAAGGTAACCCTATTAACCCTTCTCGCACATCACACGATGCAACTTTATCCGATGCCGTACAAAGGTTTGAAGCCGATTTTATCAAACAAGCCATTGATGCCTCGGGTGGTAAAAAAACAAAAGCGGCAAAACTGCTAGGGATCCACCGCAACACTCTCAAAAACCTCGAAAAAAGGCTAAACATCAATTAACTGCACAGCCTAAAGTGCAAAAATAACGCCTTTTGCACACTTCATTAGGCAAATCCCCCTAAATAGCCTGGCAATAGAATTGCTCTATACTAGTTGTCTGGAAAAGATAACCTAGAAGGAGGAAAAGAAAATGCCAACACAAATCAGAAAACAAGAGTGGACCCCAACCCGCGAATTTTTGCCGGTAATTTTAGGTAAGGAACTTGGCGCAGAATTGGACGAAAAAGATCAGGCCAAAATTGATCTTTTTGAAAAAGGTCTAGCCAATGAAATTAAGCAAGGTGACACCATCGAAATGGCGGTTAACAAAATAGTCAAAATGGCTATCGCTGCCGAGTTTGGCCCATCGCTTGTCTCTTCTAAAGGCGCGAAAGCCATGATCGAAACAATTTCCCGTGGTATAATGCAAGACGCAGAACTAAGGAAACAAGCTTTGGTAATTGTTGATCGCTTTGCAAATGCATAAAATATTAGTAGTTGACGATGAGCTTTCCATTAGGGAATCTTTTTCCCTGATTTTGGAGAGCCAATATAAAGTTCAAACTGCAGCCACTGGTGAAGCCGCGCTAAAAGCTGTTACCGGCCAAAAATTTGACCTAGCTTTCCTCGATGTCCGCATGCCAGGGCTAGATGGCCTAGAAACCTTAAAACGTCTTAAACAAATCGACTCAGACCTTGAAGTGATAATGGTGACAGCTGTCAATGACATGCGTAAAGCCAGCGAAGCTGTAAAACTAGGCGCCCGCGATTATATCATTAAGCCCTTTGACGTTAATCAGATCTTAAAATTAACCGAAAAAATACTAATCCGTAAAGGCTTGTTGCATGAAAGCCTTTCCATTCAAAACTCTCTCCACCTTTCTTCCAACGACCTCATCGGTCAGAGCGAAAAATACACGGCTTTCATGCAAGCAGTTAATAATTTAAAAGACACTTCGCCCCTGTTAATTATGGGCGAAAACGGCACTGAGAAAGAAGCTTTAATTGAGTATCTGATCCAAAAATCCCATCGCAGCAGTCTCCCCTATAAAAAGTTGGTTATTTTTTCCGCTCTATCACCACTAAAGGTAAAAGCCCTCCTTTTTGGAAGAGAAAAAGGAGCTAATACTATTGAATTACAAGGAGAAAGTGGTATTTTAGAACAAGCCAAAGGCGGCACTGTTTACCTAGAAAACTTCGACGCTCTTTCGGAAGAATCCTTCAAAATAATTGCATCCGGCCAATTTACACGTCTCGGAGGAACAGAACCAACCCCAATTGAATCCCTGATTATTGCTTCAACCTTTTCCACCTTCTTGCAAAATAACCGGGCAGCGGCAGATTATTTTGGACAAAACATAATAACCATTCCGCCTTTGCGGGAGAGGTTATCCGATATTCCACTCCTCATAAACAATTTAATCGAAAGATTTGGAGCAATCTATAAATCTGAAAGAACTTTTTCACCAACAGCTATGGAAGTCCTAACTAATTATAATTGGCCAGGAAATATGGCCGAGCTCGAAAACATTATTGAGCGGGCTTATTTATATTCTTCCGCACCTCAAATTGATATTGAAAATCTATCAATAGATCTTCTCCTCCATTCGCCAGCTAGTTTCGGCAGCAATTTGGTAGCCAATTTTGAAAAAGAATATATTTCCAATATATTTAAAAAATACAATGGAGACAAAGACAAATCCGCAGCTATCTTAGGAGTTACCACTGCTTTTTTAGAGGCTAGAATTTAATCCTGTTTTACTACCAATTTCTGTAATAATTTGTAATCGGTAAGCGCCAATCTTTACCGAAAGCTCGCGCAGTAATTCGTGGCCCGGGAGGTGCCTGGCGGCGTTTATATTCTGACAAATTAACCAGCCGAATAACTTTTTGAGCAGTGGTCGAATCAATTCCCCCAACTACAATTTGCTTTGAGCTTTTATTTTCTTCTACATAGCTCCCTAACACTTTATCCAGGATTGGATAAGGGGGAAGAAAATCCTCATCTTTTTGATTGGGCTTTAATTCAGCGGTAGGAGGACGACTAATAATTGTCGCTGGTATAATGGCTTTCTTTTGGTTACGCCAATTCACCAATTGATAAAGCAATGTTTTCTTTACATCTTTTAGCACCGCAAATCCGCCGGCCATATCGCCATAAAGGGTACAGTAGCCGGTCGACATCTCCGATTTGTTCCCGGTTGTTAAGACCAACCAGCCAAATTTATTGGAAAGCGCCATCAAATAATTGCCTCGAATACGCGCTTGCAAATTTTCTTCGGTAACATCGGCTGCTTTGCCAGCAAAACTTGGCCCCAACTCCGTTAAGTAGGAGGCAAAGACATTCTTAATAGGAATGATATTTAAAGTAATCCCCAAATTATCGGTTAACAGTTTTGAATCATCATAGCTTTGCTGGGCCGAGTAGTCGGATGGCATGTAAACAGCATGAACATGTTCTGGTCCCAGAGCATCTACAGCAATGGTTAAAGTTGTCGCCGAATCAATTCCGCCGGAAACTCCGATGACCACATCTTTCATTCCATTTTTTCGCGTATAATCTTTTACCCCCAAAACCAACGCCTCGTATACTTCCTCCATTCCATCTAACCATTTCCCTCCCTCATTCTTCACCCTCACCTTATCCCTTATCGGGCCTTCAAGGGCCCTCAAATCCACAATTGTTAGTTCTTCCCGATATTGTTTAGCCGCGGCAAGAATCCTTCCCTGCGAGCTAACGACCATACTCCCGCCATCAAACACCAATTCATCCTGCCCACCTACCATGTTAACGTAAACAATCGGTGTCTTTATGCGCTTAGCTCGCTGTTTTAACAATTTTTCACGCTGTTTGATTTTTCCAATGTGATAGGGAGAAGCATTAATATTGATAATTAAGTCGGCGCCTTTTTTAGCTTCTTCAAGATAGGGCCCTTTTTCTACCCAAAGGTCCTCACAAATCCCCAGGCCGATTTTTAAGCCTTTATATTTCACCATAACCCCTACCCGACCAGCCGTAAAATAACGTTTTTCATCAAAGACCGAATAATTAGGTAAATGCACTTTATGATATATTTGCAGTATTTTCCCGTTTTCAATAAAAGCCCCAGCATTAAAGAGGTCTTTCCCCTTTTTATCGACAAAGCCAACGTAAGCTGCAATTCCTCGGCAACTTTTTACTACTTGGCGCAGGGAAGTTAGATTATCGGCAATAAAATGAGGTTTGAGCAATAAGTCTTCGGGTGGGTAACCAGTAATGGCCAATTCCGGAAAGACCACTAAATCGGCTTCTTCCTGTTTGGCTTTTTCAATAAAATCAATTATCTTGACGGTATTGCCGGAGAGATCCCCAACGGTTGGATTGATTTGGGCTAGAGCTAATCGCATGAATTAGATTGTACATGATTTAAGCTCAATAAAAAAGAGGAGAAACTGCCTGGAGCCGGAATCGAACCGGCATGGCCTTGCGACCGAGGGATTTTAAGTCCCTTGCGTCTACCAATTCCGCCATCCAGGCAATTAAAAAATCACTTTATACGCCTTCTCACCTTTTTTAACTAATCCAAGCTTAGTCCTAGCCAGCATTTCGATATACTCGTTGCTCTTTAGTTGGCTTAAACGACCCTGCAGTCTTTGGGCAGAGTTTGCTTCCTCTTTAATTTTTATCTCAGAACGCCAAACCTCTTTCTGCAGATCGAGATTATCAATTATATCCTGACGGATGAGAAAAATAAAGTAAAACACGAGCAATATTAATATTGCTATCCCAATCCGATTCATAAAAATAACCTCAAATACCAATCAATAATTCTTGGACCATAAAATAAAGCTAATATTCCTCCACTAGCTAGCGCCGGACCAAAAGGGATATATTGCCCCATTTTTGTCCGACCAGTAAGCAGCAAATAGATGGCTACCACCGCCGCTAAAAAATAAGACAATAAAATAGCCAAAAGAACTCCCTTTACGCCCAAACATGCCCCTAACGCGGCTGCCAAAAAAATATCGCCTTCGCCCATGGCCTGTTTTTTAAGCCAGACCTTCCCCAAAAAACCAATCAGCCATAACACGGCGAATCCAACAATTGCGCCCAGCAAAGCCGAACTGAAAAAATGAAATTGGATTCCAAGAGACGAAAGCAGAGTGGCCCGCAACAAGTTATAAATCAATCCGGTAAAAAGCAATGCCATATTTAATGCATCTGGAATCACCTGGTTTTCGGCGTCAATAAAAAAGATGCCAATTAGTAGATAGGAAAAAATAACCGCAAAGATAAAAGCACTTAAGGGCAGTTGCTGCACATACAGCCAAACCATAACATAGCCACAGAGTATTTCAACCAAAGTATAGCGGAAGGAAATACGAGTCCCGCAATAGCGACATTTTCTACCGAGCATAAAATAACTAATGATCGGTATTAAATCAAAAAAAGAGAGTTTATTTTGGCATTTTGGGCAATGGGAGGGCGGAGAGATAACGGATTCATTCCGTGGCAAGCGATAAATACACACATTAATGAAACTGCCCAGTACGGCTCCGAGGATAAAAAGAATAATTGGTTCTGGCATGGTGATTGTCGCCCGGCAAAAAATATGCTATAAAGATTATATAGCAAAAGGGCTAAGAAAGTCAAAAAGCATGGTTCTTCCTCAATTTTTGGTTAAAAAAACTCCCAAACAGGAGAATATCCGCAAAATCCGCGCTCTTTTAAATGACCATTGTTTGCATAGCGTTTGCGAATCCGCCAAATGTCCTAATATCGGAGAATGTTTTGAGCGCAATACCATGACTTTTATGATCCTGGGCAACGTCTGCACACGCCACTGTCGCTTTTGTGGAATTGACAAAGGCCAACCGCCGCCGGTGGATGAAAACGAACCGCAAAAAGTAGCCGAAGCCGTTGCCAAGCTAGGATTAAATTATGTTGTGATAACGTCCGTCACTCGCGATGATCTTCAAGACGGTGGCGCCAGCCACTTTGCTTTGGTCATTAAAGCTATCAACCGCAGGCAAGATACAAGACACAAGTGGCTCGACAAGCTCGCCATCCCAGCCATCCCGAGAGAAATCGAGGGAATACAAGACACAAAAAAGGTTGAGGTGCTTATTCCCGACTTCCAGGGAAACGAACAATCGCTTAAAACCGTTTTAGCTGCCAACCCCTATGTGCTAAACCATAACATTGAAACCATTCCCCGGCTATATTCAAAAATTCGTCCAGAAGCAAGTTATGATCAATCGGTAAAATTATTGGAAAGATCCAAGCAATTGCGACCAGATATTTACAGCAAAAGCGGATTTATGTTAGGATTAGGGGAAGAAAAGGCAGAAGTTATTGCCGTCATAAAAGACTTAAAACAAGTTAATTGTGATTTGGTAACAATTGGGCAGTATCTTCCACCCTCTAGAAATCATCTTCCGGCCGAAAGATATGTGGCCCCGGAGGAATTTGCAGAGTATCAAGGTATCGGCCAAAATCTCGGGATAAAAATATTTGCGGGTCCTTTTGTTCGCAGCTCGTATAGAGCGGGAGAAATTAGCCAATGAAAGAAGCACAAAGACTATTGAATCTTCCCACTTATGTTTTCGCCATGCTGGATAAAATTAAGGCCGAAGAAAGAGCCAAGGGAAAAGATTTAATTGATTTAACAATCGGTTCACCCAACCACCTTCCCCCTCAAGAAATCATTGAGACTTTTACAAAAGCTTTAACCGATCCTAACATTCATCGCTATTCTTCTTTTGAGGGTGATTCTGAGTTTAATAAAGCGGTGATTGATTGGTGCCGCAGGCAATACGGTTTTGGGCTAGAAGAGAATGAAGTCGTCCAGCTACTGGGCAGCAAAGAAGGTCTGGTTCATTTTGCCTTTGCCTATCTTGATCCGGGCGATAAAGTCTTGGTTCCTATCCCCGCCTACCCAGCTCATTTTAGAGGACCGGTTTTAGCCGGAGCCGAAGTAATTGTAATGCCCACCGCTGAGCATAACGGCTGGCTACCCGATCTAGATTCAATTGAAGGTCCAATTGCCGAACAAGCAAAAATGATGATCTTGTCCTATCCCACCAATCCGACAGCCGCAACAGCTACTCCCGAGTTTTTCGAGAAAGCGATTCGCTTTGCTAAAAAGTATAAATTAATTTTAATTCATGATTTGGCTTACGGAGAAATGTATTTTGATGGTAAAAAGCCAATTTCCTGCCTTTCGCTACCCGGAGCAAAGGATGTTTGCATAGAATTTCATTCTCTTTCCAAAACTTTTGGGATGGCTGGTTGGCGCTGTGGCTTTGCCGTTGGCAATTCTCAATTTATCGGTTCGCTCCGCAAAATCAAGACCAATCTCGATTATGGTCCATTTGCCGCTGTTACCAGAGCAGGAACCGCCGCACTCAAATTACACAATGGCTATTTTGACAAAATGCGCCAGACCTACCAAACCCGCCGCGATATTATGGTTGATGGGCTCAATTCGCTCGGCTGGAAAATAAAAAAACCTTCTGCCACTTTCTATCTTTGGGTTCCCGTCCCAGCAGGTTTCACTGCCATGTCTTTTACCCAACATTTAGTGCAAAAAACCGGAGTGGTGGTTTCGCCCGGAACCGGCTTTGGCGACTTAGGTGAGGGTTATGTTCGGATTGCCTTGGTTGACAGTGACACTCGCATAAAAGAAGCTATCGAACGCATCAAAAAAGCGGATATCAAATATGCATAGGCCAATTATTGGGGTAACCATGGGCGATCCGGCCGGAATCGGGCCCGAAGTCACCGTTCGCGCTTTAATTAACCCTGAAATTAATCTTTTAGCCAGATGCATTGTCATTGGCGACCGCAAAGCGCTGCGCGAAGCCCTAAAAGCCGCTAAAATTTCCAACATTGAAATCAACAGCATTCGCAAAGTGGCTGAAGCCAAATTTGAAAAAGGCATTATCGATGTTATCGATTTAGATAATGTCGATGTCTCCCGTTTAAAAATGGGACAAGTCTCTAAAGCTGCCGGCAAAGCTGCCGTAGAATACGTTGATACGGCGATTAAGTTAGCCATGGACGGCGAAATTGATGCAATGACTACCGGTCCAATCAATAAAGAAGCCATTAATATAGCTGGCTATAAATTTCAAGGCCACACCGAAATATTAGCCGACAGAACCGGCTCCAAAAACGCAGCTATGATGTTTGTTTCCAGCTCTCTGTGGGTGATGCTGGCAACCACCCATGTAGCTTTGAGAGATGTTAGCAAAAACTTGGATAAGAAGAAAATAGTTAACTTGATAAAACTAGCTCATGAAACTCTCCTCAAAGCTAAAGGTAAAAAACCCAAAATCGGAGTGGCCGGATTAAATCCCCACGCCGGGGAAAACGGTTTATTTGGGGATGAAGAAATAAAAATCATCGCTCCGGCGGTAGAAGAGGCTAAAAAGTTGGGGATTAATGTTAAAGGTCCCGTATCTCCCGATGCCATTTTTTATTTAGCCAATGCCGGCATGTTTGATATGGTAATTGCCATGTATCATGACCAAGGACTAATCCCGTTAAAATTATTAGAATTCAATAAATCGGTAAACGTGACCGTTGGTCTGCCGATCATCCGCACTTCAGTTGACCATGGGACCGGATTTGATATTGCCGGCAAAGGCTGGGCAAAACCACAAAGCATGATCGAAGCTATTAAAGTTGCCGCTCACTTTGCCAACACCAAATGACCCCAACTCTTGCCGACATTACCAAAGGACTCCTGCAGACTTATGGTCGTTATCCTCGCAAAGAACTGGGCCAGCACTTTTTAATTGATCCCGAAGTTCTGCAAAGAATTGTGCGGGCAGCTGAAATAGACAAAGACGATATTGTGATTGAAATTGGCTCCGGTTTAGCCGTAGTCACTTCGGAATTGGTAAAAGTTGCACAGCAAGTGATTGCGGTAGAAATCGATCAAGAGTTAATCGCCATAAGCCAGCAGATCTTAAAAGATTTTAAGAATGTTACTTTTGTGGGAAAAGATATTTTAAAAGTTAATCTCGAAGAACTAGCCCATGGGCGTCGCTATCGAATTGTAGGCAATTTGCCGTATTACATAACCTCTCCTATCATTGAAAAAATCTTTAAGAGCAAAGACAAGCCGGAGATTGCGGTGTTGATGGTCCAAAAAGAAGTAGCTGAACGAATGGTAGCAAAACCTGGTTCTAAAACCTTCGGCTCATTTTCTATCTTTTGCCAATTTTATGCTGAAGTGTCTATCAATTCCTTCGTTTCCAAATCTTCGTTTCTGCCTTGGCCAGAGGTGGGATCAGCACTAGTAGTTTTGAGGCCTTATAAAGAACCCAAATACAAAGTGCAGGATGAAAAGAAGTTTTTTGATATCATGCACAAAGCTTTTCAGCAAAGAAGAAAGAAAATCCGCAACTCACTAGCTAGTTTTAACCTCGAAAACTGCCCAATTGACCTCAGCCGTCGGCCAGAGACCTTGTCGATTGAAGAGTTTGCACAGATTGCTAATCACGCATCAATTTGAATTCCCTCACTAATTTTGTTAAGCTATTTATATGAGTAAAAAAGTCACCGTTATCGGCGCGGGAAATGTGGGAGCCGAAACCGCCCGCCGTTTAGCCGAAAAGAACCTAGCCGACATCGTCTTATTGGACATTGTTGAAGGAATCCCTCAAGGAAAGGCCCTGGATATGCTCCAAGCCGGACCTGTAGCTGGCTATAATAGCAAAGTCATTGGGACGAACGATTACGCTGACACCAAAGATTCAGATGTCGTAGTAATAACTGCCGGTTTAGCTAGAAAACCCGGCATGAGCCGCGATGATCTGCTCCACAAAAATGCTGCCATTATTAAAGGCATTGTTGAACAGATTAAACAAACGTCTCCTCAAGCCATTCTACTAATAGTAACTAATCCACTAGATACAATGAGCTATTTAGCCTGGAAAGTATCTGGTTTCCCTGCCGAGCGGGTGATTGGAATGGCTCCATTGCTGGATGCCGCACGCATGGCCGCCTTTATTGCCCTGGAATTGAATGTCCCCATGACCTCGGTCAAAGCAACTGTCCTTGGCACCCACGGCGATCTAATGGTCCCTGTCCCTAGCCAAACCACTGTTAATGGCAAATCAATCAGCGAACTGTTATCCAAAGAAAAAGTAGAAGCCATCGTCCAAAGAACGGCCAATGGCGGAGCTGAAATCGTTAATTTGCTAAAAACCGGTTCGGCTTATTATGCCCCATCGGCAGCTGCCGCATATATGGCTGAAGCAATTTTAAGCAATAAACAAGAAACCATCTTATCCTCCGTTTTGGCTACCGGCCAATACGGCTTAAAAGACCTTTATATTGGTCTTCCGGCTAAACTGGGCAAAAACGGGGTTGAAGAAATCGTTGAAATCGCATTAACCTCCGAAGAAAAAGCTGCCTTACAGGTATCAGCCAAATCCATCCACGAAAACAACCTAAAACTTAGTTAATGAGTAAGCTATTTAGTGAAAAAAAGTTGACGATGAAGGAGGTTCCGTTTTTTCTGATTGCTCGGAAACGACTGAAGAGTCAATCTTTTTTCCACATTGTCTTTTACGTATTTATTTTATTCATATTCTCTTTTCCTTGCCAAGCTACTACCCTGCAAAATGTCCGCTTTGGTTATTACCCCAACACGATTCGAGTTGTTCTTGATTTTGACAAAGATTTTAGTTATGTTACCGAAGAAGCCGAAGACAAAATAATTTTCCACCTCAAAGACACCCAGGCTAATTCTGAAATCAAAAATTATGAGGAAATTAACGACTTGGTCGTTCGCTATCTGGAGGTTGAAAAAGAAGACCGAGATTTAAAAATTACTATCCCCCTTTCTGAAGATGTAAATTATTCGATTTCATCGCTTTCCATGCCCTCAAGACTAGTAATTGACTTTGATCGCGACTTTTTAAATTTGGTTTCGGGTGGAATGGTCTTTGACGGGGTTGAATACATAAAAATAAAAGAAGGATCGTCGAAAGGCAACCTGATTGCTACAGTTTTAAAAATTGACCCAAATAAGGCCCGTATCGAACCGGCTTTAGCAAAAAAATATAAGCCTAGTTTTTTTGAATCTTTCGTTAGTTTTTTTAATATTTTCAAAAAACCAGAACCAGAGAACAATCGGCATTTTTATTTGGACAAGGTGAAAAACATTGCCGATAACAACAACGCTTTAGCTGCAGTTAATGGCACTTTTTTTGCAAATAATGGAGCACCGCTGGGCGCCTTGATTATCAACCAAGAATTGGTCACTTTGCCCATTTATGACCGCACCGCCTTAATTATTGACCAGCAAAACCATGTCATGATTGACAATATCTTTGCAAGGGGAGAGGTTAAATTTGAAGATGGGACAACCCTTGAAATAACCGGTATCAATCAAGCTCGCGATGGAAAAGATATGGTTATTTATTCTCCGGTTTGGGGGGATAAAACCGGAGCAATTAGCAAAGGCATAGAGCTCGTTATTATTGGGGGTGAAATTAGGGAGATTAACCCATCCAATTCATCGATTCCCGATGATGGTTACGTTATATCCGCTAGCGGACCCTATGCCGAAATAATTTCCAAAGCTGGTCAAATGGATGGAATAGTTGATACCCAATTTAAAATTATCCCCTACTCTTGCTCGCCCAAAGGCCTTTTACATTTAATTGCCGGAGGCCCTCGCTTATTAAAGGGCGGCCGAATTTACATTTCAAAGCATGAAGAAAAATTTCGGGATGATGTGGCCGAAAGGCATGCTGCTCGCACCGCAGTTGGAACAACCAAAAACGGTGAAATTATTTTTATAACCGTTGCTGCCCCCCAAAAAAATAAGGCGAAACCATCGCTTTCTAGCCTGGGAGCAACGCTAGAAGAATTAGCCAACCTACTACAAAGCTTGGGGGCAACAGAAGCCCTCAACTTTGATGGCGGTGGATCTACCGGCATGGTCGCCGATAAGAAAGTCGTCTGCGGCGGTGGCCGCCGCGTCAGCAATGCAATTTTAATCTATCCTAAGCCCTAATTAACAGTTTCTGGCACATCCGGAATGTCACCAAAATAGTTTTTAAATTCATTCGATAAAGGAACCTTCCCATCCCAGCGCGCCAACACACTGCTTTCTTTTTCAATCACCGTCGAAGGAATTTTGGTTACACTATAAAAAGCCCCTTCTGCCAAACCATCCACAGTTTCCATGTCAAAAAACTGGAGATTGACGACAGCCGGATCCACTTCCCACCTTTTCATAAAAGTTTCGAACTTTTTCATGGTAGTTTTGCAAAATTCACAACCCGGTTTTCCAAAAACTTTTACATCCATATTTTCTACTGCCATTTTCTTTCCTCCTTTATCAAATGTCGCTTTTATAGCGTCTTTTTAATTCGCCAATTTTACCCTTATTCCAGCCAGGAATCCGGGAAAAATAACCAGTAATTCGGGTAATGCCTTCAATTTCGCTCGATGAGCAATACGGGCACTGCTCGTGTAGCCCCCGCGCTGTTTTGCCGCAAGAAAGACAAGCAGTAAACTCGGGCGAAAAAGCAATTTGGCTATTTTGGGTGTTTTTGAAAGTCTTAACTACAAAATTAGCCACCGAAGCAGCATCGGGTTTTGCTTCTCCCAACCAAACATGGGTTAAAGCACCAGCATCAATCAGCGGATGGAATAATCCTTCGAGCTGTACCCGATCAATTGGATTCATGGTTTGGGAAACATCAAAATAAGTAGAATTAGTGTAATAGATTTCCCCATTGTCCATATTTCCCTTCATCACCGAGGTGGCTTGTTTGGGAAAATGCTCCATATCAAGTCTCGCAAAGCGATAGGCGGTTGATTCGGCTGGAGTTTGCTCGAGCACAAAATGCAGATCATATTTTTCGGACAACTCTTCGCATTTAAGTTTCATAAAAGAAATAACTTTAAGGCCAAAGCGTAAAGCATCCTGCGTTTCGTGCAACTGTTTGCCAAGATGATATTCGACAAGTTCGTTTAGTCCCAATACCCCAATCAAATGAGTAACCCGGTGAAGGCGCAGATACAAATCGCCTTCACGTTCAGTGGCCAAAAGTGACAATGGCCCATCCGGACCTTCTTTTAATAATTCCTCAATAAATTTGCGTTTTTCACGGTGAGCTTTAGCGGTAACCTCGAGCATCTCCTCAATCGTTTTAAAGAGCTTATCATTATCTCTCTCTGCCAGATAAGCAACTCTCGGTAAGTTGATGGTTATATTTTGAATTGCTGAATAGCGCATGCGCCATGGCTCTTTGGCATCTTGCAGGTCAGAATAATCTAATTTGAAAGAAAGCCGGCAGCATTCGGATATTTTAGCGGTTTCGCCCCGGTCAAATACAAAATAAGTATTTCCCATTTCCGAAGCTACTCCAGAGATCAAATTTAAAAACTCTTCGTTTCCGGGGGTATTAAAAAACTTTTCGGTCATGTGCACCAGCGGTTTAGGGAAAAAGTAGGGACGACCAGAACCATCACCCTCTTTATAGACTTCAAACATGGCTTTGGCAAACAACTGGGACTCATTAATGTAATCACCGTAAGTTTTACCGGTATATACCCCACCCCGTCCAATCGCCGGAACATTTTCAAAATGCTTGGGAACTTCCCAATAGATATTTAAATCGGAAAATAGCCCTTGGCCGCCATGGGCCACCGCTGCCATAGCGAACTCCTGAATTAATTTTTGCGCTATTTTTTTAACATGTCCAAAGCCGTAGCCTTCCAAATAGGGAGCAATAAACATATTAACGGCATCCCAGCCAATTGCCCCGGCAAAGAAGCCGTGCAAGGCAACTGAAAACTTTACGATATGCGATATTAGCTCATCGGCGTCTTCGGCCGGCTTTGCGCATCCTTTGATTCCAGGAAGGTCTAATCCATATTTCTTTAAATATTCGACCGATTGCCCGCTGCAATAGGGCCGGTCAACAAAGCCCAAATCATGCAGATGGATATCCCCCCGCATGTGAGCATCAGCTACTGGCATCGAAAAAACACTGAGCAGAGCAAACTCTTTTTTGATATTTTCAGCCAAAGTAAAATTGGTAGCTTCGGGGGAATGCGGGGTGTTGGCATTTTCCTTGTTTTTTAGAAAAATAATCCTTCTGACATCATACACTGGCACCCCCAAGCGGGTGTGACGACGACGGGCATCTTCGAGGCCATATTCGAGTAGTTTTACGTCGACTAATTCGCGAACTAATGGAGCCGTAATATTTTTAACCGACATGGCTCTAAGCTGCTTTTCAACTTCAATAGCAATAATTGAACTAATCTCAGGGCTAAGACCGGTTTCTTTTACCAGAGCCTCAACAATTTTGTCTTTATCCCAGGCCACAATATCATCGGTCGAAGTGCGGACAAAAACTAAGAGGTCTGTACTTTCATCACTACTGGCAGCTGGAACCTGCTGGTCCTTGAGGATTACCGCCGAATGGCGGGAGCTGGTGGGCGACATTAGATATTTCCCCCTACCCGCTGCCGATCACGTAATTCTCCCGTTTTACCCTTGTTCCAGCCGGCAATCTTAGAAAAATAGCCGGTAATACGCGTAATTCCGTCAATATTGCCCGATTGACAATGCGGACAGGCTTCGAATAAGCCTCGTGCAATTTTTCCACAGGCATTGCAGGAAGTAAATTCGGGCGAAAAAGCAATTTGGGCATTTTCGGTATTGCGGAAAGTTTTGATCACAAAATTAGCAATCGAGGCTGGGCTGGGCTTGGATTCTCCGAGCCAAACGTGGGTCAAAGCTCCGGCATCAATTAAGGGATGAAAAATCCCTTCTTTCTTTACCCGGTCAATTGGGCTCATGGGATGAGAAACATTAAAATAAGTAGAGTTGGTATAATAAATTTCGTTGGTGGCTCGATTGCCTTTTACCACCTTAGCGGTTTGTTCTTTAAAGTGCTCGAGGTCTAACTTGGCAAAACGATAAGCCGTCGATTCGGCCGGGGTTTGCTCGAGCACAAAATGCATATTGTAGCGTTTTGATAACTCTTCGCATTTGATCCGCATATAGGAGATAACCTTAAGACCAAATTTGAGGGCGGCATCACTGGCATGCAATTCCTCTCCTTTATGAGCTTGCACCAATTCATTGAGGCCCAAAATTCCCATTAGATAGCTAACCCGAAACATGCGCAGGTAAGGCGAGCCATCCCGTTCCATTGCCAGCATCGAAAGCGGTCCTCGCGTTCCTTTGGCCAAAATTTCTAAAATAAAGTTTTTCTTCTGAATATGGGCCTGAGCAGCCAGCTCAAGCTTAGCTCCAAGCTCTTCAAATAATTTATCATCCGCCCCTTTGGCCTTATAAGCTACTCGTGGCAAGTTGATAGTAACGTTTTGCAAGGCTGAATAACGCATGCGCCAAGGTTCTTTGGCATCATCCAAATCGGACTGCTCTAATTTGAAAGATAAACGGCAGCATTCTGATATTTTGGCGGTTTCGCCGCGGTCAAACACAAAATAGGTGTTACCCATCTCGGTGGCAACTTCCGAAATATGCATCAAGAATTCTTCGTGGCCAGGGGTCTTAAAAAATTTATCCGTTATGTGGACCAGCGGTTTTGGAAAGAAGAAAGGTCGGCCGGCGCCATCGCCTTCGCGATAAACATCAAACAACGCCCAGGCAAAAGCCTGCGCTTCATTACTATATTCTGAATAATTTTTGCCCGTATATTTTCCGCCAGGACCAATAGCAGGTACATTTTCAAAATGTTTGGGAATTTCCCAATACAGGTTAATATCCGAGAAAATGGCCTGACCACCACGAGCCACAGCTTGTTGGCTGTATTCGTAAATCATCATTTGGGCCAGTTGGTGAATTTCTTTTTTGGACATGCCAACTAAAAAGGGAGCAAAAAAAAGATTGACCGCATCCCAACCAATGGCGCCGGCAAAAACCCCCTGCAGAGCAGCCGAGAACTTGACCATTTGGGCCAAAAGCACTTCGGGATGGTTGGCTGGTCGGGCATTGGAAAGGGCATTAGGCAAATCCAAACCAAATTTTTTGACATACTCAACCGATTGTCCACTGCAATAGGGCCGATCAATAAAGCCTAAATCATGCAAATGAATATCGCCCAGCATGTGCGCATCGGCAATATCCTGGGTAAAAACATGCAGCAGAGCAAATTCTTTTTTGATCCCTTCGGACAAAGTTAAATTAGTGGCTTCGGGACCGTGTGGCACATTGGCATTTTCTTTGTTTTGGCTAAAAATAATTTCTTTTACGTCAAAGAGCGGAAAACCAAGACGGGTATGGCGGCGACGAGCTTCTTCGAGGCCATGTTCTAACAATTTTACGTCGACCAATTCGCGCACTAGAGGAGCTGTAACCGTGCGCAGATTTAATTGCAAGATTTGTTCTTCAACCTCTTGCCCAATTACTTCCGCAATTTCCTGGTCAATGCTGGTTTCGCGGATCAGCGCCGCTATAATCCTTGCCCTGTCCCATCCGACAATATCATCGGAGGATGTCCGCACAAACATGGCCATATCAGTTGCATCATTTCTACTTTTCATTTCGTCCACCAGTACCTCTTTATTCATTATACTATCCTCCTATACTAATTTCTTCTACTTCCTTAATAAAATCCGACACATCTTCAAATTTTCGATACACCGAAGCAAAGCGAATGTAGGCAATCTTGTCGGTGTTCTGCAAGCGCTCCATCACCATTTCGCCAATTTTGGCGGTGGTAACTTCGCGGCCTTCCTCGCGATGCAACTCTTTTTCAATTTCATCTACCATTTGTTCAATCATGACCATGGGAACCGGCCGTTTCTCACAAGCCCGATACAATCCCCCTGAGATTTTCTCGCGGCTAAATTGCTCGCGGCGGCCATCGCGCTTTATAACCATCAGGGGTTTTTCTTCTACCCGCTCATATGAGGTAAAACGACCGCGGCAAGAGAGACATTCCCTTCTCCGACGGACAGCTCCGCCCTCTTCTATTTCGCGGGATTCGAGCACTTTATCTTCTTCGTTTTGGCAAAAAGGACACTTCATTTTGTTTGTTTTTTGTAATTTGACCTTTGATCTTATTAGCTGTATCTAGGGTGAGTAGAAATTTACCACACCATCCCTAGTGGTGTCAATGGGTTATTTTTGCCTTATTGGGCAAGGGATTGGTTAAATATTTCGTCGAGTAGATATTGGAAAAGCTTAGCCGTTAGGGGGGGGGGGGGGGAACTAACGTAATTTTCCACAGGTGGCGGCCAATCCGAGGGTTTTTAAAATTCTCTGCCCAACCGAAGAAAAATATAGACTTCCTAGGAAAGGATAATAAAGAGATGGTGGAACCATGTCCATTTGCTTCATTGCCCGACTTATTTCAGAAAGCGTAGAATACTGACCCTTTGCCAGAGCAGTTCCAACCATTGTCATGGCTGCAGTTCCATTATTTCCTCCGTGGGGTATTAATTTTTGCACTTCCGCCCCAATCAAAGAGAAAGTCCCCGTAAAATTCCAGCCAAAATTTTGGCCAAGTTGTCTGGCATATTTTTCCTGAAAAGCGGCCTCGTCCAAATTGGGCAGTCCGCTACTGGTTACCAAAACAAAATCTTTTTTCCCAAAGGCTCCAGGCAAAATAGGCAGTACATCGATCATTCTTTGCATGCCCGAATAAAATCCGCCGATATAAAGCGGCGCGGCCCAAATCACAATGCCAGCATCGTTCAATTGATTTGATAACTTTTTAAGATCAATCGGATCGCCTGGATTAAATGTAGCAATTGATAATGTTTTTTCTAATTGCGTCTCATAAGCAGCCAAAAGCTGCCTGGCCATTTTAGCCGTATGTGAGAATGTGCCGCGGGGTGATCCAATGGCCAAAAACACATTAGTCCGGTCGGCGACAGAATCCCGGCTTCTTAGCCTTCCCACTTCTCCCAAGCTATTTGCTGGTTTCGATAAATCAGAAGAGTTAAATTCAACTGTTTCAGAATATTGCCAGCCAAAATAACGCGCGCTGATCCGCCGGGCGTGTTGTTCTACAAGAGATCCGCTGGCTTGTCCAGTGGTATAAAGAGAAAATTGTTGGGGCCCCAAACAAGGATGGCGCCGGGGATGAGTAATTTCTTCTTCCGCACTTTGAAAGCCGCCTTTTAACATCGGCACTAGCCTCTCAATCGCCGCTTTCATAGGAGCGGGAAAGCCTCCCGGAAAATAAGTTTCAGCACCATCGGGTCTAGTTGAGGGCAGGGCAAATATAATTTGCTGAGCCTCTTCAACAAAACTGACAGCAGCTTCGTAACCATCATTTATTACACATTTTCCACGATCGCCAAACCAACAGCCAAAACCTCCCCGGCAAGAGGACGGGAAAGGGAAAAATTGACTAATTCCTAAACCAGCACTTTTAAAAGCCGCTTCAGCCTGGCTTTTGTCTGCGCTACAAACCGCAATTTGATGCCCTCCCCCTTTAGTTTGTCGCAATCTCCTGGCGGTAGCCGACAACAACCTAGGATCACTTAAAACAAAGATCTTCATAGCATTCATAACTAATATATTATCAGCGATAAAATAAAATAATTTCAGTTGAGAATAAAATTATGAAGGAAAAACAATTCCGGGCTTTAACTGGCGTCCGATAGCAAAATCAAATGCAGACATGATCTTGCCACCTTCAGGTTGCACCTTAACAATTAGCAAATTGCCATCACCACAAGAAACAAGAAAGCCAATCCCTTTTACGACTTGGATAATTTCACCTGGCTGCCCCTTCTTCTCCAGTACCGGTCCAGCTATTTGGGTCACTAACAGTTTTAGCTGTTTTTTATTATAGTATGTATGCGCCGCGGGCCAAGGAATTAGAGCTCGTACCCGATTATGGAGTTCACTGGCACTTTTGCGCCAATCAATTTCGCCGCTTTCCTTAGTAAGGCTGGAGC
>JBAZZP010000004.1:0-178652 GCA_041658745.1 Candidatus Margulisiibacteriota bacterium | reverse complement strand
CCTGAAATTAAAAACACAATTGTGGCTTTTAATCCGGTTGTATTAGAGTACTTTGGAACACATTATCAAAAATATATTTTGACTAAGTCTTCTGGGCTCCCTGTAGACCATCTACCTGAATTGTCCAAATCTTTGGGGGAGGTTTTTCGATGTTTTTTTTGATTATGCAATTATATTTGGGAGAGAGCCAGCCTGAATTTTCAAATAATTAAGGATAAGGTGAAGAATGAAGGAGGAAACGGAGGAGGAGAGATTTGAACTCTCGCGCCGGGTTACCCCGACCTAACGGTTTAGCAAACCGCCCCCTTGAACCACTTGGGTACTCCTCCGCGTCAGCTGTTTGATTATACTTAATTTTGTTTGGTAATGCAAAAATATTGATATGGTTACGTTGGTCTGATAATTACTGCACGACCTTCGGCGGCTAATTCCTCATAGTTTTGTTCAATTCTCTGAAAGATATAACGGGTTTGTTGGGAAAGGGGATCAACTAGTTGTATGGCTTCATCGGATTGGCCAATTTTTTTTAGGGTTGCAAGGTCTCCAATTAATATTCTCCGGTTGCGCATACGAGTTAATAAAACGCAAACGCGATGAAAATCACCTACAAAGCCGGTGCGGGGAGGCCTCCTCACATTACTGCAAACAAAGGAAACGATGGTTGCTTTGTTTTCGTCGCCTTGCACTCCATGAGCTGTAGTCACCCAACGGGCCAGATAATCTTCATTTGCTTCAAGCGGAAAGGCGTTACGCAACTCGGTTTTTAACAACTCAACTTGTGCTAAATAAGGAGAAATAAAAGCGATGTCATTCAGCTGATAGCCGGAAGCCAATAATTTTCTAGTTTCGATCATTGCCCTCCGTGCCTCATAACGATTACTAAAACTTGATTCAATAGATACTTCTCTCTTGTGAGATAAGTTGACAGCAGAAGTATCAACTAGTTTTATCCCTTCAGCAGGATATCTTTGTTTTCTGTCCTCTGGGGCTAAAGTAAAGTACGGACTTCTTCGATCCACCCTGATTCTTCCATCGTAAAAAAGACCAGAGGGAAGCTCAACCAGGGCTGGATCTTCGGCCCGGTAACAGGTGTCTAGTAAAACATGGGGATAACCTGCATGAACAATTAAATCTTCGAGTAGACTTCTTTGGATTGAGTGTTCAATAAATTGATTGCCAGCAAGATCTAATCCCTCTAGCACTTCGCTTTCTAGAGCAAAAGGAGCAAGCTGCATATGGTCTCCAATAATAATGGCTCGTCTTGCTCTGCTTAAAATTGTAAACATTTCGGCCTTTGATGCCATCGAAGCTTCGTCAATGATAATAACGTCCTGATCCTCAAATTTTCTGATTATCCGTCCTCCCCCAGGGAATGTTTCAGAAAACAAATATTGTTGGGTAAGTAAGGCGTTTGCGTCACTCAAGAAAAAACTCCCACCAGCAAGGGTGGCTACCATCAAATAACCTCCACTTCCTCTTTTCCATTTACCACGAAAAACATCTCGGGCTGATCTGTTGTTGACCCAATAATCTTTTGAAAACAGCGAAATCTTTCTACTCGATTCCCCCAGTCTTAGCAATGGCAGCATTTCTGCATCCTCTAAACTGGTAACTCTTTTCATAAAACCGTCGGCGGCTTTGTGGGTTGGAGTGACATACAAAACTCTTTTGCCGGAGCGGGCCAATATATTGGCAACCTGAGACACCAAACTGGTTTTTCCCGATCCAGCTGGGCCATGTACTAATGTTAATGTATTATTCGGGTGCAGCATCATTCTAGCTGCGCAAGCTTGGGAAAGATCTAGCTTAATTCCTTCCAAAAGAGCTGCATTAGCCAGTAATGGTTTTCCGCCGCTTGTTAAAGGCTGTAAGCCCAAGGCAAAAGCGAGTGGGGCAGGGAGTGGTCTGCCATCTTTTATAGCAGCCATTATGTTTTCCAATGCCCTTGCTTGAGTCTCTTGCCATTTGGGATCAAAGGTTTCTTCGGCGTTATTTTCTCCGTGACCATTTCTTGCTATGCTCACTTCTAGTGCGCGGAGCAATAAGGGCAATTCGTGATCGCTTCTTATCGGAGAATAGTAACCGGTAATCCTTTGTGGACGTTGGCTATCGGCTTTTGATCCGGCATGCGAATCAAACATGGCAGGGACCAAATAGTTTGGTTGATCGAGATGGGCGGAACGATAAATAGGATCTAAAACATCCAATGTGTCACGTTGAAAGGCTAAACAAATTAAATCAATAAAACTGTATCCGAAAGGATTGACCGCTTGGAATAAGTTGTGAAAACCAGCGAATCTATTGTCCGACCGCAATATAGGCTCTAACTCTTTTCTTTGTACTGAAGTTAGTTGTCTTTCGGGATTTCTTTGCCGCCAGATATTAACCAAATTTCTAACCGTTTGCAATTGTAAGTGTAGGCTATGCAGCGGATATTTGGCCCGACTGGAGGCAGCCAATTGTCCAATAGCATTAAAGGGTGGGGGGCCAAAACCCATTTTTTCTAGCATAAAATCAATAATTTCTCTTTGTTCTCTTCCGGCTTGTTTTTGATAATATTGATACAATTGCCAAAGATTAACTGGTTCAGTCTTTTGCAGGTCCCTAGGTTGTAAATACCAGGGGGAACAATCTTTTTCTCTAGCAACTTCGGCAATGAGGTGCCTTTGGGTTTCAATCGGTATTCTTCGCCAAGGAATAGTTTCTATTTTTCGCAAAACAGCAATCTGTTCTTCTATTTCAATGTCTGCCAATGTTTGCATTCCCAAGCTCTCTAACATAAAATCAATAATTTCTCTGCCTTTTCTATCTGAATGAAGACCAAAATAACTATATAAACCGGCAAGAGAAATGTCTGTCTCTGAAACTTTAATTTGAGATTTGCCTTTTTGTTTATTACCGGTAAAATGATTGCTATTTAATGCTTGCACTGGGCAATCCGCCAAATGAGCCGCTTCGGTGATAAGAGTTACGCAGATAGCTTGCATTCGGCCACGAACGAATTCACTTTCATGTTCAATCCCTGCTTGCCAGAGAATTTTTTTGCCATCTCTGCTTATCAAACCCAATTCATCAAGTTCAGCTTTTATGGAAGTTAATTCTACCGGGCGTTGAGCCGCAATTTCTTCTAAAAAGCAGCTAGATTGCTGTGCAAGTAATAGTATTTCTGCAGTTTGTTTGCCGCAAATCTGAGCTGCTAAATCACAATCCAAAATCCTTTTTCCCTGGACGGTAATTATAGCTCCTGCTTTTTCAAGGATTCTGGCATGTAGGCCGGTTATTTTGTAAATTGTGGTTGTTCTTCCTAGTGGAAGTCGGACAAAGTTTGGCATAGCTCATTATCGATAACTCTTGCCAAATATTTCAGCTTACTGCTATAATGCAAAAGTGCTTAGGGACCCGTGGTGTAGCCTGGTCTAACACGCCTGCCTGTCACGCAGGAGATCGAGGGTTCAAATCCCTTCGGGTCCGCCAATTTTGCCGCGCTTTCTTTAGTCAAAAAATTATGTTAAAATAGTATCCCGTAATGGTTATTTATCTTCTCACCTTCTTTTCTGCCTTGGGAGTCACCTATTTTCTTACCCCCTTGGTGCGCAGTCTTGCCATAAAATACAAAGCAGTGGATATTCCCAATGAAAGAAAAGTACACGTTACTCCTCTGCCGCGTTGGGGTGGGCTGGCTATCTATGCCGGATTTACGGTTGCGATTGGCCTTGCTTTATTGCTGGCAAAATATACCGGGATTAATATTCAAGCCAAAATGATTTGGGGAATATTTATTGGCAGCACTTTACTGGTGATTGTTGGTGCGCTTGATGATGTAAAAAGTATGCGGGCAACCACCAAGTTGTTTTTTCAAATTATTGCTGCTTTGATTGTTTTTTATAGTGGAACGGGAATTCATTTTATTTCAAATCCCTTTAACGGAATTATTTCCCTTGGTCTATTCGCTTTGCCATTGACGCTTTTTTGGCTGGTAGGGGTTACCAATGCCATGAACCTAATTGATGGATTAGATGGATTAGCTGCTGGAGTAACCGCAATTTCAGCCATTGCCCTTTTTGCCGTGGCGATGCGCACGCATCAAATTGGGGCGGCTATTTTAATGCTGGCCATGGTGGGGGCGGCCATCGGATTCTTGCGCTACAACTTTTTTCCAGCCTCCATCTTTTTAGGGGATTCTGGCTCAATGTTGCTGGGATTTATCTTGGCCTCTTCATCAATTGTGGGTGTATTAAAAACAACATTGGTGGTGGCTCTTTTTGTGCCAATAATCATTCTTGGCGTTCCTATTTTTGATACTCTCTTTGCAATTGTTCGCCGGTTAAGTGAGGGTAAGCACCCCTTTGAAGCTGACAATAAACATATCCACCACATGCTGCTGCGGGCTAATTTTAATAAGCGAGAAGCTGTGCTTTCTATTTATATTGTTTGTTTTATCTTGAGTTTTATTGCCTTGTTTATGGTGCTGCAGAAATGAACCAAAAAAAGAAAATTATGTTTGTTTTTGGCACCCGGCCGGAAGCGATTAAAATGGCTCCGGTGATCAATGAAATTAAAAAGTGTCCTGATTTATTTGCACCAATTATTGTGGTTACCGGCCAACATCGTCAGATGCTCGACCAAGTCCTGCAGCTATTTAAAATCGAACCGCAACATGATCTGGCAATTATGGAGCCCAACCAGACCATTGCTCAAATTGTCGCCAAGTCATTAGTTGGCTTGGAAAAATTAATTATCAATGATAAGCCTGATATGCTGCTGGTGCAGGGAGATACGTCCACTGCTTTTGCGGCCGGATTGGTAGCTCATTACCACCGAATCGCGCTAGGACATATTGAAGCCGGCTTGCGCACCTATGATAAATGGCGTCCTTTTCCGGAAGAAGTTAATCGAAAACAATTAACCACTTTATCCGATTTGCATTTTGCTCCAACTAAAACATCAGTTAATAATCTTTTATCTGAAAATGTTGATCCGGCCAGTATCTATCTAACTGGCAATACGGTGATTGATGCGCTGCAAGAGGTTGCCAAGAAACCATATTCTTTAAGCCAAATTGGTGTCAAAATTAATCCTAAAAAGAAGCTGATTTTAATCACCACTCATCGCCGCGAAAGCTTTGGTGATCCGATCGAAGCTATTTGCCGCGCGATTGTCCGCTTAGCTAATGAATATGCAAATGAGATCGAAATTGTTTTGCCGGTTCACAGTAACCCTAATGTGAAAGATGTGGTTACCCAGTATTTAGGTAAAATTGAAAATATCCAATTAATAGATCCTTTAGATTATGAGCCTTTTGTTCATTTGATGAAAAAAGCCTATTTAATTTTAACTGATTCAGGCGGAGTGCAAGAGGAAGGGCCATCCCTAGGGAAGCCAGTGCTAGTGATGCGCGATAAAACCGAACGACCTGAAGCCGTTACTGCCGGCACGGTCAAATTGGTGGGAATGGACGAGAATGTGATTTATGAAAAAACCTCTCAACTACTGACTAATCCTAAAGAATATGCCAAAATGTCTCAGGCATTAAACCCTTATGGAGATGGAGAAGCGGCCGGAAGGATTGTTCAAGTCATGGCCTATCATTTTGCTTTCCGCAAAACGCGTCCAGAGGAATTTATTTTAAAATGAGAAGAATTTACGTGAAAGGCAAAGCTCGGTTGGAAGGAGAGGTCTCTATCTCTGGCTCCAAGAACTCGGCTTTAGCCTTACTTGCTGCTACTTTGCTTTTTCCTGGAAAAACTACTTTACGGAATGTGCCCAATTTATTGGATGTAAAAACCATGTTGCGGGTCTTGCGAGCGATTGGTGTGCGGGCTGAATATTCGGCTTCGCAACTTAATACTGTAGATATTTGGAACGAGGATATAAGACACGTTGCTCCTTATGAATTAGTCACCAAAATGCGGGCTTCTTTTTTTGTAATTGGTCCCATTCTGGCGCGCAAAGGCTTAGCCAAGGTTCCATTGCCCGGTGGTTGTGCCATTGGTTCTCGGCCAGTTAATCTGCACATTAAAGGCTTGGAGGCGCTGGGAGCGAAAGTGCAAATGGAGCATGGTTTTGTAATTGTTAGCGCCCAAAAGTTGGTTGGTGGCAGAGTGTATCTTGATTTTCCTTCAGTTGGAGCTACCGAAACTGTAATGATGGCAGCTTCTTTGGCTGAAGGTGAAACGCTAATTGAAAATGCGGCGCGGGAACCAGAAGTAGTGGATCTTGCCAACATGCTAATTAAAGCTGGCGCAAAAATTAGTGGTGCTGGAACGGAAGAAATAAAAATTGAGGGAGTCCGTCAACTGAAAGCGGTAGAGTATTCAGTTATCCCCGATCGAATAGAAGCTGGAACTTATATGGTGGCTGCTGCTATTACAAAGGGAAATGTTACACTGAAAAATGTAATTCCCGATCACGTAGAGTCAATTATTCGTAAATTGGAAGAAGCAGGGATATCTCTGAAAGTTAGTGCCAGTGAAATAACGGTTAGTGTCCCAGATGGTATCAAACCGGTGGATGTTAAAACGATGCCCTATCCGGGTTTTCCAACTGATATGCAGTCGCCACTGGCAGCGTTGCTTTGCCTAGCTGGAGGAACTTCCGTTCTTACCGAAACCGTTTTCGAAAATCGTTTTATATATGTGCATGAGCTAAACCGTATGGGGGCTGATATTAAGCTAGAAGGGCAAAGTGCCATTATCCATGGAGTTAGTAAGCTCTCTAGTGCTCCTGTTAGGGTTTGTGACCTTCGGGCTGGGGCGGCATTGGTAGTGGCTGCTTTGGCGGCGGAAGGTGAAACTATTATTGAAGATCGTGACCACCATTTGGAACGGGGCTACGATAATATTACTTATAAATTAAAAAATTTGGGGGCAGATTTTAAAATAGTTTAAATGTTTGATAAGTTAATTGCTAAAATCTTAAAAGCTGAAGGGATAAAAGGAGCAATCAATCTGGTTGTTGTGGATGATATAGAGATTCGCCGGCTAAATCTGCAGTATCGGCATAAAGATAAGGCGACGGATGTCCTTTCTTTTAGCATGGGCGATGAGGGAATAATTGGCGATATTGCTATATCTTCTGAAACAACTAGGAGAAATGCGGCTCGATTTGGGGTAAAATATACAGATGAAATGCAGCGGCTTGTGATCCATGGGGTGCTGCACCTTTTAGGTTATGACCATGGAAAAAGGATGCGAGATGCCGAGAAAACTTATCAAAAGTTTTGAATATGCTGGGGCAGGGGCGAGACATGCCATGCAAACCCAGCGTAATTTGTGGATTCATTTTATTGCTGGGGTTTTGGTTTTAGCTTTAGCGGTTTACTTGCGAGTAAGTATGATTGAATTTGCAATCCTGCTATTAGCTATTTTGGGAGTTGTGGTTACGGAAATGGTTAATACGGCGATTGAAGAATTGGTAAATATCTTATCCCCCGAACATCGAGTTGAAGCCGGTCTTGCCAAAAATGTGGCGGCAGGAGCGGTTCTTTTGGCGGCTATAGGGTCAGTAATTGTTGGAGCAATTGTTTTGATTCCAAAAATGGAGAGGGTATGGAACTATTTATTCTGTTAATTATCATCGCATTGCTTGCTTTTTTTAATGCGGCGGAAACAGCAATTACAGCTATTCCTAGAATAAAAGTTGGCCGTTTGGTTGAACAGAATGCGATTGGGGCAAAAAGTTTGCAGCGCTTAAAGGAAAAACCAAGTGAATTCTTTTCAACAATATTAATGATGCAGAGCTTTTTAAGTATTGCTGCTGGTACTGTAGCGACTGCAATTACGGTTTCTTTTTTTCATTCAAAGGGCTTGGTAAATGAGGGGCTAGCTTTAGGAGTTGCGACCGGAGTGATGACTTTTCTTTTGCTAATATTTGGGGAGATTACTCCTAAAACTCTGGCTATTCGACGCACAGAAAGTTTCGCTCTGTTTATAGCACCAATCGTTGTGGTTTTTCAAATCATTTTAAATCCTTTGGCTCATTTGGTGGGGTATGTTAGCCGACCAGTTATTTTTCTGTTTGGGGGAAAAGCTCCAGAAAGAACCCCATTTGTTACCGAAGAGGACATTCGTTTAATTTTAAAGGCAGGTGCGGAGGAAGGAGTTATCGAAAAAGAAGAACGTGAAATGATCACCTCCATTTTTGATTTTGGTGATACGGTTGCGAGGGAAGTGATGACTCCGCGTCCGGATATAGTGGCGGTTGAAGCTGATCAATCAATGGATCGAATTATTAAAGCGATTGTTGATTGTGGCCATTCGAGATTGCCAGTGTATGAAGGGAACTTGGATAATATTATTGGAGTGGTTTATGCAAAAGATTTATTAAAGGCCAGACGTAGTGATATCCGTGAATTTTTAAGACCCGCCATCTTTATCCCTGAAACAAAAAAAATATCGGAGCTCTTACATGAAATGCAGGCAGCCCGCACTCATTTTGCAGTTATTATTGACGAATATGGCATGAATTCGGGGATAGTCACTATGGAAGATATTATTGAAGAAATTGTGGGAGAAATTCACGACGAATTTGAAAGGGAAGAAAAATCCTTTGTGAGAGTTGATGAAACAACCACATTATTAGACGGCCGCATGTCAGTCTCCGATGTAAATCGTCAACTAAAGATTGCTCTGCCGGAAGAGGAATATGATACGATGGGTGGATTGGTCTTTGGAAAATTAGGCAAAGCTCCGGCGGTTGGGGATACTTTTCGTTTCTCTAATTTAATTATTAGTGTCGAGCGGATTCATCGCCGCAGGATTACCCGCATAAAAATTGTTAAATTACCCAAAAGAATAGAAGAAGAGGTGCAAGGCAGATGACAACACGTTATGTTTTTATTACTGGTGGTGTAGTTAGTTCGCTTGGGAAGGGGATTGCTGCCTCCTCGCTTGGTCGTCTGCTCAAATCCCGTGGCATTTCAGTTTCTATCCAAAAACTAGATCCATATATCAATGTTGATCCTGGAACCATGAATCCATATCAACACGGAGAAGTATTTGTTACCGAAGATGGGGCAGAGACCGATCTTGACCTTGGCCATTACGAAAGGTTTATTGATGTTAATTTAGGCAAAGCTAATAATGTGACGGCTGGGATGGTTTATTGGTCGGTTATTACCCGTGAGCGTCGCGGCGATTATTTGGGAGGGACCATTCAAGTCGTCCCGCATATTACCAACGAAATTAAAGAGCGGATAAAAGCTGTAACCAAAGAAAAAAACTGTGATGTGGTAATTTGTGAAATTGGGGGAACAGTTGGTGATATCGAAGGGCTTCCTTTTCTCGAAGCTATTCGCCAATTCCGCAAGGAAGTAGGACGTGAAAATTGTATCAATATTCATGTTACTCTCGTTCCGCATCTTGATACTACCCATGAATTTAAAACCAAACCAACTCAACATAGTGTAATGAAACTACGCGAAATCGGTATTCAGCCCGAAATTATTATTTGCCGCTCTAAAACTCCGATTAGTTTGGAACTTAAAGAAAAAATTTCCCTTTTCTGCGATGTGGATAAAGACGCGGTGATTGGGTTGGCGGATGTTCCTTCGCTTTATGAAGTTCCCTTAGCCCTAGAAAAAGAAGGCTTAGATGATATTATCCTGAAATATTTAAACTTACCTCACAAAAAAGGTGATCTTAGTGGTTGGTTTGCAATGGTAGATAAGCTAAAGCAAACTACTAAAAAAGTAAAAATTGCCATTGTCGGTAAATACACTGAACTGGAAGATTCTTACATTAGCATTGTTGAATCATTAAAACATGGTGGACTAAATAATGGCTGCTCAATTGAGATTAAATGGATCAATGCTGAAAAAATCGAAGGGGAAAGTGATGTTGAGCCAATTTTCAGGGATGTCCATGGTATTTTGGTGCCCGGTGGATTTGGTCCAAGAGGAATTGAAGGCAAGATTAAGGCAATCAAATTTGCCCGCGAAAATAATATCCCATTTCTGGGGCTGTGTCTTGGTATGCAGTGTGCGGTAATAGAGTTTGCCCGCAATGTGTGCAAAATGAAAGGGGCAAATTCTGCCGAGTTTGATGCCAAAAGTAAATATCCGATTATCGATCTTATGGCCGAACAGAAAAATGTTTCCGAAAAAGGTGGCACAATGCGTTTGGGGGCCTATCCCTGTAGAATCAAGAAAAATACCCTATTACACAAAATTTATAATAACGATGAAGTTGAAGAGCGTCATCGCCATCGCTTCGAAGTAAACAATGCTTTGCGGGATCAATTGTCTGAGGCTGGTTTGGTTTTTTCGGGAATATATCAAAAAGCTGATCTTGTCGAGGTAATTGAATTGCCAGAGCATCCATGGTTTTTAGCCACACAGTATCATCCTGAATTTAAATCGCGGCCTACACGTCCGCATCCTATTTTTGTCGGTTTTGTGGCTGCTGCCGCAAAACGGCTGGAAGAACAGGTTGATTTGTTTAAGTCTTAATTCAAGCAAAGCAAAACAATTGGCAATATAACTAATGCTGCTAGAGTAGTAGCTGCCAAAATTGAAGCAGCAAGTTCGGTGTTCCCATCAAACTCTTCACTAAAGACGATAGTATTAATTCCAGCTGGCATAACTGACATCATAATCACAACATTTGCTACGGCGGTTTCAAGTCGAAAAATGTAAACCGCCAGAAGGCTAAGTACCAGACCCAGGCCAAAGCGGGAAAACAAAGAAAAGACAATTATTTTCCAATTTTTAATTTTAATCTTGGATAAGCGATGCCCCAATATAAATAGTGCCAGTGGAACAGTGAGTGAACCGATAACCTGCAGGGGGGATAAAACTAAATTGGATATATAGAAATGGGAGAATGAAACAATTAGCCCTAACGCTGTAGCGTAAACAAAGGGCAATTTTAGAAATTTGCATTTTTTGCTCCCCAAAGTAAAAATATACACACCAACCGTAAACATGAGGAGGGCGTTAACTACGTCAAAGATGACGGCATATTTTAACCCGTTTGTGCCAAAAGCGAATAGAATTATCGGGTAGCCAAAAAAGGCCGTATTCATAAACATGGAGGCGAAATATATTTCAGGGGGAAGCTTGCTATGGGAGATCTTCGAGAAAAGAAGAAGTAATAGTCCAATGGATAAGATGACAAAAAAAGCAGCTAGGGTTAAATTGGCTGTTTTAATATTGTATAGTTCCTGCTTTGCCAGTAATGAAAAAACTAGACATGGGCCAGAAATGTAGACTGTAAAATCGGCAATTCTTTTTAGGCGAACCGGTTTAAAGCGGCCAAAGAGAAATCCGATGAGAATAACGCTAACGATGGCTGGAAAGATAAACCCGGATAAAAAAGTGAGCATTATATTTTTGTTTTGGGGTTAGTCTCTTCAATGTATTTGCGGGCGCTTTCAGCGGCAATTGCCCCATCGGCGGCCGCCGTGATTACTTGGCGTAAACTTTTTTGACGGACATCTCCGGCCGCAAAAAGTCCAGGGGTGGAAGATTGTAGGCTATTGTCAGTAACAATAAAACCATTTTTATCGATTTTTATAAGGTCTTTTACAATGGATGAATTGGGGCGGCTGCCAATATATACAAAAACGCCGTCGATTAGCACATTTAGCGTTTTATTGTTTTGCACGTCTTTTATTAAAATGCTTTCGACTTTATTTTCGCCTTTTATTTCTTGTACTGCAGAATGCCAGAAAAAATAGATTTTGGGGTCAGCTTTTGCCCGGTCGGCCAAAACTTTATCGGCGCGTAATTCGTCGCGGCGATGAATTATTGAAATCTTATTAGCAAAGCGGGTTAAAAATAGGGCTTCTTCGATGGCGCCATTTCCGCCGCCAACTACGACGATGTTTTTGTCTTTATAAAATGGCCCATCACAGGTTGCGCAATAAGAAATTCCCCGGCCACGTAGCTTTTCCTCGCCAGGGACTTCTAATCTTTTTGATTCGGAACCAGTGGCAAGAATAACGGCTTTGGCCTGGACGATTTTCCCATCGACGGTAATTTCAAAATGTTTGTTTTTAGATTTTAGGGCAGTGGCATTTCCCCAAATAATATTATTGCCTAGCTTGTCTGCTTGGGAGGATAGGCGTTGGGCCAGTTCTATTCCAGAAATGCCATCAGGGAAACCGGGGAAATTATCGATTTGAAAAGCGGTACTAGCAGTCCCTCCCAATACCATTTTTTCAATTAAGATAGTCTTTAAACCAGCACGGCGGGCGTAAATAACGGCAGTTAATCCGGCAGGACCCCCGCCTAGGATAGCAAGATCAACAGCTTCTTTTTTATGTTGCGCAGCCGGAGAGGGCTTGATTTTTAATTCTAATTGGGCCATATTCAGTTTTTACTCTCCCGTATAAATTACTTTACCCTTGCCAATTACAGAAACTTTATTATCTTTTAAAGCAACTTTTACTTTGTTTCCGGACAAATGATTGTTACCTTGTACTGCCGTGGCATTGCCTTCTAAGATAATGGTTTCGCTAGCTGTAAGGTAGCTAGCTTTATCGCCACTGGCAACAATTTCTTTATAAGTTATTTTTACATTGCCATTTAATTTAAGTAGATTGTTGTTTTGAATGTATTGCATTTGATTGGCAACCACCTTGGCACTGCTCCAAAAGAGGCGGGGAGAGCCATTGGCCTCAATAATATCTTTAGCGCTCCAAACGGCAAATTGGTCAGCTTCAATAATAATGGGGGTGGTTTTATCTACTGTAATGATGATTTTAGGGTTTCCTTGCAAAACGGTTTTATCAAGAGCAACATCGCTCTCTAACCTGTCTGCAAACCCTGTAACTTCTCCTTTGTTTAAAACAATATCCCCGCGACAGGCAATCTTCTGGTTGCCAAGATTCCAGGTTAAACTGCTAGCATTAAACCAAAAACCCTGTCCCTTTTGATGTTTTTTGGGTAAATTGAAGACGGAACTGCCGTTTTTTTTAGCCGAATGTCCAGCAATTTGGTCAATCTTATTCTCTAAGCTAACGTCATAACCTAACGGTCGTTCGAGCGCAATTTCTTTGCCGGCCATATCCCAGACGGCGGCTGGAGACCGAAAGCGGAGGGTGGATTTTCCGTGTTTGTAGAAAGTACCATTAGCTTCATTAAGAGTTGCTAGGTTAGAGGATTTATTAACCGTAGCATTTTTAGCCGTTAAGGACCAATATTTATTTCCGTCAGATACTTCTTCAAAAGTTACATCTTTAAAAGCAACATCTGCATGTTTTTGCTGTTCAACTACGGTTTGGAGGAGTTTTTGGGTAATGTCTCCCTTTGGAAGAAACATAGCCCAAACAAAAATCCAAAGGATAAAGCATAGAAAAAGAGCGAGGATGATTTTATAGGATAGTTTCATTTAATAACCTAGTGCTCGCAAGCGGAAGGCTTCTATTCTTTCACTCATTGCCGCACTGCCATTCCCCTTTTTGGCATAACCTTCGCCAAGCAACAGGTGTAGGGCGGCAACATTGCTGTCAATCGATAAGCCTTTTTTGGTTAGTGCGATAGCTTTATCAATTTGTCCCATGTCCCCATAGAGCAAAGCCATGTAGCCGTATGCCCATACATTATATGGGTCAAGAATTAACACATTGTTAAATTCTCGAATGGCCGATTCTTTTTTATCGTTAAAATAATACACGAAGGCCATGCGAAAACGTACTTTCCAGTCGTTAGGGTTTTCTAAAACGCGTTTAAAATAAACATTTAAAGCCTTAGTCTTAAAAGTTGGGTCAATGTTATTTACTTTTTTAAGAGAGGACATCCCGTCAATTAAATTGTTGGTATAACCCTGGGTAATTGCAAGCTCAAATTGAGCTTCTGGGTCATTGGGATGTTGTTTTGCATACAGGTTTTTTTGCTTTAGCTCGGCTTTAAGATCTTTAGTGATAACCCAGCCGACGGATGGAATTTGGAGAATCAAATTGCAAATGATGAAAAAGGCTAGAAAAAGAGGGAATGATTTATTCATGCTTATTTTCCTTCCAGTATCTTCTTGACTATATTGGTGGTGGAGCGGCCTTCAATTGGTGGAATAACTAACACTTTTCCGCCAAGAGATTCTACCAGCTTACGTTCAGGTAATTGGGTGACTTTGTAATCCCCGCCTTTGATATGAAAGTCGGGCTTAATAATTTTAATTAAGTTGTCGGGCCTTGATTCCGAGAAGATAATCACAAAATCGACGCACTCTAGGGAGGCCAAAATTTCTGCCCTTTCCATTTCAGATACATACGGACGGTCTTTGCCTTTTAAAGCCTTAACAGAAGCGTCGCTGTTGAGTCCAATAATAAGAATGTCTCCGTGTTTTTTGGCCTCATGTAAGTAGCGTACGTGACCAAGATGTAAAATATCAAAACAGCCGTTAGTAAAAACAATCTTATTTCCTTGTAAATGCAGGTTTTTGACAATAGGAGCAATTTCAGAGAGGGACTTTATTTTTCGAGCAATGGGCTCATGACCAAGAAGGGCTTCTTCAAGCTCAATTTTATAGCAAGGGGTTGTGCCGATTTTACCGACAACTACGGATGCAGCCATGTTGGCCAAAATTACAGCACTGATCATGCCAGCCCCAGCAGCACAGGCCAAGCTTAAAGTAGCAATGACCGTGTCCCCGGCACCGGTAATATCAAAGACTTCGCGGGCGAGGGTAGGGATATTTAGTTCTTTAGTTTTTTTGGGAAAAAGAGACATGCCATCTTTTCCTCTAGTGATCAGAATATAATCAGCCAGTGTTTGTTTTAAAAGCTTTTTGCCAGCTTTGTGTACGTCTCGTAATATGTGAATGGGAATGTTACTGGCCAGCGCAGCTTCTTTTTGATTGGGAGTAATGATGGTGGCGTTGCGATATTTAGAGTAATCTTCTCCTTTGGGGTCAACCGCGACAGGCGTATGCTTTTTTTTGCAGAGGGAAATAATGGTTTGGGCGATTTCTTCGGTAACGATTCCTTTGCCATAATCCGAAATAATAACTGCATCCGCTAATGGAATAATTTGTTTTAATTGTTTTATAATCCTATTTTTTAGTTCGGGCGATATATCGGTGCGGTCTTCGCGATCCACTCTGACCACTTGCTGGGATCCAGCAATGATTCTTGATTTTAGAATGGTGGGACGCTCAGCATCTTCAATAAGGTACTGGGTTGGTACGTGGGCCATTTTGAGGGCTTTGTGTAGTTTGCTTCCCGAGCTGTCTTTCCCGATAATCCCGATTAAATATGGATAGCCACCTAAAGCGGCAATATTAACGGCGACGTTGCCGCAACCACCAGGGACATGGGTAATCCGTTGTACATCGGCGATGGGAACGGGTGACTCGGGGGAGATGCGGGTGACGTTGCTCCAGATGTGTTCATCGAGCATTAAGTCGCCGAAAACCAGGACTTTTTTGCCTTGCATCCGAGGGATCAAACTCTTTAGGTTATCCATCGCTATCAATTATAACTAATTATTGGCTTAAAATCCACTTTACTGCTGCAAGTAGATTTTGGGCAGAATGATCGGGAGATCCTTTTAGTTGTTTTTGTTCATCTGCTCCGCGGCCGCATAAAACATGAATAGTTTTGGTCCCCGCTGCTTTGCCCGCTTCAATGTCAGTAGCCTTATCCCCAATCATGTAAGAAGCCGCTAAATCAATGTCCAAATCACGCTGAGCCTTTTTTATTAAGCCAGGGTGGGGTTTGCGGCATTCGCAAACTTGTTTGTAAGGATAGATGCCATGTTCGGGATGGTGAGGGCAATAGTAAAGACCGTCTAAATGAGCTCCGCCGCTTAAAATCCACTTGTGCAAAGTTTTATCGATGGTTTGCAGCATATCTTCACTAATTAACCCACGGGCAACCCCTGCTTGGTTGGTAATGACTACTACTTTATAGCCAGCTTGGTTTAACATTTTAATAGCTTCAATTGCACCGGGGAAAAATTGGATTTGGCCGGGGTGATTCAAATAACCTACATCTTCGATTAAAGTTCCGTCGCGGTCGAGAAAAACAGCTTTATGCATTGGGAAAAAGCCTTTCTTCAATGATTCCACACAGGATATGACCGATAGTAATATGGCTTTCCTGAATGCGGGGAGTGTTGTTGCTAGATAAAGCGATGGCTAGATCAACTTGACTGCCAATCATGCCTCCACCGCCGCCGAGTAGCCCGATCGTTTTGCATCCGATTGATTTGGCTTTTTCCAAACCTGCCAGCACATTCTTGGAATTGCCAGAAGTAGAAATGCCAAAGGCAATATCGCCGGATTGGGCTAAACCTTCGATCTGCCGCTCAAAAACTTTATCAAAGCCGTAATCGTTGCCAATGGCGGTTATGATCGATGTGTCTGTGGTTAAAGCAATGGCCGGAATTGCCTTTCTTTGTATTAAAAAGCGGCCGATCAGTTCGGCAGCTAAATGTTGGGCGTCGGCGGCAGAACCACCGTTACCGAAAAAGAGAACCTTTTTGCCATTTTTGAGGGATTCTATCATTAATATAGCTGCTTTTTCGATTTGGGGAACAAGGGAAGAGATGACCTGCTTTTTAACCTCAATGCTATCTTGGAGTTGTTTTTTTATGCTTTCTTGCATGCTGTTAAAATTATAGCATAGATTGTGATATAATTTAATCCAGATTAACTAGGGAAGGAATAAGAAAATGGCTAAAAAATACAATGTTTGTGTGCTAGGGGCGACGGGGATGGTGGGAAAAGAAATGATCAAAGTGCTGGAAGAGCAAAATTTCCCAGTAAATAAGTTTTTGCCGCTGGCTTCTGAGCGCACTGCCGGTCAAACGGTAGCCTTTCAAGGTAAAGAATACACAGTTGAAGTAGCTACTCCCGAATCATTCCAAGGGATGGAAATTGGTTTGTTTTCAGCGGGAGCCAAAATTTCAGCGACTCTGGCTCCTGAAGCGGCCAAACGCGGTTGTGTGGTAATTGATAATACTTCTCAATTTAGAATGGATCCAGCTGTTCCTTTGGTTGTGCCAGAAGTAAATCCGCAAGCCATTAAACGGCATAAAGGAATTATTGCTAATCCCAATTGTTCCACTGCCCAAATGCTAATGGCGCTGAAACCAATCTATGATGCAGTTGGAATTGAAAGGATTGTTGTTTCTACCTACCAGTCAACTTCGGGGTGGGGGAAAGAAGCCATTGCAGAGATGTATGAACAGACCAAGGCGCTGCTTGATAATCCCAAAGCCAAAGTGGCTGTAAAATACTTACCTAAGCAGATTGCTTTTAACGTTATTCCCCAAATCGACCAGTTTGCCGAGAATGGATATACGAAAGAAGAATTGAAAATGGTCAATGAAACCCAAAAAATCTTTGAGGATAATACTATCAAAGTCACGGCCACTTGTGTGCGTGTGCCGGTCGCCATTGGCCACTCGGAATCGGTCAATATAAAAACCAAAAAGAAAATTTCTATTGTCGATGTGCGTAAATTATTAGCTGCCTTCCCAACGGTTAAAATTGTGGATGATCCGTCCAAAGGTGAATATCCCACGCCGATTGACTGTGCTGGACGCAACGAAACTTTTGTTGGGCGTATTCGGGAGGATATTTCGCAAGAAAACGGGATTGAAATGTGGATTGTGTCCGATAATCTGCGCCGTGGCGCAGCCCTCAACGCGGTTTTAATTGCTGAACAAATGATCAAGGATGGATTGATTTAGGAAGTGGGGTAAATAGATGTGTGATGTGGGTTATGAAGTGGGATATGAGATGTGTGGATTTATTCCCCACCTCCAATTTCTCAATTCTATACTCACTTCCCATTTCTAATTACCTCACTTCAATATTATTGTGAGGAGGGAAAATTATGTTTGGTAGAATTATGAATTCTTTTGGTGGGGCGGCTTTAGGACTGATTCTTTTCTTTTCTTCTTTTGGAATTCTGTATTGGAATGAGGGTCGTCCCGATTTTTCTAAATTTGCTCAAACGGCAGTGATAATTAGTGCCCAAGATTTTAGTTTAAATGCTAATTTGCAAGGGAAATTAGTGGCGGCTGAAGGCAAGATAACAACCGATGAAAAAATTGGGGATAATTATCTAAAGCCTGGCAAATACCTGGCTTTTGAAAGAAAAGCTGAGATGTATGCTTGGATTGAAAGTAAAGATTCAAATACCACTGAAGCCAAATACTCATATAATAAAGCCTGGGTAATTAATCCAAAAGACTCAACTCACTTTAAAATTACCGCTGGGCATTTTAATCCACCGATGCAGATTCGCGAAAATAGTGATCGGATTAATACGGCTAAACTGGGGGCCTATTCTTTAAACATCAATGATATTACTTTGCCGCAATTTGTTGCGGTTGATATGTTGGACCGTAATGTTGTTGTAGTTGGTCGTGTCAGCAACCATGATTATTTGTATCTTGGCCGATCGCCGTCTAACCCGCAAATCGGCGATATCAAAATTAGTTATAAAGTAGTTGAATCCGGTAAAAATGCCACCGTTTTTGGTAAATTAGCTGGCGGTGCCATCATCGCTTATCCGATTCAAGGCGGAACAACCCTCTATCGCATCTTTCACGATTCTCCCAAAGATGCGATTGCCACCATGCATTCAGAATTTGTCTTTTCGCTGTGGGGTTTACGGGTAATGGGTTTTCTTATGATGTGGGCCGGATTCTTTATGATCCTCAACCCCATTTCAGCGATATTAGGAATTGTCCCGTTTGCCAGAGATATTAGCCAATGGATATTGCAAGTTATAACCTTCTTCTTTGCGGTAATCTTTACAGTGGTAACGGTTTTGGTGTCAACAATTGCACATAATATAATATTACTCTTTTTGGTTGCATTGCTAGGGATTGGTTCGCTAGTGATGTATTTGAAGACGAGGGTAGGGAAGAAAACTAACTAATTCCTAGAGTTAATGTTATTGCGGGTTTGTTGGCCCAGTCAGCTGTGTCCCATATTTGTAAATGCGTCCCCACACCGGCAATTACAATGTATCGGCCAGCTTTAAAATTAAATATTTCGTTCATTTCTTTTGAAATTTGAACTCTACCTGTTCCATCCATTTCCACATCAAAACTTCCTCGGGCTAGTTTTTCTTGAAGATCTGGAGTTTCTAGAGCATTATACCTATCTTCAAACTGCTTTTGAGTTAGTAAAGCAATTATTAAAATCTCTTTTCCTTTTACAGGTGTTTTTAAACACATTGGCACAAGGATTAATCCTTGTGGGATTAGTCTCCTATATCTTGCTGGCATGACAAATCTAAGTTTAGGGTCAATTTTTACCCGCTCGAAACCGAGAAGTAAACTTGATGGATATGCCATTGTTGAGGATGCTGTTGGTCTAATTGTACTAACCATAAAAAACAAACTCCTGCTATAATCAAATTACTACCAAATATCTTTCGGTATAAGATTATGATAATTTCATCATTTCTTGCTATAATAAATTATGCACAACCAAGCCCAAATTGATTACTTTGAAAATCTGCTGGAGAAGCATGGCCCTAACCATTTGGCTCTTGATTGGAACAGCCCCGAAAGCCAAAAACTACGTTTCCAGGTACTTAAGGAAATACTAATTTATGGTAAAAAGGCTGCGGATGTATCGATTTTAGATGTAGGCTGTGGTTTGGGAGACTTATACGGTTTTTTTAAGAATGATGGTATCCTTAAACGCAATCGGTTGAATTACACCGGCATCGATATCGCTCCCAAACTAATTGAAGCAGCCAAGAAAAAATACCGCGAAGCCAAATTTGAAGTAAAAGACATCTTGCAGGACCGCTATATTCCTAAATACGATTATATTTTTTGCTGCGGAATTTTTAATATCTTGGCAACCGATAATTCTAGCCATATGGAGTTTGTAAAATCGATGTTGCTTAGAATGTATGATCTGGTAAACTATGGAGTAGCGGTAAACTTCTTGAGCGAGGGGATTTTGTCGGGGATGGAAACTGAGACTCAGACGATGAGTCGCTACTTTTATTTCAGGCCCGAAGAGATCATTAGTTTTTGTAAGTTTATCTGCCCGAAATATTTGTTGCGGCATGATTACCATGCCGGTGATTTTACGATATATTTATTAAAATGAACCCATTAAGAAGATTAATTGTCCCAACAATCATATTGTTTGCAATCGTTAGTGCTGGATTGTTTTGGTATACCCGCATAGAAGGGTGGTCGCTACTAGATGCTGGCTATATGCTAGTTATCACCTTATTTACCATTGGATTTGAGGAAGTTCATAGTCTATCTGATGCCGGACGCGTCTTTACCATGTTTTTAATTGTGGGTGGGGTTGGTACGGCTTTGTATTCGGTCGGCCAATTTGGCGAAATGATCGTAGAAGGACATATTTTGGGTTATAGGAGGAAAAGAAGGATGGAAAAACAACTGCAGAGCATAAAAGACCATTACATTATCAGCGGATTTGGCCGGGTGGGCCACCAAGTTTTGGGAGAACTGGTTGCTGCCAAAATACCCTGTGCAGTAGTTGATATTAAAATTAGCACAGCTGATGAACTAGAATCCAAAAACGTTCCCTACATTGTTGGTGATCCCACCGCTAATGGCAACTTGGATAATGCTGGAATAAAACGGGCAAAGGGGCTCCTTGCTTGTGCCGACTCTGATATGGAAAATGTTTTTGTAACTTTATCGGCCCGGGCGGCTAATCCTAGTATTTATATTGTGGCACGTGCCAGTGGCAAAGATTCTGCTGAAAAACTACGTATGGCTGGCGCCAATCGTGTGGTTGCCCCTTATTTTATCTCTGGTAAACGTATGGCTGCGCTGGCCCTTAAGCCAGTAGCGAGCGACTTTTTAGATATGGTGATGCATGGTGGCCAACTTGAATTTAGTTTGCGTGAAATCGCTGTTCCCGAAAAATCACCGCTGGCTGGAAAAACTTTGGCCGAATCTTCTATCCGTCAAAATTCGGGAGCAACTATACTTGCTATCCGCAAACCCGATGGGGGATTTGATCTGCAACCCTTAGCTGTTTCTAAAATTGAACGTAGCGATGTGTTGGTGGTAATTGGGACGCAGGAACAGTTGGATAAATTTGACAAAATGGTGGGGTAGGAGAGAAGGCCCATGAGGGCCCGTGAAGGTGAAGAAGGTATAAAATGGAGAAAGTGGTTTTAAGAATCGCAGAAGAAATGTGTTTGGCAGCCAAGACGGCGCCAAAGGGCAAAGGAATTGATCTTCTAGCTATGTGCATTGTCAGCGGAGCGGATATCAAGAAATTGTCTAACAAGATGAAAGAAATTGGGGACAGAGAAAAACATCCTACTTTTCTACGTGATTCAGAAAACATTCTAAGTGCCAATGCTGTTGTTGTACTAGGGACAAAAAAACAGACCATTGGGCTTAAATATTGCTCTTTTTGCGGCTATGAAAATTGTGCTGCGGCTGAAAAGGCTGGGGCACTTTGTGCCTTTAATCCCGGCGATTTGGGAATAGCTGTTGGATCAGCTGTTTCAGTTGCTATGGATCATCGGGTAGACAATCGAATTATGTATTCGGTGGGAAAAGCGGCGATTGAACTTGGCTTACTCGGTAAAGAAACGGTAATTGCATATGGAATCCCACTTTCAGCCAGCGGCAAGAATCCATTTTTTGATCGAAGGTAGGAGAAACAAATGTTTAGTGATATTAAAGTTATTTTTGATAAAGATCCTGCAGCCGGTAATATTTTTGAGGTTTTGTTATACCAAGGTTTGTGGGCAATTTGGTTCCAGCGCCTAGCCAATCTATTTTATCGAGCCCATATTCCAGTGATTCCGCGTTTAATTTCGCAAATTGCTCGTTTGCTGACCGGTATCGAAATTCATCCGGGAGCAAAGCTAGGTAGCCGGGTATTTATCGATCATGGAGCTGGTGTGGTGGTGGGGGAAACGACCATAATTGGCAACGATGTTACTATCTACCAAGGAGTTACTTTGGGAGGAACTGGCAAAGAGAAAGGCAAACGCCATCCTACTATTGGCAATAACGTTGTAATTGGGGCGGGGGCAATTGTTTTGGGCCCGATTCAAATTGGTGATAATGCCCGCATCGGTGCCGGCGCGGTTGTCACCAAATCAATTCCTGAAGATACAACAGTGGTTGGTAATCCAGCTTGGATCATAAGACAGGAAGGCCGCCGACTCGATCCTCTTGAACATGGAGCACTGCCAGATCCAATCCACAAAGCAATTGAAGAACTCAACCAGCGGATTAAAGCGCTAGAAGAAAAAAGATGAACTAATGGCTTTATCTATTTTTAATACCCTCAGCGGTCGAAAAGAAGAATTCGCTCCTCTTAACCCTCCTAATGTAAAAATGTACGTCTGCGGTATTACTCCTTATGATGAAACTCATATTGGCCATGCTCGTGCCTATATTACTTTTGATGTGATTAGGCGTTATTTAGAAAATTCTGGCTATAAAGTTCAATCTGTCCAAAACTTTACTGACGTGGACGATAAGATTATAAAGAAGAGTCATGAGTTGGGAGTTAGTAGTTCGGAGATGGCTGAAAAATACATTCAGTCTTACTTTGAAGTGATGGATAAGTTAAACGTTAACAGAGCTGACATATACCCAAAGGCCACAGAACATATTGCTGAGATGCTTGGATGGATTGAAAGACTGATTAAGAAGGGATATGCATATGTTTTAGCTGGGGATGTCTACTTTGAAGTTGCCCGATTTGTCGATTATGGAAAACTATCAAAGCGCAAATTAGAAGACATGGAAGCGGGGGCAAGGGTGGGAGTGGATGAGAGAAAAAAGAGCCCCTTTGATTTTGCTCTTTGGAAAACAGCTAAAGAAGGCGAACCTTCTTGGGATAGTCCGTGGGGAAAAGGCCGACCAGGCTGGCATATTGAATGTTCGGCCATGTCCTGTAAATATTTGGGGGAGCAGTTTGATATTCACGGCGGAGGAATGGATTTGATTTTTCCGCATCATGAAAATGAAATTGCCCAAACAGAAGGTGTTACTGGCAAACCTTGGGTAAAATATTGGGTGCACAATGGTTTTGTAAATATTAATAAGCAAAAAATGTCTAAATCGCTCGGTAACTTTTTTACGGTAAAAGATATATTGGCTAAGTTTGATCCGATGGTTGTTCGTTTCTTTTTATTGCAAACCCATTATCGCAGTCCGATTAATTATAGCGATACCGAACTTTTGAGCAGCCAGGAAGCTTATGGGCGGATCGTAAAATTTATTGAAAACTTAGACTTTTTAATCTCAAAAACAACCGATCATGCTCCCGTAATTGAATCAAAGGACATGGGCGAAGAATTGCGCCATTTTAAGGATCAGTTTATGGCTGCCATGGATGATGACTTTAATACAGCCGGAGCGATTGCTGCCATTTTTGATATGATCCACTTTTGTAACAAGACTTTAGCCGAAGGCGACACTGAAAAAGAGTGTTTGGAGATTATGAAAAAGAGCGTACTAGAGCTTTGTCATATATTGGGGATGAAGATAGAAAACAGAAAGCAGAGAACAGAGAGAGAAAATCAGGGAACAGATATCAGTCAGCAGAATGAAAACAAAGAGATTGAAGCTTTAATTGCGGAGCGCAATAGAGCTCGTTCTGCCAAAGATTTTGCTACGGCTGACCGGATTCGCGGTGAACTATCTGCTATGGGTGTTGCTATTGAAGATACGCCTCTGGGAACAAAGTGGAGCAAGCAATGAATAGAACAGTAGTATTTTTCTTTGTCTCTATGTTACTGTGTATCTTTCTTTGTGGCTTTGGCAGTGCGCCGTCGTCGAATAGCCTTGTTTTTAATCTGCAGGCCGAAAAGAATCCTAATTTTTCAGCAGAACAGCTGGCGAAATCGAAGCTTGGTCATCTTCAATCTGGCCAGTATTGTTTGAAGCTGGTGGATGTTAATGTGCCGCATGGGATATTTTCTGGTATTGAAATGGAATTTGAGGATAAAGGTGAGCCAACCTACGATATGCAATCGAAATTGGTTTTTACCATCTTGCTCCCCAGTATCGATAAATTTGTGGATTAGTTGGTGTATGGAGTATAGCTCGTCCAATCGTATAAAACTTGCAGCGGGCCTGTATAATCGAGTGTTCCTAACCATTCATCATCACCAGTCCAGAAATTCTGATAAACTTTCATGGCAGTGTCTGGAACGGTGCCGTCAACGCTGTTTACCAGTGTATCATCAACGTACCAATTAATTTGATCCGGCAGCCATTCGATGCTATAGGTGTGAAAATCGGCAGAAGCATTAAATTCTAAGTCAATTACCTTCTCATGTCCCCCCACATTATTGGCAGTAAAATTTACTTGATATTGTGAAACCAACATGCCGGGAATTTCAATGTCAATCTCTTCCCAATCATCCCCAAAATATGGTCCGGTATATAGGAAAAATGCAGCTACAACGCCACTTTTATCAACGGCCTGCATGGATGTTTCATAGAGCCCATAACCATAAAAATCGATTGTTCGATATTCTCCCGAAGCATAGGGCTGATCTGAGCAACTAGAAGGACAGCCTTCATCGTCAAGTTTAAGGATCATTTTTCCATTTTCAAAAATAACATTATCACTTTGCCATCCAACCGCAAAGGGAGCGCCATTTGACCAGCCGTTCGATTTCTCCCAAATATCTGAATTAAATGAATCAAATTGATCATCAATTGGAGTATTTGATCCAATGTTTTCTACTGGTTGACCAGAATCATTTGGTTGACCAGAATCATTGGTTTTTGATGTGTCCCCTGTGTCTTTCCCTTTTACACATGCCATCATTGCGAAGGCCAAAAGTCCAATTGCCGGTATTCTCATTTGTTTGTTGCCTCCCTGTTTTCTATAACTTATGCTGGTTAATCTCCCTCCTTACAGGTTCTAGATTTAACCCTCACAAATACCTTTCGTCTCCTTTATTAATTAATTTCATTTTATTTGTTTTATTTATTCTTTTCTTTTTGCTTTACTTTGTTAGGGCCAATGTACTTTTTAAAATTTCCCAGTAAATCGGATTGATAGATTCTATTCCCTCAACTTGTTCGGCTCCCGCAAAGATTGCGGGATGAATATGGAAAGCTGGGGAAGCATTGTTTTCCAAAGGAGGAGAGTAATTACCTGCAATCAAGTTTTTACATGCCATTAATGTTTCATCTTTGATAGCGGCCATGGCCGCTGCATTGGTTTGGTTGGTCTCCAAGAAAAAATAATGGACTCTACTGGCCAAAACCCAGGCGGCAATAATATCTACTTGAAAGTGTTGTTTAACTGCCAAAGTAGACGCCGAAATTAGTGCTGACCATCGTAACATGACGTGTGCTGCTCGCTCATAACCGCCATGTAAAAGAACTAATCCAATAAAAGCGGTCATGCCGACATGTAAACTGGGGAAAACATTGTTACGCCTTGGGTCTACTGCATAGTATAAACGTAACGCTAAATCGGCCGGTTTATGCCATGAGAGATGTGCTTCTTTGGGTCCAAAAGGATATTTACCGGGATATTGCTGGTAAATAGCGTGGCTGATATCAACTAGTGCGCTCATTCCCCTTAACCCTTTTTTAACTGTTTCGTGGTCTTTCAAGATTAAAAATGTTGCTAAGAAATATGGGAAAAATGAATAATATAGTCCAACTGACTCCGAATGAAGCGGCAAAGCTGTTTCAAAATCGGTTAATTTGAAGTTGTGAGGTGTTTGTTTTGCAGTTGCAATGCTGCTTTTTGGATAGCTTATACAAATTCTTAATCCTACTGGGGCGTACAGGCTGAATCGTTTGATTATCCCAATTGGAGCTTCTTTATTTGTACAGGCTGTAGTGGCCTTAATCCATCTGTAAGCAGAGCGGGCTTTTTCAACGGAAAAGATCATAATTTCTCCTAGGGCAATTACCCTATGTTTTGATATCTTCCATTCATTAGCCAAATTTCAGTGGATTTGCTATACTTTTATTTGATGTTAGACCCAAAATTAATCCGCAATAATCCAGATGCCATCCGCAAAGGACTCAAAAATCGTAAGGCCGATGCTTCGATGGTGGATAACTTTTTAACTTTGGATGAAGAATGGCGAAAAGTTGTGGCTGAAGCCGATACTTTGAAAGCTCGCCGTAACGCATTGTCCGAGCAAGTTGGAGAGCGCAAACAAAAAAAAGAGCCGGCGGATGATTTGATCAATGAAGTTAAATCAATCTCCGGACGGATCAAAGAACTGGATGCAAAACAAAGCGAATTTGAACAAAGAATAAGTGCTATTGCCCTCGAGATTCCCAACATTCCGCACATGTCAGTGCCGGTAGGGGTGGATGCCCGCGATAATTTGGAAGTGCGTAGTTGGGGATCCAAAAAAGACTATGACTTCAAACTAAAATCCCACGATGAACTGGGTGAAAAACTAGATATCTTAGATTTTGACCGCGCTGCCAAAATTGCCGGTAGCCGGTTTGTGATTTATAAAGGGGTAGGCGCTTTGCTTGAAAGAGCCATTATCAATTTAATGCTTGATACGCACACCCGCGAAAATGGTTATACCGAAGTTTTTACCCCGGTTCTTGTAAACACGAAAAGTATGACCAGTACCGGGCAGCTGCCAAAGTTTGAAGAAGAATTATTCCGTTGCCGCGATGATGATTTGTATCTAATTCCTACGGCCGAAGTATCGGTGACCAACTTATATCGTGACGAAATTTTGCCGGCCGAAAATTTGCCCATTAGCTATTGCTGTTATTCGCCTTGTTTCCGTCGCGAAGCTGGATCATATGGTAAAGATGTAAAAGGAATCATTCGCCAGCACCAATTTAACAAGGTTGAGCTGGTAAAATTTGTGGAGCCCGAAAATTCGTATAATGAACTTGAAAAACTAACCAATGATGCCGAGTCGATTTTGCAGAAATTAGCCTTGCCTTATCGAGTGGTAGCCTTAAGTTCAGGTGACTTGGGTTTTTCTTCGGCTAAAACTTATGATATTGAAGTCTGGTTCCCTTCCGAAAATAGTTATCGCGAAATTTCTTCCTGCTCTAATTTTGAAGCCTTCCAGGCTCGGCGCGGGGCAATTCGCTATCGATCGACCGTGCAGTCCAAAACCGAATTTTTACACACTATTAATGGTTCTGGTTTGGCGGTTGGGCGAACTTTTGCGGCAATTTTAGATAATTACCAGCAAGCCGATGGATCAATTGTTGTTCCTTCTGCTCTGCAGCCATATATGGGTGGGCTGGAAAGAATTGTAGGCTAAATATTATGCCACTCTACGATTACAAATGCATGAAATGTGAAAATGTTTTTGAAATAAAGCAGGGGATGACAGAAGAGCCACTAAAAACTTGTCCCAAATGTAAAGGTGCCGTTCGTCGTTTAATATCACCGGCTGGGATTGTTTTTAAGGGATCTGGTTTTCATGTCACTGATTATGGTACGCGGAATATGGGGCTCGAAACAAAAAAAACCGATCAAACTCCGAAGGCTACAGAGACAAAAAGTTCCCCAGCAGTTGCATCCCCGAAGACGTCAAAATAGATTCGGGGTGGAATTGGACCCCTTCAATTTTATATTGTTTGTGTCGCAGCCCCATAATCTCATCTTTGTCTGCATATGCGCTGATCTCTAGACAATCAGGTAAACTTTCCTTGTCAACGATTAGCGAATGATAACGTGTGGCCGTAAAAGGATTGGGCAATCCTTTAAAGATGCTTTTACCGTCATGGTGAATAGGAGAGGTTTTTCCATGCATCAGGTTCTTGGCCCGCACAACTTTGCCTCCAAAGACTTCCCCAATGGCTTGATGGCCTAAGCAGACTCCTAAAATGGGCACTTTACCAGCAAAATGCTTAATCACCGCACAGGAAATGCCGGCATCTGACGGTTTGCCGGGACCAGGGGAGATCAATATTCTTTCCGGGGCCATTTGTTCGATATCAAAGATTGTAATTTTATCGTTGCGGATAACTGTTGGATTTTGGCCTAATTCACCCAAATATTGGGCAATGTTGTAAGTAAATGAGTCATAGTTATCGATTAGGAGAAGCATGTTATAATTATAACATGAATTCAAAAATTATTACTTTTGCCGATAAGGACCGTTGGAATGAGTTTGTTTCATCTCAAACTGATCCTGAAGTGCTGCAGTCGTATGAGTGGGGCGAGCTAAAGGGTTGTTTTGGTTGGCAGCCCATCCGGATTGCGGTGGAAGAAAATGGCCCCTCGACTGGCTCGGGGCGGGGTAAGATAATAGCTGGGGTATCGATTTTAAAAAGAGAAATTCCCTATCTAAAACATTGTCTTTTTTATGCTCCTAGAGGACCAATCGTAAAATATTCTAAGGCTGAAGCCTTGCATTTTTTATTGTCAGCTATCGAAAAAGAAGCTGATAAACAGCATGCTGTTTCTTTTAAGATTGATCCGGCCATCGAAGAAGATCGCAAGGATGTATTAGATGCTTTGCATAAAATGGGTTTTGAAAAATCATCTAAGCAGGTGCAACCGCGAGCAACCATACTACTCGATATTCGTCCAGACTTAGAGACACTGCTTAAAAGTTTTGAAGAAAAAACCCGTTACAATATCCGTTTAGCCGAAAAAAAAGGCGTTGTAGTGCGCGAAGATAAAAGCGAGCAAGGCGTTGCGGCTTTTTATCAGTTATATCTCGAAACTGCCAAACGCGATAACTTTATTATTCACCCCCTGCGCTACTACCAAAAGATTCGTGAAATAATGCTCGATAATGGATTAGGAACCAATTTTATTGCCTATCATAATGATAAGCCAGTGGGGGCGGTGATTGTTTTTAATTTTGGAACCCGTCTCTGGTACATGTATGGGGCATCGGCGTCTGAAGCGCGCAATGTGATGCCCAACCATTTGCTGCATTGGGAAATTATCAAATGGGCAAAAGAGAAAAAGCTGCAAACTTATGATTTGTGGGGGATTCCAGCCAAGCCGCACGAAAAGCATCCGCTGTGGGGAGTTTATCGTTTTAAAAAGGGTTTTAAAGGGAAAACGGTGAAATATATCGGTGCCTATGATTTTCCATACAGCCATATACTTTACCATGGGCTAGAGATCGGACTTAAGTTATGGCAAAACTTTCGCAGTTTGATTAGTAAAGGAAAGATTGAGGATTCTTTGGGGGAATGAAGAGGGGTAATTAGAAATGAGAAGTGAGAAAAGAATTGAGAAGTTAGAAATTGGAAGTAATAAATGATCCCATATCCCACTTCTCATATCTTAACCCATTTCCCACTTCTCATTACCCCACTTCTGAATTGTAAGGTGGCATTTTATGCAATTTAGTGGCATCACTTATGATTCCCGCAAGGTAAAACCTGGCGATATATTTGTTGCGATTCCAGGTGCAAAAGTGGATGGGGTAGATTATATCCCCCAAGCAATTGCCAGTGGGGCCAAATTAATCGTTGCCGAAAAAAACATTGCTGTTCCCCAAGGAATTGAATTTGAAAAAGTTGTTTCTGCCCGCCGGGCGCTTGCCGAAATGGCCAGTAACTTTTATGATAACCCCAGTAAAAAAATAAAACTGATTGGCATTACTGGAACCAAGGGAAAAACTACTACAGCATATTTTATCCGTTCAGTTTTGGAAACGGCTGGCTATAAAGTGGGCATTATTGGCACGATTGATAATGCCATGACTACTCCCGAATCATCGGATCTACAACGAATGCTCGCCGAAATGGTAGAGCAGGGCGTTACGCATTGTGTGATGGAGGTTTCTTCCCATGCTCTGGCGCAGGAGAGAGTAACCGGCTGCCATTTTGCGGTTGCCATCTTTACCAATTTGTCCCATGATCATTTGGATTATCACAAAACCACCGAAGAATACTTAGAAGCTAAAAAGAAACTTTTTGCCATGCTTCCGCCAGATGGGATTGCGATTGTTAATGTCGATGATCCAGCTAGCAAAGATATTATTGAAGTAGTTAAAGGGGAAATTATTAGCTACGGGATAACGCAAGCAAGGCACGAGTTGCGCAGCACCAAACATAACGAGTTTGATACCACAGTGGATGATATCTTAATTCGCGAAAAAGATATGCGTTTAAAGGTAAATAGTTTTGAAATCCATACGCCTCTAATTGGACTGCCGAATGTTTATAATATTGCGGCGGCATTTCAGTGTGGAATGGTCTTTCATATTCCCCAAGCCACAATTAAGAAAGGGATCGAAAAATTAAAAAGTATTCCCGGGCGATTTGAGCGAGTTGAGTGTGGTCAGCCCTTCACTGTAATAGTCGATTTTGCCCATTCGCCCGATAGCATGCAGAAATTATTAGAAACTTATCGTCCTTTAACTAAAGGGAAGCTAATTTTAGTCTTTGGTTGTCCAGGGGATAGGGATAAAGCCAAGCGACCGATTATGGGAAAGATTGCAGCCGATTTAGCTGATTATGTGATTGTAACGACCGACGATCCACATAGCGAGGATCCCGGGAAGATAGTTGAAGAGGTTTTGGCGGGGATCAGGGGATCGGGGGATCAGGGAATCAGGGAAAGGTATGAAGCAATTATTGATCGTAAAACTGCAATCGAAAAAGCTTTAAGAATGGCCAAAGAAGACGATACGGTTTTGATCGCTGGTCGAGGGCATGAAAAATTCCAAGATTTTGCTGGCAAAAAAGTCGCCATTGATGATCGGGAAGTGGTGAGGGAAAAATACAAAAATTTAAATTAATTTTCCGCGATGGCAAATCCGTATTCTTGGTAGCGAGCGCGAACATCTTCACCAGTTTGCATCAATTGATGCACCAGCATTTCTTCTGTTGGCCATCTAAGGCAGGTGGGAGCAATTACTTCTTCAACAGGCAGCTGGATGATTTCCCAAGCTGTTTTACTCGAATCCCTAGGAGGGGCACAAAGCAATGAAAAATGTGGGCTAATGCTTCTTGCTAGCGTTTCTAGAAATCGATCTCTAAATCCTACTGGCATATTTCCAGTTAGTCCGGAATGAGGCATTACGGAAAAAACAGTTTCTGCTTTCTTTGTGCTTCCATGAATTAATCCATAAATACTATTTCTTTGTAATCCTTCGGTAGCCCTCCAATCCGCAGCGGGATCAAAATTTATTCCTTCACGTCTTTGGGAAAGGACAAATCCCCAAGCTGTATGTTCTATCAATTCAGGTATTCCAACTTCTTCACCACTGTCGCCACAATAACCACCACCGCTGTGGTAAATATTATATCCTGCTTCATATGCGATGTCGGCATGCTGCATGTCCCGCCGGTTGCCAACTTCCATAAAAACAACTATCCCAGAGCTAGTCGGACATAAACCTTGAATGTACAACCCTTTTATCATATCAGGGGATGAAAAAGTAAAATTATCAATATTTCTGCGGCTTAAGCGGGTAGAAAGACGTCTATTAGTTAAGATTTTTCTTTGTATTTCTAAAATCTTACAGCCATCAGTTTTTCCAGCAGCGCATGGTAATAATGGGATACTCATCTCAAGCTATTTATCGAAGCAAAGCAGGGAAAATTTCAATAATTAAAGTCAGGGATTAAGATAAATTTACCCATTAAACCGATACTTCAAAGTTTCGGTGTCCGTTTCATCTACCGCAATTAAATTGTAGGGAAAAAAGACGTTCGTGTCAGTTTCCCGGATGTGCATATCGTCTAGGCGGATTTCTAAGTTTACATCAGCTGGAATGACTTTCAAGTCCTTATTTTTACTGCCCCCCATTGGTTGGGCCCAATTCTCAATAATTTTACTAATCGTTTCTCGTTTGCCAGAGAACTCTTCTCCAAACTCGGTTAAGATAGCGAGCAGTGGTTTGCCGATGCGGGCTTCCTTTAAAAGATTAATACAGCCCAGCATTCCCAAGTGTTGTTTTAATAATTTGCCTTCTTCTTTTTCAATTGAGCCTATATTAAGGAGAAGCACCTGACTTTCTTTGTATTCTCTTCCCAGTCCAAATTCAAAGCGGGTGTCGCCGGTAATGCCAATGCTAATATTGCCGCCATTTTTGGGATTGGGGATGTTGGTGTGAATGACCAGTCCAATGGCCGATTCCTGATTGGTCCAACATTCATTATGGTACGCTGGTTTAATTGAAAGGGTAAATCCGTGTTTCTCTGCTAATGATATTCCGTTAATTTCTGTGATCTCTGACCCTGGCACTAGCAGTCTAAAATTGATTTCTTTATTGCCAAACAGATCGGTAGCGGAAAGTAAACCATGAAATTTTAACAACACCCCTGCTGATCCAAAGACGTCAATTACTTTGGTTTTCTTTTGCTCATTATGATCGTTGTATTTGGCCAGAAGGGATAAAATGCTTTCAACCGATTCGGTATGGTCATCATGGTCGTGAGTGATAATAATAGCGTCAATATCGGGTATGCCTAATCCCAGATCTCGCAGGATGTAATAAAAATCATATCCCGGATCGATAGCTATCCCTTTAGTAACTCCAAGTGCGTTGCGCAGAGTTAAAAAATAGCCGCCACCTTGTGAAATGCCACGCGAAAAAAGAGGGCTGGCCGAATTCCACTTGTGGATGGTCCGCAGTTTATTGGCACCAAAGACCCGATCAATATTGCGTGGAGCATTGAGATCTTTGATTAATTTGTTTTGATTGTTGCGGATGATTTCGCGAGTGGGAATAATCAATTCTTCCATATAGGCAATGGCTTTTATGGCCGGGCCATTCATTCTTTTTAGATGGATATCGGATTGGCGAGATACTTTAAAATCATTATAGGCGTCTTGAAAACGGCCCTGCAAAAAATGAGTTATGCCGCGGTAATAGGCCGGCATGCCAATATTTCCGCGATCTTTTTGGGTTTTTTTGAATAGTTCATCGTAGATTTTTTCGGCTTCAAGGTAGAGATTGTTATCGATGCAGATATAACCGAGTAAGTTCCAAGGTTCTAGCTCTTCTGAGGGTAAATGATCAAGGGTTTGAATAATTTCACGAAAATATTTGTGGATCCAATCCTTTTGTAGGTGATGGTTTAAATTGTTAAGATTCCCCCAGGTATTGGTTCTTTTGGGATCGAGAATTTCTGAATACATCATTATAGTTGGATGTTTGCCCCCACCATGTGGGTGCGATTGTATGATCCGCCAAGGTAAGCCCAATCAACCGTAATTCGGCCAACAACGATGCTTAGACCGCAGGTTTTACTACCATCAGATAATCCAGCTCGGCCAATTAAACCGGGGAGGACATTGGCTTCAATCCCGTAATGGTACGTGGTGGCGGTCCTAAATAAATTATGCGCATCCGCGGCTAAAGTTAAAAAGGTGGTTGGTTGGATGGCAATACCGGCATTAACCAACATTTCGTAACGAGTTTGGCTTCCATCTTGCCAATAAATGTTGGTGGTTAATATCCCCTTCGTAACGAGACCCAGCGAAATATATTCTACCGGTTTTGCAATGACTCCTAAATCAATATCTCCCCCCAGACCGGAAATGTCGGTACTAATTTTCTTTAAGTTGTAAACATTGATATTGCCGCCAACTGCTACTCTTTGTTCAAAGCCGGAGGCAACTGATAAAGTATACCAATTGCTATTTTGATCCAAGGGAGGATTGTAATCATTCATCCAACCCAAACCGAGGGCGAACTGGGCTTTGGTTTCGTGGTGTTTTGGTTGAGGGGCCCAATATGGTTCATAATCAGGACGATAAGGACGATACCAAGGGTTGCCGAAAGGAGCCAGGTAATAACTGGCAGGAGTGACATAGACGGGAGAAGGCGGAGGAGTAGGCGAAGGAGTAGGAGAGGGCGCCTTGTCACCTGTGAAAACCTTTTTAATAGCATCTTTGGCAGTTTTTTTTAAGCTAACCACCTCTTCTGTCCCTTTGACTTGAGATGCCATCGATTGGTCACGGGAAGTAGCTGGTACATCATTGTTCCAACCGGTTTTCAAAATCCCTTGCTCATGTAAATATTGTGCGCTTTCTAGCGCTAAGAGGGAGGCTATCCCGACACCAGCTACCCACTCAAAGGGGCTCATTTCCATTTCGTAGCAGAATTTTGAATAAAGAACATTATCCCCAACCCATTGGTTACGATTATTAAGCATGGTTGATCCCGAAACAACCACTTCGGGATTGAGGGCTAGACCGGCAGGATTCCAGTAAGCAGCATTGGCATCATTGGCTACTGCGGTAAAAGCGCTTCCCATACCCATTGGGCGCGTGCCATAAAAAGCGAAAGCATTTTGTATGAAAAATGCTGCAAATATAATATAAACTAAAGACTTTTTAAACAAGCAATTTACCTCATCGCGATTGTAGCAAAATACGCTTGTCATAACAAGATTAATAATGCTACAATCCGCCTAGTTTAAATGGAGGTACCATTATGAATATAAACATTAAAGCTATTATTGATCGGGCGAGAGATATTATTTTAAAACCGGGAATGACGTGGGAAATAATAAAAGGAGAGACTACGAATCTTAAGCAACTATACCTCAATTACGCTGTCCCGATGGCAGCAATTCCATCTTTATGTGGTTTTATTGGTCTTACTTTATTTGGGGTCCATTTGCAAGAAGGGGTGGTGGCTCGGGCGCCGTTTTTTATGGCTTTGTTGGGAGCAATTATTGAGTACGCTTTTACATTGGCATCCATTTTTATTACAGCCTATTTAGTTAATTATCTGGCACAATACTTTGAATCAAAATCCGATTTAATCTCAGCTGCCAAATTACTAATTTATTCATTAACTCCCATTTGGGTGGTTGGAATCTTTGCTCTTTATCCAAGTTTTGCTTTTTTATCTATAGTTGGATTGTATGCTGGGTATATCCTAGTTGTTGGTCTTCCGGTGGTTTTAGGTACTCCTACAGGAAAAGTTCCCTGGTTTACTGCAACCATCATTGTTTCCTGGATATTAATCAGTTTTATCGTAAACTTAATTGTCGTTGGATTAATCTACGGACCAATGTACATGCGGATGTTGTCGCAGTAATGGATATTAAGGAATCAGGGGATCTGGGCCGGAATGCAAACACTCCAACAGCTGCTTTTTTTCTGCTCGCAAAAACATAAAGATCATGTTGCTTTTCAAATTCGCCAAGAAAAAATTTGGCGTAAAATTACTTTCTCCGAAGTTATTCCTCTGGTAGAAAAGGTCCAATCTTCTTTGGTTAAGCTTGGGGTAGGACCAGGGGATAGAGTGGTCATCTTATCCGAAAATCGGCCCGAATGGGCAATTTCCTATTTAGCCGTTTGCGCCATGGGAGCTGTAGCTGTTCCCTTGGATGCCATGCTAAAGCGCGAGGATATTTTTGTCTTTATTGAGGATTGCCAGGCTAAAGCGATTATTCTTTCTGCCAAGTATGTGGATTTGGTAAAAGCAACCACCTTTGAAAGTCTAACTTTGGTTATGGAAGCTTTCAATCAGTTAGAAGCCAAAGAAATACCTCAATTTAATGTTAATCCCGCTGATTTAGCTGCCATTGTCTATACTTCTGGAACAACGGGGAATGCCAAAGGGGTAATGTTGAGCCATAAAAATATTATGTCGAATGTCTTGGCGGTTGGGAAATTATTTCCGCTAGGGCCAGGGGATAATTTTTTGTCGGTTTTGCCTCTGCATCATACTTTTGAAACTACCTGTGGTTTTTTGGGGGCTTTTTCGCTGGGTTGTTCTATTACGTATACTGAAAGTTTGAAATCGTATGTGCTTATTCGCAATATGCAGGAAACCGGGGTTACCGTTATGTGCGGAGTGCCTCTGCTATATCAGCTTATCTATGATGGGATTATGCGCGAAGTAGATGATAAAGGAATGGGGAAAATGTTTGCAGTGCTTTTGTTTATCTCCAAAGTAAGTAAATTTTTAATTGGGATAAATATTGGCAAAATATTGTTTGCTGCTATTCACAAAAAGTTTGGTGGTAAAATTCGCTTTTTTGTGACAGGTGGGGCAGCTATTGATCCGCAATTGATTAGAAATTTTGAATTATTAGGTTTTGCCATTGTCCAGGGATATGGATTAACCGAATCGTCTCCAATTCTTACATGTTGCACTTTAAAAAAGAATAAGATTGGATCGGTGGGTAGAGCAATTCAGGATGTGAAGATAAAAATTGCGGGCAGTGAACCGGTGGGAGAAATATTAGCCAGTGGTCCAAATATTATGCAGGGCTATTATAAACGATTAGATTTGTCGAATGAAGTTTTAAAACATGGTTGGCTGTATACCGGCGATGTTGGCTATTTAGATGAAGAGGGCTATTTGTTTATCACTGGTCGCAATAAAGATGTGATTGTGACTGGAGCAGGGGTTAATGTTTATCCGGAGGAATTGGAACCGCTGCTTGGCAGGTGCCCTGAGATCAAAGAAGCGTGTATTATTGGAACGAAGCAAAACGCCTTAGGAAGAAGAGGCAATGAACAAGTAGCTGCGATAATAGTTGCCAAATCAGCCGATTTGGAAAATAGTATTCGTTTGTTCATCGAAGGATTAAATAAAACTCTGCCAGAATATAAACGAATTGCTAAAGTTGTTTTTCGCCAAGAAGAATTGCCCAAAACTAGATTGCTGAAAGTGAAAAAATATTTGCTACGGAAGGAGATAGAGGTAAATGAACAATAACCAAGATGCAAGTAACAAGAAAAAACCAATTACCAATGACCAATTATCCAAAGAAATTAAGACCATTATTGCGAAAATTACTAAGTTGCCCATCGAAAAAATATTAGATGATTCTAATTTGTTTGCTGACCTAGGGATTGAGTCGCTAGCGGGGGTTGAAATCTTTGCTGCCATAGATAAAAAATACAACCTTAATATTCCGGAAGAGAAAGTTAAAGATGTAACTTCTGTTGCAGACCTGGTTGATTTAATACAGATTATGCTTAAACAATAATTAGAGTAGAAGATCGGGAAGTCAGGCATACAGGGGATATAATAATCAGGGACATTATCCTTTGTTTTCTTAGGCTATTGATTTATCTAAAATTATTCCTCGTAGAAATACAAATATATTGAAATCTTATTAACATTACAACGAGAGATATGCGAGGTTTATTGCTCTCCGCTGAGCGGTAATTATTTCTAAAAATAGGAGGAAAATGAAGATGTTATCTATTAATAGATCATATTTTAATCGTGGATTAAGTACGGGTACGGAAGGGCGGGTTGGATTTGTGAAGAGCCTTACTGTCGCCCAGCGCCGAGGCTTATTGGGGAGAATGGATAGTTTTCAACAAAGACTATTATTGGAAGCTTGTCAAAAAGGCAATGAATTATCGTTGCGTGATGAGCTATTAGGCTGTTTGGGAGCTGAAAGCATTAGAAATATTTATTTTGATTCACTATTAAGTATGGAAGGGCGGGTTGGATTTGTGAAGAGCCTTGCAGTAGCCCAGCGCCGAGGCTTATTGGGGAGAATGGATAGTTCTCAACAAAGACTATTATTGGAAGCCTGTCAAAAAGGCAATGAATTATCGTTGCGTGATGAGCTATTAGGAATGTTGGGGCCAGATTTTAAAATAGACTAATCATGCAATAACTTTATTTAAGGGATATTCTACTATTCCTTTTGCACCGGCTTTTTTTAGTTTGGGAATTAAATCGCGAACCGTCTTTTCGTCCACTACAGTATCTACATCTACCCAATCAGCATTGGATAATTCGGCAATAGTGGGGGTTTGCAAGGCAGGAAGTATGGTTAGTAACTCTCGCAGGCGGCTCTTCATTACATTCATCTTAAGACCCACTTTAGTTTCCGCTACCAATGCACCTTGCAATAACATAATCAGATTATTTAGCTTTTCTTTCTTCCAGGGATCTGCCAAACATTCGTTATTTGATATGACTACAGTGTTTGATTCAAGGACGGTATCAATGATTTTTAAATGATTGGCTTTGAGCGAAGAACCGGTTTCGGTTAATTCTACAATCGCATCAGCTAACTCAGGGGGTTTGGCTTCGGTAGCCCCCCAGGAAAATTCAACTTTAGCTTTTACATTATTAGCTTTTAGATATTTTTCGGTGGTTTTTACCAGTTCCGTGGCTATCCGTTTCCCTCTCAAGTCTTTTACGCTTTTTATCTTGGAATCTTCTGGCACGGCCAATACCCAGCGCACCTTGCGTAAACCTTGCTTGGCGTATATCAAATCAGCCACTGTGCGCACTTTGCAACCGGAGTCGTGGACCCAATCGCTTCCTGCCAAACCACAGTCTAGTACATTGCTTTCTACGTAGCGAGCCATTTCTTGTGAACGAATTAACATTATTTCCAGTTCTGGGTCGTCAACGCTGGGATAATAGGAACGGGACGAGCCTTTAATATTCCAACCGGCTTTTTTAAATAATTCATAAGTGGATTCTTGCAGTGAACCTTTAGGAAGCCCAATTTTTAGCCTATTTAACATGAATTTTTCTCCTTTTATTTTAAGAGGTAACTTTGGATTATTTTAACATTGCATAATTTTGATAGCAAGAAATATTTTAATCAGGACTTGCCAATTCAGCCAGGGCACTCGCATAAGACCCTTCTCGTAGGGCTTTTAAACCTTTTATCTCTAATTGTCGAATCCATTCGCGAGAAAGGCCAAATAGTAAGCCAACTTCAGTAAGAGATAGTGGTGGGTCTTCCATATATCTTAATTCTAATATTTTTCTTTGATTAGGAGGAAGTTCGGTATTTTCTAATGCTTGTCGGACGATTCGGCAAGTTTCTGTATCAAGAATTGGATTATCTGTTTGGGCCTTACCATCTGGTAACTTTGAGTGTAAAGTGCCTTCATCTTCAAAGCCTAAAGGAGCATCCATTGAATATGCTTCTTCTGCCCTCTGGAGGGTAAAATCAACTTCTTCGGGTGATATCTTCAGACGTGCGGCGATTACTATGGTAGATGGAGCTTGACCATCTTCTTCTAACAACGCATTAATTTCTCTTCTAACGCGATTAATTTGTCCCATAAAATAAGCCGGCCGGCGGACAATACCGGCTTCGTGTTTTAGTTCACGATAAAAATAGAGAGTTAAACCACGACCCAAGTAACCGCTAAATTTGGTTCCAAAAACCGGGGCATATTTTTGGGCAATAGTTATTAAATTTTCTTCACCTACAGATAATAAATGTTCAAAATTTAATTGCCTGTGTTTTCTGCAAAATCTAAAGGTTTCTGCCCGAATGATTGGGCTATAGAAATATGATAACAGTTCTTCCGCGCCTCCATTTCCTTTCTTGACCTGTTCAAGCAACAAGTCTATTTCGACGATTTCTAGATCTTTATACTTTTTCCCTTCTATCTTCTTTTTAACTAGAGATTCTAGCCCGGTAAACTTTTCTGCTTCCGGGGCTCCAGAGGGGACGTAATTGCCTCCTGCGGCGCGTTGCCGAGTTTGCCGGGAAACGCGTTTTAGGGCAATACCAAAAAACCTTGACCAGCTTAGCCGAAAAGAAGCAATTATTACCCAAAACATAAATTCAGCTGAGATTAGTTTGCCTGAACGCTCTTCTTTCCAGTTGACTTTTCCATGCAGCTCTTTCGTTAGATTGTAAGGTTCTGGTGGAGTGCCGACCGGAAGCTCGCGGATAGCTTTTGAAATATCTTGAAATACTTGTGACATGTTTCTAGCTGCATAGTCGTAAGCAGCTAAAATAATTTCGGTTCCGCGGTGGCATTTGAAACGCAGTTTCCCAGCCCTTTCCAGATAAGCTAATTGATGCGATAAGCTATAGCTGGCTATTCCCCGGACACAAAGCCAACGGGCGGCAGAAAATGGATCGCTAAAGGTAGGGGCCGCGAAAGCAAAAGCATTAAGTTCGGCTTCGGAGCGGGGTAGCTTTCTAGCCTTATCGGCTAATTTTTGCAGTAATTCATTTTTGTCTTCACCGGCAAAAGGGGAGACGAGCAATTCGCGCACGGCGAAAAGAATATCTGGAGAATATTTTGCTCCGCTTGAGCTTCTTAATGCGGCCGGGTCATAAGAGGCGTCTTCTATAAAGCGTGCCGCGTTTTTTGACAGGATATACGCGCCGGCTAATTTCATGGGAAATTGTTTAGTAGCTAATTTGTTTTGGACGATTAAGGCGTAAAATAGTGCGTAGAGAGGACGCGTTGTTTTGATTAGCAGCAGAAAACGCAATGCTTCTCCAAAGTCATCCCCAAAATTAGGCGCAGTAAGAAGGGCTGGGGTTTTCTGCGCAACTTCGTATCCACGAGCCAACTGGACTAGGTGAGAAAACCTGCTGCGAGGAGCTATTGCTCCCCCTACAAAAAGAGCCTTAATTAGGCGGGAAAGGGTGCAATCTCCGCGATGGCGATCAAGTTCAGAAAATAATTCTAAATATGAGCGATACGGCGGCAAGGAACGTATAGTCGGCGGCAAGTTAAAAAAAGTTTGCAATTCTGCCGCTGTAAGCATATAAAGCATTAGTGCTGAACGAGGGATCTTGTCCACTAACCATAATTTTTTTGCAACCTTAGAAACGGATTCTCTTTCGCCTGAAATTATCAAATGAGCCGTTAAAAGCCGATGCGTCCACCAGGCAAAGTAAAATGGGTCCTCCATGGGGGGACATTGGGCAATTTCATTTTCAAAAGTGGTGAATGGTGTTTCATCGGCAATTTTTCCGTCGGCAGATATGCCAAATTCTGCCATTATAGAACTAACTTCTTGAGAAGTTCCCTTTTTTCCAGCAATTTGGGAAATAGGGTGGGGGCAAATTTGGCCTTTTGTCCTCAAGACATACCAATTAATTATTCCTCCCCGCTCATATACTAGAGCAACAATTTGATCGTTTCTTTGTTCTAAGCGTCCCTCAGCTAGCCTTTTTCTGCAGCCCAATCCCCCCAATTCGACCGGACTCCCATTACTAAGTGTTGTTAAATGAGCAGAACCATGATTAGAAATTAGTAAAGGGAAGGGGGTAAGGGAAAGAGGGGTGTTTTCTTCAAGGATTTCTCGTACGGAGGTTGAGATAGTTCTAGCCTCTTTACTTGGTCTTAAATGTGCTCTTCTACCAAAATGAGATTGATGGTCTTTTTCGGCAAGAGATCTTGAGCAAGCGCTCGTATAAGAATGACCATAATAGAATAAATAATATCTATCAACAAGAACTCCATCCGAACAATCATATACGTCTAATCCTAAGCTGGTAGTTTCATAAAGCGGTTCCTCAAAAAAATCAAATTGATAGGCTGCTTCTGGTTTAATGCCTCTACAGAGTTCTATCGATTTTCCCATATGTGTACCAAGATGGATAACTCCTATCTCATTGGACATAGCCGTTACTCTAGGTGGCTTTGGTCCCTTTCGATTAAGCCAAGGAGATAAAGCTTTGTTAACAAAAGTAATATCTACTTCAACTGGTATACCTGAGCGATGATTAATCTCGTTTTTCCTAAGATAAATTTCATGTTGATCCTCAGAGCCTATTTTTTGAATGACCAGGATCTTGTTTGTGCCGGAAGCAGAGGCCTCATCTTTTCCTGCAACGGTATATATGCCGCCAACTGTTATTCCTTTAGTGATTTTAAATATCCCCAACTTTGGGATATACCCTAAATAGAGTGAGGCACGAGGGATTTTCCCTATTGTAGATACATCAGCAGTTATTTCGCAAGCCGGAAAAGGGCCGCGATTTTGCATCCAATTAACAAAAGCAATGGTATGTTTTTTCCTGACCCAACTGGGCTTTGGTGGGGTCGAAGGATTAGGGGGATTAATGTTTGGTGGTTTTACCATAATACATGGATAACCCATGCAATACGTTATCTTCTGGAAAAAGGAATAATTTCAGCTACAAACACAAATCTCTTCTGCCAGTTTCAATAGATTGCAGGATTTCCTTGGCTTTAATCTGGCGGGTTTTGTTTTTAATATTGGCTAACTGTTGGATAATAACCTGTTCCCCTAATTTTCTGGTCTCATCATCGGCGTAATCAAGAAGATATTCTTTAAAAGTAAAAAGAGAATTAGGCAAACAGTATTCCTGAATTAATCCCGGTTTTGCTAGATCCATAAAATCTTTGCCGGTTCTTCCTAATCGGTAACATGCAGTACAAAAACTGGGGCTATAGCCCATTTTAGCAATATCTTTGATCACTTCCAGTAAAGTACGATCATCATTTAAAGAAAATTGGGCTGCATCTGTGTTTCCTTGTTTAGCTGCTTGATATCCGCCGGGATTAGTACGGGAACCAGCGCTAATTTGAGAAACTCCTAAGCCAAAAAGCTGATTGCGCATTTGGGCGCTTTCGCGAGTAGATAAGATAATTCCGGTGTAGGGGACTGCTAGTCTTAAAATAGCAACTAACTTTTTAAAGTCTTCATCAGAAACCTTGGCTGGTGGATTGTCGGCCAGAGGGGTGTTGAAGGCTGGTTCGATCCGCGGAATACTAATAGTATGTGGCCCAACTCCAAATTGTCTTTCGAGTTCTAAAGCGTGAAAGAGTAGGGCTAAGACTTCAAATTTAAAGTCGTGCAGTCCAAATAAGACGCCGATGCCAACATCATTGATCCCGGCTTCCATGGCGCGATGCATAGCGGTTAAATGGTTTAAATAGTCTGCTTTTGGACCCGAAGGATGCATGGCTCTAAAAGTATCCGGGTGATAAGTTTCCTGGAAAAGCTGATAAGTCCCAATCCCTGTTTTTTTAAGCCTTTTAAAATCTTCAACCGACATGGGGGCAACGTTAACATTGAGGCGTCTAATTTCGCCGTGGCCCTTTTTAGTGGCATAAATAGCGGGAATAACTTTTTCCAGATTTTCAATACTTCCGCCTACGGCATCTTCACCGGCCAAAAGCAAAATTCTTTTGTGACCTTCTTCTTCCATGGCTTCCACTTCGCCGATAATTTCGTCTATAGATAGGCGCTTGCGGTTCAGGGCTTTGTTGCTGGTGCGAAAGCCGCAATAATGGCAGTCATTGGCACAATAATTGGAAATATAGAGTGGTGCAAAAATTACCAAGCGTTTTCCGTAAATGGCTTCTTTGATTTCACGAGCGGCGGTATAGATTTGTTCAATTAAGGCTTGGTCTTGGCATTCTAGTAGAACTGCCGTTTCTTCGGGTGATAAGCCTTTGAGCTTTTTAGCCTTGTTAATTAGCTCAGTAATCTGTTGGGGCGGAGTGCTTTTGGCTTTTAATAAGAGAGCCTCGATTTTACTGGGATCAATGAAGTTTGCCAACGGTTATTTAATCTCGTTCCTATCGTCAACGTGGACGATTTTTGGTTTGATGAGTGAAGCTTCGATTGGATCAGCCAAACCGTAGGCGATAATAACGACTTTTTCGCCTTTTTTGCCCAGTCGAGCAGCTGGCCCGCGCAGAGTAACTTCGCCCTTGGTTCCTTCAATGGCATAAGTTTCGAGGCGGTGTCCATTGTGATAATTTAAAACATGTACTTTCTCTCCCGGAATAATTCCGGCAGCTTTTAATAAGTCCGGATCAATCCCAATACTGCCCTCATAATCCAGTAAAGTATCGGTTAAAGTAGCCAAGTGAATTTTGGATTTTAAGATGGAAATTAACATCTTTTTGTATTATACTCCAAAGTAGTTTTTCTTTCAATTTGCGGGATATCTTTAAAGATAAATCTTTGTTATAATACGAGGCAAGGAATAACAATTGTACTCATTAATTAAAAAATATTTAGTATTGCTACTTTGTCTTCTTGCTTTCTCATCTACCGTTTTCGCTTTCAACATTAAAACTGGTTATTACGTTGGCACTGGTGTTGGAAAATCTATTTCCGGTTTAGGTTTTCAGCCCGATCTTGTCATAGTGAAGACAGATGGAGCTCAGCGCTCCGTTTGGCGCAGTTCAGTTATGACCGGAGATGAGAGTGCTTATTTTGATTTTTCTGGAGGAGTTTTAAATGGGTGTATCACTTCGCTTGATGGGGATGGTTTCACTTTAGGAACAGATGCTAAAGTCAATTACAATACACTCCGCTATACCTGGGTGGCGATAGGAGGTAGTGGTGGGAGTGATTTTAAAGTTGGCTCATATACAGGAACTGGGGTAGACAATCTAAACATTGCTGGCATCGGATTTCAACCCGATATGGTTTGGGTAAAACGCAAAACCACTTCTTATACTTTTTGGCTGACCTCTGTGATGACTCCGGATGCTACTTCTTATTTTGCGGGAGGCATTCAGGTGTCAAATCGTATTCAAGCTTTGATTGCAGATGGATTTCAGGTTGGTAACAGTTCAGATGTTAATACCGGAGGAGAAGTGCACTATTATGTAGCATTTAAGGCGTCCTCTAATTTTGCGGTTGGGAGTTATGAGGGGAATGGCACAGACAATCGTTCCATCACGGTCGAAGGTTTTGCTCCTGAGTTTTGCTTCGTTAAATCCTCTTCTACTGATGTAGCTGTTTTGCGGACTGATCGCAGTTATGGGGATGAAACTCAGTATTTTACTAGCACAGCGAACACCATTAATAATATTCAATCATTTGAGGCTAACGGTTTTCAGGTGGGAACTGATACAAAAGTAAATGCGGTTGGACGGAAGTTTTATTATGCTTTATTTAAGGGAGCATCTATTATTCCTCCTACCTCAGCATTTAAAATGCGGACCGGTTGGTATATGGGAAATGGAACAGGCCAAGTAATTAGTGTTCCTGGTTTTAATCCCCAGTACATTATGGTTAAATCCGATGATGCCAATTATGGTGCATTTGTAACTCCCTACACTGGCGACAATAATACTGCCTATTATGCATATGCTGGAGCCGGTTTTGCCGAAGGCATTAAATCATATAGTCAAGATGGTTTTACTCTTGGTTCGAGTACGACGGTAAATACCAACGGGTCATATTACAGATGGGTTGCATTTACGGGTGATTCTTCGGCTAATTTTGTTACCGGTGCTTATACTGGAACGGGTGGGGACAATCGTTCCATAAATGGTTTGGGTTTTCAGCCTGATTTTGTTGCCATAAAAGCTAATGGGGGCTATCTTGGAGTTTTTAGGACGTCTTCTATGACGGGTGATTTAACAAATTATTTTTCTGCAACTGCCAATGCCTCAAATCGTATCCAAGCATTAGAAGCTGACGGATTTCAAGTGGGTTCTACGGCCGAAGTAAATGCGGCCGGGGTTTTGTATAATTACATAGCTTTTAAAGAAACCAGCGGGCAGTTTGATGTGGGTTCGTATACTGGAAATGGAGCAGATGACCGTTCAATTACGGGATTAGGTTTTCGTCCTGGTTCAGCTTGGGTTAAAAGGACTGCAGCTAGTGCTGGGGTGCTTAGAAGCAATAACGTAACCGGTGATTGGGGGCATTATTTTGTGAATACGGCTCGGGCTGCCAATCTTATCCAGTCACTTGATGCAGACGGATTTCAAATAGGCAATAATGCTTCAGTAAATACTAATACAAGCACTTACCACTATGCTGCCTGGAAAGCTGATCCAACCTCTTTAACTTTTGAAGTCCAGCCCGCCACTTCAATTGCGGGGCAAAGCATTACGCCGGCTGTTCAAGTTGCCGTGCTGGATTCTTTAGGAAATATTGATACAACCGATATTTCAACCACCATTTCTATTACCATAGAATCCAATCCGGGGAGTGGAGTCTTGTCTGGAATTTCTTCAAAAACAGTGGTAGGTGGGATAGCCACCTTTGAAGGTTTAAGTATTAACAAAGCTGGGAATGGCTATACTTTGCGAATTTCTGCTAGCGATCTTGACCCTGCAACTTCTGAAGCTTTCAACCTTACTGCCGCGCCTGCGGCATATTTTGGGGTCACCGGCGAAGCCTCTATGACCGCTGGTGGATCGAATCCTACTACTTTAACTGCCTATGACGAATTTGGTAACCTAGCTACAGGATATTCGGGAGACAAAAATATCATTTTTGCCGGAGCTAATGTCTCTACTGATCCGATAACTAATCCCACCTGCAGGAATGCTTATGGGACCGACGAGGCTTTTGGGACGGCATCGGTTATCAATTTTTCAAGCGGAGTTGCAACTGCTTTGATGAAACTTTATAGTGCCGAAGCTGCACATATCTGTGCCTCTCAAGAAGCCATTGGAACGCCTACTTCCCTTATTCTGACGGTTGAGGTGGCCGCGGCTACAAAAAATAAATTGCGTTGGGAAACAGAACCCGCCACTTCGGTTTATGCCGGAGCTATTTGGACTCCTTTTGCAGTTGAAATATTAGATGCTTATGGCAATCGGACCGTAGATACTAGTAGTGTTTATATTTCTCCCTCTGTCTGTTCGCTTGAGGGAACTACCGTAAAGAATGCAGTTGCGGGCTTGGCTGCGTATTTGGACATCACATATTACGATACTGCGGAAGCATTAACTCTTTCGGCAACAAGTGACGGGGTTACTGGCACAGGGGCTTCTGATCTAATCAACATTCATTTTGCCACGGTAGAAGCATTAAGAATAACCGGTTCTTCTACGATGTCTGCGGGAGCATCCCAGACTATTACGGTTTTATCCTGTGACTTAAACGGTAATCCTGCTATCAATTACAATGGAGATAAAAATTTGGTCTTTTCTGGTGCCAATCCATCAACTAATCCAACGACTGAACCTACCTGCCTGGATAAAAATAGCAGTGCAGTGGCTTTTGGCTCCAACACTTTGCTCAATTTTAATCGTGGGCGTGCCACAGCCGCCATGAAATTGTATAAATCGGAAGCAGCTTTAATTACTGCTGTTCAGGGAACATTGGAGACAACCCTTGCACTAAGTGTTGAAGTGAGCGGAGGAGCAAGGAATCGGATTGAATGGATTGCACAACCGCCTTCATCTGTTATGGCAGGGGCGACTTGGGAGAGTTTTGAAGTTGGGTGTCTTGATTCCTATGGAAATCGTTCGGCAGACAACGGGACGATAACCATTTTACCTTCTTCGTTAACCTTGCTGGGAACAACTACCCGTCAATTGGTTGCTGGTGTTGTTGCTTTTGAAGATATTAGCTGTGCATCAATTGGAACCATCAGCCTTAGCGCAACAACTGAGGGAGCGATTACTTCTGAGGCATCAACGCAAGTTGCCATTGGTTTTGGACCCAAATACATGCTTGGTATTTTAACTCATCCTAGTACGGCAGAAATAAACTCGGTAATTACCCCTTCAGTTGAAGTGACTATTAAAAACCAGTATGGCATTGTGATGACCAACGAAAACTCAACCGAAGTTATTATTGCTATAAATAACAATCCATCTTCTGGCCACTTAAGTGGGACAACAAGTGAAACTTCTGTGTCAGGTGTTACTCGCTTTGCAGATCTATCTATTAATCAATGGGGGAATGGCTACACTTTAATTGCTAGTTCAGAAGGGCTGATTTCGGCTAGTTCAAACGCTTTTGATATAAATCGAGCTCCGGCGGCAAAATTGGTTTTTGGCGTACAGCCAGCGGATTCTATTGCTGGTAACATTATTACTCCTGAGGTAAGAATATATGTGCAAGATCGCTTTGGAAATACAATGGATAATGACAGCACTACGCGCGTTGTTATTTCAATCCAGAATAATCCTTCTACTGGGACAATCTTTGGGACTTTAACCCAAACTGCTTCAGCGGGGGTAGTGGCATTTAATGACCTATACATTAATAGGAGCGGGAGTGGTTACACACTATTGGTATCTGCGGAAGGCTTAACGATTGCAACCTCTGATGCTTTTACAATTAGCGGAGAAATGGTCAGACCAACTATACTCACTGTTTCCCCAAGTAACGATGCGATTAACATCTCTCCTGAGGCCGTAGTTAGGGCGCAGTTTAGCCAAAACATGGATAGCTCGGTTACTCTCAATGCTTTTACTCTAAAAGCCATTCGGGATAATTCGGGAAATTCAATCGATATGTTAATTTCTGGGACAGCTACTTTCGACGCTCTATCCAGAAATTTTACTTTTACTCCATCAGCCAGTTTAACCAAAGGATATACTTATCAAGCTTCATTTGATGCCTCTGCACGGAATACTGATTTAATCACTTTGCTCTCTGCCGAAAGTTGGAGTTTTGTTGCCGTCTTTGATCACACACGCGAAAATATAATATATTCGAGTGACAGGAATGCGTATGTTGATTTGGGTACCCAAACCTTGCCCTTTGATGGTTCGGTGGCAATCAATCGTAGCCCGCGGACTTCCCCGCTTTACGTTAACCCAACAGCAATAACCACCGCCATTAATAAGGTTTTGGCGGAAGGGAATCCTTTTCATTATCCTGTTGAGTCCAGTATTACCGAATTCGCCTTATATGATGCCTCCGGCACGCATGTGTCTACTCGTTTTGCTGAATCGGCGATCTTAGCTTTGCATTATGATGATCTTGATGGTGATGGTTTTGTTGATAGCACGCTTCCAGCGTTGCGCGAGACTGATTTGCTGCTTTATCGTTTAGATGAAACTAATTCTCTGTGGGTGAGGGTGCCAGATTCGGCAGTTAATGCTGCCAGTAATTATGTGTATGCCCCAGTCAATACTTTTTCTGTTTACACAATTATGTCTACCCCAGCGCTTGATTTGTCCAGCGCCTATTCTTTTCCAAACCCCTTTAAACCGAGCAGTGGGCATACCATCATTACTTTTACTAATTTGGCGGCGCAATGCACCATAAGGATTTATTCTGTTTCTGGGGAACTAGTAAAAACTATCCAGGAAACCGATGGTGATGGCCAAAAGACTTGGGACGTGAAGAATGAAAGCGGAGAAGGTTTGCGCAGCGGTTTATACCTATATGTTATTTCCAGTAGTGCTGATACAAAGAAGGGTAAGTTGGTAGTTGTACGATGAGAAAACAATATATTATTATCTTTCTACTCTTGTTCTTTTGCAGTACGGCTTTTGCTGCCGCGGGCGGTAGCTATGGGGTTGAATTCTTAAAATTAAAAGCTGGGGCAAGACCACTCGGAATGGGAAATGCCTATACGGCAATAGCGTCGGATGCCTCAACCCTATTTTTTAATCCAGCTGGTTTAGCGCAATTATCTTTTCCAGAAATTTTAACCATGCAGAATAAATGGTTCTTAGAGTTAGACCATACAGTGGTGGGGGCAGTTTATCCAATCCCGCAAGGTGTTTTGGGAATAAGTTATTCGGGACTTAGCTCAGGAGATATCCAAGGCTACGATCAAAATGGTTCAGCTACTTCTCTTTTTAATACCTCTTCTTCCGCCCTCTGTTTATCCTTTGGGCAACGCATTAACCAGATGCTTTCTGTTGGTTTGGGCTTAAAGACGGTTTCTGAAAAGTTAGAAAGCAATGCTGCTTCTTGTTTAGCCTTGGACTTGGGAGTGTTTCTACAGCCGAGTGCCAATTATTCTCTTGGGGCATCCATTCTAAACCTTGGATCAGGCTTAACTTATATTACTGAAAACACCCCATTACCTACCTCTTTAAATGTTGGGGGTGCAGTGTATTCTAAGTTGTTTGATGAAGACATTACCATCGCTTCTGACCTCAATCTATATTCTGACAGCACAATCTTGAATATTGGTGCGGAATATACCATGCAAAACTTTTTATCCCTCCGTGCCGGTTATTCGGGGGGGCTTTTCCATACTGGTATTGGCCTGAGAGCAAATCTTTTTTCATTTGATTATGCCTATTTTGATCAGGCTTACCTGGGGCAAACCCATCAATTTAGTATCAGCATTCTTTTTGGTGAAGCTGATCGGGCAAAGAAATTAATCATCGAAAACCTAAGTTTGGGGAAAGCCTATTTTGAACAAAAACAGTTTGCTGCTGCGATGCTAAAATTTGAAAAAGTTATTCTGCTTGATCCAAAGAATGAAGAGGCGCGCAGGTTATATTATCAAGCGCAAATCAGTTTAGAGAAACTGGATTTTGAAAATGTTTATCTCGAAATTAAGGCGCAAGAAGGCCGTTCGGTGGAAGAAATCCTTGCCTCCGGTAAAAAATATATGCTGCAAAAAAATTATCTTGAAGCTATAACTTTATTTTCAAGAGCGCTGGTGCTTGAGCCAACCAACATTGATGCCTTACGACTCCAAAGTGAAGCCCAATCAAAAATGGAGTCCCAATTAATTTCACAAGCCAAAGAAGAGGCGCGGGCTTATCTGGGAGAGGCCATGAAATTTGTTACTGTTGGAAAATATAAGGATGCGTTGGTCCAAATAAATTTGGCGCTGGCAAAAGAGCCTAAAAACGAACAGGCTTTGCAATTGAAGCGAAAATTAGAAACAATTCTCAAGCTTGAGAAGAAATAGGGGTATTTTCATGAAAAGACTGGCAGCTTTAATCTTGCTTTTATTCTTTTGTACCGCTGCTCTTGCCCAAACGGCCGATGAGATGTATGAGCGGGCAGTTAATAAGTATTTTTTAGGGGAAAACGAAAGTGCGATTTATTATTTAAACGAGGCTCTCAAAGAAGATCCAACCCATGCTAAGTCCAGGCAGCTTTTAGGGGAAATTCAAAAAGAAGCCGGGGTAGTAACGCCTCCACAACTGCCGCCCACAACTCTAATTGGTGAAATAAATAAACCGCGCATCGAAAGAACTGTTCCTTCAAGAAGAGAGAGACTGGTTAAAGCGGTTATGGTGGCTACTCCTTTGCTGGTTGTAACAAAAGAAGTTGTTGCGCTGGAGAGAACAGTTTCGGCTAGAAGTTTTCTCCTTAGTTATTTTGTAAGTATCGTTCTTTTTGTAGCAATTATTTTAATCATATTATTTGCTTGGCATATGCGTTGCAGATATTCTTATGTTCAATGTTACGAATGTAAAATGATGAATCCAACTGAGAGGGAATTTTGCAAAAAATGTGGTGCGCGGATGCGCCATCCTTCGCTGACAGAAGAACAAGATGTTTGGTTTAAGAAATTTGGCTGGAAAAAGAATCCATTTACCTTAGATATTATTCCCAATGCTTTTGCCGGCCATCGGGCAGAGATTGCAATTATCAATGAAAAACTGCATTCATTAAGCGGTCATATTCTTATCACTGGCGGGATAGGAACGGGAAAAACCACCCTCTTGCAGTGGCTCGAAAAGCACTTATCCCAGAAATTTGATGCCATTTATGTTTCACGGCCGCCAAAGCGTCCCGAGGATTTAATTGATATGGTGGCTGCCACGATCAATAATAAAACTTACATTACCCGCAGTTATTCTCTGTATGATTTTCAAAAATTATGTCGTAAGCATCGTAAAAACATATTGTTATTAATTGATGAAGCCCACGAATTTAATGCAGAATTTGAGCAGTATTTGCGGAGCATTGGTGATATTAGCAATGTTTTTTTAGTGATGGCTGGTTTACCCCAAACCCGGGAAGAAATGAAACGCTGTTTACCAGCCCTTTTTGATAGGATTGTCGAGCAACTTGTATTGGGCGCCTTAACTTTGGACGAAACCAAAGAACTAATCCAGAAGCGAATTAATAATGCTGGTGGGCAAGGCCTTGGCCCCTTTAGTAATAATGTTATTGAAGAAATATTTAAAATATCTGAAGGTATTCCGCGCCGAATTTTAAAATTAGCTGATTGGTTGGTTGCAAGAGCCACTCGTGAAAATGAACTAGCGATTGATGAGCGGCAAATTGAAGCTTATGTCCGTTCAACTGAGACCTTAGGGTAGGGCTGTGCTATAATTTACTCGCTATGAAACAGGCTTTTTGTATTTTACTTGTCCTTGTAATGTTTGGTTCAGGTTTTGCTGTTTCCAATGAATTTTCCTCCGCGATAAATCCCAAGGGTTTTTCCGTTCCCACCCCTGAGGTCGCTTCAGCCAATTTTTGGCAGGGATGTGATATTACCTTTTGGCAAACGGCTCCCTTTGCGGTTTTTTGGACCGGTTTTGTAGATGTGCAAGCTTCATCCATATTAGGGATAGCTGGGGCAACCCACTGGGAAATCGTTTTACCGGTCGCCATCGCCATTTCAGCCGGCAATGCTTATTTTCATTCATTAAAGGAGATTAATCAGAGTGAAAGTAGCGGGCAAAGTCGTTAAATTGTTATCTGCCAACCTAGCACAAGTTCAAATTGTACATATGGAGGCTTGTGGTAATTGTTCGGCTTGCGGCATGGGAAAAGTTGAAGAGAATCTGGTTGAAGCAAGCAATCAGATTGGTGCGGTGGAGGGGGCTCAGGTTGAACTTGAAGTTCCGTCCAAGATTGTGTTTAAAGGAGCAATGCTGGTTTTTGTATTGCCGCTAGTACTATTTTTTTTGGGATATTTAGTCGGTTTGTTTATTGGAAAAAGATTGGTCAATTCTGAAGCAGCTGGCATTGTGGGAGCGGTTGTTTTTTTTGTAGGTGGATTATTTTTGGTTAAGTGTTTTGATTCTCCTGCAAAAAAGCCGGAAATTATTGGGATTATAAATCCAGCATGAAAAACTTTCCTCAAGGCTTGCATTTAAACGATTCTAAATCTGCTACCAAGGATAAGCCAATAAGAGAGATTGCCGACCCGCTTTTATTGTCATTCCCGCGTTTGTCCTTACCCGTCGCCACAGTTAATCTTGATTCTTTAAGTTTGTTTAGTCCCGAATCTATTCGTCAAATTATTCATGCAGCGGGGATTGTTGGGATGGGAGGAGCAGGCTTTCCAACGCATGTAAAAGTTGCTATTCCAAAAGAAAAGAAAGTTGCGAAATTAATTATTAACGGCTGCGAATGCGAGCCTTATATTACCGCTGATTATCGCTTAATGGTAGAAAGACCGGATAAAATTGTTTTTGGAGCCAAATTATTAGCCAAAGCAGCTGGTGCTACAGAAATAATCTTTGGCATAGAAGATAATAAGCGCGAAGCCATTAAAGCAATTAAGGCGGCCATCAGAGAACATCCTGCCGAAAGCCCGCTCGATATTATCGATGTAATAATTTTTCCTACCAAATATCCGCAGGGGAGCGAAAAACAATTAATCCAATCCATTATTGGGAAAGAGGTGCCAGCCGGCGGATTACCTTGTGATGTTGGCGTGATTGTATTTAACGTTGCTACGGCTAATGCAGTCGCAGATGCGGCTTTAGAGGGGTTGTCTTTAGTCAAAAGGGTAGTTACAGTTACCGGATCTGGTATAAAAGAACCCCAGAATTTAATGCTTAAAATCGGCACAAAAATTAGTGATGCTATCAATCTTTGTGGCGGAATGACAGCGGATGCGGGCAAAGTGATCATTGGCGGACCAATGATGGGTGTTGCTATCGATGATCTTAGTCAAACTGTTGAAAAAACAACCACTTGTATCTTGGTTTTAAATAAGAAAGAGGCCAAAGAATATGTAGAAATAGCCTGCATTCGCTGTGGGCGCTGTATTAAGGCTTGTCCAACTGGCCTTATGCCCAATTTTATGAAAGATGATGCTATCGATGTGATTGATTGTATCGAATGTGGCTGTTGTGCCTATGTTTGTCCCAGTCGGATTTCACTAGTGCAATACTTTAAAAAAGCCAAAAAGAGATTAAAAAATGTTAAAAGATAGTGCCCCCTATATACACGATAGATTAGACGCAAGGGGAATGATGCGTTGGGTGCTAGTGGCTCTAATTTTTCCAACTCTTGCCGCATTATATTATTTTGGTTTATCCGCCCTATTTTTAATTTTGGTTACTACGCTGGTTGCCATTATTTCTGAGGTAGTTTTTAATTGGCTAGCAAAAAAAGCGCAGACACATGATGGGAGTGCTGCCGTGACTGGCGTATTGCTGGCTTTTATTCTTCCTCCCGCATTGCCGCTCTGGATGGCGGCTATTGGTGCCATTTTTGCTGTTGTCATTGTTAAATGTCTGTTTGGTGGATTAGGCTATAATATTTTTAATCCGGCTTTAGCGGCGCGGGCGGCATTGTTAGCTTCCTTTCCAGTAGCCATGACGCTTTGGGTTAGGCCTTTTGATGCGATATCTTCTGCTACGCCGCTGTATCTGGCTAAATATGGGATGGCTCTTCCCAGTTATTTGGATTTGTTTCTAGGTAATCGAGCTGGATCACTGGGGGAAACCTCTGCTTTAGCTATTTTAATTGGTGCGGCGATCTTGTTTTGGAAAAAGATTATTGATTGGCCGGCGCCAACCGCTTTTATTGGCTCAGTAGCTCTTTTAACTTTATTGCTGGGGAAAGACCCATTATTTTTTACTTTGAGCGGTGGGTTGCTTCTGGGAGCCTTTTTTATGGCGACTGATTATGTTACAGCTCCAGTAACGACCAAAGGGCGCTTTATTTTTGGCCTGGGATGCGGTGTCTTTACGGTATTGATTCGCTTTTTCGGTGGTTTTCCGGAGGGGGTTAACTATGCCATATTAATTATGAACATGTTAACGCCAATTATTGATAAATATGGGAGGCCAAGAGTTTATGGACATAAATAAATTAATTAAACAGTCACTGGTTTTATTGCTAGTCTGTGTAATTTCGGCCGGGTTGCTTTCGGGGGTCTATTTAATTACCAAGGATAAAATTGATAACAATGCCCAAATAGCATATAAACAGGCCATGGAAGATGTTCTACCCGAAAAAGGGAAAGCGGTTACCTGTGAAGCACAGGGCTATAGTGCTCCGATCCAATTGTTGGTTGGAGTAGGGGAAAACGGGAAGGTAGTGGGAATAAAAGTATTAAGCCAGCGTGAAACTCCTGGGCTAGGTGCTAATATTACTGATTTGAAATTTTTAAAACAATTTATCGGCAAAAGTGCTAAGGATTCTATTGAAGCTAAACAAGATATTGATGCAATTACGGGAGCTACGATTTCAACTAAGGCTGTTTGCAAAGCAGTTCGAAAGGCATTGGGGAAAGAATGAGTTTGTGGCAAGATTTTAATGCGGGGATTGTAAAAGAAAATCCGGTTCTGCGGATTATGATTGGGCTTTGTCCGGTATTGGCCGTTTCCACCAATGCTATCAATGCTTTGGGGATGAGTCTTGCCGTTGCTTTCGTATTAATTGGTTCAAACTTGGTGGTTGCCGCAATTCGAAAAATCATACCCGATCAGATTCGTATCCCCATCTTTATTATCATCATTTCAACCTTTGTAACCGTCTGTGACTATATAATGCAGGCCTATTTCCCAGCACTTTACACTTCCCTTGGTGTATTTGTTCCGCTAATTGTAGTCAATTGTATTATCTTGGGGAGAGCCGAAGCTTTTGCTTACAAAAATCCGGTGCTAAACTCGGTTTTGGATGGGGTAGGGATGAGTCTGGGTTTTACTTTGGCACTAGTTAGTATTGGCATGATAAGAGAGTTTTTGGGTATGGGAGCGGTCTTTGGCCATCAGCTGATTAATCCGGCGGCAACGGCTTTGCTAATGATTTTGCCGCCCGGGGCTTTTCTAACCATCGGCTTTTTAATGGCCGGGCTCAATAAACTGGAAAATAAGGTGCAATAATGGAATTGTTTGGTATATTTTTTGCTGCCTTTCTGATTAATAATATTTTATTGATCCGTTTTATTGCGCTTTGTTCGTTCTTTGGGGTTTCTACCAAAATTGATACAGCGATTGGGATGAGCTCGGCAGTAGTTTTTGTGATGACTATTTCCTCTGCTATGTCCTGGATTGTTTACCATGCAGTTTTGTCTCCGCTGCATCTTGAGTTTTTACGCACAGCCATCTTTATTTTAGTAATAGCCTCTCTAGTCCAACTCGAAGAGTTATATATGAAGAAAATGGTCCCCAATTTGTATAAAGCGATGGGAATTTATTTGCCGTTAATTACGACCAATTGCGCCATTTTAGCCGTTGCTTTCCTAGCGATTGATTATAAATATAACTTTATCCAATCGATGGTCTATTCGGTGGGAGTTTCTTTTGGCTATTCACTAGCGATTATTCTTTTTGCTTATATTCGCGAGCGCATGGCTTTAGCTCTCATCCCCAAATGGTTTCAGGGTTATCCGATAGCCTTTATTACGGCCGCCTTAATGTCATTAGCTTTTTTGGGATTTACGGGGATGTTTGGGTTATGAGTACGTTTGTTTTATCGATTATTGTTCTAGGGTTAATGGGCTTTATTTTTGCTATTCTGCTCGGATTAGCAGCGGACTATTTTAAAGTCGAAGTTGATCCAAGGGTAGAAGAAATCCTAAAAATATTGCCGGGGGCCAATTGCGGTGTGTGTGGTTATGCTGGTTGTAGGCAGTTTGCTGAGAGTGTCGTAAATGGCAATGCGCCAATCAGTGGTTGTTTGGTTGGTAAAAAAGCAGTAGCTGATAAAATTGAAAAGCTTATGTTAAAATAGGGATAATATGGGTCAATTTGTTTTTCACACCACACCACTAAGGGATTTACTCTCAATTGAAGCAAAGGCATTTGCTGATGAGCGAGGCTTCTTCATGGAAACTTACAATAAGGGTGATTTTGAGAAAAATAATTTCTTTGAGCAATTTGTGCAAGACAACCTTAGCTTATCTCAAAAAGGGGTGGTTAGGGGATTGCATTATCAAATCCCTCCAAATGCCATGGGTAAATTAGTCCGCTGTATCAAAGGGCAAATCTTTGACGTTGGAGTCGATATTCGCCAAGGATCCCCGACATTTGGGAAGTGGTATGGCGAAGTGTTATCGGGTGAAAACTTTAAAATGCTCTATTTGCCGCCAGGTTTTGCCCACGGTTTTATGGCCTTAGAGAACGATACCTATGTGAGTTATAAGTGTACCGGTATATACAGCCCCAAAGATGAAAGAGCTATTGTTTGGGATGATAAAGAGATTGGCATTAATTGGCCGGTTAATGCTGTAGGCGGAAAAGTAATCGTCTCAGACCGCGACAAAGCTCATCCTGGCATCAGCGCGGCTGAAACTAACTTCAAATATTAAAAAATTGTCGGGCGTTGAGTGTGGTTTGCCGAGCAACTTCTTCAACCGAAATCCCTTTTAACTCTGCAATTTTATCGGCAACTATAGCAACGTTGACTGGCTCATTTCTTTTTCCGCGAAAGACTTGTGGGGCCATAAATGGACAGTCGGTTTCAAGCATGATGTTTTCAAGTGGAATCTCTTTAGCTGCCTTTCGAATAACCTCTGCTTTGGGGAAAGTAATATTGCCGGTGAAAGAAAACATTAATCCGAGCTTGAGGGCTACTTCAGTCAGTTCTTTATCACCATTAAAACAATGCAGTACTCCCTTTAGATTGCCGTGATTTTCTTTTAATAGCACTTCGATTGTATCCTTGGTAGCATCACGAGAGTGAATTATAGCTGGCAATCCTACTTCTTGTGCTAGTGAAAGCTGTTTTTGAAAAGCCATTTTTTGGATTTCTTCGGGAGCTAACTTATAAAAATAATCTAAACCCATTTCGCCAATAGCTACGATTTGTTTTTCAAGCGACAGGGTTTTAAGGCGAGCTTCAATTGTACTGTCAAACAGCAAAGCATCATGCGGGTGAATGCCGGCTGCGCTATATATGTACTTGGGGTATTTGTGGGACAAATTCAAGGTAAATTGAATTGCTTCTTCATCTAGAGCAATATTGATGATGGCGCTCACCTTAGCCTCTTGTGCGCGTTGGATGACTGCCTCATAATCATCTTTGAATTCAGGGAAATTTAAGTGAGCATGGGTGTCTATATACATGCCTAAAATTATAACATGATTTGTTCTTGCGGTCTGAAAATGAGTATGCTAAAGTTATGCTTGCAATGGCAAAATATCAGCGCTTTTTGGGGCTAATGGTATTGTTTTGTGCTTTATCCTCACTCTCCATCCCTGCCCAAGCTAGTGAAATAAAAATACTGTCTTTTAAAGACCAGACAATCGTTTCTGCTGATTTATTAAGTTTAAAAGGCAAAGCCAAAGGCCTTTCCGGCATGAATGTAAATAACCGATCAATTAGCGTTTCAAAAGACGGGGCTTTTGACTGTGTTTTGGTGCTAAAAAACGGCAAAAACTTGATCAGGATAACTGCCAAAGATAACAACGGCAAGAAACAATCGGTGACGCTAAGAGTGCTCAGAATTGCCGCCTTTACTGATGCCAAAAGATTTTGGGACAAAACTATGATCAATCGTATGGCAACGTTGGGTTACATTGAAGGATATCCGGATAACTCATTTAACCCTGATAATCCGGTAACACGTGGCGAATTGGCTACTTGGCTGGCGAGGGTTAATGGGCTTGCCACAGCCAAATTGAAAAAAGATCCATTTTTAGATGTGCCAAAAGAACATTGGCGTGCCCCGTATATTGTTGCTACTGTCAATAAAGGCTATATGAGTAAGATGCCGGGAAATGTTTTTGGGGTTGATGAGCCAATTTCCCGTGCAGAAGCAGCTAAAATTGCCCTAAAAGCCGGGGGATTGAAAGTTGCCCAAGAAGTTAATCGTTCATTGTTTAATGATGTGCTCTGGGGGACAAAGGATTCCCGTGAAATAAGTTTGGCCAAAAAGCAAGGTTTGGTGGTAGGTATTTCAAAGATTGTCCCGCTTTTTGATCCGGACCGATATATCACTCGGGCAGAAGGAGCTATTCTACTTTCCCGTTTTTCAAATGTAAAAAAGGGGATAGACTATTTACTTGATTTTTCAAAAGGATATAACGATTCTGTTTTGGCGAGAGTAGATGCTTATCCTTCGATTGATAGTTTTACGATTACACCTGCCAGTATTAATGTCAAAGATAAAGCTTTGCTGCTATTGCGGGCCAAAATAGCTCCGCGAGAAGGCTATTACCCGATTTCAAAAGTAAGGGTCGACCTCTCGGCTTTGGGTGGCGACGAAGACATTGAAATGTTTGATAATGGGACTAATGGGGATGAAAAAGCCGGGGATTTGATTTATTCGCTGAATTTGGCAGTGGGGAACCTTTTAGCCGGAGAGAAAAAAGCGACTGCTACCGTGATGGACACCTTGGGGCTGGAAAAAAGCAAAACAACCAGCTTATGGGTAGTAGAATGACAAAAAAGGTTTGTTTTGTATTTATTTTCGTCTTTTTTTGTTTATTGCAATCGGCTAGTTTGGCTGCATTTAGTGAATTATCCAAAACTTTTTTAAGGGTAGATTATTCTGCGCGTAGTTTGGGGATGGGCGGGGCAAATACTGCAGTAGTGGATGATCCTAACGCAGTCTTCTTTAATCCTGCTGCCATTCCCTATGCAGATGGTTTTTGTCTCAACACCAACCAGACTTTCTCAAAATCATCGGCGGCCTTTGTGTATCCATTAAGTGACAATTCTGGGCTTGGTTTTGGTTTTGCCAATAAAAATCTCAGTAATATTATCCTGGATAGTGGGGTAACTGCCTCTACCACAGCACAGATGTTTGTTCTTTCCTATGGTATTGCCCCCAATGATAGGTTAAGTTTGGGGATGACTTTTAAGTATTTGCCTCGTCAAACCTATGAGCAAGGAACTACTTATCAAACAATTTCTGGCTTTGATGGTGATTTGGGAGTAATGTGGCAAACCAATGATTGGATTAAATTGGGGGGCCTTGTCTCAAATGTTTTGCAAGCGGAATTGCCGCAATGGCCAACCGGCAACCAGAAGGATCAGCGCTCATTTCGTGCCGGTATTTCTGCCCAAGTAATTGGGGATGTGCTTTCGCCAATTTATATGGAAAACAAGAAGCTGATTTTGGTCTCAGATATCGAATTGCAGCCAAACCGAACGATTGTTGAAGTGGGCGGCGAATATTCACTGGCAGGTAAGTATTTTGTTAGGGCCGGATTAAATAATCTTGGCGTAAATTTTGGTCTCGGGCTAAAATTGGGAAAAGTATCCTTTGATATTGCTTCGGCCTGCGATACCTTTACCTCGGAGCGCTTATTATATGTTTCCTGTGGATACTCTCCTAGTGAATGGAGTTTCCAAAAACGCAATATGCCAGGGTGGGCAAGTGAAGGATTGTTCATTGACGAAATATCACTGCAGGATAATTGTGTAACTTATGATGAGGTGCTGGCAGTAAAAGGCAAGACTAAACCGGGAGTCAGCATGAAAGCCAACTCTAATGCGGTTTACGTTGCTCCAGATGGCACCTTTACCTATCAGCTTCCGCTGCGGCTGGGAAAAAATTTGATAATATTTGAGGCTGGCTATAGTGGAGAGAAGAAATCTTACCAATATCGAGTTCTGCGCAAAGCAAAGATCCAGATTGCAGAAGAAATAAGCTTAAATGCCAAATTAGTTTCGGCCGAAGGAATTACTAAACAAAATCTTGAAAAGCAAAAAGAAGCTGTATTGCAGAAAAAACAAAAATTGGAAGTTTTGGTAACGATGGGAATAGTAGACGTAAAGCCCAATACCGATTTTAAAATGGATTCGGCAATTACAAGGGCTGAAATGGCCAGTTGGATTGTGAAGGCTGCCAAATTGCCGATCTCTTCGGTTAACGCTGCTGTTTTTAAAGATGTTCCTCCAAATAATCCCTTCGCTTACTATATTAAAACGGTGACAGATAACCGCATAATGTCCGGCTATCCGGATGGAACCTTTAGGCCAAACCAGCCAGTTACGGAAGAAGAAGGCAAGGAAATATTTAAGAAATTTGGAGTGATTAAATAATTATGTTTAAACGTTTAATCATAATTAGCTTGGTTTTTTGTACTATGAGTGGGGTTTGTTCTCTGCAAGCCTTGGCGGATACGGCCAAAGTTAAATATTTGACCAAAGGAGAGATGATCGATCTTTTATCCTCGGCAGATGTTGTTAAACAAAAGATTAATGAATTGGTTTCTTGGGGGGTAGGGTATGATGTCTCTGCGGTCAATAAAATGAAAATGGTGCCTACCTTTAATTACATTGCGGTCGTTCCCAAAAATGTTCCTCCCGATGGGCGAACGGTTTTAGAAATAAAAGCTTCGGTTGATGATCCCGGGGGGTTGCCAAGTATTTCCGGGGTACGAGCTGATTTGTCACCGATTGGGAGGATGTCAAACATGAGTTTGGTGGATAATGGCCTGTTTGGTGATACCAAACCAGGGGATGGGGTTTATACTCTTCAATCCAGCATTAACCCTAAGGTGATGGAAGGGGGAAAAGTTATTCCTGTAACAGCCGTAAATAAAAAAGGCTGGATGGCCATGGGGAGTGCAACCCTTGATGTTAATAAAAAGCCAACTATCACTGAAATCAACTTAAAATCGGCGGATCTTTTGGCGGATGGGAAAAGCACTTTGGTGGTTGCGGTAGGAGTAGATAATCCTGGTAAAATTAATGATATTAAGTTTGTGTTGCTTGATTTATCAAGTATTGGGATAGCCGATAAAATTCCTATGAAATGGGTTGAAACAAGGGCTGGCATGTCGATTCGAACTGGTATGTTTGCGGTAGCTGTAGAAATACCTTCTGGCAGCCCCAGAGGCAAACATAAAGCTACTATTGAGGTTATCAATTCTACTGGGGGATATGCCTCCTCTGACTTTAATTTTAATATTCGTTAATTTAGCTGCCGGGAAGATTAAAGAATAATGGGTTGGCTGAATGAAAGAGAAATCCCGCTAGCTGAACGAATTGATCCCACATTAAATGAATTAAATCCGATCCCGATGGCGGTTTTTTCAAGGCCCAGTCCACTGTCTACTAATATTCCAGCCCCGAATTGGGATCCAATCCCACCAAAAGTTTGATTAGTGCCGTATAAATTAAAATTTAAACCAACATTAAAATAAGGATCATATCCAAAAAAGCAATTTTCGGGAAGATATATGATGGCTTCTCCAAAAAGGGGAATTGTGCTGATGGGATTGTTGTTTGAATCATTGCCAAAATATAAGCCAATCCCAGCTTTATACTGCACTGCATCTTGCGCTAAGCCAACCTTACCCCCCAATTGCCAGGGGTCATCAAACACAAAATCACCCCTTGCTCCGATTAAACCCAGTAATCCTTGCTGCCCGCTACAAAGCTGATAGGCTGCTCCAAAATCAGCATTTTGGCTCCAGCCAAGCAAACCTTTCTTTTTCCCCGGTAGTTTTACTTCGGTTTCCGTAGTAGAAGCTGGGGGAGGGGTTAAAATTACTTCTTGGGTTGATGTTGCTGGTGGAGGGACGGGGGCAATAGCCGGCTCAACTACTTTCCTAACACTTTTCCGGACCACCTTGCTAGCAGATGCAGAATCTGCAATGCAAAAAACCACAACTAAGGTGATAGCTAAAACAAACAAAGTTTTATTCTTCATATTTTTCCCTCTAAATAAGCATAGCAAAATAATATTCTTTATACAATAAAGCATGTTAAAATAATGGAGATGAAAAAAAATATTCTTTGCTTGTTTGTCTGTTTCTTCTTTATGACTGGCGGAGCCTTTGCAGTAACTTTCGAGAGTTTATCGATTATCAATGGTAGCAATTTTGCCAGTTATTTTAATAACGATTTGGGTTTTTTATATGATAGCCATGGCTGCTTGCACTTTACCCCGGCAGATATTTATCTTTTAACTAAAACTATTCCAATTGGTACTCCTCTTAAGATTAGTAAATACTCTGCCAAAGAAAGTGATCTTGGCTTTACTGTAGCCACAATTCGTTCTTTTGCAGATATAACCAATTCTCCGGCAGATATAGAAAAACATGCTCTTGTATTCAAAAATGGCAAAACTGAACTGGTCGTTTATCCTTCTTTAGGCCGATTATTTATTCTTGTAAATTCGGTTCCCTATGCCCAGGTTAAAACCTTGGCCGGCCCTTCGCAAGATGTGCTTTTTGCCTTTGATCTTGTAAAAGGCGGCAAGGTCAATTGGGATTTTGCTTTGGCAACTCCCACGGACAGTGGTAATTTTACCATTTTGGGATCGACCAATCATTATATTAGCCCAACGTACTATGCCAGCACGATTATTCCTTTTGGTGCATGGATTGTAAGAAACAATGGTAAATATATTTATCAAGAAGATAAAAGTTGGTACGAATTACCCAGCAATATTGTGGAAGACATTCAATTATCTCCCGAAAAAAGACAATATAACTATTTTGATGTTATTTGTGACCAGCAAGCAAAGGTCCAATCGGCGCGTTGGGGTAGTCATGATTTTGGCAAATATGCTTTGCTTTGGACCAAAGATGGAAATTCGCGCTATCCAGAACTTGGTTATGCTGCCGGCGAATTGTGTTATGAACAAGTGCTGCTAATTAAAGATATTGTGCAAATATTAACTTTGGCGGGGGATGATGAGTTTGACCGCTGTATTGCGCAAAGCATCAATTTTTCTTTTTATAAGGATCTAGATGAATTTGTTTCATCCGCTGGAGAGAAAAATCCAGCTAATATTACTAAGGAAATGGTCGGGTATTATCGATTGTATAATGATTTAGGATTGTCGGAAGAAGATTCTTTGAATATGGATGAACGGGTTGTTACTGCCTATGATCAATATCGAAATGGTCTCTTGCCACGCAGTCCTGAGGCCCGTCAAAAGGCTTTGGGCCTCGTTTACTTCCTTCGTACCAACTCGGAAGGAATCAAAAAACAAGCGCATTGGTATAGAGATCTAAAAAACAACTGGGAGTTTTGGAAAAACCTACGGGTAAAATTGCGCGCTGATTTTGATGCGATGGGCGTTTTATCAATCGAAAACCGCCAGAATATCCTTGAAAAATGGCTGAATGAACGTTTGGAATTTAAGACGGTTAATCTTCCCGGCAGTGCAAAAAATATTGCCAATTTGAGCTTTTCTGAATTCTTTCGTCCAGACGAAGAAGATGCCGTATTTTCGGTGAGAGAAGAGGCGATAATGCGCAAATTAATCAGCCAGGCTTCGGGTGAAGTAAAGGGGTTAGATCTCTATTCAGTTAAGGCGCTCAACGATTATAACTTTGGGGTTTTGCTCAATGCTATTTTGGGTGATTTATATAAAAGCCACGGATGCATGCATGTGTCCCCGCGCAATATGATTTTGTTGTATAAATTATTGCCACTCAAAACTCCGTTAGTTGTTTATGATTATTCAAAAAACGTTACTGACAAGCAAATCAATGCTATCCCGGATTTGGCCGGGATGGTAAATTTTCAGGAAGATTTAATCAAATTGAAGTCCGATTTGGCCGGTTCCTTAGAGGTAAAGATTGCGGTTTATCCTTCTTCCGGGCTATGGATAATTTACCTTGGAGAGAAACCCTTTGCCAAAATGCAGGTGAAGGGGGGACCGAAAGCTAAAATGTATGTGGTGCAAGAAAGAGATGCCAGTGGAAAACCCGACTTTGAAGATCATCTGGCTTATCCCACTTCTCCCGGCAATTTTCAGGTGGCTAGTAAAATTGAGGATTACGTGTCTAATATTTATTATGATTCCACCATGGTTCCGATGGGTGGGGTAATGAGAAAAGATAACGGCAAGTGGATATTTAAAGATAAAAAAGGTAAATGGAGAGATATTCCCAAATCCATTTCCGAAGATTTGGCTTTGCCCGAAAACCAACGAAAAAACACTTATTATGATGAAACTAAAAATAGTAGCGGGGAAGTACTTGAGATTAAGTGGGGTAGCCAGCCCTTTGGTAGATATGCTATGCAAATTGCCACTGCTGGTGGGGGATTATCACCCGAATTGATCCATTCATCGGGTGACCTTATGATGGAAGAAAGGCAACTGGTAAACGACTTGATCAAAGTTTTATCTGCTCCTCATGATGATTTTGAAAAATGTGCAGCTTATGATCAAAATTTCACATTATATCGAGCCTGTTATGAATTTGTTAGCAATCCAACCAAAGACGGGCTATTGCAGCCCACTGAAACAGCTAATTATCGTTTGTATTATGGTTTGCCACTTTCTGCCGCCGAACTAAAGTTGCTACCTAAAGACGCCCCGATTGTTGATAAAGTATTACGCGGCAGAATGGATCTAACCCAAGACGAAATAAAGGTCTTGGTTGATGCGGATATTGCTTATTGGCGGGGTGGAAAATTAAAGATCAACATGGAGAAGGCACTTGGGGTAAATTTTGATACTTATCAATATGTAGTAACTATTCAAAAGTTTGCCAACCATTACGAGGTGCTAAAAAATAATTGGAGCCAATTAAGCAATCTTAGAATGGCAATTTTAAAGGATTTTAATAGTTTTGCGATTAAAGATACTACTCTTTTCCGTAATTTTATGCGCGAATTAATGCTAGAAAGGATCCAACTAAACAAATTAACGCAACAGTCTGCCCTAGAAGTACTTAAAAAAGAATGTTATGGCCAGAACTGATCGACCACAAAAAATAAAGAAAAGCTTGATCGCTTCTTTTTGGGATGGGTTTTATGCTTCAATCCAATTTGGTATATTGGATAACTTTGCGACCCCTTTTTTACTTTACCTTGGCGGAAATAACTTGGCGGTTGGAATTTTAAACTTTATCCGTAATGCGCTGGTTTCAATTATCCAAGGAAAAACGGCCGACATTTCGGTGCTGCTCCATTCCAGGAAGAAATTAGTAGTGGTTTGCGTATTTTTGGCTGCCGCTTTGATTCTCCCAACTTTTTTATTGCCGCTTTTATTTGGTTCTAGCAAAACATATGTGTTTATTGTCTTATTTGCTTTAACTTCTAGCATCAATATGTTTGCTACACCCGCCTGGATGTCAATCATGTCCCAATATATCCCTTCCCACAAACGGGGCCATTATTTTGGCTGGCGGAGTATGGTTTTAGGGGTGGTCTATACACTTAGTATATTGATTGCCGGGTTAGTCTTGTACTATTTTGGTCCAATTAGTCTGCTTTGGGCTTTTATGTTATTAGCGCTGATTGCTTCGATTGCCCGTTTTCTTTCCTTTTATTTTCTAACCCGTATGTATGAACCAAGGATGATTGGGCATACAACCGATTATTTTTCTCTATGGGCATTTATCCGAAAATTTCCCCGCAGTAATTTTGCCCGGTATTGTGTTTTTGCTGCTTTTTTTCTCTCGGGCATATTTTTAGCGGCCCCATTTATTCCCGTCTATTTTTTGCAGGAAATGAAATTTAATTATTTTGAGTTTACTCTTTTAACTGGTGCGGCGGCCTTTATGACCATGATTACCCAGGAATACTGGGGAAGATTTTCTGACCGTTATGGCAATATTAAAATATTAAAATTAACTTGTGCTTTAATGGCAACGGTTCCCATTATGCTGGTCTTTGCCCACTCATTTTACGTGCTGATCTTGGTGCAAATTCTTGCCGGTTTTATATGGGCGGGGTTTAATATCACTTCAACCAATTTTATCTATGATGTTGCTGTTCCTGCCAAACGGGAACGTTGTGTCTCATATTATAATTTTTTAACCGGAATGGGCATTGGGGTAGGGGCTTTATTGGGAGGAATCCTGTTTAAGTATTTGCCGCCAATTGGCACGCAATATTATACGTTATTTATTGTTTCAGCTGCGCTACGTTTGTTTGGAGCAATATTAATCAATTATTTTGTTAAAGAGGTGCGAAGCGTTGAACCAGTCAGGGTTAAAACTTTGCTGTTTGAACTTTCTGGAATAAGATATATCGGTTTAATTAGTAAAAAGTATTTGGGGAAAAAGAAGGAGAAAACGGATTATGAGTTTATTGGTGGGGTGTAGAGGAGAAGGCCCATGGAGACCCGTTGGGGCAATGAGGGGCATGAGGGAACTGGCGCTTGAAAAATATGTTAGGGAGCGATACTATACTAACCATATGAAAAAACATCTTATTGCCTTGCTTCTTCTAACCAGCCTAATTACTCCGATCTGGGCGAGAAGGCCGATGATTACCGATGATTTTGGGGTAACGGATTATGGCCATTACTCTGTTGAAATGAGCTATCAACACGCTGTGCCGCGTAGTGGGTCTTCTCCCTATTCTTTGGGAAATGTAAAGTTAAAAACCGGTCTTATGAAAAATACTGACGTTTGGATCCAAATGCCATATTACTTTGGTGGTTATTGGGGAATGGGGGATGCTATTGCTACCGCCAAATACCGCTATCAAAGATGGAGTGCAGATGAGGGATTGGCAGTTCGAGGCGATATGAAATTGACCAGCGGGAATCAATCCTCTGGCACTGGAACCGGGATAAACGACTTTGCTATCTCATTTATCTGTTCCAAACGATTTGGGCCATTTTTAACCCATTGGAACCTTGGTTATACCGATATAGGGGAAGCTCCTGGTGCTCCAATTGCCAATACCGTTGATTATCAAGTTGCTGCTGAATATGGTTTGGATGACACAAAGCAATTGATGGCAGAAGTCATTGGAAATTTACCCCAAAACACCAATTCGCTTAATGTTCAGTTGGGAGGCAATTGGAAAGTTGCCCAAAACATTTACCTTGATGCTGGTTATATTATTGGATTAAATAATTATAGTTCGGATATCGTCAATATTGGGTGTTCGATTTATTATTGATTTAGGCTAAAAGCAATTGCCTACTGCTTCTTCCACCTTTTTAAATTGGGGAGAATCGTTTGTGCCATCATTCTGGCTTGAGCGGGGGAGATGTTCATCTTACCGGCAAATTCTACCATCTTATCAATCTTTTGTTCCATGGTAATGCCTTCATCGGTAAATTTGCCATCTTTAAAACAAAAGTGGCAGTAATCATTAGTCTTGCTGCCGTCGGCATTAGTCCCATAATCGTTCTCTGACCGAAGCGGCATACTACAACTTTGACAGACTTCTGTTTGGCTCATTATTTGTTGTACTGCATGATATACAAGGTTTTCATAGCTTGCATATCGTAGACTTCCATAACTAAATTAACTTTTAATTTTTGGGCACTAGCAACTTTCGATAATTCTGGGTAGGCTTTCATTGGCCCGATCATATAAGAAAGAGTGTTCCTTATGGGAAATTCAATCACGATACTATCCCTTAGGGCGATATTTTTGGCTTTAAATAGCTTGCTTAACTGATTAAGCTTTTTTAGGTCTTTCCCTTCTAGGATACAACCAATTTGGCTGCGTTGTTTTTCGGCGGGGACAGTGGGGGGGTCTAAATAAATACCAATGCCCTTGGTCGTAGAAATGCCTTCTTTGGCCAAAGCGGCAAAAACTTTAGTGAAAACCGGACCGGTGGTTGAATAGCCACCAACATAATCCTGATAAACCATAACATAAGGGCCAGTTTTTACTTCTTTAACCGTTACTGGCGAAAAAACTCCTAACCAAAAAAGAAAAGATAAAATTATAATTAGCAGTGCCGCCAGAATCAATAATATCCACTTCTTCATGAAATTCCCTCCTATATTCGTCAGATGATTCAAAGTTTAGCATATCAAATAGACCAGAGCAAATAGTTTGTCTTGTAATTTATTGCCCAAAGCTTATAATTTACTTGAAAGGGTAAAGCAATGCATAAAGTTGTTTTGTTTGGAGTTATAGTTATTTTTGGAATAAGCGCTTCTTTTGCTCTAACAGACCGGTCCACCTATTCCCAAAATTTTGGTGAGAGGATCAAAATTGATAAATATGTTGATGGCATTGCGGTAAACACCCTTGAAATTAAAAAAGATGGGGTTGGTGGTCGAATGGAAATCAGATATCCTCAGGTTGCCAATCTAAAAGACCGACCTGTGGAGGAAAAGATTAATCAAAAGATTCGCGAAGCGGTTTTGGATCGGACGACAAATTTTGAAAAAAAGATTAGCTGTTCGGCTTCGTCGGAAGAATATGAGATTACCTCTAGCTTTGGCCTGCAAGGGCTAAGAGCTGAGTATTTGAGCTTTCTTATCCTGTTTAAACAAAGCTCATCTGGTGGAGAGCGTTTCGAATATTTTCCCTTAACTCTAAACTTTGATCTCAAAAGCGGTGAGGTGTTAACCCTATCTGATTTGTTTCTGCCCGGTACAAAATACCTGAAGGCAATCAGCGATTTGAGCAAAAAGGTTTTTCCCAGGGCAGATCAATTTAATCAATTTTACCTTACTAACTATTCAATTGTAATACTATTTACTGACAATATTATGGGGTCTAATAGTTTAGGCTTTAAAGAAGTAAGTCTCTATTTTTGGGATATTCCCGCTTCATTGGGCTTTCCGTATAAGGAACATTTACCAAAAATATAAATAATCTTGCTTCGCAATGTGGATACGCTATAATTAATGCAGATTTGGTTTGTTCATTTAGAGGAGAGACGGCTTTGAATAAAAAAAGCTTAATATTTTCTTTTGTTATTTGTTTTCTTTTGGCTTTTAGCTTGCAGACCTTTGCTGCCAATGTTGAAAAGAATGTTCCTGAAAAGGTTTATGTTGGCTTGCATCTTCTGCGAATCCCCTCTATGAGTTTGGTGGACAATACCTTTAACGTAGACTTTTACGTGTGGTTTCGCTGGAAAGATAAAGAAATTTCTCCTTTTAAGTCTTTTGAAATTACCAATGGGTCAATAACAAATAAAGAGTTGCAAGAAGAAAAGATTTTAAGCGATGGCTGGCATTATGCGGTTGGGAGGGCTCAAGCGACGATTACCAAGTTTTGGGATGTCCATCGCTATCCCTTTGATAGTCATTTGTTAACCATTTCAATCGAAGATAGTGAAAGAGATACGGATGGGCAGGTTTATACAGTAGATGAGGGCAATTGCGGGGTTGATCGCGAACTCTTGATTTCTGGCTGGGAGCTGGGAGAAGTCTCTAATAATGCTGATTTGCATACTTATAAAACCAATTGGGGGGATACGGATCTGGGGAAAGATGCAAGGAGCGTCTATTCACGTTTTAATTTCTCGGTTATGTTAAATCGCGCGGGCATCTCATATTCTTTTGTCATGCTTTATGCTGTTTATTTGTCTATTATGGTGGCGCTATTTACCTTATTTATCAAGCCGATTAACCTCGATCCTCGTTTTGGTATGCCGGTTGGGGCAATCTTTGCCATTATCGCTAGTCAGTTTGTGACGGCTTCCAACCTGCCAGCCTCAGCCCAGTTAACGATAGCGGATAAGTTACACATCATGTCGGGGATGGTAATTTTGACCGTAATTATTGAATCGGTTCTTTCTCTCAAATGGTTTGAAGAAGGAAGAGAAGTTCAATCGCGCTGGTTGGACCGGATAACTGCGCTAGTTTTAGTTGTTTTATGTGTTATTGCCAATCTTGTGATCTTATTTGGTTGATTTTTTATTGCGCAATAAATATTCATCTATGCCTTCTATGTAATAGATTCCGGCCAGACATGAACGACGGATTGAAAATCCGGATTGAAGCATTAACCGCATGACGCTTGGGCTATCATTGTATTTTGATCTAATGAACCAGCTATGACTTTTTTCTCCGGTTTTTTCATTAGTGGAAGATACTTGTTTGGCTAAGTATTTATTGATGATAAAACTTGGTCCTTCGCGCAGATCTTTTTGCATCTCGTTGGTTAAAGGGGCTTTTTGCCAACTGGCAACTCGCTTATAAGCTTTATCAGACAAACCAAAAATTATGCCTTGGCCGTCTCGCATGTATTTAGCATAATCGGCGGATGATTTTATAATTGGAGCAAAGATAGGATCGGATCTAAGGACGTTGTAAAAATCAGTATTTTCACAAATTATGTCGGCACTCTGGGTGGGATGATCACGATTTAAGATTTGTACGAAAATCATGTTGGGAGAGGTGCTGAAGTTGCAATATTGGTTTTCTATTAAATTGTCTTTGGCGAGAACGCTTTGAGCCATAAACAAGCTTACGACAAAATACAAAAGAGCAGTAAAGAAACACGTTTTATTCATTAAAGGTCTCCTTTTCTTTGGATGGCAGTATAGCATGTATAAAATGAAATTATTTTAGTGATTTATCGATACTTGTATAGAGAAGGCAGACGCTCTCCTGAGATGTTTTTTGTAGAAGGAGTTATATGATTATTTTACCAGCATCTGGGGTTATTAATGTTAGTCATCGTATTGTAGTGCCGAAAGGATTTGGGCATCGCTTAGAAACCCCTAATTTCGATAGACACTGCCAATATCAAACGGTAGCTGCTAGAGATGGCTTTTCAGTTAGCTTAAAAGTAAATGGTGGTCATATTAATTTGGATCTTACTTCCGCCGCGCTTGCCGATCAAGAATGTTTTTCACGGGTTGTTGCCTATTTCTTGTCTCCTGAATGCGCTAGATTATCAGTAGATGCTTGTGTTTCTTATGGACATAGCAGCAGAGCTCTTCCAAGTGATCCAATTGCGGTGACAATTGAAGGACAATTGTTTTCTGTGCGCTTTGTCAGAAATGCTAAAACTTGGGCTCACTGTTTATCTGAGGGAGAGAGCTTTCTTGGACAGGAAACCGGAGAAGTATTTGATACTGCTAGGGAGGCAATTTCGAGCTTGCAGAATCATTTAAATAGAGCTAGTTTTTTACCTACAATCCTTACGCATTGAGGTTTGCTTCTCGAGTAGCAATTATATCAATTCCTAAACTCATGAAATTCTTTACAAGGATCTCGCCAACTTTAATTGGCTTTTTCACCGTAATTTTTTTTATTTCTTCCATTGCTTCGAATATTTTAGTCTTTGGGATGGGCTGACTGGTCCTGACCGGCAGCATTTTAAGCTGTAATCCAATGGCTTGGACACTTGAAGTTAATATCCTCGAAGGGCTTTCAATTTCTTGCGTTGCATAAGCTAGACCTTTCTCGCATTTATTGCCAGTCAAATTAATGACTTTCCCGTTTTCAATTTCGGCCTCCAGTAAGCAGCCAATGGGGCAGGAGATACAGACCATTTTCTTTTTCATGCTAGTTTCCTCAAATACTCAGCGGCGGACTGGCCGGCTTTTTCACTATCACGTACGACTGAATCAACCAGATCATAAACTTTATAGGCGTTACCGCAGACAAAAAGGCCGGGGATGTTATTGACTGTGACATCTTTTATGCCCGCCATCTCAATTAATTCATTTTCCGGGATAAGACCCACTGAAATAAGGACAGTGTCGCATTTAAGATCAAACCTTTCTAAGTTTTCTATGTTTTCTACCGTTACTTTTTCCACCCGATCTTTGCCATGGATAAATGCTACCCGATGCTTTAAATAGAGGGGAATGTCAAAGTCTTCCAAACATTGTACAATGTTGCGTTGTAACCCCCTAGATTTGTCCTGTACTTCAATTACTGCTTTAACTTTTGCCCCCTCCAAGGTAAAGCGACGTGCCATTATCAGCCCGATGTCGCCCGATCCAATAATGACCACTTCATTGCCGGGCAGAAGACCTTCGATGTTGATTAGTTTTTGCGCAAGACCGGCCGGGAAAATGCCGGCGGGACGCGTTCCTGCAATATGAATCATTTCCCTGGTTCTTTCGCGACAACCGGTGGCCATAATAAGAGCTTTGGCTTTTACTTCTACCATCTTGCCGGGTTTTAAATAGGATAGAACTTTATCCTTGGTTAACTTTACGACAAAGGATTGAAGGCTGACTTCGATATTTGTAATTGCTTCTGTTTTGGCGATAAAGCGCTCGCCAAATTCTGGTCCGGTTAAATCTTCTTTAAAATACTGTAAACCAAAGCCGGTGTGGATACATTGGTTGAGAATTCCTCCCAAATATTGATCGCGTTCAATCAGGAGAATATCTTTTACTCCAGCATAAGACGCAGCGGTTGCGGCTGCCATTCCCGCTGGACCTCCTCCGACAATAACTAAATCACGCTCTGGCATCTTTTATATTCTCCGATCCAATTCCGCGCTTACTGATCTTGGTGATGGGGATATTTAATTCTTCAGCTAATATTTTCATAATGCGGGTAGTACAAAATCCCCCATGACAACGGCCGGCTTGCGCCCGGGTTCTAAATTTTATTCCATCCAGGGTTTTTGCCCCGTCTTTGATTGCTTGGCGTACTTCTTTGGCGGAGACCATTTCGCAGCGGCAAACAATATCGCCATACGTTGGATCGCGTTTTATAAGTTCTGGAATGCGGGAGAAGGGAAACGAGAATAAGTGCACGTTTTTAGGGTGATGTTTATGGAAAAGCAGCTTTTTAGGTAATTTTAATCCCTGCTTTTTTAACAGACCAATGACCATCAAAGCAATGGCGGGCGCGGCAGTTAGCCCGGGAGACTGAATGCCAGCAACATTGATAAAGCCGGGAACTTTTTCCTCATGCCGAATAATAAAATCATCACCGGCCACCGGACGCAGACCGGCAAAATAAGCAATAATGTCATTTTGATTAATGCTGGGAATCAATTTTTTGGTGCTTTCGATAACTTTCTTTAATCCTTCATCGGAAGTTGAAAGATCATTTTTATCTTCAGTTTCTTGGGCGGTTGGTCCAATCATAGGATTGCCATCAGAAGTTTTGATTACTAATATTCCTTTGGATTTTGAATTAGGCAGTGGGAATAAAAGATGGTTGGAGAGGTTTTCTTTCTTCTTATCGAGCAGAAACTCTTCTCCTTTGCGCGGGCGGATAACAATATCGCTCACTCCAACCATTTTGGCGATTTCATCGGCATACAGGCCTGCAGCATTGATGACGAAGCGGGAAGAAAAAGTTTCTATGTTGCTATGTACCTCAAAGTAATCCTTTTGTTTAACAATCTTCTTTACTTGGCAGTTGAGGCGGATATTAACCCCATTTTTTTGAGCGTTTTCGGCTAAAGCATAGACCCAGCGGTAGGGGGCAATGATGCCAGCGGTTGGAGCGTAAAGAGCAGCTAAAGCATCTTTATTAAGATTCGGTTCGTTCTTCTGTAGCCATGCACGATCGACCATCCTTAATTCCTTAACGCCTAAAGCTTCAGCCTCTTTTTTAATTTTAAGAAGTTCGATCCTTTCCTCTTCTTTAAAGATAACAATTAGTTCGCCGACTTGCTTGAAATCAACTTCAAGTTCTTTAGCTATTTTACGGGTTAACTTGTTTCCTTGAACGCACAAACGCCCCTTTAACGAATTAACTGGGTTTTGCGTTCCCGGATGGATGATTCCGCTGTTGGATTTTGACGTGCCAAAAGCCAGTTCTGCTTCTTTTTCCAGTAAGACAATTGATAATTTATAGCGCGATAGCTCACGAGCAATAGCGGTTCCGGTAACTCCGCCACCAATGATGATAATGTCAGAAGGATGCATGGGTGATTAAGTACAATTATCAGTGATTAATGGAAATAAAGTCAAGTAAATATATTTATTATTGCAGATTCGTATTGAGAAACAGAAAAAGTTTCTTTAACCTTATTAATTACATGCTCCGAGGCATCAACAAACGCTGCTAATAATACTACCCAAATCAATGCTATCGTTATGAATGAATCTATTGCCAACGTTTCGTGCTTTGCTCAGGCAATCTTGAATACTCTCCGTGGGCAAGCAATCTTTGAAAAAATCATGATAGCTTTGGATGAGACCGGCCCCATCTGATAGTCCTTCGTATGGAAGTACTAACATTAAGGCGGAGTTAAAAGCAGAAAGTTTTAGGTCTCTTTCGTTTAAAGCTTTTAATTCTGGCGGCAAGGATAATGTTCTCATCATATTGCCGTTGCTAATTGCGATGTCGACCAATCCCCAGGCAATCAGTCTGCGCACTAACCTATAATCCTCTAGGATTCCATATAGTTGCCTTCCTTTGTTAAGCAAATTAACTCCGTGAGTGGCATTTTTATCTAACAATCTTCCAGCTAATTGTTGTGCGTACGCACGATCGCTATCAAAAGAATGTAAAGCCTCTTTAACATGACCAAATTCATGCGCCAAGGCCGTTAGCTCATGTCCAACATAATCTCTGAAAAAGTAATATGGAATCATCATTACGGTTGAATTGATTGCAATTTGAATATTGTTCCAATCTGCAATCGTATTAGCCTCTTCCCTTAAATCTTCAATAACTTTCTGGTCATAAACATGCGCAACTGCTGGATCCGAAAATGAAGTGCTAATAAATACGCCCAAATCAACTTTTTGAATGCCTAAACGGTCTATTGTTGACATGTGCGCTTCAGAAAAAAGCAACTTGGTTAATTGATCTCTTACCTGTCCTTGTTGATCACGATTTCTAATAAGATATCTTACGCGCATCCAAACTCGATTTTGCGAATTACATTCATACCTTCCCACATAGGTTTCTAGTGGGCTATTAACTCTATTAAATTGAACTGACATAGTAAATAGTCTATCTCCTATTAATATATCGTCAGTTTTTGGTGATAATTGCAAAAAATCAAGGAAGTTCGGCCCTTTATTATTTACCGTTTTGTTTATGGGATTTGGGGGAGGTTGCTTTGGGTTGTACATGACCAGCAAGCAGCTACGGAATTGATTTAGTCGGCATTTAGGTGAAATTGGAAAGAGCTTTCTCTGCTGCTTTGGTCCATCCCGCATACAATCTGTCCGCTACTTTCTTGTCCATGTTTGGGATAAAACGGCGATTCTTTTTCCAATGTTTCTTTATAGCCGTTGTATCTTTCCAATATTTTACTGCCAGGCCGGCTAGGTAGGCAGCTCCCAATGAAGTTAATTCGGTAACTTGTGGCCGAATAACGGGTATCCTCAATATATCAGACTGAAATTGGCAGAGAAAGTTGTTGGCAGCCGCTCCACCATCGATCCGCAACTCTTTAATCTTTAATCCGGTATCTTTCTGCATGGCAAGTAATACGTCTTTGGTAGAATAGCCCATTGCTTCCAAGGCGGCACGAACCAAGTGGGCTCTTTTTGTTCCGCGGGTTAGCCCAACGATTGTGCCTCGGGCCTTAGGATCCCAGTAGGGTGCGCCTAAACCGACAAAGGCTGGAACAAAATATACACCTTCGTTGCTTTTTAATGTGTTTGCCATTTTTTCGGAATCGCTAGCATGGTTCAAAATCTTTAATCCATCGCGCAACCACTGGATAGCAGCACCAGCAATAAAAATAGAACCTTCTAATGCATAAACGGGCTTACCCTTTTTATCGCAAGCCAGAGTAGTAAGTAATCCATGTTTTGAGCGTGGCCTTTTTTTGCCGGTATTTAATAAAACAAAACTGCCAGTTCCGTAAGTGTTTTTCATCTCGCCCGGATTGAAGCAGGCTTGGCCAAACAGAGCTGCTTGTTGGTTCCCGGCAATCCCGGTAATGGGAATGCCGGCTGACAGTTTGCCAATTTTGATTGTTTTTCCAAATATTCCTGAAGAGGGGAGAACTTGCGGCATGATTGTTATTGGAATATTAAATAGTTTTAAGATTTCTTTGTCCCACTCCAATTTTTCAATATTAAAAAGCATGGTCCTGGAAGCATTGGTGTAATCGGTGGCGTGGCTTTTACCACCAGTTAATTTCCATAGTATCCACGTATCCGTTGTCCCAAATACCAAATGTTTGATCTTTGACCTTTGACCTTTGAGTTTGTTTCTGAGTATCCATTCTATTTTAGTGGCCGAAAAATAGGCGTCAATTGGTAGACCGGTCCTTTTTCGAATAAAAGCAGACATTCCTTTTTGCTTCTTGAGTTGATCGCAGCGGCCTGCGGTTCTCCGACATTGCCAGACGATGGCATTGTGGATGGGTTTGCCGGTGTTTTTATCCCAAATAACTGTGGTTTCTCTTTGGTTGGTAATTCCAATGGCTATAATTGAAGAGGCAGGGACGATCTTTAAGACTTTTTGAATTGAGGCATAGACACTTTGCCAGATTTCTTCTGGATCGTGTTCAACCCAACCGGGTTGAGGGAAGTATTGTGGAAATTCCTGGTAGGCGCTGGCTATTTGCTTTCCTTTTTTATCGTATACAATGGCGCGGCTACCGGTGGTTCCTTGATCAATGGCTAAAATATATTGCATTTTAAATCCTCTTTTCCAGCCAGTTTAAAATGTTGGCGAATACTTTTTCGCGGTCAAGATCGATGTAGAGCGCATGCAGCATTGCCGGATATTCGATGAGGCTTTTATCTTTTATGGTTAACCGAGAAAACATCTTTTGGCTGGCTTTAGCATTAACTAGTTGATCTTGCAGGGAAAGTAAAAAGAGGGAAGGGGTGGTTGTTTTTTTTGCTATCCTTTTGGCTTTGATTTGGGCAAAAAGGATATTTAATAAAATTTTGACGCTAGCATAGCGCAGTTCATCTGGATTGTTGTCCATGACTTTTTGATAAGCAACATCGCGGGTAACCATGGCGGAGGTAAAAGGCAGTTTAATTGATTTTTTAGGGTTAATCAGTGCATTGGCAATTAGGGTTAAATAGGCGGAGAAGGGGAATTTCATGCCATTTTGAAAAGCTGGTGACAGAAGAATCTGTCCGGCAAATTGATCTTTATACTTTGAAGCTGCCAGAAAGGCTATTAATCCCCCCATACTCTCACCCACAATAAATACTTTTCGATCTGGATAGTCGCGCTTAATCATTCCCAGTAGGTTTTGGATGTCTTGATAGTAGAGGTTAAAAGAATCTACATGGCCGCGCGGGTGATTGGGAGTTTGGCCAAAACCGGGGAGTTCAAGAGCGTAGGAGGCAAAGCCTTTTTGACAAAAATAGTCGGCAAAAAAATTCCAGCGGGCTGAATGGGCACCGATCCCATGAATGAGCAAGAGAACTGCTCGAGGGTTATTTATAGTCCATTTGCGATATAAAAAATCTTGGCCCATCAGCTCAGGCATGGAAGAATTATAGCAGAATCGGTTAAATTGTTAAAAACACTGCTATAATATAGTTATAAATAGTTCTTTGATAGGGGCAGGCTGGATGATTGCCCCCGAGCGAGGCCGAGAGTAATCGAGGCCGAGTCGAGGGGGAGGAAAGTCCGGACTCCACAGAGCAGCGTGGTTGCTAACGGCAACTCGGATTAAAATCCGAAGGAAAGTGGCACAGAAAATACACGGCCCACTTCAACCCTAAAGGTTGGAAGGCAAAGGTGAAACTGGGAGGTAAGAGCTCCCACACGACAGCTAGGTGACTAGCGGTGCGCTAAACCCCACGTGGAGCAAGACCAAATAGGGAAAGAGCTAGCTCGGCTCGTTTGTATCCCGAGTAGGTCGCAACGAGGTAAACAGCAATGTTTATCCCAGATAGATGATCATTGCCTCGATTCGCTTAGTACTTGTACCGAGCGAGGACGCCGCAAGGCGGACGAGTCGAGGTACAGAATCCGGCTTATAGGCCTGCCCTTTTTTTAAAGCAAAAAGCCCTCTATTCCTTGTCATTCAAGGGATTGGAGGGCTTTATGTTATCCGGTTTTTCGCCAGGAAGCTGTAACCCTGGAAATGTACCTGCTCAATATCAAAATTGGGAGGTACAGAAAATGGACATTTTTGCGGTAGTTAAAGAGTATTTGATGTATTTGCAGCTCGAGCGTGGGGCTTCCCCGATGACCATAGCCGCTTACAACTCCGATATCCAGCCATTTATCAAATACCTGCAACGGAAAGGGATATTGGACATAAAAGAGATACCAACCACTCTCCTTCGCCAGTACTTCATCGAAATCCAGCAGGTTAATGTTTATAAGACCAATACGGTTTGCCGCAAGATCAATATGATGCGGTCGTTCTTTTGCTACTGCCAAGAGCAGGAATACATTATTTCTAATCCTATGCGGAAAATAAGAGCCCCCAAAAGGGCAAAACCGATCCCCATTTACCTTACCGATGAAGAATCAAAACGCTTTATCGACACTCCAACCAAGGACAAGCAGGATTGGATCCGCAAGCGTAACAAAGCCATTATTGATATGCTCTTTTATACTGGCGTTAGAAAAAGCGAATTACTTAATCTAAAACGCGAAGACCTAAACATGGATGAGTGGCAGGTAATGGTAAGAAGAGGTAAAGGCAAAAAGGATCGGCTAATCCCCCTAAATGCTCCCCTAATTAATAGTTTGACCGAATATTTGAAGGTAAAGCCAGGCAACAACCAAGCGCTCTTTGTTTCAGCCAATTACAGCCGCCAGCTAGGAAAGAATTGCTTTTATAAGCTTTTCAGGCAGCACCTAAAGAATGCTCGAATCAATCGGCCAGAAATAACCATTCATAAAATTAGGCATACTTTTGCAACCATGATTCTAAAAGGCAGTAAAGACTTGGTGGCTGTTCAGGAATTATTAGGGCATACTGATTTATCCACAACCAGGATTTACCTACACACAACCATGGATGATTTGCGGCGAGCTGTTGATAAGCATCCGCTAAGCTAGATTATATTAACAGACTACACTTCCAAGCCAAACGTATTATAGTGATTATATTTAAACACTTTTATCATACTATTCACAACAGTGAGACAAGATCAGCTTGGATATAATGTTCTAATCGCAGAACTAATAACTACTGGGATATCGCCCACACTAATCTGTTTACAATATTCTCTAGCTTCTTGTATCTCCTTCCATTTATTATCCTTATGGTTTTCGAGTCCTAATTCTTCCACATAGTTGGAGCTAAAAGAAAAAGCTCTACCATCACCAAGAGATATTAACTCCGCGTTAAGTTTATCGTTTGCAGCATCCTGTTTCTTAAGCTTACATATCTTTTCTGTATTCTTTGGGATAGTCGCCTCTTCATTTTTGATCTCATTTTTTATTCCTTCGTCAGAATCATAAAAAGCAACCCATTCAATTTGGCATATTTTACATATTTTAATCAGAAATCTTAATTTGTCCTTTCCTCCAGCAGAGATAATAGAGATGTTTTCTTGCTCGATTGGGTGTTGCATAGCTTCCAAGACAAAAGGCAAAGAGTGTTTCTCCGTCTCTCCTTCAACAAGGATGACCTTCTCTGCAAAAAAGAGTTCATTTCGTTCTGTTGTAAATTCTGTTAATATTTTTATCTCTTCCCTATCCTCATTAGCAAGAAGCCCTTTTCTTTCAACCAAACACGTCTGAGCTTTTTTCCTAAGCATGAATATTTCATCATATCTCGATGCATCAATAAAGTTCGGGGAGTGGGTAGTATAAAACATCTGAGCTCCTAAACCATCTTGGGGAAAAGCTAGCTCTATAAAACGTTTATATAGATGCCTTTGTGCTTGAGGGTATAAATATATCTCTGGCTCTTCAATAGCAAACACAACCTTATTCTTCATAAGGCAAGCATAGGTTAAGAATAGAGACAATAATACCAAATTCTGAACCCCAGATCCCAATTCGCTAATATTAAATGTCCCATAGGTTTCCTTGCCAACAATTTGAACTGTTTTATAATAGAAAAGTGGGTCGTATATTTCCAAGTCAAGATCAAAACCACTTGCCAACCCTTTTGTATTATCTTTACAAATGCTGATAAATTTTTCTTTAAACCTCTTATAACTTAGTCCCACTTCATGATCAGATTCAAGAATTTTTCTAGGGGCATCCATTGCTTCGCGAAATTCATTTTCCAATGAAATTGAAGAGCCCTTTAATACGGCTTGCTTAAAGCCATCATCAATTCTCTTCATAATTTTCCCCAACAAAGTATATTGGCTTATGCTCATTTGTTTATCTAGGTTTCTATCGGAAGGAATATAAATAAAAGATACTTGATCCCTAGCTTCTCCGGTACCCCAGTATTCTTCGCCTTTCTCATCAATAACTAAAAATTTTGTCCGAATATATTCGTCTTTTTTCTTTGTGTGCGTGAGTCTAAAACTTACAGGGATGCAATCCTCCTTTCTTCTCGAAGAGCAATTTGACAATTTGCATTGTGATAGATGGGAAGAAAACCATATTTGTATACAGATAGTTTTCTCCGATTCTAAATTATTAAAATCCGACAAATCAAAAGCAGCCTCAGTTGGATATCTTTCCCCAAGCAATAGATTGAGAGCTTTTAATACGTTTGTTTTGCCGGCACTGTTTGGCCCAACAATAGCATTAAGTTCTTTTAAATCTAATATCTCTAGTTTCTCAATCGAACGATAATTTTCTATTAATATTTTAGAGATCATTATTTTTCTTCCTTGTTTATATCGCAATTAATTAGAATAACTGCCAATGCAATTTCAAACCCAATCAGTCTCTCGATTTATTATTTTGTTTCGCTGCCATAATTATAGAAGCCTCTTCTTTTGACAAGTGAATAGATTTATTGCACTGGGGGAAATTAGTGCAACCAAAGAAGGGATAACCATCGTTTTTTCTAAACCTTAACACCATTTTACTCCCGCACAAATCGCAAATATCTTGTTTGATTCCACTCGCCTTGTTAGCCAGTTCATCAGCATCAGCATTCTGCTCTCTTGCTATCCAATCTATGCTAAAAGTTTTAAAATGCCTTATTAATGTCAAGATTCTATCAAGAATTGACTTTAAATGTGGTTTTTTGCATTTGTTTACTTTTTTGATCCATTTAACTGTTAAAGCGCTATCAGTAAGCACATCCACTTCTGTCGCATCAAGCTCCTTAGCTTTTTTCAATGCGACCTCAACTGCAATCAATTCCGCTTCATTGTTTGTCCCATAGCCCTCTTCCTTAGATATTCTCTCAATCTGCTCATTTGGCTTATGGATTACTATACCTAATCCAATTATCCCAGGATTGCCATTGCTTGCCCCATCAGTATAGATTTTAAGTTTCATAATCAATTACTGCTTTATGCATTAGCCAAATTACTTATTTACTCCGAATTGCTTCGTAAATAAGCGGAGAAGCTTTAGATAATACATTTAGGAAGCCTTCTATTTCTTCCTTTTTAAGCAAATATTTTCTCCCATGTAAATGGCTAAGTTCGGGCACCTTTTTTATAAAACAATCATCAATAACCCCCATGTTATGCTCAAAAACATGCCTCAACTGAAACATTTTAGTGAGTACATGCAAATCATCCTGGCCAATAATATTCATTAGTGATTTATCACAAATAGATACTAGTTCTTTTGAAAGCAATTCGAGATTCTGAAATAGATTTTTAACTTTGCAAGATGAGCACCCCATATATTTAGCCCAAAGCACTTTTCCAAAAGCATCAAAGGCCGATACTCCACCAGAAAGAGCATCCTCAAGAAGTGCGCATTTCATTTCATCGTTAGATGAATCCAATGAATCAATAAGCCTTAAGCGCTTATGCGCAACTTCAATCGATTTCATAAACATCAACAAAGCATTTAATTTGCCACAATCGGGACAATTCCCAAATACTCCATAAATTGCAAATACTAATCCACACGAATCACACGTAACTAGCGTTTCCAATTCCTTTTCTTGATAAGACTTTAAGGGAACTGATATGTTTTTTGAAGAATACGTTATGCGAATAAGCCCATTACCATTTGAATAATTACTATTTTTGAAGATTTTTTCAAATTCTCGTCTTACATAGCCGAAAGCTTCCCTCGCAGCTACACTTTTTATGTATTGTTCTTGTTCCTTAGTTCGAAACTGAGAGGAATCTGCAGAATATTCACAGTACGGACAAATACAGTTGGATGTCGAAAGTCCTGTGCCATTTTTTACTTTAAAGTATTTATCACATTTTGGGCATTCACGGCCAACTAGTCCATTTTCATCCGTAGGGAAGTTGACCTTAACAGTTATATCCATTTCAATAGTATTTACCTCATTGCTGGTTCTGTAAGTTCTTTTTTCATTATAGAGGTAAGTGATGAAATTAAAGCAGCAATTTCTTCTTTAAGCGTTTTGCTGTCTTTATTAAATTCACTAGATGCTTCTTTAAATTCATAAATGGTTAGGAGTGAGCTGATCTTATCTAATAGTGGCCGGCATTCATTATTAACAGCTTCCGACAAATATATTACCGAAAGCCAATAGCAATTATTTGCTTCAATTAAAGCCTTTTTTGCATTATTAAAACCAGCCAAATCCAAATATATTCTTACTTCTTTTTTAGCTAAGTCATTATCCGCCACCCAAATATTAATAATGTCTTCAATTTTCCCGCGCGGGACTTTCAGCTTTAACAAATATTCTTCAATATCCATTTTATTGTATTCTTGAAAAGTAGGAAATTCCTTGCAACCCCTAAGCCCAGCAACTTTTCCATCTGCAATCATAATGTATTTAAAAAGTTCAGAATATATTTGGTGCTTCTTTTGAACATACAAATTGAAATCCGATAGTTTTTTCTGATAATCGAACTTTGCGTTCTCAGTAATCAAGGACAAAGCATGCTTGTGTTCTTCTAGTTTTTTATCGAAATAACTATCAATGAATGTAAAAAATATTTTTTTTAGGGGGGTACACAAAAGAGCAAGAACAGTCACAATAGCTCCAAAAATAGAAACAAATCCCGTAAAAAGAAAGTTGTTCATTATAAAATTATAACACCTGAGGAGCACTTTTAAAACATAATAAAGACTTTATTGAACTTCAACGCTACAACTCAAAATGTCCAGCGCCGGATCAATGGAAGCATCGAGACTATCCTCCACTACCACATAAGCACCGGATATATTGGCAATATAAGCATTGGCTGTAGCCAAATGGTCAGCTGGTATTTTAGGCAAACCATCAGGCCAATTAACGGTTACAACATCAAAATAAATCGTGCTGGGGGTAGTGGCAAATATATTATTTATGGGAACAATAAAACGCATGGTTGTCGTAAGATCTCCCAAAGTAGCTAGCGATTCATGAGTGATTGCTTCTTCTGACACAAATGGCCCTTTTACCGCAAAATAGCCATCGGTATTGGCCATTACATACCCGCTCCATGTCGAATAGTAATTGCGGTAATAATCGGCGATCGAATTATTAATTGGATTAGTTCCAGGCTCAAGCATTTCATAATAATATGGATTGTCTGGAGGAGGGAGCGGCACTGATAGGCCAGAAGTAGAAGACATTACCAAAAAATAGCGATTATTGGCAACATTCATGCTTCCTCGCAGGGTTATGGTTACTGCAATTTGTTCTCCTGGGAGTGTTGTCGTTGTGGATGATGAAGTTGTAGTAGTCGAGGTTGATGTGCTGGTCGTTGAGCTAGAAACAGAAGTGGTTGAAGTATCGGTGGAGCTTGTTATGGATATTGTAGCGGTACTAGATGTAGTTATTGTCGTTGGTGTAGTAGGTTGAACGACAAAAACATTGGTTGTGCAGCCAAAGCACAAAAAAACCACGCTAAAGAGAAACGATACTGTAATAATATTTTTATAGCTTTTCATGTCCTATCTCCAGCAACTAAAAATCCATTTTAAACACTACGGCGTCAATTTCCTAATTGTATTTCCCACACCATCAGTGACAAAGATGGTTTCAGTTGAGGCATTGATGGTCAAACTGGTTGGAGTATCGTGTCTAGCGTGTTGTCCTCTTCCATTTACCGTACCAGAAACGCCATCACCAGTAAGGGTCATTACATCCCCCGTTGGACTAATTCGCTGTATTCGACAATTACTATAGTTCAATATCAAATTCCCGCATTGCATCAACAAGTTCATATTCTACAATTTTTAACTCGACTTGGGGATCTCCTTCATTAATCATCTTATGAATCCTTGAAACAATCTTTTTCCCAAAAGGATGGTCAATTAAAAATTTACTAAAGGTCAGCCCTTCTCCTTCTTGGAGATATTTCGCTATTGTTTCTAATTCTTTTTTATCTTTAAAAAGAAATGACATTTTTATTGAGACCACCAAACATCATTTTTCCGTGATCCTCCGGAAATCCCGCCAATGACCCACATTTTGCTGTTTAATACTATGCTGGTATGCCCAGTTCTAGCGCCAAATTCAGCATTACTAGTTGACTGTATCCAATTAATTCCATCAGATGAATACCAAACATTATCCACATTCCCGCCAGAACTGTCGTATCCAGAAATTATCCATATTTTACTATTATATTCTAAACAACCTGCCCCCATTATTTTCCCAAATGATGGAGTTAGCGTCTCAGCAGTCCAACTTATCCCATCCGTAGAACTCCAAACGTCATTTTTTATATTTGTTGGAGGGCCAGATTCGTCATATCCTCCAATAACCCACATTTTGTTATCATATGTTATAGTCATGTGATTATCTCTTGCAGAAAAGGCAGCATTACTTGTAGCTTGAGTCCAAGTAATTCCATCAGAAGAATACCAAACGTCATTTTTTACCGTTGAACCATCGAATCCACCAATAAGCCACATTTTGCTATCATAAACAATTGGATTTGTATAACATCTGACTCCACATGCAGCTTCGGTTGTAGCTTGCCCCCATGTTGATCCATCAGAGGAATACCAAACATCACTTCTATAACCAGAATCTGATGTTCCCCCAATTAGCCAAATTTTGTTATTAAAAACTACGCATCCAGGATAATATCTTCGACCAAAAGGGGCATTTGTTGAAATCTGAGTCCAACTTACTCCATCAGTTGATTTCCAAATGTCTTTTGCATAATTACTTATTGAAGGATCATAGCCCCCCATAACCCACATTTGTTCGTTAAAAACCACACTCCCGTGACCACTTCTTGCTGAAAAGGCAGCTGAGGCAGTTGCCTGGTTCCATCTTTCCCCTGGCCTTACAGTTGATGTAGTTGTACTACTAGTAGTAGTAGTCCCTGTATAAGTTGTTGTTGTGCTGGATAATGTCGTCGAACTTGCAGTAGTACTTGTCATGAGTGTAATTGTTGTGGTCGTACTGGTTGTTGCTATAGAGGTCGTCGTTGTCGTGCTATGGGTAGTGGTTGCGCTTGTTGATGTAGTCATCGCACTAGTTGAGGTTGTTGCTATACTGGTAGTTGTCGTAATTATGTCAAAAATAGTTGTTGTGGAGGTAACAGTTGTTGATGTCGTATTGGTAGAATTTATTCCAATATTCAAATCACCAGAATTATTAATGGTCGTTTGACAACCCATCAAGAATACAACCATAGCAAAACACACCAACAACAAACTAACTCTTAGCTGCTTTTTGAATTCTTTCATTGATTTCTCCTCCCGCACAAAAACGACTCCACTTAAGCACTATATATGTGTAATTATACTCTATTTATTGTAGTAATTCTGAAAGCCTTTTTGAAAAATATCTTTTATCTGATTCTCTACTTGCCTTTGCTGGTACGAAGGAATCGCCCATGCAAATATGATAAATATCCCAACAAGCATTATCGCCGCAAATATCCCCATCTTATAGATGTCCTCGTTTTTCATTTGCTTTCCCTCCTTTAAAACACTTATCAACTTTACCCCTATATTATTCTGTAGACAAAATATTTTGCTGAATATTTTTTACTTTGTACTGTTTGCCTCCTTGTAAACTTCCCGCCAAATCTTTTTATCAAGCAATTCGTTTTCTTCTCCTTTTTCGGAAGTGCCAAGTAAAACTATCGTGTATGAAAAATCTTCTTCATTAGGAATTTCCCCAGCTTTTATCATCATTGCACCTCCCATAAAATAATAAGACAAGTTACCCCACCTGCTCTTCGCATTCCGCACAGAAAATATAGTCTGCCGAAAAAGCCTTCATCTCTTCTTCAGGAAAGGTAAAATCACAGGTACAACAATAATGCTTATCCCCTTTGTTATAGAAATAATACACATCGACCTTTTTGTCACCTTGAACCTCAACAAAAGAGGAGATATTTCCACATGTAGTGCATTTAAATGGAGGATCAGGAACCTTTAGTTGCTTTTTAGCTTTATTCTTCATACTAGTTACCTCCTTTAACCCGCATTAGATTTCAAAGAGTTTATCCTCAAAAAAACGGTTGATCAGTGGAGCAACAGCCCTTCCACCAGACTTATGGCATTTCTCATCCCCTAAAAGGATAGAATTAATGATTTCGGAATAGACATTTACGCTTGAATGATTAATGTCCATGTAAGCCACATATTCCTTTACCATTTTGCGGACTAAGGGAGCAAATAAGTCTTGCTTGAAAGGCTCCATTTCGATAATATTTCCCATACGGTAGGCTAGTTCGGGAATAAATCCATATTTAATAAGATCCTCTGCGGTTGGTTCGGAGCAAAGGCTATTAAATGTCCCAGCAAAAACGAATAAGAGGTTTTTAGTCCTAAGCTGCTTTCGATCAAACTCCTCTCCACCTAGCTCATAGTTAAATATCGCCGAATCAATCAACGACAATAAGCCTTTTTGGACACCGATTGTAGAATAATGGTGTTCAATATCACACAACTTATCAATTTCATCAATAAAAACGATACCAAATTCAGCCAGCTTGCTATTTCCCTCTACCGTCTTAATTAACATCTCTACAATCGATTCAACATGCATCCCTCCTCGATATCCTTGCTCAACTAAGCCTGCAGCATTGACGAAGACAAAAGGATTAGGAACAAGGCTGGATAAAGCCTGTCCAATTAGAGTTTTTCCGCAACCACTAGGCCCAACCAACAGAACATTTGATTTTTGGGGACATTTTCCGCAAATCTTAAATATCCTCTCCCGACAAAGATGTTGATAAACAGCAACCGATAAGCTTTTCAACGCCTTTTCCTGCCCAAGAATGGTTTTGCTTAAGCGAGCATATATTTCCCTTGGAGGAGGAATTTTAATTTCTGTAGGAGGATTAACCCGCTGAAGCACTACAGAATGGCATTTAAGGCTATTCCTGCCACTTCTAACATGCGTTTCATTTGTGTCTTTCCGCTTACCTCGTTTTTTCTTCATTTTGTTCCCCTCGACGATATTTTAACCTAATTCTACAATATTCACTATGACAATATTTGTCAGAGTGCATGTTATAATATCTACATATGGAACGGCACACTTTCATAAGAATTGCAGAAATCGATAAGCTAGTTAAAGAAAAACAATATCCTAATTGCCGCTTTTTGGCACAAAAGTTTGAAGTATCGGAAAGAACCGTCCTAAGAGATATCGAAGCTATGAAAGATTCCTTGGGAGCCGAGATTGAGTACGACCGGGAACATAATGGCTACTATTATGTAAACGACGGATTCAATCTCCCAGCTTTAAAATTGTCTGAGGGTGAATTAATTGCCATTTTTCTGGGACAAGAAACATTGAATAAGTACAAAAGCACTCCATTTGCAGCAGCCATTAAGCAAGCTTTCCAAAAAATTGAAGTTTTACTCCCCAGCACAATGTCTATTGATTTTGATTTTATCGGACAGTCATACTCATTTGACAACAAAGACACCAAACCGTTGGATAATAAATCGGCAAAAACCTTTGATTTACTCACCAAAGCAATAAGCGAAAAAGCTAGTATAGAGATTAATTATTACGCTATAGGCAAGAATATATCCCAAAGAAGGATAGTGGATCCCTATCACCTCCGACATGAACAAGGGACTTGGTATCTAGTTGGCTGGTGTCACTTAAGAAAAGACACTCGGATATTTGCGGTTGCTCAGATTAAATCAATCCAAGTTTTGAAAGTTCAATTTGAAGTTAAATCGGATTTTTCTCCAGAAAGATATTTTGCAAACTCATGGGGCTTTGAAAGAGGGGGCAAACTGGGTAATGTCATAGTAAAACTAAGCAAAGAAATCGCACGCTGGTTTGTAGATAGAAAGTTACACCCTAGCCAAAAGACCAAAGAGAACAAAGATGGCTCCATCACCTTATCTTTTCAAGTAGAAGGAACAAATGAGATTAGACGCTGGATTTTAAGTTTGGGGGGGAAAGCAAGAGTAATAGCACCAAGCAACCTAAAAAAAGAGATAAAAAATGAGGCAAAGGAAATAATTGTTAATGGATAAGAACCAACCCCAGATAGCTAATATTAAGAAGCGAATTGCAAATATTATAATAAATTCCGCATCAATAAGAAATCAAGGGTCATCAGGCATTATTGAGGCTACAAGGAGCTATTTATATGAAATTGATTTGAATGATTTTAATAAAACAACGGAATTAGCATTTATAAACATACTAGATAAACACACCGAAAACATATTGGCGCGATTTCCTACTCCTAAAAATGGGAAAAAGAGCTGGGGAGCAGCACGAAAAGCAATTAATCTATTTCTAGAAGAAGCCTCATACAATAGATTTCTATGGAAAGAATATCACATGGAAAACTTTATCTCGTTTTTAGAAGTCCCTGTTGATAAAATAGTGGCAGGTAAAATTAACAAGGGAATCGAAATAGAACTCCCAACTTTTATAAGTATTAAAGAATTTGATTCGGAGAAAAACAGGCAATACCAAAAAGCAGCTAGCGCTATTGCGAAAAGCAAAGGTGTGTATCGGGTATATTTAGACTTAGAATATTGGGATAGAACCTGATAGCTCTCCTGGCAAAACCAACAAATTACGTAAAATTCTGTATTGTTTTCTCAAGCTGTTGATATCCAAACAAGCCGCTTTGTTTTGATGGATGAGTATTTACATGCTGTTTGTTGCAAGATGGAATCGCTCCATATCTTGATTTAAAGCTTAAAATTAAATCTTTTTCTAGCTTCTTCCAGGATTCTAGCCCTTGCCTGCAAGTACAGGTAATTGCATAAAATCTACAATCCTTTAATCCGTGCCGTTTCAGTATCTCTGGAGCCCTAAAAGCTGCACTAGTTGCTAGACGATTTGCCCCTTTTTTGGTGGTGCCAATATATACTATCCGTGATGTCCCCCAAGGATATTTTATTTTCTTATTGGTGCAAGCAATGTAGCAAAGCTTGCTATCTTTAACAGCATTTCTCGTAATTATTAACGCAGGATCATTACTAAACCGAATTCTAAGCTTTTTAGCCATTTATTTCACCTCAAAATTGCCAACAACATTAATGATTCCTACCGTTCGTTTAAAACCACGAGTAAGGTTGCTTTCGGATTTCACTTTTCGCACCAAATCCGATATGAACGTAGTTTGTATCCCGTTTCTTTTAAATGTTTCTAGTTGTTCAATTTTGTTAACTTTGCCGTGGATCAGCACCTTACGATAATTACTGCCAAAGTATTTTCTCACAGTAGCTACGGTTGCTTTATAATTAAATTTCTTGTTTATATAACCCATTGCGGCAGTATTTGCATTTTTTGATAATTTTCCTATCCTTGATTCTGCACGCAACAGTCCAACAGGATTAATGCTTACTGTAACCTCAATATGCAACTTATCGATAACCTTATTTTTTCCATTTGTTTTTATTGCGAGTAGATCAATCTCTCGATGTCCAACCTCAACCCCCTCTATTACAAAGTACCCCATGCTTTGATATGCTTCTGCTACAAGTGATTGGGCAATTTCCATATTCATTTTACCAATATCTGCATCTATTTACTGTGCCAGATGTTGTCCGCTGACAATACATAATTTTAAGCTTACTGCTAGCATTTCTACATGTCAACTGACAATTGCATGGCATACAGCAATATTGAGATTGGGAAACACATTGCCAAGCTAAGAAAAGCCTTGGGTTGGAGTATGTATCAACTGGCGCTGAATAGTGGTATCAGTAATAGTGTCCTAATGAGGGTTGAAAAGGGGTTGCGGGAACCTAAGGTTAACACATTAATGAAGATTATCGATGGTTTGGAGCTTACTCCAGCCGAGTTTTTCCGAGGCTTTAAGTAGTTGCGTTTATCCCTTGATTTTCATCGTTTTTACCAATAATTGTAGCTATGGGAAGCTTTTTCAATCGGAGCAAAGAATTACTTATATGGACATAGGCCAATTAGGGATATTTACTAAAGGGGAAAGCCACATATCTTTTTACGCGGATATTGAGCCCCTAATCCATTCTTTTATTGAAGACCACGAAAACCATAAAGACGACATGAAACTATTTAATGACACAAAAGATCATTACGAAAAAACAAAATATTTAAACGAAAATTTGTTTGCTAACTTTGATGGGCTTTCTTCAGAAAAAATACACCCCATGCTTAAGCGGTGCTTAATAAAAAAACGCGATTGCAATCTAAAGCAAATCTTAAAGCAAGTTGACAATGATTTTGATAATGTGAAAAGGATATTAAGGATCATTCGAGACTTCAACAAGGCTAACAACAAAGTGAATGCTTTTAACAAATTAATTTCTGTTACTGGCAAAGATCATATCCGAGGGGGCGGGATATATTTTATAACCCAATTGCTTGCCGGAGCGTACCCTGATGACTACGTAGTTGTCGAAGATAGTCTTGTCCAAGCACTCGTAGATTTGGGAGGGGACGAATTGGGGATAACCCCAACAATAATAACAAAGAACAAAGGGGACGGATATATTCTAGTCAATAGTATTTGTAAAAAAATACTCGAAATTAATTTCATTCCATATCTTGAGCAAAGGCAATTACTGGACAAGTATCCTTTTGGCCTTGCTCTGGTACATAATTTTCTTTGGCACCATAATAAGTTTTATGTACCTAAGGGAATATGGTTTTAAGCTTTGGGTTGCAGCCACTAACTCATCAGTAACATTGGCAATAAATTTTATCTTAATTTATTTTATTTTTGTTAAAAATACCCCGACATTACAGCTAATTTTGTTATTCCAGACCATTCACTTGTTTAACATTATGCTTATCCCTATAGCCTTTTGGCATATTGCCAAAGGAAAAAATAAAGACTACCCGATTATAATGGGTTACTTGGTTACCAAGTTACCAAACATAAAACCTTTCTGCTAGATTAATCACGTTAAAGCCCCATATTTGCCAATACAGCCAACGAAATCAAACATAAGGTAACCCAGTAACTTAGTAACCAACCTAAAACAGGTACGCACTATAACCCAAAACTTCTTAGCCTTTTTTCAATCGCTTCAATGCCCAAATTAAACCCCTTCGCATTACGGCCATCAATCTTTTTTTGGATTGCACAGCCATTAACAATCCCTGCTTTTCGCAGCTCATTCCCTAACCATCTTCCCTTGCCAAATCGATTATCATCTAATAACCAAGCAAAGGAATCTTCTCCAGATTCAGATAAATACTTTACAATTTCCGCTACGGGATAGAAATTGTCCATACCTGGCTGTTTTTCTATCATTTCTTTTAGAAGCTGGAGTAATTTGGGAGCAATTGTTTCCTCTAAACTTGTTTCCTTCTTTCTATTCTGGACATCTAAAGCCAAATCACGCATTTCTCCAAACAAATTTGACTTTGCCACACTGCTATTTTCAATGGCTTTAACGATGCAGAATATTGGCTTCCATAGCTCCCATTCTCTTCCAACGATATCCTTATCAGTAATCTCTAGATAATTTCTACTAATTTCACCGTGATAGCTAAGTTCAATTTCGTAAAGCTGGTCTCTTATCTTCTGGAACATTTGATCAGTTAGTTTGATTTCGTTATTTTTAATCTTTACATTATCGGTTTTCACCATAGTAATAGGAACACATCTTGACGCTAAGGTAGGCTCCAGTCCTTTAATGCCAGCAAATATCTTTGGAGAGTAGGCATCAAACTTTTTTCGATTCCATCGCCCATCACTTCCTTGTTCCGCCTTCCCACAAAATGCTCCCTTCTTATATCCAGCATTGCACATTCCAATTATTAGCTGTGCATCCTCGTTTCGACTGGTCTTATATTTTTCCGCCTCATCAATACAGCACACCGCATTATTATCATGTATCGTCCGAATTGCGTAAGCAGTGGATGAGTCAAAAGTTAATTCAGCATTAAAAGCCAATCCCGAAGCCAACATTAGCGTTTTTGTTTTTCCGCTTTCCATATTGCCATTCAAATGAATGTACGGGTAGCTCCCAAACATGCGATGAAAATATGTACCGATAATCCAACATGCAAAAAACGAGCTCCAGGACTGATTTCCAAAATCAATGTATTGCTCCAATAGATGTTTGATTAGATCGAATGACTCACTAATATTAGGAGTGCAATTACCCTCAAGAAAAGCATTTAAGCCCTCATTTGACCAACGCTGGTCTGGACAAGGATACCGCTCAGAATAGAGCCCTAAACCAATGAGATTTTTCTCGTTTAGTTCAAACTTTTGCCTCTCTGAAGATACTAGATACATGGTTTTGACCATTTTATCGTTTCTAAGTTCCTTAATCGGAACAGTTAAATACGCCTTACCTCCAAAAAAATCCTGCGCAGAGGTTATTTCATGCAATTCTCCTATGTATTGAATTTGTTTTTTCCTAAAAATTGGGCATGTTTGATCGCAAAATTGCTTCATGATAGGGACATCGCAATCATATCCTTTATACCCTTTCTTGTAAGCTTCGTTCACTTTTGTTTGAATAATTGGCGCCCCAAGCGGAGGGAGGTTCTTTGCATCCCACTCCACTAACATTTCGATCACTTTCTGCTTTGGTAGTGATGCATTTCTAAAATGCTTTGCCAGAGTAAGCGCGACTTGATTCCGACATCCTTCTTCCACCCCCAACATCATTTTTGGCACGCATGGAAGACCATAGTTCTCGGGATTGCTTTTGTGGGCAGAAGCCAATTGCTCAGAATTTCTTAAAATCAGCTGATTATTGACCTTAAACTCATCGAATATTTGTTCGGATACTTTTTCTATTGACTCAAGGAACCCCCATTGGTTTGCATATGGCAAGTCATCACCATCTGCATTAATAAATACTGTTTTCTCTTCTTTTGCTAAGGGAGCGAATAGTGGCAAATTGATATAATTGCCATATCCATTCTCCAGTACAAAGTCCTGTTTTGGAAACAGCTCATAAGACTTACCATTTTTCACCTGTTCCAATATACGTCGGATGACAAGTCTACTCTTACTAGCCTGAATGGGCTGTTCAAAAAATATCCAGATGTGAAAGCCCTTACTCTTACTGCTTTCAATATAGCCAGCTATTTTGCATGCCTTAAGCTTTTTCCATGCCTCTTTTACCTCTTCATATTTCCAACGGTCAAAATCTAACGCCATCCAATGCGAAGAATTATTTTGCAGAAGGGGATAGATCCCAATATGCTGCGTACCCCTGTCAATGTGATCCAAGATTGTGTCATCACTAATTGCCTGCTTGATACAACCTCCTTTTGAAATTCCGTAAACGTCATTTCGACCTCTAAATAGCTTCCTAAACAAATCCAATTTTGATTTACTCATTAAAGTTCCTCCATTTAATTATTTCAAACACATCTACTTGAACAACAATTCAACCATTGCCATCGTTTATCTCTTCATTGTTTGCCTCCTTTTAACCAAAAGTATTTTGTATTGCGTTTTTCATGTCAGCATTAGTTACGTGCAAGTAAATTGCTGTGGTCGAGATATCCCGATGACCCATACATTCCTTAACAAGCATTAAGTTGTTTTCTTTTTTTAGAAGATTTACACAAAACGCATGTCTAAACTTGTGTGGAGTAATTCCCTTTCGGGTAATTCCGCAGCGCTTAAGATGCCTGTTAAAGACTTTTCGTAGTCCTGATTTACCGAGAGCAGACACGCCATTATCGGAAACAAACAAATTATCGTTTTTTACTTTAGGCCTAACAGCAAGCCAATCACGGAGGGCAATTATTAATCTCGAAGATAATGGCATTAGTCGTTGCTTCCGTCCTTTGCCATTCAACACAACGGTTCCGTTTTCCAAATCTACATCATCTCTCTTAATATTCTTTACTTCGGAGAATCTCGCCCCAAGGTGACAAAAGCACAACACAATTGCAGAATCTCTTTTTGCCCTCCATATATTTTTTCGGTAATAAATTGGAGTTGAAATAAATATTTCCTGTTCAATCTCAGATGGTACAACGGGCAGATACACTTCCTTTTTGGGAATTTGGAGCTCTTCGGCTGGGGAGAAAGGGAGATGTTTTCTGCTCACACAAAACTTAAACAATGACATTAGTGAGTGGCAACGCCTACGGATCGTAGTTGGTTTTTTTGGATTTTGCACCTGCTGCTGAGCAATATAGCGATCTATCAGCTCACGGTCTATCTTCGCTATATCAGACACGCTTTGACTTTCCAAAAATCTTGCAAACAAACGCTGATCACTACGATAAGAAGTAATTGTTGCTTTTGATAAGTTTCGCACCAAGTTGGCGTGTGCCAAGAATTCGTCCACTGCTGAAATAAACAACATGAAACGCTCCTTAAAAACAAAAATGCTGGCCAATTACGACCAGCATCCAGTCTAAAGGAAGCGCCACAAGGTTGAATAGACTACCAATTCAGCCGTTTTCGTGTCCGCTACTATTTGCTTATATTAAGCCTTTTTTCATAGCGTCTACATGCTTTCCCAACATCATCATATGAAAGGGACGAATCTAACTTTATTGAAATGTCTTTATACGAAAGCCCTTGTTGATGCAAGTAAAAGATTTTCTCGTCCCGTATTAAGTTTTTTATTACTCTCATGCTAGTACGGTCTTTGCCAAATACCGAGGTTTTCCATTCATCAATGATTGATTTTGTCACCTCAATATCCTCTAATGTCGTATATGGGCCTAATTCCAGAATGACCTTATATGTATCCGGGTCAAAAGACAATCTATATCTAGCAGGGGGTGGAAATATTCTCTCTTCAGAAAAAATATACCCTAAAATCCCAAATTCCCATTCTGGCCCTAACTCAAACTCACGCCTGATATTTGCCAAATCTTTTTCATATTCTTTTTTTACTTGATATCTATCATCCCCAGGCTTTCTTGCTTCCCACCAATTCTTAGTCCCCCAAATATTTTTAAAGTTTTGGCAAAGTTCGTTAAATCTTGGGTTAAGCATAAGAAGTTCCGCTTTTTGTTTTAGGGCAGTATAGATTTTAATATGACGGATTTCGGCTTTTGCCATTTTAGTTAATTTTTTTGCCATGGTCTTATGATTCTACTATTGATAGATTAACTTCTGCAAACCCATTTCCTGGGTTATAGCCCTTTACTCTTTTCTGGAAGTAGTATAATATTAGCTGTAACCCTTAATGGGTAAGGCATTCCGGCAGATTTTGGTTAGTTAAGCTGGATGCAGTTTAGAGCAGGTACAAAACGGCAAAGAAACGATAAAATTGCCACTATTTGCTTTAATGACAAGGGAAACAGAGGGTTTTTAATCAAACGGGTAATCCGGCTTATAGGCCTGCCCTTTTTATCTAGTGTTTTCGTCTATCCCTTTATTGGCAAGCTTATCAGCGTCCACGTTTTGTTCGCGGGGGATATGTGAGATGCTAAAATGTTTAAATTTTTTAATCAGTGGCATTAATTGTTGATAAAGTGGCAGTAATCCTTCATTCTTTACCCGATATTCGCCTTTAACTTGTTTTACCACTAGTTCTGAATCAGCAAAAACCTCGACATGATCAATTTCCATATCAAGAGCTTCTTCCAATCCGCGTAAAAGGGCAGAGTATTCGGCCACATTGTTGGTGGCAGTGCCGATATAATCAAAAACTTCCAGCAGTACTCTTTCATTGTTGCGGATAACAATCCCGATTCCAGCTGAACCTGGATTCCCTCTCGCTGCTCCGTCAGTAAAGATTTGAGCGGTTGTCATTATGCTATTAGGTTATCTTATCTTGTACTAATATGCAAGAAAAAGTGAAATTAGTGATTTGAGCTAACGAGATAAAAGTATGGGAAGTATATTAGCTCTCTCATTATTCGCGGCCGCCCGTTCGCAAGTAAGATCACATAACCCAATTGCCGCCATTTTAGAAATGCATAAAGCTGTTTCTCGTGGCCAAGTTGCTTCTGGGTATAATAATCTCTATTTCCTGCTTGTAACCCAGTATCGTGAATCTAATTATATTGAAGGCAGAATTGGGTCTTCAGAGATTAGATTGGTAGAGCAAGCATTAGGACATTTTGTTGAATTAGCCCAAGGTTCACGAGATGGGGTATTTGATAACGATTCAGTTGAGACTGATCAATTGAATACTAATCTGGCTTTTTCTCACTTTTACCTTGGGGTTTTTGATTTAGCGAGAGAAAATAGGGTAGGGGCTAGAGAACATTTTAAGCATGCCAGTAATGTTTGGGGAGTGGCACCACAAGCAATAGTTGCTAGCTTGAGTGATACCGTCCAACCTGCAGAAACGTTGCTTGGTTTTCGCTACCAAAAAATAAAAGGTTTACTCTTTCAAAGTTCAATTGTAACATCTCCCGACACCTCTGCTGGAGCGCCGACTCATGCTTATCCTCCCCCGACAGTTACGCAGATTACTTTAGCTGATACTTTAGTTGCTCGAGCTAAAGTTTTAATTGTTCCTCCTGCCAATGCTCCTCAGGCAGAAGCGCTGCTTGCTAAAAAGCAATTCCTTGCCGCACTGTTTGCCGCTCGAGAAGTATTATTAGCTGAACCACATAATAGGAGGGCTACTCCCGTAGCGATTAATGCTTTGGCCAATATTATTGGCCAGATTGGAAGGGTTGATTCTAGAGAACAAGCCGAATTGGCAAAAGCTTTATTGACAATTAAACCTGATGAACCAATTCTGGCAATACGTATTGCTTTATTTTATGCAAATCAACGTCAATTTGAGGCTGGATTGGCTTTTCTAGATGAAATCCATGAAAATCCACTGGCTATGACGGGACATTTATATTTGGCGTATCGAGCGATCTTCTTGCGGCAAAGAGGAAACCAAAATAGTTGTTTGGCTGACTTACAAGAAGCCTATAGATACATGTACTTAGCGAGAGAGGGTGCCAATGAATTAGGGGAAGTAAAATCAGCTAATGACTATTCTGGCAGGCTAAAAAATATTAGAAGTGAAATCATTAACTTAGGGGGTGTATGTCCAATGGTAGAGGATTTACAGCCAGGGGATGAACAATCGGCGCCCATACTTCCCCCAATCCTTGCACCGGGAGTAGTTTCTACTTCAAGTTATCCTATGGTAGCTGTTAAGTCGAGCTTTACTGATCCGGCATTAACCGGAGTAATGCTTGAGGTGATGGGTTATGCAAGAGCGAATTTGGAGTTGGCTGTTCGAACAAGAGAATTAGCGGATGCAAGAAGATTATTGGAAAATGCAGTGGCAGGAAAAGCCGAATTGGACGCTGTGTTGGGCGGGGTTAGATTAGAGTTAAGACTGGCAGAGTCTGAAATTCTACGGTTGCGAGAAGCACTAGCAGCGACTACAGCTGCTTATGAAAGAACTTTGTTGGATGGCGCTAGACCACAAGGTGAATTAGGAAGAGACCGCGGGGAAAGTGATCCGGTAGAGGGGGGAATCCATGCAACTCAAGCTAGCACAATAGACCGACGTTCCCTTAGGGAATTAAGACGGGAAGCTTGGGAAAAATTTTATCAGGTATGGACAAAATTATTAGCACAAGAGCAAACAGAGCCATTGAACAAGATTAAGGCAGTTGCTATATCGAGATATTCTGTTGGCGAGAAACGTCACGTTCAAGATTTAGATATATTAAACAGACGAGCAGAATTATTCTTTGCAATACTTCGAAATATAGTAGCAAAAGGCCAGCGGGTAAATAGTGATACGCTTGCATCTGGTGCTGGCGAAAGTAGTTTGTACCGGAATGCGCGGATTAATCCATTTAGTGATGCAGAATTGGGATCTATTGCCAGTGCAATCTATGCAATGGTTGATCATGACAGCTTTGAAAGAATAAATCTTGCTGAACAGAGAAAAGCTACCAGATTGGCTGGAGTGGGTTCGCCGGGACAGATTACTAGCCCAAAAAGAAGAAAATCTTTAGAGATGGAGCCAAATCCTGGATTGAATAAAGTATGGGGGGAATTATCAGTTATGCCTCCCGAGGATCTTGAGAGCATTAATCCATTGCTTGCTATATTATTTGCTGTTCCAGTTACTCCTCCAGGCAGCACATTATCCCGGCAGACCATCTTAGATCGCAGGAAAAGGTTAGTTGCTGTAATTATTCAAACTATGAAAAATGGGAGGACTCCAACCTTAACTATACTAAAAGCTACCGATCCTAAGGCTTTCAATGGAGCATATATTAGTCAAAAATATCGTCCATTCCTATTTCCGCAATTTATTGATGCTGCTAATGCAATTCTTGAATTGATGAAGGCGGAAGAAAGATAAAGGCAAAGAAAAAATGAAATTTTCTAGCACTAAGTGCGATATAAAACCATGGTTGTGAGAAGAGCTGCCCCAATTGGTTTTTTGACTCCAGATAGTGTATTTGGTCGTGTAGCCGCCCTTATGGTTGCAAAAAAGCCAAACAGAATGGCGGTTATTAGTGAGTTACATGCAGTTGTTGCTGCCCGCTTAGTTGCCCCAGAATATAACCCAATTTATTTCAATTTGATGCACTATTATCGGACCGAGAACTATTTAGATTTAAGGATTGATGCACGTGATATTACTTTAGTAGAAATCCAAATCTTTGAATTGGCTTGTAACCGTATTTTGCAAATAGCCCAAGAGATTGAAACAGGCGCTTATGTTTTAAAACTACCTTCAGCCAGAAAAGAAATGGAAGACAATATTCCGTTTGCCCAATTTTATGCCGGCGTATTTGCTTTAGCCAGGGATAATACTGAAAATGCCGAGGGGCATTTTCGGCTAGCCGGAGATTATTGGGAGGCTAAAGGTGTGGCGGTTGCAGATCAGATTATCGGTGAAGCGGCAAAGGCCGAAGCAATGCTTGGAAATCGTTTTGCTAGGATAAAAGCCATTTTAATAGGCAAACCAATTCCAGGGGTGGTAAATGATGCTCCACCTGCGCCTCCTCCACCTGGCAAAGATCGAGGAAGACCACCACGACCGCCAATACGAGAAATTGTGACAGAAGAAACGGATAGGTCAAAAAGAAGATCGTCGGGTGCAAGGTCTTCGAGAGAAGTAATATTGCCAATCGTAACAACAGATGAAGGCAAATTGCCGGCGGTCGATCGCTCTGCCGATCGGCCTTTAATCATCGCACCTCAAAAGTTGGTCGATGAGGCCAAGGCATTAGTTGTTCCTCCAGACAGGGAAGGGAGTCGAGAACAAGCAGCTCATTATAAGCGTGAAGCGGAGAGATTGAATTCGCAGGGTTACTCGCTTGCTGCCATATCTGCTGCACTAGAAGCAATAAGTCATCGATCTGCATATCAGCCAGCAATTGAAATAATAGGAAGGGCGGTAAGGAGCATCTATCAATCTGAATTATCCGAAAAAGCTGACGCTTATGTGGGGATTGAATTTGCAGAGGCATTGTTGTTAATTAAACCAGATGAAGCCAAGGCAATCGTTAGAATTGCCCATTATCTTGGGCGACTTAGACGAGTTAGTGATGCCGAAAAGGCGCTGGCACGGGCACGCGGAGCTACAAAAAATACAGAAATATTAGCTTATGCTGATATGGTGGAAGCTCGTATTTGCTTTTATGCAAGAGAATATGATAAAACACTTGCCATTATCACTCGGTTTAATCTGGATCACCCATATTTTAGGGATTCATTGGTTTTAAGATTTAGAGCCTATGCCGAGCTCAAACAGTTTATGGAAGGGCTTGCCTTCTTGGATTCTATTAAAGGATTACACGGTTTATTAGCCCAAAACTTTCATTATGAAAACCGCGGCGTGTTTTTGCGCCAAAGAGGAATTGCAACCCAAAACTTAGACGATCTTAAAGAAGCTTATGTTTGTTACCATCGTGCTTATCTGATTGTAGCTATGAGAACCGGTGATAAATTTGGTCCAATTTATGATCAAAAGAAACAGGAAATTGCCGCTGAGATAAGGGCAATGGGGGGCGAAGTGCCAGATGTCTCAAAATTACGGGATGAAGCAAGTATTCCGCAAAGAATTATAAGACAAACTCCTTTAGCAGAAAGCCCTGTGGTTCAGGCAGAACCAAGAGTTGTCCGCGATATCCGTAAAGAATTAGGAATGGCGTCATTGCCAGGACGAGCACCTGTTTCTTCCTCACTGCCTGCATCTGAACCTGTTCCTTCGCCTATGCCTATTCCTGCGCCTGCTCCAGTGCCTGAGAGAGATGTTGACGTACCCGTTCCTAGTTTTGGTGCAGTAGAACAAATGCGCTTAAGGGTGCAAACAGAATTGGTGGCTGAACGAGAATTATGTGCAGGGGAAAGAGCGGAAATCGATGCCGCCAGGCTGGCAATCAGCCAAGAAAGAGAGGCATTAGAACGGGAAAAAGCGGAACATGCTTTGCAAATGGATGAATTAGCTGCGGATCGAGCAGCTTTTGAAGAAGGGAAACAGGCAGTTGCTGAAGAATTGGGCGCAAAGGAAGACCAACTGCAAGAAAGAGAAGCGACCCTTGATGAAAGGGAGTCACAACTAGAAAGGATAGTTCAAAGAAGGTATGAACGCCAGGTGGCTGAATTAGCGGAAAAAAGAGCTGCGGTTGATTCTTTAGGAACCTGGTTGGACGGATTGGCCGCCCATCTGGAAGCTGATTTTCGGCGAATAACTGCATTGCAAGGGGCGGTTGTTACTGCCTTAACGGATGCCGCGGAAGGGAAGTTTGATATGGCGGTTGTAGCATTACGGCCAGTGCGAGAGGGTTTTCCGGGAAGTGAAATTCCAGTTGCGGCCAGAGCCGTAATCGGTAAATTACGCGAAGTTACTGCTGAAAATAAAGTTCTTCGACAACAACCTACTCCGCCCAAAAGTGCAGCCGCACCTGCCAGTCGGAGCGCTTCAGTGCAACCCGAATTGGTGGCCGTTCGAGCAGAATTAGAAACGGCTAAGGCAAGTTTTGCAACTTTGCAAGCGGAGCTAGCTAGGGTTGCAGCGGAATTAAGTGCCGAAAGAGCTGCTTCAGCTGGTTTACGAGCACAAAATGAGGCTTTATTGCAAACTGCTGCAGCTTTGACCGCACGTTTAAAAGCAGCCAAGCCCGTAACAGAAACTGAAACTCTCCATGTACAGATCCAGCCGAATCCGGCTTTTGAAACAGTGTGGAATAGGATAGCACAATATTCTCCCGAACTTCTTGCGCAACAAAACCCATTAATCCAGCAATTATTTACTTATGAGCAAAAAGCAAGAAGAGGCGCTATTCCTATAGCAACAGTAATCGATCGGCGCAGAAGAATATTTGCCATAATAATCGATGCTTTAAATAATGGAAAAACTCCTACTACCTCCCAAGTACAAGCTGCTGATAGAGAGGCTTTTAATAATGGATATATAAACCAAGCATTCCGTGCTTTTCCTACTTTTGGCGAGCATATTGCAGCGGCGCAGGCGATTTTAGTAAAAATGCGAGAAAAAACAGTCTAATTATTGGTATTTAACTAAATTGCTTTCAATAATTTTTCCAGCGAATACGTATTTAATACATCTTTTGCTTCCAGCCATCCTCGCCGAGCGGTAATCACTCCATATTGCATCAAGTCTAATTGACTAACTGAATGGGCGTCGGTGTTGATAACTATTTTAACTCCCAATTCTTTAGCCCGTTTGCAGTAAACGTCGTTTAAATCCAATCTTTTAGGATGGGCGTTGATTTCCATGCCCACATTGTTTTCTTTAGCTGTCAGTAGAATTTTTTCCATATCCAAGGCATAAGCTTCCCTTTCCCCAATTAAACGGCCTGTCGGGTGGGTAAAGATATTGGCATACGGGTTTTGCATGGCTTTGATAATTCGATTAGTCATCTTATCTTCGGGCATTTTGAAACTGGAATGGATAGAAATTAAGACGATATCAAGCTGTTTTAATAGGTCATCCGAATAATCTAATGAGCCATCCGGTTTAATATCAACTTCCGCTCCAGCCAGGATTTTTATCCCTTTAACTTTTGCAGAGGCTTCTCGAATCTTTCTTAAATGCTTTGACATGTCAGCTTCTTTCAGTCCGTGTGCAATCCGTGTTGATACTGTATGGTCCGTGATTAGAATGTACTCGTAACCTTTAGCCTTAGCTGCCATGGCCATCTCTTCAATACTGTTTCTTCCATCCGAGGCAGTGGTGTGCATATGCAAATCGCCTTTGATCTCTTTTAATTCAATTAGTTCGGGAATCTGACCTTTAGTAGCTGCTTCAAATTCACCACGCATCTCGCGTAATTCGGGGGGGATATACTGCAATCCAAACTTAGCAAACATTTCCTTTTCCGTTTCCCCTCCGATTTGTTTTTCTCCGTGAAATATTCCATATTCGGAAACCTTCCAGCCTTTTTGCTTTGCTAATTGCCGTAGATGGATGTTGTGTTCCTTTGATCCGGTGAAATAATGGGAGGCAGCCCCAAAGCTTTGCGCTTCAACTACCCGTAAATCAGCCTCCATAGCGTTTCTTAATATAACTGATGATTTGGTTTTTCCCTTGGCTAAAATTTCTTTTACCATGGATAGGCCGCAGAATTTATCCATGACAATATCGGGTTGATTTGAAACTACCAGGATATCGATGTCTCCAATAGTTTCCTTACCTCGCCGTAAACTTCCGCAGGGGAGAATCTTATCTGCTTCTTTTAGTTGGCCTAGTTCTTCTACAATTAATGCGGCGTGAGCTGTGGCTTCGTCGAGAAGAAACCGCCCGTGGCTTTTCTTTTTTAGTTCGATGCCGCGTAAAATATTGGCTTCCTTCTTTTCTCCCATGCCGGGTAAACCTTTTAGTTTTCCGGATTTAATGGCCTTTTCTAGTTTTTCGGGGGAATTGATGCCGAGTTTATCATGCAGGAGGAGGGTGGTTTTGGGTCCCATGCCAGGAATATTGACAAGCTCAACAAAATTCTTGGGGAAGGCCTTTTGCAATTCAGTTAGTTTCTTTAATTTGCCAGTTTTTAGAATCTCTTCAATATGGTCTGCCATACTTTTACCGATGCCGGGGACTTCTTCTAGCGCCGGCAGGCCACCTTGGGCATATATCTCTTTGAGTGTATGGTTTAAGGATTCAATATTGCGGGCAGCTTTTTGGTAGGCCCTGATTTTGAATGGATTGTCGGATTTGAGCTCCAGTAATTCGGCTACGTTCCAAAAAATGTTAGCAATTTCTTTATTTTGCATGAATAGCTTTTATGATTACCTCGGCCCACAGTTTGGCGGTTTTTGGCCCAGAAGCCGTGATGATATTGCCGTCAATTTCAACCCCGCGACCAGTAAATGTTGCCCCAGCCTTTGCCATGCATCCGGTATCCGCAAACATGGTAGCTTTTTTGTCCTTTAAAACCCCAGCATTACATAAAATTTCAGGCGCAGCACAAATAGCACCCAGAATCTTTTTTTGCTGCAAAGTATCATGAGCAATTTGGTGAGCGAGGGGATGATTGAAGTATTCCTCTGAGCCACTGCCGCCAATAAATAAAACGACAGCATATTCTTCTGCTTTTACCTGATCGATCGTAATATCTACTTTGGCCCTCATGCCCATCTTTCCTTCCGCCATTCCTAGCTTGGAGGAGGCAGTGATTACTGTGTAACCGGCTTTTTCAAAGACAGCTTTGGGATCAGCATATTCCTCATCGCGGAAGATTTTAAAGGGCAGAACAAAAAGCACTTTATTTTGCATTAATTTCCCTCAACAATGGAATTATATCAGCAATTTTACTTTAAAATGCAAAAAATGTGAAATTATCTGTAAAATATTCGATATGAAAGTATGGAAAATGTAATTGGAGGGAGTGGAGTGAAAGTAGGCTTTGCGGCAAAATCCGGCCATTTACCCCGGTTATTTTTAAGGGCAAAAGGTTATGCTGTTGGAATCGATGTTTCGCTTCTTAGATCCCCACTGCAATGTTGCAATCTTTTTCAAGCCACTCAAATAGCCCTGCAAGAGATGCCAATAATTCCTCCTGGAATGAAATTGCTGGTAAAAATTAAAGTTGGTAAAACAGATTCTAAGCCAACTTTTGGTTATGAAGGTGAAAATGATGTCTCAATAATATCGATACCTCCCAAGGTTACCCATTTGCCGCCAGAAGAAACTGCTCCAATCATACTGCATGAAATGTGGCATGGTTATTTAGCTGCTGCTTTTCCTGAACAGTTCGATGGCTTAATGACCATGTTTAATGCTCTCGCTAATATTGAATGGATTGATAAATCAATTAATATTGCTAAAGAAAAGATATTGCCAATTCTCAAAGGACTGACTGATGATTGTTGGCTTTATAGTGATATGCTAAAACATGGCCGGCAGCATCCTTTCATGTCTGAGTGTAAAAGAGAATATGTTGATACTCCTGAAGAAGATCAAATCCTCAAAACTAATTGGCCTGTCTGTCGATCGCAGCTTGCAGCAGTGTTATATTCTTTTGCAGAAGAATATATGCTTGTGTTACTGCCATATAAAATAACTGGCAACACAGTTCATCCTTTGCTGGCAGGGTATTATGCGTGCCGACTAGCTAATTTTGAGTCGTCCTTCCCAGGAATTAGTAGGAAGCTGGATGAATGTATGGAATTATTAGTTCCTACCTTTAGCGGAGATAAAGTTCCAAACGAGAGCGTTATTATTGGTCTTGTTGATAAGTTTTATGGAATCGGATGTTTAAAACGGCAGGCATGGCCGGATCTATCTTTTCCCTATAATAAATTTATTCCAGACGCATTGTTGCGGAGGGTTCGAGGAGGAGGTTAAGTTATTTTCCAATCACCACTTTATATTCGAACAACTTCACTATATCTCTTTGAGAAACGAAACCAACTAGCTTGCCGTCTTCCACTACCATTAACCGATGGATTTTATTCGCTGCCATTTTGGATAAAGCCTCAAGGATATTGGCATTTTTTTGGATAACGTATTCATTCCCAATTGGTAGCATGATGTCCTGAGCGGTGGTTATATCCCGATTTTCTTTGGGTGTGTTTCTTACATCATGCAGGGTAACAATGCCCAAAATTAGATCGTCGGACATAACCGGGAAGGAAGCATGGCGCAATTTTAAAAAGTAATTATTAATTAAGTCATTTAAGTTTATTTTGGGTCCAACTGTAACTACCGACAGGGACATGCATTTTTCTACCGATGAGTCTCCTAATATTTTTTTCATCAAAACATTTTTATAGCTAATATCGGCGGCCTCTTCAACAAAAATTCCCATAAAAATAAACCAGAGGCCGGGGATAAATGCTCCCTGGATGATATTGGTGAAGCCAACGGCAATTAGAAAGAAGGCAAACCCTTTGCCGATAAAAGAAGCAACTGCAGTAGCGCGACGCAGGTCTTTTGTATAATGCCATAACAGGGCCCGCAAAATGCGTCCGCCATCGAGGGGAAATCCGGGAATTAAATTAAAAAGTCCAATCACAAAATTGATAATACTAAGATAGGAAGTAATGGAAACAAGCAAGTTGGCTGCGGAATATAAGCTAAAAAGATGCGCCAAGATATAAAACACAAGGGACAAGACAAAACTCATAATTGGTCCGGCAATGGCCATCAAAAATTCTACTCGTGGGGTAGTCGGTTCGCCTTCCATGTGTGCTACACCACCAAAAATAAATAAGGTGATACCGCTGATGGGCAAATGGTTGCGAATAGCTACCAACGAATGGGCTAGTTCGTGGGCCAGCAAAGAAGCAAAAAGTAAAATAGCAGCAAAAACTGACATCGACCACCAGGCCAAAGGCTCTAATTCGGGATTGGTTACGGGGAAATAGCCGTTTGCCAGAGTGTAAATAACCAGAGCAACAACTGCAAACCAAGTGTAGTTTACATCAATGGGAATATTGAACACGGTGGTAAATTTAAAATTCTTTTGCATGCTAAGCTCGATAGGTCAGGGCATTCCAAATGCTATATAACCAGACCCCCATTATTAATACGGAACAAATTCCTAATATGGGTAAAAATAGATAGCCGCTGATGGCTAATGCAGATAAAAGAGCAAATGGCGTTGCAAGATACACAGTGAGAATTATTATTAATCCTTTTTTTGATTCACCCAAGAATACCTGTCCCAGTCCGGCAATTAAAAAGGAAGCTAATCCTTCAATCCAATGCCACTTTAGCATGGTTTTAAAAATGCTCATGGATAATTTCCTTCAAATTATTTTTATCAATAATCCAAACCGAGCCAACCACCGGTAAATCGCGAGCCTCTCCTGAAGCTAGCATTGATTCAATTCTGGCCATTCGCGAAAAATTGAGCAAACGGATAGTTTGGTTGAGAGGAAGATCGGTGTTTATTTCCTGCAAAGCGATGACAATCGCAAAGGGAGCTTTAATGATATTTGATGGTTTCTTGAGGGATTGAACTAAGGCACGAAAGAATTTTTGCTGGCGTTCTACTCGGCCAATATCGCCAAATGCATCATGGCGAAAACGGATAAATTCGTGGGCTTTTTTGCCGGAGAGCTTTTGCTGGCCGGCTTTCAGATTGATGTCTAGTTTTTGGGCGCGGTCAACATAACGCATGTCTTTTTCTACATCAATGTTTACTCCTCCGATCAGATCTACCATTTTTATTAATCCGGTGGGGCGGATTTGCAAAAAATAATCTATTTGCACGCCCGTTAGGTTGGTAACCGTCTGCTTGATTAAATCTGGTCCACCATAAACATTGGCGGCATTGATCTTGGTTGGCCAATAGCCTGGAATATCAGCCAATGTATCGCGAGGAATGGATAAAAGATATATTTTTCCCCTAATTGGGTCTACATGGATTAATGCGAGCGTGTCTGTGCGGGCATTAATCTTAGGAAGAGCTTTTTGAGTAACCGAATCAAAAGTCATGTCAGTTCCCATTAATAATATATTGATTGGGTGGCGGATTATTCCTACCTTTAAGAAATTGGGAATTAAGCGTGGAGTTAAAAGATAAAAATAAAAATAGATAATTGCTAGTAAGACAAAAATGATCGCAGTCAGACGACTAGCATCGAGCTTTTTCTTCATGTTCGTGGATAGCCAATTGGGATTAAATACAGAGGATCCTGATCTTCCGGCAGATTTAAAGTAGATTTGATCACATCGTCCCAAAATGAACCAACAGGCAGTGACCCTAAACCAAGGGCAACAGCTTGCAAGTGAACATTCTCGGCAATATGCCCGATCTCGCTAAAGACATAGCGGAAAGCACGCGGACCAAATTTTTCTTGAGTAACTTTAAAATTGGCAGCCAGTATCATTACCACCGGAGCATCTTTAATAAAAGATTGGGCCAGTGCACCCCTTACTAAGGAGGGCCTTTTGTCTTGATCAGAAATCTGGATCAGCTTGTTTTCTGTTGGAACATAGCGAAATAGACCATCCTTCCTGGCCAGATAAACAGTAATTGGGTATAGGGCTCCCGCTGATGGAGCAGACCTAAATTTGTAAGTGCTATCTGTAATTCCTTGGGCAGCAAAGAGCAATTGGGAAAGTTGTTCATTGGAGAGATCGTACTGATGAAAATCTCTAACTGATCTTCGGCGCAGAATAGTTTCTTCGACCGACATTTTACCGCTACCTTTTGGGGTAGGGAGAGTTATGGTTTTTTCGGCAAGGACCATTGAAGCACTTGAAAATAGGACGAGAAGGATTATGAGCTTCCTGTACATAAAAAGATTATAGCATTGGGCCAAAAAGCTCACAAGTAGTAAAAAGAGCCAGTTGTTTGGGGCGGGTATTTGTTATAAAATGATCGTACTGGAGGGCTCAAATGAAAGTTCAAATTCTACTGGTTCTTATCTTTGCCCTAAACATAATATTAATTTGGTCGGCAGCTAAGTATAAATGGTTAATATGGTATACATGTCTAGGTGGTTTGGTTTTTGTTCTGTTGCCCTTGTTTGGGGTCTTTTTTACCCAACCCTATTTTGTTTTAGATCATTTTTGGTGGCAAGTAGTGGGAATTTTAGCTATTTTAGTTGGGATGAGTGTAATTGCTTGGGCAATTATGGCGCAGAAAACATCTGGCTGTAGTTTGTGTGGTCTGTCAGAAAAATTTGTTCCTTCCGGTCCTTATCGTTTCGTCCGTCATCCACTCTATTTGGGATTAATTTTCATTTACATTGGCTGGTGGTGGATTTGGGCAACAGTTTATTCTTTCTATTTTGGCATGCTGATTGTTTTGCTGATTTGGCTACAGGCCTGGTTGGAGGAGAAATATTTATTGGAAAATAAGTATGGTCAGGCTTACTCCGCATATAAAAAAAATACCGGGATGTTTTGGATTAAGTAAATGAAGAAGAAAGCTGACAAAATTAGCAATAAATCTGCCGGGATGCGGATGGACGAAGCTCCTTATAGCCTTTTTAAATGTGCCCATCTAAACAGCCAAGAAATTAAAAAACGCAGTGCTGTGCTGCAAAATCCGGTTAAACAGATTGTTGTCGATGATAAAACCACTGTTGCTGATATGGTAGAAGCAATGGCCGGGATGTCAATTCAGGCACGCAATATTGGTTTATGTGCCCAGGTACTTAAAAACATTTATCAGGACAAAAAACGGCCTACCGTATTTTTGGGATTAGCCGGTCCGTTGATTGCTGCTGGTTTGCGCAAAGTTATCCGTGATTTGATCGTAGCTGGGGCGGTGGATGTGGTGGTTTCGACCGGTGCCATTATTTATCAAGATATATATGCTGCCTTAGGCTTCGACCATTACAAGGGGAATCCTCAGGCCAATGATGATAACTTATATGATTTAAAAATTGATCGAATTTATGACACCTATTTGGACGAAACCATGGTTTGGCAAGCCGATCGTTTTTGTGCCATGGTAGCTGATGGCATGATCCCGGGAAATTATTCTAGCCGGGCTTATCTTGAATTGGTTGCTGACCAGTTAAAAGATGAAGAATCGATTCTTTATCAATGCCGTAAATTAGGCGTGCCGGTTTTTGTGCCGGCGCTCAACGATTCTTCCATTGGTATTGGTTTAACCGAACACCGTGTTCGCTGCCGCCGGGATGGTAGGGAAGGGGTAGCAATCGACTCTATTCGGGATAACGAAGAAATTGTTCAAATTGTGGTTAAGTCTCCTAAAACGGCGGCGTTTTACGTGGCCGGCGGTGTTCCCAAAAATTATATTAACGATTCAATTGTGATGGGGTATCTATATGGGTTGGAGCGCGGACATGATTATGCTCTGCAAATAACCACGGCAGTGACGCAAGATGGCGGATTATCTAGTTCAACCTTAAAAGAAGCTTGTTCATGGGGCAAAATTGATAAACAAGCCAAATCGGCCATGGCTTGGGTTGAACCCAGCGTAGCGTTGCCTCTTTTAGCTGGTTATGTTTTTGGTAAGAAACTTACGGCAAATCGCTCTCGCTTGCAATTTAAGTGGGATGGGGCAGAACTAAAATGGCTGAAAAAGATTTAATTGTCTTAACGGGTGGAGCGGGGTTTATTGGCAGCTGTTTTTTGTGGAAACTGAACCAAGCAGGCGAAAAAAACATTTTAGTGGTCGACCATTTAGATTCTGAAACTAAAAAACAAAATTTAGACGGCAAGATATATTCGGCTTATCTTGAAAAAGATCAATTTATCTCCGAGGTTAAGAAAGGCATAATTCCTCAAAACGTCAAAGCCATCTTTCATATCGGAGCTTGTTCTTCTACCACCGAAACCAACGCTGATTATCTTGAGAAAAACAATTTCGAGTATTCTAAAATCTTGGCCGAATGGGCACTGCGGGAGAATATTCCCTTCTTTTATGCCAGTTCAGCGGCTACATATGGTGATGGTGCAAAGGGTTATTGCGATGAAGATGCCGCGGGGCCGGCGCTTGAGCCGCTCAATTTGTACGGGGCTTCTAAACAAAAATTTGATCTTTGGCTCATCAACAATGGGCTGACAAACAAAGTGGTCGGTTTTAAGTATTTTAATGTATTTGGTCCCAACGAATACCACAAAGAAGATATGCGCAGTTTAGTGGTTAAGGCTTATGAGCAAATTAAAAAAGATGGTAAAATTCGTTTGTTTAAATCGTATTTGTCACAATATGCTGATGGTGAACAAAAACGCGATTTTGTGTATGTGAAGGATGTAATTGATCTTATGTTCCAGTTTTATCAACATCCAAAAGTAAAAGGGATTTATAATGTCGGGACTGGTTGTGCTCGAACTTGGAATGATTTAGCCAAAGCCATCTTTGCGGCTTTAAACATGCCAGTAAAGATTGAATATATTGAAATGCCCTTGTCCATCCGCGATAAGTACCAATATTTTACAGAAGCCAAACCGGAAAAATTAAAAAGGACTGGGCTGCCTTATTCTCCTCAATCTCTTGAAGAATCGGTAAAGGATTATGTGCAAAATTATCTAGAAAAAGGCTTTGCGCGGCTCTAATTTATGAAAAATATCTTTATCACTGGGGCTAGCGGTTGTGTTGGCCATTATGTGTTTGATGTCTTATCAGCTAATCCTGATTATCATTTATTCTTATTTGTGCGTGATCCTGCCCGGTTAAAATTTGACCTGGGCAAATATTCAAATGTTACTATCGTGCGGGGAGAAATGAAGGAGGTTGGGCAACAGGCTGAATTGTTAAATAAAATGGATTACGTGGTGCATATTGCTGCGGGGTGGGGTGAAACCGAATTAAACAACGAATATACGATTGAGCTTTTTAAGCTGCTCAATCAGAGCCGCATTAAAAAAGTCATTTATTTCTCTACTGCTAGTATTATGGGGGATAACAATAAAGTCTTTGAAGGTTGTGACAAATTAGGGACTTCTTATATTCGTGGTAAGTATTTAGCTTATAAAGAACTGCCCAAACTCGCCATTTATGATCGGATCATCACTTTATTCCCAACTTGGGTATTGGGCGGTGATTCCAGCCATCCTTATTCGCATGCCACGATGGGCATTATTGATTCGGTTAAATGGCTTTGGTTGATGCGATTTTTATCCGTGGATGTTGGTTTTCACTTTATCCATGCCAAAGATATGGCCGTAGTGGTAGATTATCTTCTGAAAAATGAAGTTAAAGAAAAAGAATATATATTAGGTAATTCGTATATTCTAGCTGACCAATTTATCAATCAAATGTGTGCCTATTTTAAAAAGAAAGTATATTTTAAGATTCCTATTCCAATAGATGTAGTTGAACATATCGCGCCGCTTTTTCGTTTTAACCTGCATGCCTGGGATAAATATTGTTTAGAAAAGAAACATTTTGAATACAAGGTGACTAATCCAGGGACGTTTGGCTTAAAAGCTGATTACCCGGATGTTAAGTCTATCCTTGTCTCTTTAAACGTTTAACCATCTCCATCCCCCACAATGGCAGGGACGATAGAATGATTACCATTAACCAATCGATATAACCTAAGTTTTCAGTATTAAAGACTGCCTGCAAAGCCGGGATATATATTACTGCCATTTGAAGACCAAGCGAAATAATGGCTGCATAAATTAATTGCGGGTTAGTGAAAACCCCAATTTTGAATAAAGACTGGGTATGACTACGGCAATTAAAAGAATGGAAAATCTGGGAACAAGATAAGACAATAAAGGCGGCGGTGCGGGCACGTGCCAATGGTTCGTTTTCCACAAAAAGCACGAAAGCAAAAGCTGACAAACTACAGAAAGCAATCATGGCGCCTTGTAGTAGCATTACCAATGCTCTTTGCCGCGTGATAACCGCTTCGTTAATAGGGCGGGGCGGGCGGTGCATAATATTTTTTGAGGCCGGATCAACCCCTAATGCCAGTGCGGGCAAGCCATCGGTTACCAAATTAATCCACAAAATTTGCACAGGGATTAGAGGAGCTGGCCAACCAACCACAGTGGCGATAAACATAACTAGTATTTCTCCGGCATTACAGGAGAGTAGATATTGGATAAATTTTCGGATATTGCTGTATATTCCTCTGCCTTCCTCTACCGCTGCAACAATTGAAGTAAAATTGTCATCGGTTATTATCATGTCGGAGACTTCTTTGGTAACGTCGGTTCCGGTAATCCCCATTGCCACCCCAATATTGGCTTCTTTTAGTGCCGGGGCATCATTTACTCCATCTCCCGTCATAGCGACAACCGCGCCTTTTTGGCGCAATGTGCGGACAATCCTTAATTTATTTTCGGGTGAGACTCGGGCATACACAGTTATATTATTTACGTTGTCCAGTAATTGCTGGTCGGACATCTTATCCAATTCTTCTCCGGCAATGGCAATACTTTTATTGCTGGCAATGCCTAGTTGCAAGGCAATGGCCATGGCAGTATTTTTGTGATCGCCGGTAATCATAATCGTTCTTATCCCGGCGGATTTGCAATCGGCAATGGCTTTTTTTACCTCTTCGCGGGGCGGATCGATCATGGCAAAAAGCCCAAGGAAGATTAGTTCTTTTTCGATAGTAGTCGAGGAATATTCATTGGTATCGCTGGGAAGAGCACGATAGGCGACCGCTAATACCCGCATTGCATGGTTAGTAAATTGTTCGTTGGCCTGTAGGATTTCATTTTTATCTTCAGCTGAAAGAGGGCGGTTAGTGCCATTTTCTTCGATAGCTACGCAATCATTTAAAATGGCCTCTGGGGCTCCTTTTACATAGGCTATTGACTGGTTATGGTTAGACCGAATTACGGTCATTTTTTTGCGAACCGAGTCAAAAGGGATTTCTTGTACATAGGCATGCTCTTTATCCAGTCTATCTTTATTTAAATTAGCTTTTGCTCCGGCTACAATCAGCGCTCCTTCGGTAGGATCGCCAACAATTTTAAAATCGGCGGTCAAAGCCGCACTGTTGCAGAGCAAACTGCATTCTAAAGCTTTAATAATGGTCGGATTCTCGCCTAAAGTAATTGATTGGCCATTAATCGAAAAAGAGCCTTCCGGCTTATAACCAATGCCGCTAATCTTAATAACTTGTCCGTTAATGAACAGGTTTTGAACCGTCATTTCATTTTTAGTAAGCGTTCCGGTCTTATCGGAACAAATTACGCTGGTACAACCCAAGGTTTCTACCGCCGGTAGTTTGCGAATGATAACGTTTCTTTTAACCATGCGTTGTATGCCGAGTGCCAAAGCAATTGTTACAACAGCAGGAAGGCCTTCGGGGATAGCCGCTACTGCTAAACTAACTGCCGTTAAAATTATTTCCAGCAGATTGCCGTTTCGCAGGAATTCGAGCACAAATATTATAGAAACCAGGATAAAGCAAATAATGATAATCCATTTGCCAAATTCTTCCAGTTTCTTTTGCAATGGAGTAGTTTCGCTTTCAATGTTCTGCAGCATTCCGGCAATCTTCCCTAGTTCGGTTTGCATGCCGGTTTCAACTACAATTGCGCGACCCTTGCCACTGGTAACTGAGGTACCCATAAATAACATATTGCTGCGGTCCCCCAAAGCGATATTTTGAGCGGGGAGAGGACTAAGGTTTTTCTCGACTGGAACCGATTCGCCGGTTAAACTGGCTTCGAGGCATTTAAAATTAACACTGGTTTGGATCAAGCGGCAGTCGGCCGGGATATTATCTCCGGCTTCAATCTCTACCAAATCGCCAGGGACAATTTGGGAGGAGGGAATCATTATTAGTTGACCATCGCGAATTACTTTTGAATTGGGGGAAGAGAGCTTTTTTAGGGCGGCAAGTGATTTTTCAGCGCGAAATTCTTGGGTAAATCCCATAATGGCGTTTAAAACGATAATAACAATAATGGCCAGGGCATCAACCCATTCTTGCATTATTCCAGAAATTAAACCGGCGCCGATTAAAATCCAAATAATGATATTTTTAAACTGGTCAGCAAAAATTGAAAAAGCACTACGGGGCTTGGCTTCTAGTAATTTGTTAAGGCCGTATTCGCCTTGGCGGATTTTAATTAAAGAAGAGGAGAGTCCGGTCGCAGGGTTGGTGCCTAAATCTTCTGATATCTGCTCTAAATTAAGCTGCCACCAGTATTTCACTAAACATTCCACACGTTGTTGTTATATTCAGTAATCATGCGATGGGTACTAAAAAAGCCACTCTCAGCAATACAATTTATCATGCGCTCAATCCAAATAGATTCGATTAAGGGTTGTTTGTCAGTTATGGTTGCGTAGTATTGTGTTACTAATTCTTCCAGATCCTTGTATAGAGCTTTCGAATCTTCTTCCATGCGTAAATTGCCTTCGCCGCCAATTTCGTTTGGTCCGGGGACATAACCAAATATTTTTCCGATGTTCTTGTCCGCAGCTTCCACTACCCAACCGTCTAAGGTGCTAAATTGTAATACGCCATTGATAATGGCTTTCATTCCGCTGGTTCCCGATGCTTCGAATGGTGGGAGGGGATTATTGAGCCAAACATCTACACTGCTGGTTAAGATTTTGGCAAAATAAGTGTCGTAGTTTTCAAGAAAACATACCCTAATCAGTCTTCTCTCCCCGCTTAATGCCGAAATCTTTTCTAACATTTCATCCATGTGCATTGAAGCTGGAATGTCGGCGGGATGCGCTTTGCCGGCAATAATAATTTGGAGTGGGCCAACTTTTTCAGCAATATCCAGTAAACGGTTGATATCATGTAGGAGCATTCCTGGGCGTTTATATAAAGCTAAACGTCTAGCCCAAGCAATAGTAAAAGTTTTTTCATTGAAAAACCAGTATTTTAAGAAATCAGCCAGGCCTTTTTTGTTCTTGATATGGGCATCCCACAAATCTTTCCTAAAAGAAACATCCTGGCTTAGTTTTGCCACATTAGAAAGCAGGGTGGGGTCTTTTTCCCAGTCACCGATTTGAGCTTGATATTTTTGCAGTAATTCGCGGATGGGTTGAGAGATCCAGGTAAAAGTGTGTACCCCGTTTGTAATGCTTTTAATTTTATCCTGATATTTGGGGAATTGCAGGCGCATAACCTCGCCGTGCTTTCTAGCTACCCCGTTGACTTTGTCACAGGTGTTAAGGGCCAGCATGGTGAAATTGGCGATGTGATGGTGATGCTCATCGCGGCCATGTTTTTTGACGGTTTCGATATTTTCTTTGCCAAGGGCGGCTTCTAGTTCTTGCATATCAAAACGGTCGTGGCCGGCTTCCACAGGAGTGTGGCAGGTAAACGCAAAGGTCTTCGAAAGGTTTTCGAGTGGTACTTTTTTGATTTGTTCGGTGATGGCAAGAGCTGCGTGTCCCTCGTTGAGGTGATATTTGTCAATTGAATAACCTAAGGCCTCTAGAGCTTTAATCCCGCCGATTCCCAAAATCATGCGCTGGGCAATTTTTATCCAATTATTAGAGCTTTTATATAGCTGGTCGGTTAGATCGCGGAAAAATTCGGGATTCTCCGGCAAATTGGCATCCAGTAAAATTAAGGGCAAAGAATGTTTTAAATCATAAGAGTAAACATAATATTTCCAGAGTCTTAGGTTGAGTTTTTGTCCGCTAAGCGTAATGCTAATGCGCGGTTTGAGAGGGATTAGTCCGGGATAAGAATTGGGATCCCAGGAGATGGCTTCGGGAACCTGGCCGCCGGCCTTAAACCAAAACTTTTGCTTAAAATAGCCTTTGTTCCATAATATGCCAATTCCAGCCAAGGACAACTTATGGTCGGCAACTGATTTTAAGGAGTCTCCAGCCAATATTCCAAGACCGCCGCTATAGATGGGCAAGTCGAGCAGCTTTTTTACCGGTAGGGTATGGTAATAATCCATATCTTTCATGTTGGAGAAGACTTCGTGTTCGGTTAAAATATTGTTTGGGCTAATGGGATTAGTGCTTTTATAAGTATGATAAACGCTGGGAGCCAGGCCGTACTCCATTGAGAAATAGGCAACTGATTTTTTGTCTGGGGATAAAAGCTTTTCTTCAGCGTCAATAATAGGCTGCAGGGGGAATCCAAAAAATTCACTCTCGGTGATATCTTTTAAATACTTTTCGTTAGTAGCATCTAACCGGACTAAGTCAATAAACTTTTTTGACATGAGAATTATTTAATTCCTCTCTCTTTTTTCTAAACTATTTTATCACTTCAAGTCATAGCTTTCAATTGTTTCTAGTAATTCATCGTACGACTTAGCCAATCCAATCTCCTGTCGCATTTTGCTGGCGTTGGGGAACGACTTGGTATACCAGATGGCAATCTTGCGCAGAAAACCAATCATATTTTTGGGATGTTTGTGTTTTAAAATGTAGTTCAAATGAATTTGCATTGCTTTTAAGCGTTCTTCTTGAGTTGGTGGGGGCAAGTTTTTTCCCGTCTTTAAATAATGCTCAATATCCTTAAAAATCCACGGGTTGCCTAATGCTCCTCTTGCCACTAAAATCCCATCACAACCGGTTTCGTCCAACATCTTTTTAGCCAGTTCTGCCGTAAAAACATTGCCGGAGCCAAATACGGGGATTTTTACCGCCTCTTTAACGGCGGCAATCGATTTGTAGCTTATTTCTCCAGAATAGCCTTGTTTTTGTGTCCGTCCATGAATGAAAATGGCGGCAGCTCCATTTTTTTGACAGCCTTTGGCGATTTTAATAATTTCTTTGTCATCTGCTTTGGAATAACCAACTCGCAATTTAACAGTTATGGGAATATCCAGTTTCGTGGCTAATGTTTTAATAATCTTATTGAGTTGGGTGGGATTTTTGAGCAAAGTTGCCCCGGCTTTCTTCTTAACCACTTTTTTAACTGGGCAAGCGGCATTGATATCGAGAAAAGATAATTTGCGGAGTGAAAGAAAAATCTTGGCGGCCTTTAGCATGGTCTCTTCATCAGCCCCCAAAAGTTGCCCGGCAATCGGTTGGTCTTCTATGCAGGTTAATAAATATTCGGAATCCCCTTTGACGCTGCGATAAATGAGTGAATGAGCATCAATCATTTCATAAAAACAAAATTTGGCTCCAAAATCGCGCGAGATTAACCGGCAGGGCAGGTCAGTACAACCAGACATGGGAGCTAGGAAAATATTAGTATTAATCTCTTGTGAGCCGATCTTAACCATAACGTTAGAGTTTTATGGCTGCCATAGCTAGAAAAAGAGGAATTTCTTCGCGGGCGCGATCTTCGGTCTTCTGAGTTTTACCTGGTAGGCTTTTACGATGGGAGGACCATTCAGTTAATTGCTCCACTGCTAGGCCATTCTTATGCAAGGCTTCAAAATAAGATTGCAAAGGTCGGTGAAAAGACCAAGTATATTCATTGGGTTTTGCCCCAGGATGCATTTGGATCGGGATTTTTTGTTCGGATAAATAACTATCAATCCGGCGGTACTGCAGCTTTCTTTTTTCGTCAAATCCCCAGCCGCTCTGGCGGGGGATCCTAAAGCTGGGATGGTTGATCACTAGATAGATATGTCCACCAGTTTTGATAACTCGCGACATTTCGCGAATGACTTGGCCAAGCGATTCCATGTTTTGCAGAGATAAAATGCAGGTAGCGGCATCAAAAGTACCTTTGGGGATATCATTGATAAAAGCCGCGTCTGAAACGATATATTTAATATTGGAAAGTTGTTTGGGATGCTTGCGAGCTAAGTCTATTAACTTAGGCGAAGCATCGACGCCGGTAACGTCAACACCTAGGGAGGCCAAGTGCCGGCAAAGAAAGCCTTGTCCGCAGGCGATATCAATAATCTTTTCGCCTTTCTTGGGCTGCATCATTTCAGTTAACTGGGGAAGGATAACATTTTGGTGAAAATCCGATCCTTTTTCGCCGACTAATTTGTCATACCAACCGGCCACATTATTCCAGCTAGTTTGGCTTTTGGGTTTTGAATGGAAGCGTTTTTCTTGGCGCATAGTCTATTTTAGCATTTTATTCTCTTTTAGCGAAATTTGCATATATATTCGTCACTCCAGACGAAATATTGACACCAATAGTATTCTTTGTATAAGGAATTTAGGCTTTTTTATCTGGCAATAAGATTGCTATGGATTGGATATTAGGAGATCGGGTGGTTGGGGAAGGGGGATCTGGCTAGCAGGAAAAGGGAGGAAGAGAAATGATTGAAAATTTACCGATTGAGAGGATTGAAAAGAAAATATATCTGATAAGGGGACAAAAGGTGATGATTGACCGGGATTTAGCAGAGCTTTATGGAGTGTCAACTAGTCGTCTTAATGAGCAAGTTAGGCGCAATCTTGACCGATTTCCAGAAGATTTTATGTTTCAATTAACTGAGCAGGAGTTTCTTAGCCTAAAAGCCTGCTTCGGAGCTTCAAACTTGATGTCGCAAAATGCGATATCAAGTTGGGGTGGTACGCGAAAATTATCAAGAGCTTTTACTGAACAAGGGGTCGCCATGTTATCAACCGTACTTCGGAGCAAAAAAGCTGTGTATATGAATATTGTCATTATGCGAGCATTTGTTAACTTGCGGCAGGTTTTGGCAACTCATAAAGAGTTGGCCAATAAATTCAAAGAGCTAGAAAGTAGGGTGGATAAGCATGATTCTCAAATTGTTGCTATATTTGACGCCATCCGCAAAATGATTACTTATTCGGAAAAACCGGTCAGAAAGATGGGATTTAGATATGATAGGGATCAGGAATGAAAGTTTAGGTGTCGTTGTTTAGCATTTTATTCTCTTTTAGCGAAATAGTTGTGCAAAGCTTAAAATGATTGTTATAATAAGAAAATCATAAATTAGTAAGGGAGAACAATAATGAGAAAGATGAATTTGATAATTGTATTTGTTGCTATCGTGTTTGTTTTTGCCGGTTGTGTCAATGCACCAAAGAGTGCCCAAAAAGCTAAATTAGCCGAAATGTTAGCAACCAGCGAAGTCAAAGTTAATCTAAGCATAAAAGATCGACTCCTAAAGGAAGGGGGCGAATTAATCCTTAGCATTGGTCCTGATTCTTCTTTGGCGGGTGGATTGCAAGATATAGAGACTAATGCGGTGATTAACCTTGAGCCAGCTGAAAAAATAGGTAAAACCGTTAACGCTTCATCGAGTGCTATTCCTAATCCGGGGGGCGATGGTAGCCGAGATTACCGTTATGTTCACTTTTGGAAAATGATTAGCGAAAATAACAATGAAGTTAATCTTGAAATCTATTTTTATAATAATCAGTCAGATAAGGCATCCAAATCACCCGAAGTTGCCAAAGTGTTAATCTTCGATTATCAAAATGGCAAGTTTTTGGGAAAATGCCTTTAGTTAACTCGTCCACTCAGGATGATAGCAGAGGCCGGAATCGAATTTTCCGTGCAATATATCCCGCAAATGTTGCCGATATGCTTCTCTTGCTCGCGAGCGGACGGTTTCTTCTTTTTCAAATAGGATGGCTGATGGCTCGGTAATTGCTCCAAAAGACGGGCGCCAATCTCTTTTGTGACTTCCACATATGCTCAACGTTCCTTGTGTCTCTAAAGTAAAGGAGGGCTCAATTATGAAGGGGCAAAAACGTGGCAAGCTAGCTTCTTCGGAGTGATCATAACTTAAGTTTGGTGTTACAATTTGGCCGGCCCTATTGTTGGCTAGCAGCTCAGAGTACCTTCCATCTGAAAATACCTGGCCAGTCATAACCCTGATATTTCGTTTGTCTTCTATGCTAAAAAAATCACTAATTTGCAAACTCGGATATCCATCAGGAAATTCACCGCTTTCTATTTTCATGCGGGGAATTTGATGGTAATAGAAATCAAAAATATATTCCACCAGACCCGGATCGATAAGGGGTAAATAGGAATGAAACATAAAATTATCAACTGAAGGATTAGTTGAAGCAGCAAGCGCTGATTGATCGATCTTTGTGCCAGTTTCTTCCGCTAGACGTTTTAAAAGTATACGAAGGAAAACGGCGTAATTATCTTCGACATAACCATTGGAAAGCAAAATCTGCCGAAGGACAGAAGCGGCTTTTAATATATGACCACCGGAACGTTGATAACTGCCGGATAAAGCAATTTCAATCTCTACATTCGGTAATTCTTGCGCCGGCAGAAGCAAAGCTAGAAATTCATCCGCCAGGTCTTGGTATCGATAATTGCTGCCTTGCTCGAAATCACGGGGAAGAAACAGGTTAAATCCGATGCGCAAAGTCAATCGCAGATCGGGATGATCGGCCGCAAAGCCCAGCACATCGGCGAAATTTCTTTGGGCCAAATGGTCGCCATTTCTAATGCCACGCGAGAAAAGATGATAGCGCTTAATGCCTAAGGAATAGAGTAAGGCAAAATAGCGGCCTAGGCCGGGAGTAAATAAGTGTTGTGATGATAAAGGAGTTCTAAATACATCCCCGGCAATGCCAAAGTCGACTTTAGTCATTGAGCTAAGAAACGGATGTGCTTCTGACCTTTCAAGTAGAGAAAAATCTAACATGTCTCCTTTTGGATGGAAGTCGCCATGACAATGGAGGCAAGCAGAATTGCATCTATCGGTCGGATTAATAAACAGTTTACGCGTGGGTCTTGCTTTAGTGCCCAAGGTGCCTTTGGCAAATTGGCCAAATTCGATTAATCTTTCCAGGTCAGCCATCTTCATTAAATCGGGCAATAAACAATCGGGACCGATTACTCCGCTCTCAGCCAATTGTTTTATGGCGGTTATTCCATAAGATAGAGTGACTTGATCCCTAGTAGCAAAATCTACTTCTAGGGGGGTGATACGTTGAGACAGTCCATGCAGCTGCCGGACAGATGGAGCAAGAAAGGGCCAGCTTGATTCTAGTTTGGCAATCCTTGCCCCAATATTGCGTGGAACCTTTTGAATAATGGGCATAATCTTTTATCGTAATAATAATATTAAATTTCAGCAGATGCTATAATTATACATATGAAAACAAAAGCCAAAAAAATTAAAAAAATGGTGCGAAAGGGGTATGCCAAAATTGCAATCACCAATGGGAATTGTTGTGGCAGTTCGTCCTGTTGTGCGGGGGGTGCTTCGGCCGAGGAACTCAGCCAAATTGTGGGATATTCAAATTCGGAGATAAAAGCGGTGCCGGCCGGTGCCAATTTGGGTTTGGGTTGCGGTAATCCCGTTGCTCTGGCTTCACTCAGGGCCGGAGAAACCGTATTGGATCTGGGAAGTGGAGCGGGGTTTGATGCTTTTTTAGCTTCTATTAAAGTGGGGAAAAAGGGGAAAATAATTGGTGTTGATATGACCCCCGAAATGGTAGCAAAAGCCAAAGCAAATGCTAAAAAAGGTAGCTATAAAAATATTGAGTTTAGATTGGGTGAGATTGAGAATTTGCCGGTGGCCGATGACACTATCGATGCGATTATCTCCAATTGTGTAATCAATTTATCTCCTGATAAACAAGCCGTATTTAATGAGTCCTTTCGTGTGCTAAAGTCTGGCGGGCGAATAATGGTCTCTGATCTGGTATTGGAGAAGAAATTGCCGCCCAAAATTAAGCGTTCCGTTGAAGCCTATGTTGGCTGCATTGCAGGAGCCAGTATGAAAAAGGATTATTTGGCGTTCATCAAACAAGCCGGTTTTAAAAAGATTGAAGTTGTTGCCAGTGACCGTTATCTTGATTATCCGGTAGTCAGTATCAAGGTCAAGGCAATTAAGTCTTAAGCTAAGGAAGAGCATCACATTATGGAACAAAGAAAAAACCGTTTAAGTTTTTTGGATCGCTTCTTAACCCTCTGGATTTTTTTGGCCATGGTTGGTGGGGTTATGCTGGGAGTGTTAATCCCTGGGAGCGAAAAGTTTGTCAACTTATTCTCAGTTGGGACAACTAATCTCCCAATTGCTATAGGACTGATTTTGATGATGTTTCCCCCTTTGGCCAAAGTAAAATACGAAGAATTAGGGGATGTTTTCCATAACTGGAAAGTTTTGGGATTATCCATGATCCAAAACTGGATTATTGGACCGATTTTAATGTTTATTTTGGCAATCACTTTCTTGCGCGGTTACCCCGAATACATGATCGGCTTAATCTTAATCGGTATCGCCCGCTGTATTGCCATGGTAATTGTCTGGAATAAATTAGCGGATGGAGATTCTGAATATGCTGCTGGGTTGGTGGCCTTTAATAGCATTTTTCAAGTTATCTTTTATAGCTTATATGCCTGGGTCTTTATTACTTTACTTCCGCCATTCTTTGGTTTAAGTGGCATGATTGTCAAAATCAGCATTGGACAGGTGGCCCAAAGCGTCTTTATTTATCTTGGGATTCCTTTTCTGGCCGGTTTTATTAGTCGTTTTGTATTAATAAAGTATAAGGGGGAGGAATGGTATTATTCGGTTTTCATGCCTCGTATCAGTCCCATTACACTAATTGCTTTGCTTTTTACAATTGTCGTTATGTTTAGTTTAAAAGGGGCGGTAATTGTCCAGATTCCTTTTGATGTGCTAATTATTGCCATTCCCTTGCTGATTTATTTTGTGATCATGTTTCTCTTAAGCTTTTTTATGGGGTATCTTATCAAAGCCGATTATGCCAAAACAGTTACTCTTTCTTTTACTGCCGCTAGTAATAATTTTGAATTGGCGATCGCTGTGGCGGTAGCGGTTTTTGGAATTGGTTCTGGCATGGCCTTTGCCGCAGTAATTGGCCCACTGGTTGAAGTGCCGGTGATGATATTGCTGGTAGATGTGGCTTTATTTTTTAGAAAAAAGTACTTTGTTTAATTGAAATAGAATGCTAAAAGAATTAAACGCCAACCTGCTTCGCTCTCATCGCCGCACACTAGCGCTGCAGATAGCGCACGATGGCGGACTTGTTATTCGTGCTCCACATAGATTGCCCGAAGACGTTATCCGCCAGTTTGTACAAAAGAAAATGGCCTGGATTGTTAAAAAGCAACAAATTGCCCGCCAGCGCATTAATTTGAACTCGCGACAGACCGATTTAAATGCAACAGAAATAAAAGAATATAAACAAAGAGCTTTGGCCGTAATTAGCGATCGTTCCCAGTATTTCGCTGAAATTATGGGTGTAAATTATAAACGACTATCCATTACTAGTGCCCAGCAACGTTGGGGTTCCTGTACGCAGCAAGGTCATGTTAATTTTAGCTGGCGATTGGTTTTACAGCCACTCTCCATTATCGATTATGTGGTTGTTCACGAATTAGCTCATCTGCGGCATCTTAACCATTCTAAAAAGTTTTGGGAATTGGTTAGCACTATTTTGCCTGATTATAAACAGCGCAGAGCCTGGCTCAAACAGAATGGGGGACTATCTTTCTAGCCGTTCGTTCTTTAAAAAGTCTTTGCATTTCTACCAAAAGCTGTCATAATTTATACAAGGTCGAGGTTAATAGTTGTATTTTTACTCTATTAATGAAAATTTTAAATAAAAGGAAATATTAAACATGAAAAGCATATTTGTTGGAAACTTACCTTGGTCAGCTACTGATGAAGATTTAAAAAATAAATTTTCTGAATTTGGCAATGTAATTTCTGCTCGCATCATGATGGACAAGATCACAAACAAATCCCGCGGATTTGGCTTTGTGGAAATGGATGATGCGGATGCTGCTAAAGCCATTGCTGGCATGAGCGGGTTTAAATGGGGCGATCGTGAACTAACTGTTAACGAAGCAAGACCCAGAGAAGCTCGCCCTAGTGGTGGTGGCGGTGGTGGACGAAGAGATTTTAATCGCTTCTAATAGCTATTAAGTCTTAATTGAAATTTATAAGGCGTCTGGTTTTATCAGACGCCTTATTTTTTATGGCATTTTGGCTTAATCTGTGCTATACTTACTATAAGGTCGAGGTTAATAGGTGAGTTTTTACAAAGAACTATGCATCTGCTGCCTAGTCGTGTTGATCTCTCAAAATGATTTCTTCACTCTATTAATAGTAGAAAAATAATATTAAAGGAAATATAAACATGAAAAGTATATTTGTTGGCAATTTACCCTGGTCAGCTACTGATGAAGATTTAAAAAATAAATTTTCTGAATTTGGCAATGTAACTTCTGCTCGCATCATGATGGACCGCGAAACAAACAAGCCCCGTGGGTTTGGTTTTGTGGAAATGGATGATGCTGATGCAGCTAAAGCTATTGCTGCTATGAGTGGGTTTAAATGGGGCGATCGTGAACTAACCGTTAACGAAGCAAGACCCAGAGAAGCTCGCCCTAGTGGTGGTGGTGGACGAAGAGACTTAAAGCGCTATTAAACAATAGTAGTTTTATTTAAAACAAAGAGGCGTCTGAATTTATTCAGGCGCCTTTTTTTATGGATAAGGAGAAGGGGAAGAATGAAGAATGAAGGAGTAAATATTGCTACGCAATATTTACTGGGCCCAGGTGGACTCGAACCACCGACCTTACGCTTATCAGGCGTACGCTCTAACCATCTGAGCTATGAGCCCACGACCGCTTACGCGGTAAATAACAAGATCCAAATAACAAGCTACAAAATAAGGAACTTCAATTTTATCAGAATATAGGGTAGAGCGCAAATGCCCGCTGTGTTAAAATAGCAAACATGCGGCGATTTATTAAGCAGATTTTTAGTGGGGAAATATTCAAAATAAAAGATCTGCGAGCAATAATTAGCGATAGCGAAAAACCCGAAAGAAATCTTAAAAAAGTCTTAGGCGCCTTTGACTTGATTGTCTTAGGCGTAGGAGTGATAATTGGTGCCGGTATTTTTGCTACCATTGGTACTGCCGCCGCCGGAGATGCGCTGCGGCCCGGAGCCGGTCCAGCCTTAATTGTTTCTTTTGCCATAACTGCCATTGTCTGTGGCTTTGCGGCCCTTTGTTATGCTGAATTAGCTTCTCTAGTTCCAATTGCGGGCAGTGCCTACACCTATTCTTATGCCATCTTTGGTGAAATTATTGCCTGGATAATTGGTTGGGATTTAATGCTTGAGTATATTGTGGGAGCCATTGCAGTTTCTATCAGTTGGTCCGGTTATTTTCGCAGTATGCTGTATGGCTGTGGAATTAATCTTCCGGCCTGGTGCTCAATTGATTTTAGGGCAGCGCTTTCTGGGACCGATGAATTAGCCAAGGCCGCAGTTGCCAGTGCTCCACAACTTTTTGGCATTCCGATTATCTTTAATTTGCCGGCGGTATTAGTTGTGCTTCTTCTTACTGTCCTTTTAATTGTCGGGATTAAAGAAAGTTCGCGCTTTAACATGGGGATCGTATTATTAAAATTATTAGTACTAGGCTTTTTCATTGCGGTTGGGGCCTTTTTTGTTAAACCGCAAAACTGGATTCCCTTCGCTCCTAACGGGTTTGCTGGCATAAAAGCGGGTGCTGCCATTGCTTTTTTTGCCTATATCGGCTTTGATGCTATTTCAACTGCGGCCGAAGAAACCCATAATCCCAAACGCAATATGCCGATTGGCATCATTGGTTCACTCGCGATTTGCACTATTATTTATATGTTGGTGGCAGCGGTCTTTACAGGGATTGTTCCATTTTCATTTTTAACCCAAACCCTTTCGCACCAAAAAGCTGAACCGCTGGCACTGGCCATGTCGTATATTAATCTTAATTGGGCAGCGGGAGTCATAGCGGCGGGTGCGGTTTTTGCGCAGATGGCTGTTTTGTTAGTGCTTTTGATGGGACAAGCGCGTATCTTCTTTTCTATGGCGCGGGATGGATTGCTTCCCTCGTTTTTTTCTAGAGTACATAAGCGCTTTGGTACGCCGTATGTAACAACCATTTTAACCGGGTTGGTAGTGGCTTTTTTTGCGGCTTTTACCAATATTGAAGAAATGATCGATCTAACCAATATAGGAACCTTATTTGCCTTTGTACTAGTCTGTTTTGGGGTAGTATTGTTACGAATTAGAGAACCGAACATAAAGAGAGACTTTAAGGTTCCATTTAGCCCGTGGTTGCCACTGCTAGGGGCCGCTGCCTGCTTTTTCCTAATGACTGGATTGCCAATGATAACTTGGTATCGTTTTGTAATTTGGCTGGTTTTGGGGCTGCTAATTTACTTTATATATGGCTACCGCCATAGCGAGCTGAGAAAAAGTAAGATAAAAGAATAACCAACTTAAAATTTTCCGCCAATACCAAATTTTATTGTATTTTCGTTGTTGGCTTCGTTTAATTCTACGTTTGAATTAAGATAATCAGCGCTAACAGTTATATTGAAATTGCCTTTTTTGTTAGCATCTAAAATACAGGTAGTAGTGGTGGTTTGTCCGGGTCCAAGGGGAGGAGTGGTTTGTTGGATCTTTTTGCTGCCAGTAAGAGGGGTAATTCCTGCAGCGGATGCTTTACTGGCTGCGGTCCCCTGGTTTTTTATGGTGTACTCTACAAATATTTTGTTCCCTTGTTTGGTGGGATTAGTAGCTTTTATTTTGGTAACTACCAGATCGGGTTTTTTTTGGGCCGGTTTTGTTACGGCTAGACTAGCAGTAATTACTAAACTAAGGATTAAAATTGACCAGAAAAGTGATTTTTGCATATTGAACTCCTTTTAGCAACATTTAATATAAAAAAAGTATAGCATAACTCCAAACAAAAAGGGGATAGAAATTTCTATCCCCTTTATTTAGCTTACGAAACTAAACTAAAAAGTAAATGATTCGTATGTTCCACCCGAATAAAAGATTCCGCCGGTTGCGGTGGTTTCAAAAGTGCCAAGCTGATTACCGGCTTCATCGGAAATATAGCCAGTGCCTACTTGAGCAATTGGATCCATGCTTGTATACATGTAGTTATTCCCGGGGGTAATTGAACCAGAAATAGTTATGGTTGACGGGGCTACATCCATCGAGCCGACGGCCACGAAGGTAATTGATGCCATAGCATCTACGGTTCCAAGGCCGCTGGGGAGCGTAATAGGACCAGCTCCCGAGTAAGTTCCGATTGCCGGCTTTGGATCGCCCAAAGATTCGCAAGGTATATTGATCTGGATTTCTCCACTAAGATCATTTTGAAAAACCAATCTGCTTACCATTGAGGCGACTTTATCGGCTGTTTGTACTTCAGGAGTAATTAGATGGCACCCGGCTGGCCACCCGGGGGATTGTTCTGACATGGAATATACATATGACCAACCAGAATAACCGCCTAAGGAATCAAAGGTGGTAAATAAAGGACTGTCAGCTCTATAAGGGTTTGCCTCCATTGACACCTCAGTTTGAAAACGTACAACCCAGGCCTGAATTGCTGCATTTCGAGCCTCACTGGAAGCACTGCTAAACATATCTCTTAAGGTGATTCCTTCAAAGGAAGCAATTCTTTTTCCAACCAAAACTTCGGGAGTAACTGGGATATCTCCGCCGATCAGCATGCAAAAGTAAGGGACAACATTGCCCCCAACTGCTTCGGTCGTCATTTGCATGTAACCATCGCTAGGCAAAGTTGTAAAAAATGCATCAGGTGGTCCGCCAGCTGCCATGGCGCGAATTGATGAAGAAAAAATTGAGCTTGCCGTGGTTCCTCCGCTGGAAAATGTAGTTGCTGAGCTTCCGGCATAAGAAGCTCCGTTAGCTATTATACCGGCGGCTTTAGCTGATTGTACTGCTGACTCAGAGATTGTTGAGGTAGTTGTACTAGTAGTAGTGGTAGTTGTGGTGGCTTCGGTGGTGGTGGTTGACTCGGTGGTTGTGCTGGTAGTAGACGTAGAAGTGGTTGAAGCCGTTGACGTTGTAGTCGTAGTGGGGGTGCTTTGACTACACCCATTTATAAGGAACAAGGCACAAGATACAAGTAACAAACCGGAAAACCAATAAACTGAATTGAGATTCTTTTTCATTAAATTCCCTCCTATTAAATTTGTACTCTAAGTATTCTATCCCTTTGTCTTAATTTGTCAAGTGTTAAAATTGCCTTGTCATATATTGCTAAGGTATAATCAAATAAAAGGAGATATATGAGCGTTTTATCAGCAATTATTATTATCTTTGGGCTGTGTCTATTTGAGGTTATTTCTAGCATTGATAATGCCATAATTAATGCCGAAGTTCTTTCCACCATGAGTAAAAGAGCCCGTCGTTGGTTTTTGGTGTGGGGAATTTTGATCGCGGTTTTTGTAATTAGGGGATTTCTACCTTGGTTGATTGTCTGGATGGTAAATCCATCTCTAGGTCCGATAAATTCTATGACGGCTACCTTTTCCAGTGATCCTTCCGTGCAGCATTCGATCGAACAATCGGCTCCCATCTTAATGGCTGGTGGAGGAATTTTTCTTATTTTCCTCTTTCTACATTGGTTGTTTTTAGAAGAAAAGCATTTTGGGCTGCCAAGAACCGAAAAATTTTTTCTACGGCAGGGGGTTTGGTTTTATGCTGCGGTGTCGTTGGTCTTATCTTTTATCGTTTGGCATGCAATTAAAATTAATCCTATGATGGCTTTGGGAGCGGTCATTGGTTCTTCGGCTTTTTTTATTACCCATGGGTTTAAACAGAATGCGGAGCAAAACGAAAAGAATCTCTTGGAAGCAAAACTGTCTGATTTAAGTAAAATCTTTTATCTTGAAATTATTGATGCCACTTTTTCGATTGATGGGGTTTTGGGCGCTTTTGCTTTTACTCTGTCGATTCCTTTGATTTTATTGGGGAATGGATTGGGAGCATTGGTTGTAAGACAGCTCACCATTAAGGGGATCAGTAAGATCAAAGATTATATTTATTTAAAAAATGGAGCAATGTATTCTATTTTGGTGTTAGGTTTGATCATGGTTTTGCGGGCTTTTGGACAGCCAATCCCAGAGTTGGTTTCTCCCATCTTAACCTTCATCATTATTGGCTACTTTTATTTTAGGTCGGTTAGTGTTATTAAGTCGAGAGAAAGAGCTTAAATGCCAATGAAAATCTTAATCATATTAATAGTGTTGTTTACTGCGGTTGTTGCTGTTTTTGCGTTATTTAATAAATCAGATTCAGTAAAATTAGCAAATTTAATTGCTGAAATAGAAAAGAAACAACCAATCAAGCCTGAGGAAGTGGTTAAAATATTAGGTTTTAAATTAAATATTGCAAGCCAACAACCCAATCCTTATTTTGTGATAAGAACTGGGAAAGCAGAAAATGGAAAATATATAGCTCTTGTTGATACGGTTGAATTGCGTACGCCAAAAGATACTGGCAAGGGCGGGTTACTGATTATTGATCTAAACAATAAGCAAAAAACCAATGCCCAATATTTTGAAAAGCTTTATCCTAATCATGCTTTTGAGCTAGCAAGTGCGACGGCTCCGCTATCAGTTCCTAATGCAATAATAGTTAAAAAAAGTTGGGGGACTCTTCGACTAGGGGTTAGCCGCGATGGTTCGAGCCGAATTCAAATGCTTAGTTTTGATGCCGTAAAAAAATCTTAAGCTGATATCGCAAAAATATTTCCGCGGCCGAGGATTAGATTAGGGTCAAAATGCTTCTTTAAATCGATCATTTCATTTATTCCTTTTTGCCCGTACATTTCCAGCAAATAGGGGTGTTTGATTTTTCCAATCCCATGTTCGGCGGAAACTGTTCCGCCTAGACTTAACCCCTTTTTAACGAATTGCATGATCAATTCTTTGGCAGTCGCCATCTCGGATTCGTTTTTAGGTAGAAGGTTTACGTGTAAATGATTTTCCCCAATGTGGCCAAACTTTATGTAAAACTGCTGTAAGCCGTTAGCTGTTAGCAATGACTCGTAAAAGTTATACATTTCTTTAAACTTTACCGTTGGGACGGCGATGTCGGACGCGAGTTTAACTATGTGCTGTTTTTTAAATAATTCATTAATATGCTCGGGAATGGCATGGCGAAATTTGCTTAATTCTTCTTTCTGAGAAGGCTCAAGGCCAATCCAGCAGTTGTCAATTGGGGCACCATATTTTTCGAGCAATACAGACCATTTTTCTAAATAAGTATTTTCGTTTTGGGAGGTAATTTCTTGTTCAATATAAACAGCTGCTTTAGCGTTTGCCGGTATGTGGGGGAAAGAAACTTTTAGCATTTGAAGAGTGTTGGCATCAAAGAATTCAAAGAAGTTGAGGGAAGGGTCACTATGTTTCTTTGTTTCTAAGACAAAATCAACTGCTGATTCTTCGTTTGGGAAGAAGGCAATAATATCAAAGGTGTTTTGGAGAGCTGGGATTAAACCAATCTCAATCTCGCTCACGATTCCTAAGGTTCCCTCTTGGCCTATGAATAAGTCGATTAGATCCATTCCCGGTTTAGAATAATAGCCAGCGGCATTTTTTACTGCTGGCATAGTGTAGTGGAGAGTTTCAAGGTTAGCCGGGGTTCCACGCTTAATGTCTTTAACCTCTCCGCTAGGCAGAACAATGCGGAGGCGACGGATATGCTGACGCGTTGCTCCGAAGCGATAGCCTCTGCCGCCGGAAGCGTTGGTTGCAACATTTCCGCCAATGGTAGCGTTCTTTTCGGTGGGGTCAGGGGCGTATAAAAGACCTTCTTTGGCAACGGCGGCTTCGATTTCGGCTAAGGTTACTCCCGGTTGAACAATAGCAAATTTATCTTTGACGTTTATCTCGATTATCTTATTTAGCTTTTCAGTCGAAAGTACCCATCCGCCAAAAGCAATGCACCCGCCGGTCGTTCCGGTTCCCCCTCCATGTATCGTCAGTGGTGTATTATCCGCGTTGCATTCCGTGATGGCTTCAATTGTTTCAGCTTCACTAGTAGGAACGTAAACTCCTTCCGTGTGCCCTCCGTTTAGATTAGAACTATCCTCAAGGTAGCTTTGAAAAGTGGATGGATCAGTCTTTCTGAGCATGGGGAAATTATAGCATGGGAGAGGGCAAGGGAAGGCAAGGAAGGGCAAGGGAGGGGATGAAGGCTTAGGGCGATGAGGGGGGGAGCGTTAGGACATAGTGGTTTGGAGTGGGGTTGTAACATGAAGCATGTGTTGGATCGGTGTTTGCTATGTACTCTCTTAAAGGAGGATAGAAATCGGCAGGAACAGCTTGATTGTAATTGACCAATGCTGTCAGATCAAACAGATCAATTTCTTTGTAGTTTAATCCGTCCTGTGCTGCTAAATCATCTCCAAAACTGGTATCTTGATATATTGGATTAATATCATTGAGGATATGCCCCGAATAGACAGCAAAAGGTTTGTCTGATTTAGCTAATCTTTGAATAACCGTGAGCATGTTGTTGGCAATGATACCTGTGCGGTTTCTGTCCCAACCGTTTATTAAATGGCGAGGTTGTTTTAATTCTTGGAGGGTTAAACTGCCGGGATGAAGACGGATACCATAAGCTTTTGCCTGGTCTAATAATTGATCAAAACCAGTTAAGGAACATAATGCAGCCGCCTTCGAAAGCCATGGAGTTAGTTTTGAATTTAAATATCCTTGTGGTGAATAGAAAAAGTTTAATTCTTTTGTTACTGCTCGTCCTTGGTATAACTCAAAAGCCAAGTCGTCAATTCCGTATTGGCTAAGCACGGGTATTACTTGATTAGCAAGGTAGACTAAAGTGTTCTGTTCGTTATCGGGAGTATCTGCGCAGTCATAGGCTGGATGGATTTCACCAAAAGCCAAGATTTGGGGCCGACTGTATTGCATGATTGATCCAACTATTTCGGCAGGAGATTGAGTTGTGGTGGAATCACAAATAACCCCTTCTTGGGATGACTGAAAACTTTGGAATTGAAATATTTCTCTGGCCGGAATGCCAGCAGCTGGAATAGTTGTGATTGGAGCCATCGATTTTGTACCTCTAGATATATATCGATAGCTTCAATCTAAAATTTCACAAAAAAAAAGCTGCTTGGAATAAACCAAGCAGCTTTAATAAGCGTGCTAACTAAAATCTTATTCTAGAATATCAATGAATGGATCTGCTGACCTTGAAGCCGCCTTATCGCCTGGGGTAGAAATATGAGCATAAGATTTAAGTGGGGTTTTATCTAGGCCTAGCGAAGCTAAAGTTGACCTGGGAGCTGCTTGGGGAATAACGACTTCATCCGAAGCATCTTCGATTTCTTGCATAGGGTCTGCTACAACCGTGCATTCACCTCTAATTACAATTTCATCTTCAGCCGAGACATCGAAAGCAAAATCCTCTTCATCACTACGAGAGAAAGTATCTATGGCGTCCGCCATGGAGGTTGCTTCTTCGGCTCCTTGTGCTAAAACTTGCTGTTGTTTTATTTTAGTAATCAACCGATCCGCATTTTTTTGTGCACGGCCAGTAGTATCCCCTCCAGTTACAATAGCACCCGGATTCTCAAGTTCATTTTTTGTTGGTATCCATTGAATTGGAACATTTCCTGCATTTACTCCATTTACCATTTTATGATCCTCCTATATAACCTTCCATATATACATCGACAAAACTTGGGACAAATTTCACTTTGGTCTTGCCCCGAGCATAAGTATTATCGGAACTTGTGGAGTGAAACTTGCGTGGGGAATGAAGGCAAGGGAAGGCAAGGGAAGGCAAGGGAAGGCAAGGGAAGGCAAGGGAAGGCAAGAAAGGGCATGGAGGGGAATGAATATTATATGGCTTTTCCGATTATTGATTGAAGATTAGAAATATTGCGTTTGGTTAAGTAGTCTTTAATTTCATTAATGACCCTAATTGGAGTTTGAGGATCGACGAAGTTGCCGGTGCCGATTTGGATGGCGGAGGCTCCAGCGAGGAAGAATTCGATGGCATCGGCTCCGGTCATTATCCCGCCAATCCCGATGATGGGAATTTTAACCACTTGCGCAACTTGCCAAACCATTCTTACCGCCACTGGTTTAATGGCTGGGCCGGATAATCCGCCGGTTTTGGCTCCCAGCCGAAATTGATGCGTGTTAATGTCTATCGACATACCCAGAAGAGTGTTTATTAGAGAGATAGCATCAGCGCCAGCTTGTTCGGCGGCCTTAGCTATAGCCGTAATGTCGGTAACGTTGGGGGAGAGTTTTACGATCAGGGGTAATTTTGTTGCCTTCCGAACAGATTTAACTAAATCGGCTGTGGCTGAAGGATCAATCCCAAATTGCATCCCGCCTTTTTTAACGTTAGGGCAGGAGATGTTCAGCTCTAACCCTTTAACGGTTGGCTCTTGGCTCAGAATTTTGGCTAGTTTGGCATATTGTTCGGGTGAATCACCGGCAATGTTAACGATTACCGGCGTTTTGATTTTGGCTAGAAAGGGGATAACATTATCGACAAAATCTTGGATCCCTTTATTTTGCAAGCCGATTGAATTGAGCATGCCGGATGGAGTTTCGACAATTCTGGGGGGAGCATTGCCTTCACGCGGCTCAAGGGTAATTGTCTTTGTTACGATTGCGCCCAGTTGGTTTAGGTCGATAAATTGAGCTGGTTCTTTGCCATAACCAAAGGTTCCCGACGCAACCATCACTGGGTTCTTTAGCTTTATCCCTGCAATTTCTGTTTCTAATCCCATATTATCTCCTTAGCATCAAAGACGGGACCATCGTCACAGACTTTTTTATAGCCGCTAACGGTTTTTACCACACACCCCATACAGGTACCAATCCCGCAGGCCATGTAGGCTTCCATCGAAAGCTGGCAGGGGACTTTGTTTTTACGCGCGATATGGGCGACTGCCTCGAGCATAGCGTGGGGACCGCAAGCATAAATAACCGAATACCGTAAATCGTAATCCGTAATATTGGTACTGAGCGAATCGGAAACAAACCCTTTCTCGCCTAAGCTCCCGTCGTCGGTGGTGATAATTAGTTTGTCAGATAACTTGCGCATTTCATTTGCACAATAAATTTTACTTTTTGAGCTTGCTCCAATGATTATTTCGACGTTACCTTTGAGCTGTGAAGCTAAAAAGAGCAGAGGAGCAATTCCCATTCCACCACCAACCAATATGTGGTTTTTGGTATTTTTATCAATTGGGAATCCGTTCCCCAACGGTCCTAGAATATCTATGCTAGTGCCAGTTTTTAAACTGGATAATATTTCTGTCCCTTTGCCAACCACTTCATATAGTAATTGAATGGTTTTATCTTTCTTACTTACTTGATGGATACTAATTGGCCTTCGCAAAAGGGGATCGTAATCATTGCAAACCCTAACATTAACAAATTGGCCGGGTTTGGCGGTTTGGCTGACGAAAGGAGAGAGGAGGGTTAATTTAAAGACTGTGTCTGTAAGCTTTTCTTGCTTAGCTATGCGGCAACTTTCCTGCTTTGGCATCAACAATATTATAGCATTAAATAAATCATGCTTGCTACAGACACTATTACTTATTTAATTTTATTGGAGTTATGCCTGCCAGCTCGCCGATCACGTTAACTAGGTCGCTGTTCATGGGCACGACTACTTTGGTGTTATGCGCTAGTGATTTTTCAACTGCCTCGAGTTTCCGAAGGATCTGGGCGTTACCGATAAAATATTTTTCAGCAGCTTCGTTGACAAGGGCAATGGCTTGGGCCTCACCTTCAGCTTCAAGAATTCTGGCCTGTCTCGACCCTTCAGCTTTTTTAATCTCGGCTCTTCTTTGCCCGTCAGCCATGGTTTCTGTGGCAGTAGCGAAATCGATGGCCGCCATTTTTTCGTTTTCGGCTTTTACCACTTTGTTCATTGTCTCTTGAACATCTTTGGGAGGATCAATTTCTTTTAGTTCCGTTCTTACAATATCGATCCCCCAGCTAGCGGTTTCTTTTTTTAAGGTTTTTTGGAGCTCTTCGTTAATCCGTCCTCTTTCGCTGTTGGCCGCTTTTAAAGACAGAGTTCCAATAATATTCCTAAGGGTAGTTCTGGCCAAATTAACAATTTGGTAGCTGTAGTTATTAACATTGTACTGGGAATTTTTTACGTTAAGCTCATCTTCCCTGACTTTAAAGTAAACCTGTGCGTCGACTCGGGCATTCAAATTATCGTTAGTGATGATTTCTTGTGGCTCGGCATTAATCATTACTTCGGTAATATTGATCTGGTACATCTGGTCGATCATGGGAATTATCCAGTGAAAGCCGGGTTGGGCAAAACTTTTGTATTTTCCCAATCTTTCAATCAGGCCGCGGTGGGTAGGTCGCACAATCTTGATGCCGGACAAAAAGACTAAAAATACAAAAATTAAAATTGGCAATAATAACATATTTGTTCTCCTGTAATAAAAGATGGTTCTTTGCATGAGTAATATAGCATGTTTATAGTCCAAAATACAGTTTCAGAAAATAATATATGCCTATGCTATAATATCGATTATGCGGGAGTAGTCCCGAAGTTCTTTAATTTAATGCGGGAGTAGCTCAGTTGGTAGAGCATCAGCTTCCCAAGCTGAGGGTCGCGAGTTCGAGCCTCGTCTCCCGCTAATTTTTTGGGGTGGCATGGCCGAGCGGTTAGGCAGCGGTCTGCAAAACCGCGTACTCCAGTTCAAATCTGGATGCCACCTTATGATAAAATAGTAATGTGCGCGCTTAGCTCAGCTGGTTAGAGTACTTGCTTGACAGGCAAGGGGTCACTGGTTCGATCCCAGTAGCGCGCATTGTTTTATCTATTCTTCATGATAAGGGGTAAAATATGTATCGAACCCGCAATTGCGGAGAGTTAAGAAAACAAGACGTCGTTTCTGAAGTTTTGTTGGCGGGGTGGGTGCATCGCCGCCGTGACCATGGAGGATTAATCTTTATCGATCTGCGAGATCGCTCTGGTATTATTCAAATCGTTTTTAACCAAGACAACAAAGAACTCCATAGCAATGCTAGCAAATTGCGTTCCGAATTTGTGGTTAGCATCAAGGGTAAAATTGTTGAACGCTCGGCTGAAACCGTTAACAAGGACATGCCTACCGGTGAAATCGAAGTAGTTGCTCTTGAATTAACTATTTTAAACACTTCCAAAACCCCAGCGATTGAAGTGGCAGACTCTCGGACTGAGCCCGATGAGATGGTTCGTCTCAAATATCGCTATTTGGATCTGCGCAAAGATAAAATGCGCGAAAATTTGATCTTTCGGCACAAAGTAGTTAAAGCCATTTCCGATTGTTTAGACAAAGATGGTTTTTTGGAAATCGAAACTCCCTTTTTAACCAAATCAACTCCCGAAGGGGCGCGGGACTTTTTAGTCCCCAGTCGTCTGAATCCTGGTAAGTTTTATGCCCTTCCACAGTCGCCTCAGCTTTTTAAGCAATTGTTAATGGTCGCTGGCATGGAAAAATATTATCAAATCGTGCGCTGTTTTCGCGATGAAGATTTACGGGCTGATCGTCAACCCGAATTTACCCAAGCTGATATCGAAATGTCCTTTTGCACTGAACAAGATGTGATTGAAATCATTGAAAAAATTATGGCTAATACCATGGTGGAATTAGAAAAAGATATCGATCAATATCGTGGTAAGCATCTTCCTAAAATAAAAACACCTTTTCCCAAATTAAGCTGGGAAGAGGCAATGCGGCGGTATGGATCCGATAAGCCGGATACCCGCTTTGGACTTGAACTGGAGGATATTAGCGAACTAGTAAAAACGGTGGATTTTAAAGTCTTTCGCGAAACGGTAGAAAAGGGTGGGGTGGTTAAATGTATCAATGTTAAAGGGGCGGCCTCCTTCTCAAGAGCAGAGATGGACAAATTAGAAGAATCAGCTAAACAATTGGGAGCCAAAGGTTTGGCTTGGATTGCCATAACGGCCGAAGGGTTGAAGTCTCCCATTATCAAATTTTTTAAACCGGAACAGGTGGATGCCATCGTTAAGCAAATGAAAGGCGAGACGGGTGATACTCTGATTTTTGTGGCGGATAGACTAAAAGTGGCCAATCAAGTGTTGGGGACATTGCGTCTTGAGTTGGGTAAAAAGCTTAATTTAATTGATCCCAATGTTTTTAACTTTTTATGGGTAACCGATTTTCCACTTTTTGAATATAGCGAAAGCGAAAACCGCTGGGTTTCTAATCACCATCCTTTCACGGCCCCTCATGGCAGTTGGGATGATCTGGAAGAAAGATTTGCCAAGGATCCGGGAGCAATAAAAGCCCAAGCTTATGATTTTGTCCTTAACGGGAATGAAATTGGCGGCGGATCAATTAGGATTCATCGGCCTGATATTCAAGCCAAAATCTTTAAAATATTAGGGATCTCTCACGAGGAGACTCAACGGCGTTTTGGCTTTTTAATCGAAGCTTTTGAATATGGCGCTCCGCCGCATGGTGGAATTGCGCTAGGTGTTGATCGTTTAGTAATGCTACTGGCGGGGATGGATTCAATTCGCGATGTCATTGCTTTTCCTAAAACTCAATCGGCTTTATGTCCACTTACTGGAGCTCCAGATGTTGCTGACGCTAAACAACTTAAAGAGATTCACATTAAATCTGTATAGGATGTCTTATTTTAAGAAAGCATTTGCTTTTGCCTTATTATCAATTCTAATATTATTTAGTTGTTCGTTCGCTGATTCTATTTTCCCCATTCGCATCGAAAAAATACCCTCCATCTTTGTTTCTAATTCAAGCACACTTTCAGATATGGGAACGATCCAGCCGGCAAACTTTGACCCACAGGTAAACAGAGCTTATAGTGAGCGTACGATAATTAAGTTTTCAAAGCTTTATTCGGTCTACATTTATGCATTTAGCGAAGCTAGTAGTTTTGATTATGTGATTGAACTCAAAAAAAATAACCGCCGCTTAGCTCTTTACCGGAACATATTGGATTATGCTTTTTCGCCAGATAAAAACTATTTATATTTGGCGGGATATCAGCCTTTGAACCAGCAGTCAACGGATAAAGTAGCATTTATTGCCCAAATCATCAATCTTAAAACGATGAAGGTTGTTAAACTAGAGAATTATGATTTTGCTTCGGCTAGTGTTGTCTGGAGCGGAGATTATTTGCTTACCTATCCGGCGGAACAACCGACCGATCCGCAGTATTTTTCTCAAATTGGCATATTTAATAAAGATGGAAAAGTGCAACATTTGCTGGAGGCAAAATTAAATTGGGGAGCAGCCAGCGTTGATTTTGTCTATAACCAATTTGGTGTATTGCCGGCGGACCCATCTACTTTTTACCTTTGTTTGTATGATTATGCTTTGGAGGATGTCGTAGGAGATAGTGGCTTTTGTTCTCTTTATTTGCAAAAATTAGTTCCTCCTTATGAAAAACGAACTATCCCTTTAATGGCTACAAAAGAGCGAGGTAGTTTTCCAAAAATGCAGTTTGATTTTAAGGGTTTTAGCTTGTCTTCGCCTCAGCTGAAATTTACGGTTGCTGGAGAAAAGAACTGGCGAACAGCCAGGTAAATGTATCTGTGAAGATAAATCCCACATATTTTTGAAATTTAGCTGGAAGATTGCCGAATATTATGTGTAGGAATTGCTATGTAAATGAACGGAGTTTGTAATTATATGTTAAGGGTCAATTTATTGCCGGCCGAATTCAGGAATGTTCGTGCCTCATATCTAGGGGATGCAGTAGAAAAACGAATATTAACCAAGTTGCGTTGTCGACTTGTTGCAGAACCAAGGATAGTAGTTGATTTGGATTTGTTGCAAAGCGTATCTCAATCAACCAATAGCGGTTCTATGCAATGTTGGCGTTCAATTGATGCAAATAAAGCTTGTGTTCCTATTGATATCTGGTTGAGCGAGGATTCATCTCTTCGTCTAGCCCCAATTTATGCGAGTGTACATGGTCAGGATTTTGTGGTTCTTGGTGGCGTCGAAGTTTGCAAGAAAACAGCAGATCGGCGTTTATTAATACTTGTGTGTGATGAATGTTTGGTTAGACTGTTTGGGTATAAATCAAAACCATTGGTGGGGCAATTTGTTAGTGATCAAGGTATGTATGATTTAATTAGCGGTTTTACCTACGCTTTTTCAGATCGAGATCAGCAAGGTAAAAGGCAATTTATTCCATTAAACGATAACTGCATATTTCACTGTGTTGAACCAGATTTTGAAACATAGAAAGAACGCATTTTTGTAAATCCCTAGCAATTTATGATACAATATCCTAGCCTCGCCGATGTGCGGGGATTTTTAGTGTTAGAGGAGTTTTATTAATATGACAGTAACCGTGATCGTTGGTACGCAGTGGGGCGACGAAGGCAAAGGAAAAATTACCGACCTTTTATCCCGTGATATGGATATGGTGGTCCGCTATCAAGGCGGCAATAATGCTGGCCATACGGTCGTCATAAAAAACGAAACTTTTAAGCTGCATCTTATCCCTTCTGGAATCTTTTTTTCTAATGTTTTATGTGTCATCGGAAATGGTGTTGTGGTGGATCCAGCCGTTTTGGTGCAGGAGATTGAAACTCTGCAGGCTAAAGGGCATGCTGTTGATAATTTACGTATTTCTTCTCAAGCCCATGTTATTTTTCCTTACCATAGATACTTGGATCAGGCTCAAGAAAAAAAACTTGAAGCTGGCCGAATCGGAACTACCTGCCGCGGAATTGGCCCTTGCTATGTAGATAAATTTAACCGCCGTGGGATTCGCATTTCTGACTTATACAATGAAAGCTTGCTACGCGAAAAATTGGCCTGGAATATTGATGAAAAGTCTTTCCAACTGGAAAAATTCTATCATTTTGAAAAAAAAGTAAATTTCGATCAGGTTTTAAATGAATATTTGGGCTATGCGCATGCCATTAAAAAATACGTAGTAGAAGAATCAACGGCCCTAGTGCATCAGGCCATTGCGCAAAAGAAAAATATTCTATTGGAAGGCGCCCAAGGAACTATGCTGGATGTTGATCAAGGAACCTATCCTTTTGTTACCAGTTCCAACCCAGTATCGGGTGGGGCATGTATAGGAGCAGGGGTTGGTCCCAAATTTATTGATGAAGTGTTGGGAATTGTAAAAGCATATGTGACTCGGGTAGGTAGTGGACCTTTTCCTACCGAGATTGAAGGAAAGATGGGTGATGATCTGCGCGAAAAAGGCGGAGAATATGGAGCTACTACTGGTCGACCACGGCGTTGTGGTTGGTTTGATGGGGTAGTGATGAAATTTTCAGCTCGTATTAACAGCTTGTCGCAATTGGCAGTAACCAAACTTGATGTATTGGATGGGTTAGAAAAAATTAAAATTTGTACGGCTTATGAATATAAAGGGCAAAAAATAACCGATTTTCCAACTGACATCCATCGATTGGCATTATGCAAGCCAATTTACGAAGAAGTTTCGGGTTGGTCTGAAGATACATCAAAGATTACTAATTACAAAGATTTGCCAATTAATGCTAAAAAGTACTTAGATAGGCTAGCAGAAATTGCTGAAACCAAAATTACCATGATCTCGGTGGGAGCAGAGCGGGGGCAAATTATCCGAGTTTAATGAAAAAAGCCATTATCCTTTTATCCGGCGGGTTGGATTCAACGACTACTCTTTATTATGCTATTTCTAAAGGCTATAAATGTTCAGCTTTGATTTTTGACTATAACCAACGCCATCGCAAAGAAATTCGTCATGCTGTGGCCATAGCCAAGGATTTAAAAGTTCCTTACCACATCATCAAAATTAGTCTTCCTTGGAAGGGGAGTTCTCTGCTGGATAAGCAAATTAGAGTGCCGACCAAACGTTCAGCCAAGAAAATGTCTTCCGAGATCCCTTCTACTTATGTTTCCGCCCGCAATACTATCTTTCTCAGTTTTGCGCTGTCCTTTGCCGAGGTGGAAGGAGCGGCAGCAATTTTCATCGGAGCCAACGCAGTGGATTACAGCGGCTATCCGGATTGCCGTCCGTCTTTTTATCGAGCTTTTCAAAAAGTGGCCTATGAAGGGACAAAAGTTAAGGCAATTAAAATTGTTGCTCCTCTGATAAAATTATCCAAAGCTCAAATTGTTAAATTAGCTAATAAATTAAATGTTCCCATCGCCCGCACTTGGTCCTGCTACCAGGGAGGCAAGAATCCCTGCGGCGTTTGTGATAGTTGTCAGTTGAGGGAAAAGGGGATAAAGGCAAATGGCTGTTGTTGAAAATTATTCTTCTCTTGGTTCAACCGCAACCAACAACTTGGATTTTTCGGAAGTATTAGGATCAATTAAATAATATGTGCTGTCGCCAATCGCGACTTGACTCGAAATGTGAAAAGTAGTTGAGCTTGATTGAGAACCGGGGAATGAAACATCACTGGGATTGCTACCCACAGTCAAATCGAGCGCTGATCCGGAAAAATCCGGTCCGGCAGAAATGACATAAGGAACCACCGCCTTTTTACTGGCATTATATATGGCGGCCAAATAATGAGTGCCGGAATCACTGGTAAGCGGGACAGAAGAAAGAGTTGGCCACACCTCACCACTTTTAAAATACGATTGTTCTAATCTGTCTGTTGGGTAATAATTGGCCAGTGATTGGGTTTGCAGATTAAAAACATAATGATTATCATAATTGAGGGTGACATCTAGAAAATTGCTGCCTTCTGATCCAAACGAATACTCTAACTTATTGAACTCGTTATTAGATATATTTATATCTAAACCTGGAAAAGATCTATCTTCCGTATAAAACAAATCGCGACCATAAACTGGAACCGTAAACTGTGCCGAATTATCTTCCCTTCGAAAACCACGTGGCAAAATCATAAGGAGGCCATCAAAAAACTTTATAGCAGGTAAATATGCATCGATTAGAAAATCAAAATCCTCCGAATATTCTACTTTGGCTTCTTGCTGTTCCCCGGTGACAAGATCCCTTTTTACTAAAAAGTGATCAGAGAACAACTCGTATGTTGCCATAAAATAGATGCTCTCATCGATAAAGATAAAACTATCAACTTCCGCATAGCTGGTCATATCAAGGTCGTAAATTTGTTGGCTATTAGATGAGGCTTGATTCGTTGTGCCCGTCCCCTCGTGAACGATAAGCTCAAAATTGCTTCCCCCGTTAAGAATAACTTCCGCTAATTTCCCATCATAAACGGCTAGGGATGAATAATGGTCAAGTTTAGTTATAGAAATATTAAAGGCTGGCTCCTTGTTTAATAATTCTTGCGACCAATGTTCATCGGAAAATTCAAGGCGCGCGCCTAACCCTGGCGAGTCCGAAGTAAGGAAAGGAAAAGGACTGGCATAGCGAAGTGCCATTGTGTCGGCGTAATCTTCACGGTTAGAAGTTGACGCGTATTCGCTGACAAAGTATTCCGTTTCCCCTTCTCCGTACGTAGAGTTAGATGCAATTTCATTATTAAATTCTTCCCAATCTGATGTTCCGTCAAACTCAAGGAACTGGTAAGAGTGATGCAATTCGTGTATTAGCCGTATGGCATCAATTTCGTTTAACTGATATCCTCCAGTGAAAGGGTTAAAAAATATACTTGTTCCAAATGAATTGCGAAAGGTTATTGTTTGAGTAATTGCGTTATAGTAGCCAAACGATTCTGCAGAACCAGTGTACGAAGAATCCGGCACAATGGCTATGGTATCTGTTTCACAGGCCAAGCTTGGAAGCTGTTCCTCCGCGGCATAAATTTCGTTGCAAATAGCATCTTCTATCTCCGGAGCTACCGGAGCACCATTTTCGTCCACTACCGGAGGGCATCCGCAAGGACCATATTCGGGAGTATACATATCCATCCAGGCCGCACAACCGCCTAGACTTCCTGCCGCCATCAATCCCAACTTTTGTTTGGGCGGAACATATTTCCAGGCAGTTGACACCACATTTGAAATGCCATTCGTAAATTCGGGCACAAAGCTCTCCCCTAGGCCTTCATACAAGGCGCTTATTTATTAAGCTTTCACATAGATATTATCGTAATTGTGAGGTGGAAACTTGCGGATATTAGTCATTCGTCATTAATTAATATATAATATTCGCATGAATCCCTTATTTATCGTTTGCTTCTTTACGGCCATGATCCATTTTACCGAAACGCTGTCTTCCTCCATGCGTCTAACTGGTGTTAGAACTAGGCAATTGGCGCTTTCGCTTTCTTTTGTAAATGCTTCACTTCTAATCTCCCGCATGTCCAACATGCTGCAGGCTCCATTGCTTGGGGGGATGGTTGATACCGCCATATTAATGAATGATATTAATATTTTATGGGTTAATTTTCGGCTAGTAATCTTTGCAGCCTTTATCGGTAATCTTTTAGGAGCTCTGATGATTCCTTTTGCGGTCAGAGTATTTACGCGTGGTATTAAGAAGTTTGATGAGGTTGGCTCCGTTCCCCGCTTAATTGCTTTAGGCTTCTATCCCCGCAATTTTGCCAAGATTGTTTCAGATTTTAGGTTGCCTTCCAAAGAATCATTTAAAGGTCTTTCCTTAAAAGGCATTCCCCGCACTTTTCTTATGCTAAATTTAATCATGGTTTCCATCTATGCTATTGGTGTTCTTTGTTCTCTAATGGCGGGCGCTTTAGTCCCTGAATTTAGGGTTACTGCGACACAGCTTTCGGGGATTGTTAATGGATTAGCTACTATTTTATTTACTTTAATGGTTGATCCTATTGCTGCTCATATTACCGATCAAGCTGTCCGCGGTCAGCGGCCAGAAGGCGATGTGCGCACGGTAGTCTTCTATATAGTGTTAGGCCGGATAGTGGGAACGTTACTCTTATCCCAATTATTTTTCTTTCCTGGCGCCGAATATATTAAAACAGTTACTCTATGGGTTAGGGGAGCTTTTGTCCATTGAAGATTATCCTTCATCCAAAACCTAAGAATTTAAAAAATTGTGTAGTGGCTCTGGGAACATTTGATGGCGTTCATCTTGGCCATCAAAAAGTAATTAGCCAGGCAGTTAAATACGCTAAGCAGAAAAAATTAACCTCGATAGTTATGACTTTTGATCCTCATCCCCAACATCTGATTGCTCCCGAAAGAGGATTGCGTTTGTTAACCACTCTAAAAGAGCGCGAACAACTTTTTCGCCAATTAGGAGTAGATGGGGTAGTGGTGATTAAGTTTACTGAGCATACACGGAGGATGTCCTCTGCTGAATTTGTGGGTAAGTACTTGGTTGGGAGATTAGGAGTTCGGAGAGTGTTTGTTGGTTATGACTATGCGTTTGGAGAGGGGCGAAAAGGGGCAATTAAAGATTTAAAGGCGCTAGGGGAACAACTTGGGTTTACGGTTACAGTTGTTGTGGCAGTAAAGTTGGGATCTTTAGCCGTTAAATCTAGTCTTATCCGTGAGATGGTAAGTACGGGCAATTTTACCTCCGCCATTAAGTTATTGAGGCATCCTTACTATATTACTGGGAAAGTGGTCAAGGGGGCAGGGAGAGGGACAAAACTGGGGTTTCCAACCGCTAACCTAAAGGTTGATCCCAAAAAGCTAATTCCAGCGCATGGAGTTTATGCTGGAAAAGTGCTTGGTCGCAGATGTGTAGTCAACATTGGCGCTCGGCCGACATTTGGAGCCGGGGAAACTTTGGTTGAAGTCCATATCCCGGGGTTTAAAGGTAATTTGCGAGGGAAAACTTTACAGGTTGAACTTCAATCCCGCCTGCGCGAAGAAAAACAGTTTGCGGATGTCGAAGATTTAAAGAAACAAATTGCCATAGATGTCCTTTCCGTTTTATCCGTGTAGAGCATTATCCGTGCTCAAAAATTCCCAGTTGTCAATGCACACGTTAATGTGCTATACTAAACTATCATGACATTAACCAAAGAGAAAAAGAAAGAGTTAGTTGAAAAGTTTGGCCGCGCTGGATCGGATACCGGTTCCCCTGAAGTCCAAATTGCCCTCATTACCGAACGAATCATTCAAATGGTGGAACATTTAAAGAAAAACACCAAAGATAACCATAGCCGCCGCGGGCTGATTATGATGGTTGGCCAGCGCAAAAGACTCCTCAATTATCTCCAAGGCGAAGATGTCAAGAGATATGAGAGGGTATTGGCGGGTTTAGGACTGCGATAAATGACACACAAAGTCGAATTAGACCTCGGTGAAGGTCAAAAACTCTCGCTTGAGACTGGAAAATTAGCCAAAGAAGCCAATGGATCTGTAATTATCCGTCAAGGTGATACCCTGCTGCTTGCTACCGCGGTAGCTTCAGAGACAGTGCGACCCGGGATTGATTTTTTCCCCTTATTAGTTGATTATGAAGAAAAATTATATGCCGTAGGCCGGATCCCTGGTGGATTCTTTAAGCGTGAAGGCAAAGCCTCTGAAAATGCAATCTTAACTTCCCGCAAAATTGATCGGACGGTTCGTCCTCTTTTTCCTAAAGGTTATCGTAACGATGTTCAAATTGTGGTAACCCCGCTTTCAGTGGATATTGAGATTCAGCCCGATATTTTAGCCATTAACGGCGCCTCTGCTGCTTTGGCAATTTCTGATATTCCCTTTCCTTTTCCCATTGCTGCTGCCAGGGTAGGGAGAATTGGTGGAAAGTTGGTGGTTGACCCAACTACCGAACAAATGCAGACCTCGGAAATGGATTTGGTGGTTGCCGGCAGTGAAAATGCTATCCTAATGCTGGAGTGCGGTTCGCAAGAAGTATCTGAAGAAGATGTTTTTGAAGGGATCAAGCTTGCTCATAAGAAAATAGTTGCTATTATCAATCTGCAAAAAGAACTGGCCAAAAAAGTTGGAGTAGCTAAAAAGGCTTATGTGGCTTATGAGCCAAATGAAAAAATAAACCAATTTGTGCGCAAGATGGCCACTGAAAAAATCGCGGCGGCGATGAAAATTTCTGATTATGACAAGCAGCATGAAGCATTAGCCCGGCTTAAAGATGAAATTAAGGCAGCCATTGCTGCTGGTACGGATGATGCTCTAAAAACTCTAATTGTTTCTTCCCCAGCCGACATTGCCAATGTGATCGATGAGATCGAATCCGAAATTGTGCGGGGGATGATCTTAAATGAGGGGAAAAGGCCGGATGGTAGAGGCTATAATGATCTTCGCGAGTTAAACTGCGAAGTTAGTCTCCTTCCTCGGGTGCATGGTTCTGGCCTGTTTAGTCGCGGGCAGACCCAAGTTTTAACCATTGCTACTTTAGGTGCCCTTGGTGAAGTTCAAAAACTAGATAACATTAGCCCAGAAGAAACCAAGCGCTACATGCATCATTATAATTTTCCTGCTTTCTCAGTGGGAGAAGTGCGCCCCTCTCGTGGTCCTGGAAGACGCGAAATTGGGCATGGTGCTCTAGCTGAAAAGGCTTTATTGCCGGTGATTCCCTCTGCCGAAGAATTTCCTTATGCCTTGCGTTTAGTTTCCGAAGTATTAGGCTCCAACGGTTCAACTTCGATGGCCTCTACTTGTGCCAGTACATTGGCCTTAATGGATGCCGGCGTAAAGATTAAATCCCCGGTGGCTGGTATTTCGATTGGTCTTATAACTGGAAAAGACAAAGAAGTTTTAATAACTGATATCCAAGGGATCGAAGATCACTTGGGCGACATGGACTTTAAAGTGGCTGGTACGCGCAAGGGAATAACCGCCATTCAAGTAGATATCAAAATTGCTGGTTTATCTTTTGATGTGGTTGAAAAGGCGCTGGCCCAGGCCAAAGCTGCCAAAATGATTATTTTGGATAAAATCGAAGCGTTAATTGCATCTCCCAGAGCCGAGCTTTCGCAATATGCGCCCAGAGTTTTAACCCTACAAATCGATCCTTCTAAGATTGGTATGGTCATTGGACCAGGCGGAAAGATGATTAAGCGCATTGTGGAAGAAACTGGTGCTCAGATTGATATCGAAGACAGCGGATTAGTTTTAATTACTGCCGTTGATTCCGAAGGCGGAAAACGTGCCCTCAAAATTATCGAAGATTTAACCAGAGAAGCCAAAGTGGGCGAAATTTATAAGGGTGAAGTAACCCGAATATTGCCCTTTGGAGCTTTTGTTGAAATATTACCCGGCAAAGAAGGCTTGGTTCATATTTCCGAAGTTGCTTCCCGCCGCATTGCCAAAGTGGAAGACGAAATCAACATTGGCGATGAAGTGATTGTAAAAGTTATCAAAGTTGATGAACAAGGTCGTGTTGACCTCTCGAGACGGCAAGTGACTGAACAAGATAAAGATAGAGTTAAGTAGAGTCACTGCCTTTTGCTAATCTTTCCTCCCAATGTTAAAATTGTAATCACATGGATATAACAGCTGGTGTAATTGTTGTTCTCTTCGTAGTCACTATTTTCTCTGGTTTAGGAGGGAATAAGGGTTACAATCAACCCTCTAGTAATAACTACGATGAAGGCTTTGTATCAATTGAAGCCATTGCTCCAGTTGTCCCCAACGTAACTTCTTTTGAAGCTGAAAGTGATAGTAACTATGCTTCCATTAAGCGCTTTATCAATAAATATCGTAGTGATGAAGAAGCCGGTCAGATTGCTGAGAGCATTGCCAAATATTCTATTGAATATGGAGTTAGCCCAAAATTGGTAGCGGCCATGATGGCGCGCGAATCTAGGTTTAATCCTAATGCAGTATCGAGTAGCGGAGCAATTGGTTTGGGACAGCTTCTTCCTTCTACGGCCAAAGGGCTAAAGGTTGATGATCCCTATGATATTGATCAAAATACGATGGGGACTACCAAATATTTGAAATATCTGCTGGATCGCTTTGCCAAATATGATGATCAAGTAGCTATGGCTATTTCAGGTTATTTTGAAGGTCCCAATGCAGTAGAACGCAATATGGGAGTTAAAACCCACACCGCCCAGTACGTAAACGATATCCTCGCCATATATAACAAGATTTAGACACGGGTGTCGATATTTCGACGATAGTGGATCCTCTTTTCCTCATGATGTAAGCCCCTAATGCTTGGTAATAGAATTGCTTGGGATTGGGTATCTGGGGATCAGGAGATCGGGGAAGGGGAGGAGTATAAATGAACGAAAATATGCCGATTGAAAGGATTGAAACTAAGATATTTTTGATTAGAGGGCAAAAGGTGATGATTGATCGGGACTTGGCTGAATTATATGGAGTATCAACGAAGAGATTAAATGAACAGGTAAAAAGAAATATCAGCCGTTTTCCGGCGGATTTTATGTTTATCTTAACATTAAAAGAAAAACGCAAGGTGGTCGCAATTTGCGACCACCTCAAAGACTTAAAATATTCATATCAATTGCCTCTTGCCTTCACAGAACAAGGGGTGGCAATGTTGTCTTCCATTCTTAAAAGTGAAAAAGCCGTCCAGGTTAATATTGCCATTATGCGAGCTTTTGTTAAATTGCGCCAAGTTTTAGCTACTCATAAAGAATTAGCGCACAAGTTTAAAGAACTAGAAGGTCGGGTGGGCAAGCATGATGTGCAAATAACGGCGATCTTTGATGCCATACGACAAATGATGGCGGTACCGGAAAAACCCAAAAGGCGAATTGGTTTTATTGCTGATAGGCAAATATAGTTAATGCTAAGAGATTTAAATCGAGAACAACAGCTTTTATTAGCTGGCTTAATCTTTATCATCATTGCCGGCTTTGGCGTAATGCTTTACCGCCATTATGTGAGCAATGGTAGCAGTGCTATATTAATCGATCCTCCCCAAAATGAAATCTTCCAAAACAATCCTCCAATTATTAATCAAGATAAACTTATTGTTCATATCTCCGGCGCGGTCAGAAAAGAGGGAGTATATAAGTTGAATTTTGGGGATAGGGTTATGGATGTAATCAGAATGGCCGGTGGCGAAACAGCTTTGGCGGATCTGTCTAGCTTAAATCTTGCTGAAATGGTGAAGGATGGGCAGAAGGTGGTGGTGCCAGGGAAGCCATGTGAAATTTCCGGGGGATCAGGGGATCCGGTAATCAGAAAATCAGGGACATTATCTTTGAATGCTAGAGTAAACCTTAACTCTGCCAATGAGAAGGAATTGCAGAAAATACCGGGTGTCGGGCCTTCCACAGCTAAAAAAATCATTGAATGCCGTACTGCCAATGGCCCATTTACAAAACCAGAGGATCTAATGAAGGTTAAGGGGATCGGAAAAGGAAAGTTTGAGAAGATGAAAGAAAAAATAATGATATAAAAATGGGATTTTAACACTAAGACAAAAAGACGCAAAGGGAAATAAGTGAATTGCTAAATACAAACAATTATCGAATCTTATCCGAAAAAGAAGAAGGAATTGGGAATGTCGTTGTGAATGCAGCTTATAATGTTCATAAATCCCTTGGCCCTGGATTGCTTGAGAGTGTTTATGAGTTGTGTTTTTGTCATGAATTAGTTAAATCGGGTCTTTCCATCAAAAAACAACAACCAGTTCCAATAGTTTATGAAGGCATAGTCTTTGATGTTGCTTTAAGACTGGATGTTTTGGTAGAGGATCTAATTATTTGTGAATTAAAGGCCACTGAGACTATCCTTCCGGTCTTTGGAGCGCAATTATTAAGTTATTTAAGATTAAGCAACAAGAGATTAGGCTTCCTAATCAACTTTAATGTTCCCCTTATAAAAGAAGGCATAAAAAGGATAGTTTTGTGAACATCGCAGCTAAGACGTTTGCCTTTCTCTTAGTGTCTTTGTGTCTTAGTGTTGAATCCGGAAATGAATAAACCAATTATTGTTTTATCTGTAGCATATATTTTAGGAATTATTGTAGCCAAATATCTATTCTTCCCTATATTTACGTCTTTGCTTTTGTTTTCATTTATTTTGATTGTTTTGTTTTGGCTACTTATTAAAAACAAAAATATTACATCAGTAATCCCAGTTCTGTTTATATTTTTAGGCATACTTAACTATCAAATCAGATCTCTTCCTCCACCCAAAAATGACATTTCCAACCTCCCAAAATATAAGCTAGTAACAATTGTTGGTTTAGTGGAGAATAATCCCAATCAATACGAAAACAGTCTCTTCTTTAACCTAAAAGTAACTAGCGTAGATAATTATCGGGCCAGTGGGCGTTTGTCGGTTATCTCACAAGCAGCTAGTCTAGAATACGGCGATATAATCCAAATCCAAGGATGTCTTGAGCCAATCGAAGGTTTAAATAATCCGGGCTTGTTATCCTTTTCCGATTATCTAGAAAATCAGGGGATCTATTGCCAGCTCAAAACAGCTTCTTTCCCCATCGTGCTGCAGTATAACAGGGGAAATCCATTGATTTGTTTCAGCCAAAAAATTTCCAAGCGTTTAATGATTATCCCTCAAAAAACCCTTCCTCCTTATTATGCTACCTTGCAGAACAGTATCATTTTAGGCACTCAAGCAGCAAAAGCTCCGCCGGAAATGAAGGAAGCTTATAAAAGAGCCGGGGTTGCCCATTTGCTAGTGGTTTCCGGTATGCAAGTGGCTTTGATCGTTGGCATTTGTATGTATGTGTTTAGATCTATTGGCGTTGCTCTGTTGGTTAATGTCCTAATTACTTCCGTCATTAATGTTTTATTTGTTCTGATGACTGGAGCTGGTGCTTCAATCCTTAGGGCAGCCCTTATGGTTGAAATAATGTTATTGGGAAAACTTTTTGAAAGAGAAGGTGAAATATATACAACCATGAGTTTATCTCTTTTGATTTTGCTAATGATCGATCCTCGCTCTCTTTTTGATATAGGGCTACAGCTTTCTTATGCTGCCACCTGGTCATTAATTTATGCTGCTCCGGTTATGCAAGAAAAACTAGCTATTTTTCTTCCGAAAGCGATTACGTCGCTTTTTGGGGCGGCGCTTGCTCCTATGCTGGCAACCATTCCTATCACTTTATATTGTTTTGGCCAATTCCCGGTCATTGGGCTATTAACTAATATCCTTTTACTTCCTTGGATTAATTGTGTGGTGATTCTTGGATTTGTGGCATATCTTGTTGGTTTAATTTGTTTGCCCTTAGCTGAAGTCGTTAATAGTGCTAATTTGCTTTTACTAATTATTTCAGATTGGATTGTTAATGTCTTGGCCAAAGTTCCGTTTGCCCAAATATTTTTTCCTGCTCCCAAGTATCCGATAATAATTGCTTATTATTTGGGATTAGTTGCCTTCATTGAGGTATTACGAAAAGGCAGCTTTCCAAAATTTAGCTATTTTAGAAAATTAATATCGGTTCTTATTTTAGTTGCTATATTTTTTTGGAACTTTGCTCTTTCCGATGAGGCAGGGGATTTATTAATCACCGTTTTGGATGTGGGACAGGGGGATGCTATTTTAATTGAAAGTCCGGCAGGTAAAAAAATGTTAATTGATGGTGGGCCGGAGCATATGGGAGAGAAAGTGATAATCCCTTTTCTGCAAAAAAAAGGAGTAAACCGGCTTGATGTTGCTTTGCTCTCGCATGCCCATGATGATCATTCCTTAGGCATAAGAGAAGTTGCCAGAAAAATTGCTATTGGAGCCTATATTAGCCAGCATTCCGTTCGGGTGGGTGAAAAAGTGACTCTTGGGGGAGGAGTCCTGGGAAATATTTTATTTTACAAATTAAATGGGGAAGAAGATGCCAATTGTTCTATTGAATTTAAATTAACCTACGGCCGATTTTCCATGCTTTTTACCGGTGATAATGAAATTGTGGAAGAGGAAGAGATGCTAAGTCGTCTTCCGCCATCGGTTTTTTCTGCCACCATTCTAAAGGTTGGGCATCATGGCAGCCGAACTTCTTCCACTGATCAATTTTTAGGCAAAGTCTGTCCGCAAGTAGCTATTATTTCTTGCGGAAGGCATAATAAATTTCGCCATCCTCATAAAATTACATTGGACAAATTTAACAAACTAGGCATAAAGCTCTATCGAACCGATTTGCAGGGGGCTATTACAATAAAATCGGATGGGAATAGCTATTCTATCTTGACTCAAAAGTAGAGGAGGAATTAACTGGCGGTGAAATTGCTTCATGGGTGGACGACTGTGGGTTTGTGACAATGCCAGTTTCCCAGTAATCGTTTACTCTCTGGCTTACCATAGGGGTTTTGTATAAAATTTCACAGGCCTCTTCCCTCGTAAAAGGCTTAGCTGCTTTGAAATGTTTTCCAGATAAATAATTTAAGAAGCCTGCTTTTTTGGCGGCACTAATATATTTATTAGCCCATAATTTTGGGTTAAGATCAGGGAAAGGTAACATAGCGCGTACTTCCTCAGAAGTGGAGGAAGCTTCGATGGTGGGGAAGGCTTCAACCGTAATGCCAGAGAAGCGAACTAAAACTGCAACCCCTTCAGCCCTAGATAAAACATTTTTGGGCTTAAAAGTTTTATCAGGATAACCAGTCACAATATTATTTTGTGAACCATAGGCAACATATTCTGCTGCCCAATGATGTGCCGGAACGTCTTTAAAGGGAGTAACAAAGGATAATGCTTCGGCAGAAAGAGGCAATGAGCGGACCAGTAGGGTAATTAATTCTACCCGCGTAATTCCTTTTTCTGGTTTAAAAGTGTTATTTGGATAGCCAGTTACTAAACCTAGAGTTGAAGTAAGGGCAATTGGTTCGAGTGCCCATGATTCCATTGATAAGTCGGAATAAGGAGTAAACTTTAAGACTCTTACTTCTGATGAAATCATGGTTGCTGGCAATACCGTTTTGTCTGGATTTTGTTCTGGTTCAGTGAAGCCGACCATTCTAAAAATATTCCGTCCCAGATTTAAGGAAACCGGTTCAGAAATAATGCCGGTTTTGCTTTCTGGCATTAGTTTTCCATTAATGGAAACCGTTACTAGTTTTTCTTCCTTCGTAATTTCGTGAGTTTCTTGGGTAGAAGAAAGTGAGGTAACTGTCCAAATTGTAGTTTGATCAATAATTCTAAGTGCTTTGGCTTCGGCCGAAAGAACTAGGTTGTCTTTGTTAGTGATGTATTTATCTTTTGGATAAATGAATCCCAAGCTGCCTTCCTTACGATTTAATTTTTGTTTAACGGCGACTGTTCTTTCCCCTACGTAAGAAAGGGTGAAGTAGTGTGGCGTATCTCCCGGGACATCTGGATTGGAGGCATAAGCATAATCAAACCTAAAGCCGCTGTTGGTTACGCCCACACCGAAGGATAATCCTTTTTGATTAAAACCGGTTCGGATGGCAATATTCTTTATAGGAGAATATTCCAACCCTAGATGGTAATTGGATCCCAAGTTACTATTGTGTGGAATATCCAGGTCAAATCCGGCGGTTAATCCTTGTTTATTGTCTTGTCTTAATGCCTCGCCTGTTATCCCAAGAAGGTTAATTTTGCAACCGATTTTATACAGGCCCCCAATAGTATCTGTCGTTCCATTAGTCCATTGCAAATTACCTTCAACCACATTGTGCAAATTGGCGCCCACCGTTAGCCATTCCAAAGGCATATAAAGGGCAGCCAGGTCGATTCCCGTGCCGGTGGCATCGCTATTGGCTCCGCCATATAAATGTTGCTTAAATATCTTTAGATTGCCGCCAAGAGAGAGCTGGCGGTTAATTGCCTTGGAATATGAAAGGGCTAGGGCACTAGTACTATAACTGTCAGCCTCCCGACTAGTATCAATCACAATTCGTCCGGTGGCAGTATCAAGCCTAGTGGGCAATGATCCACTGGTGTTTTCAGCCACATATCCCAACCCAAAAACTCCCCAATCAGTCGGCATCGCCCATGTAACTAGCGAATATAAAGATTCGTTAAGCATTAGGCTGCGTGAAGTTGCGCTAAGTTGCGGAAAAATAACCTTAGTTAATCCGGCAGGATTTAAAAATACTCCATTGGCATCATCCGAATATCCCAGAGAAACTCCGCCAATGCCAAGCTGGCGAGCGGAGTAAAGGGGAGAGGATGGATCGTAGCTAATACCTGCCAAAGCTTGCGTAGAATGACAAATGACCAATGAGCAAATTACAAATGATTGAAAAATTATTGATAATATTTTTCCAGTCATTATATTTGACATTTTTAATTTGACATTTGACATTATTTAAACACCGTTAGTTTGCCTCTGCCGTTAGATAAAACAGCCCCGTCAGAAACAAGTAAATAGATATAAATTCCATTGCCAACCACAGAACCAGATGTGTTTTTCCCGTCCCAGGTTACTTCGTTGTAGCCGGCTTTTCCCCCGTTTTGTCCGGCAGAATAACTATTTCTTGAGATCAAACTACCATGTAGGTCAAAAATGCTTAGTGTGATATTGGCATCCTTGGATAATGAATAGCCAATACTAGTTGTTTGAATTGCCGGATTAAATGGGTTGGGGTAATTTAGAGGCGTGCCAAGCGCTGCTAAGCTGCCACCGGACTGAACTTGCAAAGGATAAATTTCGTAGGTTGACGCTTTAGTAACAATATCAAAGGCTTCAATTGATATCCCATGATACCCATCGGTGAGGGTGATCCCTTCTTTTGTGGCATAGTAATTGGTGTCATCTCTGACGAAGGTTAATGGATAGACGGTTTGGTCAACAGTAAGATTGCCCGATTCGAGCGAATTGCCAGAAGAAACCACTATCTCAAATTTGGGGGTGGAATTAATACTATCGCCGGCATGTTTTCTGGAACCATTAATATTAACGCTTATGTTTGGCCTATCACCAAAAACCGAAAACGTGTAAGCAATAAAACCTTCGGCGGAAGTATTTCCAGCACCGTCGGTGGTTTTTAACCAGAGTTGATGGGTACCGATTGCAAGTGGTGTGTTGGCAGAGAGGGTAAAGTTTTCAATTGAGGCATTAAAAGTGCCATCGGTTGCTTCAGCTGATAACCAGCTGCCAAGGTTATCAAATTTATATTGCACGTTAGTAACCCCACTTTCATCGCTGGCTATGCCAAGGAAGGAGGGGGAAGGGGTGTCAGATGAATCATTGGCTAATGGGTAAATATAAGCTGTTGGAGGATTGGTATCAATTGCCCCTCCCACTGTATCAAAGGCAAAAGTATAGTTAGAGGCTAATGGAGTTAAGCCTTCGTCTTTAGCATAAGTAGCGTCAATAGTAACGTTGTACGTTGTCCCAACCACAAAATCGGCAGAGTGGCTGATGGATAAAATTGTTCGCCCACTATCTAGAAAGGAGGCCGAAAGGTTTCCTGCGGAAGGAGAAATTGTTAACCAATTATTGAGATCGGTAGTTGTCATGCGTTTATTAAATCGGATCACCAGTGGACGATTTAGAGCAACGCCGGTTTCACTTGAGGCAGGGGAGGTAGAATTAATCTGTGGAGCGATTCCAGGGATAAATGGATATGTAAAAGTAAAATTCCTGCCGCCAATTGATCCCAGCCAAAAGGCCGCTAAAACGTCGGCTGGAATTCCAGCCTCAGCAGAAAGAACATCTCGAGCTAGTTCATAGTATGGTTTATCGCTTGCGTCACGCCCGCTAGTTTTGTAAAAAGATTTTACATAACCATTTGTATAAACCTTGTAAATTGAATAACCGGTTGGGTAAGCAACTGCCGGGCATTGTCTGACATACGAGATGGCTTCAATGGTGCGCAAGTAATTATCGCCCAAATGGCCAGAAATTACGGCAGCAACAATTGGATTGCCCTGGCTATCAACATAGGATTCTAGGGTTGAACGAAAGGTAACATGATTAGAAAGACAAACTGAACCGCCAATTTCAGAGGTTGGGATCGCTAGCGGATAATCTTGTGTAGGGGAATTGAGTGGATCGTAAGCCGGATAACTAGAAAAAACAAAAGTTTTGGTGTTTGATTCCGCGGAAAGATAATTATTAAGAGCCTCGATACTGGCTAAACTTGTCCCGTCATCCTTAGTTGAATCCAGGAAGACGAAATTATAATGATGATATTTGAATTGATAATTGAAGATAGAATCTTTATCTTTATCCCCAGCATTGTAGCCATAACGACTTTCGGTAGAACCGACATCCGTTGTTAGTGGTTTAAAAGCTTCAGTGATCCAATTGCTGGCATAATTGGCCGTGCGGTCTTCATAGCCGGCCGTTGGTAAATACTTTGCGGACACATTAGGGGGTAAGTCGGATGCGCTGGTTAAACTATCAAGTTTAGTCTTAAAACTTGTCCCGATCAAATTGCCGGATTGGGCAGCGGTAGCGCTGTTCTCAGCCAGATTGCCGTTAATAACGGTAAAAGCCACATCGCGATTATTGATATCTGCTACTTCAGATGTAATAATTGCTGCGCATTTTGTGTAAGGGATGCCACGGCCGCCGTATGAATCCGATTTTCCTTCAGCATAACGTGGATCAGACAACACGGCAAAACTAAAGAGATAATCGCCGGTGGGTCTTGCAAGGGTAGTAAAGGTTCCCGTTGTCCCATTGGTGGAATTGGATTTTACCCGATAATTATAGGTGGTGTTGGGTAATAACCCAGTTAATTCTAGATAATGGTACTTGGTGGTTCCTGCAACGGAAGACGTATTGGTTAACCCCCCAACGCCATATTCAATTTGGGTGGTCGCAGCCTCGTCTGAAGTGGTCCAAGTGATAACCATACTCGAATCTGATAAACTCGTGAGTTCTTCGTTGGAAATAACCGCAGCAATAGAAGAAAGCTCAAAGGTCAAAGAACAAATTGCAAAACAAATCCAAAACAAAACAAATCTAAAATACTTTTTTGCCATATGCCTTTTCTTGCCTTCATGGGCCATCATGGGCCCTTTATCCCTTTTCATAGCTAAAATTTGTAAGTAACCCCCAATGTTTGTACAAACCTCAAATCTGCAGTACCAAAGCTTCTTGTCTCGCCAGCAGGAACGTCTTTTGAACCATAAGCAGCTGCAGTCCCTAACACGTCGGTACACATTTTGTAATCAAGCTGCCAATAGTCACGTTTAAGAAATAATGTTCCCCAAACCAGTTTGCTTAGATCAGCATCGGTAGTATCAACTTGCAAGGCCGAAAGAACCGGGGTAGCATCAGCCCCGACGGCGATCCCCCATTCGGTTCCCCAAGAATTAAAATAGGTACCAAGATCAAGCCTGACGGGTAACACACCAAAGCGAAAGGCATTATTAAAAGCATCTGTGCCAGTAGTATTTAGTCCTGTAACTGTGGGTTTTAGCATCAAGACGGTAGCTCCGCGTAAATAGATTGGTAACATAAGAATGCTGGTCTCGCCTCCAAAGCGAATAAAATTCATATCGGCAATCGTTATATCATTGGTTCCGTCAGTGTAATGGATGGGAGTTAGATTTTGTTCATAATCAAAACAAATGGTAAAAGGTTTTTTTAGGGTTAAACCAAGGCGGGTCTTTCTGGGTAATTGATAGTGTTTCAGTGACTCGATATATAGTTGGGTTGAATTAACCTCAGTCGTGGAGGTCCATTGATCAGAGAGTGGATCGTAGGTTGAAGAACTGCCTGGTTGGAGGAAAGAGTTGAAATCGATACTGTTTGCTTGTCGATAATTTACAAAATAATTAATACCTGATCCTTGAAAATCGAGAGCGGCACCACCAAAGTTTTCCATGGCAAAACCCAGGCTAAACCATTCGGAAGGAGAATACATTGCCCCAAAATCCATTTGGGTTGTGGAGGCCGTAAAATAACCTTGGTATTTAGTGGTAGCTACAATATCACCCGCATTCAAGGTAATATATTTTGAGCTATAACCGGCTGCGGTTCCGTATAGGGCAGGGTCACTGGCCCATTGGGCAATTTGAGTTGGATTATTAGGATCAAAGTTGGGAATGTACATTACTTGGTCAACTTGATTGGAATTAAGCATACTGGTTATTTCATTCTCTATTTGTGCGGTGGCTGAGATCGGGATTACGTTTAGACCAAGAGAAAATCCATTAAATGTGGAAGCTAAGGTTGCCATGTAGGGAGATTCAAAGTTGAGATTATTCCTTAAATTGCTGGCATTGGTTAATGAAGCATCTACTTCTTGGGAAATGAAGCCGTTCCAGACCGCGCTGGTAGTTTCAAAGGTTTGTGATCCAGAAGTAAATTTTAATTTACCGGCAGTGGTTATTTCCATGCTGCCCATGTTTTTTCCATAGAGGTTGGTGTCTAATCTGCCTGTCCCGGGAAGGTCTCCCGCAAAATCAAGATCTGCTCCCGTATTATTGCCGGTAGAAAAACCTAGTGTTAGCCAATCAAATACTTTCATGGCTGATGAAAAATTATTAGCCACCGCGTTGGTGTTGTAATAAGCATTGGATGCTATCTGTACTTCCCTAGTCGCAATTCCCGGACCAATGGCCGAAGGTTCGCGCAAAAAGATGGCATAAGACCCGCCTTCCCATGTTCCACTTGGTTCAGCGACATTTGTATTTCTTGTATAGCTATAAGTGTTTGTTTGTAGTATGGATGAGTAAGAAGCTTCTGAAAGTTTTAGATTGCCAAGTGAAGCTGGGTTCCAGAGAACGGTTTTCATACCTGAAGAAACTGCCGAATAATATGTTCCAAGCCCAGGATAGGGGTCTTGTCCGGCCGGAACGGTTAATGTTCCTCTGATGTAAGGGTAGGTAAGGTCAGCTGCCAAAGCCAGGTCGCTAAGGAGAATAAATGCCAGTAGTAATATAGTAGCTTTCTTTGAAACTCTCACTGTGGCTATTGTATGGGCAGAGAAAATCTTTGTCAATACTTCTTTTTGGGATTATAATTAGGTCAAATGAAAGATATAATCGTTATAGGAATTACTGGCCCAATGGGAGCGGGAAAAGATACGGTGGCTAAGATTTTACAAAAACAGGGGGCAGAGATTATTGATGTAGATAAACTTGCCCATACATTGTATCCTGCACAATCGCCACTTTGGCAGAAAATTGTTAAGGCCTTCGGATCAAAAATCCTCAGTCGGGGAGGAGAGATTAACCGAAAGAAGTTGGGAGCAATGGTGTTCGGAGAGCGGAGGAAACTTAAGCTATTAAATCAGATCGTTCATCCGGAGTTAAAGAAAGAGGTGCAGCGTTGTTTGCTGTCAGCTGTTAGCCGTAAGCTAATTGTTATCAACGCTGCTTTGCTAAAAGAAATCGGCCTTGTCGAACTAGTTGACGAAGTTTGGGTTGTCAGGGCTTCACAGGCGGTACGACTAAAGCGATTGATGAAAAAAGGCATGGACAAAAAATCTGCTCTTAAACGCATGAAAATGCAGATGGGGCAAAAAGAATATCTAAAAATGGCGGATAAAGTGATTAACAATAATGGCAAAATTCGAAATCGAATCAAAATTTAAGCCCACTGGCGACCAGCCCAAAGCAATTGATGAGCTAACGGCAGGTTTAAATAAGGGCCTTAAATTTCAAACCTTGCTTGGTATTACTGGCAGCGGGAAAACTTTTACCATGGCCAACGTTATAGAAAGGGTTCAGCGGCCAACTTTGGTGATCTCCCCTAATAAAACCTTGGCAGCTCAATTATGCCAAGAGTTTCGTTCTGTCTTTCCCCATAATGCGGTTGAGTATTTTGTCAGCTACTACGATTATTACCAACCCGAAGCTTATATTCCCCAAACCGACACTTATATCGAAAAAGATTCGGCCATCAATGATGAAATTGACCGCTTACGGCACGAAGCGACCATGTCACTCTCCGAGCGAAGAGATGTGATTATTGTGGCCTCAGTTTCATGTATCTATGGTTTAGGAACTCCGCAAGATTATAATAAAGCGGTCACCAAAATTGAGATTGGCCAAAAATACGATCGCGACGAATTAATTAAAAAATTTGTTTCGGTTAAATATGCCCGCAATGATTTTGAATTAAAACGGGGGACATTTCGGGTGAGGGGAGATTTAATCGAAATCCTCCCAGCCTACGAGAAAAATATTTTGCGGCTAGAATTTTACGACGATAAAGTGGTAAAAATTGCCGAAGTTGAACCGGTTACTGGCAATAAACTGGCGGAACGCCAAAGTGTCCATGTTTATCCGGGGACGCACTATGTGACTTTTGAAGATCGATTGGAAAAGGGAATCCAGTCAATTTTAAATGAATTAGAAGTGCGCCTAAATGAATTGCGCAAAGAGAATAAGTTGGTTGAGGCACAGCGCCTGCAGCAAAGAACCAAATATGATATCGAAATGATTCGGGAAATGGGATATTGCTCCGGTATTGAAAATTATTCGCGCCATTTTGACGGGAGGAAACCAGGGGATCCACCGTCAACTCTGATGAGTTACTTCCCCAAGGACTATTTGTTGTTTATTGATGAGTCCCATGTAACAGTTCCGCAAATGCATGCCATGTATGGGGGCGATCGTGCCAGAAAAGAAAATTTGGTTAATTTTGGTTTTAGGCTGCCTTCGGCTTTTGATAATCGCCCGCTAAAATTTGCCGAAATTGAAAAATATCTTGGACAGGTGGTTTTCATGTCGGCAACCCCGGCAGATTACGAACTAAAACAATCTAAACAAGTGGTTGAGCAAATTATTCGGCCAACTGGGTTAATTGATCCGGAGGTGATCGTTCGCAAAAGCGAGGGACAGGTTGCGGATTTACTCAGTGAGATCCGTGAAAGGGTAGGTCACAATGAAAGAGTATTGGTGACGACGCTTACAAAACGGATGGCAGAGGAATTGGCGGAATACCTTAATGAGGCTGGTATAAAAGTCCGCTATTTACACTCTGATGTGGAAACACTAGACCGGATAGAAATTCTTCGCGGACTACGGCTTGGCGAATTTGATGTTTTAGTTGGTATCAACCTCCTGAGGGAAGGGTTGGATTTACCCGAAGTCTCCTTGGTAGCAATTTTGGATGCTGATAAAGAAGGCTTTTTGCGGTCGGCCACTTCCTTAATTCAGACAATTGGCCGGGCAGCTCGCAATATTAACGGACGGGTGATTTTATACGCCGATAATATGACAGGATCGATGAAACATGCCTTAAAAGAAACCAATCGGCGCAGAGAAATTCAAATTGCTTATAATAAGAAACATAACATTACTCCCCAAACCATTATCAAAGAAATTCAGGATATTTCCGATCGCATTAGAGAAAGTAAAGTCTCCGAAATTAAGCGGCTCAAGGAGTTTGTGCCGATAGATGAATTGCCGGACTTGATTCGTGTTTTAGAAGATGAAATGCAAATGGCGGCTACCGAGCTAAACTTTGAATTGGCTGCTAAGCTGCGTGATAGGATCAAAGAATTAAAAAAAGCTTTTGGAATCAGTTAGCCTGTTTAATTGTGCTATAATTTAGGCAAATGATCTGGAAAATTTGTTTATTTTTCTGTTTGTTGTTTATATCTTTTGCTGCTTATGGCATAGATACTAATAGCGCTGGAAATCAAGGCTTATTTTATATCCCCACGGCGAGAACTTTGCGTGAAGGGCAAATCTTAGCGGGGATTTCTTATGCTAAACCGCATAACGTTGCTTATACCAGTTTGGGGTTTATAGATCAGCTTGAGTTAACTCTTAAATTGTCGCAAATTGAATTAACTTCTGGCCCAATTATCGATAAATCATTAGATGCAAAACTGCTAGTAATCCCCGAAATGGAATATATTCCTGCCTTAGCGATAGGGGGGCAAGATGTTATGGGGAGCCAATACCTTAAATCTGGTTATGCCGTGGCCTCAAAACGGATTGGAGATATGGATCTTACTTTGGGCTATGGCATAGATGGTTTAAGTGGTTGGTTTGGTGGCTGGGAATTAAAATTGCCCAAGTTAAAACTTTGGGGCTTGGATAAATATATCAATGAAACTGATTTTATTGTCGAAGTAAATACTTCAGGTCTAAGTATGGGTCCAAATAGTTTTTATCCTCGTACTCAAATCATTGGTTTGCGGGTTAAACCTCTGCAGGATATCCAAATCGATCTGGCTATTGATAATAACAACCAAATTATTGGGAACGCTGTGGTGTCGGTACCATTAGACTGGCATCTTTTTAATTGGAGTAATGACACTTATTATAGTGGGGACATCGAAACCAAAAAATATAGCCAGCTTGAATGGGAGAAGGTAATTGATAAGGTTTTTTATTATGCGGATAATGAGGGGTTTTATAATCTAGCGGGCGATTTAAATGCTAATCATTTATATGTTGAATATGAAAATGGCCATTATTATTCAGACGTAAAAGCTACCGGGCGGATGATGCGTATTGCTTTTGCCAATATGCCGCAAGACGTGGATTGGGCCTATTTTGTTCCTAAGGTCCGCAATCTGCGGACAGTTATTATCAAAGCCAATAAACAGAAATATTTTGACTACATGTTTGGAAAAATCTCTGACACACAGTTTTCAGACAGTCTAACCTTTATTGATATGGCAGCTTTTAGGAGTGATCCAGCTTATCGTCCGCCAACCAAAATACAATCGGTTTATCGCAATGTGGGTTTAATGCCCGGCCTGGAAAATCACTATGAAGATTCCGATGCTTTTTATAAGTGTCGTTTAGCGGTTGATATTTGGGGCTATACCGAACTCTGGAATGGTGCGAGTGCATACGGAACAATCAAGGCTCCATTTTATAATACAATAGATGCCCCATATAAGAATTTATACACTAGGCTTTATTATGGTTTAATTTCTCAATTTATTAATTTGGGGAATGGATTTTATGCAAATGCTGATCTTGGGTTTTTAACCGAGGATTTTGCGGGCTTAGACTTTGAACTGCTCAAGATGTTTGGGCATGAAAGGTTATGGGTTGGGGTAAACTGCTCAACTATCTATCAACGCTATGAAAATGCATTTATTGCTACCGACCCCACAGTTAATTATCAGAGCTATTTTGGTGAATGTTTTGTAAAAGTACCTGAATTGAAATTTGATGTTGGCATAAAAGCAGGCCAATTTGTGTATGGGGATGTTGGCTACCGCGCTGAAGTTACCAAATACTTTAATGATGCCAAGTTGGGGGCTTGGTATTCTCGTACCAATTTTGGGGATATGTATGGTACTGGTGATTATGATGATAAAGGAATTATTATTTCTGTCCCCCTCAATATTTTTTATAGAAATGATTCAAAAGATGTTTTTGCAACGACTTTTACTCCTTGGGGAACGTATGTCGGTTATACCGTTTCTCCATATGGGAGTGCCGTTTTTAACACCATGCGTAAAAATGATGCGGCCGATATTAGAGCCTTGATTAAAAGCATCAAAGAATAGGGATAGATAAAGCTGATTATTTCATGGTAAAATTGATTTTAAGGAGATACATATGACAGATTTTGGAAGAGTAATGACCGCCATGGTTACCCCTTTTAAGCCTGATTTATCAGTTGATTATTCGCAGGCCGAAAAGCTAGCTGTGCATCTTATGGAAAATGGTTCCGAATCATTAGTTGTGCATGGCACTACCGGAGAATCTCCCACGCTAACTCACGAAGAAGAATACGAACTCTACAAAGTAGTTAAAAAAGCGGTTAATGGAAAATGCCAAGTTATAGCTGGCTCTGGATCTAATTCTACGGCTACAACCATCAAATCTACCCAGGTAGCTGAAAAAATGGGGTTAGATGGTGCGATGGTAGTGGTTCCTTACTATAATAAGCCATCACAAGAAGGACTTTTTCAACATTTCAAAGCGATTGCAGAAAGCACTTCTCTGCCTTTAATTGTTTATAATATCCCTGGTCGAACAGGAATAAATATGCTGCCGGAAACAATTGCTAGAGTTGCTGGGCTAAAAAACATCATTGGGCTAAAGGATGCGGCTGGCAGTTTGGACCAGACTTCGGAAACGCGTAAGCTTTGCCCCATAGAATTTATTATCTGGAGTGGAGATGACTCATTAACCTTACCGATGCTATCGGTTGGAGCAACTGGGATAATTTCGGTGGCATCTCATTTGGTTGGGAAACAAATTGCCGAAATGGTCAATGCCTTTCATGCTGGGAATGTTAAAAAAGCAGAAGAGATCCATCTTCGACTCTTGCCAATCTTTAAGGTTTTATTTATTACCTCTAATCCTTCGCCGGTAAAATATGCCTTAGAGCTAACTGGTTTTCCAGTTGGTAAAGTGCGCTTGCCGCTGGTTGAACCGAGTGATTCGCAAAAAGCAGAGATCAAGAAAGTACTTCAGAATCTAAAATTGATCTAATATTTTCTGGGGAATCAACACGAAGGCACTAAGACACTAAGGGGAAGAAAACACATGTCTGCTCTCTTGCTTCACTCCTGCTGTGCGCCGTGTACAACAATGGTTTTTAAGCACTTTTGCGAAGAAGGATTTGCGGTTAAATCCTTGTTTTATAATCCCAACATTCAACCCAGTGAAGAATTTGAGCGGCGAAGATCAACCATGGAAGAATATGCTAGTCGGGTTGGATTGGAAATTGTTTTTAAAGATAGTGATATTATTTTACAAGAAAAAGATTGCATCAATTGTTATACCACGCGGCTTTCTACAACGGCCCAAATGGCGGCCGAGCTTGGCTTTGAAGGTTTTTCTACTACATTGTTAATTAGCCCATATCAAAAACACGAATTGCTTCAAAAAATTGGGGAAGACAACGGGGCTAAGTATGGTGTAAAATTCTATTACTGCGATTTTAGACCCGATTTTTATGCTAGTCAAAAAATGGCAAAGGAACTGGGGCTTTATCGGCAAAAGTATTGCGGATGTGGAGGAGTATAAAATGTCGAGGTTAATTGATCTAATCAACTCTAATAAGCTTACCTTAATTGTTGCGCTGCCGGAAAATAATCTGGAAATGGCTGAAGCGGCTTTTGCAGCGGGAGCAGATGCCCTGCAACTTCCGATAAATATGCATGAGTTTAATACGATGGAGCAAGAAAGAGATACTTTGGCTAAAATCCTAAAGATTGTCGAAGCTCCTGTCGGGATCAATATTGGAAATGACAAGGATTTGCATGAGAGCGAAATAAAGGAAATAGAAAAATTGGGTTTCGATTTTGTTAATATTGGGGCCGAACATCTTTCTCCTACGGTTTTAAAAAGCAAAAAGGTGTCCAAGGTTTTAGCGTTAAACAGCCGCTACACCTTAGATGAATTAATTGAATTGTCGCAAACCACTTTTTCGGCGCTAGATGCGGCCATTGTTTCTTCTTCTGATCCCGAAACCGATTTGGTGGTTGGCGATTTACAGAATTACATTTCAATAATCTTATCGGCTAATGTTCCAGTGATTATTCCCACTCAGCGCCATATCCGGCCATCAGAGGTGGCTATCATTGCTGATACCGGGGCAAAAGGAATAATGTTAACCAAGACGGTTCTTGGGACAACCAATAAACATATTGCTGATGTTGTCGGAAAATTTCGCTTGGCGATTGATGAACTCGGATAAATCTCAAGACCTTTTATGAAACGTTTAATTTTTGTTCTCTTTGTTGCTTTGTTTCTATGTCCTTTTCCCCTTTATGCCTCTTCATCTCCCAGCTCATTTTCTTTTGTGGTTTTTGGGGACACTGAGGGCGGGGCTACTATTTTTAATGATCTAATTACCCGTATTAATCGGGAACCTAATCTGGCCTTTTGTGTGGGGCTAGGGGATTTTGTTTCTTCAGCCAGTGAGCAATCATATAAAAATTATCTTGGCACGATAAAGAAATTAAAACCAAAATTGTATCAGGTTGTCGGTAATCATGATGTTTATAAAGGAGGATACTCTCTTTTTAATCAGTATTTTGGGGATTCTTATTATTCTTTTAATTATGGAAATTCTCATTTTGTTGTTTTGGACAATGCACTGTCAAAAAGTTTTAATGCTAGGCAGTTTGCCTGGTTGAAAGCTGATTTAGCTAATTCTGCTAAAGAAAATATTTTTGTCTTTATGCATAAACCAATATTTGACCCAACTGAATTGTATGCTGGTACCACTTTTTCAGCCAAAAAAACTACCGAAGAATTACTCGATGTGTTTAAAAGATATCAAGTGAAATATGTTTTTACCGGTCATGTGCATGGCTATATTCGAACGGTTAGGGATGGGACTGTCTATATCGGAACGGGGGGAGGAGGTTCTCCTTTGCATTTGCCGCGCGAATTTGGCGGATTTTATCATTGTGTTCGTATTGATGTGCGTGGCAGCAAGATAAATGATAATATATTAATGCTATATGAGTAGAACTAAAAAAGCTAAAACCAAAAAAACTGTTAAGCGTGTTTGGCAACATTCGAGTGGTGGGGCAAATAATGCAAAGAGCTTAGTTGGATTGGCTTTTATTGAGCTTGGTCAGGACAAAGTATTTCAAGCATTGACCGATGATAATAAGTTGTCTTTGGTTAATGAGGTGTTAGAAATTGGCAAAGAAAACGCGGATTGGGCTGCCAACGAATATTCTACGCACGATCCGCGTAAAATTGCGGTTTCTATGGGCCTTAGGGTTACCGGAGAAGAAGTGGGTAAATTAAAAGGTTCTGTTTATCGAAAAGAAGAAAAGGAGATAATTGTCTTTCGCGATTACCACGATAAATTAGCCAAACGGATTGATCATCCCCAGTTATCTGATAATCTTTTAAAATTGCTTGTGGCACATAAGTTATTCCAGCATATAGAACTAGAACGGATTGGTGAGGTTTACAAGCGCTATAAATTTAAAGTTTGGCAATTTGGTCCTTTTGTTAAAGAAAAAAACATAAAATCCCTCAGCAATGTTGCGGCGCATGCTTTTACCCTGCATTTATTAGGTCTTGATCTTACCCCCAAAGTTTTTGATTATCTGACCTATATTATGTTTACAAATTAGGCTATAATTACTAATCATGCCTGCTGATCTCCATGTCCATACCAATTGTTCCGATGGGACGATGTCACCCGAAGATGTAGTAGAACTAGCCCATAAAATTAACTTAAAAACTATCGCGATTACTGACCATGATGTGGTTGATGGAATAGAGCCGGCAAAAGAAAGGGGGCAGGGGGTAGGGGTGGACGTTATTCCTGGCATTGAAATGACCACTGAATTAGGCAAGATTGAAATTCATATTTTAGGGTACTATTTAAATCATAATAACCCCAACTTGATCGATTCTTTAAACAAAATCCAGAAAGGGCGCGAAGAGCGGATTTATAAAATTTGTGATAAACTAAAAGGGTTGGGAATTAGTGTTGACCCAGCCAAAGTCTTTATAGAAGCGGGTCACCTGGCAGCTGGCAGGCCGCATGTTGCCCGGGTGATGGTAAAAGAAGGTCTGGTTGCTAGTTTTAAAGAAGCCTTTGATCGCTATCTCGATTCTAGTGGTCCAGCCTATGTTAGCCATTATAAATTATTACCAGCTGAAGCCATTCAATTAATTCTTTCGGCGGGTGGAATACCGGTGCTGGCTCATCCCAGAATTATGGAATCAGATCACGTTATCCCAGATTTAGTAGGTGAGGGATTGCTTGGGATCGAAGTTTATTATCCCGGCTACAATGCCTCACAGATTGAACGCTATTTGACGCTAGCTCGAAAATTGGGGTTGCTCGTGACTGGAGGATCTGATTTTCATGGTACTAAAAGTGGTCGGGATGTTGATCTAGGTTTTGTTACTGTTTCAGACGAATTGGTGGATAATTTAAAAAATGAACACTTACGCCGAAATTAATTTAAACGCAATTAAACATAATATTGGGGCTATCAGACAATTGCTTTCACCGGCGGTTAAATTTATGGCAGTGGTTAAAGCTAATGCTTATGGTCATGGATCGGTCGCCGTTGCCAGGGCGGCGGTTGAAGCTGGCTCGCATTATTTGGCGGTAGCCAACCTGCGTGAAGCAATGGAACTGCGAGAAGCAGGCATTGTTTCCCCAATTCTGATTTTAACTGAATCCCCTACCTCGGTTATGGACGAAATTGTGCAATACGATTTAACCCAAACCGTTTATTCTTTTAAAGAAGCCAAAGCTCTGTCAGACGAGGCCGAAAAAAGAAAAAAAAGTGCTAAGGTGCATATTAAAGTTGATACCGGGATGGCAAGGGTGGGGGTTTCTCCTTCTGAAGCAGTCGCTTTTATCTCTAAAGCATCTTCGCTTCCTGCCTTGCAAATAGAAGGGATCTTTACCCATTTTGCCAAAGCTGAAGACCCGCATGATAATTTTACCAACGGACAATTTGAAAGATTTCAAAATATTGTTGCCAAGGTCCCTTTTATTCCGGTAAAACATGCCGCCAATTCAGCGGCGGTGCTTTTTCATCCCACTACTCATTTAGACATGGTAAGAGTCGGGCTGATGTTGTATGGCTTATATCCCAGTGGAAATGCCAGGCGTTTAGTTGAATTAAAATCTGCTTTATCTTTTAAAAGTCGAGTTACTCATTTAAAAAAAGTACCGACAGGCACACCTATTTCTTATGGCTGTACTTATATCACCAAAAGCGAATCTAGCATTGCCACTATTCCGGTCGGTTATGCTGATGGTTTTAGCCGCCGTCTTTCCAATCGCGGCCAGGTAATTATTCGAGGCAAACGCTTTCCAGTGGTTGGAACCGTGACGATGGATCTTATTATGGTGTGTGTTGGCGATGCTAAAGTTGAAGTGGGGGATGAGGTGATTTTGATTGGCGAGCAAAGCGGCCAATTGATTTCTGCCGATGAAATTGCCCAACTTGAGGATACTATTTCGTATGAGGTAATTTGTAGCATCGGCAAGAGAGTCCCCAGGATATACAAATGAGCTATATATCGCTATATCGAAAATGGAGATCGCAGACCTTTGATGATGTTGTGGGTCAACCCGCTATTGTGCAAACTTTAAAAAACGCGATTAAAAATAACCGTTTAGCCCATGCTTACTTATTCACTGGTCCGCGCGGGACAGGAAAAACTTCAGCGGCACGTATCTTAGCTAAAGCGCTTAATTGCGAAAAAGGTCCGACTCCCTCTCCGTGTGGTCAGTGTGATCAGTGTACTAAGATTCGTGATGGTCATTCCGTTAATGTAATCGAAATTGATGCGGCCTCTAACCGGGGGATTGATGAAATTCGCGAACTGCGCGAAAAAGTGCGTTACTCTCCAGTAGAAGGACGCTACAAGGTTTATATTATCGATGAAGTCCATATGCTAACCCCCGAAGCTTTTAATGCCTTGCTTAAAACGCTGGAAGAGCCGCCATCCCACACTGTTTTTGTTCTGGCTACTACCGAATTGCAAAAAGTTCCTCTAACTATTGCTTCCCGTTGCCAACGGCTCGACTTTGGCCGGATAAATTTACCCGAGATTGAAAATCATTTGCAAAAAATTGCCGAGGCCGAAGGTTTTACTATCGAAGAAAAAGCGCTTAATCTTATCGGACGCATGGCCGAGGGTGGTATGCGGGATGCTATTTCATTGCTGGATCAGTTGGTTTCTTTCTCGGGAAATGAAATAACCTACGATGATGTAGTAATGGTTTTTGGTACGGCGGATGAGGAATTACTATTTGGCTTTGGTAATGCTTTGGCGGATGGGGACATTGCAGCCGCTCTAAATTTAATTGAAAAAGGGCTCAGTGAAGGAAAATCTACCCTCCAGCTCACCCGTGACTTGGTTGGTCATTTTCGAAATATATTGCACCTAATTGTTGGGTCAAACGAAGCCCTCGAACTAACGAAAGACTATTTGGAGCGTTTAAAAAAACAAGCTGTCCAATTTTCGCTGCCAAGGATAAAAGAATGCATTCGGGCATTATCTAGAGCAGAAATGGATATGAAGTGGCATCCTCATGGGAGATTAGTGCTGGAAGTAGCTTTGCTTGAATTGAGTGGGGAAGGAAAGCCCGTCGAGCGTATCTCGGTAGCGGGGGCGTCTAGCGAATCGGTAAGTGTAGTGCGTCCGGCGGAAAGCGTCAATGTTGCCGCTCCCGCAATACGCACTACGCCTGACGTTTCGCAAGACGCAACCTCCACCGCCACCGCCTCCTTGTATTCTCGCGTTCGTTCCCAGTGGCAGGATATACTAGAGATTGTTAAGAAAAAGCTGATTTTTGCTTACGTTTCTCTCCATGAAGGTCAGCCGCAAGAAATCAATGAAAAGGGGAAACTGGTTATTTCTTTTCGTCGCGGATATGCTTTTCACAAAGAACGGCTAGAAGATAAAAAGAATAAGGAAGTTGTGGAAGAGGCTTTGCAAGAGGTTCTAGGCGAAAAAGTGTTGATTGAGTGTACAGTTGTAGAAGGGAAGAAAGAAACAACTTTATCACCAAAGGCGGTCGCAGATTTTTTTGAAGGGAGGGTGTTGTAATGATTTTTGGGAATTTGGGAAATATGGGCGAAATGATGAAAATGGCTCGGGAGATGCAGGATAAATTAAAAAAAGTAAAAGAAGAATTAAAAAATGAAAATTTTGAAGTTAATCAAAATGGGGTGTTAGTGATTGTCAATGGTGAAATGGAAGTGAAAGAACTAAAAATTGAAGCTAAAGTGGTCGATCCTAATAATGTTGGTCGGTTGGAGAAGGCAGTCAAAGATGCGGTTAGTCGGGCGATGAAAGAGGCTAAAGATGGCGCAGCTCGTAAAATGAAAGGTTTGACTGGTGGGCTAGGCTTGCCGCCAGGCTTAATGTAAATGTACGCTGAAACCCTCAATACTCTAATCGAAGAATTAAAAAAGATGCCGGGGATTGGTCCAAAATCGGCGCAACGTTTAGCCTTTTATGTCTTAGGCAGTACCAAAACTGAAATGGATAAATTAACCGCTGCTATTTCAATGGCCAAGGAAAAGCTCCGCTATTGTTCACAATGTTTTAATATTACGGATTCTGATCCCTGTAAAATTTGTTCCGACCTGTCACGGGATGAAAGCATCTTAAGTGTTGTGGCCGAACCCAAGGATTTAATGGCGGTTGAGCGCTCGGGAGAATTTAGGGGAAAATACCATGTTTTGGGGGGGCTAATTTCTCCGCTTGATGGGGTTAACCCCGAAAGCCTGCGAATCACTGAATTATTGCAACGTTTGCAAAAGGGAAATTATAAAGAAATAGTGCTAGCAATTAGCTCAACTACCGAAGGTGAAGCGACTAGTCTATATTTAATGAAACTCTTACGTCCACTGGGAATACGAGTTACTAGATTGGCCTACGGTTTACCCGTTGGCGCTGACATGGATTATGCGGATGAGGCTACTTTATCTAAAGCTTTTGAAGGGAGGAGGGAACTGTAAATGACAAATGAAGGAATAATTGGAAAGTTGAAGTGGTTTTATGATAAGTGGTTTGAGGTTATGCTTCGGCCGATATACTTTTTTACGGTGATGAAAGAAGAAAGCTGGCAGGATGATTCTTTATCCTTCTTATTAGCGTCGGCTTGGATTTCTGCTTTCTTTGCCAGCATTATGCTTTTTATCGTCTCCTATGTGCCGATTGGTCAATATATGATTGCAGGAATTGCAGGGTTTAAATTTCTGGTCATTTTGCCAGTGCTATGTGTTTTAGCCTTTAATTTTTTCATGATTACTTTTTTAATTATGGGAGGGATGATGGTTTGTGGCTTTTTTGTGGCTCAAGCGATTTGTGCCCTTTTTATCCATTCTGTTGCTAGTCTTTGGCAGGGGAAGGGTGAATTGAATCGTATGCTCCAAAGCATGTTTTATAGTAATGCCGCCTTTATGACCGTTAATCTGGTCTTTATTCTTATGCTTGTTGTTAAATTTGCTGGCTTAGGTTTCCCGATGTTTAAGGTTGGATATAATTTAATTTACTTTTTAACTTTGCTTTTTGTGTATGGTTTGTGGTCGATTATTATCCGTAAAAACTATGATTTACCCAAGTGGAAATCATTTATAATTGCATTAATCCCAATTTTGGTTTTATTGCTATTTGGTTTAGTTTTTGATAAAATAGCGCTTTCGAAATTTGAACCGTGGGTGAGTTAGGAGGAGAAAGAAATGAGTGAAAAGATCGTTGAGATTCGCTGGCATGGTAGGGGTGGACAGGGAGCTAAGACGGCGGCATTATTGTTTGCGGATGCGGCTATGGCTCTTGGCATGAATATTCAGGCCTTTCCGGAATACGGGCCAGAAAGGATGGGGGCACCGGTCCAGTCTTTTAATCGGCTTTCCAAAGGTCCAATTACCGTCCATTGTGGCATCACCAATCCATCGATTGTGGTTGTGCTAGACCCCACTTTAATGGCTTCGGTCAACGTGGCAGAAGGACTGCCCGCCGATGGTGTTATTATTGTTAATACGGCCAAATCACCGCAGGAAATTAAGGCCGAAGCAAAGTTGAATATTGGAAAAATATTTACGGTTGATGCCTCAGCCATATCGATCGAAAAGTTTGGCCGCAATATTCCCAACACTCCGATGCTCGGAGCAATGGCCAAAGTAACTGGCTTACTTGATTTTAATGCGATGTTAAATGATATGGAAAAGAAATTAAAGAAAAAATTTGCCCATAAGCCCGAAGTAATCGCCGGTAATTTAGATGCGATAAAAGCGGCTTATGCCTCGGTTAAGGGAGAATAATTATATGAAGAAAAATATGAATTGGAAAGAATTAATGCATGGGGATGCACTCCCAGCTGGAACGGCCGAAGAATTTCAAACCGGCGATTGGCGCTCGGAGAGGCCGATCTGGCATAAAGAAAAGTGTATCAATTGTTATTTTTGTTGGATCAATTGCCCCGATTCATCCATTCTTTTAGATGAAAATAAAAAGGTCGCAGGGATCGATTATAAACATTGTAAAGGCTGCGGGATTTGTGCCAAAGAATGTCCGGTAAAAGAACCCAAAGCCATTACCATGGAAACGGAGAGGAGATAATATTATGGCACAACTAGCAAAAACTGGAAACGAAGCTATGGCAGAGGCCATGCGTCAAATTAACCCCGATGTCGTTGCTGCATACCCCATCACACCGGCTACCGAAGTGGTGATGATTTTTTCCCAATTTGTAGCTGACGGTTTGGTGGATACCGAATATGTGGCAGTTGAGTCCGAACATTCGGCGATGAGTGCTTGTGTGGGCGCGGCGGCAGCTGGTGCCCGGGTTATGACCGGAACTTCATCTCAAGGGCTGCAGCTTATGTCAGAAATTCTACCGATTGCAACAGCGCTGCGTTTGCCGATAGTTTTGTGCGATGTTAATCGTGCCTTGTCTGGCCCAATTAACATCCATTGCGACCATAGTGATACCATGGCAGTGCGCGATTTTGGCTGGGTGCAGATTTTTTCTGAAAACGCCCAAGAAGCTTATGATAATACTTTGCAGGCGATTAAGATTGCTGAAGATAAAAGGTTAAGACTCCCGACCATGGCGACAACGGATGGCTTTATCATTTCCCATTGTATGGAAAAAATTGAGACCTTGGATGATAATGTTGTAAAGGAATATGTCGGTGAGTATCAAACCATTAATTCGGTGCTGGATATCGATAAGCCAATTACTTTGGGTTCATTAGACCTGCAAGATTATTATTTTGAACATCGCATGGCCATGGCAGATGCCATGAAGCATGCCAAAGAGGTTATTGTTGAAGTTGGCAAAGACTTTGGAAAGCGCTTTGGCCGCAGCTATGATTTAATTGAAGGCTACAAGTTAGACGATGCCGAAATCGCCCTTGTCGCTTTAGGCTCAACTTGTGGGACCGCTCGGGCGGTAATTGATGAGCTAAGAGAAAAAGGAGTAAAGGCCGGCTTGCTCAAAATCCGGGTTTTTCGTCCGTTCCCAGCCGAAGAAATTGTTAAAGCTTTATCAAAAGTTAAAGCAGCAGCAATTATGGATCGCAGTGATACTTTAAGCGCGCAAGGCGGACAGGTTTTTACTGAGATTCGTTCTGCTCTCTTTGATGCCAACCCAAAACCGCTGCTAACCAATTATATTTATGGTTTGGGAGGTAGGGAAATAAGCCTGGATGATATTCGCAAGATCTTTGCGGAGCAAAAAGGCATTGCAGATTCTGGCAAGCTGAAAGAGATTATTCAATACTTTGGCGTAAGGCAGGGAGGATAAACCATGGTAGCATTAAAAGATTTAGTTCAAAAAAATGAACCGCTTTGTGGAGGTCACCGCGCTTGTGCCGGTTGCGGAGCTCCTATTGTTGTTCGGCAGGTTTTATTAGCTAGCAAAGATCCAGTAGTAGTTGTTTCAGCTACGGGTTGTTTAGAAGTCGTTACTACTATTTTTCCATATACTGCCTGGAAAGTACCTTTCTTACACAATGCTTTTGAAAATTCAGCGGCTACTTGTTCCGGCGTGGAAGCTGCTTTCCAATCGCTAAAGAGAAAAGGGAAAACGAAAGCCGAACATATCAATTTTGTGGCTTTTGGCGGAGATGGTGGAACTTATGATATTGGTTTTCAGTCTTTATCTGGAGCCATGGAACGTGGACACGATATGACCTATGTGTGCTACAACAACGAAGCCTACATGAACACGGGTATTCAACGCTCTTCTGCTACTCCCAAAGGAGCTAACACGACGACCGCTCCTTCTGGCAAAGTACAAGCTGGAAAAAAACAGTTTTCAAAAGATTTAACTGAAATTATGGTTGCTCACGGAATACCTTACGTTGCCCAATCATCGATCGGTAACTGGCGGGATCTGACTTCAAAAGCTGAAAAAGCTTTCTCGATTAGGGGGCCCAAATTTATAAATGTGTTGCAACCCTGTCGATTGGGTTGGGGGTATACTCCGGCACAAACCCCGGAGATGGCTCGTCTGGCTGCAGATACTTGTGTTTGGCCGCTATACGAAGTGGAGAATGGGGTCTATAAATTAACCTATAGGCCTAAAAGCAAGAAACCAGTGGTTGAATTTTTAAAATCCCAAGATCGTTTTCGTCATTTGTTTAAACCCGGCAATGAAGCCATTCTCGAAAGTATTCAAAAAGAAACTGACCGCCGCTGGGAGAAATTGCTAAAGAATTGCGGGGAATCAGCATGAATAAGAAGCAATTAGCGGGTAAGGTCGCCAATAAGGTTGATGTGACCAAAGCCTTTGCGGAAGAAATGATTGATGCGATCCTTGGAACAATTACTGAAGTTCTAAAGGGCGGAGATAAAATTCGCTTAGTCGGCTTTGGTAATTTTGTCGTCCGCACCCGCAAGGGGCGCATTGGACGCAATCCGCAAACCGGCGAAAAGATTACCATCGGTTCATCCAAGTCCCCAGCCTTTGTTCCTGGAATTAATTTGAAAGGCACGATAAAGGGGAAATAAAATTAGCGCCAAAGTAAAAAAGATTGTAGTAGCTAAACTTAGTGATGAATTGCTCCATTTACTAGAAGTCTTACCGCCGCGTATTAAGCTGGATTTATTGGAACATCCAGACATCAATGCGGTAATTGAAGTAATTTTAGATCTTGGCAAATCTCCCGAAGCCCGTTTTGAAAAGAAAGTTTATTATATCCCCGGTGATTTGGTAACTCAATCTGATATTGATTATGTTGTGGCTAAAACCGGTGAATTTTCGGGTGATAACCGTGCTGGAATCGAAAGAACCCTTCATCGTATTTCCTGTATCCGCAATCGACAGGGAAAGATTATTGGCTTAACTTGTAGGGTAGGGCGGGCCATTATTGGAACAATTGATATCATTCGCGACATGATTGAGTCGGGGAAAAATACGCTTTTCCTGGGACCTCCAGGCATTGGAAAAACTACCAAACTGCGCGAAGCTGCCCGTGTCTTGAGTGATGAATTTAAAAAACGAGTTATTGTGGTTGACACTTCTAATGAAATTGCCGGTGATGGCGATATTCCTCACGCTGGCATTGGCCGTGCGCGTCGCATGCAGGTGTCTGCACCAGAACTGCAACATAAGGTGATGATTGAAGCAGTAGAAAATCATATGCCTGAAGTAATTATTGTGGATGAAATTGGGACCGAGGCCGAAGCTGAAGCCTGTCGCACGATTGCAGAACGAGGAGTCCAATTGATTGGCACAGCCCATGGTATTTTTTTAGAAAACGTTTTAAGTAATCCAACTTTGTCTGATCTGCTTGGCGGAATTCAGTCAGTTATTTTAGGTGATGAAGAAGCCAAGAGACGGCAAACCCAAAAAGCCATTTTGGAAAGAAAAGCACCACCCACTTTTGATATTGCGATTGAAATTAGAGAGAAAGATAAATTTGCCATCTATGCTGACGTTGCTAAAGCGGTAGACGGTTTACTAAGAGATAAACCCCTTAAACCTGAAACTCGTTTACGTACAGCTAGCGGAAAGATAGAAGTTCAACTGGCGCCAGATGTGATGGAAGAGCCAACTATGGCCGAAGTTGAAATCTCTGAAGCTGAAAAAGGTGAGGGGCCGGTTCGGATCTTTCCGTTTGGTGTCAACAAAGGGTTGATGGATCGAGCGATTAAGGCTTTGCAAGTACCAGCGGTGGTGGTTAATAATATGAAAGATGCTGATTTTGTGGTAACCACCAAATCCAAATCTCGGCCGGGGACCAAGGTGGTTCTGGCGGCGGAAGAACATTCCCTTCCTATTCATGTCATTAAAAAGAATGTGTCTTCCCAAATTACCAAATTTTTACGTTATTTTTTCAAAGTTTCCAGTAAGGAAGAAAGCGAAGAGACTGCTTTACGCGAAACCGAAGATGCTATTGAAAGCGTAAAAGAATCCAATAAGAAAACCGAATTAAATCCTCAAAACTCATATATTAGAAGGTTGCAGCATCAGTTAATTGATGAGGCTGGATTAAAATCCGAGTCTTTTGGTGAAGAACCCCTGCGCAGAATAAAAATTTATCCGCCGATTCGGTAGTTAATATGCCTTTTCCAATTTGTATTGTCCGTTTTTGGGTAATCTTTCCTGAAATGTGCCCCGCGTGATTCGGTGCGGTCAAGAGCTGCTTGAGTAATTAATTTAGCCACTAGAGTCATATTTTTCACTTCAATTTCTTCTTGGGATTGTGGTTTAGCCGGAAGACGGCTCTCTACGGCGGCAATTTTATTTAAAGCGTCTTTTAACGATTCGGCAGAACGAACGATACCAACGTCGTTCCACATTGCCGTTTTAATCACCATCTTAAACCTAAGCAAGTCAGTCGGATTGATCTGATTTTTTGGATTTTGATCCATTTTGGAAATTGATATTTCCTTGGTTATTGTCTCTTGTAACTTGTTACTTGCGGCAGAAATAGCAGCGCGATGCCCAAACACTAGCCCGTCTAACAATGAGTTTGATGCTAGCCGATTAGCTCCGTGGACTCCCAACGAAGCACACTCACCAGCGGCAAACAGGTGTGAAATATTAGTTTGTCCGTTAACATCGGTCCTAATTCCACCCATAGCATAGTGGGCCGCGGGAGCAACGGGAATATTATCTTTGGTAATATCGAGTCCTCTTTCAAGGCAGGTGGCGTAGATAACTGGAAAGCGTTTTTTGATTATTTCTGGATTGATAGTGGCCAAACTAAGGAAAACATGGTCGGAACCAGATTCTTTCATTTCTTGGAAAATTGCCCGTGAAACAATATCGCGCGGAGCCAGTTCACCCTTTGTGTCGTATTTTTGCATAAAGCGTTCACCGCGCTGATTTAGAAGCTGCCCACCTTCACCGCGCACGGCTTCGGAGATTAAAAAACGGGGCAGGGCGATCATATCTTTTAGTTCGGCAAATTGAACCAAAGCGGTAGGGTGAAACTGCATAAATTCCATGTCGGTGACTTCTGCTCCAGCCCGATAGGCCAATGCTACTCCGTCGCCGGTAGCAACTTTGGGGTTGGTCGTGTGAAGCCAGATCTGACCATATCCGCCGGTGGTGATGATGGTGTTTTTAGAAAGAAATCGCTCCATGGAGTTAGTTGATAAGTTTAAGGCTTCAACTCCAATACATTTACCATTTTCAATGATTAAATTGGTTGTAATATAGTGTTGTCGCAAATCAACCAGTCGGTCAGCCAAGATTTTGGCTCCGAGCGTTTTTTGGATCTCCTCGCCGGTGGCGTCACCTGCGTGGAGGATGCGGCGTCTTTTATGGGCGCCTTCTAGGGCTAAAGCAAATCCGCTACCGCTTTCGCTTTCCGCCCGATCAAATTGGGCTCCCATTTCAATTAATTCTTTTACTCTTTCTACGCCTTCGTTGACCAATATTCTGACCGCTTGTTCGTCGCACAAACCAGCTCCAGCGGCGATAGTATCTTCGAAGTGAAATTGGGTAGAATCTTTGATTTTATCGATTGCGGCGGCGATTCCCCCTTGTGCTTTGCGGGTGGCCGTTTCGCTTAAAATATTTTTGGTAAGGACGATAACCTTACCGTATTTGGAGGCTTCGATGGCGGCAGAGAGGCCGGCGATGCCGCTGCCGATAATTAAGCAATCACAGTCCATATAATGATTATACTGCGCTGGGCTGTGATTGACAAATTAGGGATGAAAAGATAAACTTTAATCATGAATGAATCTTATACGAATTTGATGACGATTATTAATATGAGCCCATTGTTTAAAGGTGCTTCTGTTGTATTAGTAGGCTTATTGGCTTTGCTTTTTGCCTGGTTTATGAAAGAAAAGTGGAAAGAGCCGGTCGAAGGCGGGTTTAAGATTTTTATTGTCTTGTCAGCTTTTATTGTATTATTTGGTCTGTTTATTCTTCTCTTTCAACCTCCTTGGTGGAAGCTTCCGTATTAACTTGCATGCGTTGGGGGATCGTCTAACGGTAGGACTGCAGCCTCTGGAGCTGCGTATCGGGGTTCGAATCCCTGTCCCCCAGTCTCTCGACTCGTCGTCCCTCACAAGTTCGGGACTCCTCGCTCGAGACAAGTGCCTGGTAATGAAAAACAGGAGAGAGAGACCGAGCGAGATCGCCGTAGGCGATCGAGTCGAGGTCTCGTTTATCGAGTGAGTCGAGATTTATTTTTATTATGACTTTCTTTGTTTATATTATTGAATGTTCGAATAAAGCCCTCTATACCGGAATAACAAACAACCTTGTCAGAAGGTTTGAACAGCATCGAACAGGGAAGGGTGGGCATTACACTTCTTATAATCCCGCGATAAGCATGAAATACTTTGAAAAGTATGGTTCAAGGTCTGAAGCTGCAAAAAGAGAATGCCAGATCAAAAAGTGGTCAAGAACCAAAAAATTGGCATTGATTAACTATGATCTCCAAACATTAAGAACAGCATCAAAATGTCGGAAGAAATGAAAAATTGGTTCGGATATTATTAAATGTGGGCAGTTCCTCGACTTCTCATTCTTCCTAGTGATTTTAAAATATGGACAATTCAGGTAGATGGTCTACAGGGAGCCCAGAAGACTTAGTCAAAATATATTTTTGATAATGTGTT
>JBAZZP010000003.1:0-221995 GCA_041658745.1 Candidatus Margulisiibacteriota bacterium | reverse complement strand
ATTAAAAACACAATTGTGGCTTTTAATCCGGTTGTATTAGAGTACTTTGGAACACATTATCAAAAATATATTTTGACTAAGTCTTCTGGGCTCCCTGTAGACCATCTACCTGAATTGTCCATATTTTGCGGAAGAATATAAAATTATTATGTTGCCTTACTGGCTGCTAAAATACGATCGAGCCAGGAGCGTTGGTTGGCAATAACTCTTCCAAAAACGACCGCCGCATTTGGCGCTTGGTTGCTCGCAATCAGGTCAGGACTATTAGGCGTACCAGCCAGCGCTAAAAGAAATTTTTCACGGACATCCTGAACGTCTGTTACTAAGCGCATATGCGTAAGCAATTCCCAGGCAAATCCTAAATTAATATCTATTTCCAACCTGAAACCATGAAAAAACCAGCCACAGCTAGTAAACATGGCGTAGCGGGGAACTAAAGCGTTAAAAAGAACTGACAGCTTCTGCCTCCGAGCATTGCTTATTACAATATTCGGTTTTTTCTCGGCAGCAATAAAATCATCAAAGGTTTGCTGCCCTAGCAATACATCAATATAGCGAATTCTGGCTCCTTCGGGATCACTTAAAGATCGGCTCGTTTCCCGATCAAAAATTTGATCAAATTCCCCTGCCAGATAGCGAAGCGAACTGCGAAGCCCTTCTCTCCATGGATTATCCCCCTCACAACCGCAATTTGAACTCCAGCGCCCATCGCCATGCGCACAACTCCAACTAGAAGGGAAATACAGTTCAACTTCACGCATTTGACTGGGGTCTTTTTCTGCCTCCGCTGCCAATTGAGAATAATTAGTTATCCGTTGCTTTCTGCTTTCTGCACCTTGCAAATATTCTTGAAAAATTGCCAGGCCATCTGGTCGATGATGCCCAAATATTTCTCCATCATTAGCCACCATGCAGTTTCCATGGAAATATAAACGGTGTCCGATTTGATCTCCTACCCTCCTAGCTGCCGCAGAAATATCTATTTCACTTTTTTCTGTGTCTTTGCCTCTCCCTAGAAGATCGTCAAATCCAAATTGATTAGATAACTTCCCATCATAAAAAAAGATTTGAAAAGGAGATCCCCCAACTTGGACAAAATAAGGTTGTCCATGATCAAGCGCTAATCCATCGCCGCGTGTCACATTATCAACCCATTCATCTCCTATTCTAAATCGCTTGGCTGAATGCGGAGACAATACAACATATTGCATACCAAAAGACTGTAAACAACTGAGAGTAGCAAGATCAACTGCCCCTTCTGGTAGCCACAAAGCTTTGGGTTTTCTGCCATACAAAACCTCATAATATCTTGCTCCCCAGCCAATTTGTACTCTTTTATCCAGATCCCCATCTAACGTCAATACCGTGTGAAACATTGACTGGCCAAAAGCACCAGATTCGCCAAACAATTTAATGCTTTCATCGCTAGCTGTACGAAGTAGTCCTGCAATATCCATATCGGGACAAAAAGATTTGAGTTGCTCAACCAGGGTTGGCCCCATATTCCAAGTTGTCCTAGCTAACACGCCGGTAGCAGTGAGTAGAGGATAATAACATTCGGCTACCACCCTTGCCGTCCAATTGACATAACCCTCTCCGGCATCTATTTCTGGCATTGGACACGCGCTTAGCGTGTGTGGTTGTCTGGATTCAACCAGGATTCGCATAGGTGCATAGAGATGCAGTAAGAAACCAACCCATCCCTGGGCAAAATGTTTACTGGCTGAGGCTTTGCGGACATCCCCCACTGCACGATGCAACCCCGCTTGGCTCCAAACCTGGGCCCCTCTCCGAATCAATCCCGCCATTTCTGCTGATGCCATATAACTAGTTCCTCACAGTCAAGTAGAGATCTTATCCCTATCTCGGAACTATTTTTAAATAATTTCAGGGAGAATTATATGTTATTTATCTGGGGAAATATTTTTAATCTTTTGTAGCAGTTCGCGATTAATCTTGTTTTGTCTCTCCAAGAGCTCTTTATTTATATTTTCAACTTTTTGCATTGTTTTATCAGATATTTTTTTATAATTAATAACCGGCACAGTGCTTGGATTTATAACATTAAATACCTTTTCAATCTCTTGGCGTTTTGATGCGCGCAAATTAGTGAGTGGGGTTAAAAAGCCAACCTCCATAGACACACCGCCATTTTTTAGATTTTCATAAGCGGCAATTAATTTTTCAGAAGAAGGGCTCAGGAAGAAGATCCCCTGCCAAAGATCCACCCTCCTTTGATCCTTAAACAAAACATAAAAATGCGGCTCGGGGTAGGCCTTTCCATTCTTAAAATTGTACTCAAGAGTTACTTTTCCATTTTTAACATCATTAAACACATATTGCTGAGGGTTAAAACTCCAAAAATCCTTGACCATGATCTGCTCATCGCCAAAGGCAATATAATTGACTAGAGAAAAAATCATTATGGGAACCAAAACCAAAGCTAGAATTAGCCGGCGGCGCAGATAAGTTTGCTGCATGGGCACAAAGAATTTTTCATAGTCGTATTCGGCAAATATCTTTTCAAGCTGTACATGATAATCGGCTGGCTTTCCACCCAAAATTGCCGTCCATCCATTCTTGTTGCGATACATGAATTCGGCCGCAGAATACATATAATTATTGGGTGCAAAACGGCGGATAAGCACATTTTGAAAAAACCAGTCAAAAAGCATCAGGTCGCAAATGATGAGCCCCAGCATTTGGATTACCAAGGCAGCAACATTATTAACAAAAACCAAATCGTTGCCCGGGAAAAAGAGCAAATAATAAGTTCCCTGCAAAAGCTCAACCAAAGCAATGCTGGCAAAAAAGACTAGTAGCAGGCAAATAACCGAAAGAATTGGCGGCCAATAGGATTTTTTCAGTTTAACCGGCAGCGGTTGTGTGCGGCGAGCCTTTTCGAGCAACTCGGGCATTGCTCCCAGAAAGGGCTTTTTCTTGAGGATTTGAATAAAGATTGCCCCACCAACAATGATAGTAAATGGAATAATCAATTTCTCAATAAACAACATTAGGCAAATTATAGCATAGCCGGCCAATTTGAGCTTTAGTTCCGGTTGCCGTATAATTATAAAAGAGATGCCTACTATCAGCAAATACATTGAGAACCAAGAACATTTGGATAAAGCTTTTGTTGGAACAATTGCTTTTCGCAACGAAAACATTGCCTTGCCGGATGGCAGCAAAATCGCTTTGGGCCTGGATGACGGTCATTGGGTTTTGGTTTACCAGGGAAAAGCCGGTTCCAATTTCAAAGTCTACAATTTCAACCAACACGAAAATTCAATTATCGTTGACCAAAAACCCGGCGGAGAAGAAGACAAAAAACAATTACGCAAGTTAATGCAATATTTTTTAACTAATGCCCAGGTTGACGATTTGGTCACGATCTTGCCAACTGAGGCCTCCGTTACAAAGGATAAAAATATTATTTAATGGATATTCATGGGTTAGGCGCCTTTGGAATTATTCCCTTTTTAAGTGAGGATGTTTTAAAACAAACCAGGCTAGCCAACATTAGTACGCGAGCCGGAAAAATCGCTTATATTATGTCGCTAGGCGAAAAAGCCAAGAAGCCGGAAATCAGAGAAGGCGTTCACCCTGCTCGCGGGGCATTAAAATGGATCGCAAAAGTATTAGATGACGAGGAGGAAAATAAAAAATGAGATCAGATTTATGTAAAAAAGGATTGGAAAGAACCCCCGCCCGAGCTTTGTTTTACGCTACTGGACTTAAAAAAGAAGACTTCAACAAACCCTTCATTGCCATTGCTTCGTCCTACACCAATATGGTCCCCGGCCACGTTAATATGCGCGATTTGGAAAAAGAAATTGAAAAAGGGATCCGCGCCGCTGGCGGAGTTCCTTTTATTTTTGGCGTCCCCGCCATTTGCGATGGGATAGCCATGGGACACAAAGGCATGCACTATTCTTTGCCTTTGCGTGAATTAGTCGCTGACTGCGTAGAAACTATGGCAGAAGCTTATCAACTTGATGGGTTAGTGCTTTTGACAGCCTGCGATAAGATTACCCCGGGCATGTTGATGGCCGCAGCTCGGGTTAATATCCCATCTATAGTAGTAACTGCCGGACCCATGAAATCAGGAAGATATAAAGGCCGCCGCTTATCATTGGTAAAAGATACTTTCGAAGCTTTGGCGGCTTATCAAAACGGCAAAATCAGTAAAAAAGAATTGCAGGATCTAGAATGTCGCTCCTGCCCCGGACCCGGTGCTTGCCAGGGACTTTATACTGCTAACACCATGGCCTGTGTTAGCGAAGCTCTGGGAATGTCCCTTCCATATTGCGGAACACGTTTAGCCATTTCCAAAGACAAGAAAAAGATTGCTTATGAAAGCGGCAAAACCGTGGTTGAACTAGTACGCAAAGACCTAAAACCGCGCGATATTATGACCCCAGCCGCCTTTCGCAATGCTCTACGGATTGATATGGCTTTGGGTGGATCAACCAATACCGCCCTGCATATTCCAGCCATTGCCCATGATGCCGGCTTAAATGTTTCATTGGAATTATTTGATAAGATCAGCCGAGAAACGCCCCACATCACTGACATTTTACCCTCAGGCAGATTCTTTATGGAAGATTTTGATGCGGCCGGTGGAGTTCCCGCAGCCCTCAATGTATTGCAAAGCAAATTAGAAGATTCAAAAACTGTCAGCGGGAAAACTATTAAGCAAATTGCCAAGGCAGGGAAAGTTTTAGACGATGAAGTTATTCGCCCGCTCAATCGACCCTATCATGCCGAAGGCGGCATTGCGGTGTTAAAAGGCAATATCGCTCCCTTAGGTTCGGTGATCAAACAAACCGCCGTTTCGGAAAACATGAAACACTTTATTGGATCGGCCAAAGTTTTTGATCGTGAAGAAGATGCCATGCAAGCCATTATGCAAAAGAAAATAAAATCGGGAGATGTGGTTGTTATTCGCTACGAAGGTCCCAAAGGAGGACCTGGCAAAAGAGAAATGCTCTCTCCTACCGCAGCCATTACTGGCATGGGACTCTCCACTTCAGTTGCGCTAATTACCGACGGACGCTTTTCAGGCGGGACTCAAGGTCCCTGTATTGGACATATTTCGCCCGAAGCAGCTGAGGGCGGACCAATTGCCGCAATTAGGAATGGAGATAAAATCGAAATTGATATTCCTAATCGTCAATTAAATTTACTAGTTAGCAAAGCCGAGATCAAGAAGCGCATGAAAAACTTTAAACCTCTCCCACCAAAGATTAATAAAGGCTGGCTGGCTCGCTATCAACAATTGGTAACTTCAGCTCACACTGGGGGAGTGCTAAAATAATTTAAATTTGTTAGCGTTTTAGGATGGCTTTTCGCCTTTAACGATTATTTCATGCCCAAAATAAGTTGAAATTTTCCCTGCACTTATTCTATCAAGCATTGGAGTTAGATATTTATCCAACCATTCGCCGAGCGATTTCGCATATCCAGAAAACCAAAAGTCATTGACTTCTCCGGTTGTTGTATTAAAGCGATAAAGCCTAGTTAGGCGATAAAACAATGACCATCCACTTCTTTGAATGTTCTTTAATCCTAAGTCCTGAAGATATGTTTCCATTTGGGAATGCAAAAAAAGCCGTTCAATGCCGTAAGAATAACTATCTCCAGCATATAAACGATATAAGAAATTAAAAGGATTAAGAAGATTAGGCACTGAAACAACTAAGCATCCTCCAGGGCGCAATACCCTTACCTGCTCTCTTAGAAGGAAAGCTGGATCTAAGAAGTGTTCTACCACTCCTACACTGAAAGTCAGATCAAAACTATCACTATGAAAGGGCATTTTCTCCCCTTTTCCCGTGACAAAGTAACAATTGGTCAATCGCCTTAATCGGGCACCCTTTGAGCTTAAGGAAATGGCTTCCAAAGATGAATCAATTCCAACTATATTTGCTTCTCTATATTCTTGCGCTAAGGCGATGCAAGATTTTCCAGAACCGCTTCCTAGTTCTAATGCCATTCTTAACTGCGTAGGCACGAATTGCCGGATTGCTTCATGTGCCCGGGTCCATTGAGGGGAGTCCATGCTGGTTGCCGTCAAAACAGATTGATCATCTTTGGGTAATCTATCCCAACGCTTATTCCAATCCGCACTTCGCTGGATTCCAATACCCCGCATAATCATCTTCAGTCGGCTGGTAATGCTCATTTTGCTCTCCCTTATTTCATCGCCCACCCTCGCAGAAAATTTCACTTTTTATCTAACTTAAGTTTATTTAATAATGAATAAATGTTAAAATATAGTAATGCAACTCACCGGCGCGGAAGCACTGCTTGAAAGTTTAAAAAAAGAAGGGGTTGACCTAGTTTTTGGTTACCCCGGCGGCCAGATCCTGCCGGTTTACGATGCCCTCTATAAATGTAAAGAAATCAAACACATTTTAACCCGCCATGAACAGGGTGCGGCGCATGCAGCCGACGGTTATGCTCGCGTAACCGGCAAAGTGGGAGTTGTTATTGCCACCTCCGGCCCCGGCGCTACCAATTTGGTCACCGGCATTGCCAACGCTTATATGGATTCCATTCCCATGGTGGCGATCACTGGCCAGGTTTCGACCAGCCTAATCGGACGCGATTCATTTCAGGAAGCGGACATCACCGGGATAACTCAACCAATCACCAAACATAATTATTTGGTCAAAGAAGCCAGCGATATTCCGCGCGTAATCAAAGAGGCCTTTCATCTGGCTCGCACTGGCCGACAGGGACCGGTATTAGTCGACATTGCCAAAGATGCCCAAGTCCATTCTTTTGAATTCAAATATCCAGATAAGGTTGACTTACCCGGTTACAAGCCAACTCTCAAAGCACATCCACGGCAAATTAAAGCTGCCGTAAAGATGATACAAATCGCCCAGCGACCGGTGATTTATGCCGGCGGCGGGGTGATTGCCTCCGAGGCAGCCAAAGAATTAAAAGAATTGGCTGAAAAATGTCAGATTCCGGTCACTACTACTTTGATGGGATTAGGAGGATTTCCCGACTCCAACAAATTATCTCTACATATGCTGGGTATGCATGGGACGGTTTATGCCAATTACGCGGTACAAGAATGTGATTTATTAATCGCCGTCGGCGCTCGCTTTGATGATCGTGTAACTGGCCATATTGCCAAGTTCGCTCCCAAAGCCAAACACATCCATATCGATATTGATCCGGCCGAAATTGGGAAGAATGTAAAAATTGACGTGCCAATTGTAGGAGATGCCAAGTCAACTTTACGAGAAATTATCGACCATGTTTCGATTGAAAAAGGCGCCCATACTGCCTGGCTCGAGCAGGTTGCCGAATGGAAAAAGAAATACCCACTCTCCTACAAAAAAGAAGCTGGTGTCATAAAACCCCAATACGTGATCGAAATGATTGATGAGGTAACTAATGGCGAAGCCATCATCTGCACCGAAGTAGGCCAACATCAAATGTGGGCAGCGCAATATTTTAAATATAACAAACCCCGTACTTGGGTATCATCGGGTGGCCTAGGGACCATGGGTTATGGTTTTCCTGCCGCTATCGGTGCCCAATTTGCCAAACCCGACGCCATCGTTTTTGATATCGCCGGCGATGGCAGCATTCAAATGAATATTCAGGAATTAGCCACAGCGGTGAATCATAAATTACCAGTCAAAATTGTCGTACTCAATAATTCATTCCTGGGCATGGTACGCCAATGGCAAGAAATTTTGTACGAAGAACGCTATTCACAAACCAATATGTGCAATAATCCGGATCTGTGTAAAATTGCTGAAGCTTATGGAGCCGCCGCCATGCGCATTACCAAGCCGGAAGACGTAAAAAAGGCCTTAGAAGACGCACTTAAAATAAAAGATCGTCCAGTATTGATGGATTTTATTGTAAGCAAGACCGAAAATGTTTTCCCGTTTGTGCCTCCAGGGCAAGCGCTGAACGAAATGTTGATTGACTAAAATGAAACATACTATATCTGTAATTGTAGAGAATAAGCCGGGAGTGCTGCACCGTGTGGCGGGACTGTTTAGCCGTCGTGGATTTAACATTGAAAGTTTGGCTGTGGGAACGACGGAAGATCCCAGTGTTTCCCGCATAACCATTGTTGCCGAAGGCGACGAACAAACGCTAGAACAAATTATTAAACAACTCTACAAACAAATTGATACATTGAAAATATTTGATCTGGCCCCCGAAATATCCGTGGAAAGAGAGCTAGCATTGATCAAAATTCATGCTAACGAAAAAACGCGCACTGAAATCACGCAAATCGTTAACATTTTTAAAGCCCGGATTGTGGATGTGGCCGAAGATTCATTAATTATTGAGATTTCCGCTGAAAAAGACAAAGTAGAAAATTTGCAAAAGATGCTCGAAAAGTTCGGCATCCAAGAACTCGTCCGCACAGGTAAAATCTCCCTGCAACGCGGCAGCAAATAGATTGTGGTATAATTAAGTAAGAAATCAGCCTAAATTTACTCAAGGAGGAATCAGCTATGGCCAAGGTTTATTACGATAAGGACGCAAATATGGAGGCTTTGAAGGATAAGACAATTGCAATCGTGGGTTATGGTAACCAAGGTGCCGCCCAATCCCAAAATCTAAAAGACAGTGGACTTAAAGTAATTATCGCCGAAATAGAAGGCAGCCCCAATTGGCATAGAGCCAAAGAAGCCGGATTTGAAGTCATGGAAGCCGCCGAAGCCGCTAAACTAGGAGATATCGTCCAAATCCTCATTCCCGATGAACTGCAAGGCCGCATTTACAAAGAATCCATCCGCAAACACATGAAAGCGGGCAAAACCTTAATGTTTTCCCACGGCTTTAATATTCATTTCAAAGCCATCAAAGTTCCAAAAGATGTAGACGTGGTCATGGTCGCCCCCAAAGGTCCCGGCGACATGGTCCGCCAAACCTACCAGGAAGGCGCTGGCGTTCCTTGCTTAATTGCTATTTATCAAGATGCTAGCGGTAAAGCCAAAGAAACAGCTCTGGCATACGCTTCCGGCATTGGCGGCGGCCGAGCTGGCGTATTTGAAACGACTTTTAAAGAAGAAGTAGAAACCGATCTTTTCGGTGAGCAAGTCGTCCTTTGCGGCGGTTGCACTTCACTCGTCAAAGCTGGGTTTGAAACCTTGGTGGAAGCTGGCTACCAACCTGAAATGGCTTATTTTGAATGCTGCCATGAATTAAAATTAATCGTTGATCTCATGTACAAACACGGTCTGCAAGGCATGCGCAAAGCCATCAGCAACACCGCTGAATACGGCGATCTAACCGTTGGTCCAAAAGTGATTGATGCCAAAGTTAAAAAAAGCATGAAAAAAGCCCTTACTCGCATCCAATCCGGCGCTTTTGCCAGAGAGTGGATCAAAGAAAATGCCAAGAACGGCTGCAAAAACTTCAATGACCTGCGCGAAAAAGACCGCAATCATGCCATTGAAAAAGTCGGCGGCGAACTCCGCGAAATGATGAGCTGGCTTAAGAAATAAATAATATTCCGCGTGAGAGACTAAAACTTGCTGGCTTTTTTCTTGAGATCGGCAGCCTTGTCGGTCTTTTCCCATGGTAAATCAAGATCGATTCGGCCAAAGTGGCCGTAAGCAGCGACTTGACGATAAATTGGTCGACGCAGCTTGAGTTGTTTAATGATTAAACCGGGGCGCAAGTCAAAAACCTCATCAATTAATTTTTCAATCTTGCTGTCCGATATTTCTCCAGTTCCATAAGTATCCACCATAACCGATAAAGGCCTGGCAATACCAATCGCATAAGCTAATTGGACTTCACATTTCCCGGCAAGACCAGCTGCTACCACATTTTTGGCGACCCAGCGAGCAGCATAGGCAGCCGAGCGGTCAACCTTGGTTGGATCTTTGCCGGAGAAAGCTCCACCACCATGGCGAGCATAACCACCATAGGTATCTACAATAATCTTACGACCAGTAACGCCAGTGTCTCCTTGCGGCCCACCAATTACAAAACGACCGGTAGGATTAACATAAAACTTAATTTTGTCATCAACTAATTCTTCGGGCAAAATGGGCAAAATAACTCTTTCAATAATATCGCTCTTAATTTTTTCCGTAGTGACTTCGGGGGAATGTTGGGCGGCAATTAGAACGGTATCAATGCGAATCGGCTTATCGTTTTCATATTCAATTGTGACTTGCGATTTACCGTCGGGTCGCAAATAAGACAACTCTCCGTTTTTGCGAACTTCGGCTAATCTTTTGGCTAACTTGTGTGACAAATCAATTGGCAGTGGCATTAATTCTTTGGTTTCATCGCAAGCAAAACCAAACATTAAGCCTTGGTCGCCGGCACCGATAGCTTCTAGGTCCTCTTTTATTACTTCTCCGCCCCGAATTTCTAAAGCTTTATCTACTCCGCGGGCAATATCTTTTGATTGTTCTTTGATCGACACCAAAACACCGCAAGTTTCATAATCGAAACCATATTTGGCTCGGGTATAACCGATGTCTTTAATAACACCCCGAACAATGGTTGGAATATCAACATAACAACCAGTAGTTACTTCGCCGGCTACCATACATATGCCGTTAGTAACTAAGGTTTCGACCGCCACCCTACCGACCGGATCTTTTTCCATGATTGCATCTAAAATCGCATCGGAAATCTGATCACACATTTTGTCGGGATGGCCTTCAGTCACAGATTCAGAGGTAAAAACGCAGTTCTTCTTCATTTTATTTTCTCCTTCCCTCATACGAGCGGACAAAGATTCAACCTTCATATTTTATCTTGCATTCTTGGCTTTGTCAAATTATAATGAAAGTATGGGTGACATCAGCGAACATTGGAGTAAACGCGATTTTGCTTGCCGCTGCCCCGAATGCCAAGGCGAGTATCGAGTACACATGGGGTTAGTTGGGGCCCTTGAAATGATTGGCGAAAAATTTAGAAAGAAAACTAAAATCCTATCGGCATTTTGGTGCGATGATTTTTTTGAAAAATTAGGGCGTGGAAAACGAAGCTATCATTGTATGGGCAAAGCCGCCCATATCGCCATTGACGGGGTTACTCCGCAAGATCTATTTAAGTTTTGCGAAACTATTCCTGAACTACGCGGCATGGTTTTTTATCCCAAAGAAGCTTTTATTCATGTTGATACCCGACCCGGTGATACAGTCCGCTTAGTTAAGGAAGGTGCCGCCTACTTACCGCTTACCGATGAGAACCGCGCAAAATATGGACTGTGAGAGAACAAAAGCTCCAAGCAACAAGCAACAAGCTCCAAACAATAATCAATTAATCAAATTTTCAAATTATCTTAGAACAGAAAGACACTATTCTCCTCATACTATAAGCAATTACGAAAGAGATTTGCGCTTCCTTCTAACATTAATTAAGGAACGAAGCAAAATTGACAGATCAGTTGCGCGCGAATATTTGTTAGCGCTAGAAAATAAAAAGTTTTCCCGTCGATCGATTGCCCGCAAACTTTCCGCTGCCCGTTCCTATTTTCGTTTTCTGGTAAGAGAAAAGTTAACCGCACAAAATCCGTTTGAAAACTTATTAACCCCTAAGCTTCCTCGCAAGCTTCCCAATTTTCTTTACCCCGAAGAAATGAAAAGGTTATTGGATGCCCCCGATCAAAAGGATCCATTAGGTCAGCGTGACCAGGCAATTTTGGAAGTTATATATGGTACGGGCCTGCGGGTGGCCGAAATTGTAAAATTAAACTTGAGCGATGTTGATTTTGAAGAAGGAGAAATCCGCGTCCTGGGAAAGGGCTCCAAAGAAAGGATTGTATTATTTGGATCACAGGCTAAACAGACCATGCTAAACTATTTAAAAACCAGCCGCCCAGAATTACTTTGTGGCAAGAAGAGTGCGGCTTTTTTCATCAACCGCCGTGGATCCCGAACCACTTCTCGCTTAGTAGAAAGGCTACTATTCTATTATGCAAAAAAGGCGGGAATCACCAAGAAGGTTACGCCCCACACCCTCCGCCACTCCTTTGCAACACACCTATTAGAAGGCGGGGCGGATTTGAGGATGGTGCAGGAACTATTGGGGCACACTTCGCTTTCTACCACGCAAGTTTACACACACATTACCAAAGAAAGGCTAAAAGAAGTCTACGATCAAAGTCATCCGAGGGCGTAAGGCCGATTGACATATTACTCCTAAAACCGCTATAATTGATTGCTAGCGAATGAAAATTGATCTTTCGGAACTCTTGCGCGAAGTTGGCAATACTGCGGATATCCAAGAATCCGAAACTGTTAGCTACCCAGAAGACAATTTAGTCCTGGTTAAGCCGGTGGAAATGGATCTGCAACTGATTAATGCCGGCGACCTGATCTTGCTGAGGGGAACGGTTTCAACCGCCACTGAGCTCGATTGCTCGCGATGCTTAAATAAGTATGTTTTGCCATTGGATGTAGAGATTAACGAAGAATTTAGTAGCGAGGTTCCGGTTTCAAGCAAAAACAAGCGGAAAGAAAAAGAGCTACATGCTGAAGATTTTATCTCTCCGCTGGATAAAGACAAGACAATCGATGTTTCGGAAATTGTAAGGCAAAACTTGCTCCTGGAGCTTCCCCTGCAGCCCTTATGCAGGCAAGATTGTCCAGGGCAGAAAGGATAAAATATTATGCCAGTTCCAAAAAAGCGTCATTCTAATGCGAGATCGGGAAATCGGAGAGCCAAAAATTATCAGTTAACCGCCAAAGGGGTAGGCAGCTGCCAAGCTTGCGGCTCCCCTACTATTCCTCATCATGCTTGTTCCTCCTGTGGTAGTTACCGCGGGAAACATGCTGTTAAAATCAAGACTAAAAAAGACAAGCAAGGGAAAAAGGACAAAAAGTAAGTGAAGAGGATCGCTGTTGACGCCATGGGCGGCGACAATGCTCCGGCTGAAATTGTAAAAGGGGCGGTTCAAGCTAGCCTCGAATACTCCTTAGCCATCACCCTGGTGGGAGATCCAGCCAAAATTGCCGCCGAGCTCAAAAAGCATAAAAACCCGGGCGACGTTTCTATTGTTCCAGCCTCCGAAGTGATTGGCATGGACGAATCTCCCGCCTCAGCTGTCAAACAAAAAAAAGACGCCTCCATCAATGTCGCTGTTTCCCTGGTAAAAGATGGCAAAGCTGACGCCATTGTCTCCGCCGGTAATACCGGGGCCATCATGGCTGCTTCTCTTTTTAAACTGGGTCGAATCCCAGGAGTTGAACGGCCCGCCATTGCCACCGAGTTCCCTCTTCCCGCCGGCAAAGTTTTATTACTGGACATGGGAGCCAACGTTGATTGTAAAGCCAAACATCTTGTCCAGTTTGCCGTCATGGGCAATCTTTTTGCCAAGCACGTTATGCATATCGAAAACCCGCGCGTTGGATTACTCAATATCGGAGAAGAAAAAGAAAAAGGGAACGAATTAACAAGAGAAACCTGGCCTCTTCTCAAAAATCTACCCATTAATTTTATTGGCAATGTTGAATCCAAAGAAATTTTACTCGGCAAAGCCGATGTTATTGTGTGCGATGGGTTTGTGGGTAATTTAATTTTAAAATTTGCTGAGAGCTTGGGAGCCTCCGTTTTCAAACTGATGAAAAAAGAACTTTTTAGTGGCATATTAAACAAAATCGGCCTAGTTTTTTTGCTACCTTCATTGTCGCGCCTTAAAAAACTAGTTTCATACGACGAGTACGGGGGAGCTCCACTCCTCGGCATTAATGGAATTGTCTTCAAAGCTCATGGGCGATCCAATGCTACCGCCGTCAAAAATGCAATCCGAGAAGCTGCCGAAATGGCCGAAGCTAATATGGTGGGCAGTCTTTCAAAAATTGGAGAATTAGGATGAAAGCCAAAATTATTGGAACCGGTTCCGCAACCCCTTCAAATAGAGTAACAAATGATGATTTATCCAAACGGCTTGATACTTCGGATGAATGGATTCGCACGCGCACTGGGATACAGGAAAGGCGGGTTTCCGACGCCACCATGGCCACCTCGGATTTAGCTGTCATCGCTGCCCAAAAAGCTCTCCTTTCCGCTAATTTTAAGGCCGAAGATCTCGACTTAATTATCGTCGGAACCACCTCTCCTGACACCCTTTTCCCTTCTGTCGCCTGTATGGTGCAAGATAAAATTGGCGCCACCAAGGCCGCCGCCTTTGATGCTTCTGCCGCCTGCGCCGGCTTTAATTTTGCGCTAACTACTGCCTGCCAATACATTGAAAGCGGAATGTTCAAAAACATCTTAGTAATTGGCGCGGACACCTTAACGAAATACGTCGATTGGTCCGATCGAACAGTAGCTATTCTCTTTGGCGACGGTGCGGGAGCGGTCATTTTAACTGCTACTAATGACGATTCTGGTATTATAGCTAGCTGGTTAAAAGCCGAAGGATCCCTTGGCAAATACCTAGTAATGCCCGGCGGTGGATCGCGTGATCCCGAACAAAAGAAGGGCCGCTTTATTCACATGGACGGCAAAGAAGTTTTCAAATTTGCCGTAAGGGTTCTAGAAGAATCAATTTATGCCGTCACTAAAAAAGCGGGGTTAGCCGTATCGGACATTGACCTGCTTATTCCCCATCAAGCCAACACTCGAATTATTGACCACGTCTCCAAAAAAATGGGATTGCCAAAGGAAAAAGTCTATGTTAATCTACAAAAGTACGGTAACACCTCAGCTGCGTCTATCCCCTTAGCGCTCGATGAAGCGCTGCAAGATAAACGCATAAAAAGTGGGGATATCGTGGTTTTATCCGGGTTTGGAGCAGGGTTAACCTGTGGAGCAAATTTAATTAAATGGTGAGGAGGAGTTTGTGATGGATTACTTGTTAAACGAAGAAGAACAGATGATACGGGATTTAGCTAGAAAGGTAGCTATTGAAAAAGCGCTGCCAAAGCGAGCTGAATGGGACGAAACTGGCGAATTTCCTTGGGAAGCTCTCAAGGCTTTTGCGGCCGCCGACCTTTGCGGACTGTACATTCCAGAAGAACTGGGCGGAATGGGACAAAAGGTTTTTAATTTCTGCCTGGCAACCGAAGAAATCAGCCGAATTTGCGGCGGTGTGGGCGTAACTTTTGCAGCCTCCGCTTTAGGCTCAACCCCTATTCTTCTTTTTGGAACTGATGAACAAAAGAAAAAATATATGCCCGAAATTGCCGCCGGGAAAAAACTGGCCGCCTTTGGTTTAACCGAAGCCAACGCCGGCTCCGATGCAGCCGGGCTTGAAACCACCGCTAAAAAAGACGGAGACCACTACATTATTAACGGAACCAAACAATGGATAACCAACGGGGGGGAAGCTGATACCTACTCTGTAATCGCTATAACCGACAAGACCAAAGGTCCCCGCGGCGCTTCAGCCTTTATCCTAGAAAAAGGTATGCCCGGTTTTACTTTTGGTAAAAAAGAAAACAAAATGGGTATCCGCTGCTCCGCCACACGCGAATTAGTTTTTCAAGATTGCAAAGTGCACAAGAGTCAGTTGCTGGGTCGCGAAGGCATGGGCTTTATCGTTGCCATGAAGACCCTCGATTTAACTCGTCCCGGGATCGGAGCACAAGCTGTTGGGATCGCCCAAGGAGCACTGGATGAAGCCATTAAGTATGCCAAATCAAGAGTGCAGTTTGGCAAACCAATCATTGCCATCCAGGCCATTCAACACATATTGGCAGACATGTCCACCCAAGTAGAAGCTGCCCGCGCCTTAGTTTATGCTTGTGCCCGCATGATCGATGCTGGCGCCAAAGATTACACCCTGGCCGCTTCCCAAGCCAAACTTTTCGCGTCCGATACTGCCATGAAAGTTACCATTGACGCTATTCAAGTTTTAGGTGGCTATGGATACATGAAAGAATATCCGGTCGAAAAAATGGCCCGCGATGCCAAGATTACTCAGATCTACGAAGGCACCAACCAGATTCAAAGAAATCAAATTGGATTGGGCCTGATTAAAGAATCAGTTAAAAAATAGAACATAGAAAGCTCCTAATAAAGCAAAAGCCCCCGGAAAACTCCAGGGGCTTTTTTTGTCCTCACAAAAAAATATATTAAAAATACCGAAATTTATCATCCTATTTTACGATATATATATAGGAGAGTGTTTTGTTGTGAATAAAGTCCATTTTAAACTTGTTGCTCCACCAATCCCACAAACTATTAGGGGAGTTGGCTATTCGCTAAAATTGCTGCATAACCTTGCTGATGGCAGTAGGTTAGCTGCTTGCGAAGAAACCTGCCAAAAACCAGCCAGGACTTCTGCCCATGTTTTAACCGGTTTTATTCTTCCCCCAACAATCTGCGAAGAAAAATTTGAAAAAGATCCACCCAAAGAAGTAGTTATTAAATTCCCTTCTGATTGTTATCGCGATAATCTTGCCAAAAATAAAAGAGAAGCGGACTCCCTTATTGCTTTATCAGGGCCAGAGGGAATTCCTAGGTGCCTTTATCGCGGCGAACAGAAAATCGAAAGCGATAATGGGGTTCTATCTGAAAGTATAGAACAATGGGATGCTCCCTATTTTGTTATGAATCGAGTTGCCGGACAACCATTAAGCCATTTTTCTCTGCCCAAAGAAGCCGTAGGAGCTTTGGCAGACCCAAGATTTATATTGCTAGTTGCAATAATCCTCCCAGGATTTGCTGAGCGTCTGGCAGCAATCCATCAAGCTGGTTTTGTACACCGTGATGTTAAACCGACAAATGCTTTATATGATAAAGCTGATGGAACAGTTAGTGTTGTTGACTTTGAACTTGCCCTCCCCATTGGCCAGGGCTATAACGAAGAGGATACCGGCGCCATGGTCTATTTGGCTCCGGAAGTGGCCCGCGGATATAGTAGGGAGATTAACCCACGAAGTGATATTTATTCGTTTGGCCTTACCTGTTTTCGGCTTTTAACCGGCGAAAAAATGCTGCTTTACAAAGACGCAACCAACCCGCTTGAGGCCCCCAACGAACCCTTTGCCTTTGAAAGCGAACTTGAAACATATTTTGCAGAAATAAATAACATGAGATATATCTCACTGGAAGAATTAATTGAGCAAAGCAATCTTCCCCCAGCCTACAAAAATAGTCCACTTGGAAGGATAATTATGCGGTGCCTACATCCTGATCCTAACCAACGCTATACCAACCTTCATCAGTTTGCGGCAGAGATAAGGAAATTATAAAAAAACGACCGGTCTTACTGCGGAGAAGCTGGCATCTATAAAATTCAACTTTAACTACCTGCTACAGGCCTTAGATTATTCTGAATATAAACCATAACCTTCATCTTCATCTTCAAATATTTTATCCTTTATTCTCTATCTTGAATTCTTTTTAGCAGATCTTGTAAAAATGTTGGCATTTCTACTCTTTCTGGCAACACTAGCTCTTCAGCCGTGATATTTGGCTCTCGCCCTAATTGGATAGCTACTGCATTTAAATCCTCTTTGATATATTCGGTTCGAGGAATAATACGTAATATATATCTTAAATATGAAGTCATTTCAATCCCGGCAGTTTTTGCCAAAAAAAGCAAGGCTTGCCGGTATTTAACATCTTCTCGGTCAAGTCCGGCAAGGACCTGCACCATCGCATCAGAAATACTCATCTGTAGAGTAAACCATTGGGGGTACGTTTTGGCTGCCCAAAGCAAAACAGCAATGTCTCTTCTTTCATCAGATAATAGCATTCTGCCTCTTAATCGCTCCGGGTCAATAACAAAATCGCCGGCACTTTTCGGATTCGGATTTTCAGAAACATAGTAGTATAAATAGGTCATCAATCCCGATCTTATTGCCGCCAAACCTTCGGGAGTTTTACGTATTTCTTCCAATTTCCTAACAATTAGATCAGGTTTTTTTTCTTCCATCAAATCGGGAATGACCGGTGAAAATGCCGCTTTAACAGCCGATAATTCTTTTTTGGCTTTGAGCGTCCAGACTAACCCCCGCATACTGCCATCCGAAGCAAACACTTCTTGATAAAAAGTGATTGTGCCGCTTTCTTCATCAACTTGCACCGGCATGGCTTGCGGATTAAGAGGGTTATCCATAAATGTGGTAACAATCAGCATTCGATCCCCTTCATCGCCAACTAATTCACGGATGTTTCTGGGACGAGATGGCTCTGTTTCTCCAATTTTTGCTAAGGCATCAATGTCTTTTGAAGACATTTGTCTTCGTTGTTCATATGTAGCTACTTTTTTGGTCTTGTCTTTGTTTACATAAAAAAACCAGCCTTCTCCGCCAGCATCTTGTACGGCTCGGGCAAGGGTTGAAGACTCAAAAACACCTCCACACCCAAAGAAAACCCCAGCTCTTCCCTCCCAACCATCGTTAAATTCAATTGGACTGCCAACAATTAAGGGTCTAAAACCCGGAGTTTCTCCGTCATCAATGGTTTTTAAATGGATTTTAAGCCTAGTTATACTGTCTAATAATTCTCGTCTTCCTTCCCGGTCACATTTTTCTGATCCTTCTATCCTTTGGCCGGTAACTGGATCAATTTTATATCTTAATTTTAATCCTAACCCAATTACCCCTAATTGATCAAAAGATAAACCAGACGCGCGAGATACTTCTGTTAGATTAGCAATGGTGTCTCCGTTTGGATCAAGTCTTAATATTTCTCCTCTTTCTCTGATGATTTTCATTAGCCAAGGAGCAATAGCAAACTTGTCAGCATAGAGGTCTTCCGCTGGAGCAAAGTTATCTGCTACTTGCAATACCGAACAAGCCCCAATATCTTTGGGATGTCCGGCAATTGTTTCATAAGCAGCCGGCGAAGTAGCAGCCGCTTCGGTACATTCAATGACGTCAATCCCTAAGCAAATTGCCCGCAGCCCATCATAAGCAGGGATTTGATTAAACTTGGTTTCTTCAAAGCCTTCAGCTAAAATTCTTCTTTGCGAAGGAAAAACCATGCCCCGGTTCACCGTTGGATTTCCGGTAGCAGGCTCATCCGGTTTCGGATGACTGGGAGTTCCTTCGGTAGAAACCATTACCGCATAATAGCCAGCGGGCAATGCCCAGTTGCCAAATTCGGAAAGAGCCCGAAAAGCCGCATCTGCTCCCATCCCATCCGTCCTTGTTTTTACCTTTTTATAATTTATCGTCGTTCCTGTCTCCGGACCATTTAAGGCTACCCCAATCGAACCAGCTGCATCCGCGGCTAATAAACGGGGCGCTATTTCTCCGTTTAGGCGGGTAATATCTCCCGCCGCTTTTGTTGGGTCAACATAAACGTGTTCGGCAATATCTACCACTTCCAAACCAAATACGCCAAAAACAGTGTCGGCGGCTAATTTCATACTGGCAAGCAAATCTAAATGAATTGGATTAAAAGTAATTTCTCCCAAAGTTGCTGCCATGCGGCAAAAAACTTGGCTTGGTATTAATGGCGCAATCGGCCCACACTGTCCATTGGCAGGTTTAGAAACAATTTTTTCTCTATGAATTCCGCCCCCCCAGGTAATATTAGGTGGGACAATTGTTCTAGATAAAATTTTATGTAGCATAATATCTCTGGCCATTTATCGTACAAGTAAAGACAAAAATTTCACCAAATTTTGCTCAGTCCCAAATATGTTCACTTAATTCTACAGTCATAATTTAAGTTTCTGCTGCAAATAATTGGCTAACTTGCCCAACCCAAAAATATTTGTTATAATCTCTCACTCATGGATATCGTAGTTTGCATAAAACAAGTGCCTGATACCACCGAGGTTCGGATTAACCCGGAAACCAATACGCTCATCCGTGATGGCGTTCCATCCATCATCAATCCCTTTGATGAAAATGCCATTGAAGCCGCTTTGCAGCTGCGCGAAAAAAATGGCGGTAAAGTAACCGTCATCACCATGGGGCCGCCCCAAGCTGCCGAGGCTTTAAAATCAGCCATTGCCATGGGAGTGGACGAAGTAGCTCTTATCTCCGATCGCGCTTTTGCCGGGTCCGATACTTGGGCTACATCATATACATTGTCCCAGGCCATTAAAAAGCTGGGGAAAACCGATCTTATCCTCTGCGGCAAACAAGCCATCGATGGAGACACCGCTCAAGTTGGCCCAGGGATCGCCGAATGGCTGGGCATTCCCCAAGTCACCTTTGCGGTTAAGATTGAAGTTACTAATAATGTGGCCAAAGTAGAACGCATGCTCGAAGAAAATAACGAAGTGGTTGAAATGCCTTTGCCCGGAGTAATAACCGTAGTTAAACAAATCAATGAACCCCGCATGCCATCACTAAAAGGTTTAATGAAAGCCAAAAAGGCAGTCATTAGGAATATGAATGCGGCTGAACTCGAAGCCGATCCAGCTAATCTGGGACTAAATGGTTCGCCAACTAATGTTTTAAAGATTTTCACCCCTCCCGCCAAAGGTGGCGGCGAAATGTTAACGGGTGACGCAGCTGAAATGGTAGACAAATTAATTAGCAAACTCAAAGAGAGGAAAACAATTTGAGTATCAAGGTTTTTGCAGAAAAATGTACTGGATGTACGCTTTGCGTTAAAGCTTGTCCATTTGCAGCCATCACCATGCAAGTTCGACCGGACAGCAATCGTAAATTAGCTGTAATTGACCTCGATAAATGCACGCTCTGCAGCGCTTGTGTGGCCAGTTGTAAGTTCCAAGCTATCGAGATTAAAGCTGAGAAAGAAAGCAACAAAGATATCCGCCATTATAAAAATATCTGGGTTTTTGCTGAGCAACGGGAAGGAGAAATTCAACCCGTCGCTTTTGAGCTTCTGTCCGAAGGCAAGAAATTGGCCGCTGATCTAAATTGTGAATTAGCTGCCGTTCTTTGCGGCGACGAATCGATCGACAAAGAAATCAATAAGCTATTTGAGTACGGGGCCGACAAAGTTTACGTCCTCCACCATAAAGAATTAAAAGATTATCGCTCCCTCCCCTACACTCGTGCCATTGCCGAAGCCATTCAAAAACATAAACCGGAGATTTTATTGCTCGGAGCTACCACAATGGGAAGAGACCTAGCTGCTCGTTTAGCGATTCGAGTTGGGGCTGGTTTAACGGCTGACTGTACTGGCTTATCGATTGACCCAGTTAAAAAGATTCTGCAACAAACCCGCCCGGCTTTTGGCGGCAATATTATGGCCACCATTCTTTCGCCTAATAATCGTCCGCAAATGGCAACTGTCCGACCCAAAGTCTTTAAGAAAATTAAAAATGACAAATGTCAAATGTCAAATGAAGGTAATACCATAAAATTTAGCCCAATAATCACCCCAGAAGATTTGATCGTAAAGATTTTAGAAGTGATTAAAGATGAGAGCGCTAAAGTTAACCTGCAAGAAGCCGAGATTATTGTTTCTGGTGGCCGTGGCATTGGCGATCCTAAGAATTTTAAATTAGTAGAAGATTTGGCTAAGGTTTTAGGTGGAGCGGTGGGTGCTTCGCGCGCAACGGTTGATGCCGGCTGGATCTCAGCTCACCATCAAGTTGGTCAAACCGGAAAAACTGTGGCCCCTAAACTGTACATTGCTTGTGGTATTGCTGGAAAAATTCAACATTTAGTCGGAATGCAATCAGCTGATACTATTGTAGCTATCAACAAAGACCCCGATGCCCCCATTTTTAAAGTAGCTACATACGGGATCGTGGGTGACGTTCTCGAAATTCTGCCTCTCTTAACTCGCAAAATACAAGAAGCCAGGGGATAAAATCCCCCCGCTAAATACTGGCTAAATACTGTTAGAGATACCATACTATTTCACGATTTTTTATTTTTTTGCTATAATAATGAATATTATTATGAAAAGCGCATTTGTATTCCCCGGGCAAGGTTCCCAATTTATCGGCATGGGAAAAGGTTTGGCCGAAAAGCTTCTAGAGCAAGCTAATCAAATCTTGGGGTTTGACCTAAAGAAACTCTGCTTTGAAGGTCCGGAAGAAGAGTTAAAGAAAACAGAAGTAACTCAACCAGCCATCTTAACAGTAAGCGTTGCAGCATTTGAGCGGCTGACAGCAAGCGGCTTACAGCCATCTGTCGTTGCCGGGCACAGTTTGGGCGAATATTCCGCCCTAATAGCCGCGGGAGTCGTCCGTTTTGAAGATGCCGTGAAAGTTGTCCATCTCCGCGGCAAGTTTATGCAAGAAGCGGTTCCCGTTGGCGAAGGAGCTATGGCGGCCCTCCTTGGCGGAGACCGAGAAACCATTAAAAAGATTTGCCAAGAAGTTGGTGGCGTTTGGCCCGCCAACTTCAATAGTCCTGGACAAGTAGTTATTTCTGGCAAAAAAGAAAGCGTAGCTTTGGCCGGTGAGAAACTGAAAGCCGCCGGCGTTAAAAAAGTTATTCCCTTGGCTGTCTCTGCCCCCTTCCATTGCCCTCTCATGCAACCCGCTGCTGATAAATTAAAAATTGAACTCGACAAAATAACATTTAATGCCGCAAAAATACCGGTGGTAGCCAATGTAACCGCCGATTACGTAACCGACGGAATGCAGATTAAAGAACTACTCGTTAAACAAGTTACTGGATCGGTTTTATGGGAAGACTCTATCCAAAAAATGGTAGTAGACGGTATTTCCAATTTTGTGGAAGTAGGTCCCGGGAAGGTTCTTTCCGGATTGATTAACAAAATTAACAAAGAAGCAGTCGTTAAAACATATCAGGAGGTTTAAATATGCTGTTAAAAGATAAAGTAGCTCTAATCACGGGTTCCGCTCAAGGTATTGGCAAATCGATCGCGGTCGCAATGGCTAAAGAGGGAGCCAATATTATTATCTCGGATGTTAATCTAGAACTATCCAACCAAACCGCTCAGGAAATTCAAGCATTGGGAGTAAAAGCAATTGCCCTTAAATTAAATGTTACCGATCCGGTCGATGTTGAAACCTCGGTCAAACAAGCAGTTGAGCAGTTAGGTAAAATTGACATTTTAGTCAATAATGCCGGCATCACCAAAGATGGCCTGTTTATTCGTATGAAGAAAGAAGACTGGGATGCGGTCCTTGGCATCAACCTCACCGGCGTATTTAATGTCACCAAAGCAATTGCTCCCTTGCTGATGAAACAACGATGGGGTAGAATTATCAATATTGCTTCCATTGTGGGTCAAATGGGAAACTTTGGGCAAGCCAATTATTCCGCTTCAAAAGCCGGCTTAATTGGATTAACCAAAACCCTGGCCCGGGAGCTGGCCAGCAGAGGGGTAACGGTCAATGCTATTGCCCCAGGGTTTATCCAAACGGCGATGACGGAAAAAATCCCCGCCGAGGTTAAACAAAAGATGCTGGAAAGTATTCCAATGGGCAAGCTCGGACAACCCGAGGATATCGCTGCCGCAGCCGTTTTTTTGGCTAGCGGGGCAGCCGAATATGTAACCGGTCAGGTTTTAGCCGTTAACGGCGGAATGTATATGTAAAGGTTGCGGGAGGTTACGGGAAGTTACGAGATGTTGCGAAAAGTTGCAACCTACCGCAACGTTTCGCAACATCTCGAAACATTTCGAAACATTATGAAAGATAGGAGGTGAAAAAGATGGACGAAGCACAAGCATTTGAACAGGTAAAAAAGGTGGTAGCAGAACAGTTGGGAGTTGCCGATTCAGAAATAAAAAAAGAATCTTCCTTTGTTGATGATCTAGGGGCTGACTCACTAGATACAGTTGAATTGGTCATGGCACTTGAAGAATCTTTTGGGATCGAAATTCCAGACGAGGACGCTGAAAAAATTAAGACCATTGGCGATACAATCAATTACGTCAAAGAACACGCCAAGGCATAAGGTATTTGATGAAACTTCCGGAACTTAAAATTGCTGATTTTGTAGCTAAAGTCCCCATTATCCAGGGAGGAATGGCAATTCGCATTTCTACTGGAAAGCTAGCTGGCGCAGTAGCTGCTGCCGGCGGCATTGGGGTAATTGGCGCATCCGGCATGAGTTTTGATGAGTTACGAGAAGAGATAAAGATCGCGCGGAATCTGGCAAAAGGCGGAGTCATAGGAATTAACATTATGTTTGCCGCCCGGGAGTTTTGGGGAATTGTTAGAACTGCTATCCAGGAAAAAATCGACCTCATTTTTACGGGGGCTGGTTTTTCCCGAGATATTTTTAAAGCGGGTCTCGACACTAAAACCCCCATTGTTCCGATTGTCTCTTCCGCGCGGTTGGCCCAAACCTCCGAAAGATGCGGAGCTACCGCAGTAGTGGTAGAAGGGAAGGAAGCAGGCGGACATTTGGGAACCGATCGTTCGATCAAAGATATTTTGCCGGAAGTAAGAAAAGTCGTTTCACTGCCAGTTGTGGCCGCCGGTGGAATTTCTTGCGGTCAAGATATTGTTGATTTACTAAAGATGGGCGCCAATGGCGTACAAATTGCTACGCGTTTTGTCCTTTCCGAAGAATGCAATGCCGCTCCTTCTTACAAAAAAAGATACCAAGAAGCCAGAGAAGAAGATATTGTGGTAATCAGCTCACCAGTTGGACTTCCTGGCAGAGCGATAAAGACCGCTTTTGTTGAAAAATTACTCAAAAAAGAAGCACCCAAGCCACAAGGCTGTGATTTTTGTTTAAAAAATTGTTCGTTAGTTTATTGTATTATTCAAGCCTTAATTAATTCGCAAAAAGGGGATATTGATAACGGGGTTGTATTTTCTGGTCAAAATGTCTGGAAAATAAAAGATCGTTCCATCAAACCCGCAGCGGAGATTATCAAAGAATTAGTCACTGAAGCAGAGGAGGTTTATCAACCTTGACAAAAAGAGTTGTAGTTACTGGGCTTGGCGCCATAACTCCCATTGGCAGCGGGAAGGAAGCTTTCTGGGAAGGCCTTTCTACCGGTAGAAATGGAGCTGATAAAATTACCCATTTTGATCCTTCGGCTTTTTCCACCAAAATTGCTGCCGAAGTAAAAGATTTTGACCCCGCACTTTATCTGGACAAAAAAGAAGCCCGCCGCTTAGTCCGCTTTATTCAATTTGCCATTGGAGCATCCCAAATGGCCATTAAAGACTCCGGCCTAACAATAACGTCCGAATTCGCTCCCGAAATTGGGGTGATAATTGGCTCTGGGATTGGTGGCATAGGAATGCTGGAAGAACAGGCCAAAATATTATTTGATAAAGGGCCAGACCGACTGTCGCCTTTTACTGTGCCGTACATGATTTGTGATATGGCTGCCGGTTATGTGTCAATTAATTTGGGAGCCAAAGGCCCCAACTTGTGTGTTGTTACCGCCTGTGCTTCTGGCACTCATTCGATTGGTGAGGCCTTCAAAATTATTCAGCGTGGTGCAGCTACCGCCATGATTGCCGGCGGATCAGAAGCGGCCATTACGCCACTTGGCATGGCCAGTTTTTGCGCAGCACGTGCCCTTTCGACCCGTAACGATGATCCAAAACGTGCTAGCCGTCCTTTTGACAAAGAGCGCGAAGGGTTTTTAATGGGGGAAGGCAGCGGAATCGTTGTTTTAGAAGAACTAGAACATGCCAAAGCGCGTGGCGCCCATATCTATGCCGAAGTTGCTGGCTATGGCATGAGTGGCGACGCTAATCATATTACTGCCCCGGCACCAGGGGGAGAAGGCGCCATTAGAGCCATGAAGTCCGCCTTAAAAGACGCAAGCATTACTCCCGACAAAATTGATTATGTCAATGCGCACGGAACGTCCACTGAGCTCAACGATAAATATGAAACCATGGCGCTAAATACTACCTTTGGAGAACATGCTAGCAAACTCGCTGTCAGTTCGAACAAATCTATGATCGGGCATCTTTTGGGAGCTTCCGGAGCTGTAGAATTTGTTGCCACTGTATTATCAATGGTTAATTCTGTTGCACCGCCCACCATTAATTATGAAACACCGGATCCAGAATGCAACTTGGATTATGTGCCAAACCAATCCCGCACAATGGCCATTAACTATGCCATGTCCAATTCGTTTGGTTTTGGCGGGCATAATGCCATTTTAATTGCAAAAAAGTTTACTCCCTAAATAATGGGGGAAAAATCATTGGAAAAGTTTCTGCAACTACTTAAAGGTTTTAGTTTCCTGTTGGTTATTTTATATTCTCTTCTCTCTCTCCCGGCATTTTCACAAGCTGAAGTTTATCCGCAACTAGACATCTCTGGCTATAAAAAATGGGAGTACAAAGGGGCAAACGTTAGCCCTTCTAGTAATTATTTTTCCGGCTTAACTATGTTGGGCGGCTATTATCCCACTTTTTCCGGAGGCCCCTGGCAAGAAAGGCTGCGACTAGGGATCCTAGGTCAACTCTCCGAAGATTTGGCTGTTAGCTATGACTTAGAACAGCAGCCCGAAAACCCCGATCGCTTTGATGTAAAAGTAAAATACAAAAACTCTGAATTAACTTTTGGTGATTTTAGCGCTAACTTTGCCGGCAATGAATTTGCTGCCACTTCTCGCTATTTAAATGGCGTAAAACTTACCAGTAAAGACAGCTGGTATGACGTTATGTTTGTCCCTTCCACCAAACTAAAGAGCCAAACCCAAGCACTCACTACCCAGAGCGGCAACAACACTAAGGGGCCATATAATTTGGGGCATGGTTCAATAATAGAAGGATCCGAAAAGATTCAACTAAACAACGTAACCCTAACCCGTAATGTTGATTACACCATTGATTATTTTGAAGGCAAAGTTATCTTTAGCCAAATTTTAACCACGGCAGATCAATTTAAATATAGCTACGAATATACAAATATTATTGACTTGTTTTTCCCGTCCCTTTCCAAAAAAGATTTTATTGGCTTTCAGTCCCGTTTTGCATTTGACCCTGAAAAAGTTGGAAAGGAGCTACCAAAAGAAGGACAGGCCATAGGAACCTCCCGTGAAACATTTCCCAGCCTTGTGAGTGGGGAAGCTGACGAGTTCCAAGCAGATGAATCTTCCGGTATCTTTCGCGTAAAAAACACCCCGGTTGTTTTATTTTCTGAACAGATAAACTTTATGGGAACCATCCTAAAGAAAAACGAAGACTATATTTTTCGCTACGATACCGGCGAGATAAAACTCTTAACCCGCTTCCTCCCTAGCAAAGAGGATCCATTATTAGTCACATATCAATATTTTCAAATTTCTAAAGAAGCGGAAAACATTCAGGGGATCGGTAGTCGCGGACTATATTATCTATCGCATAAACATGTAGTCGCTGATAGTGAAAAAATAGTTGTTGATGGCAATAAACTTGTCAGGCAACTGGATTATTCAATCAATTACGATACTGGCGAGATTTTGTTTAGCACCACTATCAATACCACCTCACAAATTAACGCTAACTACCAATACGCTGTAGTAACAAAACTCGAACAACCCATTTCCAAGAATCCAACCGAGCTAAAGCTGGGAGTCACCTATTTACAAGAATCCGCCAAAGCCGGCGAAACCGCTAATTCCTCAACCGCCATCGAAAGTTTTTCTGGGTCAACGATCATCACCAATAATTATCATCTTTATCTAAACTACCGACCTGTTGTTTCAACCGGGGATGCTTTTAGTGTTACCTTAACCTTGGATGGGAGGCTTTTAACTCCCGAGGTAGATTATGCTTTCCCCCAAGCCGTACTCGATCCAGCGACCGGTTATTATATTTCTTCTCCAGAAGCTACCTTGGCCTACAAAACCGACCATGCCGACTCCAGTAATGGGTATTATTTTGGAACCATTAAACTCCTCAGCGCCGAAGCAATCGCTTCAACCAGTGAAGCAATTATTACCTACACATATTATAAAAGTGTCGTCGGCCGATATTCCGGAGGTGGCGACGGGACCCGCGGGCCATACTATTTAAGAAATATTCGAAATGTTGTCCCTGGAAGCGAAGTGGTTCAGGTATGGACGGCAGGCTCCTCGACCATTTCAACCTTTACCCGTAATACCAGCTTTGAGGCAAACGCAGGAGATACCGGTTATTCGATCAATTATTCGGCCGATCTCCCCTCCATTACCTTTAACAACCAACTCGATTCAACCAAAAGCTTTCAGATAATTTACCAATATGTTCCACCCACCGGAACAATTGTCCAACAAGATATTACCCAATCAGTGGTGGGCGTTGATGGGGCCTTTAAGATCGGAAATGTTTTAAAAATTGATACTGCCTACGCCCGCAGCACCAATGACCAATACATTGTAAGACAGCCTACCTCTGAAGCTTTTTCCGGCAATGGGACAAAAACTTACACCCTGCATGCCCCACAAGAAATTATCGACGGAAGTGAAAGACTCTATGTTAATAATAAGCTCTTAAATAAAGACATCGATTATTATGTCAGCTACACTGCTCCCGGCTCAATCTCTTTATATTATTTAACCCTAACCTCGGCGGATGCGGTTTGGATTGATTATGATTACCAATCCAGTAGTGGGGGAGGAACAGTTACCTCAAAAACGGCCAACGCCTATCGCATCGGCGCAGAAACAAAATTGCTGGGAGATTCTATTACAATTAACGGAACCACTAAAAAGATCGATTATGATTTCTCTCCACTCGGGGGAACAGCTATTGGAGTTGGCTCAAACTATACTGAATACAATACCAAAATAGTTCCTCCATCTTTCCATGATTTATCAGTTACATTTTCCTATAAAGAAAATAATAATCCAATTGGCGCCTATCAAAATTATTTTACCCGTACCTACGATAACTCATTTGTGATGGGGATTAATCCCCACGGTTTGGCAAAAGTTGCCTTAACCTACCGTAACTACCGAACACTGGATGACCTTACTCCATCTAGCACTATCCATAGCAGCGATACTTATCAAGAATCATATGATCTTACCGTGGTTCCTTTAGCCCTAATAAAAGGGGCAGCCAAATTTACCCAGGATTACGAGATTAAAAAGACGGCTTCGCAAACCGATTCCTTAAGAGATAGCAGTAATTATGGCCAATCAAACATAAACTATTTACGGGCTGCCGGGGACCTATATTTTACCGAACGTTTTTCGGCGGGATACAACCTGCAAGTCAGCGAACCGCAAACCATCAGCTTACGCTCAGTAACCGGAGAAGCAACCACGGAAGCTGTTTCTTATTTACTCCGCACTTATGATAATTCCTTTAAAATGGCTACTGATTTGACAGCAGGCCCAATCCAAAAGTTTATTTTTCGCTTTGGGCTTACTGACCATATCGATGCAACGGCTATCAGCAATTTTTCTCCCACCAGCGAGTCATTGCTTACAAGAAACGAAACATATCACATTGATTTTGTTCCAATCAGCATATTGACTACTACTTTAGACAAAAACCGCCAAGAAAAAACCACCTATGTTATCGGTGGAACAAACCCCAAAACCGACCGCCTTGCCACCAACGTTGCGCTAACTCCGCTTAGTTGGCTAGCATTTAATTGGGCTAATGCCCAAAGCGAAACCGTTCCGGAAACGGGAGCAATCAACCGCACCACGGGCGTCGGCAACACATATTCATTTGATTACAAACCGGCAGGTTTCTCTTTGGGAACCTTTGGTGCACGCTTTACCCTCTACAACAATATGGCAAATGCTCCAACGGGGACTACGCCCGAAGCCTATTTTACAAATACAAATTCTTTTGCGCAAAACTACACGGCTTCCTTTCTTCCCCTGCCCGGTTTGCCAATTTCGGCCAGCCTAATTTTAGAAAACTATTCAAACCTAAACAACCACCCCACCTCTACCAGTAAAATCGACACTGAAACCCAAAATAAAATTTTGGCCCTTGGCACAACCATTCTTCCGCTCGCCAAAACCACCTTTACCTCAAGATACAATTACAAAATCACCAGCATCGTCCGCGACCTAAACCTATCTCCTCAAGACAGGGGCAAATCTGTTTTTAATAACAACCTTAGTTATCAAGTCTATAGTTGGGGGACAATTAGCTATACCCGTGAAGATGAAATTAACGGGGGAGAAGTTCAGGCCGGGGCCGTCTCGGACTTAAACTATTATAAAGTTACTCAAACCTATAGTGCTAACATTACACTTCCCATCGATAATCCAGTCTTAAACAGCTTTGTGTTCACTGCATCTTTGAAAAATGTAGGTTATATCAACAATTATCTACATACGGACGATTTTAATGCCTCACTACTTAGTTTTGAAGGAACCCTTAATTTCTAAAAAACGCTGAGTTTACCGCGCGCCAATATTCTACTATCAGCAACTATTTGATAAAGATAAACACCATTTGCCACTCTGGAGCCAAAAAGGCTCCTCCCATCCCAACTCGGATTATTTGCTCCAGCTTTTCCCCCATTTTCCCCTGCGTTATAACGGCCTTGCCAAAGCAAAGTGCCAGTTAAATCAAACAAATAAATTGCGCAATTAAAATTGCTGGCCAAACTATAATTAAAAGTGACTTCGGACGTTGCTGCGCGATCGAAGGGATTGGGCGCAGCATAGGTAGACAAGGATATTTGCGTCGCAGAATGATCGGGCGGAGAATAAGGCAATATTTGCGAGTTTGCTTTTTTTTCAATCGATGAAGATGCCTGCACATTAACACTTATCGTTTCACTGCTGCTATTCCCCGCGTGATCAAAAACAGATAAGCGCAAAGAATACTCTCCAGATAAACCACTGGTTTCCCATGTCCCCAAAATATTGCTTTCAACTGAAAGAGAAGCAGTCCGAATGTTTTGAAAAATAACCGCACCGCTTTTCTTATAATCCAAAGTATAATAATGCAGATTGATATCTTTGGCTGTGCCAAGGATAGGAACAGAAGCAGTAATCGTTGCTCCATCGGTTGGCGAAGAAATGTTTGCTTCCGGTGAAAGATTGTCTATATAGAACGAAACTCCGGTTTCAGCAGTAGTAAAATTATTGGAATAAACCAATAGCTCTATAGAAGCAGCCCCGTTTAATCCGCCTGTGTCCCAAACGCCAAGCAAGCCACTTTCAACCGACGTCGAGCTACTTTCAAGGGTGGCAAAAAAAGATCCGCCCAAATACCCCTCGATCCGGTAATTTAAAAAATCATTTCCGCTGGCTGATCCATAAATATTAACCTCTCCCAAGATATGGCTATTGCTTTCAGGGGAAGTGATAATGGCACTAACACTGGATAAATCCGAATAAACATTTATTCTGCCTGTTCCTAACATCCCTACATAGTCCGGGTTTGCAGCATCAATATTATCGGTAGTAGACTTAATTCTTTGCATTACAGCTTCGTTTGATAAGGTCGGAAAAGTGGTTCGCGTTAATGCTGCCAGTCCTGCAACAAAGGGACAAGCCAGGGAAGTTCCACTCATGGTATTGTAAGCACTGTTACGGGTGGTAAGAATATCGGTGCCCGGCGCAGCCACATCCACCCAGGATCCATAATTTGAAGCTTGCGTCGCATTCCAAACCGATCGTTTATCGCTCGAATCTACCGCCGCCACCGCCAGCACCGTAGAATAGCTAGAAGGGTACGAAGGATTACTGACATTATCGTTTCCCGCCGCCGCAACTAAAACAATCCCAGCTTGATAAGCTTCTAAACAGCGCTGCTGCATGTCAACATCCGAAGTGTATTGCCCAAAACTCATGTTGATTACTTCTACGCTTTGGGCGGTAGCCCAAGCTAACCCCTCACAAACCGCGGTCATGCTCCCCCCACCACTCGCATCCAACACCTTTATTGGCAGAATTGTAGCTCCCCAATCCAACCCGGCCACCCCTATCCCATTATTGGTTTGTGCAGCAATCACCCCAGACACGGCCGACCCATGGTTCTGGGGGTGGTCATCCATGGGATCATCAGTATGATTAACATAATTCTTAGCGTTCACCAAATCAACCTTGTTCATTAAATCTGGATGGGTATAATCAATACCAGTATCTAAAACGGCCACTACCGTACTGCTTTCCCCGGTCGTACGATCCCAACCGCGAGTTGCCTGAATATTTGTTAATCCCCATTGACCGGAAAAATTGGGGTCGTTGGGGGTGGTCTCAAAAGCCTTGACGCGAGGGATTGGTTTTGCACTTACCACATTTTCGTCTTGTTGAAAATCCTGAGCAATGATCTCAGCGGTTTCGCTGCCTGGAAAAGTTAATACATATTGGTTATCTAACTGGATCCAATCCGGACGAAGAGCCAGCGTATCCACGTATAATTTGCGCAGATGACTGATTCTGCGCCGTGTATTCAACGCCCGGATCGAAGCTTTGTTAACAGTAAAAGCTCCAACCGCCGCCGCACTCACTCCGCGAGGGGCAGTAATTACCCCTTTGCGAAATTTAACCATGATTTGGCCGGGTATGTTTTCGGCAAAAACAGAAGACCCTAGGCTACAAACCAAGAACAGCAAAACAAATAACGACCTCACGGGTTGAAGTATATCACGAAAAAAGAGTATAATAAAAGCATGAAGAAAGCCTTGTACACCCGGGGGAAGAAAGTCGTCTCTCCTGTTTTAGGTCGCTATTTCCCGGAATTTGAAATTGAAAAGGGGAAAGGCTGTTATTTATTTGGCACGGATGGCAAAAAATATTTGGATTTCTCCTCCGGTATCGCCGCTTGTGCTACCGGATTTTCTCACCCCAAAATAGTAGCCGCAGCTACCAAACAATTAAAAAACTTAATTCACATTTGTATTGGTATTGCGAATTATGATTCATATATTTCCCTGGCTGAAAAGCTAAGCAAAGTTGTCCCTATTAAAGACGCTCAATTCTTCTTTTGTCAGAGCGGAAGCGAAGCGGTTGAGTCGGCGATTAAACTTGCCAAATATGCTCAGAAAAAAGCGGGGATTGTAGCCATTAAAGGCGCCTTTCACGGACGGACTCTGGGAGCCCTCTCTGTTACTACTTCCAAAATGAAATATCGTGATGGCTACGAACCTCTCTTGCCCCAAGTATTTATTGCCGAACAAAACCTAGCTGAAATCGAGAAGCTTTTTTCAGCCAACCAAATCGCCGGCATTATTGTTGAACCAATCCTGGGCGAAGGCGGCTATATTGCGATGTCCAAAGATTTTATGCAGGGCTTACGCGCCCTCTGCACCCAATACAATGTACTGTTAATCCTCGACGAAATCCAAACTGGTTTTGGCCGAACCGGAAAATGGTTTGCAGCTGAACATTTTGGAATTACACCAGATATTATGTGTATGGCAAAAGGGATTGCTTCTGGTTTTCCCCTCGGAGCCATTGCCGCCTCCGCCGAAATAATGGGCAAATGGTCCCCCGGCGCACACGGCTCAACTTTTGGCGGAAACCCGGTTTGTTGTGCCGCCGGCGTTGCAACCGTTGAAGTAATTCAAAAAGAAAAATTAGTCCAAAACTCAGCCAAGCTTGGAACATATTTAAAACAAAAACTCTTACAACTCCAAACTCACTACCCCGAACTCATCAAAGAGGTTCGCGGCATGGGACTAATGATTGGCGTAGATTTCCAAGATGCTGCAAGAGTGACCAAAATTATGAACTATTGTTTAAACAATGGATTAATAATAATTTCTACCGGCGGTGGCGGAACCGTTCTTCGCTTCATCCCTCCACTTATTATTACTAAAAAGCAGATAGATGCTGGACTAAAAATATTTGAAGCTGCATTAAAAAATGGCAATTTATAAAAACCTACCCGAACTGCTAGAAATTGCTTTTCAAAAAAATGAAGATCCTTTTCTTCTTGTTCTCGACGGTATTGAAGACCCCCACAATTTTGGCGCAATTATCCGCACAGCTGAAGCAGCCGGGGTACACGGAATTATTATTCGTAAAAACCGCCAAGTACAAGTAACCGAAACTGTTGCACGCGTCTCTACCGGCGCGGTAGACAAGGTTCCCATTGCCCGCGTTCCCAACATCGCCGAAGCCATCTCGTGGCTAAAAAAACAAGAAATAGTCGTGATTGGAGTTGAAATCGACGGAAGCAAGGTATATAATAAAATCGATTATAAGGCGCCAGTCGCCCTGGTCATTGGCAGTGAAGGTTTTGGCATCGCACGCCTCGTTCGAGAAAGATGCGATGAGATCGCAAAAATACCCATGCATGGAGAAATTAATTCTCTCAACGCATCGGTTGCGACCGGAATTATGCTTTTCGAGGTCCTGAGACAGCGGACTTAAGTCTATTGATTGAGGAGGTGAAAAAAGATGGCAGAAAAAGTAATGAAATGCGGAATTAAGAAACAAGGTGGGTATCTTTATTTCATCGATAAACAAGGCGACATTTCCCGCGCTAAGATGGCTCGTGGTCGCAAGAAAGCAAAAAAAGGGAAAAAGTAGTTTATAATTCGGTTGCGGTTAGGGGCTAACATTGTGTCTTAACCGCAACCGTTTTGTTTTATCTTTTTAATTTTTCCAGATCCCCTGATTCCCAGATATCCAGATTCCCTTTCATGGAGAGGTAGCGAAGTGGTCAAACGCATCTGACTGTAAATCAGACGGCTCACGCCTTCGGAGGTTCAAATCCTCCCCTCTCCAATTCCCTCCTTCATTCTTCTTCTTCTCCTTAATTTATTGAAATTTTTACCCCTTTGTCGCGACAAACACTTATGCACGGAACTACTTTTTCAACCACCAAAAGGTTATTGGCTTTGCCAAATTCGATGCCAATAAGGTCTGCCTTTATGGGGAGAGAGACATCTGCCTTAAGCCAACAGCTCAGGGGGTTCTCGGATACAAGTTTAGGGTTAAGAGCCCACGAAAGACAGCTGAATGGCGCCGTAAGGGATTTATTATCAAGCCACTCCAGGGCCGAAAGCGTCTCCGCCGCAATTGAAACCGCAGTAGCCATAGAAGCCGAGAAACTTGCTTCCTATTTACAACGAATAACGCCAGAAGTAAGGGAGCTTGCCGCAAAAATCGAAGCCAAAGCACAACAAGTTGCCCGCGAAACAACCTTGAAAAAGATTTATGGTAAAGGGGAAATACTCGATGGCACACTTTGTGCTCCCCCATTATTAACTTCTGAAATATCAGAAGCAACTCGCACTTTCTTTTCCGAAATACTGGAAGAAAACCCGGATTTGGCAGCAGATTTTATTGCGGGGACAAAATATTGCGAACTAAGCCATACTGGCCGATTAAAAAATAAATGGAACACTACCCGCAAGCAGGGAAGCGTCAAAACAAAAGCCTCTGCCTCGCAATCTTATAACCTGCTTGCCGAATTGGCGGCCGATTACGAAAAGTTTTTGGCATTTATTATTGACCCAAATAACCCCCTAGACAGATGCTGGGTCCCCTTTTCTGAAGATGAGGAGCTTCGCTTGCTGGCCAGAATCAGCGAAGATTATCAAAATTTAGTTCGGGCCAACTCTTGTTTTAGCCATGATAGCAAATTTGCTTTTCTCTTTTCGGCAATTTCAAATTGGCGGCATAGGCGAGAAGAAGCCTTTGATGTTGAAGAAGGAAGTTCAATAAGACAACAAAATCGGGCTTTAAAGTCTCTAAATAGTTTGTCGCACTTAACAGCTCATCTGGGACATTACGAAGCAATCCTTCAACTCCATAAATACCGACTTGATACACAGCCCCCGCCAACAAGCCGCAAGAGTTACGCTTCAACGATTGAAGATGCCTTGGTGGCAGTAGCTCGGCGTTTTAATCTGGCCTTTATTCGGTCGAAGCATGCTCGACCCGGGTCAATTGCTTTTTGGGCAAGGACTAACCAACAAGCAAATTTGCCAATGCAGATTCTAGAAAATCTGCTGTATTATTTACTAAAAAACTCAATCAAGGCTTCAACCACGACTCAAATGAAAACCGATAATATCAAGGTTGCAGTGAGGATAAGAAAAGAAGCCGTCATTGTTATCGAAATTATTGACAATTGCACTGGACCTCTAATTGAAAAAGCTCTCTCCGATGCAAAAGTTTGTTGGAAGAACAACCCTTTTACCGCCGGACACGGGCTAACAGACGATGAAGACCTCATCACCTTGGCCGAGATGCCCCTACTATCTGCTAGAAACAAAGGAATAGCTTTATCGCCAAGGCGAATAACCATTGGCGAATTATCGGATTGTTTGTTAATTTCAACCCTTTCTGGCAAAGCCGTAGAAGGCAGTTTTACTTCGGGATTAGATTTGGCCGAAGCAATTCATGCCTGCGAAGTTTTGGGTGCCGAGGTGATATTTGAAGGGCTTCCAAACGGAGAAGCAAAAACTACAATATTTATTGGATCCCCCGAAGAAAGAGAGAAGGCAGTTGCGACAATGATGGGGATAACAGGCTAAGTTTTCTTGCCTTAATTCTTCTTAAAAACTAACACTTTATCGCGGCTAAGGGTGCGAAGATTACGACGTTTGACTTCGGCTCGGCAGAAGATACAGAAGACGCTTCCATCGGTGACAGCTCTACCACATTCACACTTGGGTCGCTTTAGCTTGCGTATTTCGAGTAAGCTTTTCACCTATTAATAGTATACTCTTAAAACTAGCGAAAAGCTTGCTTTTATTCTCATCGTTTCTTAACGGAATAACCAAAATGGCCTAATTCTTTGCCTAGCGAATAGTATTTGCCATGAGAGTAACAAAGAAGGTCTGCCTTATCCAAATGCAAAGCTCCCTTTTTATCAATATATTTCTTGTCCGCATGAATACACAAAACCTTAGCAAGAAACATTGAATGGGAGCCCAAGGCTTTAACTTCCTCAACCCTGCATTCGATATTAATTGGGCTTTCTACTATTAAAGGGGCAGCCACCTTACTGGCTTTCCCGGGGGTTAGTTTAAGCTTTTCAAATTTATTCACTTCCCTCCCCGATTTCACCCCACAAAAATCGGTGGCAAATACCAATTGTTTTGTGGTCAGGTTAATTACAAACTCTTTGGTTCGACTGATTATTTCGTAAGAGAGTCGTGAAGGGCGAACGGAGATATAAGTCATGGCCGGATTAGTACAAATATTCCCGGCCCAAGCAATGGTAATAATATTGAAGTTCTCCGGCTTATCCCCGCAAGACACCAAAACAGCAGGTGCCGGATAAAGCATATTGCCTTCTTTCCAAATTACTTTAGTCATGGCTACTATTATAGCTCTAGCAAATCAATATGAGCAACTTGGGATAGGAAAAAAATGAAATTTTTCCCTTTTCATTACGATAAATACTAGAAATGAGGATAGCAGAACGTTTTTCGCCAAGTGCCCGCCGCCAACACACAGTTGAGAATTTATTCAATAAGAAAAAAGTCTTTATTTTTGGTCCCGCCGGAGGTATTGGCCATGAATTTTTATTACAAGCAGCAGAGCATGGCGCCGAGATAGTTGCTTGTGTTCGCCCAGGAGGCACAGCACTTAAAGATACAGACAAAATTATAGGTACGGTTGAAGCAGACTTGGCCTATCTAGAGCAAATTGAGAAAGCGTTCGAAAATGCGCTGGAACTTCTTGGAAGAATTGATATTATCATTAATTGTGCGGGAACCGCCTATGAAAAACCCATTACCGATTTATCAGTTACCAAGATTACTTCGTTCATTAACATAAACATAACCTCTGCCGTTCTAATTTACCAAAAAGCTATGGAACTTCTGCCCCCCGACGGGCACCTAATAATGGTTGCCTCCAAGGACGGCCAGTGGAATTTTTCCGATTTATATTCGGCGGCAAAAGACTCGGTTTATCGCTTAATGTTAGGGGCTCGGAGAATATACAGCATCATGCCGGGAAGAGAAAATCTTAATTTTCACTGCATTATGTTTGGAATAGTTCCTGACACAAACCTTTTTAAATTAGAAAATGGCTTTACCACAGAACAGATTGCTGTTGCAAGGCTTCTACCAACCACAGCTCGCAAAGCTGTTCAGACAAGTATCCAACGAGTAGCAAAGGGCGATTTTGCCATCTATCCCACTATTGATGCTTGGGCCCCTCTGCCAACATTTGATGATTTAGTAGGGTCCTGTGACGTAATTTTGCGCGAAGCGATGAGCCAGTGTGGTACGGCAAAAGCACAAACAGGAAAAACACCCTCAATGGCCGAAAAGTTTATAAGACTAGCTTGGAAGTATATTTGTAATATTTACTAAACCTCTTTGTGCCACTGAAAAACGGCGAATAGAATAAGACTGGTGCACACAAAATAATTTATTTTGGCAGATTAAACAAGAATATTTTTCCATTTTCCTCCATACAACTAAAGAGTTTCCCGTTTGGCGCAAGAGCGAACACGGCAACCTTTTTTCCTTTCAAATAAGTATATTCTGCAACAAATTCTCTCGTAGAAAGATCGTAGAGATATAACTGGTTTTTATCTCCTACAAACAGCTCCTGTCCATTTGCAGCTAGCTGGACTTGCCAGGCGTCAACTTCAGCCTCCATCTCACCTATTTTTTCTCCCTTCTTCGTATCCCATATCTCAACCATAGTCCCATTGGTCCCACTATAGAGTCGCCTTCCGTCTTTTGACAGAGAAAGGGAGGTGGCAACAAAAATGTCATTTTTATCGGTTTTATATAATTTAATAATTTTCCCGGTATTTACATTTAGCGAAAAAATAGTTTTTTGACCCGTTCCTTTTTGGTTTCCCCCCAAATAAACTGTTTTCCCGTCACTTGAAAATATTTGGCATATGGGGGCAAACCCGAGGAGAGGACATTTAAACTGTTTTATTACTTTTCCAGCTTTTATATCGTAAAAATAAAAGAACAAATTTGTATTTTCGTCTTCCTTACAATAAAAGAGTTGTTTAGCAGAATTTGAAATAGCAAAATTATGCCCTTCTATTTTTTTGGAGCTAAAAACCTCTTTTCCGGTTTTAACCTCCCAAACAATAGCCTGCCTCTTCATCGTTTCTCCGAGCAGAAATTGACTATCGGGGGAAAAAGATAAATGGGAGAGGGAACAATTCACGATTATTGCCAGAATCACCTGCAGCATTGTGCCCAAATTATAGCATTAAATTTAACCCTACTCGCCTATCCACTCCAAAAAATGTATAATCAGGCCAACATGACCTTTGCGTCTAAAACCAATGAAAAAGGTCTGAGCGTCCAAGAAGCCAGCGAACGATTAAAAAAGTTTGGTTATAATGAGATTGCCAAAAAGAAGAAACTAGCCCCTCTCTTTAAGTTCCTCTCCTATTTTAAAGATCCTCTAGTCATGATATTAATTGTGGCCGCCATTATTTCGGGAGTAACCGGCGAAATAAAAGGCATGAGCATTATCCTCTCAATTGTATTTTTGAGTGTTGCCATGAACTTTTACCAGGAACACAAATCTAACCAGGCCGCCGAAAAGATCGCCCATCAACTAACCATCCATGCCACCGTTTTGCGTGATGGAAAGGCCAAGGAAATCCCCACCCGGCAAATTGTCCCCGGCGACATTGTTCTGCTTTCCGCCGGAGACATTGTGCCAGCCGATGGCGAACTAATCAAAGCCGATGATCTATTTATTAACGAATCCGCCCTAACTGGAGAAAGCTTTCCGATTGAGAAAACTGGTGGCGACAAAGCCCTTTCTGGAACCAATATCGTTTCTGGTTATGCAACTCTCCTTGTCAACCAAACTGGGCGAAATACCGAATTTGGAAGAATTTCTGAACGCATAACAGCTCCAGAAACAGTCGACGCCTTTGAGGTGGGAATTAAAAAATTTGGCTATTTAATTATCCGTTTGATTTTTGTAATCGTGTTAGTGGTTTTTTTAATCAACGCTCTTAAAGGACAAAACCTTATTGATACGCTAGTCTTCTCGCTGGCTATTGCAGTAGGCCTAACCCCTGAGCTATTGCCCATGATTCTAAGCATTAATATGGCCAAGGGTTCGATAAATATGGCCAAAAAAGGCGTCCTGGTTAAAAAACTAGGCTCTATTCCCGACTTCGGCAGTATGGATATTCTTTGCACCGACAAAACCGGTACCCTTACCGAAGATCGCATCACACTCGTTAAACATGTGGACGTTTTGGGAAATGATTCTCCTGGCGTTTTGCGGCTTGGCTACATCAACGGCTATTTTGAGACTGGCATTCGGAGTATTTTAGATAAAGCTATTTTGGATTTTGGAAAAATGGAGATTAAAGATTTAGAAAAAGTCGATGAGATCCCTTACGATTTCATCCGGAAAAGATCCTCTATTATTTACAATTCGGCTGATAAAACCCTGATGGTTACTAAAGGCGCCCCTGAAGAGATTTTTAAAATCTGTTCCAACTATAAAACAGAATACGCCCTCCCCTATGATTCTTTTAGCCGAGATGGTTTCCGGGTTCTCGCCATCGCCACCAAAGAAGTCGCCAAAATTAAAACTAATTATCCCAAGGGTGCAGAAAGCGAGATGCGGCTTGAAGGCTTTCTTGCTTTCTATGATCCGCCCAAAAAAGGGGCAGAAAAAACCCTTGCCTTCATGAAAAGCCACGGAATCGAAGTTAAGATTTTAACTGGGGATAGTCCGTTGGTTACCCAAAAGATTTGCCAAGACCTTGGAATTCCAGTTATCAAACTAATCACCGGGGATGAACTAGATAAACTCGGCGATGAAGCCATCCATCTGTCCAATATCTTTGCCCGTATTTCCCCCATTCAAAAAGAAAGAATTATTACGGTTCTACAAAAAAAGGGTGCGGTGGTGGGCTACTTGGGGGATGGCATTAATGACGCCCCTTCCCTCAAAAGCGCCGATGTTGGTATTTCCGTGGTTAACGCTGTAGATATCTCCAAAGAAACCGCCGATATTATTTTGCTTAAAAAGGGACTAAAAGAATTAATGGATGGAGTAATCGAGGGCCGCAAAATTTTTGGCAATACTATGAAATACATGATGATGGGATTAAGTTCTAATTTCGGCAACATGTTTAGCATGATCGGCGCAGCCCTCTTTATTCCATTTTTCCCCATGCTGCCCGGACAGATTCTAGTTAACAACCTCCTTTATGACGCATCTCAGCTGGCCATTCCAATGGATAATGTTGATCGAGAATATTTAAAAAAACCCAAACACTGGGATCTAAAATTTATTCGTAATTTCATGCTGGTTTTTGGCCCAATCAGTTCAATTTTTGATTTTCTGACTTTCTATTTGTTATATTCTGTGTTTGGGTTACGAGATTCCCTCTTTCAAACTGGCTGGTTTATTGAGTCATTAGCTACACAAACCTTTGTGATCTATATAATCCGCACTCGCTTGGTGCCCTTCTTCCAATCCCGCCCCGATTGGCGCTTGGTTTTATCGACGCTTGGGGCAGTTAGCTTTGGGGTTTTTCTGGTCTATGGGCCGCTTAATCATTTTCTCGGGTTTACACCTCTTTCCCTGTCGGTAATCTTTTCGCTATCTGGTCTGGTTATCGCTTACCTTATATTAATCGAACTGGCTAAAAGAATATTTTACAGTCGGTTTGCACAAGAATAGCCATAAAGCAAATATTCAACAATTCTGCTATTATACCTTCGTGCAAACAACCTCCGTTTGGCAAAATTTAAACCATGACAGCGTATTACAGGCGGTTGAAACAACCATAAACGAAAAACTAAGCAATCTCCTTCTACCCCGCAACAGCTATATCAATCGAGTTTATGAGCTAGAAAAATATGCGTCTCGCGAAAGACTAATTGTCAAATTTTACCGACCGAATCGTTGGGCCAAGGAAATGATTTTGGAAGAACACCAGTTCTTAAATGAGTTGGCCGCACAGGAAATCCCCGTTATTCCGCCATTAACCATTAACGGAACAACCTTGTTTTTTTCCCCACTCCCAACTCCTGGCTCTCAACTCTCTGCCCTCTACGCCCTATTCCCTAAAAAAGGCGGCCGTGCGCTGGATGAGTTCGACAAAGACAGCTGGGAAGAGATTGGCCGCCTCATCGCTAGAATCCATTTAGTGGGAGCAACACATACAAAAAGCCAGCGGATTCCCTGGCGTCCAGCCTTTGCCACTCAAAAACACCTAGCAACTCTCTTGCAAAGTAATTTTATCTTGCCTGACTTTAGAAAAGCTCTTGAACATACTGCTCATCTGTTTATTGAGAGAGCCGACCCCACCTTTGAAGCCTTCCCAAATATTCTCCTCCACGGCGATTGCCACAAAGGCAATTTAATTCATCGCCCAAACGAGGGCATTTATATTGTTGATTTTGATGACTTGTGTTTTGGCCCGCCAGTACAAGACGTGTGGTTGCTTTTGCCCGACAAGCCCGAAAACTGTGAAAGTGAATTAAATTGGTTTCTTAAAGGCTATGAATTATTTATGCCCTTTGACCGTAAATCACTTGCCCTCGTCCCTCTGCTACGCGGCATGCGGATTATCCATTTTGCCGCTTGGCTAGCCGTGCAAAGCCAAGAATCTGATTTTTCTACCCACTTCCCTGAAGCCGGTAAAGCTCGTTATTGGAATGAAATAATTAAAGAATTGCAAGAAATAACTTTTCTAATAAGTTAATCTAAGTCCGAAAATCCAAAGATTCTAACCGGGTTATCCCACCAGATCGTTCTGGCTTCAGCCTCTGATAAATTCAATCGATTGAAGGCATCTATGGTTACCCTAATGCTACGATAGGGAAAGTCGGACCCAGGCAATATTCTTTCAATCCCAAATTCACTTATGGCTAATCGAATATCCTGACTTGTAATCGTTCGAATAAAAGGAGTTATAACGCCAGGGACTGGCTCAGTGTAGGAGGTATCGAGCAACGCCTCTGGTTTGTTAGCTAAACTGGCAATTACTCTTTCCTGTGGGGCATTCCCCATGTGAGCAACAACGGAACAAATGTGATAACGCTCAATAATCATCGCTACTTTTTCGGGCGTAGCAGCATGTTTTAGATCTTCCCACAAACTCATGGGCAATCGCACCCCCCCCATATGCCAACAAATCATCAAATTTCTTTTGGCAATCCCTTGGTATAGATGATCATGACGTCTAAAATCGGTTGGATCAAACCCTTGAAAAGAGGGAAAGGCAATTGGGTGGAGTTTTACTCCCAAAAAACCAGCTTCAACAATATAATCTAATTCGGCATCAATCTCCGCGTCGCTCAGATGCGGATTTATTGCCCCAAAAGACTTAATTCTATTTTCGTATTTGTCTTTTGATTCATTTTGTATTTCAAAACACCATTGATTAATTTCCCGAACTTTCTTTGCTGAAGCAGCAGAACTAGCAACAGGCAAATTAACCAACCCAAAGACACCATATTGCTTCGCGTAAGCAAAGTAATGCGCAGCATCAAGTTCATGCGGAACATCTTCAATAAATTCATGGGGGATCCCTATCATAGGCAGCCTCACCCTAAAGCCCTTCCATGCCTTCGGAGGCAACAAATGAACATGGGGATCAATTCTGCGAATATTCGATGGCAAGCTGTTTTGCATCATTTATCTATTCTCGAGGATTAAGAAGACAAATTTCAGTTTTTCATTCTAAATATCTAACTCTAAGGCTGGCTCTTTTTCGCTGGTGACCATTTCATTTTCGCTGATTTTTTCTACCCATCCGTGCTGTCTTAGATAAAAAAACCATTTCACAAAAGAGTCAACGGCAATAACAACCACCAAAACCAGCATCACGCCCGAAAGAAAAGTGTTTAGCTTCCCATTGAACGATTTTTGTGGCAGATAATTCCAAAATATATTTTCAATCCCGGCCGTAAGAGTAGTAACCAACATAAACAGCATGGGAATAAAAGTAACCAAGGCATATATCTTCTTTCTATTACTTTTTAAGATAATGGTCGTGCCAATAATTAACGCGGTAGTGGCCAAAAGTTGATTGGCGACCCCAAACATGGGCCAAATAGTTGAAATATCTCCGTTATAAACCAAATATCCCCATGCCAAAACCACCAGCCCACTGGTTAAAATAATTCCCGGCAACCATTTTCTATCTCCCAAGGGTCGATATATTTTCCCAAGTATATCCTGTGAAATATAGCGCGCCACCCGCGTTCCACTATCAATGGTTGTTAATATGAAAAGGGCCTCAAACATGATCACAAAATGGTACCAATAACCCATCAGGCTTTTCATGCCAGGTATTCCCGCAAAAATTTGCGCCATTCCCACCGCCAGCGATACCGCCCCTCCCGGACGCCCAACAATGTTTTCTTGCACCATACCAGACAAAGCCGAAAGATTAACCGGCGACATGCCTAGTTTTGCAAAAACCGCTGGAGAACAATTGATGGCAAAATAATCGGCGGGGATTAAACTTGTGGCGGCAATTAAGGCCATAATTGCCACAAAACCTTCGACCAACATCGCCCCATAACCAATCATACGAATATCTTTTTCGCTCGAAATCATTTTAGGCGTTGTCCCAGAAGAGATCAAAGCATGAAACCCAGAAATAGCCCCACAAGCAATCGTTATGCAAACGAACGGCCATACACTCCCCGGAATGATCGGCCCACCACCATGAATAAAAGAAGTAACTGCTGGCATTTTGAGACTGGGATGCACAAAGAAAATCCCAATGGCTAATAAAAGAATTGTCCCAATTTTTAAATAGGAGCTTAGATAATCTCGCGGGCAAAGCAACAGCCAAACCGGCAAGACTGACGCAGCGAAACCATAAACCGCTAATATAATTGCCAATTGTTGCCGAGAAAAAATAAAATAACTGGCGATAGGTGAGTTTTGGATAAAATAACCAAAAAACACCCCGCTGAGCAGAAGAATTGATCCCACTATTGAGGCCTCAACAATCCCGCCTTTTTTAACGTACATATACATGCCAACCAACATAGCAGAAGGGATACTCAGCGCAATCGCAAAGGTCCCCCATGGACTTTCAGCTAAAGCATTTACTACTACAATAGATAAACCAGCTAAAGCGGTAATAATAATAAATAAGACCGCAATGGCAGTAGCAATTCCGCTTGTTAAGCCAATATAATCGCGGGCAATTTTGTGTAAGGATAATCCGTTATGGCGCACCGAAGCAAACAGAATCACGTAATCGTGCACCGCTCCAGCCAACACAGCCCCAATAATGATCCAAATGGCTCCTGGCAAGTAACCGAATTGAGCTGCCAACACAGGACCTATCAATGGGCCCGCTCCTGCAATGGCTGCAAAGTGATGACCAAACAAAACCCAGCGGTTAGTAGGTTCATAGTCGTGTCCATCTATTAAGGTGTAGGCAGGGGTTTGACGTTGTGGGTTCAAAACCAATACTTTCGCTGATAAAAAAACCGCATAGTAACGGTAGGCAAGGGCAAAGACACAGGCTGCAATTACAAGCAGAACAAGCGCGTTCATTTGGGATATTTTATCCCTTTCGTTTGATTTATGCAAAAGAGCATGTTACAATCTACCTACTTTTGAAAAGGAGGGTTTTTATGAAAACGAGATCCATGTTTTTGGTTTTGGTTTGTTTCGTGATTGCTTTTGGGGCACTAACCGCTCAATCTGACGCCAGGGTTGTTAGGAAGGTCGTGAAAAGACCTGTTATCGTTGTTCCTCCACCCCCACCACCTCGTCCAATAATTGTTACCCCTCCTCGCCCAGTCGTTGTGCCGGTTGCTCCACGAGTAGTTCCTCCCAGAGCAGTCGCTTCTAAGCTAAATCCTGTTCAATTTGGCCTTTCTGGCGGCTATATTGCCGGAATCGCCGGTGGAGTTTTGGAAATGAGAATTCACAATCCCTTTGAATTTCGTTCAACCAGCTTAAGACTTGGGGTTGGGTACGCTTCAGGTTCGGTATCCGGTGGCGCCAACCATACCCATCTATTGGCTATCATGGACGGTATTTATCGCATGACCGCCCCCGAAGCCGAAGGACTAAGATCTTACTTTGGTGCTGGCTTGAATTACGATGCTTCAGTTGATAGCACCAGCGCTGGAACCGTCGGCGGACAAGCTTTTTACGGGGTAGAAGCAGATGCACTGGGCGGACAAATGTTTGCTGAAGTAGGCTACAGCATTGTGCGGCCAGTATCAGTCACAAGTCTAAGGGGCTTAAATGCTCAAATAGGACTTAAGTTCTAGTTTTACTCTGCTAAATATCATTGAAAAAGGCCGGGGTTTTCCCGGCCTTTTTCTTTGTCTATTTTTTTGATTTATCTCTATTTCATAAAATCCAAATCTTTAAGCTCAACTGCCTCAAAATCATCATTCCGATTTCTATTTGGTACCGTTGTTATGCGACATTGGCTAATCTCAACAACTTCTTCTTCCCACTTTCCTTTGCTTCTTGTTCCCATTTCCCATCCTCCTGCCCCTTTGCCTTCTCCTCCCTTCACGGACCCCCACGGGCCTTCTTCTTCTATCTCCCATTTATCATATAAACTTTCGGGCATCTCTTCGATATAGCGCGATGATTTTAAGAGCACCTCGCCCTCGTAGCTCGAGTAAACAATCGGATAAGTTAAATAGAGCTCATCTTTGGCGCGCGTGATGGCCACATAAAATAAGCGGCGTTCTTCTTCCATCTCTTCTTCTTTGTTAAAACTAAGATAAGAAGGAAAACGCCCGTCGGCTAGCCAAACAACAAAAACAATTTTCCATTCCAGACCTTTGGCTTGATGGACAGTTGAAAGCACGCAGGCTTCTTTTTCGTGTTCTTCGCCATTGACCACCGATTCGCTTTCCATTCCAGACACTAAGGCAAGCGCACTCAACATCTCTTCCAGATCTTTAAACTGCGTAGCATAACTGCCCAATTGCTCCAAGTCTTCCTGCCGCTCGCGATGATTAGCATATTGAAAACGCAAATAATCGGCATAATAGGACAAGGAAATTGTTTTTATCATTTCGGCGGGATTGGTTTTGTGTTCGGCCAAAATTCCGATCAAGGTTTGAAAACGCTTAAATGCCGTTTCTCCTCCGCGCGAAATTAACTTGGCTACATTTTCGGATAATATTTCCGCCAAAGGATCACTCGCCAAACTAATAAGTTGAAAAACTTTTTCAGCCGTGCGCGGACCAATTTTATCTAATAACTTTAAAGCCCTGGCCCATGATACCTCGTCTTTACAATTGTGAAAAATCTTAAGATGAGCCAAAACATCTTTGATGTGGGCCTCTTCAAAAAAGCGCAATCCCGAGCGCACCTCAAAAGGAATCCCTCGCTTAGTCATTTCCATCTGAATTTCCATTGATTGATAATGCGAGCGATATAAGACCGCCATGTCATTGAGCGAAAAGCCTTCCTCTCTTAGCTCTAACATTCTTTGTGCCACAAAAGCAGCCTGCTCTTGCGCCGACATCAAGGGAGCCAATACCGGTTTTTGCCCGCTCGGCCGATTTGCTCGCAAGGTTTTGGCAAATTTCTCTTTTGCCAGTGTAATAGTTTGATTGGCCATGTCTAATATTTCTGGGACAGACCGATGGTTGAGTTCCAATTTATGAACGGTGGCCTCAGAATATACTTTGGGAAAATTCATAATGTTTTTAAAGTGGGCGCCGCGGAAAGAATAAATTGATTGCGAGTCATCTCCGACCACCATTAAGTTGCGATGGTGTTTTGCTAAAATGTCTATAATTTTGGCCTGAATTAAATTGGTATCCTGGTATTCATCAACCATAATATGCTGGAATTTATGCGAATACTTTTCAGCTATTTCGGGGTTTTCAATTAACAATTTTAGCCAGTAGGAAAGCAAGTCATCAAAATCCATCAGGTTTTGGGTCTTTTTGCGCATTTCGTATAAATTAAATATCCGCCCGATATCGTCCGTCAATTCCTCAAACTGAGCGTAATTATTGGCAACGATATCTTCGATTTTCTTGCCGGTATTCACCATCAAGCCAAAAATTGATTGCAAGGTATCGCCTTTTGGGAAACGCCGCATTTCGGGATTGATGCTGGCCTGGGCAATACACTTGTCGATCAAGTCTTTGGAGTCCCCTCGATCAAGAATAGTGAAATTAGACTCAAAGCCAATTAACTTGGCATGTTTACGCAGCATCATATTGCCAACGTGATGAAAAGTTCCTCCGCAAATTCCTCTAACGTCTTGTTTTAATAATTGCTCTACCCGCTCTGTCATTTCCTTAGCGGCCTTGTTAGTAAAAGTAACCAGCAGAATGCGATCGAGAGGAACGCCGGATTCAACTAAGTAAGCGACGCGATAAGTAACCGTTCTAGTTTTCCCAGATCCGGCACCAGCGATTACCAGCATGGGGCCACCAGTTGAAGTTACCACCGCTAACTGCTCTGGAGTAAGCTCCTTGGCATAATCAATATTGAACTTTTGGTTAGGATTAACCAGGGATTTTAAAATATACTTGTGGGGCATAACTAGTTAATTATAACATGCTCAGCAAATGCTATAATAAACTTAAGAGGTGCGAACGTGAAAAAAATTCTTAAATGGCTTGCAATAATTTTGGCTTCAGTTTTAAGCTTGCTGGTTATTGCTGTTCTTGCCCTTCCCTCCCTTCTCCCTTTAAGCTTCATCAAAGATTATGCTACCGGTAAAATCTCGGAGGCCATCCACCGCGAAGTAAAGATTGAGAAGGTTTCTTTTAGCTATTTTTCTGGGGTAAAGCTTGAAAATGTTTTGGTTTCCAATCTCAAAGGAACTCCTTCCGATTTTATCTTTTCCGCTGACCGCTTGGAACTTAGTTGTGCTCTTTGGCCATTATTTCACCGCCAAGTTATTATCAATTCTTTTGCCGTTAAAAATGGTCGAATTGACCCGGCAGACAAGACCGCCAAAACCGCGCTAAAAAAAATCACTCTTTCGGTTTCTGGCTTGCTTTCCTCATTGACTAAACCAATTGATTTTAATTTTTCGGCGATAGCTGAATTTCAGGGTAAAGAAATCCCGTTATCCTTAAACGGGAATGTCGGCGTAAATTTGGCAGATGAAAAAATTGTTGTCCCCAGCTTGAGGCTTGGAATTGCTGGAGAAAACGCCAATCTTTCTGCCACGCTTGCCCATTTCCGCACTAGCCCAATTCTCGAGGCTTCCATCTCATCGAAAAAACTTGCTATTGATCCTTTGCTAGCCGTCTTTGCGGCCGGATCTTCTTCTAGCCAGAAAAACTCAAAGGGCACACTAACTGCTCAAATCAACAAAGCCATGGCAGGTATTTCATCTAAATATCGAGCGAAATTATCCATTAACATGGAAAATGTTAGTCTGCAGAAATTTAAATTTGAGAAAATCAATGCCAATCTGTCACTGAGAAACAAGCGGGTTACTCTAAACTTAAACCAACTGGCGCTTTATGGCGGAACCCTTACCGGCAACGCAAACCTCAATCTGGCTGCTTCAGGCTTGGCCTATAAAGTCAACAATCTAAAACTGACCAATTTTGATGCCACTTCTTTTTCCAATACGCTGGTCGAAAGTTTCTTAACCAACTTTCCCGACTACAAGGATTTATTGAATAAAGTTTATGGGAAGTTAAATTTGGCTTGTTCTTTTTCTGGGCAGGGGGTTGAGGCTAACGCCGTCCTTGCTAATCTTTCTGGCCAAGGTTCTTTTTCCTTAACTAACGGGGAGATCAAACGCTTAAAAACTTTGGCCGCTGTGGCAGAAGCCTTAAAATCCAATACTTTGCGCAGCGACATTAAATTTAATACTATCCAGTCTTCCTTTTCAATCCGCTCCAGAGTGGTTACCTGCAAAGATTTTCAATTAGGGGCTGGCGATATCAAAGCTGGCTTTAATGGGTCTATTGACCTAGCCGGACAAAACTGGGTGGCAGGAAATCGGCTAACACTGAAACTATCTCCCTCCGCCAGTCAAGGGTTGCCCAAGGAATATAGCCTTTTCCGTGATTCCGCCGGCTGGTTTGCGCTCGATTTTGAAATCACCGGGCCACTTAGAAAGCCATTTCCAAAACCGATTTTAGATCGCCCCATCGAAGCCGTCATTGGCAAATTCAAAGTAACCATCGATGCTAAGAAAGTAGAAATCGAACAGAAAGCTAACGAGGTTTTGCGCAAGTTTCTCTCTCCTTAACTCGATTATATAGGTAGAGGGAAACGAGCAACATGAAAAAGATTGCTAAACTGTTATTAATAGTATTTGTTCTTAGCTTGGGGTTTGCCGGCTTAGCCACGGCCCAAAGCTACCCAGTAAATTATCAGCTCAAAGAACTGCGTGCCGAACCAGATAATGGCTCCAAGCTAATTTACAGCATACCACTTGAAGTTAAAATGCTTGAAATATCAGATGATTACAATTGGTATAAAGTAAAAATATCCTTTGCCTTTGGACCACTTTGCTCTACATATGTAGGCTGGGCCAATATCCCCATTGGGGACGTGATCGCCGCCCAAGAAAAAGCCGCGCAGAAAGTCGCCAAAAAATAATCATTCCCGCATATTTTTGCATCCATTTTTATTTATTGTTATAATGCCTTTGCTATGCAAGAAATGGAAAAACTAAAAGAGTTGTTAATTTCTACGGGGGCGGTTAAAACCGGCGAGTTTACCCTCTCCTCTGGCAAGAAAAGCAATTTCTATATCGATTGCCGCAAAGTCACCCTCCATCCCGCCGGAGCGAAGCTGATTGCCAAAATAATTCTAGATAAAATTAGAGAACTAAAGGTTGATGCCATTGGAGGAATGACCCTTGGCGCCGACCCCATTACTTCCTCCGTGGTTGCCTTTAGCGAGATTCCTGGATTTATCGTCCGCAAACAAGAAAAAGCTCACGGCACCAAACAAAGAATTGAAGGGATAATTGAATCCGGCTTTAAGGTCGTGATTGTTGAAGATGTAGCTACCACGGGAAGCTCTGCCCTACAAGCAATTCAAGCCGTAGAAGAATTGGGCTGCAAAGTAATCAAGGTCATTTCGGTGGTTGATCGCGAAGAAGGATCAAAAGAAGCCTTGGCCAAATACGACTTCGACCCCATTTTCCGCAAAAGCGAATTTATTTAAATAGTATTTTTTGTTATACTCTAATGCGTGATTAATCCCGTTTTTCTTTTATTGCTCGTTATTGTTTTGCCCTCAGTAATAATTATTGGACTAATACTTATTACCAATAAAAAACGTAATGTCTATTACGATAAACTCTTTTCTCCTTTAGGCTTAATCGGCAAAAGCTATGCTCTTGGGGCCGGGAAACAATACGAAGGAATAAGCGCTGGCCGAAAAACCAAAATCATCATCACCCGCAAAACCAAGAGAATGGTCTATCCGGCACCAATGGTTTCTGTCGCCGGCGGCACAGCCGGGGTTCGACAATGTGCTGGGGAAACGATTTGGATAACGATTGAAGCCCCTTTCAGCCATTTTGTTTCTTTGGTCGCTAAAACCCTGAAAGGCATAAGCACCTATGATCAAATGCAACTCAACAATCCTATTACCCAAAAAATTGTTGGGGGAATTAAAGATTGGGCCATGGCAAAGGATCATGCAAAGTTATTGCTAAACATTTCCCCAGAATTGTCCAACTTTGACGTATACAGCAACGAAGAGGTTTGGGCAAAGCGGTTGCTAAATAACGCCGCGGCCATTAAAATCGCCTTGGAGCTTTTAAATTTCAAACCAGCTTTTGGAATTTCCCATTTTGCGGTAAAGCCTGGCTGTGTTGATTTTCGGATCACAACCAGTCTCAGCCAACTATCAACAGAAACCATAAAAGAATGGTTTGACGCCATAAATAATTTTATCCAAATAGCAGAGACTATCAACTAGCCTTGCCTGCTCTTTGAAATATCTGATATACTGATACAAAGATATTCTAAAATGCCCGTGTAGCTCAGTTGGTAGAGCACGTCCTTGGTAAGGACGAGGTCACCGGTTCAATCCCGGCCGCGGGCTTTTCTTTTATTGTTGACAATTTAATCTGCCGTCTAGTATAATAAGCTTCACCCATTGTGTGGGTGTAAAATAGTTTTAGTCGAAAAGAAAAACAGGAGGAAATCGAAATGGCAAGAGAAAAGTTTGAAAGAAATAAAGAGCACATGAACGTAGGAACGATTGGGCACGTTGATCATGGTAAAACCACATTAACTGCGGCTATTACCAAATATTTAGCGACCAAGGGAATGGCAAAGGCAAAAGCCTTTGATGAAATCGACGCTGCTCCCGAAGAAAAGGCACGCGGTATTACCATTTCTATTGCCCACGTTGAGTACGAAACCACAAAGAGACACTACGCCCACATCGACTGCCCGGGCCACGCAGATTACGTAAAAAACATGGTTATCGGTGCCGCACAGATGGACGGAGCAATTTTGGTGGTTTCTGCTGCCGACGGCCCAATGCCCCAAACCCGCGAACATATCTTATTAGCCAAACAAGTTAACGTCCCTGGAATGGTTGTTTTTCTCAATAAATGCGACATGGTCGATGATCCCGAATTAATTGACCTAGTTGAGGTTGAAACTCGAGATTTGCTAAAAAAATACCAATATCCAGGCGATGAAATCCCCATTATCCGCGGATCAGCCCTAAAAGCGCTAGAAGATCCTTCTGGTGAAGCTGGGCAAGCCATCCAAAAACTAATGGACGCCCTCGATACTTATCTTCCCAGCCCGAAACGGCCGCTCGATCTCCCATTCTTAATGCCCGTCGAAGATGTTTTCTCAATTACTGGCCGCGGGACCGTAGGAACCGGACGGATTGAACGTGGAAAAGTAAAAGTGGGAGAAGAAATTGACGTAATTGGTCTGGGTGCCAATCAAAAAGCGGTCGTAACCGGTGTTGAAATGTTCCGCAAAACCCTCGACGAAGGGATGGCGGGAGATAACGTTGGCCTCTTGCTTCGTGGGATTGAAAAAGAAGACCTAAAGCGCGGCATGGTTTTGGCCAAAACAGGATCCATCAAACCGCACAAAAAATTTGAAGCCCAAGTTTACGTTTTAACCAAGGAAGAAGGCGGCCGCCATACCCCATTTTTCAATGGCTATAAACCTCAATTCTTTCTTCGTACCATGGACATCACCGGCGAAATTAAACTCCCCGAAAAGGTTGAAATGGTTATGCCAGGGGACAATATCGTTATGACGGTTGAATTAATCTGCGACATCGCAGTTGATGAAGGCTTACGCTTTGCTATCCGTGAGGGCGGAAGAACGGTAGGCGCCGGATCGGTTACCAAAATTATTGCTTAGTTTTCCAGATATCAACGAAATAACTTTTTTGGAGAAAGAAGTCCTGATGTTTCAGGACTTCTTTTCTTATATTCGTTTTTATATGCAAAAGATATTAAAATCAATTGGCATCTTTGCTTTTATCTCAGTTTCAGTAGCTTCTTGTTTTCTCGGTTTTGATTTTTTTCAAAACCGCCAAGTTTTTCCCAACAACACCTATATTGGGGAAATTAATGTATCTAATCTTTCTGAAAGTCAGGCCACCGACAAATTAAAGGCCGCTCCGCTTGCAGAGATTTACTCAGCCGTTATTACCTTAGAGGCAAGCAGTGACGAGAGTTATTCTTTCACTCCCGAACAGCTAGGCATTTCTTTGTTTGCCGACGAAAGCGTTAAACAAGCTTTTGTCTTAACCCACGATAAAAACTACTTAAACAATTTAAAACAACGCACCATAAACCACAAATTTGTTGCTCCGCTTTATCTGGGGGTAAAAGAAGACACCTTAGGGGCGGTTTTAAAAAGTTTGGCCGAAGCCGTTCATTCTGATCCAAGGGACGCCTCGTTTTTGCTTACTGAGGAGACCGGGGGCTTTCATGTTGAATCTGAACAAAATGGAAAAGAACTAAACATTCCAAAAAGCCTTGAAGACGTTAAAGCGGCGCTGGGCAGGGGCGAAAAAATTATCCTGCTTGCCATTAAAGAAACGCCCCCTAAGATTCGCGAGGTAGACCTACGGGCTTTTCCTCCCGCCTGGAAACTGGCCTCATATACAACTTATTATGGGAATCATGATTCTCCAAATCGAATTCACAACATTAAGCTTATCGCCTCATGGATGAATGATACCATTCTAATGCCAGGAGATATCTTCTCGGTAGCAAAGGCAATTGGAGACGTCACCGCAGAAAGAGGATTTAAAGAAGCCTTTGTGATCACCGGAGGGGAACTGGTTCCTCAACTCGGAGGAGGAGCTTGCCAAACCGCCACCACCCTCTACAACGCCGTTTCACTGGCTGATATCAAAGTCATTGAAAGAAGAAATCATTCTTTTTACTTTGCAATCTACCCACTCGGTCGAGATGCTGGGGTGTATCCTGGCCAACTGGACATGAAATTTGAAAATGATACTGGTCACCCAATTTTAATCAAAGCTGTCGCTACCAATCGTCGGCTATCCTTCCGCATTTATGGGACTCCAACCGGAAAAAGCGTAAAGTTTACTTATCCAAGAATTTTAGGTGCTACTAGCAACGGCTATGTCCCAATGTCTCTTGGATCAGTTATCGCTAGTGATGCCCCCTTTAGAACCTCAGTGGTCCGCACGGTCTATGATGCTGAAGGGAAAAAAACAAAAGAAGAAACCATTTCCAGCTTTTATAAATTGTATGGTGAAAAGTCTAATGTCCCTATCCGCCGCCCAGAACCCAGATGAGCCAGCAGCAAAAAACCATTGCAGCCTCTTTTCAATTAAGCGGAGTCTCTCTTCATTCAGGAGCGGAAACCACAGTTTTTTGCTCCCCTGCCCCCATCAATAGCGGAATACTTTTTATTAAACAAGGGAAATCGATTCCGGCAACCATCGAGCATCTATCCTCAACAAAGAGGAGTACTTCTGTCGCCGGAGTAGCAGTAACCGAGCATCTTCTTTCCGCCATTTACGCTATAGGAATTGACAATCTTACTCTTGAGGTCATGGGAGACGAAATCCCCGTTCTCGATGGCAGCGCTAAACCATTCGTTGACGCTATTTTAACGGCTGGACTACTCGATCAACCCGCCCCCAAACAATCAATCGTTTTAAAAGCTCCCATCAAATTATCTGATGGCAAAGCTTCTATTGAGGCCTTGCCCTATCATGGATTTAGTCTCACATTTATGGTAAACTTTCCCTCAGTGGGGGAGCAAAAGCTCTCTTTTGACTTTGAAAGTGGGGATTATGCCACCGAAATTGCCCCCGCCCGAACTTTTGGATATATTGAAGAAATAGAAGCCCTTAAACAACAAGGACTCGGCCGCGGAGCTTCGCTAGATAACGCATTGGTACTTAGCCAAAGCGGTTATTTAAATCAACCGCGTTTCAAAGATGAACTGGTAAGACACAAAATATTAGATTTGATCGGAGACTTGGCTCTGCTAGGCAGGCCACTGAAAGCCCAAATTAACGCCTGCATGTCGGGCCACAAATTAAATTCGGAATTGGTAAGGAGGATCCTGCAAAATGGCTGAACTAGATATTAAAGAAATAATGAAAATTATCCCCCATCGCTACCCATTTTTACTCATCGATAAAGTCGTTGAAATAGAAGAAGGCAAGCGGGCAGTGGCTATTAAAAATGTGACTATGAATGAGCCCTATTTTCAAGGGCACTTTCCGGGGCTCCCTATTATGCCAGGAGTGTTAATTTGCGAAGCTATGGCACAAGTAGGGGTGGTGATGGCGCTGCGCGTTCCAAAAAATGAGGGGAAAGTCGTCCTTTTTGCCGGCATTGATAAAGTGCGCTTTCGTCGCCAAGTTCTCCCTGGCGATCAATTGCGACTAGAAGTCGAAACTCTCTGGCAACGCGGGGCCTTGGGCAAAATGTCGGGCAAAGCCACGGTCAACGGAGAAGTTGCGGTTGAAGGCGAATTTATGTTTTCCCTGGCCGATAAAGAAACTGGCGGAGCAAAAGTTCATTCAACCGCCACCGTCCATCCAAGCGCCAAGCTTGGAAAGAACGTTGAAGTAGGTCCATATTGTGTAATTGGACCAGACGTTTCAATTGGCGAAAACACAAAATTGGGCGCCAACTGCGTTTTATCCGGCTGGATAACTATGGGCAAAGATAACAATATCTTTCAAGGGGTAAGCATCGGAGCAGCGCCACAAGACCTAAAATATAAGGGAGAGCGCGGAGAAGTTATTATTGGCGACAAAAACGTAATCCGTGAATTTGTAACCATTCATCTTCCAGCTGGCGAAGGGAATAAAACCGTCGTTGGGAACGAAAACTTTATTATGGTGCACGCTCATATCCCGCACAATTGCCGGATTGGAAACCAGGTTGTCCTTGGCGGCTACGTTGGACTAGCGGGCTATACCGAAATTGAAGACCAAGTAATTATTGGAGGAATGGCCGGCATTCATCAATTTGTGCGAATTGGCAAACTCACCATGGTGGGGGCCCAATCAAAAGTGACGCAAGATATTGCTCCCTATATGTTAGTAGAAGGGATTCCCGCCCAAATTCGCAGCATTAACTCAATTGGCCTACAACGCCGCGGGCACAGCAACGATGCCATCGCTGAAATAAAAAAAGCCTTTAAAATAATATACGAATCTGGCAAGAGCTCACAACAAGCCGCAGAAGAAATCAAAAAACGCTTGCGGCCATTGCCAGAGATTGATGAGATTTATCATTTTTTAACCGAGGAAAGCAAGCGTGGCATCAGTAAAAAAACGGCCATCGAAGTTGAGGCTGATGAGCTGCTTTTGCCCGAAATCCCCGAGCTCGGCATATGAAAAAGACTTGTCCTGAGCGAAGTCGAAGGATAATGCTCTCGGCCGGCGAAGTCTCCGGCGATGTTCACGCAACCTACCTGGTGCGTGAGCTAAAAAAGCTCCTGCCCGACACCTACTTCTTTGGCATGGGTTCCGAAAAATTACTCGCCGAAGGCGTTGATGTAAAAATTGACATAGCAAAACGCGGTTCGATTGGCATTCTTGAAGCTCTTCCTAACATTATCCCTCTCTATTTTGCCTATCAAAAAATGCAGGCTCTTTTAAAAAGCGAAAAACCAGACCTGCTAATTTTAATTGATTCTCAAGGCATAAATATGCCACTGGCCAAAGCCGCCAAAAAACTGGGGATTAAAACCGTTTATTATATCGCCCCACAAGAATGGCTTTGGGGATCTCCAAAAGGGGTTAAAAAAGTAGCTGCCACTCTCGACATGATTGTCTCGATCTTCGAGAAAGAACACGTTGCCTATAAACAGGCCGGTGGAAATTCGGTCTATTTTGGCCATCCATTAGTCGACATAGTTAGGCCAGAAAAAAGCAAATCCGAGGCTCGAAAAGAATTTTTAGGGTCAGAAGATGGGCCGGTAATTAGCCTTTGCCCAGGCAGTCGAACGCAAGAAATTAAAAATCTTTTGCCGATCCTTTTAAGTGCTGGCGAGCTAATTCAAAAAGAAATCCCGAGCGCCAAATTTATCATCCCAGCCGCCTCCACTGAAATGATTAAAATGATCTTTAGTTATATCGGCGATTTTCGTCCCAAGGCCATTATTGGCCATACATATGATATCTTAGCCTGCTCCGATTTGGCGATTTGCGCCTCTGGCACCATTAATCTTGAGGCATCAATTTTAAAGACGCCAAATATTATGGTTTACAAATTAAACCCGTTGACCTATTTTATCGGCAAATATTTTTTGAAGATTGGAGAAAAGCTTTCGTTCTTTAGCATGCCCAACATGTTAATGGAAGAAAAAGTAATCCCCGAATTGGTAATGCAAGACGCCAACCCACAAACCATTGCCGCAGAATCTTTGGCAATTTTAAATTCTCCTCCCCGTCAACAAAAAATGCAGCAACAATTTGAAGCTCTCCGGCAAAAACTCGGACAACCCGGAGTAACAGCTAAATGCGCCAAAGAAATTGCTGCGTTTCTATAACTATTGCCCCTCTGATTCCCCCAGCATCCCGGCATATTTCCGTAATTTTTCTGCAATCTGCTGCATGTTTGATGGTCTCCGGGCGGGATTAGGATGACAGAGCTTTCCTAAATATTTACCAAGCTCTGTCCGTTTTAACGGCGCCGGCATGTTGCTGCGTGCAATTAATTGCTCCGGCGATAAGTGCTTAAGTGCGAGCAATTGCTCATAATAGCGACGAATACATTTGTCTCCAACAAGAAATTGGATAAGAAATGCCATCTCACCAAAAATGTCCTCCATTTCATCGGTTAAAATCCCTTTTTGGCCCGTTAACAAAACAAAAGAAGTAATTCCTAGTCCATAAACATCAACCTTTAAGTCGTCAACCGCAGCAAACCCAAACTCAAGTTCTGGGGGATAATAGCCAATCGCGCCAAGATCGTCCCGCTGGGGTTCGGATAATTTTCGAGCATGCCCGAAGTCAAGCAATGTAACCACGGCGTTTTCAATTTTAGTACTAGACGAAGCATTAACTAATACGTTGTTGCTTTTTACGTCGCGATGAACAATCCCCATTTCATGCAATATAGCTAAACGATCTGCAATGGGAGCCAAAATATTATCAGTAACAGCACGAGCTCTTGCGACAAAAGGCGCGGAATGTAACCAAACATATTCCAGGCTAAACTGATCCGCGTCATAACCGGGAACAAAGGGCATAATCAAGAATGGAGCCGTCCAGTTATTTTTCCCTTCCTCGTTACGACCATCAAACAGATCAACGCTCCCAACATACAATAAAGCCGAAAAACCTGGCCTGCCAGCTAATGCGTGCAAAATTCCCACTTCTCTTTTAAGTTCATCAACAAACAACGGATCGGCAGCTATTTTAATTACCACCGGCGTTTGCACTACTTGCTTCCAATCCCTCCTCCAATTAAAAAGAACACCTTTATAAAGCTGGTTTTTTGCTATAGCAAAGTTCTTTTCATCATCTATAACAACGGCGCTTCTTCTGGACAAAGAGAGCCGAGGTTTGCCGGGGACTGTTCCTACACGGCAAGCAAAAGCCTCAGTCGTTTTCGGAATACAAAGAGAAACCATAGCAAATATCTATCTGCCATTCCCCTAGCTAATTTCAATGATGAGGAACAACAGTAAACTGCAAAATAAACTGAAATTAATTAAAAAGCCTTCCGATAACTAAATGGAGAAACAAATGAAAGATTTTCGTTGTAAATTTTGTCACCGCTTACTCGCCAAAGTTGAAGACGGCAGTAAGGTGGAAATTAAATGCCCCAAATGCAAAACCATGAACCTCTATCAAGAGGAAACGGTCATTGTATATGAAATCCCCGAAAATAATGTCACTAAAAAAATCATCGAACGCGGACTAATCAGTTACGATTTATTGCAAAACTAGCTAACAGCTAACCGCTTACGGCAAGATTCCCTTTTATGTTATAATATATTTATGTCGGTACCTTTCTTTGATATTACCCGCCAAAACAACTCCGTAAAATCGGCCATTAATGCTGCCATTCAAGCGGTTGTCGATTCTGGCCGCTATATACTCGGGCCCAATGTCGCCGAACTGGAAAAGGAATTTGCCGCCTATGTTGGCACCAAATTTGCGGTTGGAGTTGCTTCTGGCACTGATGCGCTTCATTTGGCGCTGCGTGCTTGCGGCATCCAAGCCGGGGACGAGGTTTTGCTCCCCACCTTTACCTTTGTTGCCACAGCCGAGGCCATTGCCTATTGCGGAGCTAAGCCCGTTTTCGTTGACATTGACGCCTCATCGTTTAATATTGATCCCTCTGCTCTGGAGGCAAAACTAACAGCCAAAACAAAAGCCATTTTGCCCGTCCACTTGTATGGCCAGGCTGCCACCATGGGAACAATTCTGACTTTTGCTAAACAGCACCGCCTAAAAGTGATTGAAGATTGTGCCCAATCGACCGGAGCAACTTTTAATGGCCAGCAAACAGGGGCCTTTGGAGATGCCGGCTGCTTTTCTTTCTTTCCCACCAAGAATTTGGGTTGCTTTGGCGACGGCGGAATGATAACCACCAACGACGAAAAAGTCGCGGAAGAAATCAAAGTTTTAAGAATGCATGGTAGTCGTAAAACCTATTACCACGATATTATTGGCTACAACAGCCGATTAGATGAATTGCAGGCAGCCATTTTGAGGATTAAACTCCCATTGCTAAACAACTATATTAAAGCTCGGCGCAATAACGCTCAACATTACTACGAAGCCCTAGCTTCCCTAAAATCCGTTTCCCTTCCGTTTGAAACTTCAAAAGCTCAACACACATACAATCAGTTCACCCTCCGTGTCGACAAACGCGATCAGCTTGCCGAATTTTTAAAAGCCAAAGGGATTCCTTCCATGGTTTATTACCCTTTATCGCTGCACCAACAAAAGCCATTCCTCTCTGGCGAGCATTATCCTGCCAGCGAAAAGGCCCAAAAAGAAGTTCTTTCGCTCCCAATTTTCCCAGAATTAACCCCTGAGGAGCTAGAAACCGTTTCTTCAGCCATTAAAGAGTTTTATACCAAATGATTAAGGGCCGCGGTTTAAAAATTGGCGTAATTGGTGCCGGGGTTATGGGCAAAAACCATCTCCGAATTTGCGCGTCCCTTCCGGGAGTAAACCTGATCGGCCTGGCGGATGTTAACGAAGTAGCCGGGAAACAGATAGCCGAACAACACGGAATTGCATATTTTAAACAATATGCAGACCTTTTCCCATTGGTTGATGCCATTGTCCTGGCCGCCCCCACACAAGCTCATTTTGAAATTGGCAAAGAATGTTTAAATGCTGGCAAGCATCTTTTAATTGAAAAGCCTATCGCCGCCAGTAGTGCCGAGGGAGAGCAATTGGTTGCATTAGCTGCCGAAAAGAAATTGATTTTCGCAGTTGGCTTAATTGAGCGATTTAATCCTGCCTTTCAAGAATTACAAAAACTTTTGCGACATGAAAAATTAATTGGTTTAACCCTGCAACGCTTTAGTCCTTTCCCAGAACGAATTTCGGATGCTGATGTTATTCAAGATATGATGATCCACGACCTCGACTTATTACTGGCCCTTTTGCCCAAAGATGAAATTGAGTCTATAAAAGCCGAAGGTAAAAAAGTAAAAAGCAAGCGGCTAGACCAGGTCGATGTTACCATTTTCTTTAAATCTGGCATCCTGGCCAAAGTACATGCCAATCGTGTTTTTGCTATAAAAACAAGAAAAATAATGGCTCTAACCGAGTCTTGCTTGATTGAGGCTGATTTGCTTGAGAAACGCGTTTACGTGAGGGACCTAAAAGGAGCCCTCCCCAGCGCCCACCATGTTAAGCCAGTTGATCAATTAACGGTTGAACTCACCGATTTCATTAAAGCAGTAAAGGCACAAGAAGCCCCAACTGTAGACGGCCTTGCGGGATTAAAAGCGACGAAATTAGCGGAGGAGGTTTCCCAATTATGTTATTAACCATCATTGCCTTTATCTTTGTCTTTACGGCCATTACCCTGGTTCACGAGGGAGGACATTTGCTATTTGCCAAACGCTGTGGCATACGCGTCCACGAGTTTGGCATCGGCTATGGCCCTACCCTTTTTAAATTTACTCGCAACAATACAACCTACAAAATTAACCTCTTGCCTATTCTCGGCTTTGTGTCCATTGCCGGACTAGAAACCGATGACCCGCGCGAAAAAGAAACCCCAGAAAATGAAAAGTACTATAACAAAGGACCGCTACAAAAGTTTATTCCCATTCTGGGGGGTCCATTAATGAACCTGGTTTTAGGCTTTATTATCTTTTCGGTGCTCTTTATATTTACCGGGGTTCCGGCCGGGGTTAGCAACGAAATATCTACGATTTCTCCCGGTTCCCCTGCTGCCAAAGCTGGCATCCTGGTTGGCGACAAACTAATTTCGATTAATAAACAAAGCTATAAAGATCCGATGGCTGCCATCAAGTTTATCCATCAAAATCCTGGGAAAGAAGTCCTTCTAACCCTGCAAAGAGGGCCTGCGCTGGTTAACGTAAAAGCTACTCCCAAATTAAATGCAAAGATGAAAATTGGGCTCCTTGGCTTTTCTCTAAAAACCCTCGCCAAACAGGTTAATCCCTTTGAGGCAATGTGTATCGCCTTTAAAGAAACGATCTGGCTTTCCATAACAATTGTTGTTCTATTTGGCAAACTAATTCTGGGGAAATTTGCGCTCTCAGACCTTGCCGGGCCAATTGGCATCGCGCAAGTAACAGGCCAATACGCTCAAATGGGTCCCGTTTCGCTCCTCAACTTTTTGGCGTTCTTTAGCATAAATGTTGCGGTGTTTAATCTGCTCCCAATCCCAGCGCTCGACGGAGGAAGATTGGTGTTTATTACTATTGAGGCCATTTTCAGAAAACCGATCAACATTGAACTAGAAAACAAAATTCACTACTATGCCTTTCTCGGATTTCTAGCCTTAATTGCTTTAGTGACGGTAAACGACTTGCTGCGCTTTTTCCGTTAGCTTTCGTTGCCCTTCTTTGCCCTCACGGGCCCTCATGGGCCTTCATGGGCCTTTACGGGCCCTTAAATTCTCCCCGCTCTCCGCTTCGCAGCCAAAAGCGTATTTTGCATTAGCATGGCAATGGTCATTGGCCCAACTCCCCCTGGAACCGGGCTAATAAATGCAGCTCGTTTGCTGGCTGATTCAAACTCAACGTCCCCTACCCACTTCCCATCAACCTTGTTGGTCCCAACATCAATTACAATTGCTCCCTCTTTCACCATGTCGCCCTTGATCAACTCGGGGATCCCAACGGCTGCAACCAAAATATCAGCCCTGCGGCAGACAGCTCCAAGGTCAGCAGTACGAGAATGACAAATAGTAACCGTCGCATGTTTTTCTAGCAATAATAAGGCAATTGGCTTTCCAACAATGTTGCTCCGGCCAACCACTACAGCCTCTTTTCCCTTCAACTCTACACCTGTGGATAAGATCATTTGCATAATTCCGCTGGGGGTACAGGCCACAAAGAGCGGGTTTTCGCCGCGCAAGAGTTTTCCCAAATTTAATGGGTGCAAACCATCAACATCTTTTGAGCAAGAAATCTCATCCGCAATCTTTTGGGCGTTTAATCCTTTTGGTAAAGGCAACTGAACTAATATCCCATCAACCGAAGAATCGTTGTTCAATTGCTTGACGACGGAAATCAGCTCATCTTCCTTAACTGACACGGGATAGCGAAGGGTCTCTCCGATGATCCCAACTTCAACACAAGCCTTCTCTTTGTTTCTAACATAACCCTGTGAAGCCGGATCGTCCCCTGCTAAAATAACGCACAATTTTGGCACGATCCCTTGGCCTTTCTTTAAAGCCTGAATCTCTTTCTTAATTTGCTCCCTGATTCCCTGGGCGATTGCCTTTCCATCAATTATTTTTACCATAAAGTTATCCACACTCCTTATCCACAGGCACTTAAATCCGACCCCCTTCATGGGCCCTCAAGGGCCTTCTCCGGTCCCTACTTCCCAACACAAAACTTTTCAAAAATTGAATTAATAATTTCATCTGTTACTAGTTCGCCAGAAATCTCTCCAAGAGCTAAAATCGCTTCCTTTATCTCGATCGAAAGCAAATCTAATGGGACATCATTATCGCATGCATTTAAAGCTCTCTGCAGGGCCTCGGAAGCCCTTACAAGACATCCACGGTGTCGTTCATTAATACACAACGAGCCCTCTTTTTCTCCCTTCCCGTTTTTTATAAGGGAAGAAAAGATGCTCTCTAATAAGCTCTCGATGCCCTGCCCCGTTTTTGCTGATACACCAATCCCAATTGCCGGACAGTCACTTCCCAATATTTTAGCAGGATCAAAAGATATTACAAGGTCGGATTTATTGAAAACAATTAACACATCTTTTCCACAAAACTTTTCAACTAGCAACTTTTCATCAGACCCAAAAGCATGTGAAACATCGAAAACTAGAACTACCAAATCAGCCGCCTCTGCCTCCGCCATAGTTCGTTTAATTCCAGCAATTTCAATTTCATCCTGCGACGCCCTTACCCCCGCCGTATCAATGAGTGTGACCGGGATTCCGTTGATGTTCACTGTCTCCTCGATAGTGTCTCTTGTCGTCCCTGGGATATGGCTGATGATGGCTCGCTCTTCACAAAGCAGCCGATTTAGTAAACTCGATTTGCCGACATTGGGGGAACCGACAATGACAATGTTAGCCCCCTGCCGATAAAGACGCCCGATCTCCCCACCTTTGATGGCTTGATCAATTGTCCTTGTTACAGCTGAAATTTTGGCTCTTAAATCTATGCTGCCTTTAGCTTTAACCTCATCACTAAAATCAATGGAAGCTTCGTTATGGGATAGAATGCTAACCAGCTCACTTTTGATGTCAGCTATTCGCTTGGACAGACGCCCCTTTAGCTGCTGTATCGCATAGCTGGACCCTTGGTTGGTTCTGGCCGAAACAAGGTCAAGGATTGCTTCAGCTTGAGGTAAATCAATTTTGCCGTTTAGAAAGGCTCTCTTTGAAAACTCTCCTCTTTCAGCTACCCTGCCCCCCTGCTCAACAACAAGGGATAAAACCGCTTGTAAAATTGTCGGGCTGCCGTGGCAATAGAACTCAACCACATCCTCCCCAGTAAATGACCTTGGGGATTCCATTAAACATGCCATCGCCTCATCGATATTTTCATTGGTTTTGGGGTTTTCGATCCAACCGTGGACCATGACGTGGCTGGAAATATTTGATTTTTTGCTTTTAAAAACTGACCGGAGGATGGACTTTGAGGCTCGCCCGCTTATTCTTATAATGCCCACTCCCCCGACTCCCGGAGGAGTTACAATGGCCGCAATCGTATCATCGCCAGAATGTTTCACGTGAAACATTTTTAGGCCTTGGGAGCGATCACAAGCCTTCTGTCTCTGCCCTCGCCCTTACTGTATGTAGTAATGCTGGGGTTTTCTTTTAAAAATACGTGAATTTCCCTGCGGTCACGAGCATCTAAAAACGGCAATTCCTTCTCGCGCCCAGTATTTACGACCTCGTTGGCGGCAGCTTCAGCAATTCTTTTTAAGGCCCCAACTCTTCGGCTTTTGTACTCGCCCGCGTCTACCCCAACCCTAATAGCTCTTCCATATACCCTAGCTAACATCGACGAAATTAGAACCTCAAGCGCCTTTAGGGCGTCGCCCTCCTTGCCAATGATCCGACCAAGGTCATCCCCTTTAATGGTTAACTCTACCGCCTCGCCGTCCTCAACCCCCTCAACCACGGCCATGAAGCCCATTTTATCCATTACTTCCTGCAAAAGAGTTTTGGCGTCCTCCAGCGGATTGGTTTTAATCGTTACCTCAACCTCAGCATCCTCCCCACCCAAGACTCCCAGCATCCCGGGCTTCCCTTCAGACAACACTGAAACCTTGGCGTCGTCCTTCGCCGCCCCTAGAACCGCCAAAGCAGCCTGGACCGCCTCATCAACAGTTTTTCCCTTCATTATAATCTTTTTCATTGTTTTTCCTCCTTGATTTGCGCAACTTTTTTGCTGTCATTGGGGATTTTCCCCATAATATAAGCTTGTTGGACCCCTCCCATCATATTAGACACAACCCAATACAGCTGAACGCCTGATGGAAAAGCGTAACTGACCAAAACAATAAAAATTGGCATAAACCAAGTCATTAACTGTGCCTGTTCTCCCATCGCGGGCATGGTTTTTTGCATATACCACGTGGAAACGCCGATTAATACCGGTAAAATCCAAAGAGGATCGGGCTTGGCTAGATTAGCTATCCACAAAAAAGAAGCCCCCGACCCTACCGCGGCCATGGAGACCTTTAAAGCCTCGCTTTGTAGCGCAAAGAATAACGCTAAAAAAAACGGAAGCTTGAGCAGCATAGGTAAGCAGCCCCCCATTGGATTGACCCCTTCCCCCTTATATAAATCCATCATTTCCTTTTGGAGCTTCTGTGGCTCATCCTTATGCTTCTTTTGCAGATCTTTGAGCCGGGGCTGAATTTTTTGCATGGCCGACATTTGCTTAACCGATGACAAAGTTAATGGGTATAAGGCCAAATTAACAGCAATAGTCAACCAAATAATTGCCAATCCATAATTATGCCCGCCGATAGAATAAAAAAACTTTAAGACCTCCAACATAATGTCCGTAAGGTACTGCATTTGTCCTCCTATGTTTCACGTGAAACATTATAAAATGATTTTTATTGTATTAACGCCGTTTTTTAAGCTAAGGGACAGGGTCAAAGCCACCCGGGAACAGCTGATTGCATTTAATTAGCCGTTTTAAAGCCAAAAAGATCCCCTTTGCCAATCCATGGCGCTCTATTGCTTGATCCGCATAACAGGAACAAGTTGGGTAATATCGGCAATGAAAAGGAAATAAATTTAATTTTTGGTATCTTTTAAGCAAATATTGGACAACCCAGGTCATTTGTGTCCTTTAAGATATTCGATTGCTTTTTGGGCATCAGCCCTGAGCAATTCAATTCTGCATTCATAACAGATCTTCCTCGGAAAAATAATTATGTCCATCCCAGCGTTAAGCATCTTTCTGTTAATATAAAATTCGGCTTTGACTCTTCGGCGAATTTTATTTCTGACCACCGCATTGCCCACTTTTCTAGAGGCAGAGATAGCAAGCCTTGAAGCAGGCAAATTATTTAGGCGAGCATATAAAGTAAAGCTGGGGGAGTTGAAAGAGAATTGCTTCTGTTTTATAACTCGTTCAATATCTTTTGTCGTCGTTAATCGCGAACTTTTAGGGAGCAAGCCGCTTTCTGCCTTTTTTCATTCGCTTTTTCAACACGCGGCGACCACCTTTGGTTTTCTTTTTTACCAAATAACCGTGGGTTGTTTTGCGAGCTCTTTTGTGTGGCTGATAAGTTCTTTTAACCATATTTTTTCCTCAAGTCAATTATACACAGTAAAATATTTTAAGTCAAATCATTTGTTAATTGCAAAGAATTATCGCTGTGCGTTTATTATTAGGCCACTTTTCAATGAGCGGTTTAGTGGTTGCGATCTATAAAGGCTTTTGTCTAATATTTAACCCGCGCAAATCAGAACACCTTTATGCGGGTTATGCACAAATTTGATGGCTGTGGACAAGCTGTGGATATGTTTACTTTTTGGCTTTATTATACATATTTATATTTGTATTACTGTAGATAACATTTAAAACTCCCTGTGAATATCTACACGAATCTACATCCCGCACTAGCGAATTATAACAGTTGCCTAAAAAAAGAATATTTGCTATACTTATCCACAGCCAGTTAGAAAAGGACAAATGTTTTCATCAATAAATATTAACGATCTCTGGAATAAAATTATGCCGCTACTGGAAAAAAGTGTAAATCGTCCAGTTTTTGAAACTCTTCTTTCCTCTACAAAACCATTGTCTTTGCAAAATGGTATTTTTGAAATTGCCGTTCCTAATGAATTGGTTAAAGATTGGCTGTCTAAACATTGTATTACCTTGCTTGAACAAGAAATATTTAATGCCCATCCCAGCATAACAAAAGTATTTTTTTCGGTTGGCTCTCCAGATCTTTTTAATACGCCACCAATCGAACAACTGGCGGTAAATGGCCATGGCAAAATTGAAAAGATTTCTCCGGTTAATCCCGCGCTTCTTAATCCAAGATATGTTTTTGATACCTTTGTCATAGGGCAGGGGAATCGTTTTGCTCATGCTGCCGCCTTAGCCGTCGCCGAGGCTCCCGCCAAAGCATATAATCCCCTTTTTCTATACGGCGGGGTAGGTTTAGGGAAAACCCATTTAATGCAAGCTATTGGCAATCAAGTGGCCTCTAATAACTTTCGTTCCAAAGTTCTTTATATTACCAGTGAAACTTTTACAAATGAGCTTATCAATTCAATCCGCGACGACAAGGCTATTAGTTTTCGCAATAAATATCGTAATATTGATGTATTAATGGTGGATGATATTCAATTTCTGGCTGGTAAAGAACGCACTCAAGAAGAATTTTTCCACACATTTAATGCTTTATATGAAGCCGGCAAGCAAATAGTGCTAAGTTCTGATCGCCCCCCCAAAGATATCTTAACCCTGGAAGATCGCCTCCGCTCCCGCTTTGAATGGGGATTAACGGCAGACATCCAATCCCCCGATTATGAAACACGGATTGCCATATTAAAGAAGAAAGCAGAAATTAGTGAATTGGTGGTTTCTGATGAATTACTAGCATACATAGCCAGCCGAATTGATTCTAACATTAGAGAATTAGAGGGGGCTTTAATTCGCGTTGTGGCCTATGCCTCTCTTACTTCTACTGAAATTACAACTTCATTAATTGATCAAGCGCTAAAAGACGTATTTTCACCTAAAAAAGCAGGCACAGGAACCTCTGTTGACGCAATAAAACGGGCAACAGCTGAATATTACAGTATTAAAATCGATGATATGTCAGCTAAAATTAGAACCAAAGAAATAGCCACTGCTCGTCAAGTTGCCATGTATTTAGCAAGAGAATTATCTGGATTGTCTCTACCTAAAATTGGCTATGATTTTGGGGGTAGAGACCACACAACCGTAATGCATGCCTGCGAGAAAATTCGATCTTGTTTAAAAATGGATCCGGCTATTCAAGAAGCCGTAAAAAAGATTAATTCGCGTCTTAAAACTTATGCACATTGAGGTGTGGATTATCTGTTAACAGATTAGTTATCCATAGATTTTAATTTGCCTGTTGAAAAGTATTTGTTAGTTTTTTGCTAATAAGCAATAATTTTATGACTTATTAACAAGTCCACAGCCTCTATTACTATTATATTTATTAAATATAATATAAGAGAGCAATAAAACTGTGGATTAAGATGAAAAACTGTATTATAATGTTGTCGGAGAAAAGATAATCTGAACGAGGTGAAAATATGGAATTTTCTTGTCTCAGGCGTGATTTACAAAATAGCATCTCTTTAGTTGAACGAATTGTAGCTACACGGAGCACGCTCCCCATTATTGGTAATATACTAGTTGAAGCCAGCAAAAGTAATTTAAAAATATCTGCCAATAATCTAGAAATAGGCATAGAATTAAATGTTAGTGCTAAAGTTATTAAAGGCGGGTCAATTCTTATCGGGGCTAAAACGCTAGCAAGCCTAGTTTCAAAATTACCTGAAGGAGAGATTGGTTTTAAATTGTCTGAAAAGGGTGCGTTGCAAATTACATATAATGATTCATTTTTTAATGTAAATACTCTTCCACCTGACGAATTTCCGGTCTTGCCAAAAGTAAAAGATGGCAGAACTATTTCAATTAATCCAGAGATTTTGGTTTCTATGATTAAACAAACACAGTTTTCTACATCCAGCAGTGAAGATAAGTATGTTTTGACCGGAGCTTTAATGGAGGCCGGAAAAAGTGGGGTAGGTGGGGACGACTCAAACTTTAGAATTATATCAACAGACGGGTATAGATTAGCAAAACGCTCCGAAAAAATTGTAATGGAAAATGAAAAAGCAATTAGCGCTATTATTCCAGCTCGTGCATTACAAGAGGTTTTAAGAGCTCTCGACAATGTCAACTCTAAGGAAGACGTAAAAATAACTTTAGCTGCTGATCAAATATCTTTTAAACATGACGATTTTTATCTGGTCTCCCGTCTTATTCAAGGCCAATTTCCTGATTATAGGCAAGTAATTCCCAAAAAAACCACGAGCAAAGTGATAGTTAAAACAAAGCAATTAATGGAATCTGCCGAACGAGCGGCAGTAATTGCTCAAGGATCAGCCAATGTTGTTAAGTTTGAATTTAAAGGGAAGACATTACAGTTAACTGCTAGTACACCGGATGTTGGGAATATTAGCGAAAAATTAGAAGCCGAATCAAAAGGGAAAGAAACACTTCAAATTGCTTTTAATATTCGCTTAGTAACCGATGTTTTAAAAGTAATCGAAGAAGATAAGGTAGAAATAGAATTTACGGATGCATTAGGGCCGGGAGTTATTAAACCGGAAGGGCAAGTTAATTATTTATATATCGTAATGCCAATAAGGACCCAGGACGCGGCTTAATGTCCCCATCTATCACCGAAATATTAAAAGAAGAAAAAACCGGCGTTGGCAGAACCATTAGGCTTTGTAATCTACTTACACTATGGCCAAAAGTCGCTGGAGAAAAGATTAGCAGCAAAACGGAAGCTGTAAAAATTAGTAATCGTTGCCTGCATATAAATGCATTTTCAGCCGCCTGGGCCAATGAGCTTTCATTTTTAAAAGCCGAATTTGTAGAAAAATTTAATGGTCTGGCAGAAGAAGAAGTGATTCAAGACATCAAATTTAAGGTGGGAGGAAATTAATGGCAAAGGAAGAAAAAAATTCGGGCGCCGTGTATGACGCATCGAAAATTAAAATCTTAGGCGGGATCGAAGCCGTCCGAAAAAGACCCGCTATGTATATCGGATCAACCGGGAAGGCCGGATTGCACCATTTAATCTACGAAGTGGTTGATAATTCAATCGACGAGGCTTTGGCAGGTTATTGCGATAATATTATTGTTACTATCCATAAGGGAGAAAAAATATCGGTCGATGATAATGGCCGTGGGATTCCAATTGATCTTCACAAGGAAACAAAACGACCTGCAGCTGAGGTAGTTTTGACCACTTTGCATGCTGGTGGAAAATTTGGGGATTCGGCATACAAAGTATCGGGTGGATTGCATGGGGTAGGGGTCTCCTGCGTCAACGCCTTGTCCGAATATATGGATGTTGAAATTACGCGAGACGGGAAGATTTATACCCAACATTTCGAAAGAGGAGTCCCGGACAAGGAAAAACTTGTCTCATCCAAAGGAAAAGAAGAAACGGGAACGAAGGTTTTATTTAAGCCCGATCCCGAAATATTCACAGAAACTGTCTTCGAGAGAAAAATTGTTGCTCACAGATTGCGCGAACTAGCCTTTTTAAATAAAGGGGTAAAAATAACGCTGATTGATGATCGCGAAAAGGAAAAGGCGCTAAACGAAGAAGTTTTTCAATATGAAGGCGGTGTCGTTTCCTTCGTTGAGCATCTTAACGAAAAGAAAGAACATCTCTATGTCCCTCCCATTGCTTTTTCTTCTCAAAAAGACGATGTTTTCATTGAAATTGGAATGCAACACTGCAAGGATTATTATGACGAAAATATTTATTCATTTGTAAACTGTATTAAAACAAAAGAAGGCGGTACGCACGAGGTAGGTTTCAAGTCCGCGCTAACTAAATCAATCAATAGCTATGCCCGGAAAAATAATTTGGTCAAGGAAGAAGAGTCTTTTTCTGGAGAAGATGTCAGGGAAGGATTAACGGCAGTTATTAACCTGCGCATCCCCAACCCACAGTTTGAAGGGCAGACTAAAACAAAATTGGGCAATGGAGAAATAAAAGGCTTAGTGGATTCTTTTGTGTTTGACAATCTCAACGCCTATCTAGACAAGAATCCAGCAGTTGCCAAGGCGATCATTGAAAGAACCTTGATGGCCTATCGTGTTAGGGCCGCGGCGAGAAAGGCGCAGGAATTAGAAAGAAAGAAATCGGCACTAGACACTGCTATCCTCCCGGGAAAACTGGCGGATTGTTCGGAAACCAACGCGGCTAAATGCGAAATCTTTTTAGTAGAAGGGGACAGTGCGGGTGGCAGTGCCAAACAAGGCAGAGATCGTCGCTTTCAGGCTATTCTTCCATTACGCGGGAAGATATTAAATGTTGAAAAAGCACGGATCGATAAAATATTAACTTCACAAGAAATTCGAACCATGATTACTGCTATTGGCCCTGGGGTAATTTCTGGTTTGGGAGGCAATGGCGGGTCTGAGGAATTAAGCGACGAAGAATATTTTAAAAAATTGAATTATCATAAAATTGTTATTATGACCGATGCTGACGTCGATGGAGCACACATTCGCACCCTGCTTCTTACTTTCTTTTTTAGATATGCTCGGCGTCTTATTGATGGCGGAAAACTTTATATTGCCCAGCCGCCGCTATTTTTGGTAAAAAAAGGCAAAACCCAAGAATACGTTTACCACGAAAAGGACTTGGACAAGGTCACTAAAAAAATGGGCAAAGATGGAATGCACATTCAAAGATATAAAGGTTTAGGGGAAATGAACCCAGAACAATTATGGAGCACCACCATGAATCCTGAATCGCGCACTTTACTTCGAGTTGCCCTGGATGATGCAGAAGAAGCAGATGAGATCTTTAAAATCTTAATGGGATCAGAAGTCGAGCCCAGAAGACAATTTATTCAAGATAATGCCAAGCTAGTCAAAAGACTAGATGTATAGTTAAGGAGCTAAGAAAATGGCGGAAGACAAAGAAGCTATAAAAAAATCGCGGGGAAAAAGTATCCCGGAGGACGATCCAAGTAGAATTCATAACGCGTCGCTAGAAAACGAAATGAAGACGTCTTACATCGATTATTCGATGAGCGTTATTGTTGGTCGCGCATTGCCGGATGTAAGAGACGGGCTAAAACCAGTTCATCGTCGCATTCTTTATGCTATGGACGAGCTTGGACTCCAGCCCGGCAAACCATATAAAAAGTCCGCCAGAATCGTCGGTGAAGTGCTCGGAAAATACCATCCTCACGGAGACTCGGCGGTTTATGAATCAATGGTCCGCATGGCGCAGGATTTCTCATTGCGCTATATGTTGGTTGATGGGCAAGGTAACTTTGGAAGCGTTGACGGTGATTCTGCGGCAGCTATGCGTTATACCGAAGTTCGACTGCATAAACATGCAGTTGAAATGTTAGCTGATATTGAAAAAGAAACGGTAGACTTTGGCCCCAACTTTGACGAATCACTGCAAGAACCATTAGTTTTGCCGGCTAGAATTCCTAATTTATTAATTAACGGATCATCCGGCATTGCCGTTGGTATGGCCACCAATATTCCTCCCCATAATTTAGAAGAAGTAGTCGCAGCAACTGAAGCCGTTATCGATAACCCAGAACTAAGCAATGATGAACTTTTTAAAATAATAAAAGGTCCCGACTTCCCCACCGGCGGGTTTATTTGTGGGAAGGCCGGCATAAAGCAAGCCTATGAGACTGGGCGGGGAATTATCACTCTGCGCTCCAAGCACGAAGTAGAAGAAGTTCGCGGCGGAAAACAAGCCATTATTGTTACCGAATTGCCTTATCAGGTTAATAAGGCAACCCTCATTGAAAACATAGCTGAACAAGTAAAAGATAAAAAAATCAAAGGCATTTCTGATTTGCGCGACGAGTCTGATCGCGACGGAATGCGTATTTATATTGAAATCAAAAGAGATTCAAACCCTGAAATTGTTATCAATCAATTATATAAACGAACCGAGATGCAGACTACTTTTGGCATCAACATGGTGGCCTTAGTTGATGGCACTCCGCAACAACTGGCACTAAAAACCATTCTTGAATGCTATATAAAACACCGCAAGGAAGTAATTGTTCGTCGTACCAAATATGATTTGCGCAGAGCCGAAGAGCAAGCCCACATCTTAGAAGGATTATTAATTGCCCTGCAGGACATTGACGGGGTAGTCGCGCTAATTAAGAAATCAAAATCGGTTGATGAAGCTCGCGCCGGTTTGATGAAAAAGTATAAGCTATCCGAAATCCAAGCACAAGCCATTTTGGACATGAGGCTGCAGCGCTTAACCCAATTAGAAACCAAAAAATTAGAAGAAGAATATAAGGCCCTCAAAGCTAAAATTGCCGAATTAAAAGAAATATTAGGCAGCGAAAAGAAAATCTTAGGTGTCATTAAAAGGGAATTGGGGGAAGTGGTTAAAAACTTTGGCACCGGGCGTCTTACCAAAATTATTGGCGAAGCAGAAACGATTGAAGAAGAAGAGTTGGTTGAAGACATGGAGATTGCGGTTATTATTACCCGCGATGGCTATGTAAAACGAATGCCAGTTTCTGTCTTTCGAGCTCAAAAAAGAGGCGGAAGAGGAGTGGCGGGAATGGCGACGCGAGAAGAAGATGTGATTGATAAAATCTTCACTTGCTCCACGCTCTCCCATGTTCTTTTCTTTTCAAACAAAGGAAAAGTATATAAAGTAAAAGCCTATGAGTTGCCAGAAGCTGCGCGCAGCGCTAAAGGGCAATCAATAGCCAACTTTCTCGAACTTTCCATGGGGGAAATTGTTAGCGCCGCGATATCGGTCAAGGCCTTTGATAAAGATCAATTCTTAGTGATGGCAACTATGCATGGGAACATTAAAAAAGTATCGCTGGACGAATTTATGAATATCAGGCGCACCGGAATTATTGCTATAAAGATAAAAGATGGTGACGAATTGCGCTGGGTTCGCAAGACGGGAGGAAAACATGAACTTATTATGGGAACGGCCAAGGGGATATTAATCCGTTTCCCTGAGAAATTAGTTCGTCCAATGGGAAGGGCGGCGGCTGGGGTGAGAGGGATAAGGCTTTCTAAAGATGACAAAGTAGTTTCAATGGATATTATAGAAGACGGGGAAGATCTTCTAGCCGTGTCCAATCATGGCTATGGCAAACGGATGCCGATTAAAGAATTTGGCGCTCAGAGTCGTGGCGGAAAAGGGCACATAGCCATAAAACTGCGCGATGACGATGAAGTGTCCAAGTTTATGTTTATCCATAAAGACGATGAGCTTTTATTTGTTTCTGCCAATGGAACCATGATGCGACAAGAAGCCAAGGGAATTTCGACGCAAGGCCGTTACGCTAAAGGTGTTCGATTGGTGCGGCTAGACGATAACGATCGCTTGGTTGATTTGGCAAGAGTGGTGAAGGAAGAAGAGGTTCTCGCGGAAGAAGAAACAGCTAAAGAATAACTATAGCTTTTTACTTATTTCGTCTAGGCTTGCTTTGCTGCAAAGCTCGGTAACGCAGACTAATCTTGCGTCTTTTAAATCTGGATAATTAAGCGATAAGTCAATGCCAATGGGGGCTGAGCTTTTTACCACAAATTCTTTAAAGGTTGGTTCAGAAAAAACCAGTTTGTCTTTTAGCAAAGTCTTTAGGTAATTAGTTTTTTGCAGGCACAGTTCGGCCATTTTTTTTAACCCTTGTTTTCCCATCACAGAAAGATATATGCAGGCGGCAAGTGCGGCAAGAGCTTCGTTGCTGCAAATATTTGAGGATGCTTTTTCGCGGCGGATATGTTGTTCCCGGGTCTGTAGGGTTAAACAGAAACCTCTTTTGCCATCGTGATCAACTGTTTGCCCAACCACTCTGCCGGGCAAGTGACGAATCAATTCTTTTTTTACGGCCATAATTCCAAGACCCGGCCCGCCAAATGAGCGAGGATTCCCCAGAGATTGGCCTTCGCCGGTTACAATATCGGCTCCGTATTCTCCGGGGGATTTTAAGATACCAAGCGAAATGGGGTCAACGCTTACAATAAACAATGCGCCAGCGGCATGGATTTTTTCGGCTAAACCAGCAACCTCTTCAATGCAACCAAAAAAGTTTGGTTGTTGAATAATCACACAAGCAGTCTTATTGTCCATGGCTTGTAGAAGCAAGGGACGATAGGGGGCTTCTTTTATTATTAAACCGGCCGCCTTGGCATAGGTCTTAAGTACTTTGCGATATTCGGGATGCACGCTATTTGAAATAACAATTTCGTTTTTGCCTTTGGCATGGCACGCAAGAAACGCAGCTTCTGCTAGGGCAGTTGCCCCGTCATACATCGACGCATTGGCGGCTTCCATGCCCGTTAAGGCACAAATTAAACTTTGATACTCATAGATGGCTTGCAACATTCCCTGGCTCATCTCAGCTTGATAGGGGGTGTAGGCTGTATAAAATTCTGAACGGCTAACTAAATGCTTCACCACGCTTGGAATAAAATGGTTGTAACTTCCGCCTCCCAAAAACGAAGAAGAGGGCTTATTTTGTTTGCTTAAGGCGGTTAATTCATCTAATAATTCTGGCTCGGAAAGGGGGGAGGGAAGGCTTAATTCACCCTTAAAGCGTGCTTTTGCTGGAATGTCAGCCAAAAGATTTTCAAGAGAAGCTTGTCCGACCGTTTTTAGGAGCTCTTTTTGATCCTTGGCGGTATTGGGGATATAATTTCCCATCTAAGCAAAAGTTTTCTGATAATCTGCCGAAGACAAAAGTGTGTTGATTTCGGCTGGATTGGCCATTTCTACTTTAATTATCCATCCCTTGCCATAAGGATCTTCGTTGACTGCCTGAGGAGCATCATTTAACGCGGAATTAACTTCGACAACTTTGCCACTGATGGGACAGAACAGAGAAGAAACGGATTTAACTGATTCAACTACCCCAAACTCTTCCATCGCTTTCAATTCTTTTCCAACCGAAGGGAGCTCAACGTAAACTACGTCTCCCAAAGCGTCTTGAGCATGATAGCTAATGCCAATTGTGGCGATTTTGCCTTCCGCCTTAACCCACTCGTGCTCTTTGCTATATTTCAAATCTTCTGGATAATTGCTCATGCTTTTCCCTCCGTTTTCTTGGCTTGGACGCGACAGTAGGCAAAAATTGCGCCGGAAACAACTACCCGTGCAAAGCTATCCCAAAGTCGGTCGCCCAGCATTTTCTTTTGATAGTAAACATCCAAGGTTTGTTCTCCGTTTTTTTCGGCTTGAGGATTAATCTCTTCAGGCAGGACAGGTTGCGAGTTGCTGGGTTCTGAAGGCCCTGCCAAGGCTAACCCGAGAGAGGAGCTGGCGAAATCAATCGCCCCCCACATTAAGGCAAAAAAGGCCATTCCGCACAGAGCGTAATAATAAAATTTTTTTACGTCGAGGTTCATTTCCAATTCCTATTTTATCGCTTATAGAACGATTTAGCAACAATCTTAGCGTTTGCGAAATTTTCGCGGATTTTAACTTGGACCAGGTTTCCAATCTTGGCATGTGTTGGATCCAAGAAGGCCAAAGCAATTGGTTTTTGCAGGGTTGGGGAGAACGTTCCACTCGATACAGTTCCTATTTTCAATTTTCCATTTTCTACTTTCTCTTGACCATACACTTCGCCCCCTTGTCTTGCAATTGCCCTTCCCTCAACTTCCAATCCAACCAGCTTTTTTGTTAATCCTTGCTCTTTTTGTTTAAGCAATGCTTCTCGCCCAACAAATTCTCCCTTGTTCAACTTTACCGCCCAACTATAACCAACTTCAAGCGGAGAGGTCTGATCATTATATTCATGTCCGTAAAGTGGAAGCCCCGCTTCAAGCCGCAGGGTGTCGCGTGCGCCCAGGCCGCAGGGTTGTGCTCCCGCTGCGATAAACATTTCCCAAATCTTTGCCACTTCATTTTTGGCGATAACCATTTCAACCCCGTCCTCGCCGGTATAGCCGGTGCGGGAGATAATAATATCGCGCCACCAAAGCGTATGGTTGCGTTTGAGAGAAGAAAGCGGAACCTTTAGGGTTTTTTCGGTCAGCGAAATTGCTTTTGGGCCCTGCAGGGCGATAGCGCAATAATTTTCATAGGGCGCGACAATTAAAGAAGAATAATCTTTTGCTTTTTCGGTTAGCCATGCCATGACTTTATCAAAATTAGAGGCATTGCAAATAATCATATAAAACATCGGTAAACGGTAAACCAAAATATCGTCAATTGCTCCACCGCTAGGAGTACAAAGAATAGAATATTGGCATTCGTTTAGTGCCAAAAGGGAAGCATCATTGGTAGCAACACTTTGGATAAAAGTCAGATCGTCTTTGCCTTCAATTTTAATCAGTCCCATATGGCCAATATCAAACAGTCCCGCCGCCTTGCGGGTAGCATTGTGCTCTTCAATGATGCCCTTATACGAAACCGGCATATCCCAGCCGCCAAAGGGAACCATTTTGGCACCAAGCTTTATATGTTGGGAATAAAGGGGAGTTTGTTTGGACATAAAAATATTATATAACTTTTTGGCTAAATTGTGAAATTTACTATGAGACAGAACGATTATTAAATATGAAAGTTGGAGCGGCAATAAAGAGAATGTTTGTCAAAAACTATTCTTCTCGACTCAAAACGGCAGAAGAGCGGAGATATACGTCTGTCCTGCCAAGTTCTTTGGCGGGGATTAATCTCCCAAGGGTTTCAGTTGTTATCCCGACGCGTAATCGCCGCAAGGTTCTTGATGCCTGTGTTGATTCGTTAATTGCCCAGACCATAAAACCATTTGAAATTATCATTGTTGACGACGGACACTTTTTGCATAACGGGCTTAAACAAAAAATCGAATCCGCTGGGATAACCTGTTCGATTGTTTCAAATGAAGTAATAAGTGGGATTTCGGCCTCCAGGAACAGAGGAGAAAGAAGAGCTCTTGGCGAAATTGTCTTTTTTGCAGATGATGACATTTTTTTTGATAAAGAGTACCTAGAACAAACCTTAAGGATATTTGTAGCAGATAAAGAGAAAAAAATAGGGGGAGTTGATGGCTTTTGGGTGAACAAGCCGAGGAGAGGAGGCGTAAAAGCTACAATATTTCACCTATTCCAACCATTTGGGGAAGAATATGATGGGCTATTGTTGCCCAATGGTTATTTAGCAAAAGTTAATTGGACCAACCATCCAACAAGGACAAATGTGTTTGGGGGAGTGGCCGCTTTTAGAAAGGAAGTTTTTGAGAAAGAGCATTATGATGAAGTAAATTTCCCCGGGTATACTAAAGCGGAGGATTCTGAATTTGCTAATCGAGTGGCAAAAGAGTGGCAATTAGTTTTTATGCCTCTTTCACGTTTTTGGCATCATCCTGCCGAAGGGGGGAGGCCAGGTTCTTTCAAGGCAGGCATACAGTCGGCATATAGGCCAATAAAGCTGCTTTCTTTGACAGGCCCGTCGCAAGGTCGGGACTTTATATTAACCGAAAGAAGTCTTTTAGGCGAGGTCTTCTTTTCTCTTTGTGGAGCCGTAATCTCTAAGGGGAGAAGAAAAGAGTTTGCTTTGAGTGCCTTGGGGCAAGCCTTTGGGATTGCCACCCCTTTTCTTGCGGTTCCTCAAAATGATCCTGTCTCCCATCTTTTTGCTTTATGGCTTTCTCGGGGAGAAGATTCGGAAAAATAAAATCCCACCAAACTGAAATTATTTTATTTTTATGCAGATAATATTATGTCCGATTTCGTGTTTCATTATAGGAAGGAGAACAAATGGCCATTCAATTCGTTAGTCCATTGAAATATTTTCAAGCGGAAGGCAGGGGAGCCGCTCAACCAAGGGCTGGGCAAACCGATGCCGAGATTGCTGCCGAGCTTGATGCCCTGATTGGACAAATAACTGCTGAAAAAATGGGAGCTGAAGGCAAGCAGATAGTGGAAGCCAAAAGGGCTCTTTTGCCAAAACTCGAGTATGAGCTGCCGATAGAATTGCTGAGCGCATTTTTTAATTTGCCGGAGGAAAAGCAAACACCACAGGAATTAGCTAAGCTTATTGTGAATAGACTTGCTTTTTCGGCCAAAGCTGAATTTATGGAAAACAAAACGGTGGGCCGATTCTCAGATGACGAAATCAATCGGATCTTCTTCGGTTTTGTAAGAATACAGAACCCAAACATTACAGTGTACTTGGCGGTAGATCCGCTCAACAACGAGGATCATCCCTGTGCAGGGACAAAGATGGAAGGGGCAAGGGCAAAGTTCGCTAGCTGGAAAAGCAATGTCGTATATTGTGTCGACGATGAATTGTTTGCTAAAGAGGTCATTGTAAGAACGAGCTTGGGCCGTTTGCTTGCTAGTGATATGCAGTTCTTAGAAAACACCAGAAGAGAAACAACAATTCAGTATGCGGCCCTTTTTTCTACTGAAAGGAAGACACAATGAGAATTAGGTTTTTGCCGGTAATGTTGGGAATGATGGCGTTTTCTGGGTGCCAACAAAACGAATACTCTTTTGCCCGTAGAATATGCCATAAACAATCCCCCACGGAATTATTGGAAGTTGTGCATGATGTCCACAAAGCAACGAACCTAAGCGAAAATCAACGGCTAGAACTTTACGCTTCAGCAGCATTAAAAGGGAAAAACAACTTTCCTTTTTATGCAAACCCAGTGCGGCAGAGGAGCCAAGAGAGGGCGTTGCTTCTGTTGGCGTCGGAGATTGCGACAGAATGTGCCAATGCTGCTTATAAAGAAGGGGCCGCAGATGAGAGCTATTTGATCCTGTCCGCAGTTGAGGAGGTAGCTAGTTATTTGATTGTGGCCATGGACAACTCTTTTTCCCCAAGCTTTTTAGCGGAAGCGGGGAATCTATTAATAGCCTTGGCGACAACTGCCAAAAAATTGCCTGCTTCGCCTGGTTGTGAAAGTGTTGAGAACAGAATAATATATCCTGCTTTAGACAAATTAGTCCAAAAGCCCTTTGAGTCGCGGACTGAAATATTAGCAGTTAAGGCAAAATATGAAACAATGAAAACAAAAGAAAACAAAAAAAAAGAAACCGCAAGTACGGGAGCTCCTTCTAGTCCAATGCCATCAAAAGGCTTGCGAGAAAGCAAAAACTAGCTTTTCGTTCTGTTCCGGGGTTCCAATTGAAACCCGAATGGCTTCTGGCAAACCAAAAGAAGTAAGGGGGCGAATGATTATTCCCGCCCGCATTAATTCCATAAACATTTCGTCGGCCGACTTTTTGATGTTTATAAAAATAAAATTAGATTCAGTTTTTTTGTAGTCCAATCCCAATTTATCTAGCTCGGCGTACAAATATTTTTTTCCTAAGCTATTGTTTTGAAATGTTTTAGCCAAGAATTCTTTATCCTCTAAGGCAGCAGTGGCTCCAACTTGAGCTAGTCGGCCAACATTAAAGGGCAACTTGGTACGGAACATATAGTGAATCAATTCTGGACAAGCAACCCCGTAGCCAACTCGTAACCCGGCTAAACCATAATATTTGGAAAAGGTTCGCAAAATTAAAACATGTCCATGCTTTTTGGTTTGCTCTAGGGAAGAAGGAAAATCCGCTGCTTCTGCAAACTCGGCATAGGCTTCGTCGACAACCACTAAAATATTGTCTGGAACACTGGTTAAAAAAGCGTTTAGTTTTTGATTGATGATATATGTCCCGGTCGGATTGTGGGGGTTGCACAGAAAAATGGCCTTTGTCTTAGGAGAAATTGCCTTGAGAATTGAGTCCAAGTCTTGTTCGTAATTATTAAGTGGGACAAAAACCGGGAAGCCGTCAAATAAGCGAGTAACAAACTCATAAACACTAAAGGTGTTGCTAGAAATAATTACTTCCTCGCCGGGCTTGAGGCAGGTTGCAATTGCTATTTGCATGATTTCATCGGAGCCGTTGCCAACAATTATCTTTTCGCTTTCAATTCCCAAAGTTTTTGAAAGGGAGTCTCGAAGCAGGACAGCTTTTTGGTCAGGATAAACATGTAACTTCGAGGCTTCTTTGGCGATAGCCTCTAGGGCTTTAGGGGAAGGGCCAAAGGGATTTTCGTTGGACGCCAATTTGATCATGCCGGGTTCGGTAGTGTTTTTTCCAGGCACGTAGTCTTTTATCTCTTTCACCAGTGGGCGCAATAAAGATTCTTCCATGTCACCTAAAACGGATTGGCCCAGCTAAACCCGAGCAAGGCTGAGCGATTGTCTTTGCAAACAGTACTGTTTAATAAATTTAAACCATAAAGGTTGAGGGAAAAAACGGGGGTAAAATACAATTTTACTCCAGCATTAACTTGCGATAGCGTTTCGCCAAGGAGCATATCTCCCGCAACAAAAAGGGTTGAGCCTAGGTTGGTTTCTGCGCCTAACATTCCCAGCGGACGAAAGCGGGAATCAGGAAAATCACCCATGAATCCAAAAGTTAATTTAAAGCCTTGCTTGAAGTGTTTGGTAGCAACCATATACACATCGGCTTGGGTTCTGGAAAACAGATTTTCAACCCCAATGGCTAAATGCATAGGGTAAGGTTCATCGCCCGAAGAAAGGGAAAGCTTGGAGTTAACATAGACTCCATCGCGCAATTGATTAGTGTCTAGCTCCGTCCCCCCTACAATCCCAAGCTCCATTCCGTTGAAGATCCCGATATTCATCATGTAGGTGGCGCTGGTAACCGAAGCAGAATCGCTGGTGATTTTTGTGCCGAAATTTGCACCAATATTAAAGTTTTTGTAAGGGACAATATCGGCTGAAGGAATTCTAACTAAACCCGTTTCACCGCCGATACAAGGAGACGGAAAAACATTTGTGATGGCTCCGGCAGGGCTGAGAAGAGAGAAGCACAATACCAATCCAATAATAATTAAACTAAACGATTTCATAATAACCCCCCCCTGACAATTAGTTGTTTGCCATTATAAAGCACTATCTTTTGATATGCAAATCTGTATGCCGGCTAAATTCTGGTAAACAGAAATCATTTTATTGGCGACTGTTTTTGGTGAAAAGCGGGCTAGTGCATCTTCTTTGGCCCTTGTGGCCATTTTAGCGCGTAATTGATCGTCGTTTAATAAACGGACCACATGCTCAACAAAAATGGCTGGATTGCGCGGAACAAGATATCCGTCAATCCCGCTTTCTACCACATCGGTTAATCCTCCGCCAAAAAGGGCAACAATGGGGAGTCCATTAGCCTTAGCTTCGCATAAAACCAGCCCTTGGGTTTCTGAGATTGAAGAATAAACAAATAGATCGGCTGCCTGATAATAAGCGGTTAATTCTGTGTGCGGGATTTGGCCGGCAAAAATAATCCGATCGGTAAATTGTTTAGCAAATTTTCGGTATTCAGCCTCTTTTGGTCCCCCACCGCACAGGACAAGATATGTGCCGGGAGCTTTTTCTAAAATAGAAGGGAATGCTTTTATAAGAAACAAGATGTTTTTCTCTTCCGAAATCCTCCCGCTAAAGAGGAGTATTTTTGAATTATTTGGAATTTGATGTTTGGATAATATTTGTGCCTTGTCCCTTGTGTCTTGTATCTTTCCGACATTAACCCCCGTTGGCACAACCTCGATTGGTTTTTTTACACCTAAGATCTTTAAATATCTTTTAACCATCGTCGACGGAGCGATCACCGCATTTACTTGATTGCAGAAGAAACGGAGATAACGAACAGTGATCGCTTTAGAAATTACCGACGGAACGAACGGAACGTTGTGGACATAACGGGGGAAAAGAGTGTGAAAAGTATACACTAAAGGGATTTGTAATTTGCGTGATAAATATAGAGCAGAAAGACCGATTCCAAATGGCTGATGAGCATGGATAATATCGATCTTTTCTTCTTTCAGCTGCTTAAAAACTTTGGCCGAAAACGGAAAAACAAAACGATAGCCTGGGTAGGGGGCTGGGATGGAAGGCAAGCGTAAAACGTGCCGATCGGTTTCTTTAAAATTAGGATATTCTGGTCCAACCACAAAAACTTCGTGTCCTAGAGCTTCTAAGCTTTCTCGCAGAGTCTTAATGGAAATCGTTATTCCGCTAAGATAGGGCAGGTAGCAATTAGAAAAGAAGGCAATTTTCATTTTGCTTTTTTAGCAAAACGGCGCAGGGCAGCTTGATTAGCCATATCTTCGCGATGGTTCATAGCGGGAAACCCAGAAACAATTGAATTGGCGGGGATATCTTTAGTTACTCCCGAGCGGGCCATGATAATGGTGTTTTCTCCAATTGAAATATGGCCATTAAACCCCGCTTGGCCACCCACGAAAACACGGTCGCCCAAAGTAACCGAGCCAGCAACTCCCACTAGACTGACAATGGCACAGTCTTGACCAATTTTACAATTGTGTGCAACATGGGTAAGGCTGTCAATTTTTGTCCCAGCGCCAATGACCGTTGGTCCCATAGTCCCTCTTGAAACGCATACGTTGGCGTAGATTTCAACATCATTTTCAATAACAACTGTGCCGATTTGGGGAATTTTTATGTGTTTTCCATCTTGTTGAACGTAGCCATAGCCATCCACTCCAATCCTTGCTCCGGCGTGGATCGTTACTCTTTTGCCAATAATGGTGTTGTCATAAATTGTTACGTTGGGATAAATTTGTGAGCCATCTCCAATTTTTACGTTTTCTCCTAGGACGGCATAGGCGCCAATCGAGACTTTTTTGCCTATCCGACAGGACTTTGGAATAAGGGCAGTTTTATGGATACTTGGTTTTTTGCGTGGTTGGGGGGCAAAGAGAGGGAGAAGAGTCACCATGGCAAGCCGCGGACTATCAACCAAGATTGCTGGCTTGTTTAAATTCCCACTTTTTTTGCTAGCAATACAAGCAGACGCTTTGGAGTTGATGGCCTTAGCAAGTAGCTTTTCCTCGAGAACAAAAACCAGATCGCCCTTTTGGGCGTTTTCGATCTGGGCAACATGCGCAATCTCTACTTCGCCGTCACCCACTAGCTGTCCGGCTACAAGTTTGGCAAGGGCCTTTAATTTCATTTATTGAGTTCGTTAACTACCAATTCCGAAAGGTCGGTGCCGCCAGTAATAACCACTTGTTTGTCGAGGATTAAGTCGATTCCCACTTTTTTGCCGACACTTTTTACTGCGGCAAGGATATCTTGTTGTAGTTTGCCGGTTAATTGTTCATTAAGCTTTAACAAAGTCTCTCTTTTAGGGGCCAGCTTTTCTTCCAGCTCAGCTTTCATTTTTTCCAAAACTTCCTTGCTTTTTCCGTCTTTCTCGGCCTTCTCTAGTTTTGCCTGGCTTTCTTCAAATTCTTTTTTAAATGATTCTTCTTGTTTTTTTAATTCATCCTGGGCCTTAGAGGTGGCCTTGTATTCTTTAAATACTCTCTGAACATCGATAAAACCAATCGAAGAAACCGAAGCGGCTGAGGCAATTGTAGCTAGAAACGTAACCCCGAGAAGAATTCCAATTATCTTTTTCATTTTTCCCTCCTAAACAATCAATCGGGCATTATTTTAGCATAGATTCTTTTGAGCGTCCACGGGTTTCAAGGTGAATTAGCAAAACAGAAATGTCGGCTGGAGAAACTCCCGCAATTCTGGTGGCTTGTCCGATGGAAAGGGGTTGAATTTTGGCCAGTTTAATTCGAGCCTCATTAGATAATCCTCGTAGTTCCGAGTAATCAAAATCCGAGGGCAATTTTTTGTGTTCCAGTTTTTTAAAACGCTCGATTTGTTGCAATTGGCGCATTATATAGCCTGCATATTTTTTGGTTATGGCGATTTGTTCTTCTGTTTCCGGGGAAATAACTGTTTCAGATTCAACTGCCGCTTTCTTTTTCTGAAAACTAGAAAAACGTTCTTTAGAAATTAAACCAACCTGATAACCTTTTTCTGTCAACCGCAGGTCGGCATTATCTTGTCGCAGAAGCAAGCGATATTCGGAGCGTGAAGTTAACATGCGATAAGGCTCGTCAATATCTTTGGTGATTAGGTCGTCAATTAAAGTTCCAATATATGAGTTTTCTCTCCCCAGCACGAGCGGCTCTTTCTCTTTAACTTTAAGTGCGGCGTTTATCCCCGCTACAATTCCTTGCGCGGCCGCTTCTTCGTAGCCCGAAGTCCCGTTAATTTGTCCAGCACAAAACAACCCAGTAATCTGTTTGGTTTCTAAGGTGGGCAAGAGTTGAGAGGGCTTGACGTAATCATACTCAACGGCGTATCCCGGCCGCAGCATTTCTACATTTTCAAGCCCTGGCATAGTTCTTAGCATTTCTAGTTGTACATCGGCGGGAAGGCTGGTGCTCATGCCTTGGGCGTACATTTCCAGCGTGTCTCTCCCGCACGGTTCAATGAAACATTGATGTCGATCTTTTTCAGGGAAGCGAACAACTTTATCTTCAATCGACGGACAATAGCGAGGCCCCGTTCCTTTAATTTTCCCCTGAAATAACGGTGAACGATCAAGATTTGCTCGGATAATTGCGTGAGTTTGAGGAGTAGTCCAGGTTAAATGACAAGGAATTTGATTTGTCCCAGATCCCCCGATCATCGGATTCCCCGATAACCCGTATTGTTGATATTCCCAGACAAATGAAAACATTTTTGGTGGTTCGTCGCCAGGCTGCGGGATCATTTTAGAAAAATCGATCGAGCGTTTATTTAATCGGGCTGGAGTCCCGGTTTTTAATCTTCCAAGTTCTAATCCCAGTGCTACCAAACTTTCAGACATACCTTTAGCGGGCAATTCTCCTGCTCGGCCGGCTTCCATGTGGGTCATTCCAACGTGAACGATGCCATTGAGGAACGTTCCTGTTGTTACCACAACGGTTTTGCTTGAGTAAACCATGTTGAGATTTGTGCGGACTCCCGTAATGCGTCTAGCGGTGGTGGTTGCGTCGGGTGAATCGGTGGGCGTATGGGGGCGTGAGTCGGAAAGAAGTTCTTCGACAATCCCTTGTTTTAGATCAAGATTGGTTTGTTCTTCGAGGACCTGTTTCATAGTGACGTGATAGGAATTGCGGTCAGACTGGGCTCTCAAAGCTTGAACCGCTGGGCCTTTGGTGGTGTTGAGCATTTTCATCTGCAAGAAAGTTAAATCGGTCGATACTCCCATTTGTCCGCCTAAAGCGTCAACTTCGCGTACTAATTGGCTTTTTGCCGGCCCCCCCACGGCGGGATTACAGGCCATAAAAGCAATCGTATCAAGGTTGATAGTTAAGAGTAAGGTCTGACAACCCATGCGAGCTGCCGCCAAGGCAGCTTCAATTCCTGCATGCCCAGCGCCAATGACGATTACATCATATTCTTTAGGATAATGGGTGGTTTCGAGAGGCACAGTAGTTATATTTTACCAGAATTATGGCAAAAACGGAAGATTATCCCCTTACATCCCGACAAATGAAGATGATGCCGAGCAGAGCACCAAAGTCGTCGCGGAAGAGGGAAGAATTAATTAAAGAAGGGATGCATTCTCCCCGAGGATCACAGAGACGGGCCCCAAAACGTTCAATCTTCAGCTTTTTGTTGACCACTTCATCGTAAAGTTTTTCGTAATTTTCTTTCTCAGTAAATAAGTCTTTTATGTTGCGGCCGTGGATTTCGGCCTTGTCAACATGGAAAAATTTGTGGGCCTCGTTATTAACAAAAATAATTCTCCCATCCAAATCAGTTACCAAAAGAGAATCAGGCATGGTCTCAATGATTTGTTTGGCGGCTAGAGATGGAGAAATAGCAAATAGGCTGTAGCGCCGCATGGCTAGATAAATAAAAAATATCATCAGGGCGTAATCAAAAATAACCGTGGGAGGAAAAACGTGAAATCCAAAAATAATTGGCAAAATTTGATCAAACACCACACCAATAGAGACTGGAATCAATGTCCCAATGGCAATGGCCAAAGATTGATTGCGAACAGATGGTTGGATTGCCTGCCGAGAGTAAATAAAAAACAAAACGATTCCCCAAAAAGTGTAAAGCATGGTTTGCAGGGCATAAACAAAATACAATGACGAAGGTTGCCCAATAATACCATAAGCAAAGATGTCATAGCGGTTGTAAATCAAATTAGTACATAACGCTAATAAAGCCACAATTGCGGGAGGAGTATAAAATAATGGCAGTGCCCATTTTTTGTCGAAGAAGCTTTCTCGGCGGGTAAAAATTATGGCAAAATGCAAATACATAGCAAAACTAAAAGTTGTTAAGCAGGTGGCAATTCGATCGATAAAAGCGGCTAGCTCAAGAGTGAAGGCAATGCGGAGCGAATAAACCATAATACAGGCTAAAAAAGAAACCACAGCGCAGCGGACAAAGAAGCGAGCTGCGCGGTTCTCGTGATGCCAAAGATGGAGTTCGAGGGCAAAGAGCAAAATAAAAAGCGAAGCGGCCAACTCAAAATATGGATAAAGGATCATGCTTCGAATTATAGTATAGCAAACGGCTTGTGACAAGCGATTTGGCTTATGTTATAATCGCTGTAACATGGCTAGGGTTAGATACAAACGTATCCTCTTAAAACTCTCAGGTGAAGTCTTCGGCGGCAAACAAAAATATGGCATTGACCTCGAAATCTTAAACGTTGTAGCCGAAGAGATAAAAGCAATTCGCAAGTTAGGGGTAGATATTGCCATCATAGTGGGTGGGGGTAATATTTTTCGTGGGGTGGCGGGGGCTGTTAAAGGGATTGATCGTGCCACCGGCGACTATATGGGAATGTTGGCTACAGTCATCAATTCATTGGCCCTGCAAGATGCTTTGGAGCGAATTGGGGTTCCTTCTCGTGTGCAAAGCGCGATTCCTATGCAATCAATTGCCGAACCGTTTATTCGGCGGCGGGCGATTCGCCACATGGAAAAAGGTCGCGTCATTATTCTGGCGGCAGGAACAGGCAACCCATATTTCTCAACTGACACAGCTGCGGCCTTGCGAGCTGCCGAATTAGACGTTGACATTATCCTAAAAGCCACTAAAGTTGGCGGTGTTTATGATAAAGACCCCATGCAATATCCCGATGCCAAAAAGTATAAAAATATTAGTCACATGGAAGTTATTCAGCGCCGGTTAAAAGTTATGGATACAACAGCGGCTTCTCTGTGTATGGAAAACAAAATCCCCATTTTAGTTCTCAATTTAACCGAGCGCGGGAATATTAAAAAAGCAATTCTTGGTAAAGACGTTGGAACTTTGGTTAGCGAAGAAAACTAGGAGGGAACTATGCAAGATGTAATTAAAGAAAGCGAAATTAAAATGCAAAAAGCACTGGAAGCATTAAAGAAGAACCTGTCGGGGGTTAGGACTGGTCGCGCCAATCCCTCCTTGCTTGATCACATTAAGGTTTCATATTATGGGTCGGATGTGCCTCTAAAACAAATTGCCCAGGTTTCCGCTCCAGAGCCACGCAGTTTGGTGATCACCCCGTTCGATAAAAATGCTTCTGCCGATATTGAAAGGGCCTTGATGTCGTCTGATTTGGGACTTAATCCGCGGAGAGATGCTAACGTTATTCGCCTTTCCCTCCCTTCCCCTTCCGAGGAACGGCGCAAAGAACTCGTAAAAACGGTTAAAAAGGAATCGGAAGAAAGCAAGGTAGCGTTGCGTAATATTCGTCGCGAAGCAGTGGAAGCTCTCAAAAAAAAGAAAAACGAAAAACAAATCACCGAGGATGAAGAAAAAACCCAGGACAAAAAAGTCCAGGAACTAACCGACAAATATTCTGCCGACATTGACAAAATATTACATTCTAAGGAAAAAGAAATTCTCGAGGTTTAGTTTTAGGATGGGCAAATGGATCGCAATAACATTCCTCAACACATTGCAATTATCATGGATGGGAACGGGCGTTGGGCGCAGGCAAAGGGTCTGCCGCGCATTGCTGGCCACAAAGAAGGAGCAGAATCTGTTCGAGCAATCCTCAAGGCTTGTGCTGAGTTTGGCGTAAAATATTTAACCGTCTATGCTTTTTCTACCGAAAATTGGAGGAGACCACAAGAAGAAGTTGATTTTTTAATGGATCTTTTTATGCAAACCATTGATAGTGAAATCGATGATTTGATGGCCAATAGTGTTAAGCTTAACTTCTTAGGTCGGCTCGAACAATTTTCTTTGGCCTTGCAACAAAGAATGAAGAACTCAATGGAAACCACCAAAAACAATTCTCGCATCACTTTAAATGTAATGGTTAATTATGGGGGGCGAGCCGAACTAGTAGATGCATGTAAACGAATGACGAATGACGAATTAAAAAATGACGAAATAAACGAGGAAACAATTTCCCAATATCTATACACAAAAAACATGCCTGACCCTGACCTGCTGATTCGTACTGCTAATGAGATGCGAGTGTCCAATTTTCTGTTATGGCAAATAGCCTATGCCGAAATTTATGTGACTCCTACTTATTGGCCCGATTTTCGCCGGGAACAACTAATTGCTGCCATCGAAGATTTTCAGAAACGTACACGCAAATTTGGTAAAACTAAAGAGCAGGTGAGTGATGTGGCTTAGAATTATTACGGCTTTAATCTCTGTCCCTCTTTTGGTCTTGTGTGTCTATTGGGGCGGGATTCCCTTTTTGGCCATGGTGCTTTTTCTAGCCATTATTGCTATCAATGAATTTTACAATATGATGCGCAATAAAGATTTTCACCCGGCCTATTGGGTGGGTAATTTTTTTACCATCTTTTTTATTGTTTTCGCATATCTTGCTCTAAAGAAAAACTGGGAACCTGCTCAATCGGCCATTTTTACGGGAGCAGCTTTGGCAACGATGATTGCCACTCTCTTTTTAAAACAACGACCCAAGGAAGCAATTGTCGATATTGCGGTAACTTTGCTAGGCATGATTTATATTGGGTGGTTTTTTAGTTATTTTTTATACATTCGAGCGCTAACCGAACGTGGTGGTTATTTATTGTTTATGATGGTAACGATTTGGGCGCTAGATACCATTGCCTATTTTGTGGGAAAAAAGTTTGGCCGACATAAGCTTTGGCCTTCGGTTTCTCCTAAGAAAAGCATTGAGGGGGCCGCTGCCGGTTTTGTTTTTTGTATTATTGCGGCAGGAGTGTTTGGTTATTACGCTGGGTTTGAAATGGTACATTCTTTGATCTTAGGGGCAATTATTGGCATCGTGGCCCAGTTCAGTGATTTGGTGGAGTCTTTAATTAAGCGGGATGCTGGAGTTAAGGATTCTTCCCAATTAGTTCCAGGACACGGAGGGATGTTGGATCGGATGGACAGCTTTATTTTGGCTGCACCGATCGTCTACTATTATCTAGTATGGGTTATATTGAAATAATTAAAGCGGCGCTAAAAGAAGACGTTGGCACGGGAGATATCACGACCAATGCGATTGTGGCAAGAGATAAAATTGCCAAAGCGGTTATTCGCGCTAAAGAAGCCGGAGTTATTGCGGGGATAGACATTGCCCGTGAGGTTTTTCGGCAGATCGATTGTAGAATTAAATTTATTCCAAAATGCCGAGATGGCCAATTAGTTAAGGCGGGGACAATTTTAGCTGAACTGTCTGGGCCAGCTCGCGGGATACTAACGGGCGAGCGCGTAGCGTTAAATTTTCTGCAACATCTTTCTGGGGTTTCTACGCTGACGGCAAAATTCGTTGCAAAAGTCCAGGGTCCATTGTCGATGGTCAAAGTGCTAGATACTCGAAAAACGATCCCAGGATTACGTTCCTTGGAAAAGTACGCGGTCAAGTGTGGTGGCGGAACTAACCATCGGATGGGGCTTTACGATGCTGTGTTAATTAAAGATAATCACATTGCTTTGGCGGGAGGCGTGAAAGAAGCGATTGAAGCAGTTGAGGGGCAAGGAAAGGCAAGGAAGGGCAAGGGAAGATGGAGAGGGCTTAGGGCGGAAATTGAAGCAAAGACAATAGGGGAAGTCAAAGAAGCAATTGAAGTGGGGGCTGGGAGGATACTTTTAGATAATATGGAGATTAAAACTCTAAGGCAAGCGGTTAAATTATGCAAAGAGGCTGGGATAAAAACCGAAGCGTCTGGCGGAGTAAATTTAAAAACAGTTGCGAAAATTGCCGCTACTGGCGTGGATTTTATTTCGATTGGCGAGCTAACGCATTCCTCTAAGGCACTGGATATAAATTTGAAGCTGGTATAAAATCAATTATCATGAAAAAAGGGCTATCAATTCTTGGTTCCACTGGCTCCATCGGCAAACAAACCTTGGAAGTCGTCTCAATTTTCCCCAGTAGCTTAACTGTTGTCGCCCTAGCTGCCAAAGACGAAGTTGATTTAATCGTTGGACAAATTAAAAAGTTTGCTCCCAAGTTGGTTTCGGTTGAAAACGAAGCTGTAAAAGCTAAAGTTGAAGAAAAACTAGGAACTTCAAAAGTTCAAATTGTGTTTGGTGCCGAAGGCCTTTTGAAAGTTGCGACTATTCCTGAAGCCAAAATGCTGGTTGTAGCTATCCCCGGATCTTTAGCTTTAACGGCGGTGCTTGAGGCGGTCAAACTCAAAAAGGATATTGCTTTAGCGACCAAAGAAGTTTTGGTGGCAGCCGGCGAAATTTTTATGCGCGAGGCCAAGGCAGCTGGAATAAAAATCTTTCCCATTGATTCGGAACACAGCGCTATTGCCCAATGCTTAAAAGGCGAGGACCCAAAAAGCATCAAAAAGTTAATTCTAACCGCTTCAGGTGGCCCATTTTTAAAAACCCCGTCTGAAAAGATGGCTTTGATGACCGCAAAAGAAGCGCTCCAGCACCCAACCTGGAAAATGGGGCCCAAAATTACCATTGATTCAGCCACATTAATGAATAAGGGTTTTGAAGTAATCGAGGCCCATTATTTATTTGGTCTAGATTATTCCCAAATTGAAGTTGTTGTCCATCCGCAAAGCATTATTCATTCGATGGTTGAGTTTGCGGATGGTTCGGTTAAAGCCCAGCTAGGGGCGCCGGACATGCGCATTCCGATCCAGTACGCTTTGCTAGAAGAAACGCGCTTTCCTAACATGTGGAGTCGTTTAAGCTTTGCAAAAACTATGGAAATGAGCTTTCTTCCACCCGATAAAATTAAATTCCCTTGCCTTGGCTTTGCCTATGAAGCTGGGCAGAAAAAGGGAACCATGCCAGCCGTGGTTAATGCAGCCAACGAAGAAGCGATAAAGTTGTTCCTCAAAGGGAAAATTAATTTTGGCCAGATTGCAGAGAAGATTAAAGCGGCGATGGATCAGCACCAAAACATTGAAAACCCAACATTGGAAGATATTCTAGCCGCCGACAAATGGGCAAGAGAAAACTCCCCGGCATAGCTTTCACGCAAGTTTTTCTGGTTTTCCTCCGATAATATTTATGAAATGCACATGGAAAACAATATTGAGACTAAGCAGCTTGTTCCTCAAGAAGTAATTGCGATTATAAATTCTGAACAAAATTCTTCGCCAGTTATAAACGCGGCCGATATCCCCCGCAAACTACTGCTTGGTCCGCTCACTTTCGGAGAGTGGGATGCTGAGTTTACGGCCTTTTTTCTGCATCTCTCCGAAAAAAGTTACGGAAAAGCAGCTGCCCGTGCGATGCAGGGGCATTATCTATCCTTAATTGACCAGTTTTTGTCGGTCGATCAAGCCGACCTAGATTTGTGTTATGAAACCAATAAAGATAATGGCTTTAAGCGAATAGAAAAATGGCCAATGATGGCGATGGGCATCTTTCAGCTCTTTCATTATCATATGGCTGATAAGCTTGGTATGGATTTTGAAGAAATAAGAAGTTGGGTTTTCGCTTTTCTGGGTTTGCGTATTGCGCAGGCCATGCTTAGTATGCGTGGGACGCTTTCTCCGCGCGCTTTATATAACCTCAACAGCGAAAATTGGCTGGGGAAACCAGAGATCAATCTTCGTATATATCGCTGATTGTCCCATTTTCCCTTCTTTACAGTGCTTTTCACCCCGTGCTATACTGATTTTATATGTCTCACCCTGATCTCGAAACTCTTCGACATTCGACGGCCCATGTCATGGCGCAAGCGGTGCTTTCTCTCTTTCCTGAAGCGAAATTAGGGATTGGCCCGGCGATTGAAGACGGGTTTTATTATGACTTTGAAATCCCTCAGCAATTAACCCCCGAAGATTTGCCCAAAATTGAAGATAAAATGGCAGAAATTGTTAAAGTCAACCAAAAGTTTGAACAACAATTACTCTCAAAAGCGGAAGCGACTAAGTTATTTGAAGAAAAACAACAAAAATTTAAAGTTGAACTGATTCGGGAAATAGAAGGCGACAATGTAACTATTTACCGCAATGGAGATTTTATCGATTTGTGCCGCGGCCCTCATCTGGAATCCACTAGTCACATCAAAGCTTTTAAATTGACCTCTATTGCCGGAGCCTATTGGCATGGGATTGAAACTAATCCGGTCATGCAACGAATTTATGGAATTGCCTTCTTTTCACAAAAAGAATTAGATGAGTATTTAAAAAATCTGGAAGAAGCAAAAAAGCGGGATCATCGTAAATTAGGCAAAGACCTGGATTTGTTTTCTATCCACGAAGAAGCAGGGGCGGGCTTCGTCTATTATCATCCCAAAGGCGCGATTATTCGCAACATTATTGAAACTTTTTTAAAGGACGAAAATTTAAAAAGAGGCTATGAATTAGTTAATATTCCCCACATCGCCAAAGTGGATTTGTGGAACACCTCTGGCCATACCAATTATTACAAAGAAAACATGTATTTTATGCAGATCGATGAGCAGGATTATGTCATCAAGCCGATGAATTGCCCGGGTCATATTTTAATTTATCAGCGCAAACCGGTCAGCTACCGAGATTTACCCATGCGTTTTTTTGAATTAGGGACGGTTTATCGCTATGAAAAATCGGGGGTCTTACACGGCCTGCTTCGAGTTCGTGGTTTTACGCAAGACGATGCCCATATCTTTTGCCGACCGGAACAATTAGAAGATGAGATTTTAGCTGTATTGGAGTTCATTAATTATGTGATGCAAGTCTTCAAGTTTGAATATGAAGTTAATCTTTCTACTCGCCCCGAAAGCTATGCGGGAACAATTGAAAACTGGGATCACGCAACCTCAGTTTTAGAAAAAACGCTGCAAGATCGGAATATTCCGTTTCAAATTGATCCCGGAGCTGGCGTATTTTATGGGCCCAAAATTGACGTTAAATTAAAAGACGCCCTTGGTCGTCTTTGGCAGGGGCCAACTGTTCAGGTTGATTTTAATTTGCCGCAGCGCTTTAATCTGTCTTATACTGCCGAAGATGGAACCAAACAGGTTCCAGTAATGGTTCATCGGGCGGTATTGGGGAGCATTGAGCGCTTTTTTGGTGCGCTGATAGAACATTATGCGGGCAATTTCCCGCTCTGGTTAGCGCCGGTACAAGCCATTCTTCTTCCGATTGCCGATCGCCACAATGCTTATGCCCAAAAAATGGCGGATGAATTAAAAAATAATGGGTTTCGTGTTGAGCTTGACGCGCGGCGCGAGAAAATTGGGGCCAAGATCCGTGATGCCCAAATGCAAAAAGTGCCTTATATGCTAATCTTGGGCGATAAAGAAGAACAAGCCGGCGTATTGTCTTTGCGACACCGAACAACTGGCGATATGGGCTCAATCAGTCTTATCGATTTTGTTGCCCTTCTGCGCTTAGAGATAGACAAGAAAAGCTAAATCGTATATAATAGAGACATCGGGGGTTAATTAGGTATTAAGTATTTCATCATAAACGATAGGATTCGCGCTCGAGAGGTTCGAGTTGTGGATGAAGCTGGTGGGCAGTTGGGGGTTATGCCTCTGCCGAATGCCTTGAGTGCCGCCCGCGAGAGAGGTTTGGACTTAGTTTTAATTGCACCAGATGCCAACCCTCCAGTTTGCCGGATCAGTGATATCGGAAAATTGAAATATGAAGAAAGCAAGCGCGACAAAGAAGCTCGTAAGGCTCAAAAAGCCGGCGTCTTAAAAGAAGTTAAGCTTTCTGCCAAAATTGCCCAACACGATTTTGAAGTCCGCGTCCAAAAGGTACGCGAGTGTATTGAGAAAAAGAATAAAGTAAAAGCAACTCTCCAATTCCGGGGAAGAGAAATGATGCATTCGGAATTGGGGAAAAAGATAATGGAAAGATTAATTGATGCGGTGACGGATGTTGCAAAGGTTGAATCACCGCCCAAAATGTTCGGGAAGTTGCTAATTGCAATTATTGTCCCAAAGTAAGGTAAAAAAATGCCAAAAATAAAGACCAGAAAAGCAGCCGCAAAACGATTTCATGTTACAAGTTCCGGCAAAGTAAAGCGTCATCATTCGGGCATGAGACATCTTTTAGCCACGAAGCGATCAAAATCAAAGAGGGGCCTTGGAAAAGCAGGCATGGTGTCTGATTCTGATAGGGCTCGAGTAAAACTCATGCTGCCGGGAGGTTTTTAAAATGGTTAGGGTAAAACGTGGATTTGTTGCTCGTCGCCGCCGCAAGAAGGTTCGCGCCAGGGCAAAGGGTTTTCGTGGTTCACTAAGAGTCCAGTTTAGGCGTTCTAAGCAAGCGGTCTATAAGGCTCAACGACATGCCACGGTTGATCGCAAAACTAAAAAGAGGACCATGCGAGGTCTTTGGATTATCAGAATCAATGCTTTCTTAAAAGAAGCAGGGATGAAATATAGCTCCTTTATTCATTTACTAAAAAAACAGAACATTATAATTGATCGAAAAATGCTTGCCGACATGGCCATTAATCATGCTGATGATTTGAAGAAGTTGATCGCTAAAATAAGCGCAAAATGATCGAACTGCAGATTGGTGGATTGGGATTTGATCCCAAAAACATGTCTCCTCTGGTATTGTTGCGTGATGCTGCCGAAATAAATTTTCTTCCTATCTGGATTGGTATATTTGAAGCTGCAGCCATTGCCATGGAGCTGCAAGGCGTTAAGCCCCCTCGGCCTATGACCCATGATTTGCTAAAAAGCGCGGTCGAGAAAATGGGAGGGAGCATCCAGAGAATAATTATTAGTGATATAAAAGAGGGGACCTTCTTTGCCACGATTGAAGTTGAGAAGGAAGGAAAAAAAATTCTGCTCGATTCAAGACCTTCGGATGCTATTGCCATCGCCGTCCGTGCTCACATTCCAATATTAGTTTCTGAAACAGTAATGGTTCAGGCCAAATTGGTAAATGCCGAGAAGGACGAGGAAGAAACTAAAAAATTCAAAGACTTTATTGACAATATGAAACCCGAAGACTTTACCAAATTTTACGGAAAAAGTTAAAATTAACTGCGCGAAATCAAGAATACCCCGAGAAGAATAACCAGAATCCCCGCCCAGCGAATAACCGATAAATTTTCTTTAAAGACATACCAGGAAAAAATGGCGACGATAACATATGCCACACTTACCATGGGATAAACCAAACTAATTTCGAGACGAGATAGGACCACTAACCAGAAAATTGAGCTTAGCCCAAAACAAAAAAAGCCAAGGAAGACGTAGGGGTTAAGAAACATGGGGACAATTTTAGTGAGTAAATCTGAAATTTGAAAGGTTCCAAAAACCATCATCCCTTTTTTCATTAGTAATTGACCTGTGATCGCTAATATAATCGAAGTTGCCGCTATTAGATAATTTCCCATTTTTTCTCCTTAAAAGGAAAGGGGGCAAATTCAATTTTTTGGACATTAACCCCTTCTCCCTGAAAACCAACCGCATATAGAATGCTTTTGCCTTGTTCCCGTATAATTTTAAATTTTCCAGAATCTAGGCTGTTTGTTTGACCGGCGGCAGAATTGATAAGCCACTCAGTGTCATCTTCGGCATGATTGGGGAGGTCGGTGTACCAGGCGGGATTTTCGGCAATTTCTGTCTTTCCTTTTTCAATTCCTGCCTCTGCCAGATAATAAGCTTGGGCTCTTTGTTGCAACCCGTTGTTCCCCAAAGAATAATTATAGACTATTTTGGCAAATAAGCCAGCTACTATAAACAAAAGAGTACAAAGCAATATTACGCTCAGCAGAGCAAACCCGGCATGTTTAGTTTTCATTGCCATTTCTCATATATGCTTCTGCTGAAACTGTTTCAAGGGAAATTTGAACTCGCTTGGCGGAAGGATAGGCAAACGACAATTGGTTAATTTCATTTTCATCCGTCAGATAACCAATGGATCCGTTTTTTTTGCGTTGGACTTTGTGGTTTGTTAATGAATATTGCAGGTTTTCCCCTTCGCTGGAAAGAATTAATGTCGAGGTGCTTGAAGTTGGCATAATTTGATCGGATTGGCGGACTGCTGTTATGATTTGCTCCAAAACAAAGTTTTCGGTCTGCTGGTGGGAGCAATTATCTGCCGCTCGTTGCCAAAAACGGATAGATTGGCCAGTAAAATAATATAAACTGCAAAATAAGCACGCAAAAAGACTAAGGGCGATAATCATTTCTACCAAGCTAAAGCCTTTGCGCATCACAAATTGCTCCTTAAGGTAGTTAATCGCAGGGGTCTTTTATTGGCTGACCACTGCATTTCAAGGGTTATTAGCATAAGATTTGAAGCAACTGAATTAATGCTAATTCTCCCCTTTCCATCGGCAAAAGAATTTTTGTTGAATGCTGCCAAACTAGAAAAGGGGACAGCTCTTATTTCTTCCATCTTTGATTGAGCGGCATATATTGCCTGACGCTGTTTCGTGGCAGATGAAATGGCGCATTTGCCGCTTTTTAGTAAATAGTTGAGACCCATGCTGATACAAATAAGCAGGGCAAAAGCAGTTAACATCTCAATTAGAGTAAAGCCTTTTTGGTTATTCAATGCGGATCCTCCCCAGGGAAGAAACAATTATCTTTTTGCTTATGCTGGCTGAGCTACCCAATACAATTGTCCCGCTGCCGCCAACGATGGGAAGTCCGGACGGAGAAAATGCAATGGATGAGAAAGATAAAATCTTTATTGGAGCAGGGGGCTTTAAAGCTGACAAAGAAAGCCTGGCAATTCCATGGTTTAACATTGCCTGGTTTTGCAGCGCTCGAAGGTCGCTGGCTAAGGCTATTGCAGAGGCATTCAGAATAACCGATTCGCGATATTGCTTTAAGGTCGGAAGGCTAATTGTAAGGAGAATCCCCAAAATTCCAACAACAATTAAGCACTCTAATAAACTGAACCCTTTTTTCGCAGAGGAGGTCATTTTATATAGAGCTGAATATTGTCTATCAAGCGAGTGTTGCCAACATGGGCGGCAATCGCTATCAATAATTTGCCTTTTATGGTTTTGGTTTCTTCTAAGGTAATAGGATTAGCAATCGTAATATAATCGATTCGCACTACCGGTTCACTGCCAATCAGGGAGCGCATGCGGAAGAGGATTTTGTTGGGGTCTCTTTCCCCGGCCTCTATCTCAGCGCGGGCAGTGGAAAGGGCCTTGCTAATTATGGTTGCCGATTTTCTTTCTTTATCATTTAAATTTTTATTGCGGGAGGAAAGAGCTAGCCCATCGAAATCACGCACAATTGGCAGGCCAATAACCTCTATCGGCAGATTTAGGTCTTGAACTAATTGTTTTATGATAATAAATTGTTGGTAGTCTTTTTCACCAAAGAAAACAAAATTGGGGCATACTATATTAAATAGTTTGGTAACAATTGTGGCTACGCCCTTGAAGTGATGGGGGCGCGATTTGCCGCACATTTTCTTGCCGAGATCGCCAACGTCCACGGTGGTGGTAAACTTGTCCGCATACATTTTGGACGCTTCAGGAATAAAAAGGGCGTCTACGGCGAAATTGTCCAGTAATTTGCTATCATGTTTTTGGTTGCGGGGGTATTGTTTGAAGTCCTCATTTTGCGAAAACTGTAATGGATTAACAAAGATGCTAACAACTACAAGATCCGCTCTCTTTTTGGCTTCGGCAACCAAGGAAAGATGCCCTTCGTGTAAGGAACCCATAGTTGGCACAAAGCCAATTGTCTTGCCATGGTTTTTGGCTCGCTGGGAAAAAGCAAACATTTCTTTTGGGTCTTTGATTGTGCGCATCTATTTATCTTATTCCCCAAAAACGGGCAATTGACCAAAGTAATATTGATAGGAAAACGGCCAAGAACTTTATGTTTAAGTTACGGGTAAAAAAAGTTTTAAGCATTTTCCCCTTCTTTCTTTTCTGGAGCTGGCCGCTGCCAAGTGGCAAAGTCGCATTTGGGCCAGTTGCTGCAGCCATAAAAGATCTTGCCGCGCCGAGTCCTTCTTTCGGATATATCTCCACCGCACTTGGGACATTTGGCGTCTATCTTTTTTATGATATTTTTGGTGTTTTTGCAGTTTGGATATCCAGAGCAAGCTAGAAAACTGCCAAAACGACTATGCTTCATGACCATCGGTTTCCCGCATTTTTCACAGACCTCAGTTACTTTTACTTCGTCCTCTTTGGTGGGCTTTGTATATTTGCATTTAGGGTAGCCGGAGCAAGCAATAAAATTGCCATAGCGCCCTTCACGGATAATAAGGGGTTTGCCACAGGTAGGGCAAACCTCGTCAGTGGCAATTTCTTTTTTTACCTTCTCCATTTTTACTTCAGCTAGTGAAAGGGCAGCGGCAAATGGCTCATAGAAGTCTTTTAAGGCCTTAACCCAGTTAATTTTTGCTTCTGCCACGTCATCCAGTTCATCTTCCATTTGGGCGGTAAATTTGATGTCCAGGATTTGTGGAAAATGTTTCACCAATAAGGTGTTGGTTGTTACTCCAATTTCGGTTGGCTTTAGAGCTTTCCCTTCTTTTTCAACATAGCCGCGATCTTGGATAGTAGCAATAATGGGGGCGTAGGTTGATGGTCGTCCAATCCCTCTTTTTTCCAGTTCTTTGACGAGGGAGGCTTCGTTGTAGCGGGCAGGCGGTTCGGTAAAATGTTGTTCTGGTAATAATTTTAATAATGTTAGTAATTCTTTTTCGTTTAATTCGGGTAAAAGTCCTTCAGTTTCTTGTGGGGTGTCCTCATCGGTGCTTTCCATGTAAACTTTTAAAAATCCTTCAAATTTGATGACTGATCCATTGGCGCGGAATAAATAGTTTTTGGCCGCAATGTCGGCGGCGGTTTGATCAAAAATTGCGGCTTCCATCTGACAGGCGACAAACCTTTTCCAAATCAAATCGTATAGTTTATATTCATCTGGCCCTAAGCTTTCTTTGATTTTCTCCGGAGAGCGCAGGACAGAGGTTGGGCGAATAGCTTCGTGGGCATCTTGGGCCTGTTTCTTTTTTTTGTAGTGAAGGGGTTGAGCGGGAATAAATTCTTTGCCAAAATTTTCAACAATATATTTGCGGACGGCTGTTTCGGCCTCGGTGGCAATACGGACTGAGTCGGTACGCATATAGGTGATTAAGCCGTGCCTGCCTTCGTCTTTTAAATCCATCCCTTCGTACAGTTTCTGAGCCAGCATCATAGTTCTTTTGGCTGAAAAGCCCAGTTTGCGAGATGCTTCTTGCTGGAGCGTACTGGTGATAAAGGGTGGGGTGGGATAACGGCGAGATTCTTTTTTGGTAATTTGGGAAATAGTATATTGTGCCCCATCTAATTCACTTAAAATTTGTTTGGCTTCCGCCTCTGAAACGACAATTTTGGTTTTTTCTTGTGGGCGGCCACCGAGGGCTTCCCCGTCTTTGGAAATTAGACGAGCAGAAAACTCGACTTTACTATTGTTTGCTAAATTGGCAATAATAGTCCAATATTCTTGAGCTTTAAAGGCATTGATTAGGTCTTCGCGTTCACAAATTAAGCGGACGGCCACCGATTGGACTCTGCCAGCCGAAAGACCCTTGCGGACTTTACGCCAGAGGAGGGGGCTAATTTTGTAACCGACCAAACGATCCAGTATTCGCCGGGCTTGCTGGGCATTGACCCGATCCATATCGATTTCTCTAGGATGTTTAACGGCAAATAGAACGGCATCTTTGGTGATTTCGTGAAATTCTATTCGTTTGATGTTTTTGTTTTTGCCCAGAGCTGTTGAAAGGTGCCATGCGATTGCTTCCCCTTCGCGATCCGGATCGGGAGCCAGTAGAATTACGCTGGCGTTTTTGGCGGCTTCCTGCAAGTGCTTGATGATTTTCTCTTTGCCTTTAATGGTTTTGTAGGTTGGCGTAAAGTCTTTTTCAACATTAACTCCCAGCGACTTTGGCGGAAGATCAATAACATGTCCGGCAGAGGCCTCTACTGTATATTCGCTCCCCAAGAACTTCTTTAAGGTGTTGGCCTTAGAAGGAGACTCAACGATCACTAATTTTGTTTGTTTCTTAGCCATAAATTATTTGCGCTTCTGATAAGATGGTAACAGAGCATGGGTTGAGCTGTCAAATATGCTATTGGGTATCTGGGGATCGGGGAATCAGGAAAGGGGAATCCGGGCATCTGGAAATTAGGGGGAAATAAACCTTTAAGACCGTATTTTCATAATAATTATTCAAATCTATAATTTTCTACTGTCTTGATTTCCCTATCCAGATATCCTGATTCCCCGATCTCCCTTCCCAGATTTCCTGATCACCAGATATTCAATCCCTAGCAATTGTATTGCCAAGCCTAATCAGCTCTGGTCAAGGCTAAGTAAAACAAAAACGACGATTTTTAGACAGCAGCAGTGTCGAGATCCCCTACACTAGCGGGCAAATTTCTTTTTAATTTCGTTTTCGGTCATCCGAAACATGATTGGTCGACCGTGTGGGCAGGTCATGGGGTTTTGGGTTGCATAAAGGTCTTTGATCAGTTGGTTAATTTCGAGAGCGGATAATTTATCCCCTGCTTTGACTGCACTATGGCAAGCGATTAATTTGCGGATATTTTCTTGTTTGGTTTCGGTTTGAACGCTTTTGCCGAGATTGTCTAATTCGGCCACGATATCTAGTAAGAGTTGTTTAGGGTTAAGCTTGGACGAGATTGATGGAACAGCGCGTAAAATTAAGGCATTTCCGCCAAACTCTTCCAAATCAAAGCCTAGCTCACGCAGTAAATCTAAATTTGCCTTGGTTGTTGAATAACTTTTTGTATCCAACTCAATATTTTCGGGCAATAACAAAGTTTGTTGTTCAACGTGGGCTTGCTGTGAGCTGTGAGCTGTGAGCCGGTCGTATAACACTCGTTCGTGAGCCGCGTGCTGATCGATCATTACCAGGTCTTCTCCATCAGTGGTAATAATGTAGGTATCTTTGTAAGTGCTAACAGGCCTTAAAGGAAGATTTTCACCAGTCGCACACTCTACCGGAAAGAGAACGTCAGCCATGCTTGGTTCCCATTTCTGGCACGGAGGATCCCAGTGGGAATGAGTATGGAGATTGGAGTTTGGAGTATGGAGTATGGGAGTTTTGTTGCCTAAGGCTTGCTGAACAACCGTGCGAACAGCTTCCATTACGGCCTGATTATTGGCAAACTTTATTTCGCGTTTAGTGGGGTGGACGTTAACATCGATTTGTTTGGGATCGACATCGATAAAGACAATAGCTGCAGGATAACGATTATTGGGAATTAAAGTACGATAAGCGTCTTCAAGTGCCCGGTTGAGTAAGAAGTTTTTTACAAAACGACGGTTGACAAAAAAATTCTCATAATTTTTATCCACCCGGGTTAGAGTGGGCAAACTAATGAGGCCCGAGACCTTAATGTTGTTAATTTTACCTTCGATTGCAATCAAGTCTTTAACTAGTTCTAAGCCGTAAACCGACAAGACGGCATCTTTTAGTTTTCCTGATCCAGGGGATTGCAAGAGGGGTTTTCCATCCACAATTAATTCAAAGGCAATTTCTGGGTAGGCCATGGCGTATTTGGAAACTACGTCGCCAATGTGTCCCATTTCGGTCGAGGGTGATTTTAAAAACTTTTTGCGGGCGGGAGTGTTGTAAAATAAGTCTTTGGCCGTAACGGTAACGCCTTGTCCTGAAGGATTTTGTTCGATATCAAATTTTGAAACCGCGGCAATGGAGGAGAGCGCTTCTCCGCGAAAGCCCAGGGTTTGAATGTTAAATAAGTCTTCCAAGGTGCTAATTTTGGAAGTGGCATGGCGTTGGACCGCAAGAGTTAAATCTTCTTGGCTCATTCCCCGGCCGTTATCGGCAACGCGGATTAGTTTACTGCCAGCTGCTTGAATTTCAACGCTTACTTTGGATGCGCCGGCGTCAATCGAGTTCTCAACCAATTCTTTAACCGCAGCGGCTGGTCTCTCAACCACTTCTCCGGCAGCGATTTTGTTGATTAGTTCTTCGGTGAGGATTTTAATGGTTGGCTCTGGCTGCATATTTGTAATTCTAACCCAAAAGGAAGAAGAGGTAAATCGGTCAGGTTTGTTTTATCCGCACTGAGATTTAAAAACCAACTTTATGACAGGCGCACTCAAGTCAGTATTAAGACAGCCAGGCATATGTGCTTCCCCCGGGAAAAAAACAACAAATTCCTTTTCGCCGATGATAAGTTCGGAAATATCATTTTGGGATGAAAAAAGCTGATAATCATCTTTGGAATCATAATCGGTAATTTTGTGTAGGTTTTTCTCGTTTGTCAGTAATATTTTTTCAGAGCCTTTTATGATCACCTGTATGTCAGCATAAAGTTTATGGGTTTCAAATTTCTTTTCTTTTACTTCCTTTGGTAAATAATGCAAAACTTTTACATATAATTCCTTGCCTTTGATGGCGATGTCGCCTTCTGGCAGAGAAGCTAAGTAGTGGTTTTGAATAAACTCAAGGAGATCTTCTAGATTGGGGATCCCTTTGTATTTCTTTAGGTTTTCTAGCGAATCAAAAATCATATTTTGCCTGCTTTCTTTGATATTCTAGCATACTAGCGTCCGCATCTGTTATAATGCTGGGCGTGATGGATTTTAATTGGTATGGTTTATTGCAGGCGGTCACGGCTTTGTTTGTGATCACTGACCCACTGGGCAATTTGCCTATTTTTATGGGACTTACCGACGACCTGGACGAAAAAGAAAGATTGAAGCAGTTTATTAGTGCGGTGGTCTTTGGTTTTATCCTGTTAAGCATCTTTGCCCTTTTTGGATCATTAATCCTCAACATTTTTCATATTACTCTTCGCGATTTTAAAATTGCTGGTGGGATTTTACTTTTGGCAATTGCCATTATGCTGTTGGTGCGTGGACACCACAAGCCAGAAGGGGCGCAAGATGTTGGTGTAATGCCGATGGGTTGTCCGCTGCTGGTTGGACCGGGAGCAATTACGACTACGATGGTGTTAATTGGGACGGTTGGTTTTGTTGCTACAGCTATAGCGGTAGTAATTAACTTCTTTTTAAGCTTCATGACCCTCTATTGGGGAGAAGTTTTCTACAACAAACTTGGTGGACCTTTTTTTAAGGCCATTTCAAGGGTTATGGTTATTATCATTGCCGCCATCGCCGTGCAGTTCATCAGCGATGGCATTATTGAGCTTGTCCGGCATATTCAAGCTGGATAAATATAATTAAACTGGTGCTTCTTCTCTGGCTGCCATTTCTTCTGGTGCAGAAATCCCCATAAGAGCAAAAACGTTTTTAAGAACTTGCGCAGTTGCCTGGCAGAGAGCCAATCTTGCTTGGCTGGTAGGCAAATCATGTTCGTTAACAATATGGTGCGCATGATAAAAAGCATGGAAGCGGGTTGCCAGATCCATCGTAAATTGAAGGATCCTCTGGGTGGCCTGAGCATCAGCAGCCTCTAATATTTCATCCGGTATTTTGTAGATAGCTGCTAATAGCGCTCTCTCTTCGGTATTTAGTCTATAATCGGCAGGAATGGTTGTGGCTGGAGTGATGCCTTGTTCCTGTGCTTTTTTTAATAACTGGGCAATGCGGGCGTGGGCGTACTGGATGTAAAATACTGGATTATCAGAAGACTTTTTGGTAGCAACATCCAAATTGATATTTACGGCGGTATCAAATCCGGCGCTCCCCATAAAAACGCGTACCGCATCTGCCCCAATAGCTTCGGTTATATCTCCCAAAGAGACCATTTCGCCGGTGCGTTTTGACATGCGGGCCTCTACTAGTTGGTGTGAATCGGGGTCTTCCTTTAGTAATTTAACTAATTGGCCAATGATTATGTGGTGGCCTTGTTTTCCGTCAGATAAAGCCTGGATCGCAGCTGAAAGACGGGCGACATAACCGCCGTGGTCGGCCCCTAAAATATTGAACAAGAAATCAAAGCCACGCCCAACTTTATCTAAGTGATAAGCAATGTCTCCTAAAAAGTAGGTTGCAGCGCCATTTGCCTTGATGAGTACTCTGTCCTTAGTGTCACCAAATTGGGTAGAACGAAACCATAAGGCTTCTCCGGTTTGGGCTTGTCCTTTTCTGTTTACGGGAGCGTTTATTTCTTCGTCAACCTGTTCTCCTTCGGCGGCGCGGTAGGTTAAGTGGGCAGCTTCTAAAATGGCTAAGCCCTTATCTACCATCGTTCTGCCTTCTGCATCGGGAATGTAGAGGGTTTTTTCCGAAAACCAACGATCAAAATGGACACCGATGGCTTCCAGTGAAAGACGTTGATATTCCATCATAAGCAAAACAGGGTCTCCCCCTTGTTTGGCAATTTCATAGATATATTGTCCATGATAGCCATCTTCCGGGATGGCGCTTCCTTCTTTGGCGGCTTGGACGGATTTCCTAAAGCGCTCAATCTGGGCGCCGGCGTCATTAACATAAAATTCGCGTTGCACAGTTGCGCCACAGGCTTCGAGCATTTTGCAAAGTAAATCTCCCATCACCGCCCAGCGAGCATGGCCAATGTGTAACGGTCCGGTTGGATTAGCCGAGACCCATTCAACCTGAATGGTTTGTCCCGCCAAAGTATCGTTATTCCCAAAAGTTGAATCTAGGGAAGTGGCAGAGGCCATCAAAAAAGCATCACTAAAGCGGAAATTAATATAACCATTAATCACATTAATATCGAAATAACGGTTAATGTCCGGATTGGCGCGCATTTCGGAGGCAATTTTTTCGGCGATAGTTGCAGGAGCTTGTCTTATCGCTTTGGACAGAGCAAAAACGGGGATAGCATAATCGCCATGATCGGCTAGTTTTGGATAAGTAACTCCTAGCTGTTTTTCTACTTCAGGGGTTAATTGGTAGGCAGGGAAAGCTGTGGCTAAAGCTGCAAAAAACTCTCTCTGCAATAAAGGTTTAAAGAGAGGGGGACGGGTAGCAATCCGCAAAGGACTGCCTAAGCCGGCAATGGTTGGAACTCCTTCCGTCCTTGGAGCAGGATGGGTTGCCAGCATCGGCTGTGTATGCCTTCCGGGCAGAATAAATCTTAATCTCTGCAGGCCCATTTCTCTATCGATTGCCATGTTTTCCCCCTTATTTGGACTATTCGCCAAATTGTTGCTATGTTATGGAAGTGTCGTTACGGCTGACAATAAAGTTTGTAAGAATTTCACTGGCGAGTTGGACTGTTGGAAACCCCGGTTTTTGATCAATTTCGGGATTTACTTCTACCATGTCAAAAGAAATAAGGTTCCTCCAGCTCCCGAAAATGGTTGCCATATCTTTGGCTTCTTGAGGAGTAAGGCCCCTCTTGTCCATATTTTCTCCAACACTAACCGGAGTTCCTGTTCCGGGGACATGGGTTCCTTCAACTCCATCAATATCAAATGAAACACAAATACCAGAGGTTCCTTGGCCGGCAATGGCTCTGGCTTGTTGCATTACCGATTCCAATCCATCTTTTTCAATGTCCTTGGCGCTAAAAACTTTTATGCCAAGACGGGCAATAGTTGCAATTTCTCCTGGATCCAAATCTCTAATGGCAATATATACGATGTTTCTGGGGTTTAATGGTTTTTCCATGAAAAGATCCATAACTGTGTTGGATATCCCAAGCAGGGCAGCAACTGGTCCGCCATGGAAATTTCCTGACGGCGAAGTAGCTCTAGTGTTTATATCTCCATGGGCATCAACCCAAACCAATCCGGCGGTTTTTCCAGTTTTTCTAAAATAGTGGTTGCTTACGGTAGAGACGCTCGCAAAAGCCAAAGAATGATCTCCTCCGACGAGTAATGGAGAAAATCCTCTCTCTAGCACCCCATTAATAGTTGTTGAATAAGAAAAGTAGTAATTTAGAACAGCTTCTCGTATATACTTAAACGAATTGGGATTGCGATCATCCACCCTTGCTAATTCAATCGGTTTGCTTGGGTAAAATACGGTAGGGGCATGCACCCATTTTAAATTTTTACCAATGGATTTCCATTGGTCGCCTAAAGTTAAAAGCATTTCCCGCAATCTGCTTACAACCATGTTGGGGGTTTGCAGGTTGGGATCGGTAGATTTTCCGGCACAAAAACCGGAGTTAACAGTTACAATTGTCATTGGCCTTCTGGACAAAATCCTTGACTGTGAGTCCGGTTTAGCGACCGCTTCCAATCTTGGTGCGGCGGTGTGGGCAAGTGCTACGTTGATTGGGCAATAAATGCTGAGAGCTGCCCCCTTTCTGGCAACCTCTGTTGCCTGTTGAACCAATGTCCCTCGATGTCTTTCTCTCAATCTTGACCTTAATGAGCCAACTGATTCTTGAATTGAGGCTCTAATTGTGTCCATTTTGAGATGAGAATAATTCCTAAGCGCTGTCCCGATTAAAGTTGTCATATTATTTCCTCCTTTATTATCCTATTTTTATCATTCCAAGATTTGCAGGATCGAAATTTGCTGGAAATCGAGTAGCGCTAGAATAGGTCGCCTCTGCAACAAGCGCCGTTGACAAATCTGCATTTGATAGATCTGCCCCAGCTAGGTTTGCGCCGGTTAAATCTGCACCGTCTAATCTGGTCTTACTCGAGAAACGTGTCCTAGACAAATTGGCAAACGCTAATTCTGCACCAGAAAGGGTAGCGCCAGAAAGGTCAATCTCGGGCATTTCGACGCCGCGCAGATTAACAGTTGCTTCACTTAAGGATTCTCTTAAACGGTTAAAGGCTGCTACTCCTTCTTCCAAAAGAGTATAAGCTAGCGATCTTCTTATCGTGCGGCTTGCGTGCAAATTAGTTCCAAGCAATCCATTGGCCGTTTCCCAGTTGCCAGTTACTCTAGCAGCTAAAATTGCTTGTGCTTTTGCCGCGTCAATCTCTTCCCTGCCATTTACGGCTATGTCGGCAGGAGCAGCCAAGTTTACTATTTCCCTGAGATCTAATTCTTGATTGCCGAAAGCAATTCTCCCGAAAGAAGCTGTTCCCGGCCTAACCCCTAGGATGTGGGCCAAGCGTTCCCCCCCAATTTTCATTGTGCTTTCAGGAGTCCTCATTCCTCTGTATAATTTTTGCACGTGGATTGAACCAATACTTAATACTGCCATTTTCTTTTCCTCCTTGTTTTTTTATCTAAAGGTATTACGGATAACATCTTCCATAATTTGTGGAAGCCTTCCAAAAGAATAACTGGTTTCAATTCTTTCGATTCTCTGATGCGCCCCCTTTCCCCAAGGTCCTAAATTAATTACGGGTAAATTTAATGCACGAATGTCTTCGATGGGAAGACGATAGCCCTTTTCCCATAAAGGCAATAGACTGGTCATGTCTGCTCCGGTCATGGGCGCCCGCAGAAAGCTGGCATCCGAAATATACGGATAAAATTTCCTGACGGCTAATCCGGCCCGTTTTGCACTAGCTGTTGCTGCTGAAATAAAAGAGGAAGCGGCCGATTCTTCCTTCGAAACATGTCCATGTGGATAGTAAGGTGGAGACAAAAATGGGATAATCACCGCCTCATGTCTACCAAGCGATCTTCCCGACCTTCTCCATAAATCTTCAACAATTAGTCGGCTTTTATCCCGTGGATCGGTAGCTATTGCAGCAGCCGAAGAATCAATTGTAAGCCCAGTAGCTAATTCGTCAAAAGGCAAAACAGAAATGTTAATTTGGGTATCGGGATGGTTGCTGCCAGTCCGCACATTAAAATCCCTGGTTCTTGCCCGCAATATTTGTTGGGACCTATGTGCTGCTTCCCGAGCGATAGACAAAATATGCTGCATGGCGTTTTCCGGAGTCATTGAATGGGTGAATAAATTAAAATATGCCCAGGCAGAGAGCGGAGTTTGCACATTATAACCTGCTTTTAGGTCGGAAAACTTTAATGCAGTGGGGGGAAGGGTCGTTTCTCCTTCCATTGTATCGCAAAAGGCCGGATTAGTTTCCATTTGAGCAGCTAGCTGGGCAAGGATTAATGAAGGGTTGATCCCGTTAAAAATCTCTCCCACGTGGGTTGTACTGCCAATGACTAAAAAAGTTGGTAAAAGTTTACCAACTGTTCCCAAATACAAATAGCGGTTGCTATCTCCTGGAAATCTTTCGGTAGTATAGTCGGCATTAATGGCTCCCATTAGGTTGAGCTGGTGTAATTCGGCAAAATGTTTTAAAAATGGGACAGCGCCCAGCATACCGGCCGAATCGTTTTCTTCGTCGGGCATTCCCATAAAAAGAATATTCCCATTGGAAGGATTACTGCGAAGATTAATTAAGGTTGTCATTTCAATGGCGAGACCGCTCTTCATATCCAATGACCCACGTCCGCACATCCAGTTCCCAGTTAGTAAGTCCTTAATGGCCTCAGCTTCGCTTCCTTCTTCTATGAGAGCCTTTCTTAATTTTACGGGATCGTTTGCCACACCTTTTAGCTGGCCAAAATCATCTATCCCAACAGTATCCATGTGGCCAAATAGTAATAATGTTTTATCGGTTCTTTCTAAGGCGGGCAGGAAGGCAAAGGCATTTGCCCTTCCGTCGGGCAGTGGAATTAAGCCGGTGCTGGCGGATAGAAGGACATCGCTTGTTAGCGGATCAGCGATAGAAAATCCTCCGCGTTGCATGGTTCTAACAATTAGTTTAGCGACCCTATTTTCTCCTTGAGAGGGACTAATGCTCCCCGTTTTTACCAGCCGGGCAGTTAATGCTGATAGCTGCCTGATTTGAGCGGCAGTGCCTTGAGTCGTTACTTTGTTCATGCCTTTATATCAGCCCCTCTCTTAATAAATTTCACTCTATTTTTTAACTAAGCCATTTGGGGGAACAATGCCCCCTTCCGCTACGCGAAAACCATAACTATTGCCGACGATGCTTGGATAATGCTTGTTGCGACGATCACTACGCAATAATTCGGGCTCATCATAGAAATGTGACCCACCACGTAAAACTCGCATGCTTCCTTCTTCTGGGCCGCGAGGGTTGTGTAATGCGGACGGGTCATATGAAGCATACCAATCAGCGCACCACTCACAAATATTACCAGCTAGTCCAAAAATCCCATTCCAAGATACACCGGTTGGGTAGGCATCAACGGGGCTGGTTCCCCGTTGGTGAAAGGCCGCCCGTGAAGGATCAAATATGTTTCCCCATGGATAGAGTTTTTCATCATAACCTCTAGCGGAGAATTCCCATTCAGCTTCGGTAGGTAATCTTCGGCCAAGCCACTCTGCAAACGCGTTGGCCTGTTCCCAAGTTACACCGGTAACCGGATGGGAAGGGCAAATCAATTCTCCGTCTGTTTGCTTCCAATATTCCGGTGTGATTAAACCTGCTTGCTGCATTCCTATCAAATATTGGGCTCTGGTTACTGGGAAAATACTTATACTAAAAGGATCAAGGATTATTTCTCTCAAAGGTTTAGCGTCATCAAATTGCTGACTGCCCATCGTGAATGGCCCTGTTGGAATGTGGGGCACCATGGGTAACTCAATTTCGGGAAGGGGGTAAAGATTTTCTGGTTCAAGCTTTTCAGCCCCAAGTCTTTTTAACATGGCCGCCCGTTGTTTTGGGTCAGTTGAGGTTTCCAGCCATTGCCCAGCTTGTTTTAGCCAAGCACTATCTAAACTAGCACGAGCAAAAACCACTTCCGGTGAAAGGGGGGTGTTTTTCACCCATGCCTCTTGTCTTGCGGAGTTTCTCCCTAAGTATTGTGAAAATATCCTTATGCCACAACTTCGGCTTCTTTTTTGGTCCCCTCTTATAGAAGCTTGAGAACATAGCAGGGCTCTAACCAAACTGTCCCCGCCAACATTTCCTGCAACAGAGGTTTTAACCATGTTCTAATCTCCTAAGTATTCTGCGTTGTATCTTTCACTTTGTTTTCTTCTATATTTCTAATAAATTTCACGCGATTTAAAATTCCAGATTTATTTCTTTCCCAGGATTAAGCTAGATCAATCCATCTTTTTTTCACTAACAGGCAGATGTTTTACCATGTAACTCTTGATGCTCGCAGCGCGAAGCAGGATATCGAACCCGTCGAAGAAATAACGTCTGATTCCCTGATCTTCAGAAAAAGCGCCACCACCACAGAGAACAATCGCCATCGCTTGGCTAACACGGGGAATTACGGCGGCGTCGATCCACGGCTCGTTATGACCGCCAAGCACATGGTCGTACTCATTAACACGTTGTACTAATTTATTGTTCGATTCCACGAAGATGCTGAGGATGTCGGCCGTTGCCGATTGTAAATACAACGGACCGGGGTAAAAATGATCTCCCGAGAACAATAGACGGCGGCTGTTATCCAGCAGGCAGATTTCGGAAGCCGAGTGCCCTGGCGTGTGGATCACTTCAAGCTGACGGCCACCCAAATCAACTATTGAGCCCTCTTCGAGCAGCAAATCGGGATTGACCGGCAGCACAGACCAAGTCGCGGGATCAACCCCATTAGGAAGCGGTCCCCATAAGTTATTCCCAGTGATGGAGCAGCATGCGGATGCGTTCGGAACCCCTTGTCGCAGCTCCTTAAGCGCTGCCTGAAAATTGTAAACGGCAACGTGCTCAAATAAATGCGCGCCGCCGTAGTGATCCGCGTGCTCGTGAGTTAGGACAACTGAGATGGGCAAACCTGTTAATGTGGAGGCAACATCTCGAATGTTGCCAATGCCGTTACCGGTGTCTATGAGCAGTGCCTTCGATGTGCCCAGAGCAAGATAGCAGATCGCTTCCTGGAATTGATACGGTTCATAAATTGCATATGTATCCGGCGTGAGCCTGTAAACCTCGAACCACTCTTGAAAGGTGCCGACCTTCTCGAGCTTAGCGAAGCCTGGTCGCATTGGAGCAGCATTTTTTTGATGTGTAGGTTTTGCTGCATGTTTTGATATGCGCGAAATCATAACTTAATCTCGAGAGGAAGTTAGGATAATTTCAGAATATTTTTTCTTTTGCCTAATTTATTTAGTGAAATTATTTTTTATTTACTCAGATAGACTAGATGACGAGTTTAATGGTTGGGAGAAAAAATAATATGGTTGTTCATTTACTACCACGTAAATCGGGAAACATTGTTGTGGCTGGAAAAACCTTGGGGCCGGCGGAGTATTCTTTGATTGCTCCTTACCTTGGCCTCTCGGCCAGTCAACGGGCACGAGCGGCGACAAATATGCCGAATATTAAGCGCTATGGAGAGCGGTTGTTGCAGCGTCCAGTAAAGCCAATGGCCGATCTACTACTTAATACTCCCTGCAATCGCCGCTGTGAGTTTTGTTTTTGGACACCCGAAGGACCAGAGAGCCCAGTTATTGATGAAGATTTAATCTCAGCAAGAATCCGTGCCGCGCAAGCTGAAGGCTTTCTAACTACCGCCTATCCAAAAGAATTAAATGTAAATGATCGCCTGTTGGAACAGGTGCTGCGTCTTAAAACTTTGGCAGGGGATCCCTATGCCATTACCAATGGGGAAAGAAGACTGACCCAGCAAAATTTGCAGGCTTTGGCTCAATCTTCGGTTCGCCATTTACGCATTAGTCATCTGCCGGCTGCCCTTCACCAAATAGCTTATGGGAGAAACAGCCATGCTGCTGTCTCTTCAAATATTGGGGAAATGGTTGAGTTTTCGCGCAGCCATAATCCGCGACCATTTTCGGTGGGAATATTTAGTCAGGTTTATTTGGATTATTTAGAAGGAATTCAAGAAGTTGCGCGGGAGGCTGTTGAGTTGGGAGTTGAAACAGTGGTTTTGCGTTTAACGCGGCCGCTTGGAAACGCTAAAGGGGGCGTTTCCCCTCTCACGGAAGACGCCATGGATCGCTTTTTGTTGTCCGTGATTGAAGCTCGGAAAAATTGGCCAAAGGAAAAGTTGCAGATCCTGCTTAGTATGGGGACCATTGGACCAAATTATTATTCCAAAGGGATCTGGCGCTATCAATTAGGACTTGAGGATAATGCCTATCTTACTTCGCGCCGACCTTGTCCTATGCTTGATTCTCCGCAGTCTTACACCCTTCTCCTGCCAGAAGAAAAGTTTGTTTTTTGTCTAGCCTTAGTGGGAGAAAAAACCGATGGCTTAATTTTGGGGGACCCGAAAACTGGGCAGATTTTTAAAAACCGGGTCATCGAAGACCATTTGCAATACCCGTCATCCATTTGCCAACCCTGTGATGTCATAGAAATATGCCAAGGGGGTTGTGTTGCCAACCGTCTACAAGGAAGAGGCTTGGGAGAGATCCGTAATACTAATCTAGATGTCTGCCTGACGGCGACACTTGCACGTTGGGGTGCTGGGATTCGCCAGACATAGTTCAAAGACACTGGTCTGTGTTATACTAAAAATATGGCTTTATCTTTAGGAATTGTTGGTTTGCCGAACGTTGGGAAATCCACCTTATTTAATGCGCTCTCCCGCGCCAAGGCCGAGGCGTCCAATTATCCCTTTTGCACGATCGATCCCAATGTTGGGGTAGTAGAAGTCCCCGATGAACGGCTGATTAAACTGTCCCAGCTCTTTGCCTCCAAGAAGACGGTCCCTACATATATAGAGTTCTACGATATCGCGGGGTTAGTCAAAGGGGCGCATGAGGGGGAGGGGTTAGGCAATAAATTTTTGGCCCATATCCGCGAGGTAGACGCGATTGCCCACGTTGTCCGTTGCTTTGAAAATGATGAAATTATTCATGTGGCAGGCAATGTTGATCCCGCAAGAGATATCGAAATTATTAATCTAGAACTGATATTGGCTGATTTAGCGCAAGTAGAAAAACGTTTATCGGCCGTTGCTGCCAAGGCTCGCAGCGGGGATAAGAAAACCGCTAAAGAAACCGAAATCTTAAATCGGCTTAAAAGTGTTTTAGAGGCTGGAAAGCCGGCTCGTGAGTCAAATTTAACCGAAGACGAAAGGGCTTTATTGGTCGGGTTTTCACTCCTAACCCAAAAACCGGTATTATATGTAGCCAATGTTGATGAGTCAGGCAGTAAAGAGCAAGTAGCCATTGTTGAAAAAATTGCTAAAGCTGAAAATGCCAAAGTGATTAGCATTTCATCCAAACTTGAATCTGAAATTGCTGAATTGTCTGATGAAGATGCCAAGGCTTATTTGTTGGAGATGGGGGTAAAAGAATCGGCTTTGCACCAATTAATCCGTACCGGCTATGAATTGTTGGATTTAATCACTTTTTTTACGGCGGGCGAAAAAGAATCTCGGGCTTGGACTGTACAAAAAGGGACGAAGGCTCCCCAAGCTGCCGGCAAAATCCATTCTGATATGGAAAGAGGCTTTATTGCGGATGAAGTAATCAATTGGCAAGATTTAATTGACTGCGTTACTTGGGCTAAGGCTCGCGAAAAAGGCTTACTGCGCACTGAAGGGAAGAGTTATACCATTCAAGATGGCGATGTGATCATTGTTAAGTTTAATGTGTAGTGATTGACCATCCTATTTGCCCAAATAGCCACTTTTATGCTATAATTACCATTCTGCATCTGCCATAAGGAGGGTTTTACTTTGAATGCGTATGAATCGTTGTTGATATTTGATCCGGTGCTGGGCGAAGAAAAAATTGATTTATTGATTAAAAAGATTGAAGATAAGATCAAAAGTTTGGGTGGCGAGATGAAAAAGACCGAAAAGTGGGGAAGTAAGCGCTTGCCTAATCTTTTTAAGAAAGCCCAAAAAATGCAATATGTTTACTATGTAATGCTATTCTTTGATGCTCCTTCCACTTTACCAGCCGAATTGCAATATTTCTTAAAAGTTACCGAAGACGTTTTTCGCTATTCGGTCTACCGTGCAGAAGAAAAAGAAGCCGCTCTTGCCGAAATTCAAGGCGTCCCACAGCCAAAAGAGGAAGTAAAGGCCATTGGCTAGTTTAAACCGTATTATTTTGTCAGGTAAACTGGCTACAGATGCCGAGGCGCGTGCTACGATGGACGGTTTGGCCATGACCAAATTTAAATTGCTGGTTGAGAGGCGGGCTTCTTTAGGACAACCAACGCCGATCCAATCTGGTTCTGATTTAATTGATATTATTGCCTGGCGCAATGTTGCCGAAGGCAGTGCAAAATTAAAATCCGGCCAAATGGTCTTAGTTGAAGGACGAATTCAGGTCCGCTCTTTTGATGACCAAGGCGGGAAACGGAAATGGGTAACTGAAGTCGTAGCGAAAGATGTTTTTTTGCTGGGAGCTGATCACCAACACGCTGCTAAACCGACGCTTGCCAGTGTTGCTGCCGCCGAAGATGTGGTGGATGACGCTGACTTAGATAACGATTTGCCTTTTTAGTAAAAGGCCCATGAGGGCCCATAAAGGCGATTAAGGGTATATGGCATGTATAATAAAGTTTTTATAATTGGGAATTTAACGAGGGATCCGGAGCTTCGCTATACCACTTCGGGGATTCCTGTCTGTCGTTTTACGGTTGCGGTAAACCGGTTTAAACGCAAGGAAGAATCCCAAGAAGCTACGGGGCATGATTCTTCATCTGCCAACCAGGATGTGGATTTTATAAATATTGTTGCATGGAGAAGAACCGCCGAAATTGTGGGCGAATACCTTAAAAAAGGCCGACCGGTGGCGGTAGAAGGCCGGCTGCAGGTCAGTAATTTTGTGGGACGAGATGGCGAAAAAAGAAGCATGGTCGAAGTTATCGCGGATAATATCCAAATGTTGGGAAAAAGAGAAGAGGGGGACAAAGGGCCCGTGAAGGCCCATGAGGGAGAGGAAGGGAAGAAAGGGCCCGTAATGGCCATTGAAGGGGACGAGAGTAAAGAAATTGACGAAATACCTTTTTAAATATCAAGGAGAAATAGATGAGTAATCGAGAAAGAAGAAAACCAAGTAAACCGCAAACGTATAAGAAGCCGATGAAAAGGAAGCCGTGCATGTTTTGTATCGACAAAAAAACATTAGATTATAAGGATGTTAATTTTGTACGCCGCTTTGTAACTGACCGCGGCAAAATTGCTCCTCGCCGGATGAGCGGATGTTGTGCTCTTCATCAGCGGATGGTGTCAGCGATAGTAAAAAAATCAAGGCAGATGGGGCTTGTCCCATATACGGTGGAATAATATGAAAGTAATTATCAAGAAAGAATTAGCTAATTTGAGTGAAGTTGATAGTGTGATGGACGTTGCTGATGGGTATGCGCGCAATTATTTGTTGCCTCGCGGGATTGCTTTACGGGCAACTAAAGGTGCCGTTGCTGCCGGTGCCAAACGGATAACGCTACGCGAAAAGGCCTTGGAAGCGAGAAGACATGAATTTGAAGCCATGGCCAAAAAATTATCTGATGTGACCGTTGAAATTGCTGCGGACGCTGGCGAAGAGGGCAAATTATTTGGCTCTGTTACCACTCAAGACATCGTTGAGGCAATTAGCTCCACTGCTGGCATAGAAGTTGAGAAGAAGAAAGTTGAACTAAGTGCTCCAATCAAAATGATTGGTGATTATAACGCCAAAATTAAAATTTACAAAGATATTTCTGCGCAAGTACGTGTTAAGGTGGTTGCTACTCCAAAAGAATAATGTTTTCCTTGAAGGATAAAATTAAATCCTTGCCGGAAACGGCGGGTGTTTATCTTTTTAAAAACCAAAATGGTGACATTATATATGTTGGCAAAGCCAAGTCTTTGCGCAAACGAGTTTTCTCCTATTTTAAAAAGGGCAATGATTTAAAAACCGCTATTTTATTAACCCGTCTTTATGATTTGGATTGGATCCTTACTGCCTCCGAAATGGATGCCTTGATATTAGAAAATAAGCTAATCAAAAAATATCAACCACGCTATAACATTGTTTTAAAAGATGATAAAACTTATCCCTATATCAAAATAACTATTAAGGAAGAATGGCCGCGGGTTTTTATGGTTCGTCGAAAAGAAAGTGATGGTGCTCGTTATTTTGGGCCCTATCGTGGCGGGATGGTAAAAACTATTTTGGGGCTAATTAAAAAAACTTATCCGGTCAGATGGTGCAAAGAAGTGACATTGAAACCAAGAACGCAACCTTGTTTGTTTGGCCGGATTGGCAGTTGTGCTGCTCCATGTTTGCAACAGATAAGTCATGCCGCCTACAGGCAGTTAATACAGAGCATTATTCTGCTGTTGGAAGGAAAGAGTGATAAAGCAATTGTTAAACTCAATGATGAAATGAAAAAGGCAGCACAAGAGCAAAACTATGAGCGGGCAGGTATGTTAAGGGATCGAGTGGAACAATTGGAAAAGTTGCTAGAAGCAAAAGATTTGGAAAGGCCAGCTGGAGGCCAGCGAGTAAGCGTATTAAACGATCTACAAAAAGCATTAGGGCTTTCAAAAATTCCTATGCGGATTGAAGCCTTTGATGTTTCAAATATTCAAGGATCCAACATGGTCGGATCTATGGTGGTTTTTCAGGGAGGAATTCCTTTAAAAAGGGATTATCGCCGTTTTAATCTTAAAACAGTTGGACCTGATCCAAACGATGCCGCTGCTATTTATGAAATTGTTAAACGGCGGTACTCTAATTCTCTAACTAAAAAGCTTCCTTGGCCTGATTTAATCTTAATTGATGGGGGAAAGCCTCAGCTTGGAGCGGCGCTAAAAGCTCTATCCGTAGCAAACAGATTAGATTTACCGTTGATTAGCCTTGCCAAGCGGGAAGAGGAAATATTTATGCCAAATAAAAGAAATTCACTAGTTTTGGAAAAACATTCTGCTGCGCTAATGCTACTGCAAAGGATCCGTGATGAAGCCCATCGTTTTGCGATTACTTTCCATCGCCAAAAACGCAGCCAAAGATTGTTTATGTAGAATATGACTCAGCCTAAACACACTTTTGCCGTCTTAAAACCCGATTTTTGCCAGATTCAGAGGGGAACCATGTCCCTAATCATTTCTCGGTCACATGCGATAATGTGAAATATACTGAAGGAAGTAGCGATATATTACTGTTGAGGATGTTGGTGGAAGTGAAAAAATCACGAACCTTTAAGGGAAGGGATTAATTCAACGCATGGGGGCAAGCTAGTAAAATAATTAATTACTTGTTTATAAGGAAATAAGGAAAACATGACAGATAAAATACAATATTGTTTAAACAGCAATAGTGCCAACTTTTTCAGTTGCCTAAAGACAATTAGCCCTTTTTCTACCATGGAAACTAATAATTCAAATCAAGAATTAGTCACACAAAATCAACCTATGAATCAATCACACGCAAACCCAAAACCAAGAGACAACAATGTTGGCGTTTCCAGAAGGAGATTGCTACGGCGAGGTTGTGGGGGAGGAAGGGTTGCCGGGAGTGTTGTCCATTGCCAGGTTGATCGGCAGAGGATTGCAGAAAGCATTCGTATTTTGTCATTGATGCCAAGACGTATTTTTACGGAAGGGAATGAAGCTGCAAGACAATTTATTTATGATACTTTGTATCGAGCCTTAGGTGGTAGGGCTACAGTAGAATCTGTGACGATTCCAATTGACGATTCTGCCAGGCTGTCTCTGAAGTATGATCTCCCTGGTATAAATATTGGTGAATTACACAATGTGATTGCCAGAATTCCAGGGAGGGAAGCTTTAGGCCTAAGATTAATAATTTGTGCTCACTTTGATTCTATTGGAGAGGGGATAAACAATGAATTTGCGCCCGGAGCGGATGACAATGCTTCGGGTGTTGCCGCATTGCTTGAAATCGCAATGAATTTGCGGAATTACCAGCTCCCCTTTGACATTGAGCTGATTGCCTTTGATGGTGAAGAATATGGCCAACTTGGCAGCAAGGCTTATACAGCTGTGCTAGAGCAAAATGATCCTTCTATTTTGGGAGTTATCAATCTGGATACGTTGGGAGGGAATCCCTTGACCGATCGCCTGGTTCTGGGTGGAAAGGGAATTTCTGGGCGGCTCATGGACATATTGCATCAGGTTAACGATAGCGCTGGAGTTGTTACCGATTTAATCAATGATCCTTTAGCTGCCATGAGCAGCGATCAGGGACAATTTTATCTTAAGGGTATTCCATCAGTAATGATTTCAGAAAATGGCGGACCAGGACCGGCCGGTAGTGCTTATCCTGGCAATCTTGTGGCTCATACTGCCGCAGACATAATGGTTCCAAACATGGAAGCTGTGGCCAAGGCAACAGAACTAACACTGCGTTTTATCGATTTATTGGCGCAAGGTGACAACTGGAGATCATCCCTGGCTGGGGTGTCTTTGGAACCTCCAGTTGGGAAGGAATGTCAGGATATTAATGTCGTTGAGGGGCAATCTTCACAAACCATTAACTTAAAAGGAAAGAGCTTTATCTTTTTGGGAGGTGCCATTCCCTTAGCTAATTCAACGGTTATTTCTAATTTGGCCGATAGATTAGTGATATTCAAACGTAATGGTATTTATTTTAAAATTGATGATTGTATGCCAACTCCTTTTGGTGGGAGTGGCGTAGGATTGGGTCCGGCAATAGGCATTGACAGTCGCGTGCCACTTTCTCCCTTGCCAGAGGAATTTGAGCTTGTCTTGGCTACGGTTGTTGCTCACGAACTAAGCCACGGATTTTATGATTACAGTTATACCCCATACAGTGAACACCCTTATACCCCGACGAAAGAAAAGTATTTAAATCTTTATTATGCAGGACGAAGTTTAGGTACGTGGGATTTGTTGGATGACTCGGTATTGCTGGATTATTATCCATGGGCAGGGCATCCAAAAGATGCACCGGATGAGGGGATTGCATCCGCGGGGATGGCTTATACAATATTTCCAGCCACTTACCGAAGAATCATTGCTTTATTTGCCCTTAATCCTTCAGCTATGGAAGAATCTTTACAAAATGAACCGTTTAGGAGCGAATCTTTAAACCGTGTTTTTAGAGTTATTTATAGTCAAACTCCCGATCGCGCTGCTTTGCGACAAAACTTAATTGATATTTATACTTATATCAAAGAGAATCACGCAAACGGGATAGAATTTGACACCGATTTCCGCTAAAGTCAGCCTTCTCTTCATTGTTGGCCACGAGAGTGTCATATACGCCCCCGCTAAGGCTTGTTTCTTTAGCCTTGTTTTGCAGGTTTAGGTTATGTTATGATGATATTCTCATGAAATTAGCGGCGCTAATTCTTTATTGTTTAATTGTTATTTTTTCGCCAGCGTTATACGCTGACGAACTTACCCCCCAACAAAAACTTGAAGCCATCCAAAAACAATTAATCGAGAGTAAAAGAAAATTACACCAAACCAAGGCAGAGCAGCAGGATGTTTTGGGTAAATTAGCTGTTATTCGTAAAGAAATCAGAAAAACGCAACAAACCTTAAATCGGGCTCAAAAGAAGATCGTGGTGAATGAAACCCAAACCATTGTTTTGGGTTCGGAGATAACTGCAAGATCAAAAGTGTTAAAAGCAAAAGAGACCAAGCTCAAGAGACGCTTACAAGAAATCTATAAATCTAGCGGGATGAGCTATTTGGAGTTAATTGTCACTTCACGTTCTATGTCCGATTTTTTTAACCGGCTCTACTTCTTCTCAAAAATTATTGCCTCTGATGCCCGTTTGGTTATTGGGGTGCGGGAAGACGTGCAAATTGTAGAGCAGAAGAAAAAAATATTAGAAGATAAAACTACCGAGATTAAACAATTGGCAAGGGTGGTGGAAGTCCAAAAACAAGAATATACCATTAAGGCAGAAGAAAAAAAGAAATTATTTTCTTCACTTGAAGACAGAAAAGCACAGTATGAAGCTCAGATTGCAGAGCTCGAGAAGAGCTCCGCCGATCTCGAAAGATTAATTGTAAAATCGGTTGCTTCCCGAAAAGGCGAAGGAGTACAGGGGAGTGGACAATTTGCTTGGCCAATGCGTGGCCGAATTACTTCGGTTTTTGGCTATCGGCGCAGTCCTTTTTGGGGTGGGCGTAATATGCATACTGGAATTGATATTGCTACTTCGTATGGGACGCCGATTAAAGCGGCTGACGCGGGGGAAGTTATTTTTGCTGGTTGGTGGGATGGTTATGGAAAGGCGGTAGTAATTGATCATGGGAAGGGTTTTTCTACTGTCTATGGCCATATGTCCAAAATTTATGCCACGGTGGGGTTGGCGGTAGAAAAGGGCCAAACCATTGGGCTTGAGGGCAGTACTGGCTATTCGACCGGTCCGCATTTGCATTTTGAAATCCGCAAAAATGGAAAACCAGTTAATCCCTCCCCTTACTTGAGGTAGGGGAAAAAGAGAGTATAATGATGAGAAGAAAGGATAAATGATGCTAAAAATATTAAGTAAATTTAAGTATTTGATTGTTGGGGTTATAATTGTTTCTGCGGGCTTTTTTTACATTGGCAAAGTAGTGGCGGAAGAACAGCTTGAAAGAGACCTCGAAACTTATCTGCAGGCGCTGGATATTGTAAAAAATGAATATGTCGATAAAAAACTAGACAATAAAAAATTGGTCTATGGATCGATCCGCGGTTTACTAGCTGCTTTAGATGATCCCTACACTCGTTTTATGGAGCCTTCGGCCTTCAAAGAAATGAAGGTTAGGATGGGAGGTTCATATTCTGGCATTGGGATTTATATTGGCATAAAAGAAAATATGCTTTCTGTGATTTCACCAATTCCGGGAACCCCTTCCTACAAGAAATTAAAAAGTGGCGATAAAATTGTCACAATTGACGGTAAAAACACCAAGGATATGGCCTTGGAAGAAGCTGTTAGTATGATTCGTGGCAAGCAAGGGACCACAGTAAAACTTGGAATCCAACGAAATGGCTGGCATGACCCCAAAATAATTGAAATTGTTCGTCAAAAAATAGTGATAAAAAGCTGCGAAAGCAAACAGTTTGGGGAAGATATTGCCTATATTAAACTAATCACCTTTGAAAACTTAAAATCGGCCGAAGAATTTCAAGCTGCTCTTTCTAAAGGGAAGAATCGTAACGGATTGATTATTGATGTGCGGGGGAATGGGGGAGGGCTTCTTTCTGCAGCGATTGATATTGGTAGTATGTTTATTGAAGATGGCGTGATTGTGCAAACAGTTGACCGGAATGGGACAACTGATCAAATGCGTTCAAATGGGCGAGTCTTGTGGGCAAAGCCGGTGGTGGTTTTAATTGATGGTGGATCAGCTTCTGCTTCGGAGATACTAGCCGGAGCCCTGCGGGACAATAAAATTGCTACTTTGGTAGGCACTAAAACATTTGGAAAAGCTTCTGTGCAAAATGTGCGTCAATTGGATGACGGTTCTGCTGTTTTGGTTACCATTGCCAAATATTTAACTCCAAATGGTGAATATATTAGCAAAAAGGGGATTTCTCCCAATATCGAAGTAACGGTTCCAACCAAAGAAGTTCAAGCGAGGTTAGAAAGCGATAACTTTGACGAAACCAAGGATCTCCAATTACAACAAGCGATAGTAGTTTTGCGAGAGTTAATTGCTAAGTCGAATAACCATGAATAAAATTGATGTAATTGATAATCAAGATGAAATAAATAAAATTGATAAGAGTGGCATGTTGGGAATTGCTCTTGCCATGCCCGAACATTTGCAAAAAGCTGAAGCATTATATGAAAACACCAAATTTCCTAAGATAAAAAAAATAAAGAATATTGTGATTTCCGGAATGGGCGGATCAGCGATTGCCGGTGATATCGTTGCTGATTTATTGATTGCCGATTTAAAAGTCCCCATTCAGGTTTGCCGAAATTACCGTATTCCGGCGATGGTTGGCGACGAGACCCTCTTTTTTTCAATCTCATATTCTGGAGATACCGAAGAAACACTTGCCAGTCTAAAAGAGGCTGAGGCTCTAGGGGCTCGGATTGTTTGTATTACAGCCGGGGGGAAATTAAAAGAAATAGCAACTGCGCGAAAATATCCAACGTTCATGTTGCCAGCAGGTTTTCAGCCCAGAGCGGCGCTTCCCTACATTTTAATCGCCCTGCTTAAGGCGCTACAGAAAAGTGGGTTAGTTAGCAATCTGGATAAGGCCATTAACGAGGCTACCTTGGTCCTTGAAAAAGTTCGCGGAGAAATAGGGATTAATCGCCCTATGCGCAATAACCCAGCCAAGCGCCTAGCCCAGCAATTAGTCGGTAAAATTCCTCTAATTTTTACAGTTGCTGGTAGCTCTGCGGCGGCCGGCTTGCGCCTAAAATGTCAGTTTAATGAGAATAGTAAGTCTTGTGCCATTCTCTATGTTTTGCCTGAAATGAACCATAACGAAATAGTTAACCTATATGAATTAAAACGTGATAGTCATAAATTTATGGCAATATTTTTGCGGGACGAGAAAGATCTCGAAAAAAACAAAAAGCGCATCGAAATAACCAAGTCCCTACTGGGGAGGCAGCTCGGTGGCTTTAGTGAAATCTTTTCTCAAGGTCAAAGCAAATTAGCTCGAATTTTGTCGTTAATCTATTATGGTGATTTGCTCAGTGTTTATTTGCCGCTGGTTTCAAAAATTGATCCTACTCCAGTTGATGCGATTACGCGGCTTAAGAAGGAACTGAAAAGATGAAGGCGGTAATTATTGCTGGTGGATTAGGGACAAGGCTTCGACCTCTGACCCATAATACCCCCAAGCCGATTGTTCCGCTAGTTAATATCCCCTTTGTAATCCATCAAATTGAGCAGCTGGTGCGACATGGGGTAGATGAGGTTATTCTAAATTTGCATTATCTTTCTCAAGATATAAAAAGGGTAATTGATGATGGTCGAAAATGGGGAATTAAGGTTCATTATTCAATTGAAGAATCCCCTCTGGGAACGGCGGGGGCGGTAAAAAACGCTGAAAAATATTTTGATGCTGGACCCATGATTATTTTTAATGGCGATATTTTAACCGATATTAATATTACGAAAGTAGTAAAATTCCACCAAGATAAAAAAGCGCGGGTAACCTTAACGTTGGTCGAAGTAGAAGATCCAACTCCCTTTGGCCTGGTTTTAACCGATCAAGATGGGCGGGTTACTGAATTTATTGAAAAACCCAGCTGGGAAAGAGTAACTACCCATAATATCAATGCAGGCATCTACGTGGTAGATCCCAAAATATTTGCTAGTGTTCCTGCCGGTGTTCCCTTTTCTTTTGAAAGAGAACTATATCCGTCACTTCTTGCCTCCGGTGAGGCTGTCTATGGCTATTCTTCGAGTGCTTATTGGATTGATATTGGCAACCCGGCTAAATATCAAGAAGCGCATGAGGCAATCTTGCGCGGCGAAGTAGCAGTGCGTATCGATGGAACGCGGGTGAATAACAAAACCTGGATTGCCAAAGATACATATCCCGATGCAAGTGTTAGGTTGAGCGGCCCATCGGTAATTGGAGAAAAAGTAAGGATCGGAAAGGGGACAGAAATTAAAGATTATGTTGTCCTTGGCAATAACGTTACTGTGGGAGAGCATTGCCTGCTAACCAGGACGATTGTTTGGGATGGTTCAAAGATTGGGAATCATGTTCACCTTTCAAACTGTATTGTTGGCAAGGGGTGTACTATTGAGGATGAGTCTTATATAAGCGAAGGATTGGTTTTAGCTGACGGATCGTTAATTAAGCGCGGAACACGGGTTGGAATATAAAAAATGCTCGAATTATTTCAGAAAGATAAAATAGCGGAAGAAGTAGCCAAAATCGTTGCACGGCAAAGCTTTTCTCTGGTATCGCAGCAGGAAGAAAGTGTTAGAAAAATATTGCTGGATGTTATTGAGCGCAAAGATGCGGCACTGGTTGAATATACCCAAAAATTTGATTTTTCTGCTAGCCGACCGGCAGCCTCCCAATTTAGTGCTAAAAATATAAAAGTTACTCAAGAAGAGATTAAGGATGCTTATCTAAAAGTAGATTCTGATTATACGGATGCTCTCTCAAAGGCCATTCAAAACATTACTGCTTTTCATCAAAAACAAAAACCAGATGAATGGTTTGAAACTTTGCCGCTCGATGTTGTGCTGGGACAGCGGCTAATACCACTAGCCAGAGTGGGAGTTTATGTGCCGGGCGGTAGGGCCATTTATCCATCATCTGTATTAATGGGGGCCATTCCTGCCAAAGTTGCCGGAGTAAAAGAAATTGTGGTGGTTACTCCGCCGCCAGTTGATCCGCATGTTTTGGTTGCTGCAGCCGAAGCTGGGGTTTCCCAGGTTTATCGTGTCGGTGGAGCCCAGGCCATTGGGGCACTGGCTTTTGGTACCGAAACTATTCCAAGAGTGGATAAAATTGTTGGGCCAGGTAATATTTATGTCACACTCGCCAAGAAACAAGTCTTTGGGATGGTGGGAATTGACAGTTTAGCTGGACCATCAAACGTGGTCATTATTGCTGACCAAGATGCTGAGCCCGAATTTATGGCAGCTGATCTATTATCGCAGGTTGAACATGATCCTTCTTCTTTTGCCGTATTATTAACTGATTCTCAGGCGGTTGCCGAAAATACCCGCAAGGAAATTATTAAGCAAACCGTGAAATTATCCCGTAAGGAAATTATTGAAAGTGCCGAAATAAAAATATTTGTGGTTGATAACCTCAAAGATGCTGTAGAAATAACTAACCAGATTGCGCCAGAGCACTTAGAACTGCAAATTGGGTCTCCTCAGCGTTTCTTGGAAAAAATTAGAAATGCGGGAGCGGTATTTTTGGGACCATATTCGCCTGTCCCGGTCGGCGATTATATCGCCGGACCAAGCCATGTCTTGCCAACAGGGGGAACTGCGCGCTTTTTATCGCCACTTGGGGTGTATGATTTTGTTAAAACACAGAGCATTATTGGCTATACTAAACCGGCTCTAAAGAATGTTTGGAAAGATATTAGGCTGCTGGCTGAGATTGAAGGGCTGGATGCGCATGCTCGTGCGATTGATGTGCGCTTTTCTTAGTAGCTTTCCAGAGCCCACGGGCACGTAAGCTTTCTTTGCGGCGTTTGCGGCGGCGGTCGATTTCTTGTTTTCTAAGTCTTACCATTCCTCTATTCTAGCAAACTTTGCCAGATTATTCAAATTTTCAGGGGTTGCATCGATCCATTGAACGTTTCTGAAGCGTCTAAACCAGGTCATTTGCCGGCGGGCAAAGTGGCGAGTGCGTTTTTTGAGCTCATAGATCAATTTTTCTCGATCCCATCGTCCCTCTAAAAATTCAACCACTTCTTTATATCCCAGGGCTTGCATAGAAGTAAGCCCTTTCGAATATCCCTTGTCTAGAAGTCCTTTGACTTCATCAATTAGTCCCGCTTTTATCATATTTTCTATTCGCTGTTCGATGTGTTCGTAAAGTTGGTTGCGAGGCAGAGTTAATCCGATAATGGTTGCTGTTAGCTGTTTGCCGTTTGCCAATTTTTCTTGCTGCTTCGAAATCGGTTCCCCGGTTAATTCAAACACTTCCAATGCCCGCATAACTCTTTTTTTGTTGTGGGGATGGATTTTTTGGGCAGAAAGGGGATCGACCGTAGAAAGTTGAGCATAGAGCGTAGAGGGAGGAAGCTCCTCTAATCGTTTCCGGATGGCTTCATCCGATTTAATTCCGGCAAAGTTATAGCCATTAATTAGGGTCCATAAATAGAGTCCCGTGCCTCCCACAATGATTGGCGTTTTGCCTTTTGAGGAGAGTTGGATGGTTAGATGGTTGGATTGTTCGACAAAATCAGAGACTGTCCAGCTTTCTTCAGGGTTGCGAATATCAATTAGGTGGTGGGGAATGCCTTTTTGTTCTTCTTTGGTCGGTTTGGCGGTCCCAATATCCATGCCGCGATAGACTTGCATCGAATCGGCGGAAATTATCTCGCCGTTGATTTGAAGGGCGAGCTCAACGGCCGCTTTTGATTTTCCAACGGCAGTAGGACCTAAAAGGATAATGGTTTGCATTTATTAAATTATAACATGGCCAAATAGCGATTATAGGCAGCCTCAATTATTTGTAAAAGAGTATCACTTTCTTGTGTTATCAAATTAAAAAGCCCTAGCTTGGAATGACAACCGAAGAAAACCGCAGTACTTTGCAGAAATGGGTCGGTAATGGGAAACATTCTCTCATCGCAAGGGGCAAGCGTTGGCTTTGGTTGGCTTAAAATATTCATTACAGCCTTTATCCTTAACAACATCTGGTAAGCTTCAAAAGCTTTTTCTCTGTCGGCGCCTAATAGGTCTATGCCAACCATTTTTTCAAAGGTGAGCAAATAATAGAAATTTATTAATATGTCATGTTTAACTTGCCGATGAAAATCATATAAATCATTTAAGGCCGGTAATGATGATGCAATGTTTCTATGTGCATGGCCTTGTCTTTGCAAGTTAATGGCAATGCCGCGTAATCGACCTTGTGAAATTGCTTTTACGGCCGACTCACGTTGTTCTATGTAAGCCAAAAATCTTTCTGATGGCCCAAAGATATTTTCAATATTATATGGGGTGTCAAAATTGTAAAGGGAAAGTGCCTGCTTCTCCGAGTAGCGTTCTAATAGGCCAGAGCAAATCGTCCCAAATTCTCTAAAAGCCAGTCTACGCTCCAGTTGAAACAGCTGAAAATAAGCCCGCTCTAAAAAGGCCGATGATTCGCTTTTTCCCCGTAACCGTTTTTCTAGAGCTCGGCAATGAAATAAACTGCGCCGAATAATATGGGCAATCCCAGATCGCCAGCCAAATTTCCGGAGACCCGCAATTATAGGCATTTTAGGCGGAAATCTTTTAAAAATCGTATGGCTGATGTGTGAATGCACATTGGTGCCAATCCTTTCTTGGGGGAATTCAAAGAGCCACCGAATATTCTGAAAAAGGGCCTTTTCTAGCGGGAGAAAACGGGATCTCTCAGAATCTGGATAGGTTACATCAAGATCAATATCCGACCCTGGGACACAGCTCAGTCTAGCTATGCTGCCGGAAACAAGTACCATTACTTTCTCGTCTAAAATATCAATTGATGGCTCAGTTATTCCCTTTAATGCTTGATTTATCCCGCCCACAATAAAATCATGCTGTTCAGCAATTATTGGTAGGAGCGAGGTGCCAGTTTTAGCGCTAGTCAAAGCTTTTTCGCGAATTGCGCTTGCTTTTTCTCGGTTTTGGCCGCGCCAAATTTGTAAATAAGTTTGATCAAATTTTGCTAAACGAATTTTAGACATAAACTTTCTCCCAAGCATATATCGAAAAATAGAAGAGTAAATTTCGCTTTTTTTTGCAGGAAAGCTTGTGGCCTAATCTCTAGAGCGGCGCAAAATAAGGAGACGAATGAGGTTTAACACTGCCATAGCCGTGGCAGCAACGTAGGTTAAAGCCGCAGCTGAAAGGACGCTTTTGGCCATCGGGAGTTCTTGGCTGGTTAAATAATGTCCGTCGGACAATAATGCCATAGCTCTTTTACTAGCATTAAATTCAACCGGCAAGGTGATAACGGAAAAAACAACGGCAAAAGTAAAAAGCAGAATGGCCAAATCCATCAGAAAGGGGAAGCCGGCAATGATCCCGACAAAAAAGAGCGGAAAGGCAAAATTGGTGCCAAAATTGGCCGCTGGCACAAAATTATTACGCAGTTTTAGGGGCATATAAGCTTTTGCATCCTGCATGGCGTGGCCGATTTCGTGAGCAACAATTCCCATCGCTGCTACCGAATTGCCAGAATAGACTCCTTTTGATAAGCGCAAAACCTTAGCTGTTGGATCATAATGATCAGAGAGCTCGCCGGCTACGGATTCTACTTTTATCAGTAAATTTTGATTAGCCAATATTCTTTCAGCCAGCGCTTCGCCAGTTATGCCAATGGAAGCGGGTACTTTGGAATAATTGGCATAAGTAGAATTAACTCTATATTGGGCAAACAAGGCTAAGAGGAGGGCTGGGATGATTAATAGAAAAGTTGGATCATAATAAAACATATTTTATCCTTTTTTTGCTTCTTCCCTTTCTTTGCTTTTCATTACCCGATGTTCGGCATGGCCGAGGACTTGAATGGTGAAAAGTGAAATAACGGTGGTGGCAACAGCGGCGACATAATAACCCATTCCGGCTGCAACGCCGATCGCAGACACAACCCAGATTGATGCAGCCGTGGTTATTCCTTTTACTCCGCCCCCAGCTTGAATAATACAGCCAGCGCCAATAAAACCAATTCCGGTAACTATTCCCGCGGTTAATCTGCCGGGATCTGAGCTGCCGGAAATATTCATCATTTCCATGGATAGAATGGTAAATAGCGTGGAACCAACCGCGACCAAAATGTGAGTTCTGAGCCCAGCAGTTTTGCCTTCTATTTCTCTCAGCCAGCCAATTGCTCCCCCCAGCAGAAAAGAAATTAATAAATTAGCTACAACCATTATGTCTGACATAATTTCTCCTAAAAGAATGCCCCTTCTATCCGAGACTATTTTAGCCTGTATTCAATTAATCTGCAATTGAAAAAGTGAAATTATTGCTATTTATTCATGATACTTTACTGATATGGTACCACCAAGAATAAAACCAATTGTTAAACAGAGACCAATGTCCTTTGTTTCTTACAGGGGAAGTTTGCATAGTGGGGCAGCAAGGAATACGCATGTTTTGGAAAGTGGAGGGAATAGGTATCTTCTTGACCCCGGAACCCCTTTAGAAAGACAAGAATTTCCTTCTCTCTCAAACTGTCGTTTGATTTTTGTTTCACACGCCCATCCAGATCATGCGGGGGGGTTGGCTTCGGCTATGCGAGCCAACAGGGAGGCTCAGGTAGTATGTACTCCGGCAACACGTCGTTTAATAGCTCTATTTTTTAGTAAAAATGCTGCCGATCGAGCCCTTTTACAATCAAATAGAATTATTGAGCTTGATTATGGAAAAGAATATATTCTGCAACTGCCTTGTGTTGGAAGGCGTCATGAAGCAGCAGTTGTTACTTTATTCCCGGCGGGACATATGCTGGGATCAGCGGCTATAGCGATTGATGATCCCGGCGGGAAGATCGTTTTTACTGGTGACTGGTCAGATCGAGCGAGAAAAGTCTTTCCTCCCTTTAACTTGCCAGATGAACAGCGCAGTGCTCGTGCTATTATCTCCGAGGCAAGCCTTCTTTGGGTTCCCGAGCCAGATTATTTTAATGAATTAAGGCTGATAACTAAATCATTACAACAGGCTCTGACAGGTGGGAGGAATGTGCTAGTTGATATTGATTATGGGGGGCTTGCTTTTGAGTTTGTTTTGCACTGTATTGGTTTGATGCGATCAAAAAATAGCGATTTTCCAACCAAACCGGTTATTTGTTTTGATCATGAGCGTGTTGGCAGAACTGACAATGATACCTGTCATGAGCTTTTTACAGACCAATTGATGCGTGTAATGCTAAGATATTTCAGCTATTTTACGCCAGAATATAAAGCAAAATTTGGGAGAAAAAGCTCCGAACTTAGAGAATATTTTAGTTCCATGCAACCCGCCGGTAAAAATTTTAACCCTAGAGACTATAGAGGAGCCATATTCTTAACGAGGACACGAAATTTTACAGGGGTTTCCCAAAACACTTTTCAGTTAACCAGATTTGTTAGAGAGATTGCTGCTGATGGCGGAGTGCTTCTCCTCCCCCCCCAAAACTTGTTTGGATCCTGAAATTGCTAAACTATTAGGAATGACCGCCGAACAGGCAGGAGCGGCTTTTAAAATGCCTCCTGGATTTGATCATCCCTATTCCGGGCCCCTTGATCATTTTTTAAGAAACACAGATGCTCAAAAGTACGTTATATGTCATGGAAGACTTGATGCCATGAATCGTTTTGCTAGGACGTTGCCAACAAAATCAATTACGGTTCCAATGGCAAGAGAAGTTGTTGATTTGTAATTTGCAGAAAATTTACAAAGAAAGTTGATTTTAAACCTCAAACCCACCATGTTTTTTGAAATGTTCAATTAATCCCCCGTCCGCTAGCAAAGTTTGCATAGTTTTGGGAAGAGGAGCAACTTTAATTTCCTGCTTTTTGGTTTTGTTGCGCAGCACTCCAGCATCAAGATCCAGTTCTAATTCATCAGCATCATCAATCCCGTCAGTATTGGCTTCGATCGCTAATAATCCTAGATTATAGCAATTGCGATAGAAAATACGAGCAAACGATTTGGCTATTACGGCTGCAATGCCAGCATATTTAATCGATTGTGGGGCTTGTTCTCTCGAAGAACCACAGCCAAAGTTGCGACCAACCACGATAAAATCGCCTTGTTGGATGCGATTGTAGAAATTAGGATCCAAATCTTCCATCACGTGTTTAGCTAATTCATGGGGATCCTGGATTTTAAATTTGTAGCGACCGGAAATTACATAATCGGTATTGATGTCATCGTTTTGTTTAAAGCGCCGAGCTTTGCCGTTTAGTTGCATATTAATTTAAGTATAACAAATCTTAAAGCAGCTTGGCAATTGTATCGTGGACTTCTTTTACTTTTTCTTCGTAATCATCGCTTGGGCTAAAAGTGATTGGTTTGCCAATCGACATTTTAACCGGGTGGGGGACAATGATTTTGGAGCCTTTGGGCAGGAGATGAAAACTGCCGGAAATGGCTACCGGCAAAACCGGCACGTTGGCTTTGGGAGCAGAGAGAAGACTGCCGCGCTTAAATTCTCCTAGTTCTCCAGTCTTAGTCCTGGTCCCTTCCGGAAAAACTAAAATAGATTCACCGGCTGACAAATGTCCCGCAAAAGTTTCTACCAATTTATAGGCACTTAGAATTAAAGCACGGTCAACAGGAATATAACCGGCTCTTTTAAGGTACCAGCCAAAGACGGGTATTTCAAATAATTCTTTTTTGATAGCGAAAAGGAAATTAATCGGCAATCCAGCTAAAACAATCAGAATATCGGCTGCTCCTTGATGGTTGGCCGCGATCAAGTAGGTTTGATTTTTATCGATATTTTCTAGCCCAACAATTTGGAGCGGGATCCTGGAGGTTTTAACCAGCAGCCTAGCCCAAAGGCGAGCGGCGATTTGAAAGGGGCGGTGCTTGTTGCTGTGGAAAGGTAAGAAGAAAAAAGTAATGGTTGTACCAATAAAGAAAGTTACCACTAAAACAAAATAAAATAGGATAGTGCGGATGACTTTAGAAAGCATTTGGTGCTAGTATATCAGAAATCATGGAAATAAATAAGATTGATGAGGCAAATAAGCTGATTAGCCCTAAAGAAATGAAGCGTAGAAAAGAAGGGTTTAAAAAGTGCATTTATTATCCAGAAGCTGCCTGTAATCCGCTAAAGGCCGAGTTTAAATTCTGCGAAAGATGCCCACGGGTTCAAATTTTGCAAGAAACCAATGTCATGAAAAACCTGTTTCAACATGTCAAAGCTTTGGCTATTTCGCTTCTTGCGCATATGGGAGGAGGACCAGGAGTTGGTTCTAGTGGTGGAGCTGGAGCTGGTGGAGGAGCAGGGGCTGGAGGTGGGGCCGGTGGCGGAGGCGGCGGTGGTGGTGGCGGTGGTGGTTAATGTTCGAGATAAAGCACGCGAGCTAATTCTTCTTTAGTGGTTATTCCCTGTGCTACTTTTAATTCTCCGTTCTGTGCAAGAGAAGACATGTCAGTGTTTGATTGGATGCCTTCCATTACTTCGTAGATTCCAATGCGTCCCTTATATCCCTCACTAGTTCTCTTGCGCACTAGTCTTTGCGCAATTACTCCAACAATGGTTGACTCGATTAAATATTTTTCGATCCCTATGTCGATTAGACGACAAATGGTTGATGTCGCATCATTGGTATGCAGGGTTGAAAAGACTAAATGCCCAGTTAGCGCTGCTTGTAGGGCGATCTTGGCCGTTTCCAAATCGCGAATTTCACCAACCATGATAACGTCAGGATCTTGGCGCAAAATAGAGCGCAACCCGCGAGCAAAAGTTAATCCTGCCTTTGGATTAATTTGAATTTGGTTGATTCCTGTCAATTGGTATTCTACCGGATCTTCAATGGTCGTGATGTTTATCTCTTTCGAATTTAGATAGGACAGTGTGGCGTAGAGGGTGGTCGTTTTGCCTGATCCCGTTGGGCCAGTTACCAAAATTATTCCGCTTCTTTTCTTTAACATCCTCTCATATTTTATTAAATCCTCTTTTTCCATCCCTAACTCGTCAATTTTCAGGGCGGCATGCTGGCGGTTGAGCAGTCGCATAACTACTTTTTCGCCATGTATCGTTGGAATGGTGGATACCCGAACATCAAAGGCTGTTTTGTTAATTTGCAGATTGGTTCTTCCGTCTTGCGGTTGTCGGCTTTCGGCGATATCGAGGTTAACCATCACTTTAAGGCGGGAAGTAAGCGATGCTTGTTTTATCTTGGGAACAGAGGCTCCTTCTTGCAGAAGCCCGTCCACTCGATAACGCACTTTAAGATGATTCTCGTGCGGCTCTAAATGGATATCAGATGCATTTTGGGAAATTGCCTGTGCAATAATCTCATCTAATAGAGCGGGCGTTTCGCGATATGAATGCATGCTTAGCAACCCAGCAATGTTATTGCCAAGCTATTTGCGGGTAAATTACGAGGAATGGTGTCGAAATTACGACAGGCCTAGCGCCTTTTTCGCCGCTGCTCGCATTACTTCAAGCGGGGCCTCTTCACCGGTCCAGATGGTAAAAGCAAAAGCTCCTTGATAGACCAGCATGCCTAGACCAGAGCAGGTGCGACAGCCGGCAGCTTTGGCTTGTTTAATTAATTTGGTTTCAGCCGGATTGTAGACTAAGTCATAAACTAATAATTGTGAAGGAAGAAGAATGGTTTCGTCGATCGGAGAAAAATCAATTTTAGGAAGCATGCCGATCGGAGTTGTGTTGACTAAAATATGAGCTGAATTAATGGCGGCTTGCAGTGCTGGACTGTTGGGCAGTAGGCTTGAGCAAGTTATTTTAAAATTTGATCGAATATGTTTTGCTAATTCTGCGGATTTGGTTTGGTCAATATCCGATATTGTTAAATTGCTGGCCTTGTTTTCTGCTAGCATCACACAAACCGCGCGACCAGCTCCTCCCGCCCCTAATACTACGATGTTTTTTCCGGCCGGACTTTCATTGGCATCGTTCTTTAAGGAAGCGATAAATCCTTCTCCGTCGGTGTTGTAACCAATTAAACTGCCATTTTGATATTTTACGGTATTAACCGCGCCAATCAAGGAGGCAAGCTTAGTGACGTCATCTAGCAATGGAATAATTTTTTCTTTGTGGGGGATGGTAACATTAAATCCGGCTAGATGCATGGCCTTGAATCCATCAACAGCTGCCTTGAGATCTTCTGGCGCAACTTCAAACTTTTTATATTCCCAATCAAGGCCCAATTCTTTGAAGGCCGCGTTTTGCATAGCGGGGGAAAGAGTGTGTCCAAGCGGAAATCCCAATAATCCGGTAATTTTGTGCATCTTTAAGGCGAGTATAGCATAGTTGCAGCGCAAATAAAAATAAGCTATAATTTACTTTTACGGGAGGAAAATGATGCCAAAAATTCATATTCTGGATGTTACAAACCGCGATGGGGTGCAAACTTCACGCATTGGCCTTGCCAAATTAGAAAAAACCATTGTTAATATGTATCTCAACGATATTGGGGTTTACCAGTCTGAATTTGGTTTCCCTTTCACCCAACACGAAGTTAATTATCTGAATGCTAATTTACAACTCGCCGAGATAGGCGCTCTGAGCCCAATTAAACTCGAAGGCTGGATCCGAGCGATTACCAAAGACGTTGAATTGGCTTATAAATTAGTGCCTACAATAAAGCATTTAAATATGTCGATTTCAACCTCGGATATTATGCTCGAAGCCAAGTTTAGCGGCAAATTTTCGCGCCAGGAAATTATTACCAATATGCAGCGTGCCGTTAAGGCCGGGTATAAAATGGGAGCTGAAACGATAGGGGTTAACGCTGAAGATGCTTCAAGGACGGATATTAATTTTCTAGTTGAATTTGCCCAAGCTGCCAAAGAAGTTGGTGCAAAACGAGTTCGCTATTGCGATACTTTGGGGGCCGATGATCCTTTCACGATTTATGAAAAACTAAAGACGATAGCTCAAAAAGCTAAAATTGCACTTGAGACGCATTGCCATAATGATCTGGGAATGGCAGTGGCTTGTTCGGTGATGGGAGCCAAAGGAATTATTGACGGCGGACAAGACGCTTATATTAATACGACCATTAATGGGATGGGAGAAAGAGCCGGTAATGCCGACTTGCTTTCTGTTCTTTTAGCCTTGAAATATTCCAGTGGTTTTAAAGATTTAAATCTTTTCCCCGAAAATATCAAGTTAAATAAAATATGGCAGTTTGCCAAATATGCTTCATACGCTTTTGGCATTCCTTTGCCGGTTAATCAGGTAGGGGTAGGTTCGAATGCTTTTGCCCACGAATCAGGGATTCATGCTGACGGAGCCCTTAAAAACCGCCGCAATTACGAATTATATGATTACGAAGAATTGGGCCGAGGGGAACCCGAACTAGTTGAATCTGGCCGTATGATTACTGTAGGTGAATACAGCGGAATAAAAGGCTTTGCCAATGTCTATGGAAAATTAGAAGTAGAATTTAAAGATGACAAAGAAGCAGCCCGAGTTCTAGAACTGGTGCGCTATGCCAATGTCCATACCCAAAAGCCACTCACCAAAGAAGAATTGATTTTTATTGCCAAGTATCCGGACCAAGCCAAACTGATAATGACCGTTACTCCTGAATAGGGAGAAAAAATGAAACAACCAAAAGTAGGAATCATTACTGGTAGTCGGTCAGACCTGCCGATTTTAATTAAAACTGAAAGCATGCTAAAAGAATTTGGCGTTGCTTATGATATTACGGTCGCCTCGGCCCATCGCACCCCTCAACAAGTTGCAAGGTATGCAGCCAATGCCGAAAAAAAATATGATCTAATTATCGCTGCGGCGGGGATGGCGGCGGCGCTGCCCGGCGTAATTGCCGGTCACACTATTTTGCCGGTGATTGGGATTCCAATTCACTCCAAAGGCCTAGAAGGCCACGACGCTTTGTTTTCGATTGTGCAGATGCCGCCAGGGGTTCCGGTTGCAACCGTTGCGATTGATGGAGCCAAGAATGCAGCGATATTAGCGGCTCAAATCTTAGCCCTTAAGTACCCCGAGCTAAAAGCCAAACTAAAAAAGTTTAAACAGGAAATGCGCAAAGGATAATGATAAACATTATCGATATTGTTATTGGGGCGCTGATTTTAATTTACCTCGTCAAGAACTTTGGTGGAATCTTTAAAACCTTAAAAAGTATTGTAATCATCATCTGTGCTTTGATTATTTTTGGAATTGTAACCAGTTTTATCGTTGATTGGCCAATCTTGGGGGCTGGGAGACAGTATTTAAAAGATTCGTTTGTGGTTAATCTGTCATACAACATCATCAAAACCATTTACCCGACGATTGAAAATGGAGCACCCAAGGTAAATTCATATATAAAAGATAAAATTATGTCTACTCAGACTTCTACCCCAGAGCTTCCCAGTATTCCGGCGGTGGAAAAAATGATGCCCAAAATGGCTATCCCTGCTGTGCCTGAGTTGCAATTGCCGTTGAACAAAAAATGAAGTATTTAGTTCTCATCGGCGATGGAATGTCCGATCTGCCACTCAAAGCTTTGGGAGGGAAAACTCCCCTTGAAGTTGCCAAAACCCCCAACTTGGATTTTATGGCCCGCAATGGCCTTGTTGGTTGGACCAATAACGTTCCGCCCAAAATGCCGCCCGGATCTGACGTTGCTGCTATGAGCATTTTTGGTTACGATCCCAAAAAGTATTATTCGGGTAGAGGACCACTCGAAGCTGCTAGTCTGGGAATTAAACTGCGGAACAATGAATTAGCCTTCCGCTGCAACCTGGTGACCGTTAAAGACGGCAAGATGAAAGATTTCACGGCTGGACACATTTCTACCAAGGAAGCGGACAAAATAATTCGTCAACTCAATGCGAAGTTGGGAAGCAAAGATGTTTGCTTTTACACTGGAGTTAGCTATCGCCATATCATGACGATAATGACAAATGACAAATGTCAAATGTCAAATGTTGGTACTACCCCACCTCATGACATCACCGGCCAATGCATCCACGATTATTTACCGAAAGGGAAGGGGTCTGAAGCTATTTTGCGCTTGATGAACGAAGGCGAAGTTATTCTGCATGATTTAAAGTCAAAAGCTAACATGATTTGGTTGTGGGGGCAGGGAACTGCGCCAACGATGCCGACTTTTAAAAAACAATTTGGGAAAAGCGGAGCAATTATAACTGCTGTTGGCTTGCTAAAAGGAATTGGCAAAATTATTGGACTTGAAGTCATCAAAGTCCCAGGAGCAACCGGCTATTTAGATACTAATTATGTGGGGAAAGCAAAGGCTGCTCTGAGAGCACTAAAAAAGCACGATGTTGTCTTTGTTCACGTTGAAGCGCCCGACGAAGCCGGTCATGAAGGCAATATTAAACATAAAATTAAAGCGATTGAGGATTTTGATAAATATGTTGTGGGGAATATATTAAACCATTCCCTGATCCCCGGATCCCCGGATACCCGGATACTCGTTCTTCCTGATCATCCAACCCCGATCAAATACATGACACATACGGCGGACGATGTGCCTTTCGTAATTTATGATGGCAAGGGAGGGCAAGGAATGGCAAGGAAAGGCATTCAGGGGTATAATGAGAAAGAGGCGAGGAAGGCGAAGTTGAAGATTGTGCGAGGAAGCCAGCTTTTAAAAAATCTATTCAGCTGAAGGAAATAAAAGATGTATAAAAACAATGGTTTAGTTTTTTTTAGTTCGTTTGGGTTCCTTTTTATTCTGTTGGTTTTGTTTGGGATGGGTTGCGGAGCTACTACTTCTACTACTACAACCAGCACAGCTACAACCTCAACTGAAACCTCCACTTCCAGCACTTCCACAACAACCGAGACAACCACTTCAACCACAACGAGCACAACTTCGACCTCGACGAGTACAACTAGTACGAGCACCACAACTGGGATGACTACTTCCACTATTGCCGTAGGCGGACTAAGATGGTGTTATATAATGGGCGAACCTTGGGGGCTTGTCCCAGATGGATATCACTTGGTAGGAGTAAAAGCCTGGCTTTCTGAGCAACATGGAAGCGGAACGGTCGTGTCCACTGCGGAAAACTGGGATTTTTGTTATAGTGATGGAGTAACTTTTGAGGTAATTAGAGTGGACGGAGGCGCTTATCGATATCCCGAAACAGACTCTGCAAAATTAAATGAACTTTATATTAATTTTTATCCTTCGTTTTCCAATAGCTTAGAAACTTGGCCGATCGACAGCACGCAAGCAATTGCCATTTTTAGGAATATTCCACTGGTTGCTAGCTGGGAAAGTGGAAAGACTGAACCGTTTCTTGATGTTTTTCGGTTAAGTTCCCCATTAACGCTAGGCGGTGATGCTATATGGCAAATTATTTTTGATTATAATGCTCAATCTGAGTTTGCCCGCTGCGAAATTAATGCTAGTACGGGAGCCGTTATTACCGTGGAGGTGCCTTGGATCCCATAATGAAAATACCCTATAAATTATTTGCCGCTTTTAATGCTTTTGTTGTTCTTGGACTACTAGTATTTTCTTTTTATTTTTCCAGCCAAAGGTTTGATTTCTCTGAGCAAGATTTGCAGTTTATCTTTTGTGGGATGATTGTTTTTGTTGGTTTAGTCTTGCTCTATTTTCCTATTCTACTATTGATGAAGTCACGAACTGAAGGCTTTATTGGGATGCCGCTTAAGCAGCTAGCTTTTGCAACTCATCCTTCCATGCAGCTCCCCAAGCCTGGCGATCCAATGCCCGCCCATTTGAGTTTGGTGCAGAAGTTAGAAGTATTTATGCATGAAGACAAACGACCCAAGCAGGCACCGGTTTGGAAAAGAGTGGTTGCCTATGGCTTGGACATAATTTGGATATTTGTGATTATTGTCCCATTTATTATTATCTCGATCATTATCAATACCCCATATTTACCCTCTGATTCACCGGCGCTGATAACTTTTCTAGTTGCTTTGACTAGTTTATTGGTTCTATTTGTTGTTTATCTTTTTATTCGCGATGGCTTTAATGGCCAGAGCTTTGGAAAAAGGATTATGCGGATTCAGGTGGTGGAGGTTGAAACTGGCAAGCCAATTGGCTTTGGCAAATCAGCTTTGCGTTATTTATTTTTACGAATATTGAGCATCTTTGAGCTTATCCCTATTTTCATCCAGCCCAATCATCGTCGGATGGGTGATTTTTTTGCCAAGACGATGGTGGTGGAAAAGTAGCAATTCTAAGCCTCAATCGAGGGAAGAAAGGGCCTCCGCAATAAATTCGCCAGCAATATGAGCATGCTCTTGTGATTCAGATTCGGGGCTTTGCCTAAAATAATCCATATCCCAGTCGTTACATAGATCTTTCAAGTCGATATCAAAAGGATTAGGCAGTAAAAGTGCCCCTATGACGGCCATGCAAAATGTTTCCCGTTCTGGAGGCGAAGATCTTAGTAAATCTTGTGGCAGCTCAAAATAAGTAAAAAGCACCTTTTCATTAAAATCATGGAGGGGAAGGATGGCCCTCATTAGTTGTGAAGGGGGGTCGTATCTATTAACGTACCATTGATCAGAGCCTCTTTGGCGCGCAGCAATTGCTTGGTGGGCTATGTGGTTTATATCATTAGCAGCCAAAGTGCAATTGGCTGATTGGGCGGGCAAATCCATTTGATAAATCTCTCGTCCTATAATTTGCGAATGTAATGTCAGAAAATAGGCGCCAGGATAATCTTTGGCCAGCTCAAAACAAATCAATTCAAGAGGAGGGAAAAATTCTTGCCATGGTCGCAACCTTTCCAGATCCCTTTGAAACATTGTAAATCTGTCTCCCATGGCGGATCGAATGTTTGAAATTAATTTTTCTCTAATTCTTTTTCCGGCTTGGCCGTTCCCTTTTTTGAATCCGGCATTGTAAATTGCGAGTAATTCTTCTATTTGGGAAGTAATTAGTTGCATAGAAAACATTAGTTGTCTGCCAAATTCAAGGTTTTCTTCTGGAGAAAGCTCGGCAACAACTTTCTCGCCATTAGCTAAGCGGGTTGTTTTGTCATGAAGAAAATCATAGGCTTCCAATGATTGTCCTAAGGGGGTGTGGCTAGCTGGAATTTCAATAAATACCACATCTTGGGGATTAAATCTTTGCTCCATCAGTCTGGCGGCTTCTTTGGTGGGTTCAAAGGGGGCATGTTCTCCAAAAAACACCATCATTTTTGGTTTGCGAGTGCCAATTTGTTCCCGGATGGAGGCCAAAAATCCTGCTTGCTTGAGTAAATGATTTGTTCTAAAGATTAAGGGGTTCGCTATCCTCATGTATATGTATCGAAAAATTTCCTTCATTATTTCACTTTCGATGCAAAAATATTTATGCTAAGATGATGCCAATTGTGAAAATAGCTATTATTGGTTTAGGGTTAATCGGAGGATCGGCGGGGAAGGGGATCAGGAGATCCGGCGATCTGGGGATCAGGGTGATTGGCGTACCGCGAAGGGAAGAAACCATTGGGCTGGCGATCAAGCTGGGAGCGATTGATGAAGGCACAACTGATCTAGTTGCTGGCGTAAAAGATGCGGATATTGTTTTCATCTGTACCCCAATCAGCTTAATTATCCCCACTTTAAAAAGGATTGCCCCACATCTCAAATCTGGTGCAATTGTGACGGATGTGGGCAGTTCAAAAGAACAAATTGTGGCTCAAGCTGAAAAAATTATGCCTAAGGGCACATTTTTTGTGGGGGGGCATCCGATGGCGGGCAAGGAACAAGTAAAATTAGAAGCGGCCGATGCTTGTCTCTTTAAAGGGAAGGCTTGGATTTTAACTCCTACCGCTAAAACTAGCCCAAAGGCGGTTTTACTTATTTCCAATCTAATCAAATTGCTAGGAGGAAAGATTATGAAAATGAATCCAAAAACGCATGATTTGGTTGTGGCTGGGATTAGCCATGTACCTTTGGTAGTTGCTGCAGCATTAGTTAACGCCATTGCCGGTGAAAAACAAAATAAACAAAAGATGAAAGAATGTGCTTCTTCTGGCTTTCGTGATACTACTCGCATTGCTTCTGGCGATCCCCAACTTGGCGTTGATATGTTTACCACTAATAAGAAGGCTGTCCTCACAATGCTTTCTGCTTTTAAGAAATCTCTAAGCCGCTTGGAAAAAAATATCAAAGCGGGCAATTCTAATGCGATTGAGGGTGAAATGAAAAAGGCCAAAGCTTTCCGCGATGCCATTTTTAGCTGAGCATGAGACGCGTTAACCCTCTTTCCTATGCCTTTCAAATGCTATTGTCGATAGGAGCATTTTTCGCCTTTCTGTTTGGCCTGCAATATTTGCCCATGCTGCATATTAGCCCACTGGCAACTTTTATGGTTTTTATCCTCCTTTGTGCGCTGGTATATACCGCAACTTCTCTTTTGCAAGAGCAGCACATCCATTCTTTTAGGGCAGCATTAAAGTATTTTGTTTTGGTTGTTTGGGGATTAATTGGCCAGATTGTTATAACCTTGTTGTGTTTTATCCCGGCAGTTTTTGGGATAGCTGCAATGGCGGGTGGATTATTAACCTTAGTCTTTTCAATGGTTTTTCCCCTCTGGGTGATCCAACATTTTGGCTATAAATTAGGAGTGCCAATTACTTCTTCTAATTTTTATGAATATCTGCGCTATATTGGCCTTTGTGGTTCAATTTGTGCGGTTGGTATTGCCGGCTATTTTGGCAGCAATAAATTGTTGGATCTTTTGGTAGGCTGGCGGGACAAGCAAAGTTAGAATTGATGCTATAATAAATCGATATGAATAAGTTTTTGTCATATTTGGCGGGCAAAGAAAAATATATTACCGTTTTCCTCTTTTTGCTATATGTGGCTGTTATAGCTTTTCTTCTATGGCTTATGGGCCCAACCCTTTATTTGCTGGCAATATTTGCTGTGTTAACATGGGTTTTGGTAGCGGGATTAATTGTCATCCAGGGTGAACAAGTCCCTTCCTGGGGCAGATTTGGCAAAGTGTTTAGCGAAACGGTCATAATTTATTTTGTGCAATTAACCTTAGGTCTTTCACGCGGCCTTTCAATCCTATGGGTGGTCTTTAGTTTTATTGCCTTTTTAACTTCCACAATATTAACTTTTACCCCTGATACTAAGTCCTATTTATTTGATGGAAAATTAACTTATCCAATTATGTCGATTTTGAGCATTTTTTCTTTGATTGCAGCCGCATTGCTTGTTTACTGGGTTTATAAATATTCTGATAAATACATCGATCTTCTTAATGAACGCTTCTCAGGGCTTAAGGGAAAAGAGTAGTGTGAAAAATATTATCATCAAACCAACTAACAAAACCAGCGGAGAAATAACGGTTCCAGGTGATAAGTCGATTTCCCATCGGGCGATTATGTTGGGCGCACTAGCTAAGGGCGAAACGACTATCACGGGCTTCCTCTCAGGGGCAGACTGTTTAGCTACGATGGGATGCTTTAGGGAAATGGGCATTGAGATATCAATGACAAATGACAAATTAAAAATGTCAAATGATGGAAAAGTTATTATAAAAGGCAAGGGATTGAGTGGTTTAAAAGAACCGAAGGGAACGCTGGACGTTGGGAATTCAGGGACGACGATTCGGCTGATGATGGGGATATTGGCGGCGCAACCGTTTGTCTCTAATATCAGCGGGGATGCATCCATTCAACGCCGACCGATGCTACGAGTTGCAAAGCCGCTCAGGGAAATGGGAGGGGAGATAGAACAGAAAGTAGAAAGTGGAAAATTGATAATAGAAAATAGGAATGGAGAAGTGTATCCTCCTTTAAGAATTATTGGCAATAAACTGAAGGGCATTAACTACAAGCTGCCAGTAGCTTCAGCTCAAGTCAAGTCGGCCATTCTGCTTGCCGGTTTATTTGCTGAAGGTGAAACGTCGGTTATCGAAAAGAATCCTTCCCGCGATCATACCGAGCGCATGCTTAGCTACCTTGGCGCGAAAATTCGGATTACGAATTACGAATTACGGATTACGAGTGGAGAACTATACGGATCCCATATCGACATACCTGGCGACATTTCATCGGCAGCCTTTTTCATCGTTGCCGCACTCCTAACTCCCAACTCCGAACTCCTCATTCGCAACGTAGGATTAAACCCAACCCGCACTGGCATCCTCGATGTGCTACATCGCATGGGGGCGAATATCGAAGTGTTAAATGAGCGAATTATTTGTGAAGAACCGCGAGGGGATGTTTTAGTCAGGAGTCAGAAGTCTGGAGCTGGGAGTTTAAAAGCCATAAAGATATCTGGCGAGATTATCCCGCGGATTATTGATGAGATTCCAATTATTGCTCTAGCAGCAACACAAGCGGAAGGCATTACCGAAATTGTGGGGGCCAAAGAGTTGCGGGTGAAAGAAAGTGATCGGATTAAAACCATTTGCTCCGAATTAAGAAAAATGGGCGCGAATATTACGGAATTGGAAGATGGTCTGGTAATTGAAGGCCCAACCAAGCTGTACGGAGCAAAAATAAATAGTTATGGCGACCATCGCATTGCGATGATGGGGGCGGTAGCTGGGTTAATCGCGGAGGGGGAAACTGAAATCGAAAACACGGAATGCACGGAAACTTCTTTTCCCGGGTTTGAAAAATTATTACGGAGTATAGCGGAATGAAAAACGAAATAAAATATCGGGTAATTTATCAAGACACAGATGCCGAAGGTGTTGTTTACTACGCTAATTATCTGGGATTATTTGAAAGAGGGCGAGTCGAGTTTATGCGCCAGGCTGGAATTTCACTGACCCGCCTAAAGGAAAAACAAGGAATCGTTTTTGCAGTAATAAAAGTTGATTGCGACTATATTGCCCCAGCTTTTTTTGATGATGAGCTAACGATTACGACCGAAATTGAAAAAACTACGCCGGTAAGAATTGCCTTTGTTCAGAAAGTGCTTCGAGAAACAAAATTGCTTGTTTCGGCCAAAATATCGGTCTGCTCGCTGGATATAAAGGCAATGAGGCCAGTGAAATTACCGGATGATATAACAAAACTTTCCAATAGCACGCAATAAACTCAAGAAAGAAAATTTTATTTTTATCAAGGTGCGGTCAAAGCGTGAAAAATCAGGCTTATATCCATAAGATCTAATAGCCCTTTTTCCACTTTCAGATAAAGAGTGATAGAAATCGTATTGATGATAAGGGTCTTGTCTGAAAAAAATGTCTTTTAAAGCATTTCGATCGGTATTTCCCGTGTCTGTCATGGCATCAAAATATGCTTGATGTTGTTTAAATCCAAGGCTTGGGAATAGGGATACTTGGCGGTCAAAACCGATAGCTTGTAAAAGAGTCAACTTTTCACTTCTCAGGGCATCAAAAATTATCAACAAGGTGCGATCTGACAAAATGCCCAGTCTGATTTTCCCGGTATGTGTTTCTAATATTTTACGGTATATAACAGCGACTTCAGCAGGGCTTCCTTTTTTTTCATTAAGCAGGGCCTCAAGGGTTGTTATTGAAAGAGATTTGAAGATTGCCTCGGCTTCCCTTGTAGATAAGTTGTGGATGAAGGGGCGAAAGTCTCTAGCGCTTAATTTAAATAGAAAAGAAACAAATTGATCCTTATCTGTTAGGGAAAGCATAGCCTTTAATTCTTCGGCCGAAAGGTTTAGTGTCTCGGGGAGAGTTACTTCAGCGTTTGCAAAAATCCTGCCAAGACTGGCACTTTGAACCCTCCGTTGTGGGCCAAGGGAAGCAGTGCGCATATTATAAAGTTGCATCTCAGAGAATAGCCCCGCTTCTTCTGCCCGAACCGGCCGATGGCCCTGTAAAAGCGTAAGAGAGGGCGCAAATGAAATGGCAGAAGTATAATGTGGACGCAGGAACGTAAGAAAAAAACGGTTTAAAATGCCCCTTCCTCTTCCAGGCTTTAGCGTATTGGCAAAACCTCTAGAGACTTCATCTTTTTGTCTAATCGGTACACTAATCGAATTAATAAATGCCCTACTAATTCTTACCATGCTAGATAACTATCGGCTAAAATATCTCAAAATTTCATGAAATTTTTTCTTTTTAGTGCGGATAAACAATTGTGGGATGATTTTAGGAGGGAAGTATGGGTATGGCAACAGCCTTTTCACCAAGATTGATACAAACTAGGACGTTTATAGCAAGAAGAGATCAGATTGGAAAATTAAAATTAATGGATGCAATGAAACCTGGTGAAAAGGTCGCTCATGTGTTTGAAAAAGGAAATGAAGCTTACTTTGCTCTGCACCAAGCGCTTGCAACGGCTTTGAAAAATGATGGATCCACCGTGTTTGATGATGTCTTGGGGCACGTGCAATGCTTTAATTCGATGGCAGATATGAATGCCTGGGTAGACAAGGCTTCTGCTTTGGTTGATGAAACGGCTGCGAATGCAACTAGCTTGGCTCTTGCCACTCCCGAACCACGCAGAATCGAAATATTAGACAATATGGTTACAATTTCTGATGTTGGCAAGCGACCTAACAATCAAGATTACTCAATTATCGAAAAATATCTTGATGCGGATATTGCGATTGGAGCGGATGGGGCTGGGGGAAAACCAGCGGGAGATTATGCTTCACAAAGAGCAGCAGAGTTTATTCATGATCATCTAGTAGATAATTTTATAGTATTTTTAACAAGAAACGATGCAGCAATTGAGGATTTAATCCGCGAAGCAATTGTATTAGCAAACAAAACTATCTGGGAAGAAGGATTGACCATTGAGAGTAAAAAGGGAATGGGAACCACCATTGATGTAATGGTTCGAGTTGGAAAAGAGATATATTATGGCCACGCTGGAGATGGAAGAATCTATAGAATTAGAAAGGGGCAACGTATAGCACAAATCACTAAAGATGATAGAATCACCAGCCTAAACCAATTAACCAAAGCCGTTGGCCTTGACGGATCAATTGATCCTACAGTTGGTCATTTCACTTTGGAAGAGGGAGAAAGAGTATTATGGTGCTCAGACGGGCTTCATCCCGGCAAAGAAGAACATGCCTTTAGGGCCTTAATGCAACAAGAGGCCGAAAAACAACAGCCAGAATTTGCCGAAGCCATGGTTAACGCTGCTCTGCAGAATCCCAAATCAAATGATAATGCTACAGTGATTGTGTTGGAAGATAAAATTGTATTAGGTGAAAATATATAATGATGATAAAAACTAGACCACTAGATTTTCGGACTAGGGCAAGATTCGCTGTTGCTCAAGCATATAATAAAGTTGTTGCGGAGCTGAATAGAAAATCCGCGCAGTTTGCCCATGCTCCGATTGGCATGCACACTTTGAGTCCTAAAGGGATTATTCTCGAAGCGAATCAGAAATGGTTGGATGTTATGGGGTATGAAGCTGGCGAGGTGGTTGGCCATTCAATTTTTGATTTTATCAAGCCGGAGCAGAGAGAAAACGCTCAAGCGCGTTTTGAGGCCCGTTTAGCTGGTACAGATCTGCCACCAAAACAGGAAGAAAGAATATATATAACTAAAAGTGGCAGAGAAGTGGAAATAGTTACGCATGACACCGTTTATCATGAGCATGGACGGGTCACTGAAGTCCAAACCTCATTTGTAGATGTGACGGAAGTAAATATTTTAAGGCGTGCGGCAAAAGTAACCGAAATACAGGCTTCGCTGGGCCGCATGTTGGCTGAGATCCTGCATCGCTTAAAAAATGACGTTCAGGCTATTAAAGCGACCGCGGAAGTTTTGTCGCAAATTGTCTCCTCTTTAGCTAGTGCTGTGGAAACAATTGGGACGGAAAGAGCTCCTAGCCTTGCTGAATGGGCTGTTATTTGCGATCTGGTCCGTAAATGTGGCGGGCATGCTACTACCTTAGAGGAATCAGTGGTTGATATGGAACAAGAAATTCGTTCTTCTCTTGGTTCCGCACGAACAGAAGTGGATGCGCGAGCCGCCCTTTTAAAGGAAGCGCAGTATATTATCAATAAAATTACTGCTAGAGCACAAAGGGCAGGAGTTGATTTAAGTTTAGCTCCTAACAGTTTGGATGAAAATGTCTGGGTTGGAATGTCTGTAGGCGAGCTTCGAAGCATTTTGGAAAATATTATTGGAAATGCCTTTGATGCTTTTCCTCCAGAACATGTTGGGGGAAAAAGAGTTGCGGTTGAGCTTGTAAAAGAAGGGGGAAGAGTAAGGGTTTCTGTTACGGATAATGGCTGCGGTATCCCAGAAAATTTGGTCAAGGACCTTTATAAGCTACTCGTAAATACCACAAAGAGGGAAATGGGAACTGGGCTTGGCTGTTTTCATGTTGGGCAATCTGTAAATAAAGCGGGTGGAGAAATTGTTGTTAGTAGTCAGCTTGGATTGGGGACAGCAATAACTGTCTTCTTGCCTATAGTAGAAGCTCCCCAAACAGTACAAGCGGTTGTCGAGGTTGCTCCGATTCAAGATACGCTCTCCCCCTCCCAGATAACGGTTTGGTTCGTAGACGATACTAAAAATATAAAAGAAATGTTAATGGAGTATTTTAAGATTAAAGGTTTTAATGTTATGGGATTTGATAATGGCCAATCTTTATTGGATGCTTTAGCTGTATCCACGAAAATACCTGACGTCATTATTACAGATATGAATATGCCAGGAATGACTGGAATAGAGTTAATTGAAAAAATTAAAGAGAGGGTCTCGGATTGCCCTGTCAGATTTTTATTAGCTACTGGCGAGGAAGTTGAGCGGGTGACCTCAATGGCGGAAGCTTTATCAGTTGAGGTGCTTGTGAAGCCGTTTGTACTATCAAAATTAGTAAAAAGGGTAGAGGATTTATTCAACGGCAGTTAGTTTGCTAATTTTAGCAACAACACATTTTCAATATGCGGGGTGTGTGGAAACATATCGAGCGGCTGACATCTTTCAATCTGATAGCCCCATTCTTTTAATTTATCCACATCATGCTTTTGGCTTTGGGGATTACAAGAAACATATATTACCTTAGCGGGACGGGTGCGACCGATTTTGGCAATTACTTTTTTGTGAACACCAGGGCGGGGAGGGTCGACGATAACTAGGGAAGGGGACTTTGTTACTATGTCACTGAGTAAGTCTTCAACTTTACCCGAAAGGGCAGAATAGTTGGTGATGTTATTAAGTTTGGCATTTTCAATTGATAGTTGAGCGGCGGGAGCGTTTTCTTCAATCCCAATCACTGCTTTGGCTTTATCGGCCAAGTACAATCCAATGCTGCCAGTCCCGGAATAGAGATCTAAAACGGTTTCTTCGCCGGTCAACTCGGCAAAATCTTTTACCACTTTAAGCAGATTCTCGGCCTGATGGGTGTTGGTTTGAAAGAAGGATTGCACCGGAATTTTAAATTTGATCCCATTCAGGGTTTCCCATAAAAAATCTTGGCCAAAACTTTTCTGAATCTCCCCATAGGAGCGATCGGCGGGGGAAGTGTTGATGCTCCACGTTACTCCACTCACTAGATCCTTCGTTTTTTCCCAAAACTCTTCTAGCGGAAAGACGCCCTTGTCCGAAGTTAAAATATTGAGGATGCAATTGTTATTGTTCTTGGCTTCACGGAAAACGGCATGGCGTAGGATGCCAGTTTTATGTGCTTCGAGTTTTTTAAATGACATAAAATAACGCAAACGATTTAAAATAGCGGTAGTTTTTTCGGACATCAGCCAGCATTTTTCAATATTGATAATATTGCTTTTAGCATCCTTTAAGCCAACGGTATATTTTGGACCGAAGGCAAAATCCATGCGGTTGCGGTAAAAATAGATTTCGGGGGAAGGAAGAAGGCCCGTGATGGCCCGTGAAGGGAGAGAGGGTAGAAGGGGGAAAAGGGAGAGAAGGGTGGCTTCTTTTCGTTTTAGCTGTTCGGGATAATCAATATCCTGGGAGATACAGCCGCCGCAGGTTCCAAAATGTTTACAGGCTGGTGTTGCCATATTAATCGGTTAAGTACTTTTGGCCGTAGATGGCGCGACCACCGCCCGAATAATCTTCCCAAAAGACATAAAAACTGCCGGTTGACGGGTTGGATAATATTTTAGCCGCTCGGGCCCCATCCGGGCTATCAACTTTGATGCCATTTTCCTGCCAATCCGGTCCCCCATTGGTATTGATTTTTTGTATATAGATTTCGTACTGTTTTTCATCGCGATAATCTTCCCAAGCAAGAATTAAGCTGTTATTTTTCCATTGGGTTACCTGTGGGGTGTACTGGGTATGCGGCATTGCTGTAATTGGTTTTCCTTCTTCGCCCCAATCTAATTTGCTATTCAAAGAAACTTTGCCAGCATAAATATCCCAATTACCAAAACGATAATCTTCCCAAACTAGGGTGTTTGAATTACCGAAGATGGGGTTTTGTTGCGTCCGGCTAAATTGGTTGACGGGTATACCATCGTTTATCCAAAGTGATTTGCCGTCATTAGAGAGTCTTTGGGCATAAATATCGTAATTGCCGCTGCCTTTATCAGACCAAGCTACCAAGACCCCTCCATCGTTATCCCGAATTATTTTTGAATTGCGTTGAATATCGGGTGCTCCGCAAACCAATGCCCCATCTTCTGGCCAAAGCGGATCGCCCTTAGCATTGATGCGCTGGGCATAAATATCTGGATTGCGATCACTATTGCGATAATCGGTCCAAGTTACATAAGCTCCACCTTCACCATCGTTGGCCATATCAAGACTAGTTTGTTCTCCCGCTTCTGCGACAATTGGTTTTCCATTATTTCCCCAGAGGAGTTTTCCAGCGGCGGAGATTCGCTGTCCCCAAATATCTTGCAGGTTGATAGAGGTGCGATCATCTTGCCAGATAAGGATTGCTCCGCCAGCATTATCTGAAACCATTACTGGGGAGACTTGGTGAGATTTGAGCTTAGTGACTGCCAGGCTTTGCGGCCATAAACGTTGTCCGTTGATGGATAAATGTTGCAGGCGGATTGAGGAATAATTGGCCAGATCACGCTCTTCAAAGGCAACATAGGCTCCACCTTTTCCGTCGGGAATTATGCGCGCATTTGATTGGAAGGCGGCAGGAGCTGGAGCAACAGCTATTCCCTCTTTACTCCAAGCCAGTTTTCCCTCCCGATTTATTTTTTGGGCATAGATATTAAAAAAACCGGAACGTTCATCTTCAAAAATCAAGATTATTTCGTCTTTTCCGTTATCAATTAGTTGTACATTTTGTTGAATAACCGATCCGGCTGCATTGCAAACTAACAAACCATTCTTTTTCCAAGCCATATTGCCGTCTGCATCCAACTTTTGGCAATAAATATCGGAGTTGCCAAGCCGTGCATCTTGCCAAACTGCCACCAAGCTGCCCGAATCAGCCGCTACCACACTGGCTGACTCTTGGTTTAAGCGACCGGTAGCTAAAATAATCCCGTTTTTATTCCAAACAGTAATTCCGGCATTATTAATTTTTTGGGCATAGAGATCGGTTTGGCCTGAGCGGTCATCTTGCCAAAAAACAACATAGTCTCCGTTGGACAACTTAGTGATTTTAGGGGATTTTTGTTTGCCGGCGGCTTTACAAACAAAACGTCCATTTTCTTCCAAAGCAATGCTGCCATTGCCATTTATTTTTTGGATGTAAATGTCGCTTTCGCCGTTCCGTTCATCACACCAGGTGAACATTGCTCCTCCCTGATTATCGGCGATTAAGTTGCTTTCGGATTGCGAGTAAGAGGCAGAGCAAATTGAAATGCCATCGGTTGCCCATTTCGGGCTTCCATCGGAAAATATTTTTTGGGCAAAGAGGGCTCGGCTGCCGGATCTCGAATCATCCCAAATGGCAATAATGCCATCTGCCGAAAAAATAGCATTGGGCCTTTCTTGGTTGCCATCAGCTGAGCAGATAGCAATGCCATTTTCTTTCCAAAGCAATTTTCCATCCAGGCTAATTTTTTGGGCGTAGATGTCATTGTTGGCGGGGCCATTGCGGCCATCACTCCACAATACTACAGCATTGTTTTTATCGTCACTGATGATTTTGGGAAACCATTGAGTTCCGCTAGCAAGGCAAACTGCAATCCCGTCTTTCTTCCACAAGGGATTTCCTTCGCTGCCGATTCGCTGCATATAAATGTCTTCGCCTTCCTTATTGCGATAATCATGCCAAGTTAGAAAAGCTCCGCCATCTCCATCCGAAGATAGGGCTGGCGAAAATTGTCCAGCTGAAGCTAGGCAAACCGCAACTCCATTTTCACCCCAAAGCTTCTCCCCGTTCTTTCCCAGCTTTTGGGCAAAGATATCTGAATTACCGTTGCGGAAATCTTGCCAAACGATGATTGCGGCCCCACTACCATCGGAGATAATAAGGGGAGAGTTTTGGTTGCCAGCGGTGCGACAAACCGGGATACCATTTTTGTCCCAAAGAAAAATGCCGGAACCAGATACTTTTTGAGCATAAATTGAATAATTGCCATTGCGTCCATCTTCCCAGACCATAATATAATTTCCTAGATTGTCACCGATTATTTGCGGATTTTGTTGGGTAGAGTTCCCGGCGGTATCATTAACAACTATTCCGTAGGTTCCCCAGGCAGTTTTTGGGGAGGGTTCTTTTGACGTTGGAATAGTTTGGCTTAAGGCTAGGTTTTGGGAGAAGATGAGAAAGAAAACAACAAAGACCCTCACCCACCAAGTTAAATAATCCCCCCTCTCCCACTGGGAGAGGGGGGGGATTTTTGATGTTAGCGGGGTGAGGGTTTTCATGCAGAGGCGGCTTGTGTTAGCTTCATGGAAATAACCTTAGAGACTCCCGGTTCTTCCATGGTAACGCCGTAAATATTGTCGGCTATGGCCATGGTCTTTTTGTTGTGGGTAATTACAATAATTTGGGTTTGACTTGAGAAATCTTGTAGCATTTTGGCAAACCGGCCAATATTGGCTTCGTCTAAAGCGGCATCAACTTCATCTAAAAAGCAAAAGGGGCTAGGGCGGATTTTTAGGAGCGAAAATAAGATGGCAATGGCGGACAAAGACCTTTCCCCTCCGGATAATAAAGCAAGGGGCAGCCATTTACGGCCGGAGGGTCGAACCGAAATTTCGATGTTGGCTTCGAGTGGAGGCAATCCTTCAGCTAAAGAAATTTTAGCTTCTCCCCCAATAAAGAGGGTAGAAAAAGTTTGCGAGAAAATAACCGAAAGCTGTTGCATGGTTTCAAGGAAAGTAGTTTCGGCTTTTTGATCTAATTCTTTGATTAATGCTTGCAGGTTTTCGCGGGCAGAATTCAAATCTTGCAATTGTGCCTCAATAAAAGTGAGCCTTTCTTTGCCTTTTTCAAATTCTTCAACGGCTAGCAGATTTACCGGTTCTAGTTCTCGCATTTGGGCTTTGCCTTCTTCCACTTCTTTTTTGGCTTTGGCAAAATTAGCAACCTCTCCGGTGTGGGCTAGTATTTCTTGCAGGCTATAATTGTATTCGAGTGACAACTTATCGCAAATATTGTTCATTTCAGCCTCTAGCTTGGCCCCAGTGATTTCAAGAGAGGCTTCATTGCTAATGGCTTTTCTTTCGTTATGGTCTTCCTCCCGGATTTTTTCTTCCATGGCAATAATTTGTTGATAAAGGGTTTCTTTTTCTGCCCTTTTAGCTGCAACTAGCTGGTGAAGATTTTCTAAACCATGCTCTTGCCCTAGTTTTCCACTCAAATTTTCTATTTGGACCTTATGGGCATGGATGCCAAAATTAACATTCTTTTCTTCGGTAGATAATTTGGCTTGTTCTTCTGCCAAAATCTCTAGTTTCATTTTGTAAGCTTCTTCCTTTTCGTGCGAACCGCCAAAAGAAAGAGTTAGGCTTTTGCCACCTAAAAAAGTAAAAATATTTGAAAGACTATCCACTAGTTTTTGGCTATCGTCCAATAACCCAGTAAACATTTCACCAAAAGGAATTGAAGCAACATCTAGGCCTTTCTTCTCCTGCTCCAGTTCATGTTTCATGGCTTCGATCTTGTCCTCAAGTGCCTTTTTGTCTGAAGCTAATGATTTTAGGCGGGTATCTTCGCGTTGTATCTCGCTCTCGGTGAAGCGCCGATCAAGCTCGATATCGCGCAAACGGTCTTTCTCTTGCTCAATTTTACTGTTTATCTCATCTAATTCTTGTTCAATGGCTTTGTGCTGGTCGCGCAAGTTTTGAAGTTGGTCAACATCTTTTTCTTCGCTTTCTCTTTTTTCCAGGGAGGCCTTTTTTAGGATTTCGAGTTCGGCTTGGACTGCTTGTTTCCTTTCGATGATGGAGGTAAGCATTTTTTTGGAAAGGGCGAGATCAATTTCTTTTACGCGCGATTGGATCTCAAGGTAGGTTCGGGCTTTTTTGGCTTGTCCCTCAAGAGTGATAATTTGTTCAGATACCTCAATTTTTAGGTCGTTAATGCGCAGGAGGTTTTGCTCAGAGGCAATTAGTTTTTTCTGGGCGAAAATTTTACGAGATTTGTATTTGTTAATGCCGGCAGCTTCTTCAAAGACCATCCGTCTTTCGTCGCTTTTGCTGGAGAGAATCGAGTCAACTTGGCCCTGGGTGATAATGGAATAAGTCCCTTCTCCTAGCCCGGTATCACGCAACAAATCTTTGATATCTTTTAGCCGGCAGGAATTTTTGTTGACAAAAAACTCGCTTTCGCCTTCGCGGAAGGTCCGCCTTTTTAGCCCAACTTCGGTGAAGGGGACAGCAATTCTGCCAGATGAATTATCAAAAACCAAAGTGACTTCTGCCATTGATAGGGGTTTTTTGGCGGTCGTGCCGGCAAAAATTATATCTGGAAGAGAAGCAACTCGCAGCTCACGTGGATTGTCTTCTCCCAGGGCCCAGCGGGTGGCATCCAGCACATTACTTTTGCCGCAGCCGTTGGGGCCTACTACCGCCGTGATACGTGCGTCTTCTGAAAAAGAAATTTCGGTTTGGTCAGCGAAGGTCTTAAACCCACGCAGGATGAGCGATTTTAGGAACATGCTAAAGAATAATATAGCATAATTATTGCAGTTGCGGCAACTAAGTGCTAAAATTGCCGCACAGTCGTGAAATCTAAAATAACATGCTATCAACTGTAACTATTATTAGTATTTTTATCGAAATGTTTGCAGCTGGCATCCTTTTGGCGGGAGCTTTTTCGCTCTTTAAGAAATTTACCCAGCAAAAACAGGTCAAGGATTTATATTCCTGCTCCTTCTTTTTGGCATTCTTCTTTTATGTGGCAGCCACGGTTGCTTCGCAAATGATGCTCAATTTGGGTATGGGCCTAGCCGAATTAATCCAAATCCATAAAGCTATTTCAGTTGGCCTAATTCTTTGTATTATTCTGTTGTGGTGTTTTATTTTTGAGAGAATCAATGCCCGCATAATGCGTTGGACGTTTGTCCCAATTCTTTTGGGCGGAGCGTTTTTTGTTTATCAGATTATTATCTCATCCGTTAATCTAATTTATCGCGAAGGAATCTTAGAGCCGGTAGTTTTATTTTCACAAATTGTTCCCGGCAAACCATTATTCGCCATAGTTTGCTTAATGCTGGCTATTTTTTCAATTATTTATGCTTTGCGCAAGATCAAAGGGGAGCGAATTTTGGCTCTTTGGTTGGCAGCGGCTGGGTTATTATACTTTTTATCAATGCTCTTTAATTTTTTCTATATCCGTTTTGGTGAAAGTGCTTTTTTGCTTGGTGTTTGGCTCTTGCTGCTTTTGGCCACCCTGGTTTTCTTGCTGGCGGAAATTATTCCGCCCGATTCGCCCGAGGCGATTCGACCTTTACGTTTTTTACGTACGCGCTTATTGTTTAAGTTGTTGCTGATTTTTGTTCTATTAATTGTTATTTTATTTGAAGCCACAACTCTAGCAACTATAAATATCAGCAAACAAGCTTTGTCAAAATCAATTATTAACAGCTATCTGCGCACAGCTGAGGAAATGGCTGAAAAAATCAATTTATCGCCAAAGCAGCCATCCCATGAATATTTACAAAAATTAGTCAGCGAAACCAAAGGGAGCAGTTTTGCCTTTGCTTTTATTGTAGATAAAAAAGGCACGGTGATTGCGCATCCTGATGAGAAGCTGGCGCTACAGCATGAAAATATTTTAAGCAACGAGAGTGTCCGCCAAGGATTAGCTAATCCCATGCCAAGCGGCGGAGAATTTATGGGAGAGCTGGGAAAATGGATGGTGGGAGCCTATGTCCCAATCAGTAAATATGGCTGGCTGCTTGTAGTACAAGAACCGATGAATTCGGCCTATTTTGAAATGCGTCGGCTGGAAACCAATTCACTGCTCTTTGTAATTGCCGGAATTATATTAACTACTATGGTTGGTATTTTCTTTGCCAGTTCGCTGGAGCGGCCGGTCAAGGAATTAACTATTGGAACCGAGGCCGTAGCGCGTGGTGACCTGCATTGGAAAATTGCGGTTGATTCTTCGGATGAAATAGGAAAACTAGCTGTCGCCTTTAACCAAATGACCAAGGATTTGCGCGATAGCCAGGAGCGTTTAATTTTGTCTGAAAAATTAGCATCACTTGGTACGATGGCCGCCGGTATGGCGCACGAGATCAAAAACCCACTGGTGTCCTTGAGAACATTTACCCAATTATTACAGCAAAAATGGGACGATAAGGAATTTAGGGATAAATTTTCTAAAATTATACCTACCGAAATTGAAAGGATTAACCGAATTGCTGAAAGTTTACTAAAATTTGGCCGGCCGATGAAACCAGAATTGACGCAAGCTGATGTAAATTCTTTGCTAGATGAAGTTTTATTGTTGTTTGAGAGCGAAACGAAAAAATACAATGTGCGGGTGACCAAAAAATTTGCCCAAATCCCCGAAGTGACCGGTGATGCCGGCCAGTTGCAGCAAGTCTTTGTTAATATTGTGAAAAACGCCATTGAAGCCATGCATGAAAAAGGTGGAGAATTAATTGTTAAAACGGACGTTGGCGAAGTAATAAAACTGGGCAAAGTGTCCAAGGAAGGAAACCGTCATGGCGAAGAAATGGTTTGGGGTGAAGGCGAAGAAGAATTGACCAAACCGCAACCGGTGGTTTTTATTGAAGTCACAGATTCAGGAGAAGGGATTCCCGAAGATCATTTGAAGAGTTTGTTTGACCCATTTTTTACCACCAAAATGACGGGAACCGGAATGGGATTGCCCATAACTTTGCGCATTATTGAAGAACATGGGGGGTCAATTAAGGTTCGTAGCCAAGAGGGGAAGGGGACGACTTTTATTATAACTTTGCCGATCAAAAACGCTTAGGGTTTTATCCGCTTCATTAGCACATCAATGCCATGTTCAAGGTAAGCTTCCATTTTACTTAGCATCGGGTTACTGGCAATAACATAGGGGCTGTCAGTGTTATCCTCAAAAATAATATTACCACCAGTTTTAAACGTAGTATCGCCAATGGTAATTGTAGTGCTTTCTAGGACTTCTTGAGTCTCTTTGGGCATTAGGTTGTCTCCTACACTATTATTATCGTTCTTAATGACGAAAAACTTGCGTGGTCCATTGCCGGTTGCTATAATCAAAAGCATATGGCAATGTTTGAGCGCTTTACCGAAAAAGCGGTTAGGGTTATTATGGCGGCCCAAGAAGAAGCCAAACGCCTTAATTCCAATTTTGTGGGATCTGAACACTTATTGCTTGGGATGTTGCGCGAAGGCGAGCCGGCGATTATCAAAACGATCGAATCTTTTCGTGTTAGTCCCGCCGAACTAAAAGACCAGCTAGAAGATGGGTTAACTCTGGAGGGTGGGGTGGGAGAGCCAGGCAGCGAAATTCCATTCAATACCCAGGTAAAAAAAGTGATTGAATTGGCCTGGGATGAGGCGCGTGGACTGGGGCACAGTTACGTTGGGGTTGAACATCTTTTTCTAGGGATATTACGCGAGGGAACCGGCTTAACCGGTGAAATCTTAAAGTCATTTGGGATTACAATTGCGTCCACCAAGCAGCAAATCATTACTCTAGTGGGAGAAACCACGGTTGGCCAACGTAAATTTGCCCGCTCCAGCCGCACACCGATACTCGATAGTTTTAGTCGTGATTTAACGGTGCTTGGCCGTGAAAGAAAATTGGATCCAGTAATTGGTCGTGCCAAGGAAATTGAACGTGTCATCCAGATTTTGTCCCGGCGCAAAAAAAATAACCCGGTTCTAATTGGTGAAGCAGGGGTTGGGAAAACGGCCATTGTAGAGGGGCTGGCACAAAGAATTAATAGTGGTAATACGCCGCCATCTTTGTTAACCAAGCGTGTAGTTACCTTAGATTTGGGCTTGTTGGTGGCTGGTACGCGTTATCGCGGTGAATTTGAAGAGCGGTTAAAGAAATTGCTGGATGAAGTAATTAAAGACGGTAATATCATTTTATTTATTGATGAATTGCATACCTTAATTGGAGCAGGAGCAGCGGAAGGGGCGATGGATGCGGCTAATATTTTGAAGCCGGCCCTGGCGCGGGGTGAAATACAGTGTATTGGTGCTACTACGATTGATGAATTTCGCAAAAGAATTGAATCAGATCCCGCCCTTGAGCGCCGCTTTCAGTCGGTGATGGTGCTCGAGCCTTCTGTGCAAGATACCATCGAGATTTTAAAAGGTTTACGCAGCCGCTATGAAGATTTTCATAAGGTGCAAATTACCGATGAGGCTCTGGTCTCAGCGGCGCGCCTAGCTGCGCGTTATATCTCCGATCGTTTTATGCCTGATAAGGCAATCGATCTAATCGATGAAGCAGCGTCAAAAGTGATGCTGCAATCTTCAGTTGCTCCCCCAGAGTTAGTCGAAATTACCAAAGAGATCGAAGAAATAAAAGCCTCCAAAGATAAAGCGATTGAAAATCAGGAATTTGAATTAGCTGCCCAATTGCGGGATAAAGAACAAGCTTTGCGTCTTCAATATGAAGCGGCTTCCAAAAAATTATCCGGGATGGCGCGTGAGAAGTTACCCGAAGTTAACTCTGAGATTATTGCCCAGGTTGTGTCCGCTTGGACGAGTGTTCCGGTGACACAGCTAACGGCCGAAGAAACGGCGCGTTTACTCCAAATGGAAGCCGAAATAAAAAAATACTTGGTTGGGCAAGATGAGGCCATTGTGGCGGTTGCCAAATCGATTCGGAGGGCACGTGCCGGGCTAAAAGACCCCAAGCGGCCAGTGGGCTCCTTTATCTTTTTGGGCCCATCAGGGGTAGGCAAAACTGAACTAGCCAAGAGAGTTGCCGAATTTTTATTTGGGGATGTTGATGCCATGATCCGCATCGATATGTCCGAATATTTGGAACAGCATACTGTTTCTCGGATGATGGGGTCGCCCCCGGGGTACGTTGGCTTTGGTGAAGGTGGACAATTAACCGAAGCGGTGCGGCGTAAGCCCCACTCGGTAGTTTTGTTTGATGAAATTGAAAAGGCACATCTAAATGTGATGAATGTGCTTTTGCAAATACTGGACGAAGGGCATATTACGGATGCTCAAGGTCGCCAGATTGATTTTCGCAACACAGTTATTATCATGACCAGCAATGTGGGGGCTGAACTAATTCGCAAAGAAACTTCGATGGGATTTATGGCACGCAATGATGCCGAATCCTCCTACGACCGGATGAAGACTACGGTGTTGGATGAATTAAAGAAAGCTTTTAAACCCGAATTTTTGAATCGGGTAGATGAGAAAGTTGTTTTTCGTCCTCTCACAAAGGAAGATTTGTTTGTGATTATTGATATTATGCTAAAAGACGTAAATACTCGCTTAGAAGAAAAGGGGATGACGCTGAGCATTGATAAAAAATCCAAAGAATTCTTAGTCGATAAAGCTTTTGATCCGAAGCTCGGAGCGCGTCCTTTGCGCCGCACTCTTGAGGACTGTATCGAAAATCCACTTTCCGAAGAAATCTTAAAAGGCCATTATGGCTTTGGCAGTAAAATTAAACTTAAAACCGAAAAAGGTAAATTGGTTTTCTCGGGTACAAAAGGGAAAACAGCCACCAAAGCTCCAGAGAAAGCCGACATTTCGCGCTAACTTCTACCGCTTTTGCTATAATTGACCCAATGAGCAAATCAGAAACTATCTTCGTGTGCCAATCTTGCGGGCAAGATTTTCCAGGTTGGAGTGGGCAGTGCCAATCGTGTGGGGAGTGGAATAGTCTCACCGAGGAGAAAGTTACAAGTAACAAGACACAAGTTATAAATAAATTACAAAATTCAAATTCCAAGATACAAACGGAAAAGCCGATATCAATTGTCGATGTTAACTACAATGATGAAAGTAGGGCGGAAACGGGCATTGCTGAAATTGATCGAGTGTTAGGCGGTGGGATTGTTGCTGGATCAGTAGTTTTGGTGTCAGGGGAGCCGGGGATTGGAAAGTCAACCATGCTCCTCCAAGTAGCGGAAGCTTTGAGCAAAGCTTCCAAGGTATTATATGTAAGCGGAGAGGAATCGGCGCGGCAAATCCGCCTGCGAGCCGAAAGATTAGGAACTCTGTCGAAAAATTTGCTCCTCTTTCCCGAAACAAACCTGTTTGCCATTGAAAAAGCCGTCAGTGATAGTAACCCCAAATATCTAATTATTGATTCGATCCAAACTATGTTTCGCGAAGATGTATCTTCTGCTGCTGGTTCGGTATCACAAGTCAGAGAATGCGCCAATTACCTGGTGGGCATTGCTAAATCAAGCGGTATCCCTATTTTTATCGTTGGCCACGTTACCAAAGAAGGCAACATTGCTGGGCCTAGAATTTTAGAACACATGGTTGACGTTGTCCTCTATTTTGAAGGCGAAAGACATAAGCAGTTCAGGATCCTGCGGGCCGAGAAAAACCGTTTTGGCTCAACTAATGAAGTTGGCATTTTTGAAATGAAAGAGCAGGGGTTAGTTGAAGTTCCCAATCCTTCAGAAGTGTTTTTATCTGAGCGGCCCAAAGATGCTTCCGGTTCAGTCGTTACGGCTGCGATAGAAGGTACGCGACCATTGCTGGTTGAAATTCAAGCGTTGGTGGCTCCTACGAAGATGGTTTATCCCACGCGTAAGGCCTCTGGGGTTGATTTCAACCGCCTCTCGATTGTAATTGCGGTACTGGAGCGGCAGTTAGGTTTAAAATTATCTACCGCGGATGTTTTTGTGAATGCAGCGGGTGGGGTTAAAGTGACAGAACCCGCCATGGACTTACCGATGGCTTTAGCCATTGCTTCTTGCTACAAAAATAAACCAATTGAACCGGATTGTTTGGTGATTGGTGAGGTAGGATTAACCGGCGAAGTCCGCTCGGTCAGCCAAATTGAACAGCGATTGAAAGAAGCTGAGAAATTGGGCTTTAAAAAAGCGATTATACCGAAGGCTAATAATAAGTCAGTAAACAAAATTAAAATTCAAATTATAGCGGTTCGATCGATCCAAGAAGCCCTGCAAAACTGAAATTTTCTTTTTTTCCTGCCGATAATGAGATAGTTCAATTACGCTAGGAGAATTTTATGTCATCCACTATATTGCCTGGACAAGGGAGGGCGGTGCTCGGTCAAGCAATGCCGCTTTCCATGGATCGTGCTCGAACATCGGCGAGATTGCGTTTTGCAGTTGGTGAGAGGCTCTTTATGGCTGCTCCTGCCCATCCCAGAATTGTTGATTTGCATGATAAATTAATTATTGCTTCGGCTCGTCTTGTTCAGTTGATGGAGCGCTACAATGCTGGCGAGGATCTTTTGGCGGTGCAGATAGCTGACCTAAGTATGTTATCTTGCCATCGCGGAGATTTTAAAAATGCGGACGAGCTCTCCCAAGAAGCTTGCCGCAAAGATCCAGCTAATTTTTATCCAATCTTTTGTCGGCTCCTATATTTAATTCTTAGCGGGAAAAGCGAGGATGTTTCGGAAGACCAATTTTTGTTTCCCTATCTTTCTTGCTTGAGTGAACAGTTGACTGGAGTACTGCTTATGGCTTCTATTTGTGGAAATAATTTGTCAGAAAACGCTCAAGCCGAAACGACAAGTTCTCAAAATTATCAACTTGCCAAAATTGAAATATTAAGAATTGCTGCCAGGGCTCTTTCTATTAATCCGCTGCCCTTTAGCCTTTGGATGGAGTTAATGGATAGTTTGTGTATCTTGTCAGATAGAAATTGGCTCTCTCTGCTACTAGCAAGAGGGAAAAACCAATTTTCTGTTGCCTTGGAAGGTGGCGCATTGTTAACTCTGTGGCCGGCTACGTCGGTATATTATGAGCTGCAGATTGGAGAAGAGCGCCGTTTGTGTGGCGAGTTGTTTGGTGATGGGAGATCTCCGGAAGCGGAAGATTTTATGCACATGGCACAAGCCTCACAAGAGCGCTATTCTCTGGCGGTTAGGGCAATTGCTGCTCGTACCCTGACAAGGGCAGAAGCGGATGATAGATTTAATACTATGTTGGCAACTCGCGATGAAAATGATTTGAGCCCTGCCGATTTTGAAGCACTAAGAATATTTGGTCGCCTGACGGAATTCAAAAGTCTTTTTTCTGCTAAGCATCTCGCTTCCCTTAGTTCTAGGGAAGAGATGTCTTTGATTTTGATTTTCCAGTTTTATCTTGCTTCCGGTGATATTGAAAACGCAAAAAGAACATTCAACATGGTTGCTGATGCCAAGGCTTCTATGGATGAAAGCACAGCCAAAGCATTACAAAACTGGGCGTTGCGGATAATTGGTGAACTACAAGAGAAAAATGATCATAAGGAAGTTTTGACCTGGGGATTGCGAGCACTTAAATGCCATGCCCAATTTTCTAACCTAAAAGAAGTAGATCAACACGGTTTATTCTTAGCTGTGGTTGAAGCCTGCATCGCTGTTGGCAAGCCACAAATTAGTTCTACTCCTCTTCAGGAGGCCATTCCTGCTTTTGCCACGAATCCTTCTCGGCAATTAGTCTTGCGTTATCTCGCTTTTGTTTGTTTTGCCGCGACATATTTTCGGGGAATAAACGTTCGCAATGTAGCGGCTCAAGCGGCTGATGCAGCCCAAGTAGTTGGGGAAGCCTTTGGACGAGGAGAAACTTTTTCGCTTGGGGTGAGGATCTCGGAATGGGAAGCCCGCCGACCGTTGCGAGCTTTGTTTTTAGTGAGAGCCGAACAAGCCAAACCAGAGGATGCTTTGGCCGGAATGATAGAAGTTCCTGTTGGGGTTGATCCATTTTATTATCATTTTACGCGATCTCAATTATTAGCGGATGCTGGACAATTACGAGGAGCCAAAGAGGCAATTGGTTTGGCCCTGGCAGTTCGACCTGCCGGTGAAGAAACTTTGATAAAACCAGGGCATTGCTTTCCCATTATTTGTAATGAAAGAAAATTAGCAGAGGAATTAATGAGCCATATCGATCGTAGGATTGATAGAGTAGAAAAAGATGAAAAAAAAGCTGCCGCAGCAGCATTAGCCGCCGCAGCTAAAATAGTAGCTGAAGCAAACGCCGCTGCAGCCAAAGAAAAAGAATCCCTCATAATCGCGATGAACTTATGTAGAGATAATTTTTTAAGAAGAGCGAGCTCACTGGTTGCTCGAATTTTAGGCGAAGGCGCAGTTTATGACGCTAGACAAAACGCACTTTATAGTGCTGGTCAAGATTTTGAAGTTGCAATTCAAACAGAAAGCTTTGATGCCGCATTTTCTCGCTACCAGGGAAGCAGAACGGTTTTGGGTTTTTCAGCTGCCGTGGAAGCAGCCATCCAATCGTTTGGAATTCGAGAAGTTTCAATTACTGCAACGGAAGAAGCCAATGGTGGCCGCGGTCTACAAAGAAGACTGGTTGTCCGTTTAACTATGGAAGATGAGAGATATTTTGAAATTCCACTTGCCTGGACAGCAAGTTCTCTCCAATTTCCAGTCCCAGGAAGGGGAGGAACGACTGAATGGGCAATCCATTGTTTCTTAAATGCCGCTATTCTTGAAACCATATTAGCTGAATTAGAAAATGAAGTTGGACAATATGATTTAGTTAGTGATGCTTTACAGAAAGAGCCAGCCAAACCGGTGACAAGATCTGCGCCAGTCTCAAAGCCAGCACCGGCAGCACGCTTTGTCTCCCCTCCAGTTTGGCAGCCGCCAGTAACTAAAGTCATTTCTGCTCCTCTTTCTGGATCAAAGAAAGCGGCTACAGCTCCGCTTGAAGTTGCCCCTACAGTTGAAGTTGATCCAGAGACTAAATTTTTAAGGGCAGTTCGTGATCGTTTCGAAACTCTTCTACTGCGAGTAATGGAGAAAAGAATTGACTATAAAGGTGGCAGCGAGGCAAGAAAAGTGGCGGTAAATGATTTGGCAAGGTATTTGTTGGATTATTTAAGACGCCGCGATATTGTGGGCCGCTCTTTTAGTGCCGCAACCACCCAAAATCTTGATGGAATTGTTGCTGATGTTGTGGTTCTTAATGCAGGGACGGCAACAAAAAGCCTAACAGCTTGGGGATTAATCCCAGAAAAAGTTACTGCATTAAAGCTTGACGAAAAGGGCCGATTGTTGATCCGTTTATGTTTAACTGGTGAGGGGAAAAATGATGTCTTTTTTGTATTAGATTTACAAGCAGCCACGGCTGATATTCTTGGATTTAGAGCAGGGGAAGTAGAAGATGAATTTGTAGATAATTTACTAGAAGTTGCTTTGCAAGCAATTGGGGTGGGAGCTATACCGGCTCTGGCTTGTTTGCATCGGGCAATACAGCATCCGGGTCCGGAAGACTGGAAGGGGATTATTGGTGATTGGGCACGATCCACAGAAGCCAGTGATGGTTCTCTTTCTACAAAAGCTTTTGCGGCTTTAGCTCCCGAGCTAACGGCCAGGAAGGTTGCGCCAACTTTTAGAGAGGCAATTCCCCAATTGGCCCTCAGGACAATGGAAACAGCCATCGCAGCCGGAAAGATTCCTGTAAATGCCCTGTTTTTTATAAGACAAAGGAGTGGAATTTATCGGGTAGCGAGTACACCGGAAGAAAAAATGGCAATGTTGAGAGATTATTATGCTGATGTTCAAATTGTTGTTCGCCCTCCCATACCGGTTAATTTGCCACCCTATTTTAGCAATGGCAGTAGCAATGGAGTACAACTGCAACCGAAGGAAGCTGATTCTGGCAAATTAAGCGCTGCAGTAAGAATGGGATTAGATTTAACTGCTGGTGCAGCCGTTTTTGTGGCCACCCATTTTGGAGAAGGGGAAGGGCGTATTTGGCGCAGATTGTCAGTGATAAGGCCGGGAGTAATTGTTCCAGCTCAAATAAGTAAAAGGGCTTTACTCGAAAGAGATTTTGTAGTTTCTAGTAGGGATCTTAATATAGGATTACTATTCCATCCATCGGTTCCAGAGGCATTAGCAAAGGAATTAGTTGCCCAGGAAACGGTTCAAGCCGCCATTAGGGAGTGGCAAAATGGGTTGGCGGCTGGAAGGATACCGGATGAGTTAGGTCAGGTTGAAGATGCCGAGAGGAGAAATGCTTTGGCAAACATACCAATTACAGGGATGTCGCTTTGTGTTTTACCGGTGGGGAGAACATTTATTGATCCACAATCGACTTTTATTAAAGAAATGGATCCACAAGCTCAAAGAGCACTTAAAATAAAGTATGGGGTTACTAGTCCCACAATAAAAAAATAAACTGAAATTATTTTAAAATAGTTGTGATATAAACTTGTAAAGAAAAATTAAAGAAAAGGAGAAAAGAAAGATGAGTGTCGTAATTGGACGAAGAGGATGTTCTAGAATAGATAATCTAGTCGGGAGGAAATCAGGGACTCAAGGAAGAGAAGGACAAGGGATATCAGCTGCGCAAAGTGCAGCTAGAGATGCCAAGGTTAGTCGGTTAGAAGCACATTTAATGCAAGTGCAAACATCGGGCGAAAAACTTGCAGCTGGGGAAAAGGGAATATCAATTAGGCTGCGTACAGTAACCGTGCGATTTAATGAAGCAACTGGCAAAGCGTTGGTTTGTGCAAATATTGAGCGCTCTGGCAAAAATAAAGAAACCGAGATATCAGACCCAACATTATTAACGGCTGCCCGAGCATGGCTAAAAGCAAAGGCTCAAGGAGAGTGGGCGAGACCTGACGGGGTGCAAATTCTTAGCAATAGCAATAGACCTGAAGGGATTAGACCCATGGTTAGCGAATATAGCTGGTCTCCACCAGATAATATGTTTCATATACTATTACTAGTAGACCTTAGGGCATAATTACAAATACTGGCGAGGGTCGGTAATTTTACCTGCAAGTACAGAAGCGGCTACGGTAGCTGGCGAAGATAAATAGATAAACGAATTGGGATTGCCCATTCGTCCTTTAAAGTTGCGATTGGCCGTTGAAATCACATTTTCACCATCCGATGGAACTCCATTATGGGTTCCTACGCAGGGGCCACAGCCTGGAGTAACTGGAACGGCGCCGGCTTCTACCAAGGTTTGAAAAGTACCGTCTTTAATCATATCCAGCATAATGGTTTTGGAAGCTGGAGCAATAACTAGGCGGCAACCATCTTTTACTTTTTTGCCTTTTAAAATCTTAGCTGCAATTTGAAAATCTTCTAGCCGCCCATTAGTACAAGTCCCAATAAATCCTTGTTGGATGGGCACTTCGCCAATTTGTGAAATTGGGCAAACATTATCTACTTGATGCGGTTTGGCAATTTGGGGCTCTAATTTGGCGACATCAATTTCGAGAGTTTTGGCATAGGTTGCGCCTGGATCGGCTTCCACCGGTTGCGGTTTACGTTTAGAATGTTGCCCCACCCATTCCAGCACTTTTTTATCGGCCGGCATAATCCCGATTTTGGCGCCACATTCAATGGCCATATTGGAAATAGTAAAGCGTGCATCTACCGAAAGATCTAGAATTGCTTGTCCGCCAATTTCGAGTGCCATGTAGGTTGCACCGTCGGCGGTAATGTCGCCGATTAATTTTAAAATTAAATCTTTTGAATAGATACCTTTGGGTAATTTGCCAGAATAAGTAACTTTAATTGTCTCGGGCACTTTAAACCATAGTTTGCCAGATGCCCAGCCAGCTGCTAGATCGGTGGATCCAATTCCGGTGGAAAAAACATTAATTGCTCCGTAAGTACAGGTGTGTGAATCAGCGCCAATGATCAGATCGCCTGGTACGGCATGCCCTTGCTCGGGGGTAATTTGATGACACACTCCACAACCAATGTCATACAGCTTAAAGCCTTGCGCGGCCGCAAAATCGCGGATTTTTTTGTGAATGGCTGAAACTCCCAGATTGGGGGAAGGGGAGCTATGGTCAATGATAATGGCAATTTTGGATGGATCAAAAACCTTGCTAACCCCTAGCTTGTTAAAGGAATCAATGGCTACGCCGGAGGTTCCGTCTTGGCCAATCAAATAATCTAAATTAGCGATAACAATATCGCCGGCTTTGGCATCTTTGCCAGAGTGGGCAGAGAGAATTTTTTCAGCGCAGGTTTTAGCGGAAGGGCTCATTCGTCTTTTTTGCCCTTTCTTTTTTTATCGTTAATGGTTTGCTGTGAATTGCGGGCTTTTTCTTGTAGGTAGGGATCAAGTCCTTCCATCTCCAGCACTTCGCTGATTAATTTAGAAGCCTTGGGGTGATTGGCAATTTGAGCCAGATCAATCTTGGCGCGGGCCACCAGGTCTTTGTAAGCAAATTTCATCCTGATAACTTCGGTGAGCAACTTCTCCGCCCTTTCAAAATCACCTTTAATTTCGCGGCGGATCAAGATTTCGGCTCGCAACAATCTGCCTTTGTGAGAGAAATAATCATCCGGGCGCGACTTTAATTGAATTAAGCAAGCATCAATCATTTTGAGTGGGGTGCGCAGATCTTGCGGTTTTTTGTAAAGTAAGATCTCGGCCTTGGTTAAAAGGGCGCGACCCTTAAAATACCAATTGGCTTTCTTTTCACGGATAACTTCATCGATTAGTTTGACCGCTTTTTCCCAGTCGCCTTTATCATTGCGTGATAAACGCAGTTCGGCTTCAACCGCCACGGTCTTAGCAGCAAAAAAATCGATATAGTCTGCATCTAGGATTTTGCGGGCTTTTTCGCAGAGGGCAATAGCGTCGTTAAAATCGGAGGAAGAGCCAATCATTAGCTCGGCTTTTCCAACTAGGGCCCTGGCTTTTAAATATTCCGGTGGGTTGCGGTGCAGGATCGAATCAAAGATTTTGGTAGCTTCACCATAGTCGCTCGCTTCATTGCGTCCAACTAGTAAATCGGCAATTCCAAACAGGATTTCGGGAGCATCGGCTCGGTTGGGGTGCTGGGAAAGGATATAGCGATAGCGCTTAATAGCCTTATTGATCTTTTCTTTTTCGGAGGGGATAGGGAAACCCAGCTCTTTATCTACCACATAACTCATCACCGGCGATAAAATTCCCATTAGATCCCCCTTTTTGGTTGATAATTGATTATAAATAATGTAGAATGTATTGTCAAATGGAGCAAATTTCTCCCCAGCGCTTAGACGAACTGCAAATCCTCGAGTTAAAAATTGGCACAATTTTCATCAACAAAAACATTCTCAACCAGGCACTAACCCATAGCTCTTTTGGGCACGAGAGAAATCTGCCAGACAACGAACGCTTAGAGTTTTTGGGTGATGCGGTTTTGAAATTGGTTGTTTCCGAACACCTTTATCTCAAATTTCCGGAACGCGATGAAGGCGCCCTAACCAAAATTAGGGCCAGTGTTATCTCTGACGATACCCTCTCTAAAATATCGCGTGATTTGGGGATTGGTGAGTATCTGCTTCTCTCCGAAAATGAAAAAAAGACAGGCGGGCATCGCCGCAAATCTAATCTAGCCAATGTTTTAGAAGCCTTACTTGGTGCCATCTTCCTCGATTCGGGTCTTGGCAAATCGCGAGAACTAATTCTTGCCTGTTTATCGGATGAAATTGACCGTACTTCCAAGGCGGATTTCATTGGCGACTATAAATCAACTTTGCAAGAATTTGCCCAAAAACGGCGTTGGGAATTGCCCCGTTATAAAGTGGTTAAGGAAACTGGCCCCAAACATCGCCGGGTATTTTGGATGGAAGTAAAAGTAAAAGGGAGCAGCTTTGGGGTAGGGCGCGGAAGGAACAAAAAAGAGGCTGAGCAAAGAGCGGCGATGCAAGCCTTGCGCAAACTAAAAAGTGAAGAAAAAATTCCCCGTAAAAAAGAGCGTTCCACCCGAGGAATCGGGGCAATTATCAGTCAGGTGAGAAGGAGCATAAAGATATAATGGCAAAATTATTAATTAAGAACGGGCGGGTGGTTGATCCAGCCAGTAACTTCGACCAAGTTTGCGATGTATTAATTGAAGATGGGAAGATAAAAAAGATAGGGAATAGGATGCAGGGGTCAGGGAGTAAAACGATTGATGCCAAAGGAATGTTGGTACTGCCAGGATTAATTGATATGCATACCCACTTGCGCGATCCGGGCCGGCCAGATAAAGAAACGATTGCAACCGGGACACGGGCGGCGGCTTTGGGTGGATTTACTTCGGTTTGTTGTATGGCTAATACTGAACCACCGGCGGATAACTTAGCCGTAATTAAATTTATCTGCTCCAAAGCTGAAAGCGAAGGCGTAGTCAATGTCTTTCCGATTGGTTCGGTAACGAAGGGGCTAAAAGGTGAAGTTTTAGCCGAAATGGGATTAATGCTTGAGCAAGGTGCGGTAGCTTTCTCGGACGATGGAAAAGCCATTATGCGGGCGGATGTGATGCGCAAAGCCCTCGAGTATGCCAGCCAATTTGATGTCCCTATTATCTCTCATTGCGAAGATACCAATCTGTCGAGCGGGGGATCAATGAATGAGGGGTCTGTTTCTACCCAAATCGGTCTTCCCGGTATTCCGTCACTTTCAGAAGAAATAATGGTTGCCCGTGATATCTTGATGGCCGAAAAATATGGCAGGGTACATATTGCCCATGTATCTTCGGCGCGTTCAGTAGAATTAATTCGCCAGGCCAAAAAAAGAGGAGTAGTGATAACTTGTGAAACCGCTCCTCACTATTTTAGTTTAACCGAAGAAGCTGTGCGGCAATATAATACTAATGCTAAAGTTAATCCCCCACTCAAAACTGCCCTAGATGTCAAAGCCATTATCAAAGGATTGTCTGACGGCACAATTGATGTTATCGCGACTGATCATGCCCCGCATAATATTGAGGAAAAAGCGTTGGAATTTAATTTGGCGTCCTCCGGCATGATTGGTCTGGAAACGGCGCTAGCTTTAACCTTTACCAAATTAATCAGCACCAAGGCTTTAACCCTCCAGAAGGCAATTGAAAAATTGGCCGTTAATCCAGCCAAGATATTGCGCTTAAATAAGGGCTGTTTAAAAACCGGCTGGGATGCTGATGTTATCATTGTTGACCCGTCAGCTGAATGGACGGTTGATGCAACCAAATTAGCTTCAAAGAGTAAAAATACTCCTTTTGATGGATGGAAGCTGAAGGGCAAGGTCTTGTGGACGATAGTTGGGGGGAGAGTTGTGGTGAGGGACGGGAAGTTGGTTGGTTAAAGTTTATGCTAAGAGCTAACGGCCTACGGCTAACGGCCAGTTGCATTGTTGCTGTAAGCTGTTTGCTGTTAGCAATTTGTTACACGGGCTGCGGTGATGCTCCCGGAAGTCTAACCAGTATTTCCCTTTCTCCCACTAGTGCCACGGTAGGGGTTAATCAAAGCCAAACCTTTACAGTCTATGGACACAATTCTGTTGGGCAAATTGTAACTGTAACTCCTACCTGGAGTGTGAGCGGAGGGATTGGTACTCTTACCACCAATGGTTCTACTTGTTTGTTAATGGCAGGAGCTTCGGCCGGCTCAGGGACGGTGATTGCTAGCGCTGAGGGTCTTACGGCAACGGCAACGGTTACCATTACCTCTAATGGCTGGATTACCGGAATTGTTAGTTCAACCACCGGACAACTCCTTTCTGGTGTACAGGTTCTGATTCAAGGAACGGCCCTTGAAACTTATTCAACATCCGGTGGAAATTATTCGATTTCTAATGTTCCCGCTGGGACGTATCATGTCTATACTTCATCCTCTTATTATTATTCCGCCTCTAGCGAAGCCACTTTGGTTGCCGGTGAGAGTAAAATTGTTAATTTGGTCTTAACGCCCTATAACGATACCACCTTGCCCACTATACCAAGTTTTTAATAACTATCCACAAAATTGACTTTAATTTGCTATAATACGGCTACTATGAGCTCTCAAGAAATCGCACGAAAGGGGCAAGAAGCCTGCCAAGCGGCTTTAAAACTGGCAACCCTATCTACGAAGGTTAAAAATTCTGCCCTCGAAGCGATGGCGATGGCGCTAAACAAAAATGAAAGAAATATTTTAACTGCTAATGCCATTGACTTTGATGCCGGCCAAGAAAAAGGCCTTTCTGATGCTCTGCTTGATCGTCTTAAAATCGATGATAACCGTCTAGATGGGATGATTGAAGGTTTAAAAGTGGTTAAATCTTTGCCGGATCCGGTGGGAGAAAAACTAGCAGAATGGAAGCGACCGAATGGATTAAAGATTAAAAAAATTCGCGTTCCTTTGGGAGTGATCGGGATAATATACGAAGCCAGGCCAAATGTTACCGTTGATTCTGTGGCTCTATGTCTTAAGGCAGGGAATGCCGTTATTCTGCGTGGCGGATCAGATGCCATTAATTCAAATATTGCCATTGCTAAGGTAATCAGCGAAGCAGCCTATTCTGCCGGGATTCCAAATGGAGCAATTCAATTAATTGAAGATATTAGTCGTGAGACGGCTGAAGAATTAATGGCGGCTCGCGAATATTTGGACGTCTTAATCCCGCGCGGTGGAAAAAGTCTAATCCAAACCGTGGTGCAAAAGGCTAAAGTTCCGACCATTGAAACCGGCGAAGGCAATTGTCATGCCTATGTTGAAAAAACGGCTGATCTCAAAATGGCAGTTGAGATTGTTTATAATTCTAAAGTCAGTCGCCCTTCAGTTTGTAACGCGATTGAAACCTTGCTAGTTGACGAAGCTATTGCAGATAAATTTCTCCCCCTACTTTTTGAAAAACTAAAAACGGCTAAGGTTGAACTACGCGGCTGTGAAAAGACAAGAAAGGTTTTACCGTTGATTCTACCTGCTACTGAGGACGATTGGAAAACCGAATATTTATCTTTAATTTTAGCCATCAAAGTGGTTTCTGGGGTTGAGGAGGCTATTGGGCACATTAATAAATATAATACTAAGCATTCTGAAACAATTATCACAAAAGATAAAAAAGCGGCCGAAAAATTTCAAGCCGAGGTGGATGCGGCGGTTGTGTATGTTAATGCTTCAACCAGGTTTACAGATGGGTTTGAATTTGGCTTCGGTGCGGAGATTGGGATTTCAACGCAGAAGCTACACGCCAGAGGCCCGATGGGTCTCAACGAATTAACCTCTTATAAATATTTGATTGAAGGCAACGGTCAAATTCGAGTTATATGAAGCGCCTTAAACGCATAGGGATTATGGGGGGGACATTTAATCCTATTCATAAGGGTCATTTGGCGCTGGCAAGAGCCGCCCATAAAGAATTTGCGCTGGATGAAATAATCTTTGTCCCTTCCGGCAATCCTCCACACAAAAAACTGTCTGAGATCATTGATAAAGAATTACGCTATAAAATGGTCAAGCTGGCTGTGAAAGGGAAAAAGCTCTATTTTGTCTCCCGCATCGAAATGGATCGGCCAGGATTATCTTACGCGGTTGATACTTTTGCCGATCTGAAAAGAAAATACGGCAAGAAAGCCAAATTGTTTTACATTATGGGGCTAGATTCAATTAATGAAATTTTGGATTGGAAAAAGCCCCTCGAATTATTTAAATTATGTGAATTTATTGTTGGTACCCGTCCAGGCAGCAAGATTCGCACTTTTAGAAGACTGGTAAAATTTCCTCCTCTGATGAAAGAGGTTGATAAGATTCATCTAATGGAGCTGCGCGAAAATATTTCATCATCGGATATCCGTGGTAAGATTGCTGGAGGAAAATCGGTTGGATCTGTTGTGCCGCCGGTGGTGGATACTTTTATCCGCAAACATAGGTTATACAAGTAAGATGCAAATACCAAATTCAAAAACCACGATTCTTGAAAACGGCCTCACGATTGTAACCGAAGAAATTTCAGCCATGCGTTCAGTGGCGATGGGAATAATGGTAGGGGCTGGATCTGGCAATGAAAGTCCGATCGAAAGTGGCATTTCGCATTTTATTGAGCATATGAATTTTAAGGGAACCAGCCGTCGCTCGGCTTTTGAAATTGCCCATGCTTTTGATGCCATTGGTGGCAAAATTAATGCCTATACCGGCAAAGAATTTACTATGTATTATGGAGTGGTGCTGGATCGGCACATTGATGTAGCCATAGATGTCCTGAGCGATATGGTGGTTCATTCTTTATACGACGATGATGCTATGGAGTTAGAGAAAGGGGTAGTGCTGGAAGAAATTAAGATGTATGAAGACTCCCCTGACGAACTAATCCACGATTATTTTGCCGAAAAGATTTTGCACGGCCATACTTTAGCTAAGCCAATTATTGGTAACGAAACAACAGTTCGCTCTTTTAGTCGGACAGCAGTCTTAAATTATCTCGATCGTTGTTACGGGCCGAAAAATACAGTTATTGCTTTAGCTGGGGCAGTCCCCAAAGATATTAATAGCCGAATTAAGCAAGCATTTGGCGAGTATAAGGGGGTAGGGGGTAGAGAGCAGTGGGCAATTCCAAGCATATTAGGTGGACAATACCTGAAAAAGAAAAAAACCGAACAAATTCATCTGTGTTTGGGTGCGAAAGGGGTTGCCCAAAAAGATGAAGATCGCTATCCATATGCAGTGCTGGACAATATCTTGGGGGGTAGTATGAGCTCGCATCTTTTCCAAGAAGTGCGCGAGAAGCGGGGCTTGGTCTACTCGATTTATTCAACTACTTCTCCCTTCTATGATTTTGGGCTTTCGTATGTATATGCGGGAACCAGCAAAGAAAATATGCAACAAGTGATTGAATTAATTTTAAATGAATTAGGCAAGCTAAAGAAAGAGGGAATTTCGGTAGCAGAACTAGAAAAAGCTCGTGAAAACCTAAAAGGTTCTTTGGTTTTAGGTCTAGAATCAACTTCCTCCCGTATGAGCTGGCTGGCTAAGTCACAGCTCTATCATCAGCGCATCCAAACCATTGATGAAGTCTTTGAAAAAGTAGATAAAGTTACTAACGACGACATTGTCCGCATGGCCAACGATTACTTTAAAAATGAATATTTAACTCTGGCGGTGATTGGGGATCTCGAAGAATTGCCGAAAATTGAACTTAGCTGCTAAGCAACTGCCCTTGCCCCACTAGCTCCGAAAAGCTATAATTAACCCATGCTAAAAGCCCAAGTAAAACGTTTGCCCCACGGAATGGATTTGCCGTTGCCTAAATACATGAGCGAACACGCGGCCGGGATGGACCTTTATGCTGCGGTGAACGAAGATGTAATCATTGAGCCCAGCGGCTGGAAATTGGTTCCTACGGGACTGGCAATGGCTTTGCCTGAAGGTTATGAAGCGCAGGTGCGTCCGCGATCTGGACTGGCTTTGAAGCAAGGTGTTTCAGTCCTCAACACTCCTGGGACAGTGGACGCTGATTATCGAGGGGAAGTTGGAGTTATCTTAATGAACCATAGCAAACAAAATTTGGTTGTCAAACGCGGTGATCGCATTGCGCAAATGATTATTAATAAAATCGAACGAATTACTTTTGAAGAAGTAATCGAACTACCATCTACCGAGCGCGGAGCCGGCGGATTTGGTCACACGGGGAGGACATAATATGACTAAAACCAGAGTTATCGTTAATGGCGCAGACGGGAAAATGGGAAATGAAGCCGTAAAAGCGATTTTAAATACGGCTGACCTCGAATTGGTTGGTCGGGCTGATATTCAGGATGATCTTGCATCCCTAATTGTCGAAACAAAAGCGGAAGTGGTGGTTGATTTTACCCACCCCGATTCGGCTATAAAAAATATTAAAATCATTTTGCAAAATAAAGCCCATGCTATTGTTGGAACTACCGGGATTATGCAAGACGACTTGGTGGAAATTAAAAAACTATGTGCCAAATATAAAGTTAATTGTCTGGTGGCTCCCAATTTTGCCATTGGCGCAATTTTAATGATGAAGTTTGCCAGAGAAGCAGCGCACTATATGCCCGAAGTTGAAATTATTGAAATGCACCATGATCAAAAAGCGGATGCTCCTTCGGGAACGGCCATCAAGACCGCCGAATTAATTTTAGCTGACCGCAAAAACGTTAAACGACCCGAAAAAAAAGTAATTGAAAAGATAAAAAATGCCCGTGGCGGTAAAATTGGCGATATCCATATTCACAGTATCCGCCTGCAAGGCTTTGTGGCCCATCAGGAAGTTATCTTTGGTGGTTTGGGACAGACCCTTAAAATTCGCCACGACACTATTTCGCGCGAATCTTTCATGCCGGGAGTGATCTTAGCTATCCGTAAGGTGGGCCAGCTCAAAGGGCTGGTTTACGGCCTCGAAAACTTGTTATAATATGTCCGCGTATTATAAAGTAATAGCGGAAAATCGCAAAGCTCGTTTTGATTATACAATTCTAGAAGTATTTAAGGTTGGCTTGGTATTAACTGGTAATGAAGTCAAGGCGGTACGTCTCGGACGGGTTAATTTACAAGATAGTTTTGGACGAATTGAAAAAGGCGAGGTTTGGCTGTACGGAATTCATATCACTCCTTATCAAACTACCGATATTTCCAAAACTAATCCTACCCGGCCTCGCAAAGCCTTGGTTCAGAAAAATGAGTTGGTGAAATTATCCGGCAAAGTGGCCGAAAAAGGTTTAACCTTGGTGCCACTTAAGCTATACTTTGCAGGGGACTGGGCGAAGGTTGATTTGGCTCTAGCAAAAGCCAAGAAGGTGTTTGAAAAACGTGATAAAATTAAACGTAGAGAGTCTGAAAGAGAAATTGAAAGAGCTTTTAGAGGAGAAAGGAATGCTGGGAAAGGTTGAAGATCGAAAGTTTACGGTGGGCGATGTCTATAAAGAGGCCGCACTCCTATTAAAAAAAGAAGTAAAAGAGATTAAAGGTGGGATTTCTCCCAGCGAAGAGGCCAAAATGGATGAGCTGGCCAAAGCTCTATCAAAAATGGTTCTGAAGGAGATGAAATTAGTATGATGCGAGTACCAGGCGATAAGCCGTTTGTTCCCCAAATCAATCCCAAAGAAGGCAGCAAGGAAGCTGAAAAAACCGAGCAACAATCTTCTCGTCCGCAGCAGGCAATGTCATCGATTGGACGCGGTCCTGAACTCGATGCCAATGCGATTGCGGTGCGCTTAAGTGCCCTGGCAACTGAAGCCAAGAAAAAAGAAATCTCGGCGGATGAATTCAAACGTATCCTTGATGAGGTGATCACTTTAACCGGACTTAAAGAACCGGAAGCGGCGATGCAAGCGGCCTCTAAACAACTGCAAGAAGAAATCGAAACCGAACTGCAAAAGATTAAGGACAATAAGGACTTAATGGAAGAAGCCGAAGACTGGCAACAATTTGCCGAGCTCTTAGAGCGCATGGGTCCTGAACAAGCCGAAAGCATGTTGACCATGTTTAATGAAACCATAAAAGAGTTCAAATAGTTACTCCTTCTTTGTTGCTTGGAAATTGTAATTTGGTCATTACCGCGAAGCGGTTTGGGGCTGTAAGGGTATTGACGGGAAGTTGTGGTTGCATCAGTTGCGAGCCGAGGACGTCATCTATAACCTCGTTAAAAAAGGTGGCAAATCTGTAAATGCAGATAGTCAAATCGCCAAAGTAGCAGGAAGAACAGTACAGCAGCTTTTAGCTCTGTGCACAGTACAACCTGTTGCAGCGGCAGTCGCCGCTTAATTTATTAAGCGACCCGTCTCCTGGATTTGCTGTTAGGTCCAGATAAAGACGTTATTTTAACGGCTACTGTCCTGGTTGTTTCTCAAGGCTAGGATGGAAAACAAAATTGGGGATAGGCCGGGAAAAACCCCGCTTTGGGTCAACTCCTGGACGAAAACTTAATCAAAGCTACGCTCGTAGCGGCTGGTGGAATTGCCTTTTCGGACAGGGGTTCGACTCCCCTCAGCTCCATGTTATTCTATTTAGAAAGTAGATAGCTCCTCGACTACCTCGATGTCTCTCGGTACAAGTTCGCTCGGAGCAAGTAGAAAATAGAGAATAGATGATAGGCAGTGAATCTTGACCCTATTATCTAATGTCTACTGTCCACTTTCTATCCACTAATCACAATTTACTGATTTAATCAGTCCTGTGAGCATTTTTCCTGTTTTATCTGCTAAAGCATAAAGGGAGAGATATTTTTCTTCCGAAATATAATTAAGACTGCGACAGACTTGTATTAAAGGAATGCATTCCATTAACGATCCTCGAGCAGTATTGTAAAATTGTCTCTTTTCTCTTCCATGCATTCTGCCTTGGCCTTCCGCTACATTTAGTGGGATTGATAATGCTGCTCTCTGCAACTGATCCTTTATATTTCGGTCTTTTATGGAAGAGTTAAGCTTAAAGATATCAACCATAAAGTGCATTGCCTTTTTGTAAACTTCTAAATTCTCAAACATAAACGCCATTGCTTTTCCCTCCCCTTTATTTTTGTCCCTGCTATCCCAATCTCCTGATATCCAGTCCCATATTCCCTGATCACCCGATTTCCCTTTCCAAGCAATTTCATTGCCAGGATGAAATACGTGATTTGTCGGTGAAGGTGTCGATATTCTGGTCAGACCTGACGTCGAAAAATTGACTGATCAAACTTGTAATAAACATTGCTAGAAGTTAAAATGTATTTATGCCGTTGCGAAAGTTTATCTTGGGTTCTATGCTTCTGTGTTTCTATGTCATTGTGTCAGCCGTTGCGGCTGTGGCTATCCCTACTATTGAATCCCAGGTAATTACAGAAAGAATGCCAGAGCGTTACTCAATCGAAGTTAGCGTCCCGCTTATAAAGGGATTAAAAAATACTGCCATCCAAAACAAAGTTAACTCCGCAATTAAAAAAGCCTTAATGAATGAAATAGCTAGCTTTAAGAAAGAAGAAAAAGCAAAAACCATTTCGATTGAGAGCTGTTTAGCGATTGATAACTCAGTTGTTGGAATATCTAGCAAATATGTCAGCCTTTATTGCTCTGTTATGTATTTTGTGGCAGGGGCTCACCCCAGTCATTGGATAATACCATTTAACTACAATTTAGAAACTGGAAAAACAATCCAGCTTAGGGATCTATTTAGGGGAAAGAAGAACTATCTGCAATCTCTTGTCAGTCTTTCAAAACAAAAATTAGTTGAACAAGAAATTAAAACGGATGAATGGGTTAATCGGGGAATCCAACCCAATGATAAGAGTTTTCAATATTTTACTTTTAACCAAGAAAAACTACGGATTATTTTTGGGGAATATCAAATCTGTGCCTATGTCAGTGGTATGCCGGATGTTGAAATAACGTGGAATGAGTTGGGGGTAAAATTCCCGTATTAGTTTTACTTTAGCTTTAGTATTTTCTTCAATTCGGCGTCAATCACCGGGCTTTCGGCTGAAACGACCACCCATTCACCATTGATTTTTTTAGCGGCAATGGAGGCGGATTTGCCCATAAACGAACCAGAAGCAATCCCTAGGTCTCCCTTTACCGAATAATTTGTCAGTGAAAGGCTTTTTTTATATGATTTGCGGAGTGATTTGGGAGATTTGCTGTATTGGCTCATTATAAACGATGATGCAGTTTTGGCGAGGGCAGAATCTCCTGCTCCCACTATTCTTGCAGCCGTCCCTTTCCAAAAGCCGCTTTGTTTTTGTACCAATCCAGAAAACTTCTTAATCTTGGCGCGTAAAATACTGTCGAGGGCAAGATGCTTGTTAACATAATCCATGTCGGCAAAAACTAGGGCGAGTTGTAATTGATCAATGGTAGCTTTAAAGTTTTCGGTCTCTTTATCTAAAGCATAACTTTGTGTTGCAGTCCAAAAACAAAGGAAAGTTAGCAAAACAATTAACCATCTTTTCATAATAGTTGCTCCTACTTTTTATGTAAGGCGTTAAATGAGACCGAATAATCATTGCGAGCGTTCCAAATTAGGTAGCGAGAAGAGCCGGCTTCTTTTGCCCCCCTAATTTGTTCATTAATATAGTTTGGACCATAATTTGGGGATCTTAAGTTAAAACCTTGGATCCATGGGATAACTATGGTTGCTTCTCCTGACAAAATATCCCATGATTGTTTTACCCCTTTATTGATAAAATAATAGGGAGCCGATCCAGGATTGGCAAACCCATCATAGCCGCTATGGAAGTGCGAAGGGTAAAGCATAGGACAAATTACATCTAAATATTTTGCCATCCGTTTTAAATCTTGTCCCAAACTATCAATATCAACTTTGCTTTGCCAGGCTGTTACTCCAAAAATGTCCAAGGCCAGTGAAACATTATATTTTTGTGTTCGAGTGCGGACAGTTTCCAGGAAGGCGCAGACAGTATCGACTCGGCTCATGCCTTTTTTGAGGGCAGGGTAGCGGGCGTTGTGGGACCTGGCTTCGGCTGGGAAGCGGATATAATCAAATTGGATTTCATCTACGCCTGACAGGGCAGCCGTTTCAGCGATCAAGGCATTATAGAGCTGAACTTCATCGGAATAGGGGTCTGCCCATAGGCCGCCTTTTAAATCTGAGTATAAACGGTTACCAGCTAGATGGACGGCAAGATCCGGACGAGCCAAGGCCAGACGATCATCTTTAAATACCACCAAACGTACCGTGACGATAAAGCCTTCTTTGTGCAAATCTTGGCAGAGTTTTGTAAGCCACGGATTAGCTTGTAAAGGTGTTGTCGGAGACAGTTTTTTAGCTTTTAGCAATTCAAGAAGTGGTTTGCTGATCTCGCTTTTTCCGTCGATAACGAACGTATCTATGCCGGCGGCTTTGGCACGGGATCGAATAGCAGCAAACATTTTACTGCTTTGGGCAACATTGGCGGTGATGTATATTCCTTTATTGGAGGTTACTTTCTGTTTCGGAACAACTTCCTCAAATAATCCATGGAGGCTAAAGGATGAGAGGATGATTACGCCTACAATTATTAGCGCGGCGACGATAATTTTGAGGGTGTTTTGCATACTATATTATAGCTTATTAATAACAATTAGGCTGCGTTGGTCGCCGTTGGAAAGAGTAAGTTTTTTAACTTCAGTTATTTTTCCGCCAAATTGGCTTAAAGCCGAAGCTGCAAGTTTGATTTCTTCTTCAACCACCGGCCCCTTTTGAGCAATAAAGAGTCCTTTAGACTTTAGGAAGGGCAGAGCATAGCCGACCAATTTGTCGAGTTTGGCGACGGCGCGTGCCACAGCCAGATCATATTTGCCATAATATCTAAAATCTTGGTTCAATTCTTCAGCCCTACCCCAAATGGCTTCGGTATCTGATAGGTTTAATGTTGTAATGATGTGTTTTAAAAATTCGGTTTTCTTTTTGGTGGAGTCAATTAGGGTTAGTTTGATGTTTGGGCAGGAAAGCTTTAGCGGTATTCCGGGAAATCCCGCCCCGGCACCGATATCAACGACAGATTGGCTGGTGAGATTGACAGATTGTAAGATGGTAAGCGAGTCCTCAAAATGTTTAACTTTAATTGCTTCTGGCTCAGTGATAGCTGTCAGATTGAATTTTTTGTTCCACTCGATCAGCTCATTTAGATAGAGATCAAACACTATTAGAAAGCTTGCCCAATGGAGAAGTGGAGGATGCCGGTTCCAGCGTTTTCACCGACGGGCATACCGTAATCAAGGCGAATTGGACCAAGAGGGGTAGTAACCCGGACTCCTGGGCCCCAGCCAGCAATAAAGGACGAAGGATCAGGCGCTCCAGCATACCAGGCGTTACCCCAGTCATAGAATAATACCCCTTGGAACATATCGCCAAAATCCATGCGGTATTCAAAGTTAGTGATAACCTTACGGGTTCCGCGATGGTCGTCGCTTGGATTGTAACCGCGGACACTGTTCGCGCCGCCAGCATAAAACTCTTCGCCGATTGGGATTGAGCCAAACCCAAGACCGGCTCCAAGATGAAAAGCAAAAACCTGGTTTTCGCGGACGAGGAAGTAGTGATTGACGTCACCCACGATCTTAAAGAAATCTGCGCAGCTGGTGGTGTACTTCCAACCTTGTTTTAGCTGGAGGGTATAATACCTTCCACCTTTGGGATTAAGCCAGAAATCGCGGGTGTCGTAAGCTAAAGTAATACCAATGGTATCTGATTGGTAAGCTTCAAAAGTTGCATCGGTGTACGGCTTGACCAATTCACTGCCAAGAGTGTAAGTTAAGCTAAAATTATCATTAATTGTCTTACCGACCGACAAATCAAAGCCATTATAAACAGCGTCTTGATCGGTTAAATAAATATCACGACCAATTGTTAACCAGCGGCGAGCGGTAAAGGCGGTTCGTTCGCCAAAGTGGTCAGGTAGAAACCAGGGATCGTTATATTTGAACTGATAGGTAGATAGTTGTTGACCGGCTTGGCCACGGATTAGTAGGCCCTGGGCGGTGCCAAAAAGGTTGTTAATTGAAAGGTCGGTAAAACCAAACCAACCTTCACGTTCGCCGTATCCTCCACCAAAGTTTACAGTGCTGGTTCTAGTTTCTTTGATGTTTAACTGTAAGACTGCTTTGTCAGGGGTTGAACCCGCATCAAAGACGGGGTTAACTTCCGAGAAAAAGCCAAGGTTGAAAACCCGGCGCAGGTCTTTTTTTAGAATGTTTTCGTTGAGCGGTTTGCCTGGTTTGGTGGTTAATTCGCGCAGAATCACATAGTCTTGAGTTTGTTCAGTGCCTTTTAAAGTGATGGCTTCGATTACGCCTTCGATGATTTTTATGGATAACACTTGGGTTTTTTGGTCGGTTTGCACGTCGGCAACCCGAGCCAAGATATAGCCGTCTTTTTTGTAGCGATCGGCTATTCGCTGAATATCATCCCGTAGGGTATTAAAGTTTAATATTTGGTTAGCTTTGGTCTCCATGCTGCCGAGGAGAGTTTTGGTCGAATAAACTGTATTTCCTTCAATAGAAATCTCGTTAATGATCGGGTTTTCTGTCACATTGAAAATAATTCTTGTCCCATTTTTTTCAGACTCAAAAGAGACGGAGGTGTCTTGAAATAAACCCATCGCATAAATTGCCTTGACGTCACTGTTTACTTTTTCTTCGAGCAATTTTTCGCCGGTCTGGCTAAAAATTACATCTTCGATGTTTTTTAAGGGGACAACGGTATTGCCGCGGACTTCAATGGCGATAATGGAGGCTGAAACCTCGATGCTCCCAGTAGAAGTCCTTGCCTTAGCTAGAGCGGCATTGCTTAGCCCACAAGCTAAAAGTACAGCCAGAAAGAATAAAACCAAATATTTATTTTTAAACATTTATCCTTTTCGCCTTCTTACTTCCAGAGCGTTAAACCAGCCTTTAAGGTGACTTTGGAATAACCGGATGTTAAATCTGTTAGGCTCATTGGCTCTCGATAATATATTATAGACCAAATTGGTGTTATTTTGTAGGTTAATTGATAATTAAATGAACTATATAATCCCGTATTTAATATTTCCGGCGTGTATTGAGCATATCTTACATCTATAAAGAGGCGGTCGAAAAAGCCTTTGGCAATTCCCACTCGCCAGTCGGGTTTTTCTACCTCGATTACGGAAGTGTTGGATACCCCCATGCGTTGGCGCAGATCTTTTCCAAAATTATACTCCAAAGTTAAACTTTCCAGGCCAAGGCTTTGAGCAAGATTGCGCTGCATCCCGCTAAAAATCATGGTTTGCAGGCGGCTAGCCAAATAATCAGCCAGGATGGCATTGGTATCAACCCCGGTCGAAGATCCTTGAGAAACCCCAGTTAGAGATTTTATAAAATCCGGCAGCAGCATGACTTTTATGTCTTGTTCGCTATAACTGGCAGGAGTCATCTCGATTGGGGTCTTGGTTTTGTCTTCTGTAAAACTGCTGAAAAGAATATTGAGGCCGCGTTCTTTGTCTAGTGAGCCTAATAAACCATAAATCTTAGAAACAATAATTACTTTTTTCTTAGTAATTTGGTTGCTGGCGTCTGTTTCGCTGTTTTCTACGTCCACCCGCGCCATAATATCAACTTTGGGCATTATGCCTTCAATCCCTTCCCCGCCAGAGAAGACCGCCGAATTATCTCGCACTTGTTCTTGCCCATAGGGGTAAAAGGTTTTTTGTTCATCGACGGATAATAAACTAAATTCACGGCCAAAAATATTTATGCTTCCTTGTTTGATAAATATTTTACCAAGCAAAGAAGGGGAGGCCAGATTACCCGCAATGTTTAATTTGTCGCTTTGGATTTCGAGGTTCATCAATATGTAACTCATGTCAAAATTAGCATTGCCTAAGTTAACAAAAACATTTTTTCCGATACCAACACTAAGGTTGAAAGCAAGGGGCATAGGCTTACTATTGCCAGAGGGCCCTTTGGCCAGAGTAATGGTGGCATTTTCTAGTTCAAGGCTTCCTGAAAGGGTTGGTCCGGAACTATAATCAAAGAAGAAAGGACCCGACAAAGTTAGCCCCTTAATAGTTGCAATCCCATTGTAGAGATTGGGAAGATTAGCAAATATTTTTGTGGGGGCCATGGTTAAATTTAAGGACAAGGATTTATTAGCAGCCAAAATATGGCTTATATTAATTGAACCGTTGATATTTAGATGGTTGCGATTGTCATCCGAAGTTTTTCCTTGCCAAACACCTGAAAGGCGAGAAAGAGTAATCTTGCTGTTTTGAATGCTTGCTACGCCGCTTATTTCTTTTATTTCGGCATCAATTGGTTTTACATATATTTTCCCATCATTTATGGAAAGGGATCCATTGGCAACCAATTTATCAAAATTGCCGGTCAAATCAACCTCTCCAGAAGCTTTGCCCGACAGCCACTGGGCATCGCCCGTGAATAAGTTAAATAAGCCAAGGGTGTCATTTTTTAAGCTGGCATGCAGGTCGATTTTGCCGTCTTTATCTAAATCGATATCCCCGTTAATTTGTGATCTTTCCTTTCCCTTATAAAAAGAAATGTTGTTTAACTGGAGAAGGTTGCCGTCCTTTAAGAGTGAGAGATCAATCTTATCAAAACTAATTCCAGCTAAGACGGCATTATTGGAAAATGCGGCGACGGTAAAATCAATGTTTTGCAATGTCCCTTCGATTGATGCCCCAAGGTTAAAAGTGCCTTGAAAGTCTTTATTGAAAGCAATTTTGGCAACATCCAGCGGCATGTTTTTGGCAGAAATATCAACGTCGAGAGGACCTTTAAAATCAATTTTGCCGGTAGCAAGAGCGGATCCCCCAGCTTTAGAGAGTTCAGCCCTTTTTATATTTAAAACTTGATTGTCTAATGAGGCTTCAGCTTTTAGGCTTTCATAAATAAAGTCTCTAATATATCCATTTTTAACTTCTCCAACAAAATTACCGGAAAGGTCATTTACGGTTCCGGTGATATGAAAATTGCCCGAAAGGGTTCCCCCAATGTTATTGCTTAGACGGGTAGCTTCATTCTTTTGTGTTTCTGCAATGCTTTTTCCCCAGGTCTTGAGGAAGCTTTTTTCTGATCCAAAAAGGTTTAGCTTGTCTTTGGCAATAAATTGCCGAATATTGGGGAGAGAAAAAATAGCAGTATTTATTTTTTGTTTTTTATCAGTGCTGCCGAGTTGAAACCTTTTTGAGATGAATGTTTGGAGCTCTTCGGCAATGGTTATTACTGATGAAAAATCGGTTTGGGGGATGGATAGGGTTAAGTTTAGGCCTATTTCTTCGGGTTTGTTGGCTTTGATTGGTTCCAGATCCACTGAACCGGAAAGCTCAAGACGTCCGTTGCCGCGGGTAAAGACGATGGGGGAATTAATTAAAATAAATCCGTCGGAAAGGGCAATTTGGCCTTGAATATTATCGATAAAAACCGCATTATAGCCAAAATTTTGTACCCAGAAACTGGCAGTAATTTCTGGGTCATCCATACTTCCGCCAATAATCGTATTGACTCCTACTTGCCCGCCCAAAACGCCGTATTTTTTAATAAACCGGTTGAGGTTTGCGGCCTCAAATATTCCGTAAACTTTTCCTGCAATTCTGTTCTCTTTGTTTTTCTGAAAATTGATTGTGAGAAAGTTTTTGTTAGGCATCTCTAGTTGGCAATCGCTAATGTTTAAGCCAAACTCTTGCCAAGTAATTTTTATTTTCCCGCTGTTTATTGGGGCATCGGCTATTTTTGCATTAGATACACTGGCTTCGCCAGAAAGATTTAGACCAAGCAATGGATCAAAGGTTAGTAAAGTGGTTTCTTTGGATAGTTCTCCTGTGATTGAGATTGCAAAATTAATTAATCCGCTTGGATCACGAGCTTCTTTGGGTAGAAAATGGTTAACGATTTTGAAATCAGCCAGATTAATTTTTTCGCCACTAATCTTAAGATTGGTGGGCGACCCAATGCCGGTTTGTCCGGACGCAGTCAATAATGACTCTTTTTCGCGGATTACAACATTATCAATTTGGATTACCCCAGAGCCGATATTAATTTTGCCTTCTGCTTTTTCAAAGTGCTGCTCGCCAATTTGGCCATGTCCCATTTTTATGGTGCCAGAAGCGATTAGGTTTTTTAGGGGCGAAGTTAGGAATTTATTGTCCAGCTGCCACTGCATATTTCCTTCAAACAGATCGACCAATGCTTCCATTTTTCCCAGCAAACCCTGGCCGGAAAGTTTGATGCCTTGTGCTCTTGTTTGCAGATCAAAATATAGGTCTTTGCTAATCTTTCCATTGCAAGAAAATGAAGATAGTTTTGAGCTGGCCAAAAACTTTTCAATTTGGGTGTCACCGTTTGTAATCCTAAAAGTAGCTGCCAATTTCTCTATGGGTTGTCCCATGAGAGAGGCATTTTTGAGACTAGTAGAGAGAGACCCTTGTAGCTGATTGAGAGGGCCGGAGATAGAGGCTTGGCCGGTAGCTAAACCAGCCAGCCCAGCCGTATTTTGCGACAGTGCGGCTATGTTTATTCCGGCTAAATTGGCATTAGCTTTTAAAATGGGGGCAGGCTTAGATAAATCAATTTCAGCTTTACCGGAAACATTTCCCCGGAATATTTTTAGACTTAAAACATCGGCAGTTAAATGGGGCCCTCTAAAAGCAAGGATAACATCTCCTGAAAGTTTTTGATTAAAGGATTGAGCGTTGGTGGCGGTAATTCTACAGGTGACAGTTGGGCTAGAACCAACTCCTTCAATTTTAATTGAACCTGAAAATTGGTCAATTCTATTTTTACTATAAATTGCTGAAGCACCTTGCAGTGCAAATTCCCCTGAAAACTTTACAGGCGACCCTTTAATCTCGGAGGGGGAAACTCTAAGTTTTGCCTCAGCTATTCCTTTCTCAACTACAAAATTTGGAATGACGACTGCATAATTTGCCCAGGGGACTGCATTTAATTTGCCGGTTGAAAGGTTGATTTCGTAGTCCCCGCTTTTCTGGTTAAAATAACCGTTTGCCTTTACCGGAGCTCCGCTTGATTGCCCAGCTAATTGGATAGAAATAAGATCTTTCTTTTTAAAGCTAATCGATCCCGCAATATTATTGACTGCAGCGGCAAAATTGGATTTTTCTTTTCTAAACCCTAGTTGGTCTGAATAATTAACTGTGCAATTGGACAAAAGGAGCTCGGCCTTGAAAATTGGGGGAGGGGGAGCTTTGGGATCGGCGGGAGGAAGCAATGACAAAACGTTCCATTTGTCCGCTTTATTGTGTTCAACTTTAAAAGTGGCCTTTTCGATGCTGATTTTGGAAATGGTGGGGACGATATCTCGTTTTAGAGCAAACTCGGCTAAGTTGTAGCTTACTGTAACTTTTTCCGCTCGGACAAAATCGGCAAAAACTACATCATAAAAGACAATTTTTCCCAGTAGCGGGCCTTCGGCCCGACCAATGGTAACTTTATGTTTAAAATTGCTTTCGAGACCCTTTATAGTCTCGGCCTTGATCTGGTCAAAAAGCGCGTCTTTCCAGCCAGTGAGCGAAAAGCCACAGGTAAGAATGATCGTACTCCCAAGAATGGCAAGCGCAATAGCTTTTTTCATATTAATTCAATAAAAGAAATATCCCCAAAGGTACTTGTAATATTTCGCCAGATAGTTCTAAGTTGTTTTCAGTAATTAAAATGCCAAAATAGCTTTCAGCTGAATGTTCCTGAAGAAAAGAATTGATAGCGCTAGTGTCTTTTGAGTTTATTTCGGCCCTTAGCTTTACTTCAATAGGAACAAGCGCGCGGCCAATACGAACGATAAAGTCGATTTCCTTTAATCCATCCTGTGAACGAAAATATGAAATATCGGTTATTCCAGCAAAACGGCGTAAAACATTAAATACCAGTGTTTCTGCCAGGCGTCCTTTTTCAGGGCCATTTAGGTCGGCAGGGAGTTTTGTAATGGCCTCGTAAAGCATGGTATCGGCGGCGTAGAGTTTGGCATGGGTCGAGCGCAAGCGGACTGGTTTGCCGGTGAACCTTTCTACTTTACTGATAAGTTCGGTTTGAAATAACAAGGGTAAAGCGCCGGAAAGGGTTACTCTGGTGGTCTTGATTTTACCGGCTAATTCTTCCAAATTATACTCTTCCCCGGTACGAGCGAAGGCATAGCGGAGGAATTGGTGGAAAATTTCCGGGCGGCGGATTTCTTTTATCAAGCGAAGATCTTCTAGTGTTACCCGTTGGATGTATTGTAAATCAACAAATTGGGAGCGTTCCACGTTTTCCTGTTCCCAAAGTTGTGGAAAACCACCTGCTTGTGAATATTCATTTGCGTAGTGATTTATTAACGATATGCCATCTGCCGGTAAATCATTTATTATCTGTTCGATCGATTGTTTTAGACTTGATCGATCTTTAATATCAATCCTTTTTTGGGCTTGGCTATTTATCAGTTCAGCAAATGTGGGGTGGTGGAATCTGACCCATTCACGGAAGGAAAATGGTGGCATAGAAATCTCGATAACCCTTCCCAGCAAACTTTCCAAAGATTTTCGAAAAATGGTGTGCGAAGCAGAACCGGATATAATAAATCGAACCGGATAGTGCAAATCAACATAGCGTTTTATATATAGTTCCCATCTTGGCAGCCGCTGAACCTCATCCAAGAAACAGTACAAGGGCTCTTTTGCTTCTGCCAAACGGTTCCTCAAAGTGCTTTCCCATCCCGCCATTAATTTTTCGAAGCCGCTTCCCTGCTCACTGGCCGGCAGTTGCTGAATAAATGGGTCATCGAGGGAAAAGAAGAAAATTGATTTTGGCGGGACATTCTTTGCCTTTGCCAGATGTTCCATTAACTGCCGCATGAGGGTGGTTTTCCCAATGCGTCGCGGGCCATTGATAAGCAAGGCCAAGCTATGCTTTTCCGTGAGGTGCTTAACGCCAAGATCAAAATATTCCCGCAAAAACGCTGGGTTATCCCAAGCATAAGTGGTTTGTTCCCACCACGGATTGTATGTGTTTAACGCATTATTTAGTTGGGTCGGATTGATCCTATCCTCGTTTTTTATCATATTTATAGGTATTTTTGAGCGTTAAAGGCTATGTATAGTATACTATGCATAGCCAGGAGAGTCAATCGGCATGGGCTTTTTTATACAATTCAACGTACTTACTAGCTGATACTTCCCATGAATAATCGAGTTGCATTACTTTTTCTTGCAGTTTTTTCCAAACCGCCTTTTTGTGAAAGGTTTCGCAGGCATGACGGATAGCCACAATTAATGCTTTGGCGCTATATTCTTCAAAAACAAAACCCGTCCCATCCCCAGTTTTAGAAGTAAAGTTTTGGACGGTATCTGCCAAACCGCCAGTCTTTCTGACAATTGGAATTGTCCCATATTTAAAACTAATTAATTGTCCAAGTCCACAAGGCTCATAGTGCGAAGGCATTAAGAACATGTCGGCTCCAGCATAAATTAGTTCTGCCAGAGCAGCATCAAATCCTAAATTAAGCCCCAATTGATTGGGATAAAGTTTCTTTTCTTTTTTTAGCAGATCATGGTATTTTTGGTCGCCGGTTCCAAGGATAATTATTTGGCATTGTAGTCCCATAATGGCCTCAAAAGCTTCAGATAAAATATCAAAACCTTTTTGGTCAGCTAGGCGTGTGGTAATGCCAATTACCGGAGTTTCTTTTTTCTGCGGGAGGCCGTTCTTTTTTTGCAGTTCCAGCTTGTTGAACATTTTTAGATCCAAGGTAGCGGCGCTGAAGCGGCGCGGAATAATTTTATCAGTTGCCGGGTTCCAAACCTCATAATCCAATCCGTTGATGATGCCGTAAACATCTTTGCTGCGTGCGCGCAACAAACCATCTAGCCCACAACCAAATTCGGCGGTTTGAATTTCTTTGGCATAGGTTTCAGAAACAGTGTTGATAATATCGGCATAAACTAGGCCGGCTTTGGCTAGTGCAAGATTGTCCCAGAATTCGAGCGTATTTGAGGTGAATTGGTCCCAGCCCAGTCCGGTTAGGGGTAATAGTTCTTTATTAAATAATCCCAGATAGGCCATGTTGTGAATTGAGTAGACTGTCGCAGTATTTTTAAAAAAGGGATCATTAGCATAGGTAACTTTTAAATAAGTTATCAACAAAGCCGATTGCCAATCGTTGCAATGCACTGTCTCTGGCTGCCAATTGATGCTTTTTAAAAATTTAGGAATTGCTTGGCAAAAAGAGCTGAAGCGTTGGAGGTTATCTTCATAATCAATCCCGCCGCTTTTTTGGTAAAGGCCATCACGGCTGCCAAAATAAGCTTCATTTTCATAAAAATAGACTTTTACTTTTGAACCAGGAAGCGTTCCTCCCCACACCTCATCGTTTATTTTGGTTAAATTCCATTTGTTTGGATCAATCATTTTGTAACGGGGCATAAATATCCGGACGTCATGGCCAAGTTCTGCCAGAGCTTTGGGAAGTGAGCCGGCGACGTCAGCTAATCCACCAGTTTTGGCAAACGGGACAACCTCGGAAGAGACATAAAGGATTTTCATGTTATCTCCTATCGACAAATGAATCGATTTTTTCGACATAATCTCTGATTAATTTGTTGGCATCTTTGTCTGAGCCGGCTTCGGCGTAAAGATGAATGACGGGACGGGCAGGATCGGGCAAGATAAGGACCCAATCTGCTTCGGTGGCCTTCCCTTCACCATGGAATACTTTTACCCCGTCAGTTAAATCAACTTCTTCGTCCTTTACGCTATCTACAATACTGCGCAAAATCTTGCCTTTTTGTTCGGCGGCACAAGAAATTTCTTTGCTGGCCATGTGAATTTTAGGAATCTCATCGACTAACTGGCTTAATTTAATTTTACTTTCAGCCAGCAGTTCAATGATTTTAACCGTAGCAAACATGGCGTCAAAGGTTGGCTGGAATTCGGGAAAAATAAAGCCTCCCAAAGGTTCTCCGAGGAAGCTAACCGGTGGCTTGGAGGCAGCATCCATCATAGCTTGAAAACTATTTTTAGTAAAAGTTACTCTGCTGCCGTATTGTTTGGCGAGTTGGCTAATAACCCGAGAAGCTTTAACGGGAACAGCAATTGTTCCTTTCTGGCTTTTCAAATTGAGGAGGGTAATTACTCCTAGTTCTAGGTCTCCCAGCAAAATGTGTCCCTTTTCATCGCATAAAAAGATTTTTTCAGCACCGGTATCGAGCATGATGCCCAAATCTGCTTTTAGTGATTTGACAATTTCGGAGAGTTGGCTGAGTTCGCGCTCAAACATACTGCGGGTTTTAGTGATTTTGGTTTCATCAATATAGGCGTTTAGGGAAACTACTTCAATTCCAAGTTCCCCTAAAATTGAGGAAAAGATTTTGGAAGCTGAACTATAAGAGTAGTCGATAACCACTTTAAAATTAGCAGCACGAATAACTTCTGCTTTGGCAATGGCCAAAATACCGGCTTTGTAGGTTTCGGCAACGCGATGGTAAGGGAAGGTGAGCTCTCCCACTTCTTCTATCCCAGCACGCCGAAAGTCTTCACCAAAGAAAAGCCGTTCTATTTTCTTTTCGCGGGATGGACGTAGATCCGTGCCATCTTCATCGAGGAGTTTTATATCAATGATATCGGGGTCATAAGGTGATTTTCGAACATGGATTCCGCCTTTACTTTTTAGGGAACGGATTTCGAAGCGGTTGATGGGAATGGGAACCTCTTCCAGGTTTGAAATGTTAACTCCGCTGGAAAGTAAGCCGGAAATCAGGGCTCTAAAAATCATACGAGAGGATTTGTGACTATCGCGGCTAGCTACTACATCGGCTCCCTTGCCCAGAATGGTGCCATAAGCTGCTCCCAGTGCTGCGGCAAACTCGGGAGTGATTTCAATATTACAACGGCCGGTAACTCCGTACGGACCAAAGATTCCTTTTGTCCAACGTTCTCTCCAGACCATAGAGCGAGAAACTATGGCGCCTTCTTCTACGATCCGATTGGGCCAAATTTTTACAAAAGCTTTAATTAAGGCGTCTTTGCCAATGGTGCAGCCTTCGCCGATCACAACGCCTTCTTCGACAATTGTCCGATCGCCAAGGGTAGTGTTGGAGGCGATGGTGCCACGTTCAACTTTTACTTCAGGGCCAACAATAACGTTATCCCACAGGATAGCTTCTTTTAAAATTGTGCCACGGCCGATTTGGCAATTTTTGCCAATTGAGCAGTCCGTTAGTTGAACATCATCTGCAATAAAAGTTTTTTCACCAATTACTATCGAACCTTCACTCTTTACGCTCTTGGCGATTTTGGTGCCTTCTCCAATTTTGCTTTTTTCTTTGTCGATTAATTCTTTTTGGCACTTGCCATATTCTAGTAAACTGCCAATATCTTTCCAGGTTCCTGTTGCGACAAACCCGTATAAGGGCTGTTTTTCTTTTAGCAGGGCAGGGAACAAATCATGGCTGAAATCAAAATTCTTCTCAGGGGGAATATAATCCAGCGCTTTGGGTTCGAGGAGGTATATTCCGCAATTTATGGTGTCCGAAAAGACCTCGCTCCAGGAGGGTTTTTCGAGAAAATGTTTAATTTTATTGTCTTTGTTTAAAATAACTATGCCATAGGGGAGAGGATTAGCTACTCGTGTTAGGACCATTGTGGCAATTGACTTTTTGTCTTTATGAAATTGGACGACTTTTTTAAGTTCAAAATCACAAATCAAATCCGCGCTAACTACCAAAAATGGCTCGGTTAGATTTTTAGCCGCAAATTTAACTGCTCCGGCTGTTCCATAATCCTTGGGGGCAGAAACGTAAGACATTTTAACCCCAAACTTTTTGCCGTCGCCAAAATGCTTTTTGATAATTTCGGGCTGGTAATAGAGCAGGACAATGATTTCATCAAAACCGTGATTCTTTAAATGTTCGATAACGTATTCCATGAGCGGTCGGTTGGCAACCGGCACCATGGGCTTGGGAAGGTTGACGGTTAACGGGTGCAGTCTAGTTCCTAAACCTCCGGCCAATACTACGGCTTTCATCGTGCCTAATTTTAGCACAGATAGGGGAGTAAAAAAACCAATTATTGTTTTATTTAATTAACGTATGAGATATACTATTCAAACCGGTAAAAGATGGAATAATATGTGAAAATGCGAATAAGGGGGGGGCGAATGAAGAGACAATTTAAACTTATTCTTTTGTTAATTGTACTGTATGGAGCTGCTTTTCCCCCGGCTTTTGGTGCAGTGTTGATAAATTCGGCACAATTTGAGCTAACAAAAATTGAAGGGGTTACTCCGCCGCCTTCATTTATAGAATGGCCTGCCGGTTCCAAAATTGAAGACAAAAAATATTCACTCAAACTTTTAAAAGCATTTGTTTATACTAACGATACTTTCGGGTTAGGCTTAATATTTAACGATAAAGAAAGAAGGCACGCTCTCACTATAACTTTGCTAAACATTGATAAGATTAATACGGTTGCGACGACTAAAGGAAAAACTGTCACATATTCTGTTGCCCATAAACCTCTCCCCCTAGTATTTACCAGAAACGACTATCGCAACAGCCCCTCATTCCCTATAGTTGGATTGCTGCTTGAAAAAGGAACATATGTAAATGAGAGAAACTATCTGGATACTTTTGCGGGAGAAGAGTTTACTATTAACGTTAAGAAGCTTTCCATTGTTAAAAATAAATTGACCATGGCTGGAGACTTTACCGGAAAAAATACTTACTATCACAACATAAAAGGTGAATTTAGTGTCAATAACTTCCCGCTGACACCTCAAGCTTCTTTTTAATATTAGGGGCCCGCTTCCTTCCCCTCAAGATTTGTTGAAATTTATTCCTAATCCATTCGAAAGAACATTGTCGAAAAGTATAAACGAAGCGTCTTTTAGGAGGAACAAATGTTATTAATTGCTGCTCTTGCCTTTTTGCCATTATCTTGTTCGCGTACTTCGACAGTCCCACAAAGCACAAAAGAATTGTATGATGCTTTAGGGTTTGAGGATAAGAATGGAGACGGAGAGATAGATGTCAAAGAAAAATGGCTTCAACGCGATGAAGGGTACATAAAAGAGGCCGATATTAATAGTGACGGGAAAATAGTTAGAGCCGAAGCCAAGTATTATCTGCAACAATTGGGAAATGTAGATTCGGCTCTCAAGAGCAAGTATTCATTAGTTCAAGCAGAACGAGTAGAGATTTTGAATTTACAGCTGGAAGTTGCCCGCAAAATCAAAGACCCTATAGCTAAATCAAATACAATCAATAAAATTGCCTGTGAAATGGCCAAAGAAGGTGTAAAAGCTAAGATGTTGTCCAAAGTCTTTTCTGAGGCAATGACTGTAGCTGACGAGATCAATGGATACAAAGGCATTTTTGATAGAGACGCATATTCTAAAATTGTGAGTAAGATCATAACGGCAATGATTGATGCAGGATTATTTGTGCAAGCTCTGGGCGCTACAAGAAATATTATTAACGTACCAGTAAAAAGAAAATGTATAATCCAGGCGTTAATTGCTATGGAGGAGCATTGCTCGCAGGACAGCGCTTTAGCTGAGGCCAAGAAAATCGAACTATTTTTTCAAAGACAGCCAGAAATAGCATTTGAAATTATAAAAATAATGGTAAATGCAAACAAGCTGAGCGAAGCGATTGAGTTTGTCAACAATATTATTGTTGATCCTATTGAATTCCCTAATCCGCAATTACAAAAAGAAGCATTATTGCTCATAATTGAAGTGTTGGTTGAAAATAAATCATTTGCTGATGCAGTATCGCTTGCCTCAACGGTTGATCCAGGATTAAAAGCATCTGCGATTGAGAAGATTGTTGATGAAATCCCGGAAGCAAGCTTAGACAAAAGCGAAGCAAAAAGGTTTTTATATGATTCGCTAATGATTGCTAAAACGATCGAAAACTTAGATTTAAGGTTCCGGGCCATTACAGCCGTAGCTGACGCAGCTGTGGAGGCAAATCTGGACAAGAAAGATGTGATGCTATTGCAGAGGGAAGTGTCTGTGGTCTCTCGTGCGATTGAGAAACGCTCGATTGAAGAAAAAAGAAGGATATTTAATGATGTAAGAAAAGATGGATATAAGTTAGCCTATGCAAGCGACGAATTAAAAGCGAATAGGGAGCTTGTTTTGGCTGCCGTTCGACAAAATGGAATGGCTCTACAATATGCCGATCCGAATTTGCGGCAAGATCGGCAGGTTGTTTTAGCTGCGGTTAGGCAAGATGTGGAGGCGCTGAGATTTGTTCCAGCAATGGGATGGGACAGGGAGATTATTTTGGAAGCTGCAAAAATTAACGGAAGAGCTGCTTTATTTTTTGCTAATGATGCTTTTAGGGAAGACAAGGAGATTGTTAGAGTTGCAATATTGCAGAGCGGCGAAGCATTGAGTAATGCCAGTGATGCTTTGCGTGCGGATAGAAACTTTGTTAGATGGGCGGTAGGAAAGCACGGAATTGCTTTGTGTTGGGCTTCGGACGCGTTGCAAAATGATGCGGAAATTGTTTCTATTGCAATCAAACAAGACCAGGAAGCGAAACAATGTGCGCATTAAAAAATAATTAATTGTTATTTCGTCTGATAATCCAGATAATTGATCTCTGCAAATAAATTGTCTTTAGATTCTATTTCTGCTAAATACGGCTCATCAATCGCATTGGCCTTAATGGACTCATATAGTTTAGTAAATCTTTCTGTGTGGTCTTTGAAACGTTTGTTAGCATAAGGGACACACGTTCCAGTTTTTAAAATAAAGGCCCAGTCAGAGGCTTGAGCCAGCATCAATTCGCGGGCGGCTTGGTTGAGTGCTCTCTTTAATAATCCATCAGCATTTTGATAATTGTTGGCCAGTTCAATCATCCTTTCCCCAGCTTTGTGCAGATGTTTATAAATCCAATCATTAGAACCTTCGAGCCAATACTCGGCATAACCTTTCCAGCCCCAAGAAGAGTAAGAAGGGGTTACCACTTGGTTTTTAGGATACATTTCCAAATATTCACCCGGCGTAATCATCTTGATATCGCCCTGGTCATGGTGAATTTTACGACAAAGAAATTCGAGCCACTCCGGACCCTCGTACCACCAGTGGCCGTATAATTCGGCGTCATAAGGGGCAATGATGATCGGTTTTTTGCCCAGAAAATTATATAAATGTTCCACTTGTTTCTGGCGGTTGAACATAAAATTGCCGGCATGATCGGCGGCCGTTTCGGTAGCTCTTTCTGGCACGTACAATTCTTTATTGGACAGATCAATGTTTGGTCCGGTGATGCGATGATACTTTATGCCAGTTTGGATGCGGGTTCCATCTTCGTGGATGTGGGGACGGATATAATCGTAATCCAAATCAAAGCCGATATCGCGATAAAACTCACGATAATTATAATCTCCCGGATAGCCTTCTTTGGCACTCCAAACGGCTTTAGAAGATTCGAGGTCGCGCCCAAAAGCGGCAACACCTGATTTACAGTAGACGGGAGCAAAGATGCCATATTTGGGCCGTGGCGTTCCGTGTAAAATCCCGTGAGTGTCGACGAAAAAGTAACGTACTCCAGCATCTCTTAGCATCTCATCATCGCCGGGATGATAACCGCATTCAGGAAGCCACATGCCTTTAGGTTTGCGGCCAAAAGTTTTTTCGTGTAAAGCCACCGCCGTGTTAACTTGGGCGCGAACAATGGGGCGATACATCTCTTGTAATGGCAGAAAACAATGTGTCCCGGCGCAGGTAATCAATTCTATCTTTCCCATATCCGCAAAATACTTAAAAGCTTGGGCCAGATTGCGATGATATTTTGATTCAAACAATCCCCGAGCATCCAAAAATCTTTGATTATACATGCGAGCCAACTTATTAAGCTCGGGATAATAATGGGTACGGTCAATTTCTTTGTAGGTTAGTTCAATTAAATTGTCTAAATGTTTTAAATAGCGACTTTGGAGCAGAGGATCAAGAAACATGGATAAAAGAGTGGGGGAAATGGAAACAGTTACGCGAAAATCTACGCCATCCCGCACCAGCCGATCAAAAGCAATTAAGAGCGGGATGTAGGTTTCGGTAATGGCTTCGTAGTACCAATCTTCTTCCAGAAAATCTTCGTATTCTGGATGGCGGACAAAAGGAAGATGGGCGTGCAGGACGATTGAGAGATATCCTTTTTCCATCAGGCTTACTCGGTTTTTCGATCTACGGTAGGAGTAATTTTGCGGCGTTCTTTGCCATCATCCCTTACAGCTTCAACCGGATAGAAAAACTTTCCTTCCGGCAATTCGTAGCGGATCGAAAATGTGCCGTCGGGGCGCAAATTTACTTTTCTGCCTTGAATGGTTACTGTGGCAGAAGGTTCGGTTGCTCCATAAACAATAACATCGGTTTTAACCCAGAGCCAAAAGGGTCGCGGGCCAACTTCTTTGAAATTTGAGCCCGATGAAACCCAGCCAGAAGCGGATTCTTGTTCGAGTCGCATCTTCATCAGTTCTTTTGCTTCGCCCGAGCTTGTGCCAACACTAAAACCACCCGAGAGTAAATATAGTTTTTCCCAATCCGGGATCATCCATTGTTCGTCAACCACTTCCGACATGTGATCAAGCGGAGTTCGTACAATATTTGAACGGGCAGCAGCAATGAAGCGTCCGTCCGGAGTTTTGTAGCCAATGTCGACACAATAAGAAGCAGCTGGAGAAACACGGACGTACCAATTTTGGGAGTTGCTATTTACCTCAATATCAAAAGAATCCCAATTATCAACATTGTAGACGCGCAGTGCCATCTTGCATTGATTAAAAAGGCTCTCACTTAGTTCGCGCTTTATTTCGGTGATTCTTTTATCGTTAATTTCCCAGTAAGTAAATAGCCAGTTGGGATCACGCACCATTAAAACAATTTTATTGTCGCCGTATTTTTCGGGGAACTGAAATTCGGTTTTTTCTTCAAACTTTTGGACGATAGGACCTGCATAGTATTTGGATTCTTCGGCTTTTTCTTGGAGGGGAATACTAGTTTGGAGTTCGGAGTTAGGAGTTAGGAGTTGGGGAACAGATTTTTTGCGTGGAGTACGACGGACGGGAGTTTTGCGCGGGACAGCACTCTTAGTAGCTTTTTGGACTACTTTTTTAACGTCTTTAACTTCCTTAGCTGCCTTTGGTTTTGCAGCAGCACTTTTTTTCTTGGCCGGTGCTTTGGTCCTGATCATTAAATCTCCACTTCCCTTAAATATTTGGCCGCCTCTTCCGGCGAGGTCGGATTAATATAAAGACCAGATCCCCATTCGAATCCGGCCATTTTGGTTAGACGTGGAATAATTTCGATATGCCAGTGGAAGTCGTATTGTACGGTTCCCCAATAGTCGGGTTTACCTGGGCGAGGAACGGGGTTAGGAGCGGTGTGCAGCACAAAATTGTAGGGAGGATCATTTAATGTTTTCTTAAGTCTTTTTAAAATGTCCTTTAAGCAGCGGGCGAGTAATAATCTTTCTTCATCGGGCATAATTTGGAAACCATGCTCGTGGTGGCGGGGAAGCAGCCAAACTTCAAACGGGAAGCGTGAAGCAAAGGGAGCTATAACCACAAAATATTCATTTTCATAGACTAAGCGAACGCCGGCTCCCAATTCTTGCCGGATGATATCACAAAAGATGCAGCGTTCTTTTTCGCGAAAATAAGCGCGTGAATTGGATAATTCAAGCTTAACGTAGCGTGGTGTGATGGGAGTAGCAATTAGTTGGGAATGGGGATGGGTGAGAGAAGCGCCTGCGGCTGTCCCATAATTTTTGAAAACCAAGATATAGCGAAAGCGGGTATCTTTTTCTAGGTCGAGTAGTCTTTGTTTATAAGCCCATAAGATCTTTTCGACTTGAGAATCTTCCATGTCCGGAATGCATAAGTTGTGGTTGGGAGTTTCGACAATTACTTCGTGGGCTCCAATTCCGCTCATCATATCAAAAAAACCAATGCCGGTGCGATTTACTTCTCCTTCAATGATTAAAGCTGGAAATTTATTAGGAATTACGCGAACATCCCAGCCGGCGGAATTGGGCAGAGTGCCGGGTTTTCGCCAGGCGGTAATTTCGGGTGGGGTTTTGGCCTCGTTGCCTTCATCGAAGGGACAAAATTTTACTCCGGCGGATTCTTCGGCAACAGAAACTGCGCCAAAATCAGATGGCCTCCGGCCGCGTTCACTCGAGATTACAACCCATCTATCAGAAACCGGGTCTTTTCTAAGTTCTGGCATATTTCCTCCTATTCTTCGATCCGAAACGAGATTTTTACGATCCAGCTTTCTTGTGGCGCTAGATTAAATTTCCAGTTTGGAAAGAGAACGGAGCTTTGATATGTTTTCTCCATTCCGCTTTCGGATTGTGAAACGGTCTCAATTGGAAAACGCCAAAAAAGAGCCGGTTTATCTAGATCAAATACTACCTCAAATCCCGACCACTCGTCAACCACTTTAGCGCAAGTAACATTTGTGATTTCTCCTGTACTTTCTAAGCTTTTATCGGACAAGCTTTTATCAGGAAAAACATAGTAACGGTCGGGAGCATTTCCGGCTAACATGGCCAGGTTAAATTCAACTCCAAACCAAAAATCTTTTTGAGTTTTTCCTAGATTTGTTATCTGGTAGTCAATGTTGATAATCGATTGTTTGGCGAGCAAGCTAACGGATTTCTCCACCCGGACCGGGGCTTCGGCAACTAGTCCGTCGCGTGAGCACCTAGCGCAAACTTCGGAGGCCGATTTTTTGGGCAGGCAAAAATAAGGTTCAACTGTAAAATTGCCAATCTCGGGATAGCTGGAAGAGCTAAAACTTTCTAAGGTAGTTTCTGAACCTAAAAAATGATCCAGCAAGGCTAATCTGGGATGCCAATCATAATGCAACAATTTATCTAATCCCGTTTGTTTGGTATTAGAAATCGAATGTATACTGGCTGGTCCCCCAGTTTGTGCTTGTTCCCCGGCTTTAATTTTTTGGTGGTAGACTTCTTCGCGGCGGGCGAGGGTGTTAAGCAAGTTAAAAGCCTTTGGCTTATAATCTAATTCAAAGATCGATCCTCCGCGAGCCGGCGATAAATAAACATTGAGCAGGGTATTAGAGAGTAAAAATTCATCATGGCCGTCTTTGTCAAAATCCAATACCGCTAAATCTACGTATTCTTTTTTCCCACGGATAAAGTTATCAATTTCAATTTCGGCTTGGATCAAATGCTGGTAGATGGCATGTCGCAAATAGTTTAAATATAATCCGCCAAAAACCCCATGCCAATAGGCGCAATTGCATTGCCCCATGTAAAGCTCGGTGGTGGCTTTTTTGAGCTGTTCTTCGGCACGTTTTTCGCTCAGGAAGTTTTTGCCGTTCTTAGCTGTTTGCAGTTTGTTGCTAACGTATAGCATTTTTTTGTGCATATTATTTGACTCGGGATATTTAACTTGGAAATTGCGGAAGAAACCACCCTTAAAAAACTGGCTATATTCATCAAATTTTCCGTTGGCTTTTAATTCTTCAACAATTTTATCCATTTTTTTGCCAGCTTCAGTCAGCAGCGACCATTCCATCATTTCGTAATAGGAGGCGGTGGGGAGATAAACCTGGCCCAGTGGGGGATTGTCGTCGATATAATCTGAAAAACTAGAGGTCTCGATCCAATCAGAATTTTGCTCTAGCAGGGTTAAAAGATTTTCTAAATAGCCATCTTCAAATACCCATTTGTGTGTTCCGGGCCAGACGCCAAACTTTTCGCCGTCATCAAATAGAATCGCTGCGGTTGGGGTTCCTTTGCTGGCAATCCCGTGTAAATATTTGATGGTTTCTTCTGGTAGGCTAAATGGAATCTTGTAGCGCAATTCTTTATTAATCGGAAAAACTTTTAAAGTATGGCCTTGATCTTCGGTAATGTAATAGCCGAGCAGTTTGTCGGGGGATAGACCGGCAGAAATAAAATGGTAATCATCGACGGTAACAAACTCGATGCCAATCGTACTAAGGGTTTTGGGAAGAGATGGTTCCCAAATTCGCTCGGTTAGCCAGATGCCGCGAGGGGCAGTATCAAAATGTTTAGTAATAAAATGGTTGGAGCGCAATATTTGGCCAACTTTGTCTTCATCTGGCAGAAGAGGCAGGATCGGTTCATAATAGCCGGCGGAGAGGATCTCCATTTGTCCACGGCGCACCAACTTATTTAACAATTCAATGAATTCTGGGTGCTTTTCTAGAAACCAATCATATAATATCCCGCTGTAGTGTACGGCAAACTTGATCTTGGGATGGCGTTCCATGCTTTGGATAAATGGCAAGTAAGAATTTTCAAAAGCTTCGGCGATAACGTGTTCAAAATTACCAATCGGTTGGTGACAGTGTACCCCAAATAAAAACTTTACTTTTTTCATATTACACGCTCCATTGTTCCATAGTATAACTTTCATCGGGCACAAAAATAGTTATTACATCTCCCCGTGGCCAGCGTTCTAATTCTTGGCCATCTTTGGCAATGGTAATAACAAATTCAATCCTATCTCTGGGTTTGGCTTCGACGAGCGCAAAGGGGATACCTACTTCTACGATTTTATCAATTCCAAATGAAGTTATAGCTGTTTTGCTGTCTTGGCAGCCTAATTTTTCAAACTCAAAAACAAACTGGTTGGTTTCAGCATTGAAATGGAGCAAAGCGCGGCAGGGAAGGGGATTTAAAATTAAAATAGCGTATGAAATGCTTTTTGCTTCTGGGATAGAAGGGAGGAAGCTTAAATCCAACCGGACAAATAATTGGGTGGGGCTGAAGCCGTAAAAGATTTCTTTTATGGCGGTTTGAATTTGGTGCATAGAACCGCGGGCTTTCTCAATGCTAAAATTGCCTGCTGGTAACCACTCATAATAGTTGGTTACTTTTCCGTCAATAATTGGATCAAGCAAGTAAACTGGTTCTTTGAGTGGCCGCAATAAACTGGCTTTTTTGATGGGGGATTCTAGATAGGCGGGGGGATTTTTGCCGGAAAGCAGATAAACATTTTTTAAATGTTTTCTAAAAAGGGCGTCGAAGGCCGCATCGTTATCGGATGAATGATCATCGCCATACCACCAACACCAATCTGATCCTTCAGTGATATATAATTCTTGCCAGGCGGTAGCATACTCATTTTTATCCATGCCCTCCAATGCTAAGCGAGCCTGATTGACGTAGTCCCAGGCGGTATTGTCTTCTTGGTGGCCGATCCAGATGCGAAAATTATTATTAATCCAAGAACCAGCAAAAAGGCGGGTAAGTTTATTTTGTGGAGGATGTTGTTCAATAAATTCGCTCGGTTTTACTGTGCGTATCATTGGGTCTTGTTGCAGTCGACTGTAGAGAGCCTCGAGAAATTGTTTGCCGGAATCTTGATAATATTCCCAGGCATTTTCCCCATCCAAAATAACACTAACCAGATATTCTTTGTCATCAGGTAAGCATTGACGGATATTATTTAAATGTCCCATAAAATCATCGATAGCATCTCCTACCTGCCAGCGATAATAAACAAAACCCACTTGATCCGACATGAAATGATTGCGGAAAATCATGGCGACAGATTGTCCATCTTTTTCAGCAAGATAAGGTTGGTATAGGTCAGCGGCCGAAAGGGTTTGGCAGTGTTGATTAATCTTATTGAGTGAGCGGCTGAGAATTGCCTCATCGGTGGCGATCCATTTAATTCCCGCCCGGGCAATTAATGGCAGGATTTGCTCCGAAACCGATCCTTCGGATGGCCACATGCCTTTGGGAGCTGCCCCAAAGTTTTCGGTATGGTATTTGATTGCCTGGCGAATTTGTTCCTCCGCGTCTTCTGGATGACGAAAGGGAGAGGAGGGCAATGCTGCGTGGGGCATTGCTTCTAGTGCTACGTTGGTATCGCAAAGGAGGGGTAGAATGGGATGGAAAAAGGGGGAAGTGGTAAGCTCAATCTGCCCGCGATTACTAGCTTCCCGGTAAACTGGGATAATTTTCTTTAAGGCCTCCATTTGTTTTTCGACAACCAAGAGCTTGTCTTCTGGTGAAAAGTTTTTACCCTTTTTAAACAATTCGGCTATGGCCGGATCACCAAATTTATAAGTAAAGCCAAACCAGGTGAGATTAAACCAGACCTGCAAATCTAGCAATTCTTTGGCAGAAAATCTTTTCGCCACTTGGCCAATTTCGGATTGGGAGACGAAGCGGCCGCGCTTCATCAATAGGTCGTGATAACGCGGATAAGGCTTAACCATGTTTTCCCAGTTGGCCATGAAAAAGTTTTGTAAAATAAACACTTTTTCGTCCAGGCTTAAAGCATTTGGGTCTTTGAGGGTAAGATCAAGGAAACGGTCGCTGCCGCGGCCGGCAGCATAATCATTGATTTGCATGATTAAGGAAGGAACCATGTTAAAAGTAGCTTTGACAGCTGGAAAGTTTTTTAACACTTCAACCATATCAAGGTATGCTTTGGTGGAGTGGAGGCGTACCCAGGGCAGGATAAATTCGTTGGTGGCCAGGTCCTTATAAAAAGGCTGGTGCATGTGCCATAAAATGGCTAAATTTAGCGGGCGATGCGACATGTCTTTTGCGATTATAACAGAAGTTGTTTTATGAAGCAAAAACATGCTATAATTAATTGTTGTTTTTATGGTCAAAAAGGCAAAAAGAAAGCAAGGTTTACTGGTCGTTGTTTCTGGTCCCTCCGGTGTTGGGAAGTCAACCGTTGTTAAACGGATCTTAAAATCAGAAAAAAGTGTCACCTTGTCAGTTTCGGCTACTACAAGGCCGCCTCGTCCGGGTGAAATACATGGCGAGCATTACTTTTTTGTTACCCAACAAGAATTTGACAAAAAAGTAAGGGAAGATGAGTTTTTAGAATGGGCCAAAGTCCATAATTATTATTATGGAACGCCTTATTCGGCACTTAAGGAACAATTAAATAAGGGCAAAGCGGTTGTTTGTGAAGTAGATGTGCAAGGTGCGGCGGCGATTAAAAATTTTGTCGAAGAAAAAAGACTGAAAGCTGCAGCGGTTTTTATATTTTTAATTCCACCTTCGGTGGATATTTTGGCCTTTAGGCTGAAGAAGAGAAAAACAGAGGATCAGGAGGTGGTAAATTATCGGTTGCGGGCGGCAATTGCCGAGCTGCAGGTGATGGAAAAATACGATTATATTGTGGTAAATGATAAAGTAGAGTCGGCCGCCGAGAAAATCTTGGCGATAATTAATGTTGAAAAAGAGAGGACGTTATTAAATTGATAAAAAAAGAAGAAAGTACCGTTAAGTCGGGCAAAATTGATATCGAAGACCTTTTAATTAAGGCCAAAAATAAGTTTTTATTGGTAAATGCCGCTGCCGGCAGAGCAAAGCAAATTGTTGATGGATCGTTGCCTTATGTCAATGATTTTGATCCTAATAATCCTGTTATAACCGCCCTGCGCGAAATTGCTTCCGAAAAATTTAGGATTAAAATGTCGACAGCTTCTAGTAAAAAAGCTCAAGAATTATTGACCGCTACTGATGAAAAAGATCTGCGGCCCAATGCTCTTGATCGTCTTGCCCGGGGGGCCAAAGAGAAAAAGGCCCCAGCTAAGGATAAGAAGAAGAAATAGACACGGATAAACACGGAAAGTGCAACACGGAAAAGACAAACGGAATGCTAAAAGGCAAAACCATCCTAGTTGGTGTTACTGGCGGAATCGCAGCTTACAAAACCTGCGAAATTGTTTCACGTTTAGTTAAGTTAGGGGCCGATGTCTGGGTGGTAATGACTAGTGAAGCCACCGAAATGGTTTCTCCGCTAACTTTTCGAACCCTTTCCGGTAATCCAGTTATTACCAATCTTTTTGACCCAGCTCTTGCTTCTATGCCCGTCCCACACATTGCTGTGGCTGAAAAAGCTGAACTAGTTTTAATTGCCCCTTGCACGGCTAATGTTATTGGTAAACTGGCGGGGGGCATTGCTGATGATGCTTTAACCACAATTGTGATGGCCTCAATGGCTAAAAAAATAATTGCTCCGGCGATGAATGCTAACATGTGGCGCAATCCAATTGTTTTAGAAAACGTTGAGAAATTAAAGAAGTTGGAATTTGAGATGATTGGTCCATGTGAGGGAAGGTTAGCTTGTGGGGTGGAAGATATTGGGAGGATGGCGGAACCGGAAGAAATTGTTTCTATGGTTCTCGGTCACTTTGTCAAAGAACAAGATTTAAAAGGGAAAAAGGTTTTAGTCACAGCCGGGGGCACAAGAGAAGCGATTGATCCCGTTCGTTATATTTCAAATCGTTCATCAGGCAAAATGGGCTATGCGATTGCTGAAGCAGCGAGAGAAAGAGGGGCAGAGGTTACTTTAATTTCGGCTCCAACTAATTTGTCTGCTCCAGATGGAATAAAAATTATCAAAGTTGAATCGGCGGCAGAGATGCTGGATGCCGTTTTGCAAAATTATCCTCATGCAGACATTGTCGTTATGGCGGCTGCAGTAGCTGACTATAAATCCCAAATCCCAAATCCCAAATCCCAAACAATACCAAAATATAAAATTAAAAAAACGAAACAAAATTTAATACTCGAGCTGGTTCCTACACAAGATATTTTAATGACCCTTGCGCAGAGAAAAGAGCGTAAAGGGAAAATCCATGTTGGGTTTGCGCTGGAAACCGAAGATTTAATTAAAAATGCAAAGCAAAAGTTAAAAGAAAAGGATTTGGATTTTATTGTAGCCAATGGGATTGATTCGTTTGATGGGGATAATATGGAGTATCAGCTAATTGATAAAAATGGTAAAACTGCGAAATATTCAAGGGAGCCTAAAGAAAAGGCTGCAAATGTGCTTGTCAATAAAATTGTTGAATTGATAATAGATCAAAACAAATAATTATGGGGGGGAAGGATGAATAACAAAAATGCAATTTTTCCGGCTTTGGTCATATGCGGATTAACGATGGTTTGTTTATGGTTAGTAGGCTGTGGTCAAACAATTTCTACCCCCACAACGACAACAACCACTCTTCCTCAAGTTGCTGCCCCAAGCTTTTCGCAAAGTTCTGGTTCATATGAGGTTAATAGTACCTATGTCACCCTAGAATGTAGTACAGCAGGGTCTTCGATTTATTACACGCTAGATGGGACAGCTCCCTCTGCTTCCTCAACCCTTTATACCGAACCCATCTCGCTTGAAAGCTCGAAAACCGTTAAGGCTATTGCTATTAAAACGGGTTTATCAAATAGCCCCATCGTTAATAATTGGTATGATCTTTATTGGTGGCAAGCCATCGGAAGTGGGACCAATGGTGATGTAAATGCGATAGCGAGAGATAGTTCGGGGAATCTTTATGCCGGAGGTAGCTTTTCTTTTGCTGGTGGGGTTGGCGCCACGCGAATAGCAAAATGGAGCGCTTTACTGCAAACTTGGGAAGCCTTGGGCAGCGGATTTAATAATGTTGTGAATTCTATTATCTGTGATAACCCTAATGGTTTAGTATACGCGGGAGGATATTTCACAACGGCTGATGGAAATACTGCAAATTACATTGCCAAATGGAATGGATCTAGTTGGCAGGCTTTGGGAGGAGGAATTGAGCAACAGCAATCAGGAGCGACTTTTTGCCTGTTGATGAAAAATACAAAATTATATGTTGGAGGGTTTTTTTCAACGATTGAAGGAAATACGGTTAATAATATAGCTAAATGGGATGGGACAAATTGGAGTGGAATTGGAGGGGTTGATTCAATTGTTTTTAGTTTGGCAGAAGATGGCGCTAACAATCTTTATCTCGGGGGCTGGTTTAATAATGTGGGGTCTTTGAGCAGCAATAGGATTGTTAAATGGGTTGAGGATGAAAGTACTTGGGAAGCCATGTCGTGTAACTTTTATAGAATTACTTCCTTGGCCTATGATACAACAAATTCCAAAGTATATGCTGGCGGGGTAGAAACGTATAGTGGCGCTTCGCACCATGTTTTGGAGTGGAACGTAAACACCTGGGAAGCAGTTGGAGGGGCTTTTAATGCATCTTTAAATGCTCTGTGTGTAGATAGCTATGGGACATTGTATGCCGGTGGGAATTTTTCTTCTGCTGAGGGAAATCTTTCTAATTATATAGCCAAATGGAATGGCAGTGCTTGGCAAGAGCTAGGAGCTGGGGTGAATGGGATAGTTAACACTATTGTTAGTGACAATTCCGGGAATGTTTATATTGGTGGAGCATTTACTCAAGCTGGTGGGATGACTGCCAATCATATTGTAAAATGGGGAAAGAAAATATAGCCAAGCTATAAACCCATTTAGGTTCTCTGCTATACTTATTTTATGTTCGCCGAAGTAATCCTTGCCAAAATTTCCAAATTTACCGATAAAATCTACCATTATTCGCTGCCGACCGAATTTGACGTTGCCATTGGCAGTAAAGTTATGGTTCCTTTTGGCAAACGGAGCGAAGAGGGGTATGTTGTTGGTTTTGTAGAAAAAGCCGATGTGCCAGAAGTTAAAGAAATCCGCGAAGTGATTAGTGAACAGCCATTGTTTAATGAAAAACAGGCTGGGCTAGTTAAATGGATGGCGGAATACTATTGTGCGTTTTTGGGGACGGTGATTAGATCGATTTTGCCAATCGGGGTAAAGAATCCAAGACACAAGAAACAAGATGCAAATAAATCACAAATCACAAATTCTAATATTCAAACAAAGATAGAAAAGAAGCGGGATTTAACAATTGATCAGCAAAAAGCTCTCGATCAGATCAACGTAGCGATTAATACTACGCGAACAGAAACTTTTCTTTTACATGGGGTAACAGGTTCGGGGAAGACGGAGGTGTATTTGCAAGCGACGGCTAAGGTTTTGGACAAAGGAAAGTCGGCGCTGATTTTGGTGCCCGAAATATCGCTGGCACCCCAAATTATTAATCGTTTTCGTGATCGGTTTGGCGATATCGTGGCGGTTTTACACAGTGATCTTACTTTAAAACAACGCCGCGAAGCCGGCGAAGACATCAAAAGGGGCAAAGCGCGCATTATTGTAGGAACTCGCCTTTCGATCTTTTCTCCAGTGGAGAATTTGGGGTTAATTGTGGTGGATGAGGAATTTGAAAATACTTATAAGTCCGACCAAAGCCCGCGCTATCATGCTAGAGAAGCCGCTCTGCAACTAGCTAAACTGCATCAAGCTGTGACCATCTTGGGGTCAGCCACTCCGGCGCTTGAGAGTTATTTTAAGGCTTTAGTGGGAGAGTATAAATTATTATCTTTGCCGATAAGAATTGATAGCCGCCCGCTGCCGCCGGTTGAAATTATCGATATGCGAAAAGATAAGAGCTTCTTATTATCAGAAAAATTGCGGGAAGAACTGTATGACACTTTATCCAAAGGCGAACAAGCAATCTTATTTATTAATCGATTAGGTTTTTTTACTTTTTTAATGTGTCAGGCTTGTGGATCAACCATCCAATGTCCGCATTGTTCTATTTCACTCAACTATGATACTAGTAAAAAATGTTTACGCTGTACTCGCTGTGGCTGGTCCTGTGCCAGTAATGTAGTCTGCCAAAAATGTCATGGGACCAACATTCGCTTTGTGGGAACGGGGACGCAAAGAATTGAAAAAGAGGTGGCCGATGTTTTCCCACAGGCCAAAATCTTACGTTGGGATCGGGATGCCACTAGTAAGCGCGGATCGCACGATGTTTTCTTTGCTGCTTTTGCGGAAGGAAAAGCCAATGTCTTAATTGGTACACAAATGGTAACTAAAGGATTGGATGTAGCCAATGTAACTCTAATCGGAGTGGTATCTGCGGATACGGCTTTAAAAATTCCAGATTTCCGGGCGGCCGAGAGAACTTTCCAGTTGTTAACGCAAGTAGCGGGTCGAGCGGGCAGACATCATTTGCCGGGGAAAGTAATTATTCAAACCCATGATCCGGAAAACTATGCGATCCAAACCGCCGCTAAGCATGATTTTCAACAATTTTATGAGCAAGAAATAAAGATCAGGCAAGAACTAGGTTATCCGCCTTATGCTCAGCTGATTATTTTAATGCTAAGTGGCATTGATGAAAAGAAGACACAACAAATTGCCGGCGACCTTAAAACTTTGCTCTCCCAGCGGCTGACAAGCGGGATATTGGGGCCGGCTCCTGCGGCAGTATCAAAAGTGCGTGGCCAGTGGCGCTATCATATTTTATTGAAGGGGCAGGATCTTTCGCAAATGCGAACGGCTGTAATGGAAAGTTTAGCCAAAATGATTGTTCCGCGCGATATTAAAATTGCCATCGACGTTGATCCCATCGAGACGGCGTGAGTTTTTAGGCCATTCCATTTGCCGCGGCTAATCGCGCTAATCTTGCATCTATCGAGGCTTTGATTATTTCGCGAACCCCCGGATGAAAAACAAGATCCATATGGCTGGCATGTATCACGATTCCAAGGTGTGTATACCCGTCCTTAACGTCTTGTAATGCAGTTTTATGCCGTGCAGAAGTTGTGTCAACAATAACTTTGGTTTTTGGTGTTAGCCCAAAAATTGAAGAAGAAAAATTAGTGAGATCATACATATAATCAAGTGTGTGTGCACGGCTTAAGGGGTCTTCTACTCCAGAAATATCAACATCTAGCTGGTCTGCAGCAACGGTGGCAAGACCTTCGTTTAAGTAAGGGAGAGAACCAAGGCGTGATCGTTCCACATACCAAAGAAGTTCTTTGGTTGGTATTGGCTTGAAGCCATTTCTCATGCACTCGGCTGATTGAGCTTTATTAAAAGACGGGTTTTTTTCTGATGAAATTAAGCTAAGCCCCCAATGATTGCCGATTAATAAACTATCAAAATCAATTTTGTACCATTCATCTCCGATTATTTCCAAAAGTTTCTGGTAGGGGACGGCTGGGAGCCATTTTCTTATTGAAGAGGAGTGTTTCAATAGTTCGGACAATCCCAAAATTATGGCGTAAAGCGGATGGGCATTGGCGAGGATAAGATAAGGCGAACCAAGACAATTGCTAGATTTTACAGTATCTGCAAATCGGGGATTTTCGTGAATACATTTTTCAAATTTAGCTTTAAATATCTTAAAAGTCATGCCTCCTTGGCTATATGCAACCCAATGGACATTATACTTTTTATCTGCCAAATATTTACAGACAACCGGCAGGATTTCGTCAACTAGTGCCATAACCCTGGGCTTTTCTGTCTCGTAGTGTAAATTTTTTGCAATTCCTGGCTGGTCGATTAAAATTATGTGGCAACCTAGACCTAACAGAAAAGGGATTAGATTATTATGAAAAAAACCTTCTGCCGAATTACCGATGCCGGCTAACATGGGGACCGTTATGCCATTAAAAGCTCCGCTTTCTGATCGGATTTCGGCAATATAAAATTCTTTTCCGGTCATAGAGAGCAGGCGGGTTTTGGTTTTTGAGCATTCAATCCCACCGAGGACAAGCGTCGCTTTGTTGGGGTCAGCATACTCTATCTCTTGGGCATGAGTGGTAATATTGTTAAAATCAATTGTTCTGTCATGTTCATTTTGAGTCTTGCCGACTGCTAATCCAGCAAAAGGAAATAAGGCTGAGCGAATCGCATCTTTTGTAGCATGTGGGGCATCAAGTAGAGAAATGGCTGCTGCACAAACCATTTGCATTACATGCATTCGCAATGGGATGCGGGGCAAGGTTTGGTCTGGTTGATAGTGTTTGGCTCTCCACCGACGGGTTAGGCTTTCAACAAAAACTTTTCGGGGCGGAAGGGGACGAAAATTGGTAACACTCATAACAATCTCCTTTAATTACGGCATAATTAAAACCGGCGTATTTACATCCACTTTGGCAAATAAATATTTAATCACCCGGTTTTCAACGGCGACACAGCCTCTGGTATCATCTTTTTTGGTTACAAAACTGTAATTAGGGTTAATGGTTTCCATCTTATCGAGATGGGAAGCAAGGCGAGTTGAAGCCCCATGAATGCCATAAGCACTGGGAACGCTAAGTTTAAGGAATAGAGTATAACGGCTATTGGCATTTTTAGCATCGATAAACATCTCTCCTTCCGGAGTAAAGAAATAGCGGCTGGCAAGGGATACTTTGACTGGGAAGCTAACATTAAAACCGTTCCAGTAATCATTTTTTACGATTTTTCCATCTCGGCAATAAAAAAGTAGGTGGTCTTTTTTGCTAACTACGATTACGTCTCTGCCGCTGTACTTTTGTGCAAAGTCCAGGACTCTTTGCTGGAGAAAAAGCAGGGTAATATATTCTTTTTCATTATCGATTATTTTGATATTGCCCGAAAAGGCCAAAAAGCAAAATAGGGCAATAATGGCAATCATGGGTGCTTTGATAAATAAGGGCATTCTCCTCATAAGTCTATATCCGCCCTTTTTGGCAAAAGTTTCACTTAAGGAGCAGGTTATTTCGTGCTAAAATTAAGCTATGGCTGAAGAAATTGCTAAAATCTATAATCCAACTGAAGTCGAGAAAAAATGGTATAAAAACTGGGAAGAAAAGCATTTGTTTGCGCCTGACCCAGATTCTTCTAAGCCGCCCTTTACCATCGTTATCCCTCCCCCTAATGTTACCGGTAATCTGCACATGGGGCATGCATTGGACAATTCGATCCAAGACGTTTTGATTCGCTACAAGAAAATGCAGGGCTTTAATACTCTGTGGCTTCCTGGAACAGACCATGCCGGAATTGCTACTCAAAACGTGGTGGTAAAAGCTTTGCGGGCAGAGGGGCTTACTAAAGAGCAATTAGGGAGGGAAGAATTTTTAAAAAGAGTATGGAAGTGGAAAGAAGAATACGGCGGCAATATCACCCGCCAATTAAGACGGCTTGGTAGCTCGCTAGATTGGAGCAGAGAGCGCTTTACCATGGATGCTGGGCTTTCTAAGGCTGTCACCCATGAATTCGTTACACTATATAAGGAAGGGTTAATCTATCGCGGTAAACGCTTGGTGAACTGGTGCCCTAAGTGCGGGACAGCCATTTCTGATATCGAAGTAGAACATGAGACGAAGAAAGGCAAGCTCTGGCATATCAAATATTATCTTGCAAGTAACAAGAGACAAGATACAAGTAACAAGGAAATTACAAATCACAATATACAAAATTCAAACTTTATTATTGTAGCTACCACTAGGCCGGAGACGATGCTGGGAGATACGGCGGTAGCAGTCAATCCCGAAGATTCCCGTTATAAACATTTGATCGGACAGATGCTGGTGCTGCCGCTGGTTAATCGTTTGATCCCGATTATCAAAGATGAATATGTGGATGCTGCTTTTGGAACCGGTGCGGTAAAAGTTACTCCGGCTCACGATCCCAACGATTTTGAGATGGGCGAAAGACACGGATTGCCACGGATCAATATTCTTAGCACAGAAGCGAAGATTACACTGAATGAACTGACGGGAACGGAGAGAACGGGCGTTGAAGAAATCGCTGGGCTTGATCGGTTTAAAGCGCGTGAAAAATTGGTTGAAAAATTGGAGCAGGGCGGCTTTATTGAAAACATCGAAGATTATGAAAACTCGGTGGGCGAATGCTATCGCTGCAAATCAATTATTGAGCCTTATCTTTCTGATCAATGGTATGTAAAAGTAAAAGATATGGCAAGAGAAGCCATTCGCGTTGTGGAAGAAGGCAAAATAAATTTTGCTCCCGATCGCTGGACCAAGGTTTATATCGATTGGATGGTGAATTTAAAAGACTGGTGTATTTCTAGGCAGCTTTGGTGGGGGCATCGGATACCGGCGTGGTACTGTTGTGGAATGTCAAATGACAAATGTCAAATGACAAATGAATGTAATGAAATTATCGTTTCTGAAAAAAAACCAGAAAAGTGTCCAAAATGCGGGGGAATGCATTTGGAGCAAGATCCTGACGTGTTTGATACCTGGTTTTCGTCGGCGCTGTGGCCCTTTTCAACCTTGGGCTGGCCTGACGAAACCAAAGATTTAAAAACTTTTTATCCCACAAGTGTTTTGGTCACCGGTTACGACATTATTACCTTCTGGGTATCACGCATGATCATGACTGGGATGCATTTTATGAAAGAAGCCCCGTTTCATACCGTTTTTATCCATGGTTTGGTGCGCGATGCCTCGGGCAAAAAGATGAGTAAGTCCTTTGGCAATGTGATTGACCCGATTGAGATTATCGATAAAGTGGGAGCGGATGCTCTGCGTTTCGCTCTGATTTCATTAATCACTGGCCAGGGGCAGGACATTAAGTTGACCCAAGAGAAAATTACCGAAGCGCGCAATTTTTGTAACAAGATTTGGAATGTTAGCCGGTTCGCAGCGATGGCTGGCGGGCAGGAAGCAAGTAACAAGACACAAGAAACAAGTAACAAGGAAAATACAAAATTCAATTCTAAAATTCCAAAAGATTTGGGATTAGCAGATAAGTGGATTATTTCTCGCTATCAGCAGACGATCAAGAAAGTAACCGAGCTGTTGGAAAGTTATAGTTTTGGCGATGCGGCGCGGACTCTGTATGACTTCTTGTGGGGAGAGTTTTGTGATTGGTACGTTGAAATATCCAAAATTGATCTTTATTCAGAAGACGCAAAAAAGAAAGAGAAAGTATCCCATATTTTGTTTTACGTATTAGATGGAACGTTAAAGCTGCTGCATCCTTTTATGCCGTTTATTACGGAGGAAATCTACCAGACAATAATTTCCAAGATACAAGATACAAGTGACAAACAAACTATAAATTCCAATACTCAAAGCATAATGCTGGCGGAGTGGCCGAAGGTGGAAGAAGACAAGATTGATGCTGCTGCAGAAAAAGCGTTAGGGCTATTGATGGAGATTGTGACTAAACTAAGAAACATTAAAGCTGAAATGGGCGTGCAGACTAGCGAAATTGAAATCGTATTTGAAGCGCCGAATAAAGAAGAGCGGGAAATTATCAGTCAAAATCAGCCACTTATTAAAATGCTGGCAAAAGCCTCTAAAATTGAGGTGATTGAAAAAATATTAACAAAACCCGAACAGTCTGCCAGTGGACTGGTATCGGAAGTTCAATTCTTTGTGCCGCTTAAGGGATTGATCGATATAAATAAAGAAAGAGAACGTTTGGCAAAAGAGAAAGAAAAAATTAGTGCTGAAATGGCCAGATTGCAGAAGTTGTTGGCCAATAACGATTTTGTTGCCAAGGCAACCCCCGATGCCGTTGAAAAGCAAAGAGCCCGCTTGCTCGAATTAGCCGAAATGCAAAAGATTATTGCTTCCCGTTTAGCTGATCTTTTATGAAATATACCTCTCTATAACTGAAATTATTTACTTAATCTTCTGATAACCCGTATATGCGAGTATCATCTAAACTGTATCAATTAAGAGGAATAGTAGCAAAGGGGCAACTTTTAGGAGAATCTCGAAAAACAGTCTTGTGCTCTGGTTTGCCAGCGCAATTTCACGAACAAATAGGAAAAGCAGCTCACGGTCGATTATTTAGCACTAAAGAAGAAGTTACAGGCAGGCAGTATGAACATCTTATCGGTGTTTCTGAAAGCCGAAAACCATTAGTTGTCATGCTCCCAGATGATATGTTGGGGAGTTTTGCTTATCGCTTAGTGGCATTACAACTTCAAGCAGCTGGTTATACGGTAATACTGCCTAATTATAGGTGTCAATTTCTGTCCCAAGAATCTGAGCTGCAAGGCAAGTCCTCACTAGATCAATATGTTAGCAATGTTCAAGGAGCATTGTTTCCGGGTAAAGTAGTTTTGATCGGCCATGGGCGAGGGGGGAGCGTTGCCAGGGCATTAATCAAGCAGAACGATCTAAATAGATGCGAAATAGTTGGGGCAATGTTTATTTGTGATCCTAATCTAGTGGGCTTATCCCGCGTAAGAATTGATGCCGGCCTTATGTGGTCTAGGTTTTGTGGGTCTTTTAGTGGAGAGATAAGCCTTGGTGAAGCCACAGCTAGAAGGAGCTTCTTTTCTGATCAAATTGAAAAAGATGATTTTGTCGAAAATGTTTTTCCGTATATGACTCCGCTTTTTGCTAAAGGCTCAAATGAAGCAATTGAAATGGGGCCAGATGATTTAACCATACCTTGGCGAGCCGTATTTGGAAGAAAAGATAAATCTTTGATTTTGAGTGGAATTGAGCATCAAAATGTTACTTACATTGATAATGGATCACATATCCCGATGATTACGCAACCAGAGGAAACAGCGAAAATAATTCTAGAATTCCTTAATCAATTTTAAGCTTCAGTTTGCTTAATAATCCTCTTGATCGTTAATGTTTTTCCAGTAACGGGATCAATCTCTAGAAAAACTGCATTAAATAATCCCGGGCCACCATCGGCGGGCTCGAATTTGTCGTGCATTTGGGTAATAAAGCGTTTGATGATCTGCTCTTTTTGCATGCCAATAATTGAGTCTAAGCAGCCAACCATGCCTAGATCCGTAATATAGCCGGTGCCTTGCGGCAGGATGCGCTCATCGGCCGTCATAACATGGGTATGTGTTCCTACCACGGCAGAAACTTTTCCATCCAAAAACCAGCCCAGTGCGCATTTCTCAGAAGTAGCTTCGGCATGGACATCAACTAAAATAATCTTGGTCTCTTTTTGGATGACAGGGAGTAATTTTTCAATCGCTTGGAAAGGGCAATCCATGGGGGGCATAAAAGTTCTTCCCAGCAAATTGGTGATGGCGACTTTTACCCCTTTTTTTTCAAGGATTAAATAGGGTTTGCCAGGGACAATATCGGGATAATTTATAGGCCGAACCATCTTGGGAAATCGATCCATAATTTTGGTGATTTCTTTTTTGTCCCACATATGGTTTCCCATAGTTAAGGCGTCAATCCCAACATCTAGCAATTCATTGTAAACTTTTTCGGTAATGCCATAACCATGAGCCGAGTTTTCACCATTGGCAATAATGAAGTCGGGCAAATATTCGCGCGAGAGGGCAGGAATACAAGCTTCCGCAATCTTCCGCCCGCACTTGCCAATGATGTCTCCAATAAAAAGTATTTTCATTTATTTGGCAATATCGCTAGCACGGATTTCACGGATGACGGTTACTTTGACCTCGCCGGGATACTCGAGCTCAGATTCGATTTTTTTGGCGATATCATGAGCCATCTTAGCGGCGGCATTATCATCAATCCGGTTTGGCTCAACGATGACTCTGACTTCACGTCCAGCCTGGATGGCATAACATTTTTCAACCCCGGCAAAAGATTTTGCCACGGTCTCTAATTTTTCTAAGCGCTTAATATAGGCATCAAGGGTATCACGGCGGGCGCCCGGTCTTCCAGCCGAGATAGCATCACAAACTTGCACAATGATAGCTTCGATGGTTTTGGGTTCTACGTCATTGTGATGAGCTTCGATTGCATGCAATATTTCGGGGGATTCGCCGGCTTTTTGGGCGAGCATAACTCCGAGCCGAGTATGGGTTCCTTCGGTCTCTTGATCAACCGCTTTGCCGATATCATGGAGCAGGGCGGCCCGTTTGGCTAAGTTAATATTGGCACCGAGCTCACCGGCTAACATGCCAGCTACCATGGCCATTTCAACTGAATGTTGCAAAACATTTTGTCCGTAGCTGGTGCGATAATTTAATCTTCCTAGGAGTTGAACCAGGACGGAAGGTAAGCCTTGCACGCCAGTTTTAATGGCGGCTTGTTCACCGGCTTCCCACATGGCCGCTTTTACTTCTTCTTGTGATTTTTTGTACATTTCTTCTACTCGTGTTGGGTGAATACGGCCGTCAGCCATTAGTTTTTGGAGGGTGAGGCGGGCGATTTCACGGCGCAGTGGATTAAAGCTGGATAAAATGACGGCTTCGGGGGTATCATCCACGATCAAGTCAACCCCAGTTAAACTTTCAAATACCCGAATATTGCGTCCTTCGCGACCAATAATCCTTCCCTTCATATCATCCGATGGCAGTTCTACCATACTGGTAGTAGTTTCAACCACATGGTCGACTACGCAGCGTTGAATAGTCGTAGCCAAAATTTCGCGGGCCTTTTTGTCGGATTCGTTCTTTATTTTTTCTTCATTAAATTTGATCTTTTCGCCAAATTCTTTGGTTAATTCGCCATCCAGTTTAGCCAGCAATTCTTTTTTGGCATCTTCACGGGACAAGGCGGCTACTCTTTCCAAATCCTTGATATATTGTTCTTTGGATTTGTCGAGAATTTCTTTGGTTTGCTGTAATTCTTCCTGAGTCTTTTTGTTGCTAGCCTCGGCCTTTTGGACTTCTTTTTCACGGTTGTCTAACCGATCTTCCCTGGCATCTAGTCTTTTTTCGACTCCCGAAAGCTCACCTTTTCGCTCCCGGCTTTCTTTTTCAACTTCAGAGCGGAGTCTTAGCTCGATATCCTTTGCCTCTAATAAACCTTCTTTTTTGGTTCTCTCTGCCTCTTTTTTAGCGTCTTCTAGGATACGCTTGGCCGACTCTTCGGCAATCTTTAATTTTAGGTCCGTGGCCTTTTGGCGTCCACCGATAAAAACCAAACTAGCGATACCAGCGATGAGGGTTACTATTCCTATTCCAAACATTATTTCTGCAAACATACTAATTCTCCTTTTTTAAACAGTTTAATTACGATACCTTCCGGCGAATTTCACTCTCGATTTTATTAGCGATTTTTGGATTGTCTTTTAGATAAGCAATAGCCCCTTCAAAGCCTTGACCAATTTTTTCGGTCCCGTAGGAAAACCAAGCTCCGCTCTTATTGATTACATCGAGCTGGACGCCTTGGTCCAAAATCTCGGCTTGAGAAACAATTCCTTTGCCATGGATTAAGACAAAATAGGCTTCGCGGAAGGGTGGGGCAACTTTATTCTTTACCACTTTAACTTTGACTCTTGTTCCAATAATTACATCGTTTTCTTTTAGTTTCTCAGAGGCACGTACTTCAAGACGGACGGATGAGTAAAACTTTAGTGCTCTGCCGCCGGGGGTGACTTCGGGATTGCCAAACATAACCCCAATTTTTTCCCGCAATTGATTGATGAAAATCATAACGGTTTTGGATTTGGAAATGCAGGCGGTAAGTTTTCTCAGAGCTTGTGACATCAAGCGGGCTTGGAGACCAACCTGCGAATCGCCCATTTCGCCTTCAATTTCTTTTTTGGGGACCAAAGCCGCAACCGAATCAACCACAATAATATCAATTGCCCCTGAGCGGATTAGGGTTTCGGCAATTTCCAAGGCTTGTTCGCCGTAATCTGGCTGGGAGATTAATAAATTGTTAACATCCACCCCTAATTTTTTGGCATAGACTGGATCGAGGGCATGTTCGGCGTCAATAAAGGCCGCAATGCCGCCTCTTTTTTGGCATTCGGCAATGGCATGCAGAGAAACCGTAGTTTTTCCGCCGCCTTCTGGCCCGTAAATTTCGATTACTCTTCCTCTGGGAAATCCACCAACTCCAAGGGCCATGTCCAGGGACAGGGAACCGGTGGGGATTACTTCAACATTTAATTTTGAATGTTCTCCCATTTTCATTATGGAACCTTTACCAAAATTCTTTTCGATCTGGGAAATGGCCAAATTCAAGGCTTTACTTTTATTCGTCTCGTTTATTTGCTTTTCAGTCACTTTACTTTCACTCATTTTATTTTCCTCCTTTAATATAAAGATACAAGTTACAAGAAACAAGATACAAAAAAATGTTTACCCTAAAATTTCGTTTCCTCCCAGGTGCAACCAAAGCATCCCAAGAGCTGCCTGGGAAGCTTTTTCCCTTATTTCTTCCCGCGTTCCCTGCAAATTAAATTCTTTCCATTCAGTCCCGTTCTCGGCTGAGAGCGCAATATATATTCTGCCGACTGGAGCTGGTGGCTGGGCAATTGGTCCGGCGGCCCCGGTTGCCCCAATCCCGATTTCGGCTCGAAATTTTTTACGAATACCGTCGGCCATGGCAATGGCGGTTTCTTTGCTTACCACTCCATTTTGGCTAATAACGGCAGCGGGAACACCCACTTCCGTTACTTTTATCCGGGTCTGATAGCAAACAATGCCGCCGATAAAATAGGCGGAACTGCCGGAGATAGAGCTAAGGCGCGCGGAGATTAAACCGCCAGTTAGTGATTCGGCAACTGCAATGGTTTGGTTGCCTTTTTTGAGCAGCTCAGCAATTTGCTGATCGGTAATATTACCGATCGACGAGAGAATCTTTGTAAAAAAGTCCTCTAGCTTGATTTCGGTTGCATTAATTGTCGGTTCTGCCACAAATATTCACCACCTGATAATAGCGCCAGCAGGACCGACATCCAGAGGACTAAGTTCGCAAAAGGGAGGCTAAACATGATCATTAGTATTGCTACCATCTGAAGAGTTGTCTTCCATTTTGCGGATGGAATAGCCGGGAGGATGCTGCCTGCTCTAGCTGCCATGATCCTGACACCCGAAATTACAAATTCGCGGGCCACAATTAACATAACAGGGATCGAGCTCGCTAGGCCCTGATCGACTAGTGCTATCAAAACCGTCATAACAAGGATCTTATCCGCCAAGGGATCAATTAATTTACCAAGTTCAGAAACTTGGTTATATTTCCGGGCAATATAACCGTCGACCATATCAGATAACGATAAGAATAGGAATAAGAAAGCTGCTAGACCATTTAATCCTAAGAGTAAAAGGACTACGTTGAGAGGGATAAACGCTAACCTTAAAAAGGTAATTTGATTGGCGAGTGTCAAACCCGGTATCCTATAAGATCGTAAGGCAAAGCTTTGGTTACTTTTACTTTAACAATCTCACCCGGTGTAATAGATTTGTGGCTTGCTGTCAACACTCGTCCATCAATTTCGGGAGCATCCATGTAGCTACGGCCAATATACTGCCCGCCTTGTACTCCTTCAATGATGGTTTCAATTACTTTTCCAATCAACTGTTTATTCCTCTCTTTGGAAATGCCCTTTTGCAGCTGCATTACCCGATGAAAACGTACTTCCTTTTGTTTTTGGGATACCTGCCCCCTCATTTTTGCGGCAGGCGTACCAATTTCTTTGGAAAAGGGGTAAGCGCCTAGGCGCTCAAACTTAACCTTTTCTAAAAATTTGCATAACTCGCTAAATTCGGCCTCGCCTTCACCGGGAAATCCGACGATAACCGAAGTTCGCAAAGCAATGCTAGGAATCCGCTTCCTGATCTTATCAACCAAATTATAAAGGTCTGGTCCCGTAATTTCGGGACGATTCATCCGATTTAAAATCTTATCACACACATGTTGGATTGGCAAGTCAAGATATTTAACAATTTTGGGTTCTTTAGCCATAATATCGATGACTTTATCGGTTAGATGTTTGGGGTGGGCGTACATGAGGCGAATCCAGCTGATTTTGGCAATTTTTGCCGTTTTTTTAAGGATTTCTGCTAGTTGGGGGTGAGCCGTGGTATCTTGGGCAATGTAAATGATTTCTTTGACCCCTTTTTGGGCCAGTTGGCTTACTTCTTTTATGATATCGGCTACTGGGCGAGTGCGTAGTTTACCCCGAATTTTAGGAATTAGGCAATAGGTGCAGCAATTACTGCAACCTTCAGCAATTTTTACATAAGCATACCAGGGTGGGGTAGCTTTAATCCGTGGAGTTGAGCAATTATAAAGTTGAATGCTTTCTATAACGCCATCTACCCCTCTAATCCCATCTGCTTCCTTCTGTCTTCCTTCCCACTTTGGTAAGCATCCAGCGATTAGTAGTTGTTTACATCTCCCCTTCTTTTTCCAGCTAGCCATTTCTTTGATAGTGGACATCGCTTCATCGCGAGCCGATTTTAAAAAAGCGCAGGTGTTTACGACAATGGTCTCAGCTTCGGCCGGATTATTGGTGATCTGATAACCTTGACACACGAGATTGCCCATGATGGCTTCGGTGTCGGATAAATTTTTAGGACAACCGAGAGAAACAATGTAGGCTTTTTTGGCAGAGTTCATGCAAACAATATTATACCTTGAATGTTTGAACCTTTGTGCGAATATATTGTGCAGTGAAAATATTTATGCTGCAAGTAGTTTTCGTGCAGCAATGACATCTCTTCTTAGTTGTTGATTTGATGCAACTTGACATAGTAATAGCCTAAATTGTCCTTTAGGTAAATTAATTGCCTCGTCTATCAAGGATTGCATTTCATCCCCCGATCTTGCACAGCAATCGAGTAGTTTACTTGCTAACGTTGGCCCTTTGTGAGAAATTGGGACAAGGTTCCCACGTTTATCTGTTCGAGCACAGGGAAGGGTGATCCGGGTCGGTAATGGACGAAGTGCAACAACTATCATTTTTCTGTAACCCATTGTAGTAATTTCTCCTTTAATAAATTTAGGCTAATTTATTATCAGCACACTTTATTTAAAATTTCACTTTATTTTATTTTGGTAGCTAGGCTATGACAAAATCGGCCGTAGTAATTCACTAAAAGGTAAGCCGGAAGGAGGATGAATCACGCTTAAGTCTCTTAACATTGAATGATACTGAGGAGAGGGTCGTTGAGCTGTAAAAGCGCTAGCCAATATAAGCGGATTAAGGTGGGAAAGTGCTGGACCCCATCTTTCTATGAATAAATCTATTGGTAAATCAGTGTCGATTCCTCTCGGTATTCTAGCGGCTAATTTGTAAGCTTCTGTTTCTGGTATATAAATATGCCAATCCGAAAACATCCGATGATTTATGAAATTGATACTTTTTGTAATTGTCTCAGTTGTTTCTCCGGGATAACCAACCAGCATATATGCTTTGGGTCTAATTCCCGCTTCTTTTAATAAGCGGAAAGCTTCTAAAGATTGTTCGCTGGTAATTCCTTTACGCATTAGATGCAGCATTTGGTTGTCTCCAGATTCGACACCAAGCATTAGCAGTAATAATCCAAATTCTTTTAATAATGGCAGTTCATTCTTCCTATCGATGACTTCGTTAACTCGACCAGAGGCACATAAGCAAAGATTATCTGGTAGAGAACTATTATTATAGGTAGTATGCAGTTGAACTAAGTGGGGATAGCTAGTAAAACTTAAATCATGAAACCCAAATTTGCGAGTTATTCCAACGCTTGAAACCACTTCCTCAATCACCTCACTTGGAGGTCTAATAAGCCGAGGCCCTTTGGCTGTGCAAAAATTGCAGCGATAAATACAGCCAAGGGAAGCTAAAATTGGCAAATAGGCGGTAGAGGCCAATCTTGCTCCAAAAATTTGCCAAAATGGTCTTAGTTCTGTTAACTCTTTGATGCCCGATTGTTCTGGCGTAATCTGGTATTGCCCATCATTTAAAAATGAAAGTGATGGAACATCTAAAATAGGCACTCCGTTAGCTAGCTTTTCTAAAAGATATCCTCGAATTTGGGGGTCATTTTCTGCGGCAGTAATGTGTGGACCCCCGAGTATCACAATTGCTCCAGCCTCTCTAGCTGACTTAGCAGTTCTCATGGCTCTGCCTACATCATATGTGTGTACTGTAACTCCAACTACCGAAATATTTTCGCGACTAATTCTTGTAGATAAATTTCTTAACAATTCATCTTCTTGTATCTCAAACTGATCAATATCTTCACAAGCTCCTTCCCAATTAAATGATTCAACGGAAACATCAAAGCCGGCTTGATGAACGGCAGCGGCAACATACGCCAACCCAAGTGATTCGGGGTGTTGTCTGGTTTTGAATGAGGGATCAACCAAAAGGACTTTTGGCTTTTGATGCCCAAAAGGCAGGCTGGGTCGATAGGGATCAAAGATTTTCCTAGTTAGCATAGAGTTTTATCGACAGAAGATATTAAAAATTTCAAAAAATGTAGCTGATGTGGCTGATTAACTAACGATAATTAACAAACTGCAGGGCAATCGGCAGGTTGGCGGCTTTGATTTTGGCCATTACGGCTTGTAGATCATCCAATTTTTTACCCGAAACCCGAATTTGGTCGCCTTGGATTTGGGATTGGACTTTTAGCCCAGAGGCTTTGATTAATTTATTGATTTCTTTAGCTTGTTCTTGGGGGATACCTTGTTTTATCGTGATTAACTGTTTAACTCCGCCACCAAGAGAAGTTTCGAGTTTGCCGTATTCAAAGAATTTGAGGGGGACTTGGCGTTTGGCTAGCTTTTCATTCATTATATTGATGACATTCTTTAGTTTAAATTCGTCCTCGGAGACCACTTTTAGTTTGTCGGTGCCTTCTTTTTCGATGTTGCTGATGCTACCCTTAAAATCAAAGCGGCCATTAATTTCTTTTAAAGCCATGACGATGGCATTATCGATTTCGGATAGATTGGGTTTGCTTACGATGTCAAACGAATTATCTTGAGCCATGGTGGAATTATAGCATAGGAAGGGGGGGAAGGGGCAAGGAAGGGCAAGGGATGTGATGAGGGCATAGGGCGGGAGAAAATGAGTGAGGAAATATGAGTGAGGAAATATGGACAATTCAGGTAGATGGTCTACAGGGAGCCCAGAAGACTTAGTCAAAATATATTTTTGATAATGTGTTCCAAAGTACTCTAATACAACCGGATTAAAAGCCACAATTGTGTTTTTAATT
>JBAZZP010000002.1:0-248979 GCA_041658745.1 Candidatus Margulisiibacteriota bacterium | reverse complement strand
TTGAATGTATCATTCGATAAGCTGAGCATTGGTCCCAATCCGATGAAATCATCCAATACAATATCTCCCTTCAATCCACCTGTACCGGACAGAGAACCCGCGCCGGTATAGATGTACTGACCTGAGAGAATTGTGTTTAACCCCCATCCAAACAACCCTGCATACTGAGTTGAAACTGGTTGAATCGTAACTGGTGTTGGTGGAATAGGAGCGATTGGAGTAACGACCATCGAAGCTTGTAACTTGGCCCAGCGAGCCAGTGTTGCCTTTTTGTCAGCATGCAACATATTGACTTTTGCTGACTGTTTGGCGGCTTTGGCTTTGGCTAGCTTTGCATCAAGAACATTCAAATAATCCCTGACTGCTTGCTTTTCCTCGTCCAAAGTTCTACCAAAAGCTACGCTAGCGATGGTTGTCGAAAAAACGAAAACAACGAGACAAACAATAAATTTCTTCATAATATTTTCACCCCCCTTTTTTTATAGATTCTTAAATTGTATTATACTACTTTTGGATCAGAAATAATATCCAATTTGTAGTTGCAATTTGCCGGAATTTGCTATGTCTATCCCTAATTCAATAAACAAAGGCTTAATATCAAAAAACTTCTCGGAGATAAGGGAGATATATGGTCCGGCCTCTGAGTTATTGCCCAGATATCCAACTAGTCCTCCACTTAAAAATAGCGGAAATCTGCCACTAATGTTGGTAAGAAACCATTTCCCCCCTACAAAGATAATGCCAGGGTTGTTTGAAGTATTAGCTTCTAACCCAAATCTAAGATCAGTTCCCTGAGATAAATTCTTCTCACCCATGACGCCTAATGCCAACCCATTCCTTATTCCTCCGAGGATAGCAGATTGAGAGGCCAAACAGCTGGTTCCCATAACAAAAATAATGGATACTACTAAAAATAATTTTGACTTTTTCATGCTTTGCTCCTAATGCTTACGACCTCGACTTACATTACTCTTGTACTGCTTTTTCCACTGAGTGTAACTAATGGGACGCACTTTCTGGTAGACTACTCGGTAATTTTTGGGGACTTTGATTATATGGGAGGGGACATAATTGCGATTAACAATAACCCATGAACCGTTGTACTGACTTGATCGGTACCACCGGTCACCTCTGGGAGACCACCAATAGCCGTTATAGAAGAAAACGTCATAACTAACCCCCGGGACAAAATAGATTTCAGTTTGCGGGATCATGACTAATTCCGGCGGTGCTTCAACTACGATAGGAGGAGGCCCTATATTAATGGTAACATTTACTTCTGCCTTGGCAGTTCCAATGGAACAGATAACCAATAACGCAAACAGTAAAACAGTTCCCAAAAACCCATGAGGACAATTCTTTGCTTTCATTTTTTCTCCTTATTCCGCTAATTATTGTTGGTCGGAATGTAATATATCTGCTAAGTATGAACTGTATATATTTTTTGTCAATCCAAATAATAGCACAATTGACTTTATTAGTATAAATAGTACAATGCGAGCTGGTATGAAAAGCCTAATGAAAATTAAAAACTATCTGGAAATTATTGCAGTTTGTGGAATTAGCCTTTTTTGCTTTGTGACTGTTGCCTTTTTCTCTTCGGGTTGTTCGATAGACCCAATTTCAACCACGACGACCACTTCTTCTTCCACCACAACAACTATAGCTTTATCGATTTATACACTTGATGACGGCAATAGCCGGTTGGTTAAAATTACTGGTATGGATGGCACGGGATGGACAACTTTGGGATCATCCGGTGGAGGGAGTGGACAATTTAATAGTGCTCGGGGAGCTGATATTGGGCATGACGGTAAAATCTATATTGCCGATTCTTATAATAACCGGATTGTCCGTATTGATAATATTGCTGGCAGTAATTGGACTAGTTATGGCCTATACGGGACAGGAAGTGGCCAATTTTACTTGCCATATGATATTGCTGTCAGTCATTCTAATGAAGTGTATGTGGCGGATGCCTATAATAATCGGATTGTCAAAATTAGCGATATGAATGGAACGGGTTGGACAACCTTTGGGACATATGGGGGTGGCGATAACCAGCTATATCGCCCTTGTGGTATTTGTTGTGATTCTAGTGGAGCAATTTACATTGCAGACACCTATAATAATCGCATCATTAAAATTAATAGTATAAATGGTAGCGGTTGGACCACTTATGGTCTTTCTGGTACCGGAACTGGACAATTTAACTTACCCTTTGGTTTGGTAGTTGATAGTAGTGGAAAGATTTATATTGCTGATACCTATAATAACCGAATTGTGCGGATAAATGATATGACTGGGAGTGGTTGGATTACATTTGGTGGTGTCGGGGGAGGAATGGGCCAATTTACTCAACCGCGCGATATAACTGTTGGTTCTGATGGAAAGCTCTATATTGCAGACAGCAATAACAATCGTATCGTACGGATTGACGATATGAGCGGAACCAATTGGGTGAATTTGGGAACCTTGGGCGGGGGAGTAAACCAATTTAGCGCGCCTTGTGCTATTTTGGAAAATTAAGCTTTACAATGGCAAAATATAAAGGATTTTTAACGCAAAAAAAAGATTGCCCATATCCCTATTAAAATAAAGGCTAACCCGCTAGTCTGGTGAATATAATTTGAAGCCTTTTGAGCTTGTTTTGATCGCAGAAAAAAATTAGCCATTCCGGTGGAAATCCCAATTAAAAAAATAAATACGGTATGGGCTAAGGCATACACGAAAAGCAGTGAGGTTCCGTATGCCAAATTTTGTTTTGAGGCAACAAAGGTTAAAATCAAGGCCAAAACTGGAGTAGCACAGGGAGATGAGGCAACCCCAAAAAGCATTCCCAGCAAGAAAGCCCCCAATAGCCCTTTTTGTTCGGTTTTAACCATGCGTGGGGTTGGGATCTGAAAATTTAGTATTCCCAGCATTTGTAATCCCATAATAATCGCAACTGTGGCTAGAATATATTTCCAATAACCGCCAACATCGCCCAGCAAAGTTCCCATTAAAGAAGCAACTGCGCCTAAAATCGTGAAGGTAATAGCCAAGCCGATGGCAAAAAATAGCGAGAAAGCAAAGGAGCGTTTAACGTCACCTTCCGAAAATCCTCCGACATAGCTAATAACTAACGGGATAGTGATTAATACGCAGGGGCTAAAGGATGAAACTAAGCCGGCCAGAAATACGCTAAAATAGGCAATGAGTGGATTTGATAAGTCCATTATTTATTTAACTCTAATGTTTTTACTGCTTTTAAAAGCTGTTCTTTATCCATAAAACCTTCTGCTTTGCTTTTAAAGACACCCTTTTTATTGTAAAAAAGGATGGTAGGAATAACTCGTACGCTGTATCTGCTTGCTAGTTCACGGTTTTCATAAACGTCCAGGGATAAAAAGATTGCCTTCCCGTCTTGTTCTACTACCAACTCTTTCATAATTGGATTCATTGCCCGGCAAGGACCGCAACTTTCTGAACCAATTTTAACCACCACAGGAACGCCAGCTTTAAGTGCTTCGCTTAGCTTAGTGATGTTTTGGGTGCTTTTTACATGCTTTGTTGTGGTTAATACTTTCGTCGCATTGGTTATTGCTGTTGAGGGTTGAATAAGAGAACACAATAAAACAAATATGCCAATAAATTTCTTTAATTTTGTTTGCATTTTAATCTTCTCTATTATAGTATTTATTTCCATTAAGTAAAAGGAGTAAAGGTAAAATCTTATGCTTAAATTGTTATTAGTTGCGGCGGGTGGAGCCTTTGGCTCATTAATGCGTTATTGGGTTTCAAATATAGAATATAAAAATTCGAATGCTCTTTTTCCACTTGGAACCTTTTTGGTTAACATTACGGGATCACTATTGATTGGCTTTTTGTGGGGAATATCAGAAAGATTTGTTTTTCCGTCAAAATTAAGAGCCTTTGCTTTTATTGGGGTTTTGGGTGGTTATACCACTTTTTCAGCCTTTAGCTTGGAGAGTTTTAACCTAATTAAAGCCGGGGAATATAAAATAGCATTAGGTAATATATTATTGACCAATGTGGTTGGGATCCTATTTGTCTTCATTGGCTATTATTGCGCAATTCTACTGTTAAATGGAATTTTGGGCAGACAGCCTTAAAAATAAAGTGAAGCCAAAAAGAGTAGCGCAATGCCAATTCGATAAATACCAAAGGGTATGAAAGTATGCTTCTTGATAAAATTCATCAAAAATTGAATGCTAATAATAGCTACAATAAACGAAGCAATAAAGCCAACAGCTAATACCCCAAATTGAGAAGAAGTGAATGAACTCCCACATTTTAACAAATCAAAGACAGAAGCGGCCAGCATAGTTGGGACGGCCAGTAGAAACGAAAACTCAACAATGGTTTTTCGTTTAAGATTGAGGAGTAGTCCTCCCATAATCGTTGCAGCTGAACGAGAAACACCGGGGAACATGGCGAGAGATTGAAAAAGCCCTAAAGCAATACAAAGGCTATAAGGAATTTGGCTAATATCATCGATGGCCGTTTCTTTTTCGCGGTGAAATAGCTCAAAAATGATCAAAAAGATTCCTCCAAGGATCAGTGCCCAGATAAGAATGTAGGGATTGCCAATTAAATAGCCTTTAATAACTTTATAGAGAGTAAACCCTAAGATCGCGGTAGGGAAAAAAGCGACGAGAATTCTTTTTAAACTTTCAAAATCAACAAAGAAACGACGCCAGTAGAGGACGATTACCGAAAGAATTGATCCTAGTTGGATGACGATCTCAAAGCTTTTTACAAAATCGGTTTGGGGAATCTGCATGACCTTTGCGGCCATAATTAAATGGGCAGTAGATGAAATGGGTAAAAATTCAGTAATTCCCTGAACAATTCCCAAAATTAAGCTTTGCAAAACATCCATTACTAAAATCTATAATAATTAGTATCGAAAGTCAAATTATTGATTGATTGTGCTATAATTTTCTCATGACTAAATATGCAGCCCCACGCGGAACAAAAGATATCCTGCCAGCAGAGTCATCTCATTGGCAAATGATTGAAACTGCTTGTCGAAAAGTATTTGAACTCTACAATTATAAAGAAATACGAACCCCCATCTTTGAATCCACCGAACTCTTTACTCGCTCGATTGGCCAAACCACGGATATTGTTGGTAAAGAAATGTATGAATTTAAGGACCGCAAAGGACGTAGTTTGTGCTTGCGCCCAGAAGCGACTGCTCCGGTGGTTAGAGCTTGTATTGAGAACAATTTGTTAAGCGCAGATCAAACTACCAAACTTTTTTATATAGGACCCATGTTCCGTTACGAAAGGCCACAGGCCGGTAGACAGCGCCAATTTCATCAGGCTGGGGTAGAAGTGTTTGGTTCCAATGAACCAAGATTGGACGCAGAAGTCATTGCTCTAAACCTGCAGTTATTAAGTGAAATTGGTTTAAAAGACTTAGAAGTTGATATTAATAGTGTTGGTTGTGCTAACTGTCGTCCGGCTTATCGCGAAAAACTACGGGATTACTTAAAAGCAAATATCAAGGATATGTGTTCTGATTGCCAGGACCGCTTTGAAAAAAATCCCTTGCGAGTACTAGATTGCAAAGAGGCAAAGTGCCAAAAATATATCGAAAATGCCCCAGCTTCGAGTTCTATGCTTTGCGTGGATTGTTCAAACCATTTTAAGCAGATGGTGGGATGGCTGGATGGTCTGATGGTAAAGTATAAAATAAATAACCGCTTAGTTAGAGGGTTAGACTACTATACTAAAACAACTTTTGAAATTGTTTCTAATAAACTGGGGGCGCAAAATGCTGTTTCTGGCGGTGGACGCTATGATGGACTAGTTGAAGAATTGGGCGGAAAACCAACTCCCGCCGTCGGGTTTGCTGTGGGCTTAGAAAGAATAATTGGGCTACTCTCGAATTACGAATTACGTATTACGAGTGAGTCAAAAACGCAATTATATATAGCTACCATTGGAGACGAAGCCACCATAGTTGGCTTTGAAATGATGCAAAAGGCTCGCAGCCATGGAATTTCGGCTGACATGGATTATCTAGGTAAGTCGCTCAAATCGCAAATGAAAGCGGCAGATCGAGCAGGGGCAAAATTTGTTTACATCATTGGTGACGAAGAAATTAAGAAACAATCGGCTGTTTTGAAAAATATGCAAACATCAAGTCAAGAAGAAGTGGCATTTGATCTTTTATTAGAAAAGGCGAAGTAGCTTTTATTGTCTTCTGGCTTCGGCTTCGGTCTCAGCTTGTTCTTCATTACGCAGAGCGATACGTAGTTTAGTAGTTGCTTCTTTGCAGATACGACTAACTTGAGATTCGGATAATCCAATATCTTTGCCAATATCTTTGAAGGTTTTATCGTGTTTATAATAGCCTTCAACTACTTTCTTTTCTTTGTCATCCAAGATCTTTACCGCTGAATCGATGTGTAATAGCTTATCAACTTCTTCATGAACAATTGATTTGTCGTTGAAAGCCATATAAACGTTGGCAGCGGAAGTAATCCATTCGTATAGGCCAGCTACAGGATCGCTGCCGCGTTTGCGCAGATAATCTTGCATCGAACCCTTTAACCGCATAGAAACATAGGACCAGAGAGCCCCACGTCTTGGATCCCAGGTTTTTAAACATTCAACAAAAGCGATTTTGGCTTCTTGTTCGAGGTCTTTAGCTTCGGAGCCAGCAATGTGGCGGGGAAGGGTGGAAACATACCATTTTACAGTAGATTCGATTTGGGCTTTGTATTTTTCGAGGGTCTCATCGGAGTGCTTAAGAAACTCCTCGCGCATAATTGATAAGATTCTATCTTCAACTTCTTTTCTGCTTACCATATGTTTTATGTAAATCTTTTAACCAGGTTCTTCAAAAAACCCTCTTGGTTATCTTCGGGATTGCCGGTTTCTTTGGCAAAAGCATTTGCCATCTTTTTGGCAAAGGGCCACATGGAACGCAAAATGCTACCAATTCCGGCAGGAGGGGCTTCGGTCATGCCACGGGCAGCCGAAACCTTGGAGCGTAATTCTCTTTCCGATAATCTTCTAATTGCCATAAGCTTTTTTTATTCTAACAAAGCGTTAACTATAAGTAAAGCCTCATCAATCAGTGGAAATCATACCGATACTTTGTACTTTTACCTGCGGGACAATTTCATTGTAAGATAAAACTGCAACGTCAGGAAAACTTCGCTCAATAAAGCGCTTGAAATGCGGTCGCAGGCGTGGCGAACAAAGGATAACTGGCTTGAGTTTTAATCGTTTAAAATTCTTTACATGTCCTGAAATCTGGACTAAAATCTTTTCACCAATGTTAGGATCAACGGCCAAGAAAGAGCCATATTCTGATTGGTGAATGGCTCCCGTCAAAGTTTCTTCCAACGAAGGATCAATAGTGACAACGGTGACCACATTTTCTTTGTCGGTGTATTGTTCGCAAATTTGGCGGGCCAGAGACTGTCTTACATATTCAGCTAATATATTAATATCGCGGGACAAATGGGCGTAATCGGCCAGTTTTTCCAGAATAGTTGAAAGATCACGGATAGAAACCCTTTCCCTGACTAAAAGTTGCAAGACTTTGTGCACTTGTCCTAAAGATAGTAAATCGGGAATTAGTTCGCGAACGATAGCGGCATTAGAATTTTTAACCAATTCGATTAGTGATTGAACATTTTGCCGTGTCATGATTTCATCAGCATATCGCTTGATAACCTCGGTGAAATGCTCAGAAATAACATCGATCGGAGCTTTGGCTGCTATTCCTAGTTTTTGCAATTGAGGAAGCATATCTTCTGGAACCCAGGTAACCAGATCGTTGGAAGTAGGATCTTTGGCTTCAATCCCGGAGAGTTTTTTAGCCCGCATTTGCGAAAGGGACAACTCAACCATTAGGTGTCCCATTCGAACTTCAGCCAAAGCCACGCGTGTTCCGCGAATTTCAACTTCGTATTGGTCAGGCGGCAAACTTAAATCATCCATTACCCTAACCCCAGGAATAACAAAACCTAATTCTTGACCAATGTTATAACGAATGAGGGTAATTCGCTCTAGCAGTGGTCCTTTTTGGGCTGGATCAATCAATGGAATAATATTGCGGCCGGTTTTTAATGATAATGGATCAAGACCAAGTGTCCCTAAGATGCTTTCAGGCTTTTTCATGGCATCTTTGGCAGATACTTCTTCGGTAACCCCTTTTGATTCAAGGGATTCGGATTGTGCACGCATTAGTCCCAAAGTTAGCGCCCCGCTTAAGAAGGCAAGAAGCAGCAATGGGATGGTGGGCAATCCAGGGATTAGTGCAAAAATTCCCATTAAAATACTGACAAAAGCAAAGGCTCTTGGCTGGGCAAAAATTTGTTTGGCAACATCGGATCCAACGCTCATTTCAGAAGCTGATTTGGTAATTATGAGACCGGTAGCAATAGCAATTAACAAAGAGGTCATTTGGGCAATAAGACCGGATCCAATGGTTAAAAGGGCGTAAAGAGACAAGGCTTCCATGATTGTTAAGCCTTGCTGCAGCCAACCAACCAAGACACCGCCTAAAATGTTAACCAAAACGATGATAATACCGGCGATCGAATCGCCGCGGACAAACTTGTTGGCACCATCCATAGAACCGAAAAAGGTGGCTTCGCGTTCAATCTTGCGGCGACGGTTACGGGCTTCGTTAGCATCAATTAGGCCGGCGTTCATATCGGCATCAATCGACATCTGTTTGCCGGGCATAGCGTCTAGAGTAAAGCGGGCAGCAACTTCGGCGACCCTTTCAGAACCTTTGGTGATAACTAAAAAGTTAACGATGGTAATGATGATAAAGATAATTGCGCCAACGATGTAGTTACCACCGACGACAAAGTTACCAAACGCATTGACGAATTCACCGGCATATCCACTTACCAGAATTAGTCTTGATGCCGCGATATTAAGCGATAATCGTAAAACGGTGATTATAAGTAAAATAGAGGGAAAAACCGCAAATTCAAGGGGTTCTTTTAAAAACATTGAGACGAGTAATATTAGTAAGGAAAAAGCAATGTTAAATGACAATAAAATGTCTAGGACAATCGGAGGCAAAGGGGCAAGCATCAAGGCGATAACAATAAGGAGGAGAAGGGCAACTAAAAAGTCGCTAACGGAGAAGAGACTTTTTAAAGCTTTAAGGTCAATGCCTGGTGCTGCCATATTCGCGCTCCATTATACCGTTAGCGTGGTGAAAGGGCAATAGAAGCTTTTTTCCTTTCTTCGCGGTCTCTTTTGATTTTATAGATATAGGCCAGCACTTCGGCAATGGCTTGATAAAGTTCGCGTGGGACTTCTTGGTTTATTTTTGTGGTTCGATAAACTGAACGGGCCAGTGGTTCGTTCTGGACAATAGATATTTCGTTGGCTTCTGCGATCCTTACGATTTCTTCGGCAATTTTTCTTTCTCCTTTGGCAAGAACCCGTGGAGCCTTCATATCTTTAGAATTGTATTTTAGGGCAACAGCAATATGGATTGGATTGGTAACAACTACGTCAGCTTGTGGGACCGAGCCCATCATTCTCTGGTAAGCAGCCTGTCTTTGCAGATCACGAATACGCTGTTTAACTAGCGGATCTCCTTCTAGCCGTTTATATTCTTCTTTGATTTCTTGTTTGCTCATGCGCAGATTCTTCATAAATTCCCAGCGCTTGTAAAAATAGTCAAGTATGGCTATTAGGATATAAAAGTACCCAACTCGGATAGCAATAGTTAAGGCAATTTTTCCTCCCAGCATTAGTGCATCCCAAGGCTGGGCTTGGATCAGCATGATGATGAAAGGCAAGTCGTCTTTGGCAGCATACCAGGCAATGTAAAACACGATAACAATCTTTAAAAGGGATTTGATTAATTCTACAAATCCCTGCATGGAAAACATTTTTTTAAAACCAGATAAAGGATTAATTTTTTCAAGTTTTGGAGAGAGTGGTTCGGTAGAAACAACAAACCCGGTTTGCATTACCTCCGCGATAAAAGTGGCAATGAAAGCAACCGCAAGGACGGGTGCCACCGCAAAAAAGAATCCGCGCCCAGCAATTGTTAGAGTGTATCCGACAAACCCCATATCAAAATTCTTGGCTTCCGGAATTAAATTAAAAAGTGCTTGGGTTGATTGAGCAAGATTTCCCCACATAAAGGGCCCAAAATATTGCAATGAATAATATGTTATAAGTAAAACTGCCGCTACAGTTATTTCGTGGCTTTTTGCAACCTGTCCTTTTTCTCTGGCCTCACGCATGCGGTGAGGCGTAGGTTCCTCTGATTTATCGCCAGCATCTTCACCCATTTTGAGATTTCTCCATTATTTGTGCTATAGGAATTTTGCCAGTAATAACATTTGGGTTAGCATAAATTCAAGTATTTTGTTTAGATAAGTTACAATAAAGGGCATACAGAGCAAAAATCCAAATAAGCCAAGCATGGGTTTTACCTGAAAACCCAGCATAAAAACGTTAACTTGGGGAGCAACGCGCGACACAATTCCGAAGGAAAAATCTGACAAGAAAATTAATAATACAATTGGGGCAGCCAAAATGATGGCAATTGACCAAAAAGAGGTGCCCAGGCTAATTACCTGTTGAACGAGCTTTGGAGAAGCAAAATTGGGTATATGGCCTACTGGGATAGCCACAAAGCTTTGGTGCAGTGCCGATAGTAACATGTGATGGCCATTTATGGATAGGAAAATAATCATGGCGAACATGAAAGCTAACTTACCAATAATTGAAACCACCATGCCAAAGGCCGGGTCAAGGGCACTAGCAACTGATAGGCCCATTTGCATATCCATGATCTCACCGGCTCCCTGAATGGCATGAAAAAAAATATTGCAGACAAACCCAATTAAAAATCCAATGCTTGCTTCTAGGAGCAATGCAAAAATAAATTCTACGAAACTATTTGGCAAGATATTATTAATAGGCACTACAAACCAGAGGAGAAGGCTAATCCATATAACAACGGCGGTTTTAATAAAAACCGGGAAGCTACGAGAACTAAAAAAGGGCATTTCAATGAAAACTCCGGCGATGCGTGCCACAATTAAGAAGAAAACACTAAGTTGCTGAATGGAAATAAGCATGCGGCTTACCGTGCCATATTAGGGATGGTGCTCCAAAGAGTGGTAGTAAAACTAATCACGACTGAACATAGCCAAGGAAATGTAAAGGCTAGGACTAAGAATACCGCTACTACCTTAGGGACAAAAGTTAAGGTTTGTTCCTGAATTTGGGTTACTGCTTGAAAAAGACTGATGATAAATCCAACTAATAAACCAATTCCAACAGTGGGCAGTGACATCATTAAGGTAGTAATGATTGCCTGGTGCATTACTTGGACTGCAAAATCTTGGTTCATTGGTTTACCTAAAGCTCATTAATAATCCACGAGCAATCAAATTCCAGCCATCGACCAAAACAAATAAGAGTATTTTAAAGGGCAAAGAAACCATCACCGGCGATAACATAAACATACCAAGTGATAATAGAATGTTAGACACCGTTAAATCAATCATGATAAATGGAATAAATAAAAGAAAACCGATTTGGAAGGCCGTCTTTAGTTCCGAAATCATAAATGATGGGATTAAAACATACATCGGGACCTCTTCTGCTGTCTTTGGGACTTTTATCTTAGCAAATTGCACGAAAAGAGCTAAGTCTTTTTCGCGGGTTTGACGGACCATAAATTTTTGCAATGGTTTTGTTCCAATTTCTATAGCTTTAGCTTGTGATATTTTTCCTTCGTTGTAAGGAGTAAATGCATTTTTATTGATATCTTGCCAGACAGGGGACATGACAAAAATAGTCATAAATAAGGCTAGGCCGGTAAGAACCGAATTGGGGGGTACTGATTGGGTTCCGATGGCCGTTCGAATAAATGAAAATACAATTATTATTCTTAGAAAAGATGTGACGGACACTAGAAAAAATGGGATCAACGAAATTAGAGACAGGGAAATTATTAATTGGATACTGTTGCTAAATTGGGGAGAAGCAATTAAATTACGAACATCGATGTTGGCAGCGAGTGGTGCGCGAGCTTGCGCTAGTGCAAAGCTTTGCATTAAAAAAAGACTAATTAACAGAAAAATTCGTCGTTTATTCATGCCACATCCTTCAAATCAATTTTATCAATGAGGGTGATGTTTTTATTGCTGGCTCCAACTAACCAAGTCTTATCGCCAATGCGTAAGAGGTAAGCGGTTACCTGGGGTTCCAAATAGGCCCGATCAAGCACTTTTATGATTTTTCCAGCATCGCTGCTTTTTAGTCTAGGGAGTAAATATTTTGCTGCCAGCCAAATAAAACCCATTACGATAAAAAGAGAAATGATGACCTGCATTACATAGCCAAAAGTAATAATTGGGGTGGTTTCAAGGCTTAGGGCTTCAAGGGTCATTTCATCACCACATTCGTAATGCGTAGCCCGTAATAATCATCGATAGCTACCACTTCTCCTTGGGCAATTAATTGGCCGCCAATTTTAAGATCTAAAGGTTCCCCGGCTAGACGGTTTAATTCAATAATTGACCCTTCAGAAAGCTCTAATATTTCTTTTAGGGACAATTCTGCTTTTCCTAGTTCTACTCGAGCTTGGATGGGAATATCTTTAAGGGAATGTTGTTCAATCTTTTCTCCCTTTTCCTCTTCACCAAATTCTGGGAATTTTACATTTTTAACTTCCATTTTTATCCTCCTCCGGTTTTTTCATCTTCACCTAAATCTTCATCCAGTAATTCTTCATCGGCAAAATCTTCGTCCGTAAAGTCCTCGTCCGAAAATTCTTCCTCACTAAATTCTTCATCGGCTAAATCATCTTCTAAAACTTCATCTTTTTTCGTTGGTCTATCAGTTTCTTTGATAGAAGCTGGCGTTGTAGTTTCAGGGGATAGGGGATGAGGGGTAGGGAGTAGGGATGTTTGAGCAACTTTAGCAAGCGTTGGAGGCTCTTCTTTAATTAAGCTGGGAGGAGTAATTTTTGTAACATCTGGTTCCCCAATTGAGGTAATTCGAATGGCGGCTTTTCTATTTTTTATGCCAGCTTGGCAGAAAAGTTTTAAAATATTACCAGCATCCAGGGCAAGGGCCTCATCGATTGGGGTATCTAGAGTAACTACATCTCCTGGTTCAATTTGCTCGATCTCGTTGGATGTAATGGCGGTACTGCCCAGGTAGACTCTGAGAGGGATAATTATTTTTGAAAGAAGGGCGGTTGGCAAGGATGAGAAATCTAAAGGCTTTTGATTTATTTCGTTTTTATATTTTGCAATTAAACTTTTCAGTGAGCTTCCATGGTATCCAAAATATAATTTTCCGATAGAATTTTCGCCCAAAATTATTTCAGCATTAAAACAAACAAAGGTTGCTGAAGTGTTGAGGGATTGATCAATGTTAATTTCTGGCGAATTAATTACTGCGTAACTGGGATCAGAAAAAATATTTTCGAAAACGGCGGAGTAGTGGGGAAGATATTCATTAATGGTCGTGGAAAGAACTAGGCTTTCCGCCTCAGTTAATCCCCGATTTTGCGGTTCAAGATCTCGGCTGCCTAATGCTGAATTGATAATGGTGTTGGCTAGAGAAAGGCTGGCAAAAACAAAGACAGGATCGTGCATTCCGGGGATGCTGATTTTGCCCTGAACTCCCTGGCTGGCAATGCCTCTTAGAAGGTTTAAGTAGGTCGTTTGTTCAACCTGGACAGAACAAAGTTCAACTGCCAATTTGAGATCAATTTTTAACTGCTGTAGCAAACGTGAAACAAAACGATAATGAATTTGAAGAACAATATCTAGCTCTTCCTTAGAAAGACGGTCAAAACCGTATAAGCCGCTTTTTACTTTTTTTACCAGTATTTGAGCGGGTTTGTAGGTTGTCCAATCGCCAATAGCCGGGGGTAATTTTATTGTCCTTTTTTGCCCGGCGATTTCTGGTTTAACTGTTTGTCGCTCTGTCATTATATATTTTTATTACCCAATTTTACTGATAAAGGATGATATCATGTCGGAGGCCATTTGTACTACCGACAAATTGCTGCTCATGGCGCGTTGGATTTCGGAGGCATAAATTGTTTCGGATAAGTAATTGACGTTGGAGGCTTCTAAATAACCTGGTTTTACAGATCCTGCCGCATTTCCAGGTGCGATGGCAGTAGCTGGTGTCCCAGAGGCAACGGTCTCAGCAAAAGAAGTTCCGTCTATTGCTGCTAGCGCACTAGAGTTTATAAAATAAGTCATTGCAATCTTGTAACCAGTATCAATATATGTAGTTCCGCCGTCCGTGGTGTATTGCAGACTGCCATCTTCAAGCCATTTATAGCTGGATTTGTCGTTAGAAGGAAGATTGGTAATTGGAACCACACTGTTTGATCCATCTAATCCAAAAACTTGCATATTGTTAGAAGTTAAATTTCCAGCAGAATCAACCGAGAAATTACCTACTCGAGTATAACGATAGGTCGATCCTCCGTCGGTGGAAATAATAAATAGTCCTTGGCCGTTAACTGCTAAATCGAGGCCACTGCCTTGCGAAAAAGAACCTTGGCTAAAATCGATGGAAGTGCTAGACACTGACATGCCCTGCCCAAATTGGATAGGATTGGTTCCCCCCATGGTGGCAGTTGCAGCTGAGCCTTGAGACAAAATACGCTCTAAAATTGATTGAAATGAAACATCCAAGCTTTTATAGCCCAAAACATTCATATTAGCAATATTCGATGAGGCCGCTTCTAGAGCAACATTGTAGGATGCAATGGCATTTTGTGCTGTGCCCATTATTTCAAGCATTATCTTCCTCCTTTAATTCGGTAATTTTAATTTCGTCCCATTTAATATGCATTTTATTTAAAGCAATTTTTAATTCTTCAATGTTAGCATCCAATAATTTTTTTGACTTATCATAAGCTTGGATTTCAATTGATATCATACCTGATTTGGAGGTTAAAGTTAACAAGACTTCTCCCATATTTTCCGGTTTTAGTCCCACGATGAGTTGAACCTTACCTTTATCTTTTACCAGACTTACTCGGGATGTGATTTCATCGACTAAGGCTTGTAGATCGAAGCTGCCCAAAAGTTTATCGCCAATCTGGGCTTGGAAAAAAGCCGGATAATATTCTAGGTTGGGAATGACCCAATTATTTTTTAAATACAAATCATTAATGAAAGAGCGCATTTCTTTGGATAAAAGGGAAGCTGATTGTCCGGTGGTTGGGTTAGTGTCAGAAGTATTATTGGCGTTTAGGCTGCTGCTAATTTCGTTATTAGAGGAGCTATCTTTTTTATCCAAGTTGTGGCTAATAAAAGATAGAGGAGGGGATTCGGTTTTAGATTGTTCCGGATAACCAAACAAAGTGCTAAAATCAAATTGACCAAAAGGAGAATACATAAGGCCGATGCGTTTTTGTTCTTCTTCGAGGAAGAGTTGAAAAGATTGGTCTGATCGATTTTGGGTAGCGCTATCCGAGAACAGACTGACTTCGGGTACCCTGGATTGGGAAACTTCTATTGCCACTCTTTCCCCCTCTTATTAGTCGAAAGTTTATCTAATTTACTTGCATGCGTCAAGAAGCAAATGCCGCGAGGGAGACTCGAACTCCCATGGTTTTACCCGTACGCCCCTCAAGCGTATGTGTCTACCAGTTCCACCATCGCGGCTTGCAGAATCACAATTTGATTTTAGCATGAAGTAAGTCCGGCGACAATCTCTTCCATTCTCATCCCGCGCGAACCTTTAATTAATACTGCATCACCGCTTCTTACAATTTTCTTTAATGCTTTTATGGCTGCTTGATTGTTGTTAAAATGTTGATCCGCTTTTATGTGCTTGGATAATTTTCCAACTGAGATAATTAAGTCTAACCCCAATTTTCGGGCAATAATTCCAATCCGTTTGTGGGCAGGGATGGCGGCTTTTCCCAGTTCAAACATATCTCCCAGCACCGCAATTTTTCGAGCCTGATGGATAGAGAGAACTTTGAGAGCGGCTTCCATCGATTGCGGATTAGCGTTGTAGGTATCATTAATAATGCGAAAACCATTTGGATGATCAAAAATGTCCATTCGTTTGCTAGAAGATTTAAATGTTTCCAGCCCTTTTTTAATTTGATTTTTGCTAAACTTTAAAATCTTGGCTGCAGCGATAGCTGCTAGTGCGTCATAAATAATATGTTCGCCGGGGAGGGGGAGGGTAATTCCAGATAGATCTTTGGGAGTAATGTCTGCCTTTTCTAATATGCCAAAATTCCAGACATTAGAAAGTGGACAGTAGACATTAGAAAGTAGGTTCTCGAAGTACTCATCATCTTGGTTAATAACGGCAAAGTCCCTCTTTGTCAGGTATCTGAAAATTTCAGCTTTTGCTTTGGCAACATTGGCTTTGGTCTTTAAAAATTCCAAGTGCGATTCGCCGATATTGGTGACGATTGCTATGTGCGGGCGGACTAATTTAGCTAACAGATCAATCTCGCCTAAACCTTGCATTGCCATCTCGACAACTGCGTATCTATGTCTCTTTGTCAGCTTAAGCAAAGTGAGAGGAACGCCGATTTCATTGTTAAAGTTTTCTTCGTTTTTAAGCGTTAAAGCTTTTTGTGAAAGGATGGAGGCCAGCATATCTTTAGTGGTGGTTTTACCCACACTGCCAGTTATGCCAATAATTGGAAGATTAAACTTATTGCGGTGATAGGCGGCAATTTTATGCAGCGCGGAAATCCCATCATTAACATTAAGAACGGCTGCGCCTTTTTTTAGGATTTCCGAGATATATTTGTGACCATCAAACTTAGGGCCTTTAATCGGGATAAATAATTCGCCAGGTTGAATAGTGCGGGAGTCAATAGATATGCCTTTGATTAGTTTTGGGCAATTAAGTAGGGAGCTAGGGTTAAATATATTTAATAATTCATTCCTGTCTAACATTTTTCATATTATACAGGTTTGAAGCCTTGCTTGAAAGAAGAACTTTTTAGCGATCTAGAATGAAAATAAGTTTGTGACTTGTTCTACTTCACAGACGCCGATTCTAGGAAAGCCTTGTTAGATTTAAACTCTTTTAAGCGTTCGATTAATTGTTCGGTGCCTTCGGAAGTGTCGTAGCTGTCCATTACTTTGCGCAGCAACCAGATACTTTTGAGTTCTTTTTCTTCGATTAATAATTCTTCTCTACGAGTGCCGGATAATTTTACATCAATGGCGGGGAAAACCCTTCGATCGGCTAATTTGCGGTTAAGGTGCAATTCCATATTACCGGTGCCTTTAAATTCTTCGTAAATAATATCGTCCATGCGGGAACCGGTATCAACCAGGGCAGTAGCAATGATGGATAAACTGCCGCCATCTTCGATGTTGCGGGCAGCACCAAAAAATCTTTTGGGCCGATGCAGACAAGATGGATCAAGACCTCCTGATAAAGTACGGCCGGAGGGTGGGGTAACTAGGTTATAAGCACGAGCTAAACGAGTAATAGAATCTAAAAATATAACCACGTCTTTGCCAGCTTCAACCAAGCGTTTACAAGATTCTAATAATAGTTCGGCAATGTGGACATGATTCTCGGGTGGTTCGTCAAAGGTAGAAGCAACTACTTCGCCCTTAACTGATCTTTCCATGTCGGTAACTTCTTCCGGTCGTTCATCAACGAGTAGTACTTTAATGATGGTTTCGGGGAAATTGATCGAGATGCTGTTAGCGATGTTCTTTAATATAGTAGTCTTACCGGCTTTGGGAGGAGAAACGACCATGGCTCTTTGCCCCATACCGATGGGAGATAATAAATCGATTAAACGTGAAGACATGGGACATTTATCGTGTTCTAGTGTGAAACGTTTGTCCGGAAAAATAGGGGTTAAATTGTCAAAAGGAATTCGTTCGCGGTTCTGTTCGGGATTGGTGCCATTGATCGCTTCGATTTTTAAAAGACTATAATATTTTTCGCCTTCTTTGGGTTGGCGAATCTGGCCGGAAACAAAATCACCATTCTGCATATCAAAACGGCGGATCTGGGTTTGGGAAACGTAGACATCTTCGCGGCTGGGGAGATACCCGCCGGTTCTTAGAAATCCGTAGCCTTCAGGCAGAATTTCTAAAACGCCTTTGGTGAACATATTCCCATTTTTTTCGGTTTGGGCTTCGAGCACCTTAAAAATGAGATCGTGTTTCTTGAGCGAGCGGGTGTTGGAAATATTTAACTCTTTGGCAATATTGTAAAGTTCCTGCAGCGTTTTTCCTTCCAAATCAACTATATCCATGCTTTCCTCCTGTTGAAAATATTTTGTTGGGATTTAAAATTCATTTGTTTGAAGATATAAGAGATAAAATTTGCGGAAACAAATCAACTTTCTACATAACCATATTATTATACTTCGGCAAAAGTGTCAAGGGCAAATTTTTTATCTAATATAAGTTTGAACATTAACCGTAAAACTTGGTGAGGCGATGTGTCCCGAAAATCCTTCTACGCTAACTGTAGTATTATCCATGATTTTTACGAGCAGGGTTGCTTCGATAGTTTCTTCGTTATTGATCGGCAAGCCCCGTAATAAATAAACTGTCTCGCTACTGGCCAAATTAACACTAGCTGGATCTGGCTGATTATCCACTACTTGATAAGTGGTAACCCACAAACCTAAGGGGGTGCTGATTGTGCTGCTGCCAATTGCCCCTTCTGGCCCACCAAAAGTAATTCTAATTTTGGTTGGGTCATATTGATCGTATACAAATGAGATTTGCTTATTATATTCGGCAAAGGCGGCTTCTGTGGCAGTGATGCTGTTATGAAACCAGTTGCCGACCAATTTGCCGGTTGAATCAAAATCAATTTTTCCGCCTAAAGGAAGAGTTTCGCGTGTCACTATTGGGCTGGCGTCTGGATTAAAAAATAGAGGAGTGTACAAGTTTTTTATAGTTGAATTACAATAATCATAAAAGTGGGTGGAGTTGAGCATGCGCCCATAGCGATTGGGGTTAATAAACGTTTTGCTTGTCGCTGTATAATCAGTGATATACCAATCCATGCCGGTTACTACTCCCGGCCGTCCGCCACACAATCCCAGGGTTTGTCCGGCGGATACTGCGATTGATACTACATTATTGATATCGGGTTGCAGGGTTCCTGCTTGGGCAAGGATTGATGCTTCGAGCGAAGACATATGGCCAAAGGTACTATAAAAGTCGTTAGTGTGCTTGATTTTTATCGTCCAATCGCGGTAGGTACCTGTTTGGCCTGAACTTGCCGGCCAATTACTTTCGGTATAAGTTATTTCGGTAATTGTTCCCGCAGCGGGAACATATACATTATAAAACAGATCAGCCACATTTTGACTAAAAGCAAATCCTCCGTGGTCGGTGGGGAAGGCGTGTCCCATGCGCGGATTAAGATTTCCCATCGGGCCAACGGCTTTGTAATCACCAACTGCCATGGGAGAAATGGAAAAAGTAACTGTGCCGCCCGATCCTCCGCCCGATTGTCCGCCACAGCCAAATAAAAATAATATGCTAACGAAAAGAATTAGTACACTGCAAAAATAACGCATATGTGGGTAGACTAGTATATGCAAGAATAATTGTCAAATGCTCCTCGATAAGTTCGGGACCAATATCGAGCGAAGTAGAGATATGCCCAGGAGAGGATTTGAACCTCCATGGAGTTGCCCCCGCCAGCTCCTGAAGCTGGTGCGTATGCCAGTTTCGCCACCTGGGCCGATGAAATAATCTTAGCATCATGTTACAATAACTGCAAATGAACCTAAAAAGTGATTATCGGCGAGCGGCAGGACTTGGATTTGAAATTGCCGTGGCAACTTTTTTAGGCGCGTTTGTTGGTTATCAAATTGATTTACGCATAAACAGTTCTCCCAATGGCATGGTTATTGGAATAATTTTAGGATCAATAATTGGGATGTGGGCAGCTATCAGGCTAGCATTGAAAACAAAATGAATATAATTGAACATTTACAACCCACCAAAGTATTTGAGATTAATCTTTTAGGGGTTGATGCTTCTATTTACAATAGTACCTTAACGGCTTTCCTAGCGATTGGTTTGATCGTGCTTTTCTTTTCTGTGGTCTCGCGCCGGGCTCGCATTATTCCATCAGCTTCGCAAAGCTTGGCGGAATATGGGATAGAATTTATCCGTTCTCAAATGTTAGAACCGCTTGGCAAAGAGGGGGAAAAATGGTTGCCCTTTCTGCTTTCTCTGTTTTGTTTTATTTTAGTCAGTAATTTATTGGGTCTTATTCCCGGATTATTGCCACCGACTAGCAATATTAATGTGACCGGGACATTAGCTGTTTTGGTTTTTATTTTAGTGCAGGGGTTGGGGATAAAAAAACAGGGCTTATTTGGTTATTTTAAAAACATGATTCCAGCGGGAGTTCCCGTTTTATTAATTCCTCTCTTACTTCCTATCGAAATTATCGGCCAAATTGCCCGGCCCTTTTCACTGGCTGTCCGACTTTTCGCTAACATGTTTGCTGGGCACGCCATTATTTTAGTTTTGCTCAGTTTTATCATTATGTTTAAAAGTTTTATTTTGCTGCCCTTACCACTTTTAGGCGATGTCGCTATTTCGGCTTTTGAGGTTTTTATTGCCTTCATTCAAGCATTTATATTTACTTACCTTACCTCGTCGTATATAATTGGTGCCATTGAGTCTGAACATTAAAAGGGGGTGTTTTTGATGGATTTAGGTTATTTGGGTGCAGGGATTGCAATTGGTTTGGCGGCTTTAGGGACCGGTCTTGGTATTGGTATGTTAGCGGCAAAAGCCTTGGAAGGAATTTCTCGCCAACCGAGCGCGAGTGGCGAAATTCGCACCACAATGATTATCGCGATCGCCTTTGTGGAAGCATTGTGTTTGTATGCTTTAGTTATTTCATTAATTCTTGTAACAAAATAGAGGAAAGAAATGTTTGAATTAGAACCTGGCTTAATGCTTTGGACTACGGTTGGTTTTGCCATTTTGGTAGTATTAATGTACAAAGTGGCCCTTCCTCCTTTGCTGGCCATCCTCAAAGAGCGCGAAAAAATGATTGCTGCCATGATTAACTCGGCCGAAGAAAACCGCAAAAAATCGGATGAAATGATCGCCGACTATAAGCATAAAATTGGCGTTGCCAGCCAAGATGCTTTTAAATTAATTGAACAGGCCAAAGTGGATGGCAATAAATTGAGAGAAGAAATTGTTACCGCTGCTAAACGCGAAGCCCAATTTGTGGTTGAAAAGGCGCAGGGCGATATGGCGATTGAAAAAAACAAGATTTTGGCCGAGGTTAAAGAGTATGCCGCCGATTTGGTAGTGGCAGCGGTTGGGAGAATTATACCTCAAAAAATTGATCCGGCTACAGATCGACAGTTGGCAGAAGAGGCTTTGCGGCAATGCCAGCTATAAACATTGATAAGTTATATGCAATGGCAGAGGCTGATGCAGACAAATTAGTCGAAGAATTGTTTGGTTTTAACTTTCTCTTGCAGAATGAATTTTCAATTAAATTGTTTTTTGAGAACGATTCAATTGATAAGACCAAACGCAAAGAATATTTTGATGAGCTTTATCCAAAGACAACCGAAATATTTAAAGATTTTGTGCACCTAATTATTGACGAAGGCATGTTTTATCGTATCCAAGCGGTAACTATGCGCTGTATCCATTTATCTGAAAAGAATAAGCGAGCTAGATATGCTTATCTTGAATCAGCCTTTTTACTCGAGCCGGATTATGTTGAAAAGATTAAATGTTCATTTGGTAAAAATATGGTTTTTGCAACTGAAGTCAAACCCGATTTGATTGGTGGTTTTAAAATTCGTTTTTTGGATGGGATGGTTTTTGATGCGAGCATTGCTGGCAAACTTGCCCAGCTAAAGAGGGAGATTGTGAAATGAAAGAAGATATCAGCGCAATTATAAAAAAGAAAATAGAGAATTTTAATGTAGCTTCTTCGGTCGAAGAACAAGGCTATGTTTTAGAGTCTGGAGATGGGATTGTCCGCATTAAAGGACTTCCTTCCGCCATGTCACGCGAAATTATCGAATTTGCCAATGGTGTTTTTGGAATTGCTTTTAACCTTGAAAGAGAAGAAGTGGTGGCGGTTCTTCTGGGGCAGCACACTTTAGTCAAAGAAGGGGATGCGGCGCGACTTACTGGTCGGGTAATAGAGGTGCCGGTTGGTCCCGAACTTTTAGGCAGAGTGGTTGATCCAATGGGTCGTCCCATTGATGGCCTAGGTGATATCAAAACTAGCAAAACCCGTCCGATTGAATGGATAGCACCCAAAGTAACCGATCGTATGCCGGTTTATCGACCGATGCAAACCGGTTATAAAGTGATTGATGCCTTGATCCCGATTGGGCGTGGCCAGCGCGAATTAATTATTGGTGATCGTGCCACCGGAAAATCAACCATTGGGGTTGATACTATGATCAATCAAAAAGGGCAAGGAGTAATGTGTGTTTACGTTTCAATTGGTCAAAAAGAATCAACCATTGTTCAATTAGTCGATAAACTTCGCGAAACAGGAGCTTTGGAATACTCAATTGTGGTAGTAGCTTCTGCTTCAGATCCCGTGGCTATGCAATATTTGGCGCCTTATGCCGGCTGTGCCATGGCTGAAGAATTTATGTATAACGGTAAAGATGCATTAATTACTTATGATGATTTAACTAAGCATGCCCAGGCTTATCGCATGATTTCACTGCTTCTTCGCCGCCCGCCTGGCAGAGAAGCTTATCCTGGTGATGTTTTCTATATCCATTCATCACTGCTGGAAAGGGCCGCCCAGCTTTCTCCGGCTTTAGGAGGAGGTTCTTTAACTGCTTTACCACTAATTGAAACCCAATTGGGGGACTACAGTGCCTATATCCCAACCAACGTTATCTCAATTACTGATGGCCAAATCTTCTTAGAGATTGATCTTTTTAACCAAGGGATGCGGCCAGCTGTAAACGTCGGAATTTCTGTCTCTCGTGTGGGTGGAAAAGCCCAGGTCCCAGCCATGCGCAAAATTGCCGGTAGTATGCGGCTGGATTTAGCCCAATATCGTGAGAAACAAGCCTTTGCTTTATTTGCCGGAGAGGTTGATAAAGAAACTGCTCGCCAAATTGAGCATGGTGGCCAGGTGTCAGAAATTTTGAAACAAGATAAGTATAAGCCTTATTCGATTGAAGAACAGATTATCTCAATTAATGCGGCGGTGAATAACTTTTTGGACGGGGTGCCAATTGAAAGAATCAAAGAGTTTGAAAGCCGATTAATTAATTATGTTAAAACAACTGCTCCTGAGCTTATATCTTTGCTGCCCGCCTATGAGAAAGAAACTGCCGAAAAATTAAAAGCGGTCATAAGCAAATTTAAGGAGAGCTTTTAATTAATGGCATCTACCACCAAATTAAAACGCCGCTTTAAAACGGTTTCAGGCCTCAATTCTATCTTTAATGCCATGCAGGTAATTACAACTGTCAGGATGGGGCAGGCGCGGCAACGCCACTCTATCTTTTCGGATTATTTGGCGGGCATTGAACAGGCGGCCTGTAAAATGAATTTTTCTCCTTTTTTGCGCGAACAAAAAGCGGGAGAAAACGTTGTTATTCTCTTGTCTACTAACCGCGGATTATGCGGTGGCTTTAATTTTAATCTTTTTGCTAATTTGCAAGGTTTAATTGGTCGAATTAGCGCGGCTAATAATAGCTGTAAAGTAATAGCGATTGGAAAAAAGGGTGATGATTTTGCTCGTTCAAGAAGGTTGACCACGGAAGAAGCTCATTTGAAAGAAGATTATGCATTTGCTCATTTTAAACAAGTGACTGACAAATTGTTGGATGATTATAGGGTTGGAAAAATAAGTGCGGTTTATGTGGTGTTTAATCGTTTTAAGTCGGTAATGAGGCAAGATGCTAGAGCATATCGCTTGCTTGCCCCCGAAGTGGTCTTTAATAGTGAAGATATGAATGTTTTGCTAGAGCCGGATAAGTATTTATTATCCGAAAAAACTTTCCGCTTGTTATTAGCTGCGCGGCTTTTTCATTTTTATCTTGAATCAAAATTGGGGGAGGCCTGTGCGCGGATGGTTACTTTAAAAGGAGCAGTTGAGAGTTCGAAGGAGATAATTGATAGTCTTTCTCGAGATATGAATAAGATGCGGCAGGCGTCTATTACTGCCGAGTTGTTGGAGTTAATTGGGTCATCTATGGGAATGTATAAAGGAGAAGAATAAAATGGAAAATAAAGGAATCGTAATTCAAGTCATTGGGCCAGTTTTTGATGCCCAGTTTCCTCCGGGCCAGGTTCCGCGGATCCGTAACGCCGTAAGAATTGCCAATCCGCCAATTATTGCCGAAGTAGCTATGCAAATGGAAGAAAACATTGTGCGAGTTGTATCTCTTAATCCGACGGATGGCTTAAAACGGGGAACGGAAGTAATAGATACCGGTGCTCCGATTTCTGTGCCAGTTGGCCCTGAAACGCTGGGAAGGATGTTTAATGTGGTTGGTGAACCAATTGATGATAAAGGACCAGTAACTACCAAGGAGCGCTGGCCAATTCGGCGGGAACCACCTAGTTTTAATGAAATTGTAACCCGAAGTGAAGTTTTTGAAACTGGAATTAAAGTGGTTGATTTACTTGCCCCTTATGCAAAAGGCGGAAAAGTTGGTTTATTTGGTGGAGCGGGAGTAGGAAAGACGGTAATTATTATGGAATTAATCCATAACATTGCTAAACACCACGGTGGAATTTCGGCTTTTGGTGGAGTGGGAGAGAGAACTCGTGAAGGAAATGATTTATGGTTGGATATGAAAGAATCAGGGGTTATGGACAGCACGGTGCTGTGTTTTGGACAAATGGCCGAACTGCCAGGAGCTCGTCTGATTGCTGGGAATTCGGCTTTAACCATGGCCGAATATTTTCGGGATGTAGAGGGCAAAGATGTTTTATTGTTTGTGGATAATATTTATCGTTTCGTACAGGCTGGTTCAGAAGTTTCAACTTTGCTAGGACGTTTGCCTTCGGCAGTAGGTTATCAGCCGACTTTAGCGGCAGAAATCGGACGTTTTGAAGAAAGAATTGTGTCAACGCGCAAGGGCTCCATCACTTCGGTACAGGCTGTGTATGTGCCGGCCGACGATATTACCGATCCAGCTGCAGCCGCTACTTTTGCCCATCTGGATGCCACTACTGTTTTGTCACGTGCCATTTCTGAAATGGGTATTTATCCAGCAGTTGATCCACTTGCTTCCAACTCCCGGATTTTGGATGTTAGTATTGTTGGCGAAGAACATTATAATACTGCTCGAAAAGTTCGCCAAATTCTCCAGCGTTATAAAGAGCTGGAAGATATTATTGCCATTTTGGGGGTTTCTGAACTACCCGAAGAAGATAAAAAGGTAGTAACGAGAGCCCGACGTATCCAACGCTTTTTGTCACAGCCCTTTTTTGTGGGAGAAAGATTTATCTCCATTCCTGGAAAATATGTGAATTTGAAAGATACTGTGCGCGGCTTTGCCGAAATCTGCGAAGGCAAGCACGACGATTTACCGGAACAAGCTTTTTATATGGTGGGAACGATTGAAGAAGCAAGGGAGAAAGCAAAGAGCTTATGAGTTTGACCTTAGAAATACTGACTCCCGAACAAAAGCTTTATAGCGGAAAGGTTAATTCCGTCAAAGTTCATGCGCTGGATGGGTGGTTGGAGATATTACCTAACCACGCGGCTTTAATGACTGTCTTAGCGGCTGGTCCGATAACTTACTGTGAAGAATCAAAAGGGCAAGTTGCTATTGATGCTACAGATGGCCTCTTGTGTGTTCAAGATAACTTAGCTAGAATATACATGACTTAAGGGGAGCACTTCGACTCGCAGCTCGACAAGCTCGCTGCTCGCTCAGTGCTGAGAACCTCGAGGGTTTCGGGGGACCCAATAACCTGATCAAGGTAATGCTTGCGGAGGTATAAGATGGAAAATAAATCTGCTTTTTTAGACTGCTTCAAAGATTCTATCTACGTGATTTCAGATTCAGTTGAGACTTTAATTAAGGCAATTGATGATGGAGCTACTATTGTCCAACTGCGCGACAAAGAAGGAAGCCTTAATTTAATTGAAGCTAAAGCGCTCGAAATTATCCAATATAAAGAACAGAAAAACTTTATCTTTATCTTAAACGATTATCCAGATTTGGCGGTTGAGGTGAAAGCTGATGGCGTGCATATTGGTCAAGATTATTCTACAGCATTAACCAGGGAGATTATTGGTCCGGATATGCTTTTGGGGAAATCAACGCAAAACATAGAACAGGGATTAGAAGCTGAAAATGAAGGGGCCGATTATATTTCGGTTGGGCCAGTTTATGCTACTCCTACCAAGCCTGGCAGGCCGGCAGTGGGGATAGAATATGTAAAAGAAGCAGCACAACAAATAAGTATTCCTTTTGTAGCTATTGGCGGGATTGATTTGGGGAATATTGATGAAATTCTTAAGGCAGGGGCTAAGACTATTGGGGTTGTTCGCGCGGTAGGCGACATGAAAGCGTTACTAGAAAAAGTAAAGGCAAATAAATAATGCAAATAACGGTTAACGGCAATAATACTGGGATTGAACCCAAAATGAACATTAGGCAATATTTAGGAACTCGCCAAATTGACCTGGCTGGCGTAGTAGTTGAAATAAATCAGAAAATAATCAAAAAACAAGAATGGGAAATAACTGAATTGAAAGATGGAGATATAGTTGAACTGATTTCGTTTGTAGGGGGCGGCTAATGGAAGACCAGCTAGTTATTGCTAACAAAAAATTGAAAAGCCGCTTTTTGCTGGGAACTGGGAAATTTAAGCATAAAGACGAATTGAAAATGACCATTCATGCTTCGGAGGCCGAAATCGTAACCGTTGCTTTGCGCAGGATTGATCTTGATAAAAATTCGGATAACATTCTATCTTATATTCCCGATAATATTATCCTATTGACCAACACTTCTGGGGCAAGAAATGCCGATGAAGCAGTACGGATTGCGCGCATTGCCCGCGAAGCTGGCTACGGAAATTGGGTTAAGATAGAAGTGATTAATGATAGCAAATATCTTTTACCGGACAACGCGGAAACGATAAAAGCTACCCAAATATTGGCCGCGGAAGGTTTTGTGGTTTTACCCTACATGCAGCCGGATTTGTATGCTGCACGTGCCCTGGTAGAGGTTGGGGCAGCGGCGATTATGCCGCTGGGTTCTTTGATTGGCTCCAACCAGGGAGTTAAGATGGAAACGATGATTGAGATTTTGATTAACGAAATTAAGATGGTGCCGATTATTGTTGACGCCGGAATTGGCCGTCCATCGCAAGCCGCTTATGCTATGGAAATGGGAGCGGACGCCGTATTGATTAATACCGCGGTTGCCACGGCAGATAATCCTGTATTGATAGCGGAAGCCTTTGCTAAAAGCATTATGGCTGGCCGGCTGGCCTATTTGGCAAAAATGGCAAATGTAAAAACTGAGGCCGAAGCTTCATCTCCCTTAACGGGATTTTTGCGTGCTTAGTCGAATTTCTTTGGAAGAATTGGCTATTAAAGCTCGGGATTTGACCAGACAACAATTTGGTCGAACCATTGCATTGTATGCCCCGCTATATATTTCCAATTATTGTGAAAATCAGTGTGTTTACTGTGGTTTTCAGGCCGAGGCAAAAATTCGGCGCCAAAAGCTGAGCCCCGAAGAAATTGAAGCAGAATGTTTAGCCATTAAAAAGAAAGGGATTCAAAATATTTTGTTGTTGACCGGTGAATCAAGAAGCCAATCACCGGTTGGATATATAAAAGAGGCAATTACTATTGCTAAAAACTATTTTCCGAGCATTGCTTTGGAAATATACCCACTTACAACAGAAGAATATCACGAGCTGTATTTAGCTGGTGCGGATGGTGTTACTCTTTATCAGGAAACCTATAATTCAGAAATTTACGATAAACTGCATCTTGCCGGGCGTAAAAAAGACTTTCAATGGCGTTATGCAGCGCCGGAGAGAATGGCGCAAGCCGGGATGCGGCACATTTCTTTGGGGGTATTGCTAGGGTTAGCCGATTGGCAGGAAGATGTTTATGCTTTATTTAATCATCTCGAGTTTTTATGGAATAAATATCCGGGTGTAGAATATTCACTTTCTTTTCCCCGGCTGCAAAAAATTGATACAGATACTTTTAAATATTCATTGGTGGCTGATCGAGACATGTTAAAAATAATTTCGATGGCCCGTTTATTATTTCCCAGGGTAGGGATTAATTTGTCGACCCGTGAGAGTGTTGCCTTTCGCGATATGATTATTGAATATGGTATTACACGTATGTCAGCTGGATCTCTGACGACGGTTGGTGGCTATGTAAAGGAAAATGAGCGTAGCGGACAATTTGCGGTTAATGATCATCGATCCTTAGACCAGGTAAAGAAAATGCTGCTTGATAAAGGCTACGATCCGGTGATCACCGATTGGCGGAGGATTGGCAATGCATGAATTTGAAAAGGCTTTATTAAATTATTATTCTCCCGAGCAGTTAGCTGCCATCTTTCAAAAGAAAATTGGGATTGCGGGGGCAGGTGGGTTAGGTTCAAATATAGCGGTTTGTTTGGTGCGCTCGGGTTTTGTCGATTTTGAAATAATCGATAGTGATGTGATAGAAATGAAAAACCTCAATCGACAATATTATTTTCTAGACGAAGTTGGAAAGCCAAAAGTGGCTGTTTTGACGGAACGTTTAAAACAAATTAATCCGGCGGTTAAGGTTAAATCTGCAAAAGAGAGGATTACTTTGGCCAATATTACAAATTATTTTACTGATCGGGATGTAGTTTTTGAGGCTTTTGATAATGTAGAATCCAAAACTCTGCTGATGGAAGCTTTGGCCAATTCCGGCAAACTACTGGTGTTTGGCAGTGGGATGGCCGGGATCAGTAATCAAAATGAGCTAAAAATCAACAAACTGCGAGAGAATATCTTCTTGGTTGGTGATGGGATAACTCCAGTGGGAAAAAATAATCCTCCGCTGGCTCCTCGGGTAGTAGCTTGTGCTGCTCTAATGGCTTCGGTGGTGCTGGAAGATACGCTTAAAGGGATAAACTAGTTATATGTTCAATGGCAGCGTAAGTAATATTTAGTAGTTTTTCCAGTTCTTTTTGATTAATTGACAGCGGCGGCATTAGGACAATAACATTACCCAGCGGTCGCAGAATCGCACCCCGCTTGCGAGCTTTGAGGATTACTTGATGGCCAATATTATCTGGAGAATCCAGTTCAATCCCAACCATAAAGCCCAACTGGCGGATTTCTTTAACCGATTTTAGTTTTTTAAACTTTTCTAGCCCTTCTTTTAATTGTTTGATTTTTGGTTGAAGCCTTTTAATCGTTTTTTCTTTTTTAAATATGGCTAAATTGGCTTGGGCAGCTGCACAGCCCAAAGGATTCCCAGTATAAGTATGGCCATGGAAGAAAGTTTTTTGCTCCTTGGCCTCTCCCAAAAAGGCATTATAAATCTGATTAGTGGTTAAAGTCGCCGCTACAGGTAAATATCCTCCAGTTAATCCCTTGGCAACACACATAATATCTGGGGAAATATTCTCATGTTCACAAGCAAACATCTTTCCTGTGCGGCCAAAGCCTGTGGCAACTTCATCGCAGATAAGCAGGATATTATACTTATTGCAGAGTTTTCGAACTCCCTTTAAGAATCCTTTCGGTTGCAGCAACATTCCTGCCGCACCTTGAATTAATGGCTCAACAATCATGGCCGCAACTTCTAGGTGATGATTACGCATTACTTCCTCAACTTCAACTAATTCAGCTTTTACTTGAAAGGCATTAAAGAGGAGGGGCTTAAATATTTTGTGGAATATATCAATGCCACCAACCGAAACCGAACCGACGGTATCTCCGTGATATGCATTTTCTAATGTAATGAATTTTGTTTTTTGCTTATTGCCGCTGAGTTGTTGATATTGAAACGTGATCTTTAAAGCAATTTCAACTGCCGTTGATCCATTATCCGAATAGAAGACTTTATTTAGCCCTTTAGGCGTGATCTCGACTAGTTTCTTAGCTAATTCGATGGATGGAACACTCCCAAGCCCAAGCAGGGTAGAGTGAGCAATTTTATCTAGTTGGGCCTTAATGGCTTGATTTAATTCCTTCTTGCGATGACCATGGACGGTTACCCAAAGAGAAGAAACTCCGTCGATATATTTCTTGCCGTTAGTATCGTAGAGATAAACGCCATCCCCGCGTTCAATGATAAGTTGCTCATTAACGACCCAGTCTTTCATCTGGGTAAAAGGATGCCAAATATATTGTTTGTCTATTTTTTGATAGTCTTTTGCCATTTTACTTTTGCTAAAATTGGAACACCGGTTAATTTGTATATTATTCTAGAATTGCTCTTTTCCGATAATTCTTTGCCTGTATAGCCATTTAGGATAAAACCCATTATAGCAATTTTTCTCTGCTTTAAAGCTTCAATGGTTAATAAAGTATGGTTGATTGTCCCTAAGCCCGCTCGAGCGACAATAATTGCGGGGATTTTTAAATCCTTGATTAAATCGGCGACAAAATAATTTTTAGTCAGAGGGACCAATGCTCCGCCAATTCCTTCAACGATCACCAAATCATGTTTAGCTTCTAATTGCTTATATGCTTTGAAAACTTTTTTTACTTTTAATTTTTTATTGGCTGCATAAGGGGCGAGGGGAGGTTTTACTGAAACTGGATTAATTTGTCTTAATGAATCTTTCAACTTTAACTTGGCTTTTAAATATACTGCATCACTTTCAGCCGTTGGTCCGGCGGAGAAAGGCTTCATAACGCCAACGTCTACTCCAAGGCTTTGCAAAGTGTGAGCCAGTAGCGTAGTTATATAGGTTTTACCTACGCCGGTATCAGTTGCCGTAATGAAGACACCAGGCATTCTATTTCCTCCTTGCTATGTTGGGCGGTGACGGTTATTCGCAAACGACTTTCTCCTTCAGGAACGGTTGGTGGGCGAATGCCGGAGACAAATAATCCTCTTTCAAACAATTGTCGTGCAATGGTTATGGTCCTTTCTGCATCGTGGGTGATGATTGGAATGATGGGGGTATCTGCTTTTAAAAGCTTTTCATTGTGTTTCAGGCTGGCTAAGAATGAATCATCACTTTCAATAATTTCAAACGCGGCAAGGGAGGCGGCACAAGAAGCTGGCGGCAAAGCGGTGGTATAAATGAAGCTTCTGGCCTTATTTCTAAGATAATCAATCAATGGTTTGCTTCCAGCCACAAATCCCCCAAGACTGCCTATAGCTTTTGAAAGGGTTCCCATTACGATATCCGTTTGTTCCTCCGTGTTAAAATGTTCCTCCGCGCCCCGTCCGTTCTTCCCCAGAGTTCCCGTAGAGTGAGCTTCATCAATCATAGTAATGGCATTATATTCTTTGGCCAATTTTATAATATCGGGGAGGGGAGCGATATCCCCATCCATACTGAAAAGAGAGTCGGTGACGATTAGGCGTTTTGCAAATTTAGCGGAACGTTTAAGGATTGCTTCTAATGTCACTATGTCTCTATGTCCGTAAACCTGGAGTTTAGCTTTTGCTAATCGGCACGCGTCAATGATGGAGGCATGGTTGAGGCGATCAATTATAATAGTGTCATTTTCACCGACTAAACTGGTAATGGTCCCAACGTTGGCCATATAACCGGTAGGGAAGACAATAGCGGATTCCCGGCCTTTAAACTGGGCTATCTTTTTCTCGAGTTGTTCGTGCAAGATTGTATTGCCACAAACCAGGCGCGAAGCTCGAGATCCTGTCCCAAATTCTTTGATGGCTTCGATGGCTCTTTCTTTGACTTTGGGGTGTTGAGAGAGGCCGAGATAATCGTTGGAACAGAAGTTAACTAGTTCTTTGCCATCGATAACAATCTTTGAACCTTCGATTTTTTCAATTGTTTTTAGGGAGCGATAGAGGTTAGCTTGCTTTAATGCAGCGAGTTCCTGCTCAATAAATTCTAGCATTACCGGTCGATCTCCAAACCTAAATCCTTAATCATTTGCAAATCTTTATCAGGGGTTTGTCCTTTAGTGGTTAAATAGTCACCGATGAGGGTGACGTTTGCTCCGGCAAGAAACATCAACGGTTGAAGGGTTCCTAGCGCTTTTTCTCTGCCACCAAAAACGCCGATGTCTACGGTTGGCAGGATGAAACGATAGGTGGCGATTAATCTAAGCACCTCCAAGGGAGGAACCGGCTTATATTTGTCAGCTGCAGGGGTGCCAGCAATTGGATTTAAGATATTAATTGGGACTGAAACCACTCCAATTTCTCTTAGCGTAAAAGCCAGTTCAATTCTTTGTTCCAAACTTTCTCCTAAACCAAATATTCCACCAGAACAAACCTCAATGCCAGCTTGTTTAGCCGCCTTGATTGTGTCCAAGCGTTCTGCATAAGTGTGAGTGGTGCAGACCTGATCGAAATAACTTTCAGCCGTTTCCAGGTTATGGTGCAGGCGAGTTAAACCAGCTTCTTTTAATTGCTTAATCTCAGTAGGGCTAAGGGTGCCGATTGAGACACAGCGGTTTAATTGGGTGTCGTTTTTGATGTTTGAAACCGTTTTTGAAATTGCGCCCATTTCGTTTTTTGTTTTAGTAGCTTTGCCTGAAGTCACAATACTAAAGCAAGTTGCTTGCATTTTCTTTTCGGCTTCTTTGGCGGCAGTGGTCATTTCATCACTGGAGAGGAGAGGGTAGCATTCAACCTTGGTTTTATGATGGCCCGATTGGGCGCAGAAGCAGCAGTTTTCAGAACATTTGCCGGATTTAGCATTGATAATGGCACAAAGCTTTACTTTATTGCCTTTGAAATGCAGTTTAATGCTATTGGCAGCAGCTAATAATTCGATGGTTTGATCATCATGACAATTAATTAAGGCGCGGGCTTCCTCAAAGGATAAGGCTTTGCCATGGACAACCTCGTCGGCGAGCTGTTTAAAGTTCATATAAAATTATAACATAATGTTACGGGAAAGGAGGGGTTAGGCTAGCTTATAGCGGGTAGCCCGGCTTTTCCCTTCTTTAATAATCAATTTCCCTTTTACCAGCGGCATGATTATTTGGTTAATCCTGGCACGAGAGACTTTTAAGGAATTCTTGAGTTCGTGAACTCCAATTAGCGGATTGTCCCGTAGTATCCTTAGAATATCTTCCTGGCGGGGGGTAAGGGCTATTTTGTATTGGGAAGTAACTTGCAGATCTTCGATCCGTTTTTTTACATTCTTTAAGGTGGCGATGATTCCATCTGCTACATATTCGATCCAGTGAGTCAGGTCATTGTCCAGTTCGCGGGCTTGTTCAATTTTTTGATAGTACCGTTGGCGATTGCCAGCAAAATATTCATCTAGACTAAAAATATGGCGGGTATCAAAACCGCGTTGGTAAAGGATTAGCGTCCCTAAGGCACGGGCAATTCGTCCGTTCCCATCCGCGAAAGGATGGATTGAAACCATGTGATGATGAAAAATAGCACAAATTAGAACGCTGTGCAGATTCTTAGTTTCTTTTGAATTAACCCAATTGATTAATTCTTGCATCAGTTTTGGGGTTTCTTTGGGATTTGGAGGAGTGTAAATCCGAATACCTCTTTCATTCGCCACATAATTTTGCTTTGCTTTATATTTGCCGCACTTGTCGAAAGATAAGATATCTTTTAGTAGGATCCCATGCATTTTTAAGATTGTTTTTTCAGTAATGGCCATTTTGGGATATTTAGCTACCCAGAGCATTGCCTGTAGGTAATTTTCAACTTCCTTCTTGTAGATTTCTGGTGAGCCAATATTATCTCCCCGCGCAATAGCTTCTACTTGGGGTAGGCTAAGGGGGTTGCCTTCAATACTAGTGGAAGAGTGAGTGTTGATGGCTTTTGCCTCCCTTTGCAGGGAAGGAAGCCATGGGACATTAATGGTTGCCGATTCAATCCACTGCTGTAGCTTGCCAGCCTCTTCAATTTGGTTTAAAAGATAAGGTGTTATCCTATAAATCGGCTTGTAGTGCATGCTAGTTATTATATCAAAGCGTCAAGTAAGCGTCAATGGTTGCGTAAAGGGATAAAGGGAATGAAGGTCCATTAAGGCAAGAAAGAGAATATGCGGAACTTAAAAAATATTAAGCATCGCAACTTTTGGGAAAAGGTTGGCTAAAGATTAATTTCCTAACGCTCCAACCGCCAAAAGCAACTAAAAATAAATTTTCTATTGATTTTGCTGCCAGGAATTCAGCATCTAAATATTCTCTTGGAACGCTTTCTTCATAAATACCGGCAGGTAAGTTTCTGGATCTTAATGGATCGGCTTCCAACATGGATATAGCTACCATGGGTAGATAAGGAGGCGCCGGCTTGGCATTTGTAAGAACGACAACTTGACTGCCGGAAGCCAACTTTTCATTTATTTCTTCTATCGGAACGCCTCTCAGTCCACCAAAAGATGATATTGCCCAATCCCAAAAAGAAGGTAATCCTGGAGCATAGTCACTAGTTCTTAAGCGAAATAACGGTCCTCTTACCAGATCTTTTAAAGCGATAAAGGGATGAGATTGTCCAAATAAGCTGCGTTCTCTTATAAATGGTTTGCCTCGATGAGAACCCATTTTCATCTCTTCATGCCGAAATAAACCAGCTCTTCCGGTGGATAAAAGCTGTGCTGCTACTGCCATGTAATCTGCTGGAACTGGGGAGAACTTTAATATATTTCTTTCGCCATTTTTCCATGCGTCCAAATCAATTAAAGAGGTTCTGCATTCAGGATGAATAAAAACTCGTGATGTTGACCATTCAACCGGCACTTGAACGGTCCTAGCTCTAACCATCGTTCCATTCTTTCTGCCTCTTACGACAAACACGGGCATTGGGACTAAGTTCGGGCGTGTCGGGTTTGTTTTCATTTGTTTTATCCTAAGCTTCCTTCCGAAGATCTTTCGTAAAATTTCACTTTATCTCGTTTTTGGGTATAATGAAGTTATGAAATCTCTCTACTTCATCCACGGTTTTGCTACTGGGCCATCGATTTGGCAGGGGCAGGTTGAAGCATTCTCAAAAGACTATCGGGTGGTTTTGGACGATGAGCAGATTAAATCGGATGATGAACTCTATATTATTGGCTGGTCGATGGGGGGATGGAAGGCCATTGAGCTATTATTTGAACTTAAACAGAAAGTAGCTGGCCTAGTATTGGTTTCAGCCTTTGCCAAATATGTTCAAGGTGATGATTATGCCTTTGGACAACCCATGGCACTGTTGCAAAAGTTAGAGAAACGCTTTATGAAAGATTATAAAGCGGGAATGCATTACTTTTACGATCTTATTTTTCATGATAAAAGCCAGCACCCTTTAATTGATCTGCTTCCTCCGCCGGATGAAACCGGATTAAAACGTTGGTTTGAAAAACTGCGAATGGAAGATAAGAGAAGCTTTCTGCAAAAGATTAACGTTCCAACCTTAATTATCCAAGGCGATAAAGATCCTATCGTTTCCGTTGAATCTGCCCATTATTTACAAAAGAGCTTTCCCAATGCTAGATTGGAAGTGTTAAATGGAGTAGGGCATGCACCGTTTTTGGAACAGCCAAATGTATTTAATGAAAAACTACATAGATTTATAGAAGCCAATGGAAAATGACTTAATGAAAAATGATAGATTTGTATTAAATAAAGAGATCATCAAAAAAAATTTTTCAAAAAGTGCGGCTAGCTATGACCAGTTTGCTGATCTGCAGCGGCAGATGATGGGAAAGGTCTTTTCCTTGGTAAACAAAGAATATCCAGCCATTCTTGATCTTGGTTGTGGAACTGGAGCATTAGTGGGGATGTTAGCTGACAAATATCCAGCCAGTCGAATAGTTGGAATAGATTTTGCTCCCGGGATGATTGAATATGCAAAGAGCATTATTAGTTATCCGAATGTTAGCTTTACAGTTGAAGATGCGGAAAAGTTATCTTTTAAAGGTGATGAATTTGATTTGGTGGTATCAAGTGCTGCTCTACAATGGATGGATTATAAAGCCGGAATCAAAGAAGCTGCCCGAGTGTTAAAGCCGGGTGGCAAATTTGTGTTTGCTACTTTTGGGCCAAAGACGTTGCAAGAATTGAGAAAGATAGGCTTATCGGTTAATGATTTCCCTACTCAAAATGAATTGGAAGAGATTCTTGGTATGTATTTTAAGAATATTAGTTTGCAGACTAAAGTTGTGATGCATAAATATTCCACAGTTTTTGATTTGTTTAGATATTTGAAAGCTATTGGTGCCCGTTATCACTCTTCCAGTCTGGATAAGGGTTTATTAACTAGAAGGAGATTACTATCTCTATTGCCTTTCGCCAACAATAATATTGAAGTTAGCTATGAGATTCTTTATAGTGTCTGTGAGTTGGCTGTTCCCTTAGTGTCTTAGTGTTAAAATCCGGAAGGGGATTCAACACAAAGGCACGAAGACACTAAGGGGAGGAAAACGCTATAGCTGCCTCCCTATCTTTCCTGCCCAGTCTATTTCTGAATGAAATTTCTATTTTAATCCACTGATAATGGAATATGCCTATTAGAAATACTAGCGGGTTGCGTGTAGTTCTTGTTAACTGCGGACAAGCGGCAGGTAAAGTTATTGCTGGGAAGCGGATGATGTCATTGACAACTATTAAAGCCGGTTTACACGCTAGAGGCTTTGAAGATGTTCATCTCTTGCCAGAGCAAGAGGGGTTAAATTTTGGTTTACCAGTTGATTTAGCTCGTTTGCAAACTGAATTGCATTCCATTTGTCGTGATGCTGATCAGGTTGTTATTGGTTTTTCTACCACTTCAGAAGATATGGCCTGGTTTCTCAAAGCATCAAGTATGGTTAAAAAAGAGTTTCCAGATGTAAAAAGAGTTGTTGGTGGTCCGGGAGTGGTAAGGGAAGAACCCCTATATTTGACTTCTGGCAGAAGAATTTTGGATCCTGTTGAGCAAATATTAGGGCGAGGATTTGCTGACGCGGCTGTTTGGGGAGATGCTGCTCCCTTTGTTGAATTAATCTGTGATCATGCCGGGGATATTTCTGCTGTTCACTCCCCTGGCTTTTATTGCCTGGATGGAAGTGAAAAAGTGGTTGGAACTGGCAGAGGGAGATATCCATCGGTAGAAGCTATCCCTTATCTGGTCGAAGGAGATCGTGTATCAATCATCACCAGTTCAGGCTGTCCAAATAGCTGTGGCTATTGTTCGATAAATAAGGGGAGTTTTGGGTTTAGCCAGGCAATGATTGTCAGTGCTTTAAGAGAGATATATACAAAAATTGGCGGTCGAGCTAATGCTTTGCTAAAAATTGATGATTCAAATCCTTTTGCCTTTAGTGGACAGAATAGTCTTCAAGCTGCTTTTAACCATCTAACAGCCAGTGGAATTGAAGACCAATATAACATTCCAAAAAGCGCCTTTTTTGACCCAACGCTTTTTATTGGTCCGGGAAGCATCCAATTATTTTTAAAATTAATTAAATTAGGCGTAGTAGGCTATTATTTTGGTTTTGAAACAACCAGTGTTAAGGTGGCTGCAAAAATTGGCGTAAAAGCAAAAAGAAATGGGATTCAAGTAGATTTACCATTAAGCCAAGAAGATATAAGAAACACGGCGGCGGCAATTTTGGGGCTAGGGAGGATTTTGAGAGATAATTTTGATCCGATCTATGGAAAACCGGTTTATCGTATTAAAATTTCTTTAATGGCAACTCCTTTTGATAACCGGGAAACGTTATTACGTGCCTGTGACTTAATAGGGCTTTTTGATTCATTATCTGGTGGAGTTCTGACCGTTATCCCAACGATTACACCCTTATTCCCCTTCCCGGGAACCTGGGTTAGAAGGCAGTACCTTGACTTAATTCGAGAGCCGGACAGCTTAACAGCACTGGGTGATATATCTCAAGGAATGTGGAAGCCAGAGATTGGTGATGGGATATTTAAAGTACTAAATAGCCTGAGCGAACATGCTAGGGAAGATTTATCGGTTGAATGGTTCAGAGGCGTTATTGAGGGGGCTTTTTAGAATTTATGAGCCGCGTTTCTCTATGGATTTGATCCTGACCTAATCTGTAGTACAATTCTTTTGTGAATGTTATCCCAAATTTTATTAAAAGATTAAAGACTTCAAACTTTAAACTAATCGAAACCCACATTGATTATGTCCTGGTTGGTCCTAAATTTACATATAAAATCAAAAAGAACGTCAAATTTGATTTTGTGGATTATACATCCCTAGCTAAAAGGAAGCATTTTTGTTTAGAAGAAATCCGCCTTAACCGCCGCTATTCTTCCGAAATCTATCTTGAGGTTGTCCCAGTTAAACTTAGTTTCGATGGGAAATATGCCTTTGGTGGAAAAGGGAAAACTATTGATTATGCAGTGATGATGAAGACCTTGCCGAATGAAAGGCGTTTGGATATCCTGCTGGCCCAAAACAGAGTTACTCCTAAAATGATGGAACAGATTGCTCTGGCAGTGTTAGCTTTCCATAGCAAAGCCAAAACTAGCCGCCAAATACAAGCTTTTGGCAGCTGGCAGCACCGTATTAAAGTCATTGATCTAAATTATTATGAGCTGGATAAGTTTTATAAGAAAATTATTAATAAAAATATTTATTGTGAGGGAAAGAGCTTCCTGCATAACTTTGTCTATGAACATAAATTGATCTTTAAAAATCGCATGCAGAAAGGCAAGATTAAAGATCTGCACGGCGATTTGCATGCTGGAAACATTTTTTATCTCAATAAACCTTATATTTTTGATTGTATCGAGTTTAATCAAGAGTTTCGCTATATCGACGTGGCGGCTGAAATCAGCTTTCTGCTGATGGAGCTCGAGTTTAAAGGACATAAGGAATTAGCCGAAGTCTTTTTAAGAACTTACCTGGAACAGAGTAAAGATTGGGAATTGCTGGCTTTGCTTGATTTTTATAAATGCCATTATGCTATTGTCCGGGCGATGGTTACTGCTATGGAAGGCAAATTAGGACTTACTCAGAAGTATTTAAAACTAGCTGGTAAGTATGCTAACCCAAAACCGCTTTTAATTGCCATTGGTGGGATGATTGGATCTGGAAAAAGTACTTTGGCCAAAAAGATTGCTGCTGAGCTTGGCTTATCAATCCTACAATCCGATAAAATTCGTAAGACCTTGGCAAGTATTCCCTTTTATTCCCGCCCAGATAAACGTGCTTTAAAAGAACTTTATTCCCCAGACTTTACTAAAAGGACTTATGCTTCACTTTATGATCAAGCTGAAAAATATTTGAGTGCTAATGAAAGTGTTATTCTCGATGCTTCCTTTGCCAGAATAGAACTGCGGCGGCCACTTATATCCATAGCAAAGAAAACAAAAGCCGATTTTTTCTTTATTGAAAGTAAAGCGCCTGAAAAGGTGATTCTAAAAAGGCTTAGGATTAGGCAAAAGGAGAAAAGAATATCCGATGCTGGAGTATCTTTGTATTATTCGTTTAAAAAACAATATCAAACTCCGAATGAACTTAAAAAATGTGCAAATATAATAAATTTTACTAATTGATTGTTGTGATATAAATATTATTTGTTTTTTGTTGCTTGGTTCTTGGAATTTTTTCTAGTGTGTTATAATTACTTTTGTCATGAATAAATACGACAAATTAAAAAAGCAAATTAAAGAAATGGGTCCGGTGCTTGTAGCCTATTCGGGGGGAGTAGACAGCACCTTGCTTCTTAAAGCAGCTAAAGATGTCCACAATGATAAAGCCTTGGCGGTAATTGCCCATTCGGCGACATATTCTAATGAGGAACTGCAGGCGGCTATAAGCATTTGTGAGCAAATTGGCGTTAAATATCAAGTTATTAAAACCAATGAATTTGAGGATAAGCATTTTGTCTGTAATCCAGAAGATCGCTGCTATTATTGCAAAAAAGAGTTGTTTTCCAGATTAAGTGAAATTGCAAAAGAAAAAGAGATTGACTACATTGTTGACGGTTCAAATTATGATGATCGATCTGACTTTCGACCGGGCGGAATAGCTAAAGAAGAGTTTGGGGTAAGAAGTCCGCTAAGTGAACTCAAATTTAATAAACAAGAAATTAGAGAAATTTCAAAAAAATTAGGCTTGCCTACCTGGGATAAACCATCAGATGCCTGTTTGGCTTCTAGGGTTCCATATGGTACTCCGCTCACCATCGAAATCCTTAGTATGGTGGAAGAAGCTGAAAGGTATCTACGTTCACTCGGGTTCAAACAATTGCGTGTTCGGCATCATAATACAGTTGCTCGCATTGAAGTGGATGAGTTATCTTTACCTAATTTGATGCATGATGAAATCAGGGATGAGATCTATAGTCAGTTTAAAAAAATCGGTTATACTTATGTTAGTCTTGATTTAAAGGGTTACCGAACCGGGAGTATGAATGAAACGCATTTACCTGGATAACGCAGCCACAACGCAATGCCATCCTGATGTAGTATTAGCCATGCAGCCTTACTTTGCTGAAAAGTACGGCAATCCTTCCAGTTTGCACTTTTTTGGCCAAGAAACTCGGGCAGCGGTTGAATCAGCGCGTGAAAAATTAGCCAAATTAATTGGGGCATTGCCCGAAGAAATCGTTTTTACCTCCGGTGGTACTGAGGCCGATAATTTTGCCATTCACGGAGTTTTAGCCGCTAATTCGAAGAAGGGCAATCATATAATTACTTCTGCGATAGAACATCATGCTATTTTAGAACCTTGCGAATATTTGAAAAAGAATGGCTATGACGTTACGATTCTGCCAGTGGATAAGTTTGGCTTAGTTGATCCACAAGATGTTGCCAAAGCAATAACGGATAAGACAGTTTTAGTTTCAATTATGCATGCCAATAACGAGATGGGGACGATCGAACCAATTGCTGAAATTGCCAAGATTACCAAGGAAAAAGGCGTTTATTTGCACACGGATGCCGTGCAAACGGTTGGCGAAATTGAAGTAAACGTGAAAGAAATGGGAGTTGACTTGCTTTCTCTATCCGGGCACAAATTTTACGGGCCAAAGGGAGTGGGGGCACTTTATATTCGTAAAGGAACTAGGATTGCTCCTTTTATTCGAGGGGGAGCGCAGGAAAGAAATCGTAGGGCTTCTACCGAGAATGTTCCGGGGATTGTTGGAATGGGAGTGGCGGCGGAATTATCAATGAAAGAACTACCGACACGGAGGGAACACACGGAAAAACTACAGAAGAAACTGATAAAGGGAATATTTGATAATATTCCTGAGGTTATTTTAAATGGTCATCCCGAAAAGCGTTTGGCAAAAAATGTTAATATCTCTTTTCGTTATATTGAAGGAGAATCGATCTTATTAAACCTTGATATGGAAGGGGTTGCGGCTTCAACTGGTTCGGCTTGTAGCTCAGGTACGCTTGAACCGTCGCATGTTCTTCTTGCCATAGGACTTTCTCATGAAATTTCCCACGGTTCCATCCGCTTTTCAATTGGCCAGTATAATAGCGATGAGGAAATTGATTATCTGTTAGATATTTTGCCTAAAATCATCCAAAAACTACGCTCTATGTCGCCGCTGTATGAAAAGAGTTAATTTAATTTAAGTTTTAATAGTGATATTTTTTCTGTTCTTGAACAGCAACAACTATCTGTTATGGATTGAGAAGTAAAATAGTAAAATTCAACAAAAGAACGTTTTTTATCTGTACATTCAAAAATTCTTACCTCTATGGGTATATTTGTTTGCAGACCTAAATGTCGCTGGAGGATAGCTTTAATCGTACCTTCTTGAGAGGAAGTAATCCTCGGCATTGAATCGCCAGCTGACCTGTCCTCGTAATAAGAAAGATCCATTCCATTTCCCAATTTATTTTCTATCAAGACTTGCCGGATGGCCGCACGGGTTTGTTCGGATGGAAATGCGTTTTCATTAATATATAAAATCCCTTTTCCCTCAAAGTTAGCTTTCTCCGAACTATAACAATATATAGAAAAACATAAAAGACCGGCTACAACACCGCCGGCGACCAAGAGACTTGCTGATGGCCACGCGAACGATAAAATGATCAAAGGACCAAGAGTTAGCCCCGCAGTTATTATAAATGTGATTTTACTGGCAGGACTTAGATGGCTAAATCTGAATTTTGTGGCAGGTTTTTTCTCCGAGGCTTTTGGTTCTGGTGAGAGGGAGGGTGTCGCAGTTGTTGGTGGAGGTGGAGCCGATTTAACGGGAGTTATGACGCCAAGCCTTGGAGCATTTGTTGTGGATCTGTCGATTGTTTCAATTGACAGAAATTCTGCTATATAGGAGCTGAGCAAGGCTTGTGGTAATTCCCGAGCTGAAAGCATGATAATCAGCATACCTTTTATAATTTTCCGCTGATCTTTTGTAGCAAATGACGAAGGAATTGAAATACTCTTAATTCCTCTTTGCGAAAGTACACTAAAATCAATTCTATTATGGCCAAAGAGATATGTTTCAGCACAATTTATTGGATCAGTTCCGCTTCTGGCCAGTTTAGCAAGATGGGGTGCTAAATTTCTGGCTAATTTTGTGGGTCGATTAACCGGACTCAAAAATCTTTGGAGACGAAGCCTTACCGTTATCTTCTCAGTCATTTATTTTTCCTTATTTAATTTTGCCTTCAATCCTTTATCTTCAAGTAAACTCACAAATTTCAGTCTATTTTTATCTTCAAAGCGACAAATATTTGTTATAATGAGTACAAGATGAGCCAAAAAGTAAAAGTCATCGCCGCCATGTCTGGCGGAGTTGATTCTTCGGTTGCTGCAGCGCTGCTAAAAGAGCAGGGGTACGAGGTTATAGGGATAACTATGCAAGTCTGGGAGGGAGATGGGAGTTCGGAGATCGGAGTTGGGAGTAGGAGAGTCGGCGGGTGTTGTTCGGTGGCTGAAGTGAATGATGCCAAGCGGGTAGCGGACATGCTGGGAATACCGCATTATACGCTCAACTTTCGTGACGAATTTAAGCAAAAGGTGATTGATAACTTTATTGAAGAATACCGAAACGGTAGAACGCCAAATCCCTGTATACGCTGCAACCAATTTTTAAAATTTAATCATTTGATGCAAAAAGCTAAGGAATTGGACGCTGCGTTTGTGGCTACTGGACACTATGCTAGAGTGTGTAAGATACAAGTTACAAGTGACAAGATACAAATAAGTCCCAAATCACAAACAACAAATTATAAACTTCTAAAAGGAATTGATAAACGCAAGGATCAGGCATATGTTCTTTATACGCTAAATCAAGAACAACTTGCGCATGTTTTATTTCCGCTTGGAGAGATGACGAAAGAAGAAGTGAGGAGGAAAGCTAAACAGCTTAACCTGCCCGTTGCGGATAAAGTTGAGAGCCAGGAAATTTGTTTTATTGAAGACGATGATTATGTCCGCTTTATCAAAGAGAAGTGTCCAGAAGCGGTAAAGCCCGGGCCAATTGTAGATTTATCGGGCAAAGTAGTTGGCCAGCATGAGGGAATTGCTTTTTATACTATTGGTCAAAGAAAAGGAATCGGTGCTCATTTGGGAGAACCCAAATATGTGGTAAGGATTGATGCTCCTCATAATACCGTAGTAATTGGAAATGATAACGATACTTTGGGCAAAGAGCTAACAGCTAGAGAAGTTAATTTTATCTCGGGAGTAGTGCCAACTGAGTCTTTGAACATCACCGCTAAAATACGCTATAATTCTCTTGAAGCGGATGCAACACTGACGATAAACGGAAAAGGCAACACGGAGAGTAGGTCTGAGAATATTGCGCAGATTGTTTTTAAACAACCACAAAGGTCTATTACCCCAGGACAAGCGGTGGTGTTTTATCAAAACGATGAGGTTCTAGGTGGAGGGATAATACAGTAATGATTGAGTCATTTTATGAAGCGGAATTTAAGGCGTTAAATAAACATAAAATTCGCTATCTGATTATTGGGGGGGTTGCTGTTAATTTGTATGGACTACATAGATTAACTAGAGATTTGGATCTTATGATTGATCTATCAAAAGAACATTTCGAGCAATTTATTGAAGTGATGAGGAAATTAGGGTATAAATCAAAAGTGCCAAAAACAAAATGGGCTAAATGCTCAGCAGTTGCTTTTCATAACTTAAAGGAAGAAGATAAACGCATTGATGTGTTCTTGCATAACCCGATTGATTTTAACGAGGCTTATAAAAAGCGTAAGTTATTTAAGTGTAAAGGATTTAGTATTTCTTGTGTTTCAATAGATGATTTAATTACAATGAAAGATAAGGCTGATCGAATAAGGGATTGGATCGATGTCGGATCATTAAAAAGAATAATGGAGATTAAACACAATGAAATTAAAAGATAAACTTTCTAAGAAGCAGGTAATGGGTTCCTATTATAGTGATGACGAGTTGAAGGATATGATGAAAATGTCACCGGCAAGAGTAATGCAATGGCTTGAAAAAGCTAATGGTTTTATTAATAAAATATCCCCTAAGCCCCGTAAGAAAATTCAGGAAAGGCTAATTGCAGAGGGATGGTAGTGCAGGATATTACTGATAAAATCAACCAACTACGTAAAGAGCGCAATGCTGTTATTTTGGCTCACAATTACCAGATTGGTGAAGTACAAGATATTGCCGATTATGTGGGTGATTCGTTAGGTTTATCGATTGAAGCCGCTAAAACCAAAGCGGCAGTTATAGTATTTTGTGGGGTCTACTTCATGGCTGAGACGGCTAAAATCTTATCTCCCGATAAGGTTGTTTTGGTGCCTGACGAAAATGCCGGCTGTCCCATGGCTGATATGCTGAATGCAGAGCAACTTATTCAATTAAAAAAAGAGCATCCGAATGCAGCCGTGGTTTGTTATGTAAATAGTTCAGCTGCAGTTAAAGCTTTGTCCGATATCTGCTGTACGTCTGCTAATGCAGTGAAAGTAGTTCAAAGTCTTACGGAAAATGAGGTTCTTTTTGTCCCTGATAAGTATCTAGGTCACTATGTCTCTACCGAAGTCCCAGATAAGAAGTTTATCTTTTGGAACGGTTATTGTCCAACGCATATGCGGATTGATCCGGCAGAGATTTTGAAGGCCAAAGAACTGCATCCGAATGCCTTTGTTATGGTTCATCCCGAATGTCGCCCGGAAGTAATTGCGGTGGCAGATTCAGCTTTATCAACCGGGCAGATGCTGAAAAAAGCGGGGGATCCGAGCTCGAATGAATTTATCATTGGGACTGAGGTTGGGATTATTCATACTCTAAAAAAACAATATCCCGCTAAAAAGTTTTTTTCAGTCACCGAAAAGTGCCTGTGTCCTAATATGAAATTAACTACGCTGGAGAAAGTCTTATTCGCTCTAGAAGACATGAAGTTTGAGGTGTCTGTTGATCAAGAAACAGCCCAAAAAGCCAAATTAGCCATTGATAGAATGCTAAAAATTACTTAATGGATTGAGCCGATTGGACCCATTGGCCCCATATCGTGATGAGCTTTTTTAGATCGAATTCTTCTAAGACCGCGTTCCACTAATTCGTAGATTTCTTCCATGAGGAATGGTTTGCGTAAATATTCTAATGCCCCAAGCGTAATAGCATTAGCATGTGACGATTCAGTAGCGTAAGCGGTGACGATACAAACTTCGACATCAGGATCAATTTCTTTGATTTTCTTTAAAACTTCTAACCCGTCCATTCCAGGTAGTTTGTAGTCAACAAAAGCGATATCATATTTTCCCTTTGTGAGAGCGGCGATGGCTGCGGGACCGTCGGGGTAGGTGTCAACGTCGTAATCTTTAATTTTTAAAATCATTTTAAAGGATTCGAGCACCGAAGGTTCGTCGTCAATAACCATAATTTTTACTGTATCTGCCAAGTTAAATTCCTCCCTTTATGAAACTTTGGTCATTTTAGCACCCGTCTATTCATATTGCAAATGATTTTTGATTATGATATTCTGGGTAACAAATTTGTAAAATCATGCCGGGGTAGCTCAGTTGGCTAGAGCGAAGGACTCATAAGCCTTAGGTCGCCAGTTCAATCCTGGCCCCCGGCAAGTTAAGGAGATGAATGAGGGAGAAGAATGAGGGATTATTGCTTATATGCAAAACGTAAAAACTAGGGCTTTTGTTGCCAGTGCTTATCTCTTTTGGGTCCCAGCAATCTATATCGTATTATCCTCAAATCGAAAAAAAGAATTTGTCGGAGATCATGGAGCCCAAGCTTTACGCCTTTGGGTTTGGTTTTTTGGCCTTTTCTTTGCCATGCGTTTATTGGTTAACCTGATTTGGCGCTTTTATTTGTTTTTGCCACTAGAATATTTTGAAATTGCGGTTGTTTTGGGGTTGGCAAGTTATTGTTGCTATTGTGCTTTGCGCTCTTTTAATGGTAAAACTTTCCAAATCCCACACTAAGGCTGCTTATGTTAAAAAATAGATTTTTTGAGGCAATACAAGAATATGATTTAATCCAGCCAAATGACTTAGTTCTAGTGGCCGTTTCTGGTGGTCCGGACTCCGTTGCTTTGCTTAATCTATTAGCTACATATAAAGATGAATTAAAGATTAATCTGCATGTGGCCCATTTAAATCACTTGCTTCGCAAAGGTGAAGCCGAAATTGATGCTAAATATGTCGAAACTTTAGCCCAGAAATTAAATATTCCTGCAACGACTCAAGCAATTGATGTGCAAACCTATGCTAATGAGCAAGGGTTGTCTATCGAAAGCGCCGCCCGTGAGGTTCGTTATGCTTTCTTGGAAAAAACTGCTAAGGAAATAGGGGCAACCAAAATTGCTATTGGCCATACGGCTGATGATAATATCGAAACCTTTCTGATGCGTTTTCTGCGTGGGTCAGGGATGAAAGGTTTGTGCGGTATCCCGGTAAAACGCGGCAAAATCGTTCGCCCACTAATTAAAATCTGGCGCAAAGATATCGAAGATTATGTGGGTGGTTTAAAGTTGGTTCCAAGGCGCGACCACACTAATTATGAATCCAAATATCTGCGTAACCGTGTACGGTTGAAACTTGTTCCGCAATTAAAAATGTATAACCTAAATATAAAAGAGATTATTTTACAAACTATAATCTTGTTGACCGAAGATAAGCAGTATATTGAAGACAAAGCTGAGCAAGCTCTCGAAAAATGCATCGTTAGTTATGAGGGTGGCTCCATAGCACTGGCAGTTGATAAGATTTTAAAATTAGAAGGGCCCATTCAAAGCTATGTTGTTCGCTTGGCAATTGAAAGAATAAAGGGGGATTTGACTGATCTGACTTATTCTCATGTCCGTAGTATTTTGGAAGGACTAACGAAAACCGAAAAATGGGAACTGCATATGCCGGCAGGTATTTTTGTGGTTGGTGGTTTGGGGAATTTAACTTTTACACGTTGTCGGCCAAAATCAATAAATGCTGTGCCATATAAGTATTTATTGCCAATTCCTGGCGAAATAAAAATCACGGAAGTTGGAAAAACAATTAAAGCTACGGTTGTAAATGATTTTGATTTGGCAAAGATTCAAAGAGAACCAGCTAATATTGCTTATGCTGATTTTGCTTATCTTAGCAAAAATGTGGTTGTCCGCAATCGAGCAGAAGGAGATAAGTTTGTTCCCTTGGGGATGAAAGACAGCAAAAAATTACAAGATTTATTCGTGGATGAAAAGGTCTCTGCAGAAATGAGAGATTTAATTCCCTTAGTCGAAAACCGTGGTTCAATTGTATGGGTGGCAGGGGTGCGGCTAGATGATCGCTCAAAGGTAAACAAGAATACCAAAAAGGCCGTTCGGTTTGAGCTAATATGAACCGCATTATTGCTTTGGCAAATATTGCTGAAGCCCAAAAAGAATTAAAAACCCTCAGAGTTGATCTTGCTGGGATTGAGCTTATGGCTCCCAAAGCAATTTATAGAGCTATAAAAATAAAGGACCTGCGTCCGGTAGCTGCAAATATACTTAAACAAGAAATGCTTTCGATCGGAGGGGAGGCCGCAACTTCACATGGCTCAATTAATCTGTCGGTAGAAAAAACTGATGTTTTATTGCTAGGTACCCTAAAACATTTTAAATATTTAACCAATAAGATGAAAACGCATCAGTTTGGTTTGCCTGTGTTAGCCATTGATCTGGAAGCGATTCTAAGAAATTATGATTCTACTCCAATGCCTATGCAAATTGGCAATAAATTGTTTGACTTTAGCCAGCACACCTTTGTAATGGGCATATTAAATTTTACTCCTGATTCTTTTTCAGATGGCGGGAAATATTTATCTGTTGATCAGGCGGTTGAACATGCAGAGCAAATGCTGCGAGATGGGGCAGATATTATTGATATTGGAGGGGAGTCTACAAAGCCCGGGTCAAACTCAATCTCCCTTGAAGAAGAGATTAGTCGTGTGATTCCAGTTGTCAAAAAAGTATTCCAATCTACTAACGCGGTTATCTCAATTGATACAACCAAAGCTGAGGTGGCTCGGCAGGCCATTGCTGCTGGAGCCGCTATGGTTAATGATATTTCGGGTTTGCGAGCAGATACGAATATGGCCACAGTTGTTGCAGAGGAGAAAGTGCCCGTTTGTTTAATGCACATTAAAGGTACTCCAAAAGGGATGCAAATCAATCCAGTCTATTCTGACATGATGGCTGAAATTGGTGATTATTTATTAGAAGGGCTTGCAATTGCAAAAAGAGCTGGTATACTACATGAGAAATTAATCGTTGATCCGGGCATTGGTTTTGGTAAAACGGTTGAGCAGAATCTTGAAATATTTAATAAATTGCGGGAACTAAAAGTTTTGGGTTGTCCTCTTTTAATTGGGCCGTCTCGCAAGAATGTAATTGGTAAAGTCTTGGATTTACCGGTTGATGATCGGCTAGAAGGAACAGCCGCATTGGTTGCTCTTTCCATTGTAAATGGCGCAAACCTGGTTAGAGTGCATGATGTAAAACAAATGCAAAGAGTAGTTAAAATGATTGATGCAATACTAAGGAGGAAATGATTTGATGGTAAGTAAAAAGAAGAATAAGAAGGTGGTAGCGGCGAAAAAGAAAGTGGTAAAGGCAAAGAAAGTTAATAAGATAGCATCGGCGAAGAAGAATGCTCCCGTTTTATCAAAGAAGCAAAAACCAATCAAGATGAAAAAGGGCGGAGTAATTGCTTATCTTGCGCTGGGTTCTAATGTAGGGGATCGGGAAGAATATGTTGAACAAGCTATTTTCTTGTTGGAAAAAAATCCCAATATTCAAGTGATTCGGCGATCAACCAACTACGAAACTCAAGCCGAGGGTGCTGGCTCTCAGCCCCCATTTATTAATGCAGCCATTGAAATAAAAACCAAACTTGATCCTTATAAGTTGCTAGAACTTATCCACGAAATTGAAGCGGCGTTGGGTAGGGAGCGAGAAATGGAATGGGGTCCTAGGACAATTGATATTGACATCTTGGTGTTTGGCGGTGAAATAATTTCAGATGAAAAGCTACAGATTCCGCATCCTTTAATGCATGAGAGATTATTTGTTTTGAAACCGCTCAAGGACATTGCTCCTAATTTGATGCATCCTATTTTAGAAAAAACAGTTGAATCATTGTTTGATGAAAGAAAAACCGAATCAGGTGAAACTTATGACGATGAACTGCCGGGGTTTAAGGAAATAAAGGGGGCAGGGACCGACGATTACGAACGCTGGTAGTTTGTGCACGGATTGAAACGGATGGGTACGGATGAATACGGTAAAATTACCAGAAGTGCCGAAGAAACAATTGCTTTTGGGAAGGCTATCGGAAAAGTTCTAAAACCCAACGCTATTATTGCCCTTGAAGGGCAGTTGGGGGCTGGAAAAACAACCTTAGTGCAGGGGATCGCGGAGGGGTTAGGGGTTAGCGATTATATTACTTCTCCCACTTTTATCATTATCAACGAGTATAAAGGGCGGTTTCCTCTTTATCATTTTGATTTATATCGTTTAGAAAATATTAATGCCATTGAGGAATTGGGGATTGAAGAATATTTTAATAGAGGTGGAGTGTGCGTTATTGAATGGGCGGAGAAATTGGGGGATTTTAAGCCGGCCTCACTATCTAAAATAAACTTTGATGTGATCTCGGAGCAAGAAAGGAAAATATGCGTATCCTCGGAATTAGCAGCGCTACTAAGATAGTCAGTGTTGGTTTAGTTGACGAACAAAAAGTTCTAGCCGAATTAACTGCTGATTTGATGCAGTCAGAGAACATCATCTTATATCTAAAAGAAGCTGGCATATTGCCGGATCAAATTGATGGAATTGCAGTGACGATTGGCCCAGGATCATATTCTGGTTTACGAGGTGGATTAACTACCGCTAAAACTTTAGCCCAAACTTTAAATGTTCCTTTAGCTGCCGTTTCTACTCTAGAGGCAATTGCTTATAATTTAGTGAATGAAGACGGTGAAATTGCAGTTGTATTAGATGCCAGGGCAGATGAATATAATTATGCGCTATTTGTTGCTTCAAAAGGAGCCATGAAGCGTATATCTGCTGATGAAGTGATAAAATTAGATGATTTAAAAGCAAAACTATTAAGTGTTAATGAGCCAATGCGAATTGCTGGAAAAGTTGTTGAGTTTGAAAATGTGATGAATAAAAATCTTCATTTTGCTGACAGATCACTTTGTGATCCTTTAGGGATTAATGTTGCTAAGCTTGGTTTAATAAAGATTAAAGCTGGGCAGACAGAAGATGTCTATCAATTATCACCAAAATATTCGCATAAACCAAATATTCGGGAATTTAATCGTTAGCTGTTTTCTTTGAGTCTTACAGTCTTCGAGGTCCCGAGTACCATTATCATATTTATGATTCGGGGTCCCGATTGAACATCGGAACAAAAAAATAGCCTCAAAGGCTCGAAGACTCTAAGGGAACGAATTACTAAATATACTATACAGCGTAAAAACACCAAAGAGGATAAAGATAGCGGCTCCGGCATATTTAATGGTTTTTTCGGGAATAATTTTGTTAATCCAAAGACCCGCAAATACGGCAATGCCATTAATTAGTATCATTCCTAAAGTAGCTCCCACCCAGACCTGGAAAGGGGTACCATATTGGGCAGAAAGGGCAAAAGTCGCCAATTGGGTTTTGTCGCCTAATTCGGCTAGAAAAAAAGCTGAAAAAATAAAAAGAAATGGATTGCTATTGTTCTTGTTTGAAATGGATTCGTCTTTTTCCTTGCCAAAAATGGTTAAAATACCAAAAAAGATAAAAAGACTGCCAGCTGCTAATTGCATATAAAATTGAGGAATAATTTGATTGATTACTCCGCCAAAAATAACTGCCAAAGCCATTAAGACGGCAGATGCTGCAGAAACTGCTGAAATTACTGTCCAAAGCGGGAAGCGGGTAGAAAATCCCAGGGTTAAAAGCTGGGTTTTATCGCCCAGCTCAGCCGAGGCAATGATGGCAAAGGTGATAAGTAACGGCCAAAGATTCATGGTAGTTATTATAGTCTGTATGCTATAATTTTTCCATGATTAGGATCATTCAGATGACGGAGAAGGATTTACCCGCTGTTGTGGCTATAGAAAACATTTCGTTTTCAGCGCCAAAAAGCGAATCGGTTTTTAGGGAAGATGAACACAAATATTTGGTGGCAAAAGAGGGAGATCAGATAATCGGATACATCGGCACAGAAAAGATCCTGGATGAAATTCATGTAATCAATATGGCTGTTCATCCCGATTTTCGCAGAAAAGGGATAGGCAACATGTTGCTGGAAAAGGTATTAAAAAAACCGGATACAGTTTATCTTGAGGTGAGAGAAACAAATATCGCAGCACAAAAGCTATACGAAAAATATGGTTTTAAAGTTGTTGGATCAAGAAAAAAGTACTACCAAGACAATGATGAAAACGCTTATACTATGAAACGATTGCCCCAATAAATATTCTATTTAATTTTGGTTGCCATTCGGCTGTGATAATGTTATCATCCACTAGTATTTTAAAGGAGGATCAATTGATATGAAAAACAAGTATGTGTCTTTGGTGGCTTTATGTGGATTGATTTCTGTTTTATTCGTTTATGGGTTGATTACATCGGGTTGTGGAGCTGCGACAACAACGACTTCTTCTACCACAACGACAGAATCAACTACCACGACAACCGAGACTCCGACAACCACGACCGAAGCAACAACTACGACCACCGAAACGCCGACTACAACGACCGAAGCAACAACGACCACCACAGAGACGCCAACTACCACAACCGAAGCTACAACCACGACCACCGAAACGCCAACAACAACTACTACTTCCACAACCAGGCCACTTGCTTGGAGAGCTCAGACTTTTACGGGACCTACTTTTGATTATCTTTCTGTCAAATTCTTTGATAGTCAAAAGGGAGTTACTGTAGGGAATCACAATGTTATAAAGTTAACTGAAGATGGGGGTAATTCATGGAATTGGAAAGAGCTTGCAGTTAATTCTGATAATTTTAATGGTGTTACATTTATGGGAGCAAGCGAAAAGCTCTGTATTGTTGGTAGTACAAGTGAAGTCTATCTTTCTACTGATGGAGGGAGTAGTTGGTCAACCAAGAGTAGCGCTACAACCCAAGAATTAAAAGCGGTTTGTTATGGTGATTTAGGTCTTGTCATTGCTGTTGGAATGAATGGGACAATAATTCGTAGTGTTAATTATGGAAATAATTGGTCCTCCGTTACTTCAGGGACAACGGAAGCCTTATATTCGGTTGCCTTTGCAGATGGAAATAATGGCATTGCGGTTGGGCAAAATAATATTATATTAAAGACTGTTGATGCGGGACAGCATTGGTCAATAACGTCTGAAGCGATTTCAGGGTATGGTTCGGTTAGATTTAATTCGGTTTGCTTTGCTGATAGTTTGCATGCCTTTATTGCGACGGATGCAGGATTTGTATTAGCTTCTTTGGATGGGGGTACCACCTGGTCATCTCAACCAATTGCAAGTGGTAATCTCACGGGAATTTCTTTTGCAAATTCTAATGAAGGCTGGGTGGTTGGGTATCTAACTGGACCTACAACTATTAGTACGATCATGACCACTATAAATTCCGGGACTGATTGGACAACTCAAGAAGGCGCCTTAACCACTAGTCGTCTAAGATCTGTTCATTTTGTCGATAATACTCATGGCTGGGTGGTAAGTGACGTTTCATCCGTTGAAGTCTATTCTCATTAATATTCAATATGTTTAATGACAATATTATTAAAGGAATTAACTGAAAAGATATTAGTTATCGATGGGGCAATGGGAACCCAATTGATGGAACGGGGGGTTCGACCCGAAGACAACTTTGACCTGCAAAATATTACCAATCCTTCGATAGTTGAAGCTGTTCATTGTGCTTATATTTCTGCCGGTGCTGATATTATTGAAACTAATACCTTTGGAGCCAACCGCATTAAATTAGCCGAATATAAATATGCCGATAAAACCAGTGAAATAAATATTGCAGCTGCTAAATTAGCCAGAAAAGCAGCTGGAAATGATAAATTTGTTTGCGGTTCGATTGGTCCACTTGGCCAATTAATTGATCCCCTGGGTGAAGTCACGTTTGATCAAGCTTATGTTGCCTTTGCTGAGCAAGCCAAAGCCTTGGAACAGGGTGGAGTTGATGTCATCATCATAGAAACTATTTCAGATCTGCAAGAAATGCGAGCGGGTATCGTTGCCGTAAAAAACGAAACCAAATTGCCGGTTATTGCCAGCATGACTTTTGATGAAGGCGAAAAAACCATCTATGGAACTACTCCTGAGGCTGCAGTAGCGGTTTTCGAAGCTTTAGGTGTTGATATCATCTCGGCCAATTGTTCAACTGGTCCAGAGGGCATGTTAAGGGTTGCAAGGAAGCTGTTAGCTGTTAGCTGTAAGCCAATTATGGTTATGCCCAACGCTGGTATGCCCGAGTTGGTTGGAGATAAAGCAGTTTACAAAATGACCCCAAAACAGTTTGGCGCTTTTGCGAAAAAGTTTGCTGAAATGGGAGTTAGGATAATTGGGGGGTGTTGTGGTACGAGTCCAGCGCACATTGAGCAGGTCAAGATACAAGTTACAAGAAACAAGATACAAATAAAGCCCAATATTAAAAATCAAATAACCAAATTCTCGAGCCGCACGCGAGTGGTTGAGGCTGTCCCGGGAAAATTGCTGCTAATTGGTGAACGGATTAATCCGACGGGAAGAAAGCTGTTTCAAGAAGAACTTAAGCAAAATAAAATGCAAATAATAAGGCAAGAAGCACAGGAGCAAACTAAAAACGGAGCTGATCTGCTAGATACCAATATTTCATGCCCAGAAGTGGTTGAATCCAAACTAATGCATTTAGCTGTGAAAACTGTTCAACAAACATCTGATCTTCCCCTTTCAATTGATAGCCCCAATACTTATGCGCTAGAAGAAGGGTTAAAGATGTTTTGTGGAAGGGCAATGCTTAACTCGGTAAATGGAAAAAAAGAAAGCCTGGAAAAGATTTTGCCACTGGCTAAAAAATATGGAGCAGCCATTATCGCTTTGGCACTGGATGATAAAGGATTGCCGCAAACGGCCGAAGAAAGATTTAGAATTGCCGAAAGAATTGTGCGATCGGCACAGGAGATCGGGATTGCGAAAGAAGATATTTTTGTGGATAACTTGGTTATGACTGCCGGAGTAGGAATTCAAGGCTGTCTTGAAACCTTGAAAGCTATTCCGATGGTGAAAGAAAGATTGGGAGTGAAGACCGTTTTGGGAATAAGTAATGTTTCACACGGGATGCCGGAACGGGACACATTAAACTCTTTATATCTGCAATTGGCTGTCGCTTATGGGTTGGATGCGGCGATTGTAGACGTGGGGGAAAAAGAAATTCAGAAGGCAATCAAGGGCAAGGGAGGGCAAGGAAAGGGAGCGAGGGCAGAAGGCAGGGAGGAATTATTGAAGGCTTTTAAGGCGGAAGTGGAGAGAGTGCGAAGATTAGGCAAACCGGCGGAGAAGAAACGCGAAATTGTGCTTAAAGAAGTTGTATTTAAGAATTTTAAAGATGTTAAAGACGCTGTGATTGATGGCAATCGCGATTTAGTTCAACTTTTAGTAAAACAAGCTCTGGATAAAAAAAATAATCCACAGAAGATAATTAGTGAAGGATTAATCCTTGGGATGGAAATGGTTGGTAGAAAGTTTTCGCGGAAGGAGTATTTTCTGCCGCAGGTTATCGAATCAGCTGAAGCTATGAGTGTAGGATTTGAACTGTGCAAAGCAAAGATACCAAAGGGATCGGTTAAGTCTGCCGGTAAAGTTATTTTGGCTACAGTAAAAGGCGACATTCACGATATTGGCAAAAACATTGTCAGGATGATGCTAGAGAATAATGGGTTTACTGTCATTGATTTAGGCAAAGATGTTTCAGCCGAAGTAATAATTGCAGCTGCCAAAAAGGAAAAACCTAACGCGATTGCACTTTCCGCATTGCTAACAACCACTATGGTTGAGATGAACGTGGTTAAAGATGCTTTAGCGAAGGCTAAACTAAATATCCCTCTCCTGGTTGGTGGTGCGGTGGTGACGAAAGGCTATGCTGATAAGATTGGGGCTAATTACAGCCTGGATGCGGTGGGGGCGGTTAATTTAGCTAAGAAATTAATGAAAACCTGCTTCTAACTTATTTCATCTCAATTGTTGCAATTTTTTCATGGAACCTTTTTCATTGTATAATTGTCTAAACTTTAAAAGCTTAAGGGGAACAATGCCAAATTTGGTGTTTGAGAATGTTTATGCAGAATGTAAAGATAAAGTGTGGGCGTTAGTATCACGCTATGTCTATCCACATTCGGAGCGTGAAGATTTGATGCAGGAAGTGTTTCTGGCTGTGCATAAGGCATTAGAAGGGTTTAGAGGGGAAGCTGAGTTAAGTACGTGGGTTTATAAAATAGCAGTTAACACGTCATTAAATTATGTCAAAAAAAAGAATCGTTATCAGTGGGTGTTAAACATGTTTACTAATTTTGCAAGTCCTGGCCATGAAGAAGTTGAGATGAGGGAGGATTTAGCGGATTTTAAGCCGCTGCAGCAACTTAATCCTCAACAACGCATGATTTTAATTTTAGCTGACGTAGAAGATCGGCAGATTGGAGAAATTGCCGAGCTGCTTAAAATGCCAGTTGGAACGGTTAAATCCAACTTATCAAGAGCTCGCGAAATTATCAAAAAGGAAGTGATGAAAATTGGTTAATTATGAACAATATATTGGGAAATTAAAAAGTCATGCGATTGACCCTTTAGATGAAAAATTGCTAGGTAAAATAAACGGTCGGGTTATGGAGAGAAAATACCAAAAGCTGGCCGCCGGTGGATTAGTGCTTATTATGTTGGTCAGTGGTATCTATTATTTTCAAAAGATGCCTTTTTCAGCTAATCAGGGACTTAATGTTGCCGAATACGTTTTTCAAGCTAAAATAGCTGACAATAGCGTAATTTCGGAATATGTTTTTGCCAATTAATATAAGGAGGAATAAATGATGAGAAAATATGTTCTAGTTTTGATAATGGGAATGTTGTTACTAGTTGGGAGAGCAATGGCTGATCCGCAAGTTGGTCCGCCGCAATCCCATAGCCCAGAAAAGATGATCGAGAAAATGGCGAAAGACCTGGAGTTAACTGATCAACAAAAAGAAAAATTCGTAGCAGATGCTAACCGGGTTGAAGAAAAAGCCAAATCTATTCGCGAAAAAAATAGGCAACTTTTTGATAAGGTCCAAGTGGAGGTATCCTTAGACAATCCAGACATGAAGAAAGTGGCCTCATATATTCAAGAAATAAGCAAAAATGATGCCCAGATTCATCTGATGCGCATTGAGCGAATTGTTGAGCTGCGCAAATTCCTTTCCCCGGAACAAAAGAAAAAACTCGATGCTATAATGAAGCAGAAAAAGGAAGAAAAAAGAAAGCATTGAAGAAATATTTAGTAATATTTTTGGTCTTTGGAGCAATCTTTAGCCAAGTAAGTGCTATGACTTGGGATGAAGTCATAACGCATGCTTCCCAGCGCAGTAATGATATTAAGTCGGCGCAAAAGCAACTAGAAGCATACCGTTGGAATTACTATAAGTCATATAGTTCTTTTTTGCCCCAAATGTCAGCCAGTTATTCTCAAGGAGGCCTGTTTGTTTCGTCTGAAGCTTCTTATTCGTATGGCCTTAGTGTTACCCAAAATATCTTTAGTGGGCTTAGTAATTATTATGAAAACCGATCAGCTGCAGTGACTTTGGATTACTACCAGTCCAGTCTGCAGAGCACTCGAGCTAGCCTTTACTATACATTGCGCGAAGCTTTTATTAATTTGTTTGTGGCACAAGAAAATATAAAGGTACAAAACCAAATTAAGGTTATGCGCGAGAAAAATCTGCGCATGATCCAATTGTTTTATGAAAGCGGGAAAGAAGATCGCGGAACCCTGATGCGAACGCAAGCCCAACTTGACGAAGCTAACTTTAATCTTACATCCGCCAAAAGACAGCTAGAAATTGCACGTTTAAAATTATCCCAAATTATCGAAAACGATATTGCTTCAGCCGAAGGTAAAATGGATTATTCTCTAACCCTCATGCCGGATGTTGATAACTTATCAAAGAGTTCACCGGTTTATCGAATGGCTAAAAATAGTTATGATTTGGCCGATATTTCACAAAAAGCTACTTGGAGTGAATTTTTGCCGACGGTTTCACTTTCGGGTTCATATCAAAAATCTGGAAATAACTGGCCGCCTTCTACTTCTAGCAAATCAGTGTCACTTAATGTTTCTTATGCATTTTTTCCGGGGGGCAGCAATTTTGCTGACCGGGCAGTACAAAGCTATTTATTAGATAAAGCCAGAGAAGATTTTTATAAAGCTGAAAAAGATATATTTTACACAATTGAAAAAGCCTATATTGATTACCGTGATGCGATAGATGCATTTAAATTAAAAAACACTTATCTTTCTGCTTCCAAAGAAAGGGCCAATATTGCCCAATTAAAATACTTAAATGGTTTAACCAATTATTATGAATGGGACCAAATTCAAAATGAATTTATTAATAACCAAATTGGAGTATTAAATTATCAAAAGTCGGCTCTGCTAGCGGAAGCAAGTTGGTATAAATCATATGGAGGGTGGGTAGAATGATAAGTAAAACGAACAGGGTATCAGGATATCAGGGTATCTGGAAATTGGGGGGAATATTGTTTTTAGTCGTTAGTCTCTTGTCCATTGTATCTTTCACCGTGGGTTGTACTTCTTCCAAGGAAACGCCTCTTGAAACTGTTAAAGTCACCCGTGGCAACATTCTTGCTCAACTGCCGACAACCGGCGTGGTTATTCCCCGCAATCGCTTGGAAATAAAGCCACCGGTGGCGGGTAGAGTAGAAGAAGTTTTGGTCGTAGAAGGCCAATGGGTTAGAAAAGGTAAGGTCTTGGCGCGAATGAGCTCCACCGAGCGGGCAACTCTATTAGATGCGGCGCGAGCTAAAGGCGGCGACGAATTAAAGTATTGGGAAGATGTATATAAGGCGGCTCCAATTATGGCGCCAATTAGTGGAGTAATTATTAAAAGAAGCATGGAGCCCGGGCAGAACTTTTCGGTCAGTGATGCTGTGCTAGTAATGTCTGACCAATTAATCGTGCAAGCACAGGTTGATGAAACCGATATCGGCCGGATAAAAGTTGGACAAAAAGCCAGTATTGCTTTAGATGCCTATGCTGACCAATTAATTGACGGCTATGTTGAACAGATCGCATATGAATCAGTCACAGTTAATAATGTTACGGTCTATTATGTGGATGTTCGCCCATACTCTGTTCCCGAATTTTTTCGCTCCGGCATGAGTGCTACCGTAAACTTTAAGTTGAGTGAAAAGAATAATGTACTGATTTTGCCTCAAAAAGCGGTAAAACAAAAAGGTAAAATGACGTATGTGTTCGTAAAAACGAATAGTGAGATAAAAGCTATGCAAATTCAAGCTGGCATGGAAAGCGAGGAAAGTATTGAAGTGGTGGCTGGTTTGAAAGATGGGGATGAAGTCGTTATTCCCAGTGCCAAAATCATTCAAGATACTATTGGCAATAATCGTCACCAACCCTTTAATATTTTTGGTTCGAAGAAGAAATAATGGCTTTAATTGAACTAAAAAAGATTGGTAAAACGTATAAGCTAGGAAAAGGGCTTTTGGTTCCGGCTTTAAAGGAAGTTTCTCTCTCAATTGAGCTGGGTGAATTTATTGCCATTATGGGGTCGTCTGGTTCCGGTAAATCAACTCTACTATCAATTCTTGGACTGTTAGATAAAGCTGACGCCGGAGAATATAGACTGCTGGGTAAAAATGTCACCGCTCTTTCGGATAACCAATATGCTGCTTTGCGTAGCCGCTATTTGGGTTTTATCTTCCAATCTTTTAATTTGCTTTCACGTTTTAATATTGTTGATAATGCTATGCTCCCTTTTCTTTATACGCATGCAACTAGGAAAGATAAAGATCGGGTAATGCAAATCTTAAACAAAATTGGATTGGGCGATCGGCTTAGCCATCGAACCAACGAAATTTCGGGTGGACAGCAACAGCGGGTGGCGATTGCCCGCGCCTTAGCTAATCAACCATTGATTGTTTTTGCCGATGAGCCGACCGGAAACCTTGATTCAAAGTCGGCGCTGGAGGTTTTGGGTCTATTAAAAGAATTAAATCAGCAGGGGACCACCGTTATTATGGTTACCCATGAGCCTGATCTTGCCCAATTAGCTGGTCGAATAATCGCTTTAAAAGACGGTATTATTATTTCTGACAAGAAGAAGCCGGGCGAAAATTATAATAAGAAATTTGATGCAACTACCGTAAAACCGGTTAGCAATAGCTCAGTCACTTTGGCCGGTATTATGAATTATGCCTATGAGGCAATGCTCTCTCTTTTTGCTAATAAATTGCGTTCCATTCTTTCTATCCTAGGTGTCATGATTGGGGTTGCGGCCGTTATAGCGATGTTGGCTATCGGTTCGGGTGCTCAGAAACAAGTTGAACAAAGTTTTGCCAGCATGGGAACTAATTTGCTGATGGTTACCAATTCTTTTCGATCGCGGGGTGTTGCGTTGGCATCCGATACAGTAACTCGTTTTACTTTTGAAGATTTGGCAGCATTAAAAGAAATTGAATCCGTCAGCCGAGTTGCTCCTTATGTCCAGGGTAGGGCGCAAGTGGTTGCTCAGGGTAAAAATTGGAATACGCGGGTGTTGGGTAGTTCACCGGATTATCAATATATTCGTAATGCGGTTCCGCTTATTGGCCATTTTTTTACAGCGACGGATGTTACCGGACGGGCCAAGGTAGCAGTTATTGGCAAAACAGTCGCCACCGAATTGTTTGGAGAAGATGATCCGGTTGGGAAGCCAATTCGAATTAATCGGATTAATTTTAAAGTAATTGGTGTATTACCAGAAAAAGGAGCAACTGGTTTTCAAAATGCCGATGATCAAATCCTGGTGCCGATTTCAACGGCCATGTATCGTTTGTTAGGTACCGATTATATTAATTATTTTGATGTTCAAGTCAGTAATGCCGATGCCATTGCGCCGGTGCAGGATGAAATTATTCCCGTTATTGGCAAATTGCATCGTTTTTCTGAGCAACAAATGGATGGAATTGAAGTGCGCAATATGGCCGATATCCAAAAAGCGGCCAGTGAGATGATTGCGACTTTTGCTTTGCTGCTTGGATCAATTGCCGCCGTCAGTTTATTGGTGGGAGGAATTGGGATAATGAATATTATGCTGGTTTTGGTGATGGAAAGGACTCATGAGATTGGTTTGCGCAAAGCCCTGGGAGCAGAAAACCGGGATATTATGATCCAGTTTCTAGTGGAATCGGTTTTAATTTGTACGCTGGGTGGAACCTTAGGTGTAATATTGGGGTCTCTCTTTTCTTTAGGAATTTCTTCTATTTTTGGCTGGTATGTTACGATTAGTTTAAGTTCAATTTTGCTGGCTTTTTTCTTCTCGGTTTTTGTGGGGGTTGCCTTTGGCCTATGGCCCGCCTGGCGCGCTGCACAATTGCAGCCAGTCGAAGCCCTCCGCTACGAATAATTTGCTTGACTTGTTTATCCCCCTATAGTATCCTATTCATACATTTCATACTATTCATACTAAGGAGAAAATGCTGTGAAAAATATTAATATTGAAGATCGATTGTACGACATGGTCACCGTGGGTGAAAGGGGACAAATCGTAATTCCTGCGAAAGCGCGCAGAGATTTTAAAATCGCAGTGGGGGATAAGCTGATGGTTGTGCGCGGGTTTGATGACGTTGGGTTGGTTTTGATTAAGTCTAAAAGCATGGCGGAAGTCTTAAATCGAATTGTTAAATCGCTTGGAAAGATCCATAAGAATATTAAACGTAAAGAAAATAAATAAATGAAAAAAAAGACTTTTAATCTAAGCCTCAAAAGAGGTAAAATAGGAATGAAAATGAAGAATAAAATTCTCATAGCCATATTTGTTAGTGTCTTATTGTCGGGTAGTTCCTTTGCTTTAACACTGCAAGAGAGCTTAGACGTTGCCCTCCAGCAAAATCCCAGCATCAAATCCGCCAAAAGCAATTTAGAGGTTTCTCAAACTCGGCTTTATCAAGCTACTGGCGCCTTTTTCCCAGCCATCAAATTGGCCGGTAATTATGGGCGTTCTTATTCCGATCCTTCCACCGTCCAAATAACTGCCACTACTTCTCAAGGGGCAGTGTCTCAAACGTACACTTTTGGTTTTACCACACCCTATAATTCAAAATCATATTCGGCCTCCTTGTCTCAGCCCATTTTTGTTGGTGCTCTGTTTCCTGGATATAATATGGCCGCCCGTTCCGTCAACGTTTCCGAACAGGATCTGCGGAAGGCAATTCAAGATACCACCTTCAATGTGACTGTTACTTATTATGGGGTATTAGCGTCCAAAGAATATATCAAGTTGTGTGAGGATTCTCTGCAAACGGCCAAAACCCACCACGACCAGGTTGCTAGGATGCTACGCAATGGGGTGGCAGCTCAAGCAGATTTTTTACGGGCGGAAGTAAGGGTTGCCAATGCAGAATTGGCACTAACACGCTCTTATAACTCCTATGAAACTACTAAAAATGCCTTTAACAATGCTCTTGGAATTGATTTGGATACTACTGTTGAAGTTAGTGGGAAATATGAAATTCCTAAATTACAAGTTCCCAATGTGGAATTACTGCTTTCAACGGCTTATGCTAATCGTCCTGATTGGTTGAGTTTTGTTTTTGGAAAAGAAATTGCCGAACAAAATTTAAATTTAGCCAAAACTGCCTATTTGCCCACCGTTTATTTGAGCGGAAACAGCGCCTATCAAGATACCACCTATCCGACTTTTGATAATAAAGTTAATTCTTGGTCAATTGCCGGATCGGCTTCTTGGACCCTTTTTGATGGTTTTACAATTTATAACAAGGTGCGTGAAGCGGCGGCCAGTTTAAATACCCAAATTGCTAATGAGGAACAGGTGAAAAATTCGGTTGAAATGGAAGTTAAAGATGCCTTCTATACTCTAAAAACGGCAATGGCCGTAATTGCTACTGCCCAAAAAGCTGTGGTATCAGCAAAAGAAAGTGAAAAGGTTTCAACGATGCGATACAATTCTGGGGTAGGAACCAACCTTGAGGTAATAGATGCCCAGGAATCGTTAACCCAAGCTCGGAACGAATATTTGAAGAGTATTTATGACTTAGAAGTTGCCAAGGCCAGAATTAATAAGAATGTTGGTACAAAATTATTGTAATTTAAGGAGGGAATAAGATGAAAAAGCGTTTGGTGATATTTGGTGTCATTTTGGCGATTCTAATTGTAGCTGGGTATGGTGCTTTTTTTGCGATGCGCTATCTGAATAAGGGGATATATGGAACTGGGACGATTGAAGTTACTGAAGTTGTAGTCAGTAGTAAGATCACTGGCAGAATTATCCAATTAAATATTGATGAAGGATCGAATGTTAGTACCGGTGAGGTTTTGGTGCAGGTGGAAAAACAAGATTACCAAGCTCAGCTGGATAATGCCAAGGCCAGATATCGACTTGCCCGAAATGAATATAACCGTAACCTAGAGATGTATGCCTCGCAATCGATTAGTGCTGATCAGCTAGACAATGCACGAGCTAATTTTGAAGCGGCGGCTTCGTCGCAGACCCTTGCACAAAATAATTTATCTTATACTACTATTCCGTCCCCGATGAAAGGGTCTATCTTGTCAAAGGCGGTAGAAACAGGAGAACTGGTTGTTCCTGGATCCCCAATCTGTACTATGGCGAATTTGGATGTAGTTAAGCTTTATCTTTATGTTGGCGAGAAAATGGTTGGTAAGCTCAAATTAGGGGGAGAAGTAAAAGTAACCGTTGATTCGCTTCCCAAGAAAGTTTTCATTGGTAAAGTATCCTACATCTCTGACAAAGAAGAATTTACTCCCAAGCCTATTCAAACTCAGGAAGAAAGAACTACTTACGTTTATAAAGTTAAAGTTATTATTCCCAATCCTGATCACAGCTTAAAACCGGGGATGCCGGCGGATGGTCAATTTGAATGCAATTTGCAATAGAAACCAAGAAGCTAACCAAGAAGTTTGGGACCAATATTGCGGTAAATGAACTTGATTTGCAGGTCAAACCGGGAGAAATTTTTGGCTTGGTCGGCCCCGATGGCGCCGGTAAAAGCACTACCATGCGTCTTATTTCTACAGCTATGTCTCCCACCTCAGGGGAGGCTTTTGTTTTAGGTTTTGATACCAAGACAAAAGAGGAAGAAATTCGCGATCGAATTGGTTATATGCCGCAACGTTTTGCGCTTTACGGGGACCTCTCGGTTAATGAAAATATCGAATTTTTTGCGGAAATTTATGGCGTCCCAAAGAAAGATATTGTTCCAAAAAGAAATGAATTGCTTGAATTTACCGGTATGGCAAAATTTGGGGATCGAAGGGGTCGCAATCTTTCGGGTGGGATGCAAAAAAAATTAGCCCTGGCTTGTAATTTGATCCATAAGCCTGAGATCATTATGCTGGACGAACCAACTCTAGGGGTAGACCCCATTTCTCGGCGTGAATTTTGGCGGATCCTTTATGGTTTGACCGAAGTAACAATTATTGTAACTACTCCCTATATGGACGAAGCCGAGCGCTGCAGTCGGATTGGACTTATTCGTGAAGGTAAATTGCTAGCTTGTGATACTCCTGATGCAATCAAGCAACGTTACGGAACCAAATCTTTGGAGGACGCTTTTATAAAAGCGATTGAAACTGCCGCATGAGTGAAAAAGCAATAGAAGTTAATAATTTGGTAAAAAAATTTGGCAGCTTTACCGCTGTAAACAATATTAGCTTCTCGGTTAATAAGGGAGAGGTTTTTGGCTTTTTGGGGCCAAATGGGGCCGGCAAAACTACCACCATCCGGATGTTATGCGGTTTATATGATCCTACGGCTGGCTCTGGCAAAGTTGGTGGCTATCTACTGGGAAAAGAGGCTCAAAAGATTAAACAAAACATTGGCTATATGTGCCAAAAGTTTTGTCTGTATGATGATTTAACCATTGCTGAAAATATCGATTTTTATGCTGGAATGTATCAAACCAATCGTGCCACCCGTAAAGAACAGATGGATAAAATATTGGAACAAGCTGAACTTACTCAAAGCAAAGATATTATCACCGGGACGCTTTCTCTTTCGGTTAAACAACATTTGGCCCTAGGTTGTTCTATTATCCACGAACCTAAAATTGTGTTTTTGGATGAGCCCACCGGTGGGGTTGATCCCATTTCGCGCAAAAAATTCTGGAAGATTATTAAAGAAATGTCTGCCAAAGGGATTACCATTTTAGTGACCACTCACTATATGGACGAAGCGGAAATGTGTGATCGAATTGTGCTCATTAGTGCTGGCGACATGATTGCCTGTGATTCACCGGCAAATTTAAAAACTACTTTGACGAGCAGTACCCTTTTTGAAATTGAGGTCGATTCGGTAATGAAGGGGTTAGAGGTGCTTCATTCCCAGGCCTTTAGCCGCGATGTTTCTTTGTATGGCATTTTTTTACATGTGTTGGTGGAAGATGCTAAATATGAAAAAGATATTCGAGATGTATTAGCCAAAGCCGGGTTGCAAGTCAAAAGAATGGAAAAGATAATGCCTTCTCTGGAAGATGTTTTTGTCTTTTTAGTTGAAAAACAACAGGCCGAATTAGCCCAAAAAGGTAAAAAATGAAATCGAACAATATCAATCTTCGCCGATTATATGCGGTGATTAAGAAAGAGTTTATTTCTCTTTTTCGCGATCCAATGTCCCTAGCTATCATGATTGCTATGCCGCTTTTAATGTTAACTTTGTATGGTTATGCCGCCTCGCTGGATGTTGAACATGTTCCAATATCAATATTAGATAGGGATAAGACGGTGGAAAGCCGCAATTTGATAGATCGTTTTGTTCATAATAAATATTTTAATTTGGTCTCTAGCCTTAATTCTGACCGGGAAATTCAAGAGGTTTTGGATGGTGGCAAGGCTAAGGTGGTTTTAAATATACCGCATAAATTTGGGCAAGCAATTAGGGGAGGGAAGACGGCGACGGTTCAAGCCTTAATTGACGGGAGTGACTCAACCTGGGCGCAATCTGCTTCGGGATATGTACAGGCAATTGGTACACAGTTTAACGCTGATCTCATAAAACTAAAAGCGGCAAAACTTGGGATGCTAAATCCTATTCTCTTTCCGATTAATGTGATTCCGCGCATTTGGTATAACCAAGATCTTTCATCTATGGACTTTTTTGTGCCCGGTTTAATTGCTGTTGTTTTGATGCAAGTGTCTGCATTATTAACCTCTTTAACCATCATTTCCGAAAAAGAGCAGGGGACGATGGAAAGTATTATTGTTAGCCCGATCAGGAAATACGAATTAATGCTCGGTAAAATTCTACCTTACGTTATAATTATTTTCTTTGATATGTTTTTAATTACCGGTTGTGCTTATCTTTTGTTTAATGTGCCGGTAAAAGGGAGTTATCTATTGCTGCTTTTTTGTTCGTTTGTCTTTTTGATGGGAACGATGGCTTTAGGATTGTTTATTTCGACGACTGCTACCTCCAGCCAGGCAGCCATGCAAATGACTTCGGTTACAACTTTGCTGCCAGCCATTCTATTGTCTGGTTTTACTTTTCCGATCAGCAATATGCCCTGGGTACTCCAGACGGTTTCCCTTTTTGTCCCGGCCCGCTATTTTATTGAAATATTAAGGGCGATCTATCTAAAGGGAGTGGGCTTGTTTTGTTTTTGGCAAGATTTTACTTTGATGACGCTACTTAGTATCTTCTTTATCGCCCTTAGCATTCGCAAGTTTAATAAGAGGTTAGATTAATGCTTGATAGTCGCTTATTTCATTTTATGAAGAAGGAGATTTTACAGCTCTTTCGTGATAAGCGGATGCTGTTTATTGCTATTATCATGCCAATTGTCCAGCTTTTTTTGCTGGGCTATGTTGCTTCGATGGATATCAAACATCTTTCGACGGCTGTTTTGGATGAAGATCAATCTTATTACAGCCGCGATTTTTTAAGGCATTTTAGCAATATCGAATATTTTGATATCAATTATAGTTTGTCCGACCGTAGCCAAATTGCTCCCATGCTAGATACCGGCAAAGCCCAATTGGTTATTTATGTTCCGCACAAATATGGTCAAAAAATTGCGCATAATCAAGTGGCGGATGTCCAGGTGGATATGGATGGTAGCAATGCTACGATTGCTTCAATTGCCAAGTCCTATGTAACTATGATTGGACAACAAGCTGGTAGTGATATCTACAATCAACGTTTAGAACGCAGTGGTATGTCAGTTTTAGCCCAGCCATTATTTGATTTGCGGTCTCGCATCTGGTACAACGGTGATCTCGAAAGCCGCTATTTTTATGTGCCGGGTATTTTTGCCCAGCTTTTAATGCTTATCAGCATGATTTTAACCACCTCTTCCATTGTGAGAGAAAAAACCCGTGGCACGATGGAAATGTTGTCGGTCACCCCTTTGCGTCCTATGGAAATTATTGCCGGTAAATTAATCCCCTTTGGGGTGGTGGCGATGTTTGATGTGGTGATGGTCTTTTTAATTGCTACGCTTTGGTTTGGTGTGCCAATGCGCGGAAGCGTACTGCTTCTGTTCCTTTTTGGAGCAGCTTATTTATTGGCCGGTCTTGGAACCGGTGTCATGATCTCTTCCTTTGCCAGCAATGAAAGGCAAGCCGGAATGGCTAACTTATTGGTAACTGCCCCTCAAATGTTGCTCTCAGGTTTCATTTTTCCAATTGAAAATATGCCCCCATTCATTCAATTTATCACTCTTTTTGTTCCACTGCGATATTTCTTGGCAATTGTTAGAGAAATCTTCTTAAAAGGAATTGGCGTCAATTATTTATGGCCGCAAGTATGGCCAATGCTTGTACTGGCTGTAGCCATCATAACTATTAGTATTTTTAGATTTAAAGGTAAATTAGAATAAAGACAAAAGGAGAAAAGTAGATGAAAAAATATTTTGTGTTTCTATTAATTTTGGCTTCAATCTTGGTTAAAGCTGAGGCGTTGGATCTGAAAGAGAGTATAAAAGTTGCGGTTAAACAAAATCCGACGGTAATTGCCTCGCAAAAGAAGGCGGCAGCTGCGGGGGCAAGATTAAATCAAGCGCTTAGTACTTTCTTTCCAACGGTTAATCTGTCTGGAAACTACGATCAGGCATATTCTTCACCAACGAACGTTCAAATTACAACTCAAACCACTACCGGCGCTGTAACACAAAATATTGCAATTGGAACGGATGCTGCTGCAACGGTTTCTAGTTTACAGGCAGCTTTATCTCAACCTGTCTTTGTTGCCTCATTGTTTCCAAGCTATGGTATTGCCAGAAAGGGTGCTGAATCAGCTAGTGAGGATTTGCAGCAGACAATTATCAATACCTATTTTGATGTTACGCAAACCTACTTTGGGGTTTTGTTAGCGCTAAAATTGGAAGTATTGATGGAAGAGTCTTTAGCCATGGCTAACTCACATCTTGCTCAAGTTCAATCCATGTTGAATGCTGGTATGGCAACCAAGGCAGATTATTTGCGGTCAAAAGTAAGATCTGCCAATGCTAATGTTGATCTGATCAAATCAAAATATAATATTGCAATTTCAAAGGATGCATTTAACAACGCTATGGGGTATAACCAAAAACAGTCGGTTGATTTAAAAGATGAAGGTTTTTCGGGGAAGGTAAGTAATCTACCTGAATATGATACTTTACTAGAAATTGCCTATGTCAATCGGCCTGATTGGAAAATGTATCTGCTTTCCACTGGGATAAAAGAAGATCAAGTTCGGCTTTCACAAAGTGAATATTTACCTTCAATTATGTTGTCTGCTAATTCTGGAAGTCAAAGCACAAAATATCCGACCTTCCAATCCGATGTCTCTAGTTGGAAGGTGGCAGGTGTTGGATCATGGAAACTGTTTGATAGCTTGGGAAGAGAAAATAGGGTAAAGGAAGCTTCTGAAAACTTATCTGCACAACAGGCAAATGTCCAGCAATTAAAGAATGATATTGATCAGGAAGTGCATGATGCCTACTTGAATTTAAAGAGCGCTCTTGATACAGTAGATTCTACTAAGCAAGCTGTTGAATCCGCCGAAGAAAGTTATAAAGTTACCACTGCTCGCTATAATTCGGGAATGGGAACAAATACAGACGTGCTTGATTCACAAGTTGATTTGACTCAAGCCGAAACGGCCTATTTGCAAGCATTATTTGAGGTCGAAATTGCTCGGGCACGAATAAATAAATCTGTTGGAAAGGCGGTAATTTAAATGATGAATTTTCTAAGAAAGAAATGGTTGTGGATCGTTGGTGTTCTTTTGTTGCTTCTGATTGGCAATTTTTTAATTGGATGGTGGAATCGGGATGTGGTTAAAATAAAAACAGCTATAGTTGCTGTTGGACCGATTGAAGAAGTGATCACTGCTAGTGGAATTGTGGATGCTCCTGTGTATGACCTTGGTCCAAAAATGGGCGGCAAGATAATTAGCATTTTTGTAAGAGAAGGACAAAGGGTTTATGGCGGTGAGACTTTGGCTGAATTTGATGATACCACTCGGCTAGTTTGTCCGGCCGGTGGAATTGTTGCCAAGATTAATTATGATGAAGGAGAGACCGTGATTGCAGGAACCTCAGCCATAACTGTGGTTAATTACTCAAAATCATGGGTTAATGCCCAAGTTGATGAGATTGATATTGCCAACGTTAAGATTGGTGATAAAGTGAAAATTAGTTCAGATGTTTATCCCGATATTGCTTTTGAAGGAGAAATTTATTGGATAGCTCCTCTTGCCGAATTACGTAAAGTTGGTGGACGTGTGAAGATGGATGAAGAATCATATGTGTTCCCTTGTAAAATTAAATTTATTTCTAAACACGATGAATTAAAAGTAAACATGTCGGTAAATGTTGAGATTATCACCCGTAAAAAAGAAAAGACTTTATTAATTCCGCGCGAATCAATTGTAGCTAAGGACGAAAAGCCCACCGTGTTTGTAGTGAAAAATGGGCAGGCATTTCAAACTGCAATTGTAACCGGCATACGATCCTACACTAGCGCTGAAGTTACATCAGGATTGTCTAGCGGAGAGATTGTTGCCATCAGCAATGGATCCAAGTTAAAAGATAAAGGGAGAGTAAAAATTGAGCAGCTCTAAAACAAAACAACCGGTAGTAACGGTAAAGGAAGTAAAAAAAATCTACCGGATGGGCAAGATGGAAGTCCCGGCATTAAAAGGGGTCAGTTTTTCGGTTGAAAAAGGGGAGTTTATCTCCATTATGGGACCTTCAGGCTGCGGCAAATCCACCTTGATGCATATTATTGGTTGCCTTGATCGGCCAACCTCCGGACATGTCTTACTGGATGATGTCGATATTGATGAGCTAGATGATAATTCCTTAGCAGATATCCGCAATAAAAAAGTGGGTTTTGTTTTTCAGACTTTTAATCTATTACCCAAACTTAGCGCGATTGAAAATGTTGAACTGCCCCTTATTTATGCGGGGGTTGGCTTTGAGGAAAGACGCAAAAAAGCCAGCGAATTACTAGATATAGTAGGCCTAAAAGAAAGAGCCAATCATCGACCATCGGAACTCTCTGGTGGACAAAGTCAGCGGGTCGCCATCGCTCGATCACTGGCGAATAATCCAACCATTATCATGGCAGATGAGCCAACAGGAAATTTGGACTCTAAAAGCGGAGAAGAAATTATCCGTTTATTTAATGATTTGAATTCTAAAGGCATTACTTTAATAATGGTAACACACGACCAGGAAATTGGGGATAGCAGCAAACGTATTATCCGACTCAAAGACGGCGAAATTATTTCCGATCAGCTAACTGGCAAATGAAAAAATAGCTAGATGATAAACCTCAAAGAGCCATTTAAATTAGCCCTGCAGTCACTGCTAGGGAGCAAACTGCGCACTCTTCTTACCACTTTAGGGGTGGTAATTGGTATTGCTGCAGTTATTACCCTGGTTTCAATGGGGGAAGGTGCCAAAACTTATGTGCTTGACCAGGTAAGAGGCTGGGGGATGGGGGCCAATGCATTAGAAATACATCCAGGGAAAGCCGAAATGTCAATGCCCGAATTGACCCTGACTTATGCTGATACGGTAGCCATGAAAGAGCATATCCCTGAGATTGTGTATCTGGTTCCAGAAATTATAGGGAAAGGGCGGATCAAATTTGGCCCCACTGAATATACTCCCAGTTTTACCATAGCAGTATCTGCCGATTATCCGAATGCGGTTTCACAAAAAGTAACAGAAGGCCGCTTTTATAGTAAAGCGGAAGAAGCCGGCCGGAAACATGTAGTTGTACTGGGCAAGACTGTTGCTAATAAGCTATTTGGCAATTCATCGGCAATCGGTGAAAGAATAAAAATTAACAACATTGGTTTTGTGGTAATCGGCCTGTTGGAAGAAAAAGGTTCAATGCTTACATATGATATGGACGATATGGCACTGATTCCAACCACAGTTGCAGAGAATGTTTTAGGGAAAACAAAAATTATTGAAATATTCCTGACGATTGAAAATGAGCAATTAGTTCCCCAGGCAATTAAAGAAATTACTAATTTGCTGGTCAAGCGCCACAAGAAAGAAGATTTTCATATCCATACCCAACAAGGAATGATAGACATTATTAATAATATATTAAATGCTTTGACCGGTATTGTAAGCGCCATTGCTGCGATTTCTTTGCTGGTAGGCGGCATTGGAATAATGAATATCATGCTCGTGGCGGTTTCGGAGCGCACGCGCGAAATCGGTATCCGAAAGGCCATTGGGGCAAAGCAAAGAGATATCTTTATGCAATTTATTTTGGAAGCAGTTTTAATTACAGTTGTGGGGGCTATTATTGGAATATTTATTGGGACGCTTGCGGCTTGGGGAATTATGGCGGCATTAAAAATGAAAGCGGTAATCGCTTGGCAAGCGGCAGCAATTGCCTGTTTTGGGGCGCTATTAGTCGGGACATTTTTTGGGGTATACCCGGCAATGAGAGCAGCTGCTCTTAATCCGATTGATGCCTTGAGGTCGGATGTATGATTTTTTTCATTTTCGAAAGCATGAAGCAGGCATTGCGGGCTTTAGCGGCAAACAAGGTGCGTTCGTTTTTAACTATGTTAGGGGTAATTATTGGAATTTTTTCGGTGATTACTCTAGTTACTATTGGTGAAGGTGCCAAATTGTTTGTAACCGACCAAATCCAAAGTTTGGGGGCAGGGTATGATTCCTTTATTGTTACGGCGGGCAAAGATTCTTCTTCCCCACCCGAACCAAAGTTTGTTTATGGGGACATTAGTTATATCAAGAGTAAAGTGCCGGAAGTAAAGGATGTAGTAGCCTTTACTGTTGGATCAGGCGATTTGTATTATGGCAAAAAAGTCTTTAAGAACCCTGTAATTATGGGTACCACAGCCAACATGTTGCAGTTGATGGGAAAGGCCTTGCAAAGCGGACGCTTTTTTTCCCAATCAGAAGTTGATTCCCGCACTAAAGTTGCGGTGGTTGGTCCCAAAGTTGCCAAAGAGTTTTTTGGAGAAATGGATCCTCTCGGAGAGCGGATAAAATTGCGCGGCAGTAATTATTTGATAATCGGGGTTTCTGCTCCGCTTGGCAGTATTGGTCCAATGGACATGGATAAACGCATGGTGGTGCCGGTAACCACCGCGCAAAACATGATGGGGACTAATAAGATAATGCGTTTTAATATTTTTCCACATGACCCTGCTAAAATGGATGAGGTACAAGAGAAAGTTCGCATCGTGCTGGAAAAGCGTTTGGGAGATGATGATTTTCGTTTTATGTCACAGAAAGGATTGCTGGATGTCGTCAATAATATTTTGGGAGCATTGACCGGTTTTGTCTCTGGGATTGCTGCCATTTCATTGCTGGTTGGTGGAATCGGTATTATGAATATTATGCTTGTGGCGGTAAATGAAAGGGTGAGGGAGATTGGAGTTCGTAAAGCAATTGGTGCCAAGAAAAAAGATATTGTTTTGCAGTTCCTGGTTGAATCGATGATGATTAGTTTGATCGGTGGATTGTTAGGAATATTTTTTGGTTTGCTGGGAGCTTTTTTGATTATGTTCGCGATAAAGGGAACCCTGGTAATTGCCTGGTGGGCGGTGATTTTAGCGACAACAGTTTCTGCAGTGGTGGGAATATTCTTTGGAGTCTATCCCGCTATGCGGGCGGCATCGCTTGATCCGGTTATTGCATTGCGGTACGAATAAATATTTGCAAAAATTATGCTTGACAAGTGGACTCGATTTTGACTATAATATATTGTTCATTAAATGGAAGGAGGGGATAAGACGAGTATTTGGTTCCTCTGCCTCGGTGGAGAGAAAACTACATTTTCTTTTTTCCTTCCTTTATAGTGCTTCTGCAATTGTTCTTTGAAAATTTGGCAGCGAGATTGATGCGAGTTCTCGTATTCAATTCTATTTTTTTAAAGTAATAGAGTCAATAAATCAACACTTTTTTGAGAGTTTGATCTTGGCTCAGGATGAACGCTGGCGGCGTGCCTAACACATGCAAGTCGAGCGAATGTAGCAATACATTAGCGGCGAACGGGTGAGTAACACGTAAGTAACCTACCCTAAAGACCGGGATAATCCTCCGAAAGGGGGACTAATACCGGATGTGTTCCGCAGATTATTTTTGCGGAATAAATCCAGCAATGGGCTTTAGGATGGGCTTGCGGCCTATCAGCTAGTTGGCGGTGTAATAGACCACCAAGGCAATGACGGGTAGCTGGTCTGAGAGGACGACCAGTCACAAGGGAACTGAGACACGGTCCCTACTCCTACGGGAGGCAGCAGTGAGGAATTTTCCGCAATGGGCGAAAGCCTGACGGAGCGACGCCGTGTGTGGGATGAAGTCTTTCGGGATGTAAACCACTGTCAGAGGGGAAGATATTGACGGTACCCTCAGAGGAAGCCCCGGCTAACTACGTGCCAGCAGCCGCGGTAATACGTAGGGGGCGAGCGTTATCCGGAATTACTGGGCGTAAAGCGTATGTAGGTGGTTTGGTAAGTCGGATGTTAAATCTACGGGCTCAACCTGTAGCCGCATTCGATACTGCCTGACTCGAGAGTGGTAGAGGAAAGCGGAACAACCGGTGTAGCGGTGAAATGCGTAGATATCGGTTGGAACACCAGTGGCGAAGGCGGCTTTCTGGGCCATTTCTGACACTGAGATACGAAAGCTAGGGGAGCAAACGGGATTAGATACCCCGGTAGTCCTAGCTGTAAACTATGTTCACTAGGTGTTAGAGGTATCGACCCCTCTAGTGCCGCAGCTAACGCGTTAAGTGAACCGCCTGGGGACTACGGCCGCAAGGCTAAAACTCAAAAGAATTGACGGGGGCCCGCACAAGCGGTGGAGCATGTGGTTTAATTCGATGCTACGCGAAGAACCTTACCTGGGTTTGACATACTAGTAGTAGAGAACCGAAAGGTAATCCATCCCGAGCAATCGGGAAGCTAGAACAGGTGCTGCATGGCTGTCGTCAGTTCGTGTCGTGAGATGTTGGGTTAAGTCCCACAACGAACGCAACCCCCATTGCTAGTTGATAGCGTTAAGTCGATCACTCTAGCGAAACTGCCTCGGATAACGAGGAGGAAGGCGGGGATGAGGTCAAGTCATCATGGCCCTTATGCCCAGGGCTACACACGTGCTACAATGCTGCGTACAAAGGGAAGCGAGCCCGCGAGGGCAAGCAAATCTCAAAAAGCGCAGCTCAGTTCGGATTGCAGGCTGCAATTTGCCTGCATGAAGCTGGAATCGCTAGTAACTGCAGATCAGAGCGCTGCGGTGAATACGTTCTCGGGCCTTGTACACACCGCCCGTCACACCATGGAAGCCAGGAACACCCAGAGCCTCGATTCGTCGGGGTGAAGGTGGTATTGGTGACTGGGGTGAAGTCGTAACAAGGTAGCCGTACCGGAAGGTGTGGCTGGATCACCTCCTTTCTAAGGAGTATATACATAGGTCGTTCTCGCATCAGCTCCTGCCAAGTTTTTATAAAAAAGGCGTCTCATTTTGAGGCGCCTTTTTGTTTGTTTATATTAATGTTAAAATACAACATGCAACATATATTTAGTTTTTTCTTCATATTCATTTTTTCTTTTGCCGGTTTTGCGAATGAAGCCAATTTTGCTGCTGTGCCAGGTATTGCCTATCAGGGAAAGACGTTTGCAATCTATCTGCCAAAATGGATGGGAGAAGCACAGCAAGGTGAATTTCTCGGGCAGCGCTTCAAAATTTACGATAATGATGTTAATTATATTGGATATATTGGAGTGCCAACAAATGCCAGCGTTGGTAAATTCCCGGTAACAATCTACTACATTAAAGATGGTATTTCACAGGAAGCAAAATATGATATGCCAGTTGCTACTACGCATTTTCCGGTAACTCGTTTTACTCTATCTCCATCAAGAAATAAATTAAGGGCGCCAAGTATAGTTGCTAATGATTGGGAACAGGTTGAAAAAGTAATCTTAAAAGAAAGCGATAAGCGCTTGTGGGAGGGAAAATTTGCTATCCCTGTTACGGACCCGATTTCGATGTCCTTTGGCCATCGCGAAATAATCAATGGTAAAAAAGCCGGCAATCACCGAGGGGTTGATTTGGCAGCGGTATCAGGGACTAAGGTTCTTGCTCCCAACAATGGCGTAGTGGTTTTTGCCAAAAAGCTCAAGGCCTATGGCGGGACGGTTGTGGTAGATCACGGGCAAGGGATTTATACTATTTATTTTCACCTTTCTAGTTTTATTGCTAAGGTTGGTGAGCCGGTAGAAAAAGGTCAGCCAATTGCTCTGAGTGGCAATACGGGCATATCTTCCGGCTCTCATTTGCATTGGGCATTCTCGGTGCATAATCTACGAGTAGATCCTATGCAATGGGTAAAGAGTGAAATGTAAAATGAAAAATGACTTAATGAAAAATGGAAAAATAATGAGAGTTTTGGATGCAAATATAAATCGGGCGGTTGAAGGACTAAGGGTGATGGAAGAGGTTACTCGTCTGGTCCTTGATCAGAGCAAAAATACTGCCAAATTTAAAAAACTGCGTAGTCAAATTCGTCTTTCTGCTAAATTATTAGACTTGCAATTAATGCACCGTGATTCTCTAAAAGATGTGGGTAAGAATAGCTTCACCAAACAAGAAGCTAAAAGAGAAACCCTACTGGATATTTTTTCGGCTAATTCAAAAAGAGTTGAAGAGGCCTTACGGGTATTAGAAGAGTTTTCAAAATTAATCAATATTAATGCTAGCAAAATATTTAAGACTGCCCGTTTCGAAGTTTATAGTTTAGAAAAGAAAATGTATTATCAGTTAGAAAAATCGCTATTAAGCAGTTAGAGAATATCTTGCTTGAAGAATAACTTCTAAGGCTTGTTCTAGAATTTCTGGCGAATAGGGGTCAGTTACCATTTGGACAGGACGTTGAGGGTTGGGGATAAAACCGGCAATTTGATTGGCTTCGAGGATCAGTTGATCAAAGAAATTGACAACTTCTTCCGTATTATTGTTTTCAATTAATGCTAATAAGCTATTAACGGTTGTTTTATGTTTTGCTAAGAAGGCAATAATTTTACTGGCTGTTTCTTTGTCGGCTTTAACTTTACGCATAATAATTCCGCTCAGGAAAAACTCGGCAGCTAAACTGGCAACCGAAACGGAGCGAACGCCTCTTGTGAGTGAAGAATTCATCATTGCTTCCAATACTTCTTTTACAATTTCTAAATTGCTAGCTGACCATTTTTCTTCCGCTTTACCCACGAATTTTCCAATCTGTGAATCTGTGCGTAATAACGGCCGGTCTAAAATAATTCCAGCATAAAGAGAACCCAAGGTCAAAGGATTAAGGGCTAATTCTACTCCCTGTTCTTTAGCAACTGCTGCAGCTTGCTTCAACGCGGCTAAAGCAGTCGTGAGTTTTCCTGCGGTAGCGGCGACTTCAACTGCCTGCAGAGCACTGGCAACAATGGCTTTGCTTTCTTCAGTCGCTTCTCTTTCTTTGTGTGGTAATCTATCTGTGGCGATTTCAGGAGTCGCAGCGTTGCGAACGGTAAGTGGAACTACGTTTTCACTTTCAACTGCCTTACCATCAAAGGATACACGAACAACATTTTCTGCTCTTTCCTGAACTGATTGTCTTGCAACAGCGGAGAGGGCAGAAAGTAATATTTCTGTGGTAAAGAGACTCGTTGAGTTATCACGCGCAGTAACTAGTATTGGGACAGTTTCTAGTCCAGCCTCAATGGCGGCTGATCGAGTAACTGATCGTGCAACTGTGACATCAATTTCTGCTAAATTTGCAACTGCTTGAACCAGGGTGGGGGAATTAGATTCAGCCAAAGCACCTTTAATGATTTCAGCTATTTGCGCAATTTCTACAATGTCTGCAGAATTTAATCGAGATATTTGTTCTGCTTGACCCGCCTCAATTACTAGCTGACAGCCGGCAACTAATTGCTGCACTCTTTCAGGAGAATTGTCGGCTCGAATTGCTTCGTGTACTATGGTTGCAGCGGCTTGCGTGACTTCGCTTCTTTCTGCTATTGGAGCAGTGCTTAATGCCTGGGTAATTGTTTGCATCGCCTTTCCTGTTTCAACTAAATCCATAACTATTTGTTCACTGCGTGAAACCGATTCAGGGGAGCTTGCTTTTGTGGTTTCTAAAGAAGGGCTGGCTGATGTAACTTCTTTGCTTTTTGGTGTTGGATTTAATTGAATTACTTCGCTTCTTTTAGTCGATATAGAACTGGCTGCATCAATTAATCCGATAAAGTTTGCACGATCGGTTAAGGCAGACTGAACAACTGGACTGGTGCTTGCCGATACGAGAAGAGTAATTACCGAGCGAACAACCTCACTTCGAACTGCGGGCATCTGTGTGATTTCGCCAATGCGAGCTAAAACAACGATGGGCATTCTTACTTCTGCCGAAACTGTTTGGATCGGTTTGGCTGCCTGCATGAAACGGTCAACTGCGGTTGCTTTAGCAATTTTAGCGCTTAAATTGGCTTGTTGAGTTTCAACAAACCCTTCATAAACTCTTCTACAAAAAGTTTCTGGACTAACACCGCGTGAGCGCTCAATCTCATAAGCCCGATTATACTCTAAGCGATTTTGTTCGTAATAATTTCTAAATTCATCGATGGCTCTGCGTTCTCTTGGGGTTTTTGCTTCTAAGGCCAATCGATTAATGATTGATTCTGGCGATTCATATACATCCGAAAGCCGTAAAGGACGATCAGCATAGGGGATGTTTGTTGCAGCTGGTTTTCGAGGATTAAGTGTTTTTAGTCTTGATGGCTGCCTGTGCGTACCACGGGCTTGTTCAGCTTCCCGCCCAGCTTCTAAGCCAACTCTTTTCCTAGCCGGTTTTACTACTGTAGGTTCTGCCATATATTCTCCCAGCTATATATCGATAGCTTTGTTGAATAATTTCAATATTTTTGCTATTATTTTCATTGTAAATAAGGGGAAAAATTGAATCATGAAAAAGGTTAAAATTGCATTAGTCAAAGGGGATGGTTCCGGTCCCGAAATGATGGAACAAGCGCTAAAAGTTTCTTTAGTTGCTGCCAAGAAGGATGGGTTTGAACTAGATTTTATCGAAACCCCCATGGGCTGGAATGCCTATGATAAGTATGGTGATACTCTGCCCGCCGAATCGTTTAAATTGGCAAAAGAAATTGGAATAATCTTTTTTGGTGGAGTAGGCGATTTTACTCACGATTCGACGATTGGGGTAACTAATCCACAGATGAAACCCGAAGTAAGGGCTTTGATGGCTATCCGGCGCGAAATGGAATTGTTACTTAATTTTAGACCGATATATTATTATAAAGCTCTCTCAAATTTGGCAAAAGTGCGTCCAGAAGAGATCCCGGAAGAAGGGATTAAACAAATTTGGATTCGTTTTCTCTTGCAAGATAGTTATTTTGGAAATGATGACCTCAAGTCTTATCTTCCGGAAAATGTGCGGAAGGCTATAGGTAATAAACCTAAAAACGAGATTACCGGAAATGAAGAATTAATTACGGACTTTGCTTATTATCGTAGAGCGACAATTATAAAATATATTCGTGCCGCTTTTACCTTTGCTCGCGGTCAAAAGCTGCCGCTTATTTCGATTGACAAATCAAACGTTATGCCGCGCTATGATTATTGGCGCAAGATAGTGACGGAAATTGGCAAGAATGAATTTCCGGATGTTATTCTTACACATCAGTTGGTAGATTCTGCTGCCGCTTTACTTTTTACTCCTTCCAAATTAAATGGGGTGATTGCCTGCGGTAACGAGCATGGTGATATTTTGTCCGATGGTGCAGCGTCTGCCATGGGGAGTATGGGGCTAATGGCCAGCAGTGCTATTAATCCGGATACTGGGAAAGCTATGTTTGAAAGTGGAGCAGGGACGGCTCCGACTTTGGCTGGTCAAGATAAAGCCAATCCTTTAGGAAGAATCTTAACCGGAGCGCTCATGTTGCGACATATTGGGGCAGGGAATGCGGCAATTGCGATCGAAAAAGCGGTCAATGCGGCTTTAACCGAGGGCTATCGCACTGGAGATTTATTTAGTGCCGGCGATGACCCCAAAAAACTTTTAGGGACAAAGGCAATCGGGGAATTAGTGGCAGAAAAAGTTAGCCATTAAGCCTTCGGAACATCAACTAATAATACTTCTTCTTCAAAATGATTCATCGAATGGGTTAGGGTTGAACTTTCTGAATAGGCCGAAAATCCATAAATATCTTTTCCTGTGTGATTAATAACGGCTATTGGTTCAGAATATACAAATCTTAACATCCAGGTGCTTTCAACCCCCATATTTGTTGTACAGCTTGGTCTGACGAGCAATGAAACTGGTTGTTGTAAAAATGGATTGGGTTTAACAAGCCGAATATAGTCATCACAAATAGCAATGAGGATTCGGTATTTTGCGAAAATTGCTGGCCCCGAGCCAGCTGACAAGGAAGGGACATCTGCTAAAGCTTTGTCGCAATTAAAGGGTTCTTCTTCTATGATAGGCGAAACAATTGTATAACAATTATGATGACCGGTTTGGCCCTGTCTTATTCGTCCAAACCCAATGCTGGTTTGGCATTGTCGTGATAATGCTTGAAAGGCATGTAATATCTCTGTTTCTTCTAGATTTGAAGGAATTATATTTCTGCGCAGCATGCCACCATAAGTTGAAAGTTCCTGAAATAAGACAATATCCGGGGCTAATCCATGCTCTCTAGTAATTTTGACCAATTCTTCTGTAATCGTTCTATGTTTTCTGACATTATCCAAAACCTTAGCCGTTGGGGAGAAGCCAGCCTGTACCAAAGCAACACGTAAGCAATGCTGATTCTTGCCCCTAAGATAGGTTACCGGAATATTGCCCGCAGATATTCTTCCAATTGATTCTGCTATCATACCAATTATATATCTATGAAAAGTGGAAGAAATTTCGTAAAATTTGTAAAAAGATTTATTTCTTTTTTGTCTTTATGTACTCAATCAGCCCACCGGCATCGATAATCTGTTGCATAAAGCCGGGGAAGGGCTGAGCAGAGTAGGACATGCCTGAAGTTAAATTGTCGATTTCTCCAGTAACTAAATTAACTTTAATTTCGTCACCCTCTTTTATCGCTTCAGCTGCGTCAGGTGATTCGAGGATTGGCAGGCCAATATTAATCGCATTGCGGTAGAAAATCCGGGCAAAAGATTTAGCAATGACGGCAGAAACTCCCGCTGCTTTAATAGCGATGGGAGCATGTTCACGTGAAGACCCACAACCAAAATTATCACCAGCGACGATAAAATCGCCTTTTTGCACTTTGCTGGCCCAGGTAGCGTCGGCATCTTCCATGGCGTGTTTGGCTAATTCCTGTGGATTATGCGAGTTTAAATAGCGAGCGGGTATGATTAAATCGGTGTCGATGTTATTGCCGAACTTCCAAGCTTGTCCTGAACTCTTCATTTAAAGATCCTCCGGGGAAGAGATACGGCCGGTGATGGCCGAAGCGGCGGCTACCGCCACATTAGATAAATATACCTCGGATTTAGGATGGCCCATTCTTCCCACAAAGTTACGATTGGTGGTGGAAATAGACCTTTCGCCTTCAGCCAAGATTCCCATATGCCCACCCAAACATGGTCCACAAGTGGGGGTGGAAACTACCGCACCAGCTTCGATGAAAGTTTTCATTAAGCCCTCTTTGATCATCTGGAGTGATATGTTTTGAGTGCCGGGCAAAATAATACAGCGCACATCACGATGAATGCGTTTGCCTTTTAATATTTTGGCGGCAAGACGCATATCTTCGATTCGTCCGTTAGTACATGAGCCGATTACAGATTGGTGAATCTTAATACTTTTGCATTTGCCAACTGGTTTGGTATTGCTGGGAAGATGGGGTAGGGAGACTTGTGGTTCAATGGCCGAAGCCTCCCATTTGAAAATTTGTTTGTATTCCGCTTCAGGGTCAGATTTGTATACAAGACCTTTTCCTGCCCCAGTTTTCTTTAAATAAGCGGCTGTTTTGTCATCAACTTCGAAGATGCCGTTTTTACCGCCAGCTTCAATGGCCATATTCGCCATAGTTAAACGTCCTTCTACGGACAATTGGCGAATAACCGGGCCGGTAAATTCCATTGACATGTAACGAGCTCCATCGACGCCAATTTGGCCGATGGTATAGAGAATCAGGTCTTTGGCTTCAACCCATTTATTGAGCTTGCCGGTAAAGACAAATTTTAATTGTTCAGGGACTTTAAACCAAACTTCTCCTGTCGCCATCGCTGCTGCCATATCGGTGGAACCCACGCCGGTCGAAAATGCTCCTAAAGCTCCATAAGTGCAGGTGTGTGAATCGGCACCAATGACTAAATCGCCGGCTTTAATGGCTCCCATTTCGGGCAGAAGGACATGTTCAATCCCCATACAACCGATTTCAAAAAAATTGACGATGCCGTATTTACGTGCAAATTCGCGCATCATTTTAATTTGCTCAGCGGATTTTATATCTTTGGCAGGAGAAAAATGGTCGGGAACTAAATAGATTTTCTTTTTGTTAAAAACTTTTGAAACACCAATTTTGGCAAATTCTTGTATCGCTGGTGGAGCAGTAATGTCATTTCCCAGAACCAAATCAACTTTGCAGTTAATGAGCTGGCCAGGTTCTACCGACTTTAAGCTGGCATGTTTAGCCAAGATCTTTTCGCTAATCGTTTGTTGTCGCATAATTTATTTTATCAAATCTGCTGATTTATTGCAAAGTTGCCCACAAGCTGCCGATATTTCCTGCCCTAAGCTTAGTCTAACTGTAACGTTGCAGCCTAGAGCCTTCAAATAATCTCGCGCATGTTGGGGGTCTATGCGCTGAAAGTTGGAAGCTGAGGAAGGATTAAAAGGGATAAGGTTGATATGGCTATCCAGCTGGTGGGCAATCCGAGCAAAATTGTCTAAATCCTGATCGCTATCATTAACCCCTTTTAATAAAACATATTCAATGGTAATTCTCCTTCCGCGCTTTTCCTGATAGTTTTGTAGAGCAGCAATTGTCTCTGCAATGGTAGGCAGGCCTTTATAACCAATTAGTCTTTTCCTGCTTTCATCATTGGAAGCTACTAGTGACCAGGCTAAGCGAATTTGTTTGGTTTCTTCGGCAAATCGATTGATGCCTGGAATGATGCCAATGGTGGAAATAACCATTTTGCGGGAGGCGATATTAATTCCCAAATCGTCATTTAGTATATAAACGGCCTTCATCACATTGTCGTAATTTAAAAATGGTTCTCCCATTCCCATAAAGACCAGATTAGAAATCTCATGCTCTTTGGCAAAGTAGTAAACCTGAGAAACAATTTCTGCGGCAGTTAGATTACGAGTAAATCCCATCTTGCCGGTGGCACAAAACTGGCAGCCGATGGGACAGCCCACCTGGGCAGATATACAGAGTGATTTTCGCTCATCTTCGTAGTCCATAAAGACAGCTTCAATTAGCTTTCCGTCTACCAGCTCAAAGGCAACTTTGGTGGCAGTCTTTCCCGCTTCAACTTTGGTGGGGATGATGGACGAAATTGTAAATAACTGGCGCTCTTCTTTTTTGAGGATCGTGATCTCATCTACTGTGCTAACCATTTTTTGATTAACGAAACGAAAGATTTCGCGGGCTTTATATTGGGCAATTTCATTTTCAACGCATAAAGCAGTAATTTCAACAATGCCTTTCCCCATCAAATCATACATATATTAATTTTAGCATTAATTGAAATTATTTGTATCTTTGTGCGAAAGATATATAGAATCTTTTAGATTGTAAGGAGGTAAACAGATGGGATTTAAAATAGGACACTTTGGTAGAACTCCTTTATCGCATCGTTTTGTGAAAATGGATTTGTTGGGAATGAGTACATATTCTGTAAGAAGATTTGGCCTTAACAGGAGCGGGGATATTTCTAGTCAAAAAGTTGAGCTGAGAACAGATATTAGGGATTTAACAAGGATGGCTCGGAAAACGCTAGAATCGGGTAGAAACTGGGAGGGCTTAAGTTCTGAAGAAAAAAGGGGAAGAATTGTCGATGTTTCTCTTCTTGTTGCTCGGCGAAGATTAGATCCCCGTGGCCAGCTAAATGAACAATTAGTCTTGCCTGAACTTGGAATAGAAGCTGGAGAAGGTCACGTCACTGTAACTCCGGCTGTCTTTGTTGAAGCTGTGGTTAAAAGAGAAGATCCAATAGCTGGATTATTGAGAAAACAGATAGAAACAAGAGATAGTGATCGCGAAACAACTGCTAGAAAACTATTAGCTAGGCTGACATTCCCTGAAGATGTTGCACTTGTTAAGGAGCTTCCTTATGTTGACGAAACTGTTCTTACGGTTGTTGTAAAAGCTCTTCAAACAGAGAATAATCCTCATATTGCTCTTGCAAGACTTGTGCAAAAAATTTACCCATTTCCTGAAGAGGGTAAAATCCATGTTGAAGGTAGAGATTTATTCATTGAAAAATGTGCGCAAGCTTTATCCCCTGGAGAGGCCGGCAAACAATCAGAATTTATTGGCAAGGTAAGGTCTGAAATGTTTTTTCCGGATATTTATCGCCAGACAGTTCTGTCGGGTATGACTTCTCAACTTATGGGCACATAAATGCGATGATTGCGAAGATCGTAATAATATTATAAAATGATTTAATGCCAACCCAACGTCAATCTGCCCTAAAAGGTAAGATTACTCTCGCCATGCGGGCAGTGGCTAAAGAGGAACATCTTTCTGTTGAGTTTATTCTTGAATCTATTGCCACAGGTCTGATCTCCATTCCCATTAATCCTTTCCATAAAAACTGTAAGGCCGTAGGCATCGGCAAAGGTTTAAGAATTAAAGTTAATGCCAATATCGGCACCTCTAAAGATTATCCTAACGTAAAAGCTGAGTTAGTAAAACTAAAAGCTGCTCTTGATGCCAAAACCGATGCCGTTATGGACCTGTCAACCGGCGGAAATATCACGAAAATACGCAAACGGATATTAACAGAATGTCCTGTTCCGCTTGGCACAGTCCCGATTTATCAAGCCATTGTTGAAAATAAAATGACTCCCGATGGCATGTTTGCCGTCGTAGAACAGCAAGCCAAAGAGGGAGTTGATTTTATGACCATCCATTGTGGCGTTACTCGTAAGACCGTCCAGCAATTAATCAAACACCCGCGTCTTATGGAAGTGGTTTCTCGGGGTGGGGCACTAATGATGAAATGGATTTTGGATAACGATCGAGAAAATCCGTTTTACGAGCAATATGATCGTTTATTAGCAATTGCGGCAAAATATGATGTTACCATGTCACTCGGTGACGGAATGCGCCCAGGCTCAATAATTGATGCTGGAGACGCTGCCCAAATCGGAGAGCTAAAGGTTTTAGGAGAATTAACCAAACGGGCGTGGAAAGCAGGGGTTCAAGTAATTATCGAAGGTCCCGGCCATGTGCCCTATGATCAGATTGTTGATCAAATTAAACTGCAGAAGAAAATCTGTTTTGGAGCTCCCTTTTACGTCCTTGGCCCGCTACCGACCGATGTTGCTCCAGGTTACGATCATATCACCGCTGCCATTGGCGGGACATTGGCTGCCTATGCCGGTGCCGATTTCCTTTGCTATGTAACGCCTACCGAGCACTTGGGTCTTCCAGCGGCTGAAGACGTTAAGGAAGGAGTGATAGCCTCCCGTATTGCTGGCCATTGTGCTGACATAGCTAAGGGGATAAAAGGGGCGAAAGATTGGGATAAAGCTATGTCCAAAGCCCGTAAGGAACTCAATTGGGGAAAGCAAATCGAGTTGGCCATTGATCCGGTTAAGGCTCGAGCTATCCATGCGCGGCGAAAATCTAAATCCAAAGATGTTTGTTCCATGTGCGGAGAGTTTTGTGCGATGAAGGTTTCTAGCCAGGCACTTCATTGACAAATTTGTAACCGTTCTGTTATAATTTATATACATGAAAAAAGTGGGAAATTTCCCACTTTTTTGCTTATTGGAGGCTGAATATGAAGGTTGAAAATTTTCAAGCGATGCTAGCGGAGATCCAAAGAGAAAGAGGGATTCCAAAAGAAGCCCTGATCGAAGCTATTAAGGCCTCTTTGCTGTCCGCGGCTAAGAAGATCTTTAAAGAAGAAGAGCACCCTTTGCTTGACGCCCAAATTACGGATGAAGGCTCATTTAAAATTGTCAAAAAAGATGAAGATGGCAAGGAAAAAGACGTAACTCCCAAAGACTTTGGTCGTATTGCCGCCCAAACAGCCAAACAGGTTATTATTCAACGTATTCGTGAAGCAGAAAAAGAAGAAATTTATGAGGAATTTGTCAAAAAACAAGGCCAAATTATTAACGGCATTGTGCAACGGGCAGAATATGGTGGCTATTTGGTAAATATTGGTAAAATTGAAACCGTCCTTTCTGCAGCCGAACAAATCCCCGGAGAATATTTAGCCGAAAAAGAACGGGTGAAGTTATATGTTGTTGAAGTACGCAAAGCTACCAAGGGGCCGCAGGTTATTATTTCTCGGGCCCATGCCGGTTTGGTAAAAAAGTTATTTGAAATGGAAATTCCTGAAATTGCAGACGGCACCTTGGAAATTAAAGGGATTGCCCGCGAACCTGGCCGTCGGACCAAAATTGCTATTCAATCGCATGATGAAAAAGTAGGGGCGGTGGGAACCTGTGTTGGCCATATGGGAGCCAGAATTCAAAACATTATCAAAGAATTAGGACAGGAACGGGTAGATATTATTGAATGGAAGGAAAAACCAGCTGCTTTTATTACTGCTGCGCTAAGTCCTGCCAAAATTGCTTCGATTGAAATTAATGAAGAACAAAAAACTGCCAAAGTTTATGTTCCCGAAAATGATCTTTCCCTCGCGATTGGCAAAGAAGGACAAAATGTACGCTTGGCGGTAAAACTAACTGGCTGGAAAATTGATATCATGTCAGAAGAAGAGGTGAAAAGAAGGCAGCAGAAGGCTGAAGAAGGGAAGGAAGAGGTGGTAGAAGTAAAAGAAGAAAAAAATGAAGGGGAACCAGAAGGGGAAACCGAAAAAGAATGACGAAAAACATCAAAATTAAAGTCGGAGATTTAGCGAAAGAATTAAATATTACTGTTAAAGATTTAGTTAAAAGTTTAAAGGATTTGGGGGTTGAGGTTAAAACGGCGGCTTCTTCGATTGATGAAGAAACCGCAAAAATTATTCGAGATATCTCTAAACCGGCCGCTAAAGTTATTCCAGAGACACCCGTTCCAGCTCCCGTAGTGCCTATTCCTTCGGCTGTTCCTACTCCTGCGCCTGTTTCCGCACCAGCTTCCGCACCGATTGCTCCAAAGCCATCTTTTTCTTCAATTTTGTATATTACCGGTGATGATATATCTGTGAAAGATATGTCTGATCTATTACAGGTTAGATCCTCGGACATAATTAAAGAATTAATGAAAAAGAGTATTTTGGCTACGTTAAATCAAAGGATCAGTTCTGATTTGGCTATTGAGGTTGCAGCAACTCTTGGTCGGCAGGTAGAAGTAAAAAAATCACAAGAAAAAGCTTCATTGGTAGCTACTCATTCTGCCTCGAGCCATTTGTTAGCACGGCCACCCATTGTGGTAATAATGGGACACGTTGACCATGGTAAAACTAAATTATTAGATGCTATCCGCAAAACCAAGGTTGCCGAAGGCGAAGCGGGCGGTATCACCCAACATATTGGGGCATACCAAGTTACCGTCAACGGCAAAAAAATTACTTTTCTAGATACCCCCGGCCATGAAGCGTTTACTGCCCTGCGAGCACGTGGGGCTAAAGTAACCGATATTGCAGTTTTGGTAGTGGCTGCAGACGATGGGGTTATGCCACAAACTGTTGAGGCCATTGACCATGCTAAGGCAGCGGGAGTGCCGATCATGGTAGCCATTAATAAAATTGACCGACCGGGTGCAAACATTGAACGCATCAAACAGCAATTATCCGACCATGGCCTTATTCCTGAAGATTGGGGTGGCAAAACCATTATGGTGCCAACCTCCGCCAAAGAATTAAAAGGGATCAATGAACTACTAGAAATGATTTTGCTGCAAGCCGAAGTGTTGGAACTAAAAGCCGATCCGGAAGGTGAACCCGTTGGAATTGTGATTGAATCGCGCTTAGACAAAGGGCGTGGTCCAGTAGCTTCAGTTTTAGTCCAGAACGGAACAGTCAGAGTCAGTGATGTTTTTGTGTGTGGCGCTACTTGGGGTAAAATTAGAGCTTTGTTTAGTGATTCTGGAGCTCGTCTGTCTAAGGCGGGTCCTTCAACTCCCATTGAACTTTTGGGTTGCATAGATGTCCCAACCGCTGGTGATACTATACGGGTATGTTCATCGGACAAGGAAGCAAGGCAAACTGCTGAACAAAATCTGGAAGCACTCAAAAAAACTGGTCGCGGTAAGGTTGTTTCTCTTGAAGATTTCTCAAAGCACATCAAAGAAGGCGAGATGAAAAATCTATCGCTGGTGGTCAAGGCTGATGTGCAAGGATCTTTGGATGCTATTTATAAATCGCTGCAAGATTTAACTGTAGGCAATATTCGCGTTAATATCATCCATCAAGCTGTAGGTACAATTAGTGAATCCGATATTATGTTGGCTGTAGCATCTGATGCAATTGTGGTCGGATTTAATGTGACTTGTAATACTAATGCGGATAATATGGCGCAACAAGAAGGAATTGAGGTTAGGCAATATAATATTATTTATAATTTGATTGATGATGTTAAACTGGCCATGGAAGGAATGCTAGAGCCCGAATATGAAGAAGTGGTGATTGGCCATGCCGAAGTGCGAGCGATATTTAAGTTTTCTAAAGTTGGCGCGATTGCCGGTTCTTTTGTCAAAGATGGAAAAATGCAGCGTGGTGCCGGGATGCGGGTTTTTAGAGGAAAAGAAAAGGTGTTTGAGGGTAAATTAGAAAACCTGAAGCGCTTTAAAGATGACGTAAAAGCTGTTGAATCTAATTTTGAATGTGGTATTTCTGCTTCTAACTTTGCTGATTTTCAAGTTGGAGATATTGTGGAAGCATTTGAAATTAGGGAGAAACGGAAAAGCAAATGAGCCGGCCCGAGAGGTTTGCCGAATTTATAAAGGTTGAGATCAGCCGCATTTTACGCGAGGAAGTGTCTGATCCCCGCATTGGTTTTGTTAGCATTACTGACGTAGTTGTTTCTCCAGATCTTAGGAATGCCAAAATTTATGTTAGTGTTCTTGGTAGCGAAAAGCAACAAAAAGATTCTATGATTGGTCTTTCTTCTGCCACCGGTTATATCCGTACTCGCCTTGCCGAATTACTCCAAATTAAATCCTGTCCAGGACTAATCTTTGCTTTTGATTCTTCAATTGAAAGGGGCAGTAAAGTATTGGGGATTCTTTCTAGTTTAAAAAATGAAAACAAAAATATTCGACCAAATAAGAAAAAAGCTAAAAAGCGTTAAAACTGCAATTATTGCCGCTCATGTTGATCCGGATGGCGATGCAATTGGTTCTTCTCTTGCTTTAGCAATGCTTCTTGAGAAAATGCGTATTAAGGCTACAGTATACTCGAAAGATAATGTCCCAGAAATATATAACTTTCTTCCAAGATCTGGTGAGGTGGTTAGTAGGCTTCCGTTAGGGGCTCGTTTTGACGTGGCTTTTATGCTGGATGCTTCGGATATCTGCCGGGCGGGGGATAAAATCAATATTCGTGAATTAGCCAAAGTACTGATTAATATTGACCATCATCCCGACAATCAAAAATATGGTGATATCAATTATGTTGAAAAAATGTCTTCGGTTGGTGAGCAAATATATCAATTGGCTAAGTATTTTAAGGTTAAAATTGATAAAAATATGGCGGTTTGTCTGTATGTAGCTATGATTACTGACACGGGCAATTTTCGTTATGAAAACACTTCGATCGCCACTTTTCTAATGGCGGCTGATTTATTGAAGCAGGGCGTTGATACTCATAGCATTACATCTCTGATTTATGATAATAAAAGTGTTTCGTCGATTAGATTGCGGGCAATGGCTATGCAACAATTGCAATTTGCCTGTGATGGAAAAATTGGATTAACGGTAGTAGATGATGCCATGATGCAAAAAGCGGGGGCAAAAAACGAGGAATTGACGGGTTTAATTGATCTGATAAGATCCGTGCAAGGTGTGGAAGTCGCCATACTTTTTCGCGTTGACGGAGATAAAATAAAAATCAATTTTCGCTCCAAACAAAATGTTAATGTTGGAGAAATTGCCAAAAGTTTTGGCGGTGGTGGGCATGTTAAGGCAGCGGGAGCAGTGCTAAACGGTTCTTTGGCGGATGTGAAGGCAAAAGTGTTATCTATCGTCTGCTCCAAATTGGCCACCTTTGCTTGATTTATGGATGGAATAATAATTGTTGATAAACCGCAAGAATGGACTTCTTTTGATGTTGTTGCCAAAATTCGCAACTTATCCAGAGTAAAAAAAGTTGGCCATTCTGGCACGTTAGATCCCATGGCAACCGGAGTCCTTCCCATCTTTTTAGGCAAAGCCACAAAATCAATTCAATATTTTATGGAGGGAGACAAAGGCTATATTGGAGAGATGGTTTTGGGCGTGAAAACCGACAGTGGGGACGCAACCGGTAAGACGGTAATGACGAATGACGAAATGGCTCGACAAGCTCGCCATCTCAGCCATCCCGAGAGAGATCGAGGGATCAGAATGCCGAATGAAGAAGAAATTAAAGAAGTAATTAATAAATATGTTGGAGAGATAGAACAGACGCCTCCTATGTATTCGGCGGTAAAAGTTAATGGGCAAAGGCTCTATAAATTGGCACGCAAAGGGATAGAAATTGAACGAAAGCCTCGCAAGATAACGATCCACGAATTTCGTCTGACGCACTACGATGCGCAGGACGCAATCGCGCCCCGTATTACATTTTACGTAAAATGTTCAAAGGGAACCTATATCCGACAGCTGGTAGTAGATATAGGTGACGATTTGGGTTGTGGCGCCCATTTATCAAAATTGCAAAGAGTTTATGCGCATCCTTTTCATATTAGTGCTGCGCTAAGCATGGACGCAATCATCACCTTGGCAAAAATTGATAAACTTGCTACAGTAGTGATTCCAGTGGAGGATGTTTTAGGTGAACAAAGAAAAGTCTGAGCATGAAATATATAAACTCCGTGAAAAGATTCGTCGCCACGAATATCTGTATTATGTTTTAGATAAACCTGAAATTAGTGACCTAGAGTATGACAAGCTTTACCGCCAATTGGTTGAATTAGAAAAAGAGCATCCCGATTTAATCACCGCTAATTCTCCAACCCAAAGAGTCGGAGGCCAACCACTCAAATCTTTTAAAACGGTTATTCATAAAAGCCCATTATTGTCTTTAGATAATGCCATGGACGAGGCGGAATTAATCGATTTTGATAAACGAGTAAGAGATGCTTTGGGGAAAGATAAGATTGAATATGTTTGTGAACATAAAATGGATGGTTTGGCGGTGGCTTTGGTTTATAAAGAAGGAAATCTGTATGTCGGATCAACCAGGGGAGACGGAATTCACGGAGAAGACATAACACAGAATTTACGGACGATTAAATCAATCCCTTTGACACTGAATGAACGGATAGATGTTGAAGTAAGAGGAGAGGTCTATTTGCCCTATGCAGATTTTGTGAGATTAAATGAAACACGCGTGGAAGAAGGGGAAGCCAAATTTGCCAATCCGCGAAACGCAGCTGCCGGTTCATTGCGTCAGCTTGATCCTAAGATTGCTGCCAGCCGACCATTGGATGTTTTTATATATTATTTAGAAAATAGACAATCGAAAATTGAAAGTAGAAAGTCGGAAATGGAGAGTAGAACACAGGAAGAAAACTTAAAGTTCGCTAAATATTTAGGATTTAAAATTAATCCCAACACCAAGGTATGCCACGGAATTGAAGATGTGCAAAAGTTTATTAAACTCTGGAATGCTGGTCGCGAAAAACTAGCTTACGAGATTGATGGGATAGTGGTTAAAGTAAATAGCTTGGCTGAACAGAAAAAGTTGGGTTTTACTTCCCGTTCCCCTCGCTGGGCGATTGCTTATAAATACCCACCCATGCAGGCAGAAACCATCATTGAAGACATTAAAGTCCAGGTGGGCAGAACGGGTGCTATTACCCCAGTGGCTTATTTAAAACCAGTTCATTTGGCCGGAGTTATGGTCAAAAGGGCGACTTTGCATAATGAAGATGAAATAAAACGGAAAGGAATAAGAATTAAGGATAAGGTGAAAGTGCAGCGGGCTGGGGAAGTGATTCCAGAAGTAGTAGAAGTTATTATGGCGAAAAGAACCGGAGAAGAAAAATACTTCCATATGCCCAAACATTGTCCCGTTTGCGGCGGGATAATTGTAAGGCCGAAAAAAGAGGCTGTTGCGCGTTGTATCAACGTTGCTTGTCCTGCCCAGGTAAAAGAGCGGATTCGTCATTATTGCACGCGTTTGGCGATGGATATTGAACATGTTGGTCCGGCTTTGTTAGAACAATTAGTGGATAAAAAAATAATTGCGGATTATGCCGACCTTTATTCCGTTACCAAGGAAGACATACTAAAACTGGAGCGGATGGCGAATAAATCAGCGCAAAATGTGATTGAGGCCATAAATGCTAGCAAAGATCGTCCGATCGCAAGATTAATTTATGCATTTGGGATTCGGCACGTTGGCCGACATATTGCCGACTTATTAGCACAGAATTATGATTCGATCGATGAATTGGTAAAAGCTAAAGTAGAAGAATTAGCTACAATTAGTGGAGTAGGTCCCAAAGTAGCTGAGGCGGTAGTAGAATTCTTTCGCCAGAAGGACAATCAACAAATAATTGATAAACTCAAAGCTCAAAATATAAACTTCAAGACAATAGAAACAAAAGGAAATCAAATCTTTAAAGGAAAAACTTTTGTCTTTACTGGGACTTTAGAGAAATACTCGCGTCCGGCGGCTGAAGATTTGGTTAGAAAATTAGGCGGTCATCCTTCTTCCTCTGTTTCCAAGCAAACTGATTATGTTGTAGCTGGCAGTGAACCTGGGTCAAAATATGATAAAGCCCAGAAATTAGGGGTTAAGATAATCAGCGAAATCGAGTTTGAAAAACTGACCAAATGAAAAAAAGCTTTTTTTTCTTGATATTATCTCTTTTAGTTTTCTTATTGTTATTTGTCTTCTTAGAGTCTTTGAGACTTAGAGGCCCCGAGTACCATTATCGTATTAATGATTCGGGGTCCCGATTGCATCGGGACAATAATCCGGAAATAGCCTCAAAGGCTCTAAGGCTCAAAGGTGAAAAGCTGGGAATAGTGATTACCATTGACCTTTGTCCTTCCAGTAAACCATACGAAAAAAAGTTGTTTGATGCTCTTGATGCTTGGGGGATGAAGAAGGGGAAATCGATTCCGGTTTATGTTTGTGTCGCTGGTAAATGGATTGGAAAACATCCAGCTGACTTAGCCGCGATTAAAGCTTACAAGCACCTTAAAATTGTTTGGGTCAATCATTCTTATACCCATCCCGTTGAGAATGGTTTTCTGGATAATCCAAAGATTAATTTTACATCCGAAGTCTATGTTAATTATGAATATATGCAGAGTTATGATCTGCAGCCATCGAAATATTTTCGCTTTCCAGGGTTAGTCCATAACCCAGAACGCTTAGTCCAATTACAGAAAATGGGCTTTGTAAATTTGGATGCCGATGCCTGGTTGGGGAAGGGACAACCGATTAAAGATGGCTCAATTATCCTGATTCATGGGAATGGCAATGAATCCCCATTGGTCGTTAAGGAATTTATTCGTTTTGTAAAAGGATATAAGGGTGAAATTAGAAGTCTCTGAAAACAATCGTATTAATCTGCTTAATGTTATTATGGGGATTGCTTTGTTTGTTTTTACTCCTATGCTGTTTTCCCTATTTGCTAACTTCAAAACACCGTTTGGACTACCTTTTAGCATATTTGTTATTATTTTGTTTCTGCTCGAAACCTATGCAATAACTATCAAAATTATTAGCACTGTCAAAAAGAACAAGATATCTGCCAGTGATCATCCAGAAATATCGATCTTTATTTATTTATATTATCTGTGGTCAATGTTTACCATTATGTTGGTTGCTGGGTGGAGCAGATTGAATTTAATTGAAGGAATTGCTGCCATAATCTTGGTTCTGCAAATAATTAAAAATATCTGTTTTAGTGCTTTTTATCACGATAATAATTTTACGCCTTTTCGTAATATAGGAAAAAGTGAAATGTTGTTCTGCAATGTCGTCTTAGCTATATTTGTTTTCATTAATACTAATATTTTAATGTATTTGGTGAGCACCATTTGGCATATTAAAGCGGATCTCTCGTCAATTATTGCTGGCAGTATCTTCTTTGCTTTCTTGTTTATACCACTGCAACTTCCCCAACTGCTGGATCGGGTTTGCACTATAAAAGACTGGAAGGATTATTGGCTTTACTGGCTATCTATATATTGGCTAAGCCTTTCTGCTTGCCTGCAATTATTGCGTATCTGAAAGGGAATCTGTTCCACCAAAAGTAACTATTGTTTTGCTCCCCTCGGTATTAATTAATTCTAAGTTCACTGATTGACCGCAGGAAGAAGGGTTAATCTTGAACCAGGCTTCTGACGCACTGCCGTCAGGGATGGTTTTGATTGGGTCTGAACCGCATAACTTTATAGAAGAAACCCTGCTTGTATCATGTACGATTGTCCAAAATTGTGTGCCATTCCCTTGCATCGCATCGTTTCGACTAGTTACTACAAAGCCACTGTTTTTCCAAGTATTTGCATGTTTTATTCCAATATTTCTTCCACAGCCGGCTCCAAGCAAAGTTGCGGCAAACAGAGCCATTCTTGCAATTCTCATAAAATAGTACCTCCAATTATATATTTATCTGTCATCATATGATTATCAGCCGAATATGAAGAAAATTTCAATAATTATGTTAAATAAATAGATGGATCAATGGATAAATTTACTTTTTAAAGCTAGCAGCAGTTCTTTGTCTTGGTGGTCAATCTTTAGCAAAATAACGATAAGCATATAAATTGCCAAATAAATCATCAGAAAATCCGCCAATTTTATTATCACCAATAGATTCGTGAAAATCGAGTAGTTGTATAGTTTCGATGCCATTAAATCGATTATCGATAAAATTGGTCCCCATGAAAAAAGAAATTTACAGGTTATTCCAGCGATAAAGACCGCAATGGCGGGTTTAACTAGATACCAGCTATAAGGAGTAAAGCCGAGTATTTTGTAGGATTGATAGAGCCGAAGAAGATTAATAATTACTATTCCCCCAGCGACCGCAATAGCTGCCCCATTGGCATGCAATCTTGGAATAAGAAGGATAGAAAGGGCAGCAATTACTAAGAAGTATACAATTTGGTTAAAAAGGCTTAACCAGCTTTTGCCAGCCATATTGATGATAACCTGGGTGGCACTGGTGCCATATTCAAATAAATAGCCGATAGCTACAATTAATAAGGCGGTTGCTCCGGATTTAAAATTATTGCCAAAAAGAGACAAGACGGTGGCAGGATAAAAGATTAATATATAAGAGATTGGCAGGGTAAAGATAAATATCCAGCGGGTAATGGATTTATAAATTAAGGATAACCCGCTAAAATCTTTTTCGGCATACAATTTGGCGACCATGGGGCGAAAGACAAAATTGAAGGCGGTTAAAACTACCTGCGAAAGAGCGGCCAGTTTTAAGACCACACCAAACAGCCCCAATTCAGGCAGCAGGAGGAACCCGGCGGCGATAAGCAGGGTGATTCTTTCTCCCCGAGCAAGGTTTAAGGGCAAAAATGGAATTGAGTATATTAATAGTTCTTTAGATTCGCTTTTACTAAGATTGGAGCGAATAAAGCCGATCCCCCACATTTTGTTTATCAACCAAAAACCAATAATAAATAGGACAAGACCTACTAAAACTTCGGTGCCGATTAGGGCCAGTGGTTTTAGCCCAAACACAATTAGTAATAATAAAATTATCACTCTCAAGAGAGAGCGGGTTATATCGCCAAAGAGAATCCCTTCAACTATTTTAAAGCGACCGACGCAATATTTATATAAAATTGGCCAAAAGACTGACAGAGGCAGTCCTATCGCTGCAAGCTGCAGCAGCCAGGTTTGTTCCTGTTTGTGATATGCAGTGGCGATATAAGGAGCTAAGAAGAAAAGGGTAACGGCTAGAAATAGGGCATTACGCAACGTAAAGCGAAGCGCATACCCGAGCAAAGGCAAAGATTGGTTTTCTCCTTTAAGTGATTCAAAGCGCGGGGTGAAGTAGATTAAACCTTGTCCGGTGCCGCTTTCGGCAAATTCACCGATTAAACTTGTAATTGAAATTGCCCAATAGTAGGCTCCGAGGAGAGTTTGTCCAAGCAGATGCGAAGCGATAAAGAGAAAGAGATAGGAACACAAATAAACTACGGTATCTCCGGACAAACTAAGAATACTGCCTTTGGCCACTAATTTGAGAGGGTTCATTGGCTTTTATTGTCGATTACGATATGTGTTTTATGGATAATAATGATTGCTTTGCGACCTTTGGCAATAGTTTCTCTGCTGCCGGTCCAATCATGAATTGAATCATAGGCATTTTCATAAGAATAGCGGAAACCATAGCCTCTTTTGGTTCCTGGGTCATTTGTGATGAATTCTTTTTGGCGGTCATTATAACCCTTAAAAACCAAGTAATGGTAGGCCGGACCGGGTTGACGGAAATAGCGGTTTTTGAGCAGTCTGCCGGCTGCTGGAGCGATGACAATCTCTCCTTTAGCTAGTGCCGATTTAATCGTTTCAACTTCAAAGGAGTATAAGCGGGTAAAGTCGGTAAACTTGTAATAATCTTTCATGAGTTTGCCAGCACTTTTGGCTGTTAAGTCATGATGCCCACCGTATTTTTTATTTTGAAAAGCCACCAGATTTAATATTTCTTGATTCCCAATATCTTTATCCAAAGGCTTGCCATTTATGTAATGCATGGCCATGATGATGGCGGCTTCTTCGCAGGCATCTTGATAGGGTTGATCCCAGTTGCCATTGGGAGCCTGGCAAAGAAAAGGGACTTTTAGCTCGACTTTATCGGGTAGGGTAGGTTTAGTGGCTGCTAAACAGGGGGATATTAGCAATAATAAAACCAATAAAATCTGTCTCATCCTAAAATTATAACATGCTTTTGCGTTGGCTGTTCCCTTAGTGTCTTAGTGTTAAAATCCGAAATACAACACAAAGGCACTAAGACGCAAAGGGGAAGAAAACTAAAGTAATATTCTAAATAACAAATTGAGGATTTAGCTTCATTTCGGCTTCTTGCATTTTCTTTGCATAATCTTCTGTGCCAGGTTTACCACTTTTTGCATCAGCAATCTTTTTGTACATTTGAACGCCGGGTTGGATAAAGGGATTTTGTCCGAGGAGTAATCCGCTTAAAGAAATGGTGTTCATCTCATATTGATATAACATCCCCATGGTAAAAGCATCAAGTTTGGGAAGAATTAAAGACATGGTTGGTACTCCACCTTCGTAATGGGCATCGCGCAAACCTTCTACAAAAGCCGTATTGGCAAAATGAAGGGTTTTCCCATCTAGATAATCAACTGGAGTTCCTTTTCCCGGTATTTTAATGTCCACGCCCGGATCTTCAATCATTAAGAATAACTCAATTAAATTGCGCTTGCCTTGCTGCACCAACTGTCCGTCGGCGTGGGCTTCTCTAGTATAATATTGGGGAACAATTAACATCCCTTCGCCGTTTTTTCCTTCGCTTTCTGGACCCAATTGCTGCATCCACATAGAAGTGCTGCGCAGATCATAAACGCCGGTGGAAGCTAGCTCAATGTCTTTCCCCATAAATTTGTGTGCCACAAAGCGCATTACTGCGCGCAGCATAGCAATATTCTTCTCAAAGGGTAGGGAGCGAACTTGCTCTTCGGCAAATTTAGCCCCAGCTATCAGTTCTTTGATATCTACTCCTGCAACGGCCAAAGCAAATAGGCCGACGGGGCTGGTGACGGAGAAGCGCCCGCCAACATTATCGGGGACAACAAACGATTTATAACCCAATTGTTCGGCTAATTTTTTTAAAGCTCCTTTGCTTTTGTCGGTTACCGCTACAATTCTTTTGGCGGCTTCTTCTGGGGATAAATTTTTCTCAAGCAGATTTTTAAAAATGGCAAAGGCAATGGCAGGTTCTACTGTTCCGCCGGATTTTGAAATAACGACTCCGCCGGTTTTTTTGCTATCAATAATTTCCATAACTCTTGCGGTATAAGCCGGATCCATGTTTTGGCCTAAAAAGAAGAAGCGGGGAGTGCCATTTCTTTGCTGTTTTGATAAAAGATTAAATAACTCTAAACTGCCACGGACTGCATCAAGAGTGGATTGAATGCCAAGGTATGAACCACCAATCCCAATTGAGACAAAATCGTCGATTTCAGTGGCTAGGTTTTTGGCGGTGGATTGGATAAGTTCCAATTCAGACATAGAGACATAGGGGCTTTCTTTCTTCCACCCGGTCATTACTACCGGTCCGTCTTTTAATTGGTCGCTTTGGCTTTCGATTAAAAGGTTTTGCAGCTCAACAACTTTGCGGGATGCAGTGCCAAATTCTGGCAGTTCGCTAACATGTGGCCCATCAAACTGCCCAAAGCGGCGGTAATCGAGTTTAATATTCTTTTGCACTCAAATATTCTAGCTGATAATTATATAAATGTAAAATTTATCAATTATGCCTTATCCAAACCTAAAAGACTATCAATTTCCTGAGATGCTTGTCTGGCCGTATCTAGTGTTTCGCCCCGTTCTTCGCGATAATCTTTAATGATATCTTCGGTACCCGAAGCACGTTTTAATACCCAGATCCCACCCTCCAGCACAACTTTTACTCCGTCGCCAATAACTGTTCTCTCAACCCGTTTACCGGCTATTCTTTTTCCTTCAAGCATTGCATTTGTTCCTGCACTGTTAGCAGCTAGTTGGGCCAAGAGGGCTTTTTTAGCAGCTGTAGCAGGCAAATCAATTCTTTCGTATAAGTGTTGTCCGTGTTGTGAAACCAATTCCCCATAAAGGGTTCCGATATCTTTTCCAGTATTTGCACAGATTTCCATCATTAATAGTACGGTAGCAATTCCGTCTTTTTCGGTTACCCACGGTTGACCATTCAATCTGGGGAAGGATAATCCAGCGCTTTCTTCGCCCGCTAAAACATATTTACTGTTGATTAGGCCATCAACATACCATTTAAATCCGACGGGTACTTCCTTGGATGGTCGACCCTGTGTTGCAGCAATTAGATCTAACATGTGAGTGGTCCCAATGGTGCGGCCAATTCCCATAGTGGCATCAAAACCACGATTCTTTGCCAAATAATCAAACAAGACGCAAAGGACATGGTTTGGATTAAGAATGCCGGTTGAATCCTCGGCTCCAAAGCGATCGGCATCATTGTCGTTGGCCCCTAAGAATAAGGCATTAAGGGACTTTCTCAAACCAGCGACAGCCTGCATTACGTAGGTTGAAGATGGATCCCCGCGCAATCTACCATCCCAATCATAGGTTCTATGTTCTCCGGCTGGGTCAGGGGTGCCTAATAATTCGGTAAGATCTAATCCATATTTTGCAGCAATAGCTGAATAATAGCCCCAGGCCGATCCACCAAGGGAAGTGGCAGCAAATTTACCACCACTCTTAATAACCTCCATTCTAACCACATTGGACAAATCTTCCACGTATGGAGTGACTAGATCAGTTTCAATAATTAATCCTTTTTTGACAGCGTCAGCGTAATCCATCCTTCTAATTTTTTCTGGGTTAGCCATATATTTATTGGCTAATTGATCAATTGGTTTTGTTTCGGTATTTGGACCGCCGTTTAAGCCATTACTCTTATATCCAGCGTCATCTGGGGGATTGTGGGATGCGGTAATAACCACTCCTTCAGCGGCTTCGCCGCGAAGGTTTCTCGCTAAGATTGAATGAGAGACAACAGGGGTAGGGGTGGCACGACCGTCTTTATTTATAATAATTGTGAAACCGTTGGCGGCGAAGACTTCGGCTGCCACGATTTGGGCTTCATCGGAGGTAAAGCGAACATCTTTTCCCATAATAATTACCCCTGGTTTACCACTGGCATTTGCAGTAAAAGCTGCAACTAAGGCCGGAGATAATTCTGGTCCAAAAGTCCCTCTGGCATGTCGAATGTCACAGAGTGCCTGAGTCATTGAAGCAACATGTAGCCAGTTAAATCCTGCGCCGGTTAATCCTCTATGCCCGGATGTGCCGTTTTTTACCGGAAAAGTATTTGCGGGTTGATCCCAAAACCTCTGTCGCATTGCTTCTCTAGTTACTAACGCAATTCTCTCTGGTTTTTGTCCGGCTAATTGATGGATTGTCATTCAACTTCCTCCTAATAAATAATTTTTCTTCGCATATTTCTATCGGTACCTATTTTTAAATATTTCACTTTATTTTTTTAAGCTGGCAGGGTACAATAGCCAAGAAGTTAAAGGAGGATAATAAATATGAAAAGAATAGGAATAGCAGTAATAGTTGTCTCTGTGTTACTTTGTCAGCTGGTATTTGCGGGGACGATTGATTTAATTGGCCGAGCAGGTCTTTATTCGCCTCCCGGCGGTAGTGGACAGTCTTATGCCATTTATGGTGTGGCGGCTGAGCAAGAAATTGCTCCCCATCTTTACTTGCGAGGTCTAGTCGAAACTTCTACCTATAGTGTGGCCGGAAATTCATATTCATATACCCCAGTTACACTTGACTTGATTTATGCCCACAGTATTTCTCTTCTAAATGTTTATGGTGGAGCGGGGGTTAGTTATAACACAACTACTGGGGGGGGATCCACATCACAAACTAGCGGTGGAGAATTAGTGGCGGGCGTATCAACCAATTTAATGGGACTGCTTTTTGCCGGAGTTGAAGGACGTTACATTATTCCTGATCTTTCTAATACCAGCCGTGGTGCTTCGGCAGTTAACTGTTATATCGGCGGCGACATATCGCAAAGAATCCACTTCTAATTGATGGAGGGCAGTTGAATTATGAGTAGTAAAAAAATAAAAAGTATTGCGGTGGTTACCCCTGGCGGCGACGCTCCGGGAATGAATACTGCTATCAGAGCCGTAGTTCGCACGGCTATTTATCACGGATTGCGGGTTTGGGGCATTGAACAGGGTTGGTATGGTCTGATTAACGGTATTATCAAAGAAATGACACCCAAGTCGGTGAGTGGAATTGTTAATCGCGGTGGTACTATTTTGCATACGCGCCGCTGCCCGGAATTTAAAGATAAAAAAAATCGTAAAACTGCTTTTGCAGAATTAGTTGCGCGGGATATTGACGGTTTGATCGCCATTGGTGGGAACGGTTCTACTGCCGCCTGCAGCTCAATGTTGAAAGAATTTGGGTTGCCGGTAAATGTGGTTCCTGCCTCGATCGATAATGATATTCCTTGCACCGATTTTACCATTGGTTTTGATACAGCAGTAAACACTGCTTTGGAAGCCATCGATAAAATTCGTGATACAGCTACTTCCCATCGACGGTTGTTTGTGGTTGAGGTTATGGGCCGCTCCAACGGTTTTATTGCTTTGGATGTTGCTTTAGCGGCTGGAGCAGAAGCGGTTCTGATACCCGAAGTAAAATATGATTTAAATAAAATTGAAAAATTAATTATTAATGGGCAAATTCGCGGCAAAGAGAGCTTCATAATAGTAGTGGCCGAAGGAGCGGGGGACGTTAATAAAATTGTGGCCGATCTTGGCAAACGCTTAAAAATTGAAGTTCGTTTAACCACTTTAGGGCATGTACAGCGGGGTGGGGTTCCTACCGCTTTTAGCCGAGAATTAGCTTGCAAATTGGGAGCCAAGGCAGTGGAATCAATGATTGCCGGTAAGTATGGCAACCTAGTGGCTGCTAAATCCGATCAGGTAATGTTAGTTCCTTTGGTTAAAGTCCAAAAATCAGTCAAAAAGTTAGACCTCGCCGAGCTGCGTTTGGCAGAAATGTTAGCCAGTTAAGGAGAAATTGTTATGAAAAAAAGTCCTATTGTTCTTGGCTTATCATTTTCAGTTATATTGATACTTGTTTCTTTTCTTTTGTTTCTTGCGCATGGTTGTGGACAATCGGGTGGGGGAACTCCGACCACCAACTATTCTATTCAGGGAAACATAAGTGTTCTTTCGGCCGGTTCTATCCATAGTCAATCGATTCTAGATGTTACCCATATTGTGGCTATTGGTTCAAACAATAGTAAATACTTGGCTACGCTAAATAGTGACGGTTCATTTGTGATTAATATTGTAAAAGGGGTTCCCTATGCTTTGGGTTTTTACAATAAATCGAATGGAGTTATTACATTATTAGGTTATCTAAAGCAAAACGAAGTTAATTGGGATTCTCTGCCGATTATGAATCCTACCGGTGAAGTAACTGATCTAGGTTCGGTAGAGGTCAATCAGGCAAGTGTTGAGGCAACCGCATCAATTGATTTGTCTAGTTTAATTTCGCAGTTTAGCATGGTTGACCTTGCCACTGCCCAATTATACGGCCAAATCGATAATCCGATGACGGTTTTTACCAATGTAGATATTGACGGCAATGGCGAATTTGATTTTCAAGAAGGAAAGTCATACCTTTTTTCCGCATATATAAACGTTGTTGCTACTGGAGAAACGGGAACAGATCAAATCTCCCACATGCTAAATGGAAACTATAATGAGCTTTATAAACCGCTGCCGGAAGCTTATGGCTTTAATTTTGCGGGAAGTGGGGACAACCTATCCAATGGTTCTAGAATTGATGCTGCTTTTCCAACTTTAGTGTATGACAGTTATGGCGATAGCCATTCTGGAGCGACGGGAGAGGTGTCTAATACTGGCGGAAGTAACCCTTGGACTTGTTTTCTTACTATTGGCAGCAGTCCGATCTATTTGCCGACGGTGGCTCCATTTGGGACTTATTTGCTTACTTGTGAGGCAAAAACCTATACTATTAATAATTTTAGTGGGGCCACTGCTATGGCGGTTGGCAATAATAATGACATTATTTATCCCATCTTTAATTTGGTTACCAATGAAGCGGGATTTATTACAACCGTAAATTACCAATGGAGAAAGTTAGTTAATGGTGTAATTTCTACTCCCACAGCGGCTGAAATTAAGGCCGTTGTAGAAGATACTTCGTTGGACAATGGTTTTGTTCATACCAGCCCTTTTATTTCGTTCTTTAGTGGGCCAAGTACTCTAATAGGAACGGTCTATAAGTTTAGTCGTGATGGCAACTCGCTAGACGTTAGCAGTTATAATGTTCGATTTAGTGAGATACACCACATTCAAGCGTCCTACAACCTAACTTCGCGGGTGGTATGTAAGTTTGAATTATATTAAAAATGCTTTAAAAGACTGAAATTTATTTATTTTGCCTTCGATATGTGTTTGTAAGCTAAGGAGCATATCGAATGGCAATTTTGATTGAACGAACATTCCAAGATTTAAGACGACAAATCTCCCCTAGGTCATTGAAAAGGTATTTTGGTCCTCGCGGTGTCAATGTCCTCAATACTTGTTTGTACCAATATAACAGGGGAGTTGTTCTGACGGATGAAAGAGCTTTGCGTTGTTTGCGGGAAAATGCTGTAGCAGTTGAGGATTTTGTTGCAAGCGCTTCTGAAGTAACCCTTACAGATAATATTCGTTTCTTTTTAGGTGAAATACCGTTGGTTATAGTAGATAGCCCCGATAGCAAATGTTTAACTCTTGTTGAAGAGACACATTATGCGCAAGGGGATTTTTCAACATTGCAAAAGGAATTAGAGGAAATTGATCCATTATTCAGTTATTTAGATAGTGTTGAAAGCCAATTAGTGACCTTACATGCCCATGTTCACCTTCCTTCCTGGGCATTGGCATTTTATGTGTTAAATGGAAGCAAAGAGCTAATAATTTTAGCTAACGAATTATATTATTTTAGTATTGGTCACAGAAAGATGCATCCTACAAACAAAGAGGCTATAGAAATTTTTAGATGGGGAACTTTTTATTCGGCAAATGAGGCCATGCAGGCATTACGCCGGGCATTTGACGAATAAAAGAGTAACTAAAGACGGATTAAATCAATAAAACTCCACTGAATTCCGCATTTTATAGAGTTGATGATGCTCTGGGACAAATTTACCACCGCGGACTTCTAGTAGATCGCTAGCCACAATTTCGTCACCCTGTAATCCTGGATAGACCCCAAAATTACCTTGTTTCATAAAATCAAAAATGGCATCGCCAAAGCGTAGTCCCAAAATTCTATCTGAAACATGGGCATTGCCACCACGAATTGCATGGCCGCAATTTTGCAGCCGCAAGGGAACTCCTTTTGCATGCTTTTCGAGCAGGGCAAAAATGTATTCGCCAATTCCGCCTAGTTGTTCGTTGCCAAAGGAGTCTTTCTTTCTAGGTAGTTCATGGCGGGCTTTAACTAGTGCATACTTTGGATCGGCAAGAACTTCGTCTAATAGCCTTTGATTGCTAGCGTTAACCTCGGCAGGATAGCTGGTATCAAATAACCGTGCTCCTTCAGATACTACCAGGAGACAGTAATTCTGATAAGCCATGGCTTTTTGCACGAGCTTAATTACTTCACGCACATCAACTACTTCCTCAGGCAGGAGAGTGATGTCGGCTCCGCCGGCAATTCCGGCATAAAGAGCCACCCAACCAGCATGCCGTCCCATTACCTCGATTACAAAACAGCGGTTATGAGAACGAGCAGTGGTCATGATATTTTCGATGAAATGAACACTTTCGGTTACGGCTGAATCAAAGCCATAAGTTTTGTCGGTTCCATAAACATCGTTATCCATCGTCTTGGGAGCGCCAAACATGGGGAAAGTAAACTGTTTGCCCATTTTTCCCGCCGCACCCAAAGTATCATCACCACCCAGCACCACCAAACAATCAATGCCTAACTTTTTGAGGTTCTCAATTGCTTTCTCGGGGGCTTTTTTCTCTACGTTTTCTTTGGAAAATAGATTAGTGCGTGATGATTTTAAAATTGTTCCCGCCACTTTATAAGTGTCTTTTAAATCAGCGGTAGAGAGGGGCATTAAGATTTTGTCTTTTTCGGTTTCGGGATTGCGGGTGAGAGCCTTCCAGCCTTCGAGTAGACCAATTAATTCGATCCTCTCATCGGCGGGGAGGGAAGCATTAGCCTCATTAATCCGGCGTAGAAGGCCGTAAATGACGGCATTATGTCCGGCACAATCGCCACCGCCCGTTAATATACCGATTCTACGAATATTGATCTCTTTTACCTGAAACTTAGCTTTCATCTTAAGTGTCCTTCCTTTCTTTTTATGCTCTTCCGGCTGAACCTAAAACTGTTTCGTTCTTGTTGATAATCAGCTTTTTGAGTTCTTCGCGAGCCGGTCCCAAATATTTGCGCGGGTCAAATTCACCGGGCTGTTCGGCGAAGACTTTGCGGATGATAGCTGTAACCACTAAACGGCCATCGCTATCGATATTAATTTTGCAGACGGCTGATTTGGCCGCTTTGCGGAGCTGATCTTCTGGGATACCAACCGCATTATCCATTTTGCCGCCGTATTGGTTGATCATTTGAACGTATTTTTGAACAACGGAAGAAGCTCCGTGCAATACAATGGGGAAGCCGGGTAATCTTTTTTCAACTTCTTCTAAGATATCAAAACGTAAGGGAGGAACAGACTCTCCCGGTTTAAGTTTAAATTTATAAGCACCGTGGGAGGTTCCGATTGAGATAGCCAGTGAATCAACTCCGGTTCTTTTGACAAAGTCTTCTACTTCGCTAGGATCGGTATAATGAGAATGTTCGGACGCAACTTCATCTTCGATCCCGGCCAATACTCCCAATTCGCCTTCTACTGTTACGTCATGAGCATGGGCATATTCGACTACCTGTTTGGTGAGTTCAACATTCTTTTCGTAAGGGTGGGCGGAGCCGTCAATCATCACCGATGAAAAACCATAATCAACACACGATTTACAGAGCTCAAAAGTATCTCCATGATCGAGATGCAAACAAATTGGAATATTGCTTTTCATCTCCCGCACCATTTCAACTGCTCCTTGGGCCATATAGCGCAAGAGGGTTTGGTTGGCATATTTGCGGGCTCCGCTGGAGACTTGGATAATTACTGGCGATCCGCTTTCGGCACAGCCCATTACAATGGCTTGTAACTGCTCCATATTATTAAAATTATAAGCCGGAATCGCATATTTCCCTTCCATTGCTTTCTTAAACATTTCGCGTGTATTCACGAGTCCCATTTCTTCATACAGTCTTTTTGCCATTATTATATCCCCCTTGTTAAAATTTAACTAACTGGACAAATGATTCAACATTAAGACTGGCTCCACCGACTAATCCACCATCAATATCTGGTTTCTGCATCAATTCTTTGATGTTGTCTGGTTTTACCGATCCGCCGTAAAGGATACGGGTTCCTTCAGCCACTGCTTTGGGTAAGAGACCGCGAATGAAAGCATGCACTTCTTGGGCTTGTTCGGGTGAAGCGGTTTTGCCTGTCCCGATGGCCCAAATCGGTTCGTAAGCAATAACTACCTTGCTTAATCCAGCTTCTCCATCGGGGAGACCATCAACTAGGATATCCTTGATGCCTTCTTTAACTTGTTTTTCAATCACTTTAAAAGTTTCATTGGCTTCTCTTTGCTGCAGCGTTTCGCCAACACACAGAATGGGGATTAATTTATGTTTTAAAGCGGCTTTTACTTTTTTGTTGACTGTTTCATTGGTTTCTCCAAAATATTGGCGGCGTTCAGAGTGACCAATTATTACGTATGTGCAACCAACTGACTTGATCATGTTGGCAGAAACTTCTCCAGTAAAGGCGCCTTCGTTTTCCCAATGCATATTTTGGGCTCCGATGGCAACATTGCTACTGCAAAGCTCATCGCACATTTTAGACAGACAAATGGCTGGAGCACAAAGCAGCATAATTTTATCGCTAACATCTGCTACCAGGGGTTTTAGGGCTTTAGCAAAATCCACAGCCTCAACTTCGGTCTTATACATCTTCCAATTTCCCGCAATTATCGGTTTCCTCATTATATATTCTCCTTTACGTATTACGAATTACGAATGATACTTTATGAAGACTCATTACGAGCGTTCATTATAGCAAATTTATTTAGCTCTCGGCAAACTAACGATGAATACTGTTCCCCGTCCCAGCACGCTATCGACTGCGATTGAACCATGATGTTCTTCCATAATTTTCTTTGAAATGGCAAGGCCAAGGCCGGTTCCAGTTTCCTTAGTAGTAAAGAATGGATCAAATAATTTGGCCCGATTGATATGAGAAATGCCGGGGCCAGTGTCCTTAATTGAAATTTTTACGGTGTCAGTATCAGTTTCGGTACTAATAATTAATTCTCCTCCGTGGTCGGCCATGGCTTGGACGGCATTAGACATGAGGTTCATAAAAACCTGTACCAAACGGTTGGCTTCTCCCAGCGGCTGGGCATCTCCATGTTGATAATTGGTTTTAATATTTATCTTATTCTTGCGGGCTTCGTAGGTAACCAAAGCAATTGTTTTTTCGAGAGTTTGCTGCAGGTTAAATGGTTTTAATTCTAATTCCTTATTGCGTGAATAGGCCAGTAGTCCTTCAATTATAATTTGCATCCGTTGAATTTCGGAAGGAAGCATCTCGTTTACTGATTTACGAAAATCAAGGTCATCCCATTTGAGAGGGAGAATTTGGGCAACGGTGCTAAGGTAGGTAAGAGGATTTTTGAGCTCGTGGGCAATGCCGGCGGTAGTGGTACCAATGGCGGCTAATTTTTCGGTGCGAATGGTGAGGGCTTGGTTTTTCTTTAATTCTTCGACGATGAAGGCATATTCAACGCTAATTACCGATTGATTGGCCAAAGTAGTTAAGAAAGCCAAATCTTCTCTCGAGAACGGTTCCCCAGATTTTTTGGCTCCTAAATTAATGGTGGCAATTAGGGTTGGTTTCTTAAAATATTCACTTTCTGATATGCAGGGAATAACGAGTGCGGCTTTTAGTTTTGCCATTTCTTCAAGAACGGCACTTAATTTTTCTTTTTCTTCAATTGGCAAGGTAGGATTTTTGATGGCTTCTTTTAATTCATCATTGGTGATTTCTTTTTCGCGAAAAAGGAGCTCGGCCATTAATAATGAATCTGTTGGAAAAGAGGTCCTAACCAGAGGAGCGGCGTCTCCTTCTGTGGCACGGATATCATAAGCTTGGGTTAGGCGATTGAGAACCATGACAGAAGCTCCGGTTAAGAGCATCGATTTGGTTAGCAAGTAGGGGGCTAAACTGGAAAAGCGATCAAGGTCGGCCATGGGTTGTTTGAGAGAATAGCTATATTTGCTAAGGACTCTTTGGTAGTCGTAGCGGGCGCGGAAAAAGAGGCGATCGATGAGCCATTCTATACTATCGCGCAAGGGGGTAAAAATTAAGGAAATAACAAAGGCCCAAGCAATATTGACCCACAGGGTATTTTGACCAATTAAGCTGGAAAACAGGTATTGGCTAGCCATGATTAACGAAACAAAAATCCCGGTCAATGCAGCGGTGAGCAGGGAATAAACCATGGTACGTTTGATCACGACTTCGATATCGAGGAGGTGATGTCTAGTGATGGCATATGTGCTTAAAAGCACAAAGAATATCATCCCCCAAATTCCAACCCTGCTTATATCTGTAGAAAGATTTAATAAAGGTTGCAGTATGATATTTACTACTATGACAAACGTTGCAGAGATGGACAATCCTAGTAGAACATATTGAATTTGATTTCTTGTGTTTCCTTTGCTTTTAAAATATTTAAATATAAGATCAACTACTCCGACAAATAAATATAAGATAATTATTAGGGCATAAATAGGATAAAATAACCCCATATCATAAATTATCTTTAGTTGTTCGAAACGTATGTTCTGCAATAGAAATGGGCTAGCCACGCTAATAATTAAAATAAATATTGGCAGTAATAAAACAAGAGCGTATTTGCTTGATATTTTAGATTCGTTTGGAAAATTTAAACAAAACAATAAAAATAATAACGAGACAATCGGACCCACAGCGTAATCAGCAGCTAATAACATCATCGCTAGATTTGATGGTAGCGACTCACTCTCGTAGAATAAAAATATAAGCCAAAAAGACAAAAAAAACGTGAACATAAAAAAGAAGAGATTGCTTGCGCGATATTTGTTTTTTAAAAAAGAAGCTAATCCAAGCATCAAGATTAAAAAAACAATAATGAAGGAAATTATTTGTTGCATTAGTTCATTTGATAAACAAAAATCAACTCTATCTATATCTATTCCGCTTTACTTCGATTTAGGTTCATTGTAACATATAAATAAGTTGGTCATCAATTGTAATGCTATTAAATAAAAATAAAAAGAAAATTATTATTAGGCGCGCTGAGAGGGAAGATGTTGATCGCCTAATTGAGATCGAGCATAAAGCTTGGGGCAAAGACTTAGCTGCTAATAAAGAAATGATTTTGTCTCGATTAGCCGCATTTCCGGAAGGAATGAACTGTGCTATCGTTGAGAACCAAATTAGAGGATTTTGTTCAATGGAACGGATAAATCTCGAAGATTATTTAGAAAAAGATTTGACCTGGTATGTATTATCTGATAACGGATATATAACAAAAAGTCACAATAAAAATGGCAGATCAATTTACGGTGTAAGTATGAGTGTTGATCCTAAGGTTTCGGACAAAAGGGTGGCTGTGAGGTTGTACGAAAGCTGTGGCAAGCTGGCAATTAAGTTGAATCTTGAAAAGATCTTTTTAGGAAGCAGAGTTCCCAAATATCATAGGTATAGTAAATCTATGAATATAAATGACTATGTCTATGCTATAACAAAAAGAGGGAGGCCTTTAGATCCAGAGTTGGCGCTATATCGTAGCATCGGTATGAAGATTGAAAAGATCGTGCCAAATTATTTTATCGACCCGGAGAGTGAAAATTATGGTGTTATTGTTTCTTGGAGAAACCCTTTTTACTTTATTTCTAAATACTCAAACATTATTGCAAGGTTCTTTTCTTTGCTTTTTAATTTATAAACAATGAGAATTTTTCCGAATTATTTTAATATTGATACGATTTTTGATCCGCACTTGAATAGGCCAATTAAAAGATTAGTTGTCATGCTTCCGGGAGCTGGATGTGCATGGGCAAAACTTAAGCATGGCGGTTGCAATATGTGTGGTTTTAAATATGAAACAGACAAATACTCGCATGGAATTAAATTGCCTTCAATCGTTTTTCTTCTTCTGTTTTTAGGGGCATTGTTTATAACAAGGGGAAAGAAGCCGGAACTAATATCTATTTTTAATGGTGGGAGTTTTTTTAACGATGAAGAAATACCGTTTAGATTTCAACTAAACATTTTTAGATATATTAACTACTTTGATCATATAAAACAAGTTCTCATTGAGTCTAGACCGGAATTTATAAGTGATCATAAGATGAAAAGCATTAACAAACTAACAAATAAAGAAATTATAGTTGGGATTGGGCTAGAATGTTTTTCGGATCACATACGAGAAAAATGCATAAATAAAGGATTCACTTTTGAAGATTATAAAATTGCTCTTTCTGTTTTGAAGGATAACAACGTAAAGGTTTTAACTTATTTATTCATTAAGCCCTTGTTCTTAACCGAAAAACAAGCAATTATTGAGTCTATTTTATCAGCCGAAAAAGTCTTTTATGCTGGTTCGGATTATGTTGTATTTAATGCTGGGACTGTACATTGTAATACTCTAATGGATAAATATCATAAAAGAAATGAATATTCCCCACCAAAATTATGGACAATTATGGAAATATTAAGAGCCACATATAATTTGGGTGCTATTAGAATTGGTGATTTTAATGACGCTCCCATGCCAATTTCTTCTCCGAGCAACTGTTCCAAGTGTAATTCTGAATTTACAAAAATGTTTATGCATTTTAAAGAAAACCACAACATAAACATATTTAATTCGGCTGAGTGTGAATGTAGAAAAAGCTGGTTGGAAATGGTAAGGTAGTCGGACCACTTGCTTAGTCATAAATCAGAAAGTGTTTATGACAAAATGTTGATGTAATGGTTTTAGGTGAAAACGAAGAAAACGACGAGAAACATCATGTCAATTTATTCAATCCCAACATTGATCGGTTCAATTACCATATTATGCATAGGAACATTTGTTTGCTTTAAAAATCCAAGAGCTGCAGTCAATTGTTCTTTTGGCTTGTTTTGTTTGTCCATCTGTTTTTGGTTGCTTGGCTATAGCATAGTGTATTCAACCAATAATATTATTTATGCTCTTTATGCTTCAAGATTTGCCTGTCTTTCTGCGGCTTTCAGCGCACCAACTTTTTACCACTTAACTATTAGTTATTTAAGAGAGCCGAAAGAGAAACTCTATGTGGGCCTGTCTTATCTGATTATGCTTGTTTTTGCTTTGTTGATGATTTATACGGACTTTATTCAAATCATGCCCAGTAGACATTTTTGGGGTTATTATTCTCGTGCAGGTCAATTTCATCCCATCTATCTGTTTGTTTTTTTTATAATATTTGGTAGGGGACTATGGCTTTTATTCAAAAGTTATAATGAACGACAAAAATATTCGGTGCTTGAAGCTAATAGAATTGCGATTATTTTCTGGGCTTATTTAATTGCTCTTTTAGGTGCGTTTGATTATTTGCAGAAATATGGTGTAGAAATCTACCCTTTTGGATGGATATTTGAGGTAATTTTCGTTTTTATTATGAGTTATGCGATTTTAAGGCGCCGTCTTCTTGATATAAATATAATCATTCGCAAAGGGATGGTTTATTCTTTAGTTATCAGCCTTTTCACGGGTTTATATATTTGTTTTATCTTTTTATTTAGCCAATTGTTCCAAAATATAGCTGGTGGGTTGTATTTTCTTGTTATCCCCATGCTAATCATTATTTTTGCTATCATCTTCCAACCGCTCAAAAATCATGTTCAACTGCAAATAGACCGTATATTTTTTAAGGATAAATATAATTATCAGAAGACTCTGAAAGAATTGAGCCAAGTATCAGCGAATATTTTTGATTTAAATGCGTTATTGAAAGTTGTTAAGAAAACATTGATGAGTCAATTGAAATTATTACATATTTCTGTTTATTTATTGTCTAAAAATCAGAACGAAATCAAAATCGATAGTTGTCTTATTGCTTACCTCACCAAAACCCATAAACCAATAGTATTAGATGAAATTAAACGAGAAATAGAAACGAGTGGGGAGACAAAGAGTGAAAAAATACAAGAGTTACTGGCGATTAAGCTGGAAATGGAGGAGTTGGAGGCTGCCCTCTGCATCCCGCTTATTTTTGAAAATAAGTTAATCGGCATTTTTAATTTGGGTGAAAAATTGTCCCAAGATATGTATTCGGATGAAGATATTGATCTGTTGACCACATTATCTAATCAATTAGCCATCGCCATCGAAAATGCTGCCTTGCACGAAAAAATGCTGGAAGCCCAGAAACAATTGCTTTTGGCTGATAAACTGTCGGCTTTGGGGCGTATTGCTGCAGGGATGGCGCATGAGATCAAAAATCCCCTTGCTGCCATCAAAGGGATGACCCAAGCCATCGAACGTAACCCCGATGATGCTGAAACCCTGCAAGATTTTAAAGACGTTGTTCCCAGAGAAGTAGATCGTTTATCTAATCTGGTAGAGAATTTGGCGCAGCTTAGTCGACCGCCCAAAGCGGTTTTGTCGCAGGTGAACATTAATGCCATTATCGATAATTGCCTGCAATTATTTAATAACCGCTGCCACAACCAGCATATTTTGGTTGAAAAAGATTTAGCGCCACTGCCTCTCATTAATGCCGATGCCGAGCAACTCACTCAAGTTTTTACTAATCTTCTCCTTAATGCTCTTCAAGCCATGACAGCTGGAGGAACTTTAAGCATAATTAGTCGCCAATTGCCGGAGGCAGGTAAAATTGAAGTTGAGATCAAAGACACTGGAAAGGGAATACCGGCTGACCAACTCAAAAACATCTTTGAGCCCTTTTTTACTACCAAAGAAGATGGGATGGGGTTGGGCCTTGCGATTACTTACAAAATCATCAAGGATCATGGTGGAGAGATTACAGTTCGGAGTCAGGAGCTAGGAGTTGGGAGTGGGGAAGGAAAGGGGACGACATTTACAGTTAGCTTGCCGATCAAAGCGTAAGTGTTTTATCCCCTTAGAGCCTTTGAGTCTTGGAGGCAATTTCAAATAGGAAGAGCCTCAAAGGCTCTAAGACTCTAAGGGAACAGACAACGATAAGGCTGCTTTTTTATTTGCTTGTGCTTTTCCGCAAGGGTATAATTTAGCAGTATGAAGAAAGTTGCTTTGTTTCTATGTCTCTTTGTTACTTGTATTTCCACTTCTTTTGCCTTGTCTATACCAGAAGCTGAACATAATGGCCATTTTGGTTTTGGGGTAAATTTGGGGGTCTATAACGATTTATTCGAATTTTCCCCCATTTCGAGCGAAGCTGGAGACTTCATCACAGTCACTTATTTTTATAAATTTAGCAATGCCTACACTACGGAACTCCGTTTGGGTTATTTGGTTGACCAAAATATTGTTAACCGCAGTATTTCGGGTGGAAAAGTGGTAGAAACCACCACTTTTTTGACTATCGATCATTTATTTAGCTTGCCCAAAATTGCCAGTGCAGATACCTATTTTAGGTTTGGAACTGGCCTATATTCGGTTTGTAGTTGGGATTTACGCAATAATGCTTTCTATTATAATTGCGGGAGTACTTCGGCAGATATTAGTGCAGGCTTAGGGGCTAACGTAAAAGTCTTGGGTGGTTTAATGAATTTAGATTTGACCTTTCCTATGCTACTGAAAAAATGGGCGATGAGTTATCCTCTGCCATATTTAATTAGTGTTGGCTATAGACAGGAACTTTAATCTTTTGTTTTCGAATGGGGATAAACACTAAGACCTGCCTACCGGCAGGCACTAAGGGAACAGGTAACGTTTAGGCTGCTCTTGCGTTTAGTAATACATCCCTTTAGGCTCATCACTATGTAATAAATAGTTATTTGTATCAATCGTATCCCCATTACACGTTATTGATGTTAAATAATAGCCTGTAACTGGATATTCAACTTCTTGTGATCCTTCAATATGTCCATCAGTTGATCTTTGCACAAAAAGATCTTTTTCTGTACGTGATATTTCTACAACAGAGCAAACTACTGGCTTGTCTATATCTATTTCCTGTAGTGCAAAGTGATCTAGCAATTGCCTAGCGACAAACCGTTTTTGTGCAGCAGAGAGTTGGCCATTATAAGGGCCTTTAACTGTAATCTTTAGTCTCGGTGCCAATCTTCGTGCTGCAATTTCTGGCCCTAAAACTGGGATCTTTAAATACCAATTGGAGGTAGTTGCTTGTACTTTCATTATTCTATCCTTGCCGGTAACGGCATTATCAAACGTAAGTTGATTCTTCCAATCTGGAATATTTTAATTTGACCTTGGTCGGAACCGCCGGTAGTTTCTACTACTAAAGTTTCTGGTTGATTTTCCTCTCTGCGCAAATGAACGGTAAGAGCATGACCAGTTGCTTGTTCTGTGAGGGCAGCCCAGTTGAGAAGAATGTCTAAAATACTACTGTCTGGGAATGTGCATCCAGCCGGAGTTTCAAACCCACAGCTTAAAGTTTGCGGTCGAAACAGTCCCGTCATTTCTTGTTGACTAAAACGATCTTTACTGGTGAAAATGATAGGCCAGGGAAGTTCTTCTCTTGGCCCATCTGGATATAAGTGCCATAAGAACTCCAGTACTTGCCGCTGCGTATTGCTGATAGTTTCAGTGCCGTATTGCCATGCGCAAATCATTGGCCCGCTAGTCAATTTTTCCATGGCCGGGTTTGAGATTGCTTCATGTGATTTTGTTCCTAAAATTAAATCAAGGGCATATATCCCCATATTTATGGGTATTAGGCTGATGATATAATTGGCTTTTCCTGCTGGTGTTAGATAGTAATCAGCTAATTTCTCGTCTATATGGTTTGCAAGAGCCGTGGCAATATCTTTACCGCTGATTCTTCCAGCACTAAGCACTTCCTCCAAATTGTTAACCTTTGCAAAGACACAGATGTCCTTTAAGGAGTTAAGGTAAGCAGTAACTATGCGAGGATTTTCCAGATCGCTAACTTCAATCGCATTGGCTACTTCTGGGAGTTGTAATAGTTGTTGGCTAATGTTTTCTTTTACGGCTGCTGGAATTACGCCTAGTCTGCGAATGGAGCGAATAATATCGCGAATTTCTCCAGCTTTATAGCCAGATAGGTCCAGTCGAATATTTTTTAATGCCTCGGCAACTTCGATCCCTAATTGCCGGGGAAGGGCAGATTGTGCAATGTGTAACTGCTTTGAAGTTTTCCATAGTCCGGGAATGTGCGCACCAAAGTACATTTTAAGACTCATTGCTTGTTTACTCCTTGTTATTCAACTCATTATTCTTGCAGTTATCTTTCAACAGATAATACAAATAATTTCACTGCTTTAGTGTTTTCTTTAGGAAAACAAGTTTGCATGAACTATCCCTCACAGGTATAATCAAAACAATACTTCACCAAGGAGAATTGAATGAAAAAAGTTGCTTTGTTACTCTGTCTCTTTGTCGCATTGGTTACAGCTTCATTCGCCGCACCGGCATTAACTGTCGACGACGTTCTTGCCAAATTACAATCCCAACAGACCATGGTAAAAGATTTTTCGGCGGATATTGAGACAAGCACAAAAATGACTGATGCTAGGGACACCTTTTTATTAAACGGTAAAATTTGGTCAAAAGGTCCTGAAAAGGCCAAAATTATTCTTTATACTCCCAAGCCCCAAACCACGATTACTAACGGTAAAAAGCTGCTGATGATTGATTCTCAAGGTGAAAAAACGGTGATGGATGTTCCGCCAGTGCAAGGCTTGGATGCAGCCGCCAATAATCAAGGTAGAATTGATTTTAGCCGTTTTAGCGACCTGTTTAATATTGAGCTTAAACCATCAAAGATTGCTGGAACCATTAAACTGTTTTGTTTACCCAAAGCCGGCAACATTATTAAAGGTAAGACCGAATTTGTGATTGATACTAATCTGTGGGTACCGATTAAGATGACGACCTACAATGAAAAAAATAAATTTATGGCCAATGTCATCATTAAGTATGATCAATTTGATGGCGTAGCGGTGCCTGTTAGCATTGTTTCCAGCTTCGTGGTTCCCACCGGCAAAGCTGTGATGGAGATGGAATTTAGTAACGTTAAGATAAACCAAGGAATCAGCGATAGTGAGTTTGCGATAGATTAATGCGCTATTTATCAAAAAGCAAATACCTAGCTGGCCTGCAGTGTCCCAAACTCCTCTGGCACGAATTTAACCGTAAAGATATTATTCCGCCTCCCAATTCCGTGCTGCAATTTGCCTTTGAAGAAGGTCATCGGGTCGGGGCATTAGCCCAAAAACTTTTTCCTGGCGGAATCTTAATTCCCCGCAAGTTCAACCCCGAAGAACAGTCAATTCAGTCACTAGAAGCTGCCAAACAACGCAAACCACTCTTTGAAGCCGGTTTTATCTATAAACGAGCATATGCCATTGCTGATATTTTGGATCCAGTGGGGGATGATCAATGGGATTTATACGAGGTTAAAAGCTCAACTGGCGTAAAGGATGAGCATATGCACGATGCGGCTTTTCAACGCTACACCTACGAAGGGGCTGGCCTTAAAATCCGCAAATGCTTTATCGTCTATATCAATAAAGAATTTGTCCGACATAGTGACATAGAACCAAAGGACTTTTTCCTCAAGGAAGACATTACCAAGCAAACTGAGATTTTAGCCGGTCAAATTGATCGGGCAGTAGATGCGATGCTGAAAACAATTGAAGCCAGTGAAGTGCCTAATAACCCAATTGGTCCTTATTGTTCTTCCCCGCACGATTGTCCCTTAATAGATATCTGTTGGAAGGATTTGCCCCAAGGCCATATTTTTCTTTTATACCAGGGCGGACAACGCTGTTTTGATCTAATGGAGCAGGGGATCTTAAAAGTAACCGATATTCCTGATGATTATAAGCTGAATACCAAACAAGTCATCCAAATCGAAGCTCATCGCAAAGAAGAGACCTATATTGACAAAGAAGCGATTCATGAATTTTTAGCCAAATTGCAGTATCCGCTCTATTTTCTTGATTTTGAAACCATGGCACCAGCAATTCCGGTCTACGATAATACAGGCCCCTATAAAGCTGTGCCGTTCCAGTTTTCACTGCACGTGGTTGAGAAAGAGGGAAATATGCCTATTCATCACCCTTATCTTGCTCCGGGCGACGTTGATCCTCGCCCAGAAGTGCTCCGGCGGCTAAAAGAATTACTGGGGGATAAAGGGTCAATCATTGCTTATAGTGCCGGTTTTGAAAAACGTTGTTTGAAAGAAGCGGCCTTTATTTATCCGCAATACCTTGATTGGGTAAAAAGTTTGGATGACAGAATTGTTGATTTACTAGAGCCTTTTAAAAATTTCTCCTTTTATCATCCCAAACAAGAGGGGAGTGCCTCTTTAAAATATGTTTTGCCGGCCATTACTCATTTAACCTATAAAGGTTTAGAAATTGGGAATGGTGGAGCAGCTTCAGCCGAATACTATCGAGTAACTTTTACCAAGGTTGACGAAGCCGAACGCCAACGAGTGAGAACTGCTTTGGATAAATATTGTGATTTGGATACTATGGGAATGGTGGAAATATTGGAAGTACTTAAAGGGATATGGCCCGTGAAGGCTTGACTGCCGCCAGGCAGTCCCATGAAGGGTAAAAAGGCAGATGGCAATTAGAGGTAATGTTGTGGTACATTATAGTCAATTCTGATAGGAGGTTATTTGTGAAAAAACAGATATTATGTCTCTATGTCTCTTTGTTGCTTGTATCTTGTTGCTTGTTTCTTTCCGTAGGTTGTGGTGATTCTCCTACTCCTACTACCACTACTTCAACTACCGGAACCTCAACTGCCTCAACCACTTCGACTTCAATTGTTTCAACAACGACAACCACTACTTCTGTTACGACAACCACAAATAATGATCAAGCCTATTTTCCCAATACCAATGGCTACTCCTGGAAAAAAGTAATCATTGGTGACCCTTTATATTATGAGACTTCGACTTTTGATGGGACCGTTGTCATTTCTCCCTCGATTACTGCTCAAAAATTAAAGCAAAATACCACCTATAATGGGACAGATTTCTTTACGGGTGAGGTTTATTATGTGGTAGATTCTACTGGAGTTTATACGTATGGAACATTAAATTCTCCTACCACCGAAGCCACCGTTGTCCTCTCTTTTCCTTTAACTGTCGGCAGAACTTGGACCCGCTCTAGTTATTCTTACATGACTACCGAGGCTACTATTGTTAGTCGTGAAAGCGTTTCCGTTGCTGCTGGTACTTTTGATTGTTATAAAATTGCATATGTTAATCGTTATCCTGATTCATCTACTTCTACCGACTACTTTTGGTATGGCTTAAATGCGGGACAGGTCAAGGTAACCAATGATCAAACCGCGGATGAGTTTAATTTAAACTGGAAAAACTTTTAAAAAAGCCTAATTTATTAGCATGAATAGACCTTCTCTGCTAGTTGTTGATGATGAGGATAGTTTATTAATAACCTATCGTTCAATTTTAAAGCACGCCTACGATATCACACCAGCTTCTAGTGGTAAAGAAGCTTTGGATCTCTTAGAAAATAATAAGTATGATCTGATGCTATTAGATATAATGCTAGGCGATAGTAATGGCTTGGATATCCTGAAAAAAAGCAAAGAACGAGATAGCCAATTGGCTGTAATCATGGTTACTGCCGTGCGGGATGTTAGGGATGCAGTTGTTGCCATGAAGTCGGGGGCTTATGACTATTTAACCAAACCGTTTGAAGCGGATGAAATCCTCACCGTGGTCGCTAAAGCCCTAGAACATCGAGAATTAATCAAGGAAAATCGCTATTTGCGTCAAACCCTACAGGAAAAAGAATCTTACCTCGAATTAATCGGCAAAAGTGCAATTATGCAAGAGGTTTATACCTTAATTGATAAAGTGGCTGCAACTACTAGCACGGTCCTTATCACCGGAGAATCTGGTACTGGAAAAGAGCTGGTTGCCCGAGCTATCCATAAAAAAAGCCCTCGCGCCAATCAACCCTTTGTAGTAGTAAATTGTGCCGCAATTCCTGAAAATTTGTTTGAATCAGAGCTATTTGGTCATGCAAGAGCGTCCTTTACTGGCGCGATAGAAGATCGGTTGGGGAAATTTGAATTAGCCGATGGCGGGACTATCTTTCTAGACGAAATCGGCTGCATGCCGCCGACTATGCAGGCCAAGTTATTGCGGGTTATTCAAGATAATCTAGTTGAAAAAGTGGGGAGCAGCAAACCAGTAAAAGTTGATACCCGGATTATTGCAGCTACCAATTTGCCGATTGAGGAGGCAGTTGAAAAAGGTCTTTTTCGAAAAGATCTTTTCTACCGCTTAAATGTTATTCGTATCAATCTGCCACCTTTGCGTGATCGCAAAGAAGACATCTCCCCATTAGCCAATTATTTTCTAGTTCAATTTAATCTCGAGTTAAATAGGAAAATCAAAGGTTTTACGGAAGGAAGCATAACTTTACTTACTCGCTATAATTGGCCTGGGAATGTTAGGGAATTACAGAACATGGTGGAAAGGGCGGTCACCTTGGCAGGAGAAAGTGATTATATTACGAGTGAAAGTTTTCCACTTCAAAATGAGAGGCAAGGTTTAAATAGCACTAGTTTAAAAGATGCCGGAGTTGAATTTGAGACCAACTATATTAATGCTGTTCTACAAAAAACAAACGGCAATCAGACCAAAGCCGCGGATCTTTTGGGAATAAACCGCACCACTTTAATTGCCAAAATGAAGCAACTAGGTTTAAATTAAAATTCATTTGACAATTATTATCTCTATGCAATAATGTATACTCAAGTTCAAAAAAAGGAGAGAAAGATGAAAAGAATTAGATTGATTGCGGCGGTTGTTCTCTGTTCGCTGGTGCTTTTGGTGGGGAGTTCTTTTGCAGCCATGTCACAGGCAGCTATAACAGCCGCTGCCAAGGCAAAATATAATCCCGAGTATAAACTGCAAACCTTTAAATATAGCGGTGGATGGATTACGAAAAAAGAATGGGTGAAAGATAATGTTTCGGGGGATTGGAGCTGGAAGGTTGAACAATACATTAAGTGTACGGTTACTACTGATAAGGAACCTGGCACTGGCGTATATAAGATATATACTGGTAAGATGTTTGTTCGCGATGGTGAGTTTAATCGCTTTTATATTGATAAAACTGACGTTAAAGGTTTAAAAAAACTAACCAAAGCCGAAATTTTGGCAAACGTCATTTCGGCCTTCAGAAACTTTGAACCCAAAGAGCCCAAAAATATTTTTTCTGCTAATTTTGATGCTCTTCCTTCCGACTTAATTTATATCGCCTCAATTAAGCTTGCGTCTCCAGATAATTTTGTAGATTACGAAGATTCCTGTAAGGTGTATTTGGATATTACCTACGGGCATATGAGTGGAAATGACCTGATTGCTGGCACCAGAACTTATAGTGCTGATATAAGAAAAAAAGATGGCGCATGGCGCTTATGGAATCTCAGCTTCAAGGAAGAAAAAAATAGGACGATTACTTCTATTCCACAATCCCAAAGCGCTAATTTTAAAAATTATGAAAACAGTGGTTTTGATGGAATTTACGGGTTAACTGAACCAGCGTACGGAGTAGCCCAGCCCAAAATAGATGTTCCTAAAATTGATGTCCCTAGATTACCATTTTAAATAAGGAGGAAGAAAAATGAAGAAAATCAAACTGATTGCCGCGATTGTTATCTGTTCAATGGTGATTCTGGTCGGGAGTGCTTTTGCAGCTTATATGTCCAAGGATGCGGTAACTAAGGCAGCTAAGGAAAAGTATGCCGAATTTAATCTGCAAACCTTCAAATACACAGGTTCTTGGAAGAAAACGACAGAGTATAAAAGGGATGGCGATACAATTGAAAAGATTGTAGAAGCTTTTATTCCATGTACTGTCACCTCGGCGAAAGAAAAGGATGGAACATATAAAATTTATACCGGACTAATGATCCTTAGTGGTGGGGATGGCGAATGGGATTTTGATCGGTTTTATGTTGCTGAAACCGAAACCATGGGCCTAAAAAAGATGTCTGCTGCTGATATAAATACCATGGTGGTTGAAGCATATAAAAATTGTTCTCCCAGTAAATTGTGTTCTCTCTTGGACACAGTTCCATCGCGTCTGCTATACATTGCGGAGATCAAACCAATCACAAGCACGGTTAAGACCCCCACTGACGGGGAAATGACGATGAATGTTGATATTACTTTTGGTACGCGCAGTGGTTATACTGGCATTGATTCTCAGACTCGCACCGTTTTTGCCGAATTCCGCAAAACTGATGGAGTTTGGGATTTTGTAGTTTCTCGCAATGTCGCCTATAAGGATCAAAAAAGTATTAATATCCCAAGAGCACAAGCCGACTCATTAAAAACGCTGCAAAGCGCCGGTTGGGATGCCATCTATGGAAAAACCGAGCCACAACAGTAACTTGATCTTAAGGAGACACAATATGAAAAATTGGTTCAAATTTGCTGCCATCTTGGTGATTGGTGCATGCTTGTTCTCCACCAGCAGCTGGGCAGTCTTTAAGGCAATGCCTTCCGAAAATGAAATCATTGGAATTATCAAATCTACTATGGGACAAAATGTTGAGGGCTTTAATCTGGTCTTAGGCGACAAAATGGCTGGGAGGGTGCCGACCAACCATGATATTTATTTTACGGCAAAAGACATTGCTTACTCAGATTTCAAATGGGACGAAACTGGCGGAGGATTTTCGGTGCCAGTTAAATTTCGTGTGCCGGTAGTTTTAGCCAAAGGGGAATGTATGAAAGGTTACGAGATTGCCCGCCGCTATTATGATCCCAATGCCTATTACCAGTACAATATTGATTATTCTCGCGGATTATTTTTTGCTAAATCCGGAAAATCATATGTAATCACTAAAGGGGTAAATGCCTCAAAGGTTTCAGTTGTCAATGGTCCTAATAAGATAAGAAGTGTTGGGCAAACCTGGGCTGAAAAATATTCAGCTGGCCAATAATGCTTAGTATAAGGATGGTGTGTTATTCAAGAAAAATATCAATTTTCAGATAATACCTATTGTTCAATCCTCGAAGCTATTACCAACAGCGTCGACGCGCTTGTTTTTTCGGTAGACCAAAATTATTTTTACACTAGTTTTAATGATAAACACATGGCAGTTATGAAAGCATTATATGGAGTAGATATTATGCTCGGCAAATGCCTGCTGGACTATATGAGCGACCAAGCAGACAGAGACTCAGCGAAGGCCAATATTGACAGGGCTCTCAGGGGAGAAACAATAACTGAGTCAGCGTGGTCGGGAAAAGAAGAACTAAATCATTTTTTCTTCGAAGTTCACCATACCCCCGTCTATGATAAAGCTGGAAAAATTATTGGCGTAGCTGTTCTAGCATTCAATCTGACCGAAAAAAAGAACAGTGATGAATTATATTCTCAACAAAAGAAGCAAATTAACGAACGAGTTGAAGAGCTTGAACGCTTGAATAAAATAATGGTGGATCGCGAGCTAAAAATGATAGAGCTAAAAAATGAAATTAAACAATTAAAGAATATAAAATGATGCAAAATATTTTTGCTTCTCAACTGGATTATATTTACTTTTTTTACGGGCTGGCCTTTTTATTTTTCTCTATGGTTTGTTTTGGTATTGGCAAAAAGTTTTATCCCAACTTTTACTGGCTGGGTTTATTCGGTTTGCTGCACGGGTTTAATGAGTGGCTGGATATGGTTGCTCTGCTGACATTTGACTCTCCAATCTTTTATGTAATAAGGCTTATGATATTGGCCCAATCTTTTATCTTTCTTTTTGAATTCGGCCGACGAGTTTTCGCAAAAAGGCTCTCTGCCTTAATTTATTGTCTGGTAATTCCGCTAGCACTGTTTGGTGCCTTTTTTGGTTTGGCTGAAACCAATATTACCATTCGCTGTTTTTTAGGGGTTAGCGGGTCTATCCTTGCCGCCCTAGGATTATTTTCTCTGGCTTCGGTCGAAAATAAATCTGCCATTAAATACTATTTGGCTCTTTCCGGAACACTATTTATATTTTACGGTGTTTCCTTCGGGATGTTTGTTGCCGGAAGCCAATTTTTTGTCTTATTCCCATCCAATCTGTGGGGTATCCCAATCCAATTAGTGCGTAGCCTTCTAGCCGTTTCAATAACTATTGCTTTATGGAAAGCTATTAGATCGAGAGATAAAGTTGAATATCATGCCAAATTGAAAGGAAAATTATTATCAGACAGAATGATTGTGCTAGTTATTTTAACCATAATCTTTTTGGGATGGGGGTTAACGAATTTTCTTGAGGAGGAGTTTTTCCGCAACATAGTTGAATACCCTCGTCTTGTTGGCATTATTATTTCCTTGATATCTTCATTTTCTGCAATTTGGTTTATGTATTTCTGGAACCGACGAGAGGAAGACGTCTATACGATGAATTTGGAAAAAGAAAAATTTTTAACCACTTTGCGAAGTATCGGTGATGGGGTAATCGTAGTTAATAGTAATTTTGAGATAGTTCTACTCAATGAAATTTCGCAGCAATTAACCGGTTGGAGAGAAACGGATGCTATTGGGAAAAACATTAAGGATGTCTTTATTATAATTAATGGAAGCAACCGCCAACCCCAAATCAATCCAATTGTTGAGGCATTACGCAGCAATAAAATTGTTAATCTTGCTAATCATGCCATCTTAATAGCTAAAGATAAAAGTGAAAAGATAATAGCAGATAGCGCAGCCCCCATACACAACGCCTTCGGTGATGTGTATGGCGCGGTACTGGTGTTTAGGGATGTAAGTGCAATTAGTCGTGCCAACGATGAGATAAAAACCAAATATGAAGAACTAAATCGGCTGCGGTTGGCCATGCTTAATGTCAATGAGGATTTACAAGCCAACTTGCTTGAGCTGCAAAAAAGCCAAGAAACCAATCGGCAATTGGCAGAAATCGTTGAGTCTTCCGATGATGCAATCGTTGGAAAAAGATTGGATGGAACCATCTTTAGTTGGAATAAGGGAGCCGAACTCCTCTATGGATATACAAGGGAAGAGATGCTGGGTAAATCAGTACTCATCCTAATGCCCCAAGATAATAAGGCTGAATTTAGAGAAATCATGGAAAAGATTGGCAGGGGAGAGCATGTTATTCACCATGAAACCAAGCGCATCACCAAGGATGGCAGAATGCTGGATATCTCAATAACAATTTCTCCCATTTTCCATGTTGCTGGCAAAATTATTGGTGCATCGGCCATCGCACGCGATATTACCGAACAAAAGAGGATTGCCGGGGATTTGGCTTATAAAACTGCCCTTTTGTCTGCCCAAACTGAATCTACCTTGGATGGCATCTTGGTGGTAAGTACAGAAGGCAAAACCTTATTTGCTAATCAGCGTTTTGTAAAGATGTGGAACATTGCCCCTGAAATCATGGAACAAAAGGATGACCCAAAAATGATTGCATCGGTTCTGTCGCAGCTAGCTAATCCAAACCAATTTGTGGAAAAAGTTCAATACCTCTATAGCCACGTTACCGAGAAGAGCATAGATGAAATAGCCTTTAAAGATGGCAAAGTGTTTGATCGCTATTCTTCTCCACTGACCAAGATAGACGGCAATGATATTGGCAGGATTTGGTATTTTAGAGATATTACTGAAAAGAAACAGTATGAAAATGAAATAAAAAGCAAGAATGCCGAACTTGAAAAGCTTTACCAAATAAAAAATGATTTTACCTCCATAGTTTCACACGAACTCCGTACCCCGCTTACCTCCATCAAAGAAGGGATTGCTATCGTATTGGATCAAACTGCTGGCCCGATCAATGCTGAGCAAAAAGAGTTTTTGGCGATTGCTAAACGAAACGTTGACCGACTGCATCATTTAATCAATGATGTTTTGGCTCTCCAAAAGCTTGAAGCGGGCAAACTACAATTTAATATGCAATTGGGTGATATATTGGCGGTTACTAAAGAAGCTGTTGAAGGCCAAAAATTGGCGGCAAAGGAAAAAGGATTGGCCATCAAACTAGAACAAAGTGGTGATATTTCATCGATCTATTTTGATGTCGATCAGATTATGCTGGTGCTGAATAATTATTTGAGCAATGCCATCAAATTTACCAATCAGGGGAATATCACTGTCAAGGTTATGCCCGATAGCTGGAATGGCGGAGTAAAAGTGGGAGTGTTTGATAGCGGGATTGGAATCAGCGCTGAGGACATCTCAAAACTTTTCCAGCGCTATCAGCAGTTGGGCGGGTTAACCGACCGCAAAACTGGGGGAACAGGGCTTGGGCTGGCTTTATCCAAAGAAATTATTGAAAAGCATAATGGTAAGGTATGGGTTGAGTCCGAATTGGGGAAGGGAAGTGCCTTTTGGTTTACCCTTCCGGGTAAAAAGTAACCAAGGAGTGAAATAAAATGGCCAAGAAAATCTTAGTTGTAGACGATGAACCAGATATCCTGCGGGTAGTTGAATTCCGTTTAAAAAAAGAAGGTTATACGGTATATGTGGCAAAAGATGGGGGGGAGGGATGGAAAATTGTGCAGGAAATCAAACCCGATTTGGTTTTCTTGGATTTGCGCATGCCCATTCTGGGAGGATCCGAAGTCTGTGATAAAATTCGCCAGGATGAAAAACTAAAAAATATTCCGGTAATCTTTCTTTCTGCCAGCCAAACCGAGCAGGTGATGCAAAAGATGCAAGGTTACAAGGCTAATGATTATATGATAAAACCTTTTGAACCAGAGGAATTGCTTGCTAAAGTACGCAAGTATATAGGAGAATAAGGGTCATGACAAAAAAAATATTAGTGGTTGATGATGAAGCCGATATTATTAAAATAGTTACTGTCCGCCTAAAAGCAGCTAAATTTGATGTTATATCGGCTACTGATGGAAAAGCAGGCCTGGAAATGGCCAAAAAAGAAAAACCGGATTTAATCATTTTAGATCTTATGCTTCCCAAAATGGACGGCTACATGGTTTGTGGACTTTTAAAACATGACTTTAATTTTAAAAATATTCCCATTATCCTTTTTACAGCTCGTGACCAAGCAGTTGATAAGCAAAAGGGAATGGAAGTCCTGGCAGATGCTTATATTACCAAGCCGTTTGAACCCGAAACTCTGATTAGTAAAGTTAACGAATTGCTTACAGCTTAGCCAACCCGATTTTATAAGGAGCTAAAAATGATGGATGAAATCCACGGGACTGAAGAACAAGAATCAGATTATAGCCCTCATAAATGCTACATATATAAAGAGGTTTATGATGGCATCTTTTCCTTTTCAAGAGATGTAATTGCCCACATCGATCCACATGGTGAAATTATCAATATCAATTCTAGGGCCATTGAGTTAACTGGATTTACCAAAGATGAAATTATAGGAAAAACCATAAATGTCCTAGCTTTTATTTTCCCACCTAAAAGCTTAACTGTTTTATTGGCAAATTTTGCTAAAAGAATGGCCGGCTTTCTGGTTGAACCTTACGAAATAGAAGCTAGGAGTCGCAAGGGAGAGATAATTTATTTTGAAGTATTTGGTTTTCCAATAAAAGGGGAAAATGCCAAAAACAGTGGCGAAATTGCCTTATTGCACGATATAACTGACAAGTTCGTTGCCGAAGAAAAATTAAAAAAAAGCGAATCAAGCTTGGCCGCTCTTATCCATGCCATGCCGGACATGATGTTTCAGTTTAACAAGGAAGGTGTATTTATAAACTACAAAAGTGCGGCCGACGAATTGTTTGTTCCTCCCGATAAATTTATCAACAAATCCGTTCGAGAGGTATTCCTGGGTGATTTTGCCCAGACAATAATGAATTATATTTCGGATACTCTAAAAAACAAAAAAAATATTATTTTCGAGTATTCTCTCCCTATCGGCAATGAAATTAAATTCTACGAATCGCGTTTTATTCCAACCGAAAATGAAACCGTTATGGTTTTAGTAAGAAATGTAAGTGAAAAAAAGAAAATGACTGATAGCATAGAAAGGTTGAATGGTATTATTCGTTCTATCAGTGCAATAAACCAGCTAATTGTTAGAGCCAACGAAGTGAATAAATTATTCAAGGAGGCTTGCAACATTTTAGTAAAGACGCGCAGTTATTTACTGGTTGCAGTAGCCTTAATTGACGAGAATACTGGAACCGTTATTCCGCGAGCTTTTTCTGGAGTTCATCCTGAATATCTAACAAACATCCATCTAACCTATAATGGCACTTCTCCTTATAGTCTTGGGCCTGCCGGAAGATCAATTATGCAGAAAAAATCGGTTGTCTGTAAAAACGTTGCTACTGACGCATATTTTGCCCCTTGGAGGGAAAAAGCATTAGCCTGTGGATTTTCTGCCGTTTTATCTGTCCCTCTTATCTCTAAAGACGACAACGGGGTCATTGGGGTAATTGGTATTTATTCGGATAATACTGAGATATTTGATGCTAATGAAATAAAGATTATAGAAGAATTAGCTGACGACATTGTGTTCGCTATGGAATCGATTGAAATTAGAGGGAAGATGCATGAAAAAATAAGCGAATTAGAAGTCTTTAATAAGGCTGCTGTTGGAAGGGAGTTGCGCTTGATTGAATTGGAAAAGGAAGTTAATGGGCTTCTTGAAGAACTAAATCGCCCTCCCATATATAAATGAAACAATTTAATTTTAATCCAAATAGTTATTTTATCGTCAAAAACTTTTTAATTATATTAATAACTATTTTATTATTTATTGATATTCTTTGTCATAACATTTTTTGTATGATTGGCAACAATTTATTTGCTCATTTATTTGTTTGCCTATTATTTCTTATTGCCATCGTTACCTTTTTTACATGTGAGCATTTTCAGTGGCAGAGATTAGCTGAAGCAAACAACACCTCAAAAGCCCTTGATATAATAAAAAGGGAAGAAGCACTTAAAGAAAACAACCGAAGGGCCATGTTACACATTATGCGTGATTTAACCGGCAGCATGGAAGAAATAAAAAAGCTAAGTCAGGTAAAATCTGATTTTATTTCTACGGTTTCTCATGAACTTCGCACTCCGCTCGCTATCGTTCAGGAAAGCATTTCTCAGCTTGTGGAAGGTTTGCGCGGACCTATCACCGACGAACAGGAACAATTATTAAAGGTTTCATTGTGCAATGTGGAATGGTTGGGAAGCTTGATCGAGAACCTGCTTAATATTTCCAAAATTGAAGCCGGAAAACTTGAATTAAAACGAATTGAATTTAATGTTGTTGATTTAATTAGTGAAATTGTTTCTGCTTATGCATTAATGGTTAAAAAGAAAGGATTGGAGATTATCAATAAATGTCCAAAGGAAGCAGCAATGGTTTATGCAGATAAAGACCTAATTGCCGAGGTGTTGCGTAATTTGTTAAGCAATGCATTGAATTATACTGAAAAAGGTTATGTTGAAATTGGTTTCGTTTTAAAAGAAAATAAGGTTGAGATTTATGTGAAAGATACTGGTTTTGGTATTTCTCCTATTGACCAAGCAAAATTATTTAATAAATTTATCCAAATTGGCAGGATTCACGGGCCAGGATCTAAGGGAACTGGTTTGGGATTATCTATTTCAAAAGGGTATCTTGAGGCTCATGGCGAAAAAATATGGATTGAATCTTCTATCCCGGGGCAGGGGACCAAAATAGTATTTTCATTGCCCAGAAGGAAGACAAATGAAATATAAGATACTAATTATTGATGACGAAAATCAATTTTCGGGTCTTTTATCCTTTCGCCTAACCAAAACTATTGATTGTGAGGTGCTTACGGCGGATAATGGCGAAGAAGGATTAAAAGCGGCTCAAATGACCCATCCCCATTTAATCATTTTAGATTTGCTTATGCCAGTCATGGATGGGTTTGTTTTCTTGGAAAAAATGGCAGATGATATTACATTAAAGAAAATTCCGGTAATAGTGCTTACCGCCAGTACCAGCCCAACTTCTCGCGATAAACTTACAAAATATCTAAATGTTGCCGAAATCTTCTTTAAACCAGTTAAGCCTGAGGTTTTGATTAAAAGAGTTAATCAACTAATGGCGAGCGTGTAGTAATTCCTCAATCTTTGCCAGTAATTCTTCTGACTTAAATGGTTTTGCCATATAAGCATCTGCCCCCACTTCGCCCCCTCGATCAATATCGGTTTGCTGCACTTTAGCACTTAAAATAATAACAAGTAGCTTTTTGTATTTCTCATCAAATTTGAGCATCCGACAGATATTAAAGCCATCAATCTTAGGCAACATAACATCTAAGATCAGTAAATCTGGTTTTTCGTTGCGGGCACGATTTAAGCCTTCCATACCGTCGTTTTCAACCAAAACTTCATAGTTATTGGCTTCCAGTCGCATCTTTATGGCATTTGCCATGTCTTTATCGTCTTCAATTATAAGTATTTTTGCATTATTTACCATTTCATTCTCCAATCTTTGGTAAGGTGAAAATAAACTTATTCCCCACACCCAATTTGCTTTCAGCCCAGATTTTTCCACCATGCAGCTCAATGATTCCTTTGCAAATAGAAAGTCCAAGGCCGCTGCCTTCCGCTGCTGCATTGGTATCTTTGCGGATATGCACAAAACGTTCAAATAATTTGGGCAAATCTTCACTCGCGATTCCATTTGACTGATCCTCTATGCTGACCTGTGATTGAGTGGGATTATCTTCAATGCTTATATTGATGACAGTATTGTCGGGAGAATATTTAATGGCATTATCAATTAAATTAATGAAAACACGCGAAATCTGCTCTTGGTCGATCAAATTAATGGATTTTTGTGGGCAGGTTAGTTTTAGCGTGATATTTTTCTTTTGAGCATTTATAGTCATAAAGTCTATTGAACATTTTGCAATTTGACAAAGATCGCAAGGTTGGCGATTTAGGTTAAACAAATGGGATTCAATTTTGGAAACATCGAGCAAGTTATTTAATATCCCAGCCAACCGGTCAATATTGGCATGGGTGCTAATTAACAATTGAAGCTGCTTTTCATTGACACTGCCAGTTATTCCATCTTTAATCAAGGCAACATTCTCACGAATCACTGAGAGTGGAGTACGCAATTCATGGGAGGCTGTTGCAACGAATTCGTCTTTTAAGCGGTCAACATCTTTCATCTTTTCTAGGGCAACAGTTAACTTTAGGTTGCGAGCCGTTAATTCCTCTCTTTGTTGGTTGAGTAATTTGGAAAAATAGTAGATGGTGATGGCCAATAAGAAAAAAGCAATGCTGGCAAAAACGGCTTTATTATAGATTGAGAGTAATAATTCTTGTGGGGTTAGGCGAAAATCAGGACCGTAAACGGGCAGGAATTTGAAATAAGCGGCAAAAAGCAGCCCCAAATAAAAACAGGTAGAAATAAAAGCAATTATAAGGACCGAAATAGAATAATAAGAAAATACCCCAAAACCAGAAAGAATGATTAGTACCAGGTAAAGAAACCAATAGGGGCTTTCTAGCCAACCGGTTATGTAGATTAAAAAGGTAATCGAAACTAAATCAAGCAATTGAAATAGCCAGCCTAAAACAACTATTTGTAGGAGGCTAAAGTGTTTTTTAAAAAAAACAATTAAATTGGCAAATATGTTGTAGCTAAAGAGATATAGGATGAGATATATTCCGGTCCCAGAAATTGAACCGGAATAGCCGGAGACAAAAAGCAATATAGCACTAATGATCGCAACGACATAGCGGATAATGATAGACCACGAAAACTTGGTTTTAATATCTTGGATCACTAATTGCTGTTCGACATTCAAATCTGGCATGCTAAAAGATTATACATTATATTGCGGCTTCTTGCGATAGCCTGTAGAATCTGCTAATATAATAATTCCTATGACCAAAAAGATATTAATTGTCGATGATGACGAAGCCTTGTCTGGCTTGGTGGCTATGCAATTTAAAGACCTAGGACATGAAGCTTCGTGTACTAATGATGGCTATGATGCCTTGCAAAGAATTAAGGCAGAAAAACCCGATCTTATCATTTTAGATGTCATGTTGCCCAAAATGGACGGCTTCCATATTTGTCGGTTGATAAAATTTGATCGCAATTTTAAAGACATCCCGATATTAATGTATTCTTCTCTTTCTGAAGATAAGCACGAGTTGGGTGAAGAAGTGGGCGCCGATGCTTATTTGCCCAAGCCTTTTAAACTAGAGATTCTAATGCAAATGGCTAATGATTTGCTAAATCGTCCAGCTAAAAAACAAATTACTGCTTGACGGATTGATTATCTCTCCATATAATACGTCTGATGTCCGAGAATAAACCAATCCAGGAAGTTCCCGAAGTAGATTTATCAAGTTATGCAATCGATTCTGCTGTATTAAGTTTGATTCCCGCTGCTTTGGTCACAAAATTTAAACTCCTTCCTCTTTTTAAAGTTGGGAATACCTTAACGGTTGCTATGTCGGATCCCAAAAATGTTTCGGCTTTAGATGAATTAAGAGCCGTAACCAAGATGGATATTTCGGTGGTTAAATCTAGTGTCCAGGATGTGGAAGATTCTATAACCGAATATTATGGGATTTCTGGGGTAGTGGATAGTGTTATCCAAGATTATCATCCGCCTGAGGGTATGCGTTCCCGTATCGCTACTACAGTTGATGCTCCGATCATGAAGTTGGTTGATGTGCTACTTTCACAGGCAATTAGAGAAAGAGCTTCGGATATTCATATTGAGCCGGAAGTAGCCGATGTGAGGGTGCGCTATCGGGTAGATGGCCTTTTGCACGAAGAATCAAAATTACCCTTGCATATGCTTCCACCGATAGTGGCTCGCATTAAGGTTTTAAGCGGCATGAATATTGCCGAATCACGGATTCCACAAGATGGACGATTTGAAGTAGAAGAAGAAGGTCGTAAAATTGACTTGCGTATTTCCAGTTTGCCATCAGCTTACGGCGAAAAGATTGTAATGCGTATTTTGGATAAATCGGCCGCACTGGTAAAAATGGATCAAGTGGGTTTTACTCCCGAAAACCTGGCAAAATTTGAAAAAGTTATCCATAAACCGCACGGAATTGTTTTAGTTACTGGACCCACTGGTTCGGGAAAATCAACCACCTTGTATTCGGTCTTAGCAGAAATCAATAGTAAAGAAGTGAATGTTGTTACGGTGGAAGATCCAATCGAGTATGAAATGTCAGGGATAACCCAGACACAAGTAAATGTTAAGGCCGGTCTTACTTTCGCGTCTGCCTTGCGTTCGATCCTTCGTCAGGATCCAGATATAATTCTGATTGGAGAAATCCGGGATCTCGAAACAGCCACGATTGCCATCCAATCAGCGCTTACCGGCCATTTGGTCTTTTCCACTTTACATACCAATGATGCTGCCGGAGCGCTTACGCGTTTAACCGATATGGGAGTTGAGCCATTTTTAATTTCTTCTTCGGTAGAAGCCGTAGTTGCTCAACGCTTAGTCCGTACCGTCTGTAAAAAGTGCCAAGAAAAGATTGCTGTACCTGACAGCTTAAAGCAAAAGTATCCCGACCTAAAATTTACTTATCATGGTAAAGGCTGTAAATCCTGTAAAAATACCGGTTTTCGTGGTCGGATGGGAATTTTTGAGCTCTTATTGCCGGACGAAGCTATCCGCAAGATGATTAATGATAAAATTTCTTCGGATCAAATTCGAAAATATGCTGTTGAACACGGCATGCGTACCCTCTATGATGATGGAATGGAAAAAGTAAAAGCCGGACTAACTACCTTGGATGAAGTCCTGCGGGTAACTGAGCTTGAACAAGTTTGAGTATAAAGCGATCAATGATCGCGGTGAAATTGTGGTTGAGCAAATGGAAGCCTCAACTGCAGACGAAGTTTTTGCTGCACTAACCACCCGTGGCTATAACCCCATCAATATAAAACTAGCTAGTACTCTTGGCGATTTGGCCAAGGTATTTGATTTTAGCAAATTAATGCCCGACTTTAATAAAGTTAAAAGCCGTGACACCATGCTGTTATTTCGCCAGATGTCGGCTCTTTTTTCGGCTGGAATCCCGCTGTTTGAAACCTTGGTAGCGCTAGAAGAACAGTTTGCCCACGAAAAACTACGGGAGATTATTACCAAATTAAAGGAAGAAGTTGCGGCTGGAACAACTCTTTCTGATGCCCTTTCCCAATTTCCTAAAGTGTTTCCCACTTTAGTGGTGGCAATGGTGGCTGCCGGTGAGCGCTCCGGTACCATGGAAGAGGTGTTAAAAAAGATCTCTCAGTATTTGGAAAAAGAAAACCTCTTTCATCAGAAAATTTCTTCAGCCATGCGTTATCCTTTAATCCTTGTAGGAGCCTTAGTATCTGCTTTTATCTTTGCCGTTTTGTTTATCCTGCCAACTTTTAAACAGGTATTTGCTGCCTTTAAATCAGATTTGCCATTGCCCACTCAAATCTTATTGGGAATCAATACTATCATGACGGTCTACTGGCTCCCAATGATTATTGTGCTTGTCCTCTTGTATCTGCTTTTTAAATATTATGTGGCAACACCGGTCGGCAAACACACTTTGGATAGTCTTATGCTTAAGATTCCAATCTTAGGCCCCTTAATTACCAAGCTTTCTCTGGCTAGGTTTTTTACCATGCTAGCGTCTACCATTGGCAGTGGCATTTCAGTGGTTAGCGGACTCGAAATCACTGCAGGAACGGCAGATAACGTAGTTATTTCGGATGCCATCCTTAGTATTCGGGAAAAAGTAGTGGGAGGGACTGCTCTTTCTGAAAGCCTTCGCCAATTTTCGCTTTTTCCGCCGGCGGCCATATACATGGTGTCAACTGGTGAAAAAACCGGCTCGCTTGATACTATGCTGGCCAAAAGCGCCCAATACTTTGATGAAGAGACCGATTACACCATTTCTAATCTTATGACCCTGCTTGAGCCAATCTTGATATTTGTTTTAGGTTTAGGCGTGCTGTTACTTGCGTTGGGTATTTTCCTGCCCATGTGGAATATGTCGAAGCTTTATACTGGTTAGGGAAAAAAATGATTGACAGTTTACAAGAGGTTGTTATAATACCTACAGTTTAAAACTTGAAATAAAAAAAAGAGGGGGTGAATTTAACAATGAGAAAAGGTTTTACTTTAATCGAATTAGTAATGGTAATCGTTATTCTCGGTATTTTAGCCGCAGTAGCGATTCCTGCTTACGTCAATTTGTCCCAAAATGCCAGGGTGTCTGCAGCTAAGGGATCAGCTGGTACTATCCGGGCAGCAATTGCGATCAAAATTGCTTCCAATGAAGTTAACAGCATTTCCCCTGCAGTTCCAGCCGCTCTGACAGCAGCTATGTTCCAGGAAGGTGTAATTCCTACCAATCCGCTAAGCCCGGCAGCAAATACAGTTGTATCTGCTTATTCTGGTGCTGGTGGTTGGGTGTATTATGCTACTCAAGGAACCATTGAATCAAACGATGCTGCTCGCACATCACTGAACTAGTTTTTGTTTTAATTTCTTAAAAAGGCCCGACAAAACTGTCGGGCCTTTTTTTGTTGACCACCTTCTCCGCAAATGTTAAACTTTCCCATGCGTCACAGCCGCGGTTTCACCCTCACAGAGCTGGTCATGGTGATGGTAATTTTATCTATTATTGCCGTCGGATCTTTTGTGGTTATTTCCTCGTATAAAACTCATGAGTTATATGCCGCAGCCGAACGAATTGCTACCGATCTTCGCTACGCCAAAAACTCGGCACAATCTTCCGGTAGCTGGCATGGAGTATTATTTGACGTTTCCCCCACCAATACTTACACAGTATATTCTACGGATGGGACAGCGGATACCAATTTATCCGACCCATTAGATTCAAATTTGGTGTACACCGTTAATGTTTATAGTAACTATCGTGGAGTAAGCATTACTGGGGCTAGCTTTGGAACCGGCAGCAAGGTGGAATTTAATCCATTTGGCACTCCTTATGATGACAAAACTGGCAGCGCCCTGACGACGGCTGGAATAATTACTTTATCTTTAGGAAGTGAATCAAGGATAATTTATATTGAACCTGACACAGGGAGGATTCATCTATGAAGAAGGCAAGGGAGGACAAGCCCCTCGACGTTGCTCGGGGTAAAGGGCAAGGGAGGGATGGATTTACTTTAATTGAGCTGGTGATGACGATAGTGATTGGCTCAATTGCCGTCTATTCGGTGATCATGATTTTTGTCAATACTACTAGCCGCAATGCGCAAGTGGACAATTTGAGCATTGCCGTACACCTAGCCAGCTCCAAGATTGAACAGGTTAGTAATAAGGCATACTTAAACGTTTCTTCAGAAGCTTTATCGGCCTTTACAGGCCAATTTAGCAATTTCAGCAGCCAAGTACTGGTAACTAATGTTTCGTCAACTGAAATAGATACTTCTTCAGGAACAACCGAAACTGGTTATAAGAAAATTAAGGTATTTATCATTACCACAGGATCTTTCACTTCTATTGAAGTATCAGCTATGGTGACCGATGCATCAAATTAAGCGTAGTGGATTTACATTAGTTGAATTAGTGATTTCAATTCTGATCGCTGGCATCATTTCGCTGGCATTTTCGGCCATTATTCAAGGCGGAATGCGAAATTGGTTTTTTATCCGTGACCAGAAAAATTATTTGGCCGAATCCCGCAGTGTACTAAAAAGGATGGTAACCGAAATAAGAAGAGTAAAAAGTGCTTCTTCTGCGGATATTTTAGTCTTTACCTCGAACCACCTGCAATTTAATGATGTGGATAGCACATCGATTGATTATCAGCAGAGCGGAACCATTTTGCTACGCAATAGCCAAACCTTATTACAGAACTTATCCCCGACTGGGGGAGTTTCATTTGAGTATTTGAATTCGAGCGGAGCCGTGACCTCATCAGCCGAATCAATTCGAACCATCAAAATAACTTTACAGGTTCAGGATCCAGACAATTTGGTTAAATTGCAGTCAGCGGCCAGTATTAGGAATCGATAAGGAGGAATCTATGAGCTTATTAAAACAACGCAAAGGTTTTGCCCTAATGACGGTTATTTTTATTGTTTTAGTCTTTTCGATTATTGGCATAACATTGCTGTATATGTTTTTAGTTGAAAGCAAAACCTCAGTAGATGAATATTTTAACACACGCGCTTTTTTCATCGCGGATGCCGGCAAAAACTATGCTTTGAAAAAGGTCAGTTCCTTTACCGATTGGACGGTTAGCATGGGGTTTCCGATCAGTATGAGTTTTGCTGAAGGTACTTTTACGGTCAGCTCAACAGCGGAAGCTGCTAATAGCATAACCCTAACCAGCACCGGAATTTTAACCAAAGAGGGAAAAACTTATCGCCATGCCAATCGGGTTGTGGTTACTCGCGGTCTGGGTGGGGCAGCTTTTGGCGGCAATGCAATTTATTCATATGGCATTGGGGGCGGGGATGGGATTGTGAATTTACAAAATAATGTTGTAATTAATGGGTCGGTTTTTGTTAACGGTGATTTGAGTTTGAGAAATAATGTGCTTATTAGCGGAGACGCAAATGCCACTGGGGATATCTCGATAGGAAGCGGAGTTACTGTAAATGGGGATACGACTGATCATGTTGCCATCCCATCCACATCCCCTTCATTAACTACAACTTATTATGCTGGCCAAATATTAACTGCTTCCTCAACTGCGGCAGCTAGTGTTACTTATAGTGGGACAAATACTATAACTGGAACACGTTATATCAATGGTAATCTTACCATCAGTAACAATGCCCAGCTTATTGTTATTGATTCAGCTACTTTAGTTGTGACGGGAACGGTTACTTCGAACAACAATATTGTTATCGGTAATAATTTTACATTAATTGCCGGCGGGGCAGTGACCATTAACAATAATATTGATATTGGCAATTCTGGCATTTGGTATTCTGCCGCAAGTATTGCAGTCGGTAATAATGCCGAGATTGGTACGGTTTCTGCTGGGGCTGGTACGACATTCTTATCTCCCGGTGATATTGAGTTGAACAATAATTGTAATATCAGTGGCTTGGTTTTTTCGGGTGGTTCAGTTAGTCTTGGCAATAATGCAATAGTAACGGGGGTAATTGTTGCTAATTTATTGGATATTGTCGGAAGTAATTCTATTGTTAACTATAACGAAGATGTAGTTGATATTAGTGATATACCCGGGATTAGCGGAGAAACAACTTCTGGCCCCCTCCAAACAACTTGGCAGGAAGTATTTTAGCTTGCATAACCAAAATTTATATTGTAAGATTCGAAAAGATGTATGAATAGAAAATTAGGAATACACATTGCCCCCGGTGCCATCAAATTAGTTGAAGTATCTATCCTGCCTAAAAACGTTGAAGTAGTTAGCTCTTTCATTGATTATTTCCAAATCGTTGATAATTATGAGTCGCAGGCCAAAGCATTACTTGCCGCACTTAAAAAATCCAAAATTAAAACCCGTGATGCCAATTTTGTCATCTCGGCCGCTGATATAATCTATAAACTGGTTGAAATGCCTCTTTTGCCCGATAAGGAATTAAGATCCGCCCTTTCATTCAAATTGAAATCTTTATTGCCGATTTCCTTTAAAGATTTTATTTTGGATTATTATCGCATCCAAACTCCCGCCCATGATGGCAAAATGTTGTATTTTGTAGCCGCAGTTCCCAAAGAAAACATGCTGGCAATTGATAAATTGTCAAAAGCCGCTGGCCTAAACCTAAAGGTTATTCTTGCCCCTTCTTCTGCTCTTGAAAATACCATTAATCTGGCGGGCAAACCGCCATCAGCCATCATCTATATTGGCAAATATACCAGCATCATTATTTTGGTAAAGAGTGGACAATTGGTTTTTGCCCGTGAAGTAAAATTGGGCGGCGAAGATATTACCCAAGCTATGGTAGGGGTAGTGGTTATCGATCAAGGACGCCTTGAAGTAGACTACGCCAAGGCCGAGGAAATAAAAAACAAATTTGGGGTGCCAGTTGATCTCGAAAAGTTTACTGCTGAATCGGGCCTGCCAGCAATCGAAATCCTGGCGATGATGCGTCCGGCGCTTGAAAAGTTTTCATTGGAAATAGCAAACACCTTTGCTTTTTATAAAGATGAAGTTGGTGACGTTACCGAATTCAAAAAAATCTATCTGAGTGGCGGAGTGGCTAAGACTCATAACCTGGTTGATTATTTTAGACAACAACTTGGCGTCGAGATTGAACTTTTACCCGTCAATGTGATAACTAGCGACAAAGATTCCCAAGCTAATTTGCATTATTTAACACTAGCTATCGGCGCGGCCCTAGCAACCAGAGAAGACATTAATTTGGTTCCAAAAAATGAAGTCCAATTTTCTTTTGCGCCAGTTTTAGCTCCCATAAAGAACTTTTTAGATAGATGGCGTGGCTATATCTTTTTCTGTATTTTTTATTTGGTTGTATTGTTCGCTGTATTTGGATGGTTTTATTTCCAAAAAATTGGTTGTGATTCTCAGGTGTCACTAGTAAAATCTCAGTATCAGCAGAAAATTGACGAAATAAACCGCAAATCGCAGTCCATTTTAACTTTTGATTTATCAAAATATAATCGTCAGGATCGCTTTCCCTTGATTATATGGGAATTAGAAAAAATTGTTCCCTCAGATGTTTCATTGGCCAATATTACTTACAAAAACGATGATAGTTCACTAATGATATCCGGGGTTGTTTTAAAACAAGGCGGTAAAACCAGCATGCCCGATCTAGTAAAAAAATTGGAACGTAGCCGCTATATAGACAATCTCAGTTTGGTTTATATGCAGGAGTCTGAAAAATATACCTCTCCCGCTTATAATTTTGAGCTGCGCTGTACATTAAGAAATATCGCTAGCTTAGAGGCAGAGAAAAAATAAAATGAAGATTAAACTGTCTAAGAGGGAATGGGTTTTGCTTTTTATTACGGCTCTGGCCATTGTCTTTTTGTTTTATTGGCAACTGTATTTAAATCCGTTATTAAATGGTATTAATCAAGCACAATTAGAGATAATCAACACAAAACTGCAAATCAGCAACCTGGAGATGGCAAAAACAATAAACAGAGAATTGCTGGTAAAGAAAGACGAACTGCGCATCTATCCAAAAGACGAGCAAACCAATTTTGTGATGAAGTTCCTAGAGAAAAAATTCCGCTGGTTTGGTATCCAATTAATCGAGTTGCGCCAGGTTCCCCAAAATGATAAACTGGCGTTCGATATAAATTTCATTGCGTCGCCACATCAATTTATTGGCTTTGTTAATTCGTTATCAAGAATAAAAACAGTGCTAATTATTGATAGTGTTAGTCTGGTGCAAGAAAACACCAAATTAAACATTCGCATGAAGATGCTAACAGTTTATCAACATTAATGAGGGAGGAAATAATGGTAATGATGAAAAAGAGGGGATTGCTACTAAGTCTCTGTGTCTTTGTTATCCTAGGACAGGGGGTTGGCAGCGCGCTTTTTCTGCAAACGGCGGATACAAACGCTTCCAGTGCTGTGGGAGCTAGCACAACCTCTCCCTCCACTAATTTGCCAGTTCAGGCTTATCGCATGAAATATGCCCAAGTCAAGGCGATTGCCGATTCTTTTACCGGTATTTTAGGGGCAGGAGAAGGGATCTCGGTTAATGAAAAATTAAATACCATTGTGATTAGGGCTTCTGAACGCAATCTTGCCCGCATCGGAAAAATGCTAGATAAAATGGACACGGCCCCTCTGCAGGTGCAAGTTGAAGCAAAAATCATTGAATTGAAAACCGGGAGTGGCGATTCAAATCAGGCCTCAACCTTGGGTGTTAATTTGAAGTACACCAAAAGCGCTAATAACTTCATCCAAAACCTTACCGATGTTTCTTCCACAGCTGTTACTTCCATCCTTGGATTATATGGCCAGTTAACAGTGGGAGATACCCAAATGTACATTAATGCACTGGAAAAAGCTACCAGTTATGATCTGGTAGCTTCTCCTTGGATAACAGCGCTAAACCATGAAACGGCCGAAATTCTAATTGGTTCAAAATATGGTTATTCTACTTTCTTTACCTCTACTACGGGAACTACACAAAATATTGCTTTCTTGGAGGTCGGAACTAAGCTAAGTTTTACGCCACACATTAATGACGATGGTTTTATTGTCATGGATATTCATCCTTCGGTGAGCGATGGTCAGATTGTTAATACCTTACCGCAAGAAAATACAACCGAAACAAAGAACAAAGTTTTAGTTAAAGACGGCCAATCAATTGTAATTGGCGGTTTAAGTAAAAATTATGTTAATGAGGTGGAAACTGGGGTTCCAATTTTATCTGCCATTCCCTTTATTGGTAATTTATTCAAACGTACGTCACTTTTATCGGAAAAGCGCGAACTGATGGTAATTATTACTCCCCATATTGTAACACCGACCTGGCTAGCAGATATGTCAAAACAATCCAGGGATTTAGATAAACGACGGCAGGATTGGCACGATGTGAAAGGAAAGTTGATTCATTAATGGACATAAGCTCATATCTTAAGGAACTCAACAAAGCGCTTGGTTCTGATCTCTTATTGGTTGCTGGTAGTCCAGCTTGCCTTAGGGTTGGAAATTCGCTGGTCAAGATAGGCAGCCCATTAAGTCCCGAACAAATTGAAGCTTTATTAATCCCCATTATCAGCAAAGAAAGCATGGCCGAGTTTAAAAAGGTACTAGAGCTAGATGTTTCATATGAAGATGATATGGCTCGATATCGTATCAATCTTCATTTCCAGCGCGGTAGTATTGCAGCAACGATGCGTTTGGTGCAAAGGAATATTCCTACACTCGAAGAATTAGGTTTACCTCCCATTGTAAAATCCTTTACCAATTTTGAACGGGGATTGGTGTTAATTACTGGACCAACTGGTAGCGGAAAATCTACCACCCAAGCCTCTATGATTGATCTGATCAATGCATCGCGAGCTTGTCACATTATAACCATTGAAGACCCTATTGAGTACATGCATACTCCAAAGCAAGCAATAATTGAGCAAAGGGAAGTGGGAATTGATACTCTTTCTTTTGGTGAAGGCTTAAAACGGGTATTACGCCAAATTCCCGATGTTATCCTGGTTGGCGAAATCCGTGATTTGGAATCTATCCAAATGGCGATAACTGCTGCCGAAACCGGCCATTTAGTGATTACTACTTTGCATACACCCGATGCTGTGCAGGCAGTCGACCGAATTATTGATGTTTTTCCGCCGCACCAGCAAAATCAAGTACGGACTCAGCTATCGTTAACCTTGCAAGGAATAGTTGCTCAACAGCTAATTCCCAGAAAAGAGGGAAAAGGCTTAGCTCTGGCAGCTGAAGTGGTAGTCAACACTCCCGCTATTCGCAATATTATTCGCAAAGGAGCAACCCAGGATTTATATTCCATGGTTGAATTGGGTAAACAACAAGGAATGATCTCAATGGAAGAGTCACTCAAAGAACTGGTTAACAAAGGTTCAATTAGCAAAGAACAAGCCTTAACTTATGCAATCAATCGCGATAAACTAGAAAAATTACTTGGGCTGCAGTAATATTATTTTTAGAAAGGGAGAATACAATGAATAATAAAATTGATCGAAAATCGATTGTTTGGATAGTTATTATTGCCATTGTCATTTCAGCCTTATTAATCTTGCTTGTTACCAAACGTTCTTCATCGGGTGGAAACTCTATGTTTAAATTGGGCAGTGTGAATGAGGAAAAAGCTGATAAATATGTTGCTATCCCTTCTCGCGCTGCACCAGCTCCTTCTCCCGTTAATGCAGAAGGGACATCAAATAAAGATGAACAAACGGCTAATCGGGCTGAGACCACCAAGATAATAAAAACAGCTAGTTTGACCCTTGACGTAAAATCGGTCAAAGAAGCTATGCAAAAAGCCAAGCAAACAGTAGAAAAGGCTCACGGATATGTTACCTATGCCAGCATTAGTAGCCCAAACGATTACAATATTTACGGCAATGCCACACTAAAGGTTCCCGCTAAAAACTTTGATGGCCTAGTATTAAAGCTGGAAGCTTTAGGAAAAGTAAAATCCGAAAATATCAATGCCCAAGATGTTACCGAAGAATACATGGATCTGAATACCCGTCTTAAAAATTTACGCATCCAGGAAAATGCCCTGCGCGAATTATTTAAGCGCACCGGCAAAGTAAGCGATATTTTAGAAGTGGAAAGAGAATTATCGAGGGTTAGGACACAGGCTGAAATCATTGAAGGCTCTTTTAGGGTTTTAAAGAATAAAATCAGCTATTCTACGATCAGCTTATCAATCAACCAAATTCAAACAGCAGTACCAGAATCATCCACTTCTTTTGTTGACGCTATGCAAAGCGCTTTGCGGGATGCCTTAACCGCGCTTGCAAATTTATTTTCATCTTTTCTGTCTTTTCTTATTTGGCTGGTTATTTTTGTCCCAGTAGTTTTACTTTGTATTTTCGTCTTGTGGATAATATTTTTTCTTATTCGAAGACGCTTTGTACCCAAATCATAATTTGAAGGGAGTCGTAACAGTATAATGGCAAATTCTGAATTAAAGATTTTTTCCGGATCATCCTGTCCCGAATTAGGCGAAAAGATTACCAAGTACCTGGGAGTTGAACCTGGCAAGATAAAGATTTCCCGTTTTGCCGGCGGAGAGATTTACGCCCGTTTGCTGGATAATGTCCGCGGTCACGGGTGTGTTATCATCCAAACCTGCAGTGAAAAAGTAAATGAAGACCTGATGGAGCTTTTTATTATCATTGATGCCATGAAGCGGGCATCGGCCAAATCAATCACCGCCGTTATGCCTCATTTTGGATACGCCCGGCAGGATCGAAAAGCTGCTTCCCGTGAACCAATTTCCGCTCGTTTAGTTGCCAATTTACTGGAAAGTGCTGGAGCAGATCGGATAATTACCATGGATCTGCATTCTGACCAAATTCAAGGATTCTTTAATATTCCAGTGGATACTTTAACTGCCTTGCCGCTCTTTACCACATATCTAAAACAAAAGGATCTAAAAGATGTTGTGGTAGTTGCTCCTGATACTGGTCGTGCCAAAGTTGCCAAAAAATTAGCCGATCGGATTGGGGCTCAATTAGCCATATTACACAAAGTACGAGCCGAGCATCATCAATCATCCGTCACTCACGTAGTAGGGGATGTGAAGGGAAAATCGGTCATTATAACTGACGATATGATAGATACAGCTGGAACAATTACCACCGGCGTTTGCGCACTACGGGAAGCTGGCTGTCGGGATGAGATTTATGTTGTAGCCACACATGGTATTTTGTCCGGTCCAGCAGTAGAGCGCATGGCGAAAGTCGGTTTTAAGGAAGCCATTTTTTCGGATTCGGTGCCAATCCCAGCCGAAAAACGATTTAAGGGCTTAACGGTTTTATCCTCCGCTGAAATCTTAGGAGAAGCCATCCGCCGCAACTTTGAAAACAAATCAATTAGTTCATTGTTTGATTAATTACTATGCAAAAAATAAACATTGGTATTATCGGTTTTGGCAATATTGGATCAGCGGTAGCAGATGCGATTGAAAAGAACCAGTTAAGCATTGCAGCTAATACCGGCTTTGAGCTAATAGTTAATAAAGTCTGCGATGTTCGTAAAATTAAAACTTCCTACTCCCTAACCCCTAACCCATATACCCTGATCGAAGACCCCGCGATCGACATCATTGTGGAAGCCATGGGAGGGGAAAACCCCGCGCTAAAAGTCATCTTAGCTGCCTTAAACGCTGGCAAATCGGTCGTTACTCCTAACAAAGAAGTAATTGCCAAGCATTTACCTGAAATTATTGAAGTAGCCCAAAAAAATATGGTTTTAGTCTTATTTGAAGCGGCGGTTGGGGGAGGAATTCCCATCCTGCGTTCACTAAAAGAAGATTTGGCTGGTAATCGGATCAGCGAAGTATATGGAATCGTTAATGGTACAACCAATTATATCTTAACCCGCATGACAGAAGAGGGGATGGAGTTTGACGCTGCTTTAAAAATTGCTCAGGTAAAAGGCTATGCTGAACCCAATCCCAAAGCCGATATTGAAGGGTATGATGCGTCTTACAAGGCTGCGATATTAGCTTCAGTAGCTTTTGGGGCCAAAGTTGACTGGAAAGCGGTTGAATTTGAAGGCATCACCGGAATTGCCATTGAAGATATCTTGTATGCCAGCGAAATCGGTTACAAAATAAAACTGCTGGCCGTTGCTAAGCTTATAAACGATAAGCTTGATGTCCGTGTCTATCCGTGTCTTGTTCCGTGTTCCCATCCATTATCATCCGTGTCAGATAACTATAACGCTATTTACGTCAAGGCCGATCCCGTTGGCGATCTGATGTATTATGGGCAAGGCGCAGGGGGAGGGCCCACAGCTTCTGCAATCATTGCGGATATAATTGCCGCCGCACGGAGTAAGATACAAGAAACAAGTTACAAGTTACAAACTTATAAGACAGCCAACGCTTCGCAGTCTGAAGCTCGCTATTATCTACGCTTACAAGCGCCAGATACCTGTGGAGTTTTGGCGGGGATATCCAAGACTTTTGCTGACCATGACGTTAGTATTGCGGCGGTGATGCAAAAAGAAACTATAGGCAATAAAGCCACGATTGTTATTCTGCTACATAAAGTAAGAGAAGATAATTTAAACAAAGCCATCGCGGCGCTTAAAAAATCTGCGGTAGTCAATAAAATCTGTAATCTGATTCGGATAATTTGATATGCCGGTAATTGTCTGGATCCTGCTTGCCACTATCACGGTTAGTCTTATCTCCCTAGTTGGGGTAATTTCGCTATCGATTAAAGGCAATCTTTTGCAGCGGATTTTGCTGCTTTTAGTGGGTTTTTCGGCTGGGACTTTGATTGGTGGAGCCTTTTTGCACCTTTTGCCTGAAACATTGGAAAGATTATCGACCCCAACTACGTTTCTATTTGTTTTGATTGGCTTTTCCTTCTTTTTTATTATGGAAAGGGTTTTATTTTGGCGGCATTGCCATGATGAACATTGTTCATATCATTCTTTTACCTATTTGAATTTATATGGCGATGGCATTCATAATTTTTTGGATGGGCTAATTATTGCGGGAAGCTTTGTGGCTGGTATTCCGGTTGGGATCGCAACTACCTTGGCGGTGATTACCCACGAAATCCCCCAGGAATTAGGTGAATTTGGTGTTTTGATTTATGGTGGATTTTCAAAAATGCGAGCTTTGTTCTTTAATTTGCTCTCGGCTTTAATGGCCGTAGCTGGTGGGATTATTGGCTATTATTTATCGCTTAATTGTTTTGGTTTTGATGTCTTTTTACTCCCTTTTACTGCCGGTGGCTTTATCTATATTGGAGCCAGCGACCTGATCCCCGAACTCCACAAAGAAAAGGTTAGTTGGAAATCTAATCTGGCTTTTGCCAGCTTTCTGCTTGGCCTACTCTTTATGTGGGGGACGAAGCAGCTGCTAAGATGAGTTACAGCTTCAAAGTTTGCGAATAAAATATGCGAATAAAATAGTCTGCAATTTCTTCTTTTTCTTCTCGATATATAATTAGAATATAATCCAAATCTAATTTTATTGGAGAATCAAATGCCTGTTGGGTGTATTGCCTCTTTCGTCGGGAATCAAACTGTTTTTCAAAATCCTGCTTTTACACAATTGGATTCCTGTGCTTCTTCTAACTCTATAACTAGTTTATTATGTCCAGTAATCAGTTTTTTCCCAGGTGAAAGATTAGCGGACAATTATGCTTGCAGAATTGAATCTTTTTCGAGTGAAGAAGATATCTTTTCTAGAATAGGGCAAACACAAAACCTTTCCAGTGCAATTGGAAAGGAATTTTATGGATATTATGATTCAAATTACACACTAGTTGTTATAAATTCTCCCTCCTCTTCAAGTCAGGGAATTGACTTTGTTGATAAGCCCGCAGGGACTATTCCATTCCACACTCATCTTAGCATCCCCTTTGGTAGTAAAATTGATCAATTTCATGCTGATTATGCAATAAATTTGGATGATATCCCTTCAGAAGCGGATATTGTAGCCTTTTTATCTTCTCAAACAAATGAAGAAATAATATGCACTGAAAAGTTCTTTATTCGAATGAAAAAAACAAAGCAAGCTTTACCTACGCAAGAATTTATTAAACAGTTTGGTGTCTTTCAGCAAGCCAATCCAAGAGTCACTAGTCTGCTATCAAGCCCAGACATAAAAATGCTTGAATTTGTTTTTGTTCAATATTATATTAGTAAATATTTCAGAGGAACTTCGGAGGCATACAGATATTACAATTCCAATAGTTTTATTGATATTTGCCATGATATATTTGGAATAGAAATACAAATTTACAATCGAAACTCTGAGCTTTTACCCGCAGAAGAAATTAACAAGAGTTTTTTTTCTGCACCTATGACAATTGAAGAAAGAAACAACATATTGGGCAATTATAATAGCCTGACTTTGCCGCTAATAAAAGCTTTTATTGACGCTGCCTTACCCCAATAAACGCATCTGCTTCAAGATTGCTATCATCAAATTCTCCAGGCTCAGATCCGTCTCCAAAAGGGGTATATTGACCATTTGACTGATCTATTGTCCTATAACCACCGACATTCCCTCCACCGGTATCTAAATTTACTGCTTCTTTTATATTTGGTATTTTTTCAATTATTTTTGATAATTCATATAAAGTAATAAATTCGTCTATTTGTACAAGTGCAAACCCGCCTGAATCCAGGGTAATCAATACTCGGCGGACATCTCGATCTGTATCTGAGCTTGTTGGGACAATACTCTCACCATTGTGAACAAGTAAATGGCTCTGAAACATTGTCCCGCCAGAAGACATCGCCTCTGCGGCAAGTGCTACCATTTCATCGGGATTAGCTTGTAGTATTTCTGGTACTCCATTTCTAATAACCACTGCTCCGGTAGATGAAGATGGATATAAGTTAGATGGAATCCCATCTCTAATTGAAATTGTTCCAGGAACAGTTGTGCAGTTCGGATAATTACCAACAGTCACTGAATAATTTGCTGAACTAAATACGATCCATCCTTCTTGAGCTGCTTTTGGACCATTCATCTCTTTCGGAAGATATTCTAAGGATGCAATATTTTGGTCAACAACAATAATTTTTCCAACTATGGTAGGGGTCCCATCAATTAGAAGGCTTATATCTATACCCGCAACCCCTTGACCACCAAACAGTATGGGGGTTTCAGATGTAAAGGAAAGATCAGCATTGATATATTGAGGATCCTGCCCACTATCAATTAGGTTTGCTTGTATTTTCATCGATGTGCCAGAAGAATTACTGCTGTAAAGGCTAGCAACATGTGCCACCCCAGCAATCCTACCTCTTGATCTTGGGATATATATTCCCATTGATTCAGCTAATGGTCGAATTGATTCCCTGTTCATATTAGACTTTTCTGCTGCTTGCACATATTTCATGGCTAATATTTGGCATCTTTGAGCTAATTCTACTGCATTATCTTTCACAGCTTTTTGGTAAACCTGCGATAATTTCTCCAAACGAGTCGGAATTGCCTGGGATGATGGAGATAGCCCTTCGGCTTCCCATAACCTTATGGCATTACTTTCTTCAGATAAGGGAGAACCACAAGACTGAGTCCCTACATTCCAAAGAGCTTCATCGCAGCAAATTTCTTGCCTTTTATCTTGTCCCGTAACTGGGGGAGAAGGAATAAGGTAGCTTGGGTATAAACCATAAGATCCAATTTGATAATCACCCATTGTATATTTCCTCCATCTATATTGAATATCGGGTTAATTAGAGGAAAACTTGCAATAAAAATTTATTTTATTGAGGCTTTAATAAAGTAGGCTGGATAACCTAAGGTTCCAAAAGAGGCGGTGCTAGTGGACGAGTGGTATCTGTAATAAGTTGATGGGCCCCCATCAAGATCTAGAGCAGAATCAAGATTTGGTATTTTATCAATTAGTAAATCCTGACAATCATACAAGTCAACAGGAGTTTTGATAATTACCAAAAAGGCATTGCCTGAATAGTCTGTAGCCAAAATTGTCCTTTCAAATTCATTTTCGGTGTCACTTAATATTCCCCTTTCCCCATGTTCAATAACTAATGGGCCATTTTGGATAGCAAAATTTACATTTCGGTTTGGGGTAAAGGACACACTTCGATCAATCCTTGCTCTTCCATTATATATTGAAAAAACTCCGCTCATAACTTTTTTATCAGATATTTGAGAATAAGGCAAATTGTCATAAATTAATAGCCCGTCTGGATTTCTTTGATCATTAAAGTAGCCCCCATTAAAAACAATGGAATTATTGGCTGGATTGGTTTCATTGTCCTGTGCTTCAGATTCTTGTAAAAACGTAAAATTGATTTTATCAGGATTCAGAGACACAATAGAATAATCTAAACCAAAATACGTTCCTTCCGTATAGATCATTGGAGTATTTCTAGTTGGAGTAATAGATGGTTCTTTGCTACTACCAATAAATGATGATGTATGCTGGAATAATAAATTAGAAATTGATGGAATATTTAACATTGTATGTTTATATAAAAAAATATTAATTAGGTCATTTATATTCTATAACATTATCGATAGATAGTTCAAATAATTTCACGCGATTTTAAATTTTTTACATTATTAATCTATAAATTGATCGAAATTTATGCAAGTTAAAGGCTTCTAAAACCCGATATATATAGTGATGGCTATTGAATAAGCCGTCAAAGAGGATCAATTGTATGGTGAATTCTGTACAACTTAGTGGCCCAATATTAGCACTTGCAACTGGCGAGAGCTCAGAAAACGCCAATGTTGATAAATTATATTCGGATCTGGTTGCAGCTGGTGTTCTGCGAGAAGGTGTTTCTGCCGTTGCAGTAAAAAGGGTCTTATATCATGGGATAAAGGCCAGTAGCCAGGCTGGAACACTGACCTGTAGTGTTAGTTATGTTTATTCTGAACTTAATCGGATCGGTCTATTAAAAGAAGGAACGACTGAAGAAAACATCGTAACTGCCTTTTCAGTTAGTGGAAAGATCCAGCCAAGACAAGCCGCAGCTAGTGCTGCAGGAACAGAATTGGCCACAGCTAGTGATAGACCTGCGGTAGAACATACTCTTAACCGGATTGAACAATCGGCTTATAGTTCAGCAATGGGACAACTAACCACTGGCCTTCAAAGCTACGATTATCCTGGTCTTTTTAATGAGTTACTTGGTCATCTATATTTTAGCCATGGTTGTATTCATATGTCCCCGTCAGACACCAGTGCTCTTGCCCTTATTGCCCCAGAAGGGTTGATAAGAGACGTAAAGCCAGTTACGGAAGGCCTAGATGCTGCAACTGCCAGCGCGTTAGCTTCAACCCCACAATTATCGGCAGTAATATTTGAAAAGGGACTTGATGCCGTGGCAACTGAATGGAGTCAAGCACAAGAAGTGGTGCTAGAAATATATACAAAAGCAGATGTGAGCAAAATTATTGTGCGGGTTGATGGACAAATGTATGCGCAAATAAATATATCTGGCGGACCTCCCATGGAATATTACGTTCCAATCGGTTCCGATAGTCGCGGAATTCCCCAATACGATACTGCTCTGGCAGGCCGTTCGAATGCCGGTAGATTTTCATTAATGTATGTTACCGACCATTACCGGAGTCAAACCTATGCTTTTACCACGGCTATTCCACAAGGAGCTGAATTATTGAGAACTGGTAGCGGGTGGGTTTGGGTTGGGGATGATGGTACGCAGCAGACAATCAGTCCATTCATTGCGAATGAACTCGAATTGCTTAGCTATGCACCACCCCCTGGACAGCGAATAGTTATTCGAAAAGCCGAAAATGGCCAAATTGAGTATACCTATAAATCTTCAATCAGTGAAGAGGTCACCGAAGAAAATGTTGGGCTTGGAAGAATTAAGATTGAACTTGGTACAGTTACATATAAAACATTCCCTCCTGCAATAGCAGAATCCATAATTCAGGACTTTAATTTTGCTAATTATCCAGCCTATACCCAAATTTCACAAAATAGTGGCAGTACCTGCTGGATGCTAGAGGAACCGCAGACAAATCCTGCTAAAGTTGACCGTAAATCTGCCGCAAAACTTAATTCAACCCTTTCAACCAACTTTGTCTACTATGATGTTGAAAAAAATGGAGATGGGAATGTAGTAAGCGCTAAATGGGGGAGTAACGATTTCTCAAATTGGGTTTTTGTTTTTGAAAAAAACGGGGCTCGTTCAGGTGAAGTTATTCATTCTACTCCAACAATTGATAGTGATTTGAGAATGATAACCGATATAGCATCTTCAATAATGGTTAATGGCTGGCAATCAACTTTTAAAAGCACAGATACTGCCGGTAGAAAATTGCGTTTTAATCAATCTTGTAATCATTTTTTAAGTGATTTTGCTCAAAATCCAGCTGCAACCTCAAAAGACATAAATGAAACTTATATAGCCTATTATAAGTTGTTTCATGGGGTTCCCTATGAGAATTTAAGAGATTTTGAGCAATGGGCTATACCATTAGAACAAGTAGCTGCTCACAAATTAGTAACTAATTATATTGCTACCGGAAGATGGGACGCATCAATCCTTAATGTAGAAGAAAAAGCAGCATTAGACCAAGCCAATGTGGATGGGACAAGGGGAGGAGGGCTGGTTTTATCGGAAACTGCAACCAAGCGAATAACTGGAATCTATTTTTCCATGTATGAAAAATCAAATATTATTCAAAAATATTCTGATCAATATGTTTTATTATTTTCAAAGAAAGGAGAACTTGAAACCCAAGGCAGGAAGTTAAACGAGGCTTTGACCAATTTTGGAATTTCAACGGCAAATTATGCGGAACGCAGAGAAATTGTAAATGCTTTACTGACTGGCAGACTACAGTATCAAAATCTTACTCAAAACGAAATTGCTCTTCAAATTGCTGAGTTTTATAATATCGACGATCTTACCTCTATCATCCGACCGGATGTTACTGCAACTGATGGAGCATCAGCAGCGGGAAGCTTGATAAACGGAACGTTTTAATTTACGGCAGGATTAAGATCCTTGTCCCGATCGGAGCTTCCTGCCATAAATATCTAGCATGCCGATTTTCGATGGCAATACAGCCAAATGTCCAGTCAGATCCAGTAACATATTGTCCTCCGGCAGATACTGTAGCTTCTTTTATTATAACCTCAGGATATTGTTCTGCCGCTTGAGGATGAATCCCAATTAATCCTCCCATTGGGCCACCTGAAGGACAATATCCACCAGAATGAGCAGCAAATCTTTGCTGCATGATTACATTATCTTGGATGATTGAATTTCTACGAGCTTTATTTATTATACCAGCGCTAAAAGCAGCTTCAGCGTCTTGGATGTTGGGATAACTCACATCTAAAAATACGGTAAAGCTAGAAGAAGGGGATTGTCTTTTATTACAGACAGCGTATTCTCCTTCGGGAGTTCTCCTGTCGCCGGCTTTTCTTTTAGGTCCGGCTAAAGCGGTAGAATTACCTTGTTGGTCAATCCCTAGCGCAACCGGAACAGGGAAAGACATTTCGATTGTCGTGGGAGTATTAGCAAAAAATGGTTCGTAATCTCCCCAGTTCACATAATCATTAACCAAAATCCCGTTTTTAAAAAAATATAAGAGTTTTTTCGATTTACTGATAACAATTACCGGTTCAGTGGGATGCTGGTCAGCGTAATTTTGAGCATCAATATCAAGTGTTGCATGATCAACTTGGGGTCGAACAATTAATTTCCCTTCAGTTACAATGGCACGAGGCGGTTGTGAAGGAACCAAAGAAACAGCGTCTCCCATTATTTTAATTTCCCTTATTCAGAAATTGTATCGCTAGGGGAGGTTTTGCTAAAACTATTTATTGTTGATAAATATACCAAATCAATACCGGATTTTGGTCCCAAGTCGAAATAGTAACAGGTCATTTGAGAGCGGCTAAAGAATCCGGTTAAAGCATCAAAAGTGTCATGTTCTCTTAGCGTGACGAATGCCTTATCATTAATTCCATCGTAATTTAAATCAATAGCAAACTCAGTCTCCCCATTTGGTTTAACATCGGTTATTCTTAATTGTTGCCTGAGTAATCGATTAACATTAGCATTTTCTTTTATTTCAATTTCTTCGGATATAGTACTAAAACTACGGTCAGTTTCTGACATCGAAGTTACAGCGTTTATCCTTAATTCAGTTGCAGATTGTCCTTCTGTTTGACTTTTTGCATATTGATATGCTTGTCTCAGTGATCTCTCATCCATAATAGGAGAGGCCCCTGATCTTTCAGCGATAGATAAATTACCCATATTTATTCTCCTTTATTACCATCTAAAACAGAAGTATTTTGAGCTATATATTCTTCGTCACATTGTGGTATAAATTTCACTTGACTTCTTTTTCCCCCTATATCACAATATTAACTCGAGGGGGGTGAAAATATGAAAAAGATAATAGTTCTATTAGTTATGCTAGTTATTGCTTCTTCTTGTGTCTTTGCGGCCACTACTGTAAAACCAAAGGTAGTTGTTAAACCAAAAGTAGTGGTAAAACCAGTCGTAGTTCCAGTGGTGATTGCTCCTAAACCAGCCATGTTATGGTCAGTTAATGGTGGTCTTGCCGCCGGTGGCGGAAAGATTGGATTATCTGTCCAAAAGCCCATCAATGACCGCTTTGATATAACTGGTGATTTAGGATATGCCATGGGAAATGGCTACTCGGTAACCATTATCGGCGCATCTCTTAAAATGCCCGTGCGAGAGAGATTAAATGCTGGACTTATGCTTAATTACTCCAGTTATTCTCAAGCAGTTAGTATTCCCGGAGTAGGGGATATTACTACGCTTGGCAGTGTAGGTTTGGGTGTTTATGCTGAATATATGGTGGCAGAAAGAATCAATGCACAGATCGGTTACGATACAAGACTTGGAACAGTAGCTCAAGTAGCTTACGTATTTAAAAATTAATTTTTAACTCACCCTCTCGCTTGTCTGGCAGGGGGTGAGTTTTTTATTGACTTATTTAGCTGCTTTTGCAATAATTACTGCGTGAAGAAATTTACCGCACTATCTAGCATTTTATTTATTTCAATCCTTGTTTTTTCGTTTGTTGTGGGCTGTGGAAGGAAGGCACCTGATGATACAACTACCACTACCGCAACTGGGACAACCACCACAACATCTACTAGTACCACCACCACTCTTTCTCCCTCTGCACCGATCTTATTATCACCGCCTAACTTAGCCAGAACGAATCATTCAAATGTGTTTTTGGTTTGGGATCCGCCTTCGGTTGAAACAGATTCGATTGTTAGTTATGAGGTTACTTTTTCTACTACCCATGAATTTACCCCCTCTGAAACAATCATAACCACACAAGGGGCCATTACTAGCTGGGAAACTGGGATCCTCATTGAAAGTAATTATTTTTGGACTGTACGTGCTAAGGCCAGCAATGAAGTATGGGGAGACCAAAGTGTTCCTTGGAGGTTTTTGGTTGATTTTACTTCACCCGAAGCACCAACATTAATTCGCCCTATCGGCAATGAAGCCACCAATGAAGCCAGACCGATTTTTTCATGGAATGCTGTGCCGGATGTAGCGGGCATTGCTACCTACGAAGTAACTATCGATTCGGTTGTAGATGGGATGGTAATTGGATCAATTACAACCTATGAACCCGTTTCTAATTTAGCAAATGGAGCACACTCTTGGAAAGTAAGAGCCAAAGACAGGGCCAATAACTGGGGAACCTTTTCATCGACTGAAACTTTTAGTATCGATTTAACTCCTCCCTCCATTGAATCTTGTTCTCCAACAAATGGGGCAACTAGCATCTCGAGAACCCCTTCAACAATTTTAGTTGTATTTTCAAAGACGATGGAAGCAGCAACGATAAATTCTTCAACTTTTCACGTATCCAGTATTAATGGTGGGGTGATTTCTGGCGAAGTTAGCTATGCTCCCACTACTCGTACTCTTACCTTTACGCCCAATATCACTACGATTCCATATTATGATTACAACGCTACCTATGTTTGTTCCATCGATGCCTCAGTTCGTGATTATGTGGGCAACACATTTGGCACTACTGCCTCTTTTCAATTTAGTACTATAAGCCCAGCTCAGTATGTTAACCAGAATGTTGATACAACAGGAAATTGTGGGGAATACACCTCCCTAGCTATAGATAATGATGATATTTGCCACATAAGTTATTATGCCTCAAACCCTTCAGGAGATGGCTGGTTGAGATATGCAACAGGGGAAGCTAGCCACTGGACTACTTTCGAAGTCGATGCTGGTACAGGAGTCGGACAATACTCTTCTATCGGAGTAGGAAATAGTGGAAATGTATATATCAGTTACTATGATTTGGGTAATACAAATTTAAAAATCGCCTCAATGGAAGCCGGAAGCTTAACCTGGATAAAATCAGCAATTGATAGTACGAGTTCTGATGTTGGCAAATATACATCCTTAGCCATTCAGGGAGATAATCCTTCGGTTACATATTATGATACTACTTTAAAAAAATTAAAATTTACAACAAAGGGTGGTGGCAGCTGGCCAACAAGTTATGTTGAAAGTTTATCCGGAATATCTGAAGGCGAGTGGGCTTCTCTTGATATAAATTCTAATGGGCAGGCAAATGTGAGTTTCTATGATGCCACAGATGCTTGCTTAAAATATGCGATTAAAGAACTTAGTTCTGATTGGACGGTAACCACAGTTGATGCTAGCGGGGCAGTTGGGCAATACTCTTCACTGTCAGTTGATTCGAATGATAAAATACATATAAGTTATGGCGATGCGACTGATGCCGCAAATATTTCCATAAAATATGCTACAAATATTTCTAGTTCCTGGGAAACTGTTACGGCAGTCAGCAGTGTTGATTGCCAAGGCACATCGATTGCGGTTACTCCTAGCAGAAACGTCTATATTGCTTGGTACGATAATGATAATGGCAACGTAATGCTTGCTTCAAATGCTTCGGGCTCTTGGGAAACGAGCACTATAGATTCTTCTTTCTTTAACGTAGGCCGCTGGCTTTCACTAAAGCTTGATTCCACTGGCTGTATTCATGTCACATATTATAACCGCGATCCAAAAGATCTTATGTATTCACGCTCCTATGATTTGTAATATAATGGTCTAACGTGAAATTATCTAGCATTGGTGAATTTGGTCTCATTCAAAACCTCTCAAAACTAATCGGAAAAGCACGGCAGCCGGTAGTAATTGGCGTAGGGGATGACTGCGCGGTAATTGGGGGATCAGGGGACCGGGGGATCAGGAAAACTGGGACATATTGTTTAATCACGACAGATACGCTAGTTGAAAAAGTTCATTTTAAACTCCACAACGATATCGCAGAATATAAGGTCTTGGGCAAGAAAGCTATGGCGGCTAATATTTCTGACATTGCAGCGATGGGAGGATGGCCAACCTTTGCGGTGGTGACGATTGGAGCAAAGAAGAATACTTCAGTCGAAGCTATTACAGCACTTTACCGCGGAATGCTCTCCTTGGCCAAAAAGCATAATATTCAAATCATTGGTGGCGACACGGTTTCATCACCTCTGGGATTGATGATCAGTATTACATTGCTGGGAGAAGTGGAAAAACAATACATGCTAACTCGCTCCGGAGCTAAAGTGGGGGACGTTATACTGGTTACCGGTAAATTTGGGGGGGAAGCGGTTAGAAGGTTTGATATTAGAAAATCGAAAATAGAAAATAGGTGTAGGGACGCGCGGATTATTGCAAAGTCTCGACTTGCTTCAGCCATGATCGACTCCAGCGACGGACTGGTTCGCTCGGTTAGCGAGATTTGTCGCGCCAGTAAGATTGGGGCTAGAATCAATCCAGATTTGGTTCCCATTGCCTTTGGTGCCAATTTGGAGCAAGCTTTGTATGGTGGCGAAGAATACGAACTAGTCTTTACGGTTCCTAAGACAAAAGCTAATAAACTTAAATCCTTGCTTTGGAAAAAACTACGCTCTAGAATCAGTATAGTTGGGGAGATTGTGGGGAAGGGGATTAGATTGGAGAATAGCTTGGGAAACAGAATTAAGCTAAAAAATGGTGGGTATGAGCATTTTAGATGATGAGATTTAGAAGTGAGGTAATTGGAAATGGGAAGTGAGAAAAGAAGTGTGAAGTTAGAGGTAGGAAAAGTAATAATTCAGAATCTCACTTCCCATATCTTATTTCCTAACTCACCTCTCACTTCGAATTACCCCATTTCTAAGGTAGATAATATTAGAACTTATGATCAACAATAAAAGAGTAATCAAAAGCTTTAAAAAGCTAGTCCGCATTGACAGCCTTTCTCTGAAAGAAGGCAAGGTTATCGCTTATCTAAAAAAAGAGCTAAATTCCCTTGGCATAAAAACCATGCAAGCCGGAAAGCCGGATGGAGGAGAAGCGGGAAATTTGCTCGCAACTATACCGGGCCGAAATTGCCAAGGTCCAAGGCTGCTATTAAATGCCCATGTCGATACGGTTAGTCCCGGAATTGGAGTAAAACCGGTCGAACGGAAAGGATATATTTATTCGGATGGAAAAACGGTCTTGGGAGCCGATAATAAAGCCGGAGTTGCGGCCATCCTTGAAGTTTTAAAAGTCCTCCATGAAAAGCGCCTAAATCATCCACCGCTGCAAATTATTTTTACGGTCTGCGAAGAAATGGGGCTATTTGGTTCTAGATCTTTGCCAAAACAATCTATCAAAGCCGATTTTGGAATTGTGATGGATGGTGGAACAATCAACAAAATCATTCTGCAGGCTCCATCACAAATCAATCTTATCGCCAAAGTACACGGAAAGGCCGCCCATGCTGGTATTAGGCCAGAAGAAGGAGTAAGCGCCATTAAAGCCGCTAGTGAAGCGGTAACCAAAATGAAGCTGGGAAGGATTGATTTTGAAACTACTGCTAATATTGGGATCATTCAGGGTGGGACGGCCACCAATATTGTTCCGGATGAAGTCGAATTGCAAGGAGAAGCTCGTAGCCATCAAGTTTATAAACTAAATAAACAAATAAAGCATATGGAACAGGTATTAAAAAAAACATGTGCCAAACATAATGCCACAACCAGCATCAAAACTACTCACATGTACAAAGCTTTTCAAATTGATCCATGTAAAAAAATTGTAGTCATGGCCCAAAAAGCGGTTGCAAAAGCTGGTTTTGAACCTCTTCTCGATCGAACTGGGGGCGGATCAGATGCAAATATCTTTAATGCTTTGGGCATTCCATCAATTATCATGGGCGTTGGCGCCCACAACATTCACTCAACGGCCGAGCAGATTGCCATTTTGGATTTGATCAATGGTACCAAGATTTTATTTGAATTAATCAAAGAAGCCAACAAGCATGCATAAACATAAAATTGACAAAGAAAAATCCCGTAAGCTCATCTATTCAGGTCGCTTATTAAACTTAAGAATTGATACGGTGGAACTGGCTGACGGCAAAGAAGCACAGCGCGAAGTCATTGAACATCCGGGAGCGGTTGCGGTAGTAGCAATTACCAAAGATAATGAGCTGGTTTTGGTTCGACAATACCGACAGGCAACCGGAGAAATCTTACTCGAAATACCTGCTGGCTGTGTAAATAAGGGTGAGTCGGGAGAGGATTGCGCCCGCCGCGAATTGGCAGAAGAAACAGGTTATCATGCTAAAAAGGTAAAAAAAATCTGGCAAGGATTTGCTACTCCGGGATACTCAAATGAATTAATTCAGTTTTATTTGGCGCTTGATCTTAATTTGATGCAGCAAAAAACCGATCCGGATGAATTTATTGAAGTTGATTTAGTTGATTTTGAAGCTTGCCTGTCGATGCTAAAACATGGCCAAATCAAAGACCTAAAAACCATGCTGGGCATCCAGATTGCCGATTGGTTTATCCGCGGTGAGCTTTAATCTATGGAAGAATCCATAAAGGAATTTTTAAGCTTTATTATAATTGAACGCGGCTATTCTAGTAATACCGAACAATCGTATGGACGGGATTTGCGGCAATTTCAAAAATATGTTAATGATGCTGCCATTGCCAAAATTGGTAGAGAGAGCATAAAAACCTATTTGGAACATTTATCGGATAAAGGCTACTCGGTCCCATCGATAGAACGAAAACTAGCTTGCCTCAAATCATTCTTCCATTTTTTGCAAAGAGAAGGGACGGTTAGCAATGATCCCACTGGCGATTTTAGATTACCCAAGAAAGCGAAGCGGCTACCTAAAGCGCTGAGTATTAGTGAAACTATTAAGCTAATTGCTGCTCCTCGGGAACATAATTTTATTGCCTGGAGAGATGCTGCGTTACTTGAGTTGCTGTATGCCACTGGGATGAGAGCTTCTGAAATAGTTGTTCTAAATGTATCCGATATCAACCTAGCAGTTTCTTTTGTAAAATGCTTTGGTAAAGGTTCAAAAGAGCGGATTGTGCCAATCAATAAAACGGCACTAGCTGCCATTAAAGTTTATCTGGAAAAAGCCCGCCCCTTGTTTCCACAGCACGATGATAAGGCCTTGTTTTTAGATAAAAACGGCCAGCGCCTGTCGCGGCAAGGAATCTGGTTAACAATCAAAAAATACGTCAAAAGCACCGGCGTCAAAGGCAAAACTTCACCCCACACTTTGCGCCATTCTTTTGCCACCCATTTACTGGAAAAGGGTGCCGATTTGCGCTCGGTGCAAGAAATGCTAGGACATGCGGATATTGCCACCACCCAAATCTATACGTCAGTTTCTCGGGAAAGGCTTAAAAGGATGTATTTAAAAGCCCATCCCCGTGCTTGATGGTGTATAATTAACATATGTTCAGCCTAGAATTCCTCTTAATCTCGCTGCCAATATTGTTAGTTACCATCACTATTCACGAGTTTGCGCATGCATTGGTTGCAGATAGGTTAGGGGATCCTACTCCTCGTTTAGCGGGACGTTTAACTTTAAATCCCATTAGCCATATTGATCCGATTGGTTTTTTGGCCTTAATCCTGGTTCGTTTCGGCTGGGCTAAACCAGTTCCAATTAACCCCTATAATTTTAAGAACGTTCGTCAGGGAACTATGCTGGTTAGTTTAGCCGGGCCACTTTCCAATTTCTTTGCCGCCTGGGTATTAGCAGTCATTTTTAAAAACGTTCCGCTAGCTGAATATTCTGTTGTCCGGCAAGTACTAGATTACGCCATTTGGATAAACATCGCTTTGGCAGTATTCAACTTAATTCCTATCCCGCCACTGGATGGTTCCAAAATCTTCGACCAATTTATCCCTTATCGCTACATGGAATTTTTGCGGCAAAATGGCCTTATAATTTTGTTAGTCTTTATCATGTTTGGATCTCCCCTTCTATTTGGAGTGGTTAATTTTATTTATTCGTTGCTTGTTTAAAATGAGCCAATATCCTTACCTTGATTCACTCGAAAAGTTTGGGATTAATCTCGGACTGGAAAGAATTGCGAACCTCCTCCAACAATTAGGCAATCCACAAACCAAATTCAAATCTATTCATATTGCTGGAACTAACGGAAAAGGTTCAACAGCAGCTATGGTCGCTTCAATCTTAAAAGAAGACGGCTATAAGGTGGGGCTCTATACTTCACCCCATTTACTAGACTACACCGAGAGAATTAAGATAAACGGAGTTAACATCGCGAAAAGAGAATTTGAAAAAGGGTTAAGAAAAATAAAAAGATGGCCCGTGATGGCCCGTGAAGGGAGGAGAAGGCTAAAGGCGGGAGAGCCGACGGTTTTTGAAGTGTTAACTGCCGTTGCCTTCTGGTATTTTGCTAAGCAAAAAGTTGATTATGCTATTGTTGAAGTGGGGATGGGGGGACGGCTAGATGCTACCAATGTTATTGCTCCGTTAGTTTCGGTTATAACCAATATTGACTTAGAACATACCGAAGTTTTAGGAAACACATTGTCGAAGATTGCCAAAGAAAAGGCCGGGATTATTAAACCTGGAGTTCCAGTTGTAACCGCCGAATACAAAGCAGAGCCATTAAAAGTAATTAGGAAGACTTGCAAAGAAAAAGGATGTGCCTTGCTGGAGATTAAGAAAGAAAATCGAAGAGAGAAAGTAGACGGTAGAAAGTGGAAATTAGAAAATTGGAAGATACACTTAGGTCTCCCAGGCCCACACCAGCACTCCAATGCCGCTTGTGCACTGGCCACCATTGAGTCCGCTAAAATTAGGGTTACGAAAAGAGCCATTCAAAGAGGACTTAAAAATACTCTGTGGCCTGGTCGCTTTCAAATTATTGCAAAAAAGCCTTTGGTTATACTCGATGGGGCACACAACCCTGCTGGAGCAAAAACGCTCAAGGTGACGATTGACCAATTGTATAATGGACAGAAATTCACTCTCATCTTTGGCTGTCAGAGAACCAAGGAATATCAAAAAATGCTTATGCTCTTAAAACCAATATTTGGCCAACTAATCGTCACCCGCTCAACCAATGCTCAGGCTGCCGAAGCTAGAAAAGTCTATCAATGGGCAAGGAAGCATTTTGACAAGGTTTATATGACAAATTCTTTTAGTGAAGCTTTTATGCAATATAGTAATGCATCACTCATCATTACTGGCTCATTGTTCCTTGTGGCAGACGCATTAAAATGCCTTGACGCTAAGGCTGCCGCATAGTAAAATTGAACCTCAATGTCTGAACCCTTTGAAACTGACAATTTAGAGAATAAAACTGCTCCGCATAGACGTTTTCATTTCAGTAAAGGTTTTATTCCCTTTGTCGTTTTAATTGTGGTGGTGGTGGGCAGTTTTTGGATCAGTTTTGAACTGGGAATGCGGATATTAAACGGTGGAAACAATAATGTTAATAAAATTATTCCGTCGGATATTCCTGAAGTCCCGCCCGAAATTGCCAAGCTGCAAACCAATAAAGTAAAACTAGTTAAGCAGCCATTAAAAGCAGTAAAAAGCACAGCGGTTATTAATAAACCACTGGCAGTTTTTGCTAACCCAAAAAGGATAGTGAGGACAAAAAGTTCTGGTTATTATAAAGTTCAAGCTGGCTACTTTTACGACCAAAGCTCAGCTAAGGCTTTGGCTGAAAAATTGTTGGGGGATGGGTTTGATACTTATGTTAAAAAAGTTGGGACAGGGTGGAGAGTGCAAGTTGGCGCTTACAAGACTAAAAAGCTTGCCAATGTTATGCAAAATTCACTTAAGGTAAAAGGGTATAGTTCTAAATTAATTGTTGAGTAGAAATTTAATGTATCAGGTGCCTCGACAAGCTCGGCACAAGGAGGAATAAGAATGGGATTGTATGATTCGATTTTTGGTCACTTTTCGAGGGATTTAGGTATTGATCTTGGAACAGCCACAACCTTGGTTTTTGCAAGGGGAGAGGGAATTATTTTATGCGAACCCTCTGTGGTTGCCATAGATAAAGATACCAACAAAGCGCTGGCTATCGGTAACGAAGCAAAAGCCATGTTGGGTAGAACCCCAGCTAATATCGTTGCGGTTCGTCCTATGCGCGACGGGGTTATTGCCGATTTTGAAATTACTGAAATGATGCTGCGCCATTTTATAACTAAAAGCCATAACCGCAGTGCTTTTGTAAGACCGCGCATTGTAGTTGGGGTTCCTTCGGGTATAACTGGGGTTGAAAAACGGGCAGTCTTGGATGCTGCGATGCATGCCGGCGCCCGCGAAGCCTATTTGGTAGAAGAGCCAATGGCAGCAGCAATTGGGGCTAACTTGCCAGTATCTGAAGCACAAGGCAGCATGATCGTTGATATCGGCGGTGGCACAACCGAGGTTGCCGTTTTAGCCTTGGGAGGCATTGTCGTTTCAAAATCGATCCGCGTCGCAGGGGATGAAATGGATGAAGCCATCGTGGCCCATTGCCGAAAAAACTATAATTTATTAATTGGTGAAAGAACCGCCGAACAAATCAAAATTGATATCGGTTCTGCTTATCCTCTTGCCGAAGAAAGAACAATTGAGGTTCGCGGTCGGGATCTGGTAACCGGTCTTCCTAAGACATTAACTTTGACCTCTTCTGAAGTAAGAGATGCCTTGGCGGATCCAGTAACCACCGTAGTTGATGCCGTTCGCATGACTCTAGAAAGAACACCGCCCGAATTAGCTGCCGATATCATGGATCGCGGCATTGTAATGGCGGGTGGAGGTTCACTTCTTAGAGGTTTGGATAAACATTTAGCACAAGAAACCGATATGTCGGTTTATGTGGTAGATGATCCTATTTCTTGTGTAGCTTACGGAACAGGAAAAATATTAGAAGAAATTGATACCTTAAAGAAGGTATTAATTATGCCCAAACGATCCAATCAGTGATTAGCATTCGACCTTACAAAAAAAGAAGATCCTTTTTTGTCCCAGGTATTTTGTTGCTTCTGGCGGGTTTATTGCTTTGGATTTCTCCCAATATATTAAGAACCTCGCTATCAATAGCAGTTTGGCCTCTGCAGACGGTTGGTTCATTTGTATGGTGCAGGGCAGCAGAAATGCCAAGCTCGCTTTTTAAATTATCTTCGGCACTGCAGGAAAATGCCCAATTGAGAGCCGAGTTGCGTTTGCTTAAGGCCAAATCCAAGGTGTACGATGGATTATCATCCGAAAATTCTAGGCTGCGTTCAGAAATGGGCTTTAGGCAAAGCCGTCCCTACGCTTTAAATTTGATAGTCTGCCAGGTAATTAGCCGCAGTCCTTCTCCTTGGTTTACTGTACTTAGTTTAAATCGTGGTTCCAATTCTGGCGTTAAAGTGGGAAGCGCCGTTATTTATCGCGAAGGATTGGTTGGAAGGGTAGTTGAAACAACCCCAATTTCATCCAAGGTAATGCTCATTTTAGATGCTAACAGCTCAATTGCTGCAGTAAATTCCAAAAGCCGCGATTTTGGGGTGGTGGAAGGTGGCGTGCAAAATAAATTATTTATGCGCTATGTTCAGAGCGGGGCAAGCATCGCGGTTGGAGATACCATTACCACCTCTAACCTTTCAACTCTTTTTCCTTCCGGAATACCCATCGGCACCGTAACAAAGATTATGAAAAGCGAACAATCTCTTTTTTACCGGATTGAAATCAAACCAGCCGTAAGTTTTTCTAAATTAGAAGAAGTTTTTGTAGTAATCTAAAAATGCGAATAGTTAAAATCGCCATCTACCTCATTAGCATATTAATAATTCAAAACGTCTTGCTTGGTCGAATAAACATTTTTGGCGGTTTTCCCGATTTAATTTTAACTTCAATCATTATCTTTTCGGTTCTTACGGAAATTGAGTCGGCTACCATCTTTGCTTTTTTGGCCGCCTTTTCCGCAGAGTTATTAGGTTATGGGGTTTTTGTTAGCCTATTGTCAAAAGTACTAATGGCGGTTTCAGCCAATATTCTGCGGGATAGTTTTTGGGATGATAAATTTAGCCTATCCCTTTGCTTTGTCACCATCTTTACCCCAATCACCCTTTGTCTGGAAGCTTGGATCTTAGGCTTTTTCTTTGGCCATAATTTTTTGCTTTGGGGATTTATGGGTACGATTATTAGTTCTACTATTTTAAACAGCTTAATGGTTTTTGTTTTATTTCCGATCATCAAAAGGTTGTCTAATAATGATCAAGATAAATAGAAATAAAAATATTGCACTGACGATTGTATTTATTTTAATCTTTTCGGCGCTTTTTTTACGTTTATTTTATCTGCAAATCATCCAACACCATAAATTAAGCGATCTAAGCATTGATAATGCAGCCAAAATTGTTTCCGATCCTGCTCCGCGGGGGATTATCTATGATCGGAAGGGTAAAGCAATTGTAGAAAATCAACCGGTATTTTCAGTCCATGTTTTACCTTATATTCTAAACAAAAAGCCAGCAAATGAGCGAAAATATATTTTAAACAAGTTAAGCATTTTGCTGGGAGATAAAATTGATTACAAAGTTTCGGCAACTGAACCAATTATTGTAAAGGACCATATTCAAAAAGAAATCGCCATACGCATCCAAGAAAGAAGATTAGATTTGGATGGTGTGGTGGTTCGAACTTCTCCCGTGCGGCGTTATCCGTATGGCAGCGCAGCGTGCCATGTTTTGGGATACATTGGTGAAATCCAGCGAGATGACCTTTTGAAATTAAAAGAAGAAGGCTACAGAATTGGCGACTTTATCGGCAAAGATGGGTTGGAAAAAGTATATGATAAACAATTGCGGGGAATTGATGGCGGCAAAAAAATCGAGGTTGATGTGTACGGTAACCCGCTACGGATTTTAGAATCACTAGAACCAATTCCCGGAGCAGATATGCAAACCACCCTGGATATAAATCTGCAAATGGCGGTTGAAAAGGCTTTGGGAGCAAAGGCCGGGGCAGTGGTGGTAATGGATCCAAAAACGGGGGAAATATTGGCTCTGACCAGCCATCCTAATTACGACCCTAATTTATTTGTAAAACCAATGGAAAAAGGGGCGTGGGCCAGTCTCAATAGCGCTTACCATCCATTTATGAACCGCGCATTAGCCATTTATCCGCCGGGTTCAACTTTTAAAGTAGTTACTTTAACTGCCGCTTTGGAAGGCAATTTTGCAAAATCGCAAGAAATGTTCAATTGTCCCGGCTATTATCGTATCAATAATCGTATTGCCAAATGTTGGAAAGAAACTGGCCACTGGGCAATAAACATTGTTGAAGGATTAGTGCAATCTTGTGACGTAGTCTTTTATCAACTTGGAATGCGCATCGGTCCCGACGAACTTGCCAGTTATGCCGAAAAATTTGGTTTGGGTTCACGAACCGGCATCGATTTACCGCAAGAAAAAAAGGGATTAGTTCCTTCTAAAAGCTGGAAAAAAGACACACTACATGAACCATGGTATGAAGGGGAATCAATGAATTACGGAATTGGACAGGGCTATGTTCAAGTTACCCCCATGCAAATGGCAGGGGTTTATGCTGGAATAGCCACGGGAGCTATCCCAAAACCTTATATTGTCACTAAAATAACGGATAGGAACGGAATTACCATCACAGAGGGAAAAACACGGATCGCATATAAAGTTCCCTTATCAGATAAAAATATACAAATTATTCGCAATGCTTTGCGGGAAGTTGTTAAACGAGCCACTGGCATTGTAGCCAAGGTTCCAGGAATCCCCGCCGCTGGTAAAACCGGTACGGCTGAAAATCCGGGCTTGCCACATGCCTGGTTCATTTGTTATGCCCCTTATGATAACCCTGAAATTGTGATTGTAGCTTTTGTTGAACATGGTCAACACGGGGATCAAGCCTCTGCCTCCGTTGCTCGCGATATTTTAACCTGGTATCGGGATAATCGGCTAGAAAAGAAGTACGCCGAGTAATGTAATATGATAAAATTGGTATGAAGGAATTAATTCTAGGAGGTTTTTCAATGTTAATACGAAAAAATATTTTTGGTTTATTGTTGCTTATTATTTGTTTGTCCCTTGTATCTTGTCTCTTGTTTCTTACGCTAGGCTGCGGATCAACCATTAATTCCGCTACCACCACTACTGCAACGGTTACAACAACTAGTGGAACCGGTACAACCACCACCGGGACTGGAAGCACTACAACTACAATTCCGGCACCGGAAGGCACCTGGATAAGCCAAGTAGGTAATCGTGAAACCTTGAAATCAGTTAAATTTATTAGCAGTGAAGGTTGGGCAGTGGGATACAAGGGTGTTATTGTACATTCCACTAATGAAGGGATAACTTGGACTGCCCAGACCAGCGAAACAGATGACATCCTTTATTCCGTTGCTTTTACCAATAGCAGTAATGGCTGGGCCGTAGGTGAGAATGGAACCATCTCACACACCACCAATGGCGGAACAACTTGGATCCCCCAGACCAGCGGAACAAGTACCTATCTTCGTTCTGTCTCCTTTATTGACAATAACAATGGCTGGGCGGTAGGGAGTGGCGGTATAATCATACACACCTCGGATGGCGGGACAACCTGGGCAGAACAGAACAGCGGGACACAAGATACTCTTTATTCCGTTGCCTTTACTGATAGCAATAATGGCTGGGCTGTGGGTAATAGTGGAATAATCCTGCATACCACTAACGGGGGAACAACCTGGCTCGCTCAGACCAGCGGGACGGCCGAAGTACTTTTATCTGTCGCATTTATTGACAGCAATAATGGCTGGGCAGTGGGGACTAGTGGAATAATCCTGCATACCACCAACGAAGGAACTACTTGGACCGCTCAGACCAGCGGGACGGGGCAGACCCTTGCTTCTGTTTGTTTTACTGACAGCAATCATGGCTGGGTGGTAACATTGGGAACTGGAGCAGTTTTACACACCACTAATGAGGGGGAAACATGGAACGAAATTTATAGTACCCCTTCTTCAGCAGACCTAAACTCTGTTACTTTTACCAATAGAAATAACGGATGGGCAGTAGGATCGAATGGATTAGTCTTGCACACATCAAATGAAGGGGAAACATGGACTGACCAGATAAACGATACTACCCAAAATCGATCAGTAGCAATTACCGGGACCGATAATTGCTGGGTAGCGGGAACAGGTGGAAAAATTTTGCATTCTAGTAACGGTGGAACGACCTGGATAGCCCAGTCCAGTGAGACAACTGCTACCCTAACTTCCATCACTTTTCCGGACAGCAGTAATGGTTGGGCTGTGGGCGGATCGGGAACAATCTTACACTCTACCAATGGAGGAACAAATTGGACACCCCAGACCGGCGTTTCGGGAAGTATGGCTTCCATTGCTTTCACTGATAGCAGTAATGGCTGGATTGTGGGTGATAATGGAAAAATCTTTCATTCCAGTAATGGGGGAACAATCTGGACGGTTCAGACCAGTGGAATAACCCAGAATCTATCTTCCATCTTCTTTATTGACGTTAATAATGGTTGGTCTGTGGGACTAAGTGGAACAATCCTTCACACCACCAACGAAGGAACTACCTGGACGGCTCAGACCAGTGGAATAACTCAGTCCCTTTATTCCGTCTTCTTTACTGACATTAATAATGGCTGGGCAGTGGGTGATAATGGAATAATTCGTCACACCACCAACGAAGGAACTACCTGGACGGCCCAGACCAGCGGAACAACTCAGTCCCTTTATTCCGTCTTCTTTACTGACATTAATAATGGCTGGGCAGTGGGACTAAGTGGAACAATCCTTCACACCACCAATGGCGGAACAACTTGGACTACTCAAACTAGCGGGACAAGCCAAAACTTATATTCCGTTGCTTTTGTTGACAGTAGTAATGGATTGGCGGTAGGGAGTAGTGGAATAATATTAAAGTATGGGGTGGAGTAGGGTTAAGTTAACTTTGCCCGGGTATCTGGGGATCAGGGGATTAGGGGGACAGGAAGTTGAATAAATCAATTTACTATGATAAAATTGTTACAGCAGAGGAGAAAATAAATGGCTAAAGTAGAAGTAAAAGCAAAAGACAGAATTCAACTCGGCAAAGAAGCCAAAAAAGTAAGAAGAACTGGTTTTATCCCGGCAATTGTGTATGGGCACAAGTTTGGTTCTTCTCCCGTTGCTGTTGATATGAAGGAATATGTAAAAAAGGTTTTGCGCTCGGAAAGCGGCACTAATCTTATTTTTGATCTTATCGTTGAAGGATCTAAAGAAACAAAATCAATTCCGGTAATAACATACGCTATGCAAAAAGACACCATGACCGATGAAATTATTCATCTTGATTTTAAACATATCGTCATGGATGAAAAAATAAAAGCAAAGATTCCAGTAGAATTAATCGGAATTCCTTTTGGAGTAAAAGACGAAGCAGGTGTTTTGGTTCACGGATTGCGTGAAATTGAGATTCGTTGCTTTCCTGGCGATATTCCGGATAAATACAACGTTGATGTCACTCATCTAAAGATAAACGAATCTATGCAAGTTGAAGATTTGAAAGTTTCTGATAAGATTGAAATTTTATCGGCTAAAAACGAAATGATTGCAACGGTTACTCAGCCCACCAAGGAAGAAGTGGTAACACCTGCGGCTCCTACAGCTGAAGAAGCTGCCGCCGCTACCGCAACTGCTGCTGGAACGGAAGTAGCCGCTGAGGGCGTTAAAGAAAAATCCGCACCTGGAGCTGCCCCAGCTAAGGAAAAAGCAGCCGGAGCTGAAAAGAAATAAAAGATTGCAAGTTTTTCCCTTTCTTTTTCGATAATATATGTAGTAGAATCAAAGACAGCTTGATAGCTGTCTTTTTTTTGAGGAAAAGCAATGGCTGAATTTACGACTGAAGGCGGGGGAATTCATCCTGGAAAGCCAATTATTTGGCCTACCGGAAAACCAACTTCCTCGGCACCTGTTAACCCAGCAGAACAAGCACAAACCAGCGGGGGAGTGCGTGGTGTCCCAGCAAGGCCCGCTGCAAAACCGGAAGAAACATCCCCAGTACAACCAACCCAACCTAGCACAACGCCCGCTGCTGCGGCCAAAGTTGCTCCATCGGTTGTTCGGGCGCTAACGGTTGAAGACATCCGTTCCCATCTATTAAATAATCAAATTAACCCCACCGATTTTAATACCAAATTAGCTTCTTTGATGTTGCGCAGTGGGGTAGAAATATCGCGCACTAATTTTGTAAAAATATTATCTATGCTGCAAGGCACCAATATGTCCCAGCCCATGCAAGAAGCAGCGGTCCTTTTACTAATGAAAGGAATTGATTCTCCGCAAGCCGTAAAAGTACTTGGCCAATACTTTGCTGAAAACCCAGGTTTAGCCTCGCAAATGATTGGAGTGCAAGAATCAATGGCCAATCTAACAACGGCCTTAGGTATGAGCAAAGGACTTTTAGAACCCACCCTTATCGCCCAGTTAAATGGATTACTGGCACAATTTGACAGCAATTTAAAAAACCTTACGGAAAAATTTTCGGGGGACAAAATTTCTGACCGCCAAAATTTAGTAAATGATGTTCGGGCCTTAAAATCATTACTGCAAGGAGTACAAGAAAAATCACCCAACGCTAATTCGGCTGAGGCCCAAGTTTTGTCTTCATCGCTTTCCGAAATGCAAGGAAAGCTTGACGGAGTTATGCAAAATCTATTGTCTCAGGCTATTTTGTCGCAACCTGGCAGGCAGGAAGCCAACTATATTTATCACGAAATACCCAATAGCATGACAACCCCTCCTAAGAATTTTGAAATTGTGATCAAACGGGATGGGGAAGGGAAAGACTCCCAGGTTGATCCTAGCAATACCCAGATTGTCATGTCGATGGAAACCACCAATATCGGCAAAATGGTGCTTTCGATGTACATTAAGGATAACAAAGTGTATGTGGTCTTTGTTTTTTCTGAAAAAGACTACGGAGAAGAAGCCAGAGCTTCGATTGCTAAAGAATTTGGTGATTTACAGCAAAAACTAGCTAAACTAAATTATATGGTAACCGGATACCAGGTAAAGGTTGATCCAGCATTGTGCAGCATTCGACCATATTTGATACCAATGATCTCAAAACTGGAAGACATTTTAAAAAGAATTGACATAGAAGCCTAGAAGGCCCGTGAGGGCCCATGAAGGCAGAAAAAGGCATAAAGAGGATAATGTGGCGGAAATAGACGAAAAAATTGTTGGCCCGGGCGAAGAAGGTTCCCCAGAAGGGGCAGCTGCGCCAGAGAGAAAAATGGCGGTGGCATTGCGTTACGATGTTGATCGTGACAAAGCGCCTTTAATCTTGGCCTCCGGCCGCGGCAATTCGGCAGGCGAGATACTAAGAATTGCTGAGGAAAATAAAATTCCACTTTACGAAGACCCTGAACTAGCAAAACTATTATCTAAACTGGAAATGGACACCGAAATTCCGGCTGCTCTTTACACATTGGTGGCCGAAGTTCTCTTTTTTGTTTACAAGCTTGATCGCATGGCAGAGAAACGAGAGCGGGTAGTAAAACGGATTCAAGAAGAAAAGAAAAAATAGTAAATTTCTCGCCATAATATTGTTTGACAATTACCACATTCCATTCTATAATTTTTGCAGCATGCAAGACCACATTTTTGAAATCGGTGGCGCTGCAATAGACAAATCAGAACAAGAATACAAGAAGCTGATGGACAACATTGTTTATTCGCAGATCCCCGGCTATCGCGAATCATCTGTTACCTCCCGTTCATTCCCCATTGAGCTTGAAGCCGCTAAGCAACGATTATCTCCCATGAAGCCTCAAGTTGACGGTTCCTATTTTAATCAAACAGCCGGCGCTTTAATCAAAACCGACGGGCCACTAGATGTTGCATTGGGCTCCGATGGTTATTTTGTTATAGAAGGCAATTGGGGTGAAGGGTATACTCGCGACGGACGATTTCATTTGGACAAAGATGGGAGATTATTGTCGGTTGCCGGTAATTTCCCGGTAATGGGACAGGGAGGAGCAATCACTGTTAATCCCGAAGGCATGATTGATATCTCGCAAGATGGCGACATTAGAGTAGACGGCGAAATAGTTGACCGACTGAGAGTCGTAAAACCCGAAAATAATTTGTCGCTTGACCCGCTAAGCGGAAGCATTTTTAAAAAAGGGGATCCAAACGATGCTTTTATTGATGTAGAAGATCCTCGAGTAATTGTGGGTTATGTGGAAGGATCTAATGCTGACATTTCTTTAATGATGATGAAAATGATTTCTTTGCAAAAAATTTCTGACATTAATACCGGCTTTATAAAAGATCGAAGTAACAATTTGAGCAAAGCAATGGAATTAGGGAAGTCACAGTAATAAAAGGAGGATAAAAAATGTTTCAACCACTCTACGTTGCAGCCACCGGACTTTCGGCGATAGAAGACGAAGTTTTAAACATTACTAATGACCTAGCGAATGCCAAAACCACCGCATATAAAAAAGTGCAAACCGATATGGAAGATTTATTCTATATCCAAAAAGAGTTTAAAGATGTTCTTTATCAAGAAATGGCAGGGTACGATGCCATGCCAGTGAACGTGGAATACGGAACTGGTGTTCGCGTTGCTTCTACTTCCCACAATTTTGCCCAAGGAACCCTTGAGACCACCAGTCGCCCACTAGATTTGGCAATTGAGGGAGATGGTTTCTTTAAAATAAAAATGGCAGATGGTTCTTCTGCCTATAGCCGAGCAGGGAATTTTCACATGGATAATGCTGGCAACATGGTAACCCCCAGCGGAAATATGCTTGATTCAGAAATTGTTTTTCCAGAAGGCACAACTTCCATCCTAATTGGCTCAGACGGGATTGTGTATGCAGCGGTGAATAACGAATCGGCTTATTCAGAAATTGGACAGATCGGAGTTGTTCGTTTTCCCAATCAAAACGGCTTAAAAAATGTTGGCCAAAATTTGTACCAAGCCACTGATTCTTCGGGCGATGAAATTCTTGGCGTAGCGGGAGAAGAAAGCTTTGGTAAAATCAAACAGTTTGCCCTTGAGCAATCCAATGTTAATGTTATTTCCAGCATGATGGACCTAGTTATGGCACAAAGGGTATTTGATACTATCACTAAAGCTGTCCAATCATATGAATCTATGCTCACAAATCTTTCTTCAATGAGACAGGGGTAAATGAAAAAAATACTAAGTATATTATTGGGGATAGGGCTATTTTTCGTATCTAGCTCGTTGGCTATGGAAAACCCCGAAGGACGTTTAACGCAATTAATTAAACATTATGTTATTAACAAATATCCTGATTGGTCGGGTTTAGAGGTTCGTATTACCTTTAAAGACACTGATCCAGCTTTTGCTAAACTGACTGCGGTTGAAAATGCTGCCCAGTTAAAGATCAGTTCAACTTATAAATATTTTCGCCCACTTGGAAATGTGGTATTTCCGATACAAGTCAAAACAATCAAAAGAACTGAAAAAATATTTGTGCATGCAAAAGTAGAAATATTTAAAAACATCGTTGTAGCTTCGCATCTTATAAAACGCGGTCAAACCATTACTCCTTCCGATTTAAAAATTGAGCTAAAAGACATTGCTCTTTTCCCGCAAAAATATTTTACTAAAATAGATCCTATCTGCAGTAGCGAAGCCAAAACTGTTATTCCAGCCAAAAGCACTATTTTTACCTGGATGCTAAAAAAAATCCCTTTGATTCGGCACGGCGATCGGGTTACAATTCAGGTAGTTAGCGAAGGGATTATTATTAAGGCAAAAGGAAAAGCCTTGGGAGACGGAAGCATGGGAGATAGAATTAACGTTCAAAGAGACGACTCTAAAAAACCGCTTAACGGAAAGATTATTTCGGCAAGCGACGTTGAGGTTGTATTGTGAAAAATGCAAAACAAAGTTTAATCCTTATTGCTTTGTTTTTTTTAAGTGCAATTTTTACTCCTTCTATTGCTGATACCATTTGGAATGACCAGAGTGCTTCTCCTTATACGACCGAAAAAGCCTATAAGCTGGGAGATATTATTAGCATTGTTATTGCAGAAAGCACTAAAGCCCAAAACAATGCTGGCACAAAAACGGATGTCAAAGATGATTTGGCGATGAAATTAAATCACACTTTAACCCAACTAGCGCCTATAATCGGAACTAATTTACAATTTAATGCCAGTTGGGGAAACAAATATTCTGGCCAAGGACAAACCAGCCGCACTAATTCGGTCGCGGCGCGAATTTCAGCTTGGGTTACGGATGTGCTGCCCAACGGAAATCTTTCAATTATTGGCAAGCACAAAGTTACCGTAAATGATGAGATGCAAGAAATTACTATTTCCGGAATTGTACGGCCAAAAGATATCAGTGGCTCAAACACCGTCTTTTCCTATCAAGTTGCTAATGCAGACGTTTTGATTAAGGGAACGGGCACTGTTGCCGAAAGTGAATCGGCCGGTTGGCTTACGAGGTTTTTAAATTGGCTATTCTAAGATCTTTGCTGGGAATATTTTTATTTTGCTGTATAGCTATTTCTGCATTTGCTGAATCTCCAGCTATCCGTATCAAAGAGTTAGCCCACGTTCTAGAGGCCAGGGACAATCAATTAATTGGCTTTGGTCTTGTTGTAGGCCTAAAGAATTCGGGTGACAAAACGCAAACCGGTTTCACCCAACAAGCTCTCACCAATCTCATTTCTCGGATGGGGGTAGTGCCTCAAAGCGTTGATTTTAAATCACGCAATGTTGCCGCTGTTATGGTAACAGCTACTTTGCCGCCTTTTGTAAAATCGGGTCAAAAAATCGATGTCACAGTTTCATCGATGGGAGACGCAACTTCTTTGCAAGGTGGAACCCTTTTGCTGACTCCCCTCCGAGGAATCGATGACAAAACATATGCAGTTGCACAGGGTAGTTTGATAATTGGGGTCGATCCATCACAACCAACCGTTCCATACGTCCGCCAAAGGCAAACAACGGTTGGAAGAGTCCCTAGCGGAGGATTAGTCGAAAAAGACGTAAAGGTATCATTGGGAGACAAGGGTGTTTTAACAATTGTATTAGATAGTCCGGATTTTACGACTGCAACCCGTGTCTCCAACACCATTCAAAGAAATGGATTTGATGCTCAAGCTAAAGATGCTGGAACAATTGCAGTCCCTCTTGCTGGCGGGGAAGATCTGGTAGCGCTTATTTCACAAATCGAAAATTTAAAGGTTGTCCCAGATATCGTTGCTAAAATTGTGGTTAATGAGAGGACTGGTACCATTGTCATAGGAGAAAACGTAAAGATTTCTCCAGTTGCTGTTTCTTATGCCGGCATAGACGTAATTGTGGGAAATGTTAACATGTATTCCGAAACGACCGGCAGTGAAGACAACCCGGAAGATGTCCATAATCGCGCTTATTCCTCGGCTAACGTAAAACGATCCCAATCCAACTTTAAGGTTGTTCCATCGGTTGCCACCCTTTCAAACTTGGTTAATGCCTTAAATAAAATTGGGGCTTCACCTAAAGACATGATTGCCATTTTGCAAGCTATGAAAAAAGCTGGGGCAATTAAAGCTGAATTAGAGGTAATATAAAATGGTTGATGCTGTAAACAACGTAAACAACTTACAATCCTTGATGGCAATCAATGGAGTTAATGCTGATATTATACGAGCCGTCCAATCAGGCAAACAAACCTCTCAAGACGAGTTTTTGGCCATGTTTTATAAGGAAATATTGAAACAATCCATAAAGCCTTCTACCTTAGGCTTCTCTGACGATTCTACCAACGCTGCCATTGGAATGTATGGGGCAGATGTTTTACTCGAAAAATTGGCTATCCAATTGGCCGATGACCAATCAGCCAGTTCAATTTTTGATCAATCAGTTGTTCCGCCTGTCGTAGATCAGGTAATGCCAGAAGAAGTGGAAATAAACAGTAATGATTTTGAATAAAAAAACGAAACAAAAAAGAGTGTTACCGCAAGCATTAGAAGCTTATATGCCGCTGGTACACTCGATTGCTTCCATGGTTTCGGGAAAAGGTTTACCCCCCAATATCGAGTACGATGATTTGGTTTCTGATGGTACAATCGGGTTATTAAAAGCCTCTGATAACTTTGACCCAAAAAGGGGAGTAAAGTTTGAAACTTATGCTTCCTATCGCGTTCGTGGTGAAATCTTGGATGGTTTAAAAAATTATAGCCCGGTACCATACCGAGTTCAAGTAATGGTACGCGATTTAGCCAAAAAAGGGGTCAAATCCGTTGTTAGTAAAAAAGAAAAAGAAGAAGAGGAAGTCCTAGAAAAGAAAGAATTAAGTGCCGACGAGTTTAAATCTGCCGTAAAAAGAATCAAGAAAATAGTCTCGGCTTCTGCATTAATGTACTTATTGTCGATCGAAGAAATGTCTTCGGTTGGAATTGAAGCCGCTGTTCCTGGGGAGACAACCCCTGACTCCGAAGCCGAATTTGAAGAATTAAAAGGTAGAATTAGAGCAGCAGTAGGCGGGCTACCAGCTTTAAATAAACAGGTGGTTGAACTATTTTTTAACCGCGGGATCAATCAGCGAACGATTGCCATACAGCTAAAGCTATCACGTCCCAAAGTATGCCGAGTCCTTGCAAAATCAATGAATCTAATTCGGAGTAGACTAAAACATGGCTAATAATTACGAAATTGACATTTACGGGGAAACTTTTAGGGATCTGGAACGCTCCACCAAAATTACAGCTATGCGGCAAGAAGTAATTGCCCATAATATTGCAAATGCCAATACCCCCGGTTATGTAGCTATGACCTTTGATGAGCAACTTATGCAAGCTGTTAAAAAGCAAGACAAAAAGAAAGTTATTTTAGAAGACGAGTTAGCTGCTTTGTCCAGCAATTCGATTGAATATTCGGGCTATGTTAAAATGATAACCTCCAAACTAAATATCTTGAGAACCATAGCTAGGCAGGGTAGGTAGGAGAATTTAATATATGAGTTTAGATCGCGCACTTGAGATCAGCAAATCAGGCATTGATACTCAAGCCGAAATTGCCGAAATAATTGCTTCAAATCTGGCCAACATGAATACTACTCGGACAGTTTTTGGAGAGCCTTATCGTCGCTTGATTCCGGTAGTTGAGAGCAACTCCATTTCCTTTAACCAATATTTGGAGCATGCTAAAAGCAAATATTCTAGCGGTGGAGTAAGAATTTCTAATATCATGGAAGATCGCACCGCCTTCCGTAAGGTTTATGACCCAGGGCATCCCGATGCCGATACGCAGGGATTTGTTTTATATCCTAATGTTGACCAAGCCAAAGAGCAGATCGAACAGATAGCAAATTCAAAATTTTATGAAGCCAATATAGTGGCATACAATTCGACAAAGGGAATGCTACGCCAGGCCCTTGAGATTCAATAAAGGAGGAATAAGATGACCCAATCGATCATTCCAATCGATGCAGAAACAAAGTTAGCACAATTGCTTAATGATGGTGATTTTTTAGCTCAGGCAACAGGACCGTCAGCAGACACTACTTCTGTTAATTTAAATGCGCAGCCTAGCCCCGTCTCTTCTTCTAGCATGAAAGGCAACATGTTTGAGGATATCTTATCCAAAGCGATTGATTCACTCAATTCTGTTAGTCAATCCGAAAGATATGCTGATCAAATGATTAATAAATACCGCAACCGTGAAGCAGATCTCTACGAAGTTATGACGGCCCAGGCCAAAGCAAGTGTGATGGTACAATTTGCAACCACGGTAGTTAATTCTGCGGTTACCAGTTTTAAAGAAGTAACCCAGATGCAGGTATAATGTTTTTGAATAGGAGAAATTAATGGCAGAGCCAGCGGCTGGCGGTTTTGATATAAGGCGAATGCTCCTGCTTGGCGGGGTAGTTACCGTCATGTTGGTTGCCGTGCTTTTCTTTTTGGTTCGCGGTTGTGCTCCCACCATTAGTGGAGGCAATCAACTTACCACTATCTATTCCAACCTTGATCTAAAAGATGCCGCCAATGTTGTGGCCCGTCTTAAAGAATTAAATATTCCCTATGAAATAAGGGAACAAGGAAAAAGTATTGCGGTTGCCAAAGATAAGGCAGACCTTGCAAGAATCAGTTTAGCCGAAAAAAATCTGCCAGCGGGTGGCGTAGTAGGGTGGGAGATATTTGATGAATCAAAACTAGGCGCGACCGATTTTGACCGCCGCATCCAACTGATTCGGGCAATTTCTGGTGAGCTTTCTCGAACAATCCTTCGGATTCAGGCAATTGATGACGCACGGGTGCAAATTGTTATTCCTGAAACCAATTTATTTGAAGAAAATAAAGCTCCCGTTACAGCTTCTGTATTATTAAGGCTAAAAATTGGAGCAGAATTATCCGCCGAACAGATCAATGGCATTATCCATCTGGTTGCCAGTAGTGTCGAAAATCTACAACCCGAAAATGTTACTATTGTAGACACCACTGGGCGGATTTTAAACAGCAAACAATTGGTTAAGGCTGAAGTTGAAAATCTCCCTGAAGCTCCATTGCCTCCCCAAACTCCCCCACAAGTAGTTATTTCCGAAGAAGCGGGGCCAAAACCAAAGCTAAACGTCTCTTTCCCCAGCAGCACAACTGCTACCACCAATATAAAGGTTATTTCTACTACTAGCACAACGCTTTCTAAAGTGGTATCTGTTGCAACCCCTGAAACCACCATAAAAGCAACTCCTGAGGCAATTACAAAGGAAACCCCCTATGCACTGCTAAAACATGAAGAAAAGGCCAATTTGAAAATTAGAGTAAAAAAGGATATTGAACAAGAATTGGCAGGGAAAGCCCAGGAAATACTAAATCGTTTTTACCCAATAAATAGCATCATTGTTAAAGTAAATGTTGCACTAAAAAACTATCCCACTTCGACAAAATACTCCCTGGCTGAATTAAAAATAAAAAAGTTAACGGCCATTATTTTAATCGATAATCGGGTACAAGTTAACGCCCAATTAAAGAAAACCACCCTAAAATCAGCCGCCGCAGCTATTGGATATTCGAAAAAACGCGGAGACAGGATCATTGTCCAAAAGGTTCCGTTCCATTTAGCCACTCCTCCCATTGAAGCACAGAATACCCAGATAAATAACCTTTTTGCCAAACAAAATGGCCTCTTTTTGGGCCTTTCTGCCAATTTGCTGTATATTATTGCAGCAGTTGTTGTTTTATTTATTCTTCTTCTTTTTTTGCGCCGTGGCCGCAGTAAGAAGAGCACAGTACAACCATTTAGTAATTTGACTCGGCAAACAGAAGCTTCTTCACCCCCACCTCCCACCGCATCAACCGCTCGTCCATCAGTAGTTGATAGTGTCCGTGAAATGGTTGATAAAAATCCTGAAAAGATCGCGGATCTTTTGCGGTCTTGGTTAACGGAGTAGCAATGACATTAACCGGCAGAGAAAAAGCGACTATCTTCTTATCGATTTTAGGAGCTGAATCGGCTGGACGGATATTGCGCTATTTGCCCGAGGAAGTTGCTGACCTAATTGCCGCCGGAATCAACCATCTGCCTTCTCCCTCCCCAGACGCTTTGGCAGAAGTATTAAATGAGTTTAAAAGCTTTTTGGCTTTGCCTTCTGCTAGTAAAATTCCTACCATCGAACCAAAATCCCGTCCACAAGCTCCTAAAAAATCATACTCGATTTTGATGTACGAAAGACCGCAAATGGTGGCATTTGTCCTCTCCTTATTATCCGAAGATGAGAGAATTGACGCCTTAAACAGTATGGTGCGGGACAAATCACTGCTTGAAGAACTGTTAACTTCCCTCCGTGTTAATCCGTTAACCAATAAAATTGGCGATAATATTAAGGAATTATTTGGCGAAAGGCTATTTAAATAACATGGGGTTAATCAAAAGAGACCAATTAGAAGATAAAGGGATTATTGAACTCAAGAAAAAAGCGCTTCCTCCACCACCCAAAAAGCCTTTAGCCCCAATATTAAAACCATCGATCACAACCATTAGCCCACAATCTCAAAATATAGTTGAAGTAAAAAGTGAGGCGCAGAAAATTATTGATGAAGCCGTCTCAGAGGCGGAAGCTATCCGCTCCGAAGCCAAAGCGGAAGGCCTAAGCCTGGGGAAGGACGAGGCAGCTGACAACATTAAGGAATCATTAGTCACCCTAAACCAGGCGGTAAAAGAAAGAAAGAAAATAGTTAAAGAGTCAGAAAATGAAATCTTGCGATTATCGCTTAAAGTAGCGGAGCAAATAATCCGCTCAGAAGTCTCTTTACACCGCGATGTCTGTTTAAATATTGTGGCCGAAGCTATTGCTAGAGTTTCGGATCGTGAGCAAATCATTGTCCGGGTCAGCCATGATGATTCTGAATATTTAAAACGCTATAAAGACCGTTTAGCCGGCATACTAGATGGGGTTAAAAGTTTTTCTATCTTAGATGACCCCAATGTTGAACCGGGCGGCTGTTTAATTGAAACTAATTTGGGTTTTATTGATTCGCGAATCAGCACCAAATTAAAATCGATCGAAGAAGCCCTCATGAAAGCCACCAAAGAAAACGAAGAGGACAATTCCGGTCCTGCCTTGGATAGCGGCGAGGCTGTCTAACTGGCATGGTTACCGATATTGATTTTGAAAAATACCACCGGGCGATTCTTAGAGCTGATCTGGTTAAGGTTATTGGCAAAGTTATCCAGGTAGTTGGATTAATCATTGAAGCCCAGGTCGGTGGCGTTTCCGTTGGTGACATCTGCACTATTCGTATTGACAAAGAAAACCGCGATGCTTTTTCTGAAGTAGTTGGTTTTCGCGAAAACCGAGTTTTATTAATGCCTTTGGGGTCAACTTCAGGGATTGCCCCGGGAGCTCAGGTCACTGCCGCAGGTAAACCATTGATGGTTAAAGTAGGGAAAGAAGTATTGGGCCGGGTCTTAAACGGCCTTGGTGAACCAATTGATGGCAAAGGGCCATTGCTTGGTTTAGTAGAATATCCACTGGATGCCGATCCTCCCGATCCAGTCAAACGCCCCAGAGTTACTGATATTTTAAAAGTTGGCATAAGAGCGATTGATGGGATGTTAACGGTTGGAAAGGGACAGCGGATTGGCATCTTTGCCGGTTCCGGGGTTGGTAAATCCACGGTTATGGGAATGATTGCCCGTAATGCCGAAGCCGATGTTAACGTTATTGCCTTGGTGGGAGAGCGGGGACGTGAAGTCCGTGATTTTCTTGAAGAATCATTGGGAGAAGAGGGCTTAAAAAAATCAGTGGTGGTAGTAGCAACGTCTGATCAACCACCCCTTATCCGCTTAAAAGCCGCTTTTGTCGCCACCGCTATTTCCGAATATTTCAGAAACCAAGGGAATAAAGTAATTCTGATGATGGATTCTGTTACTCGTTTTGCTATGGCACAAAGAGAAATCGGCTTGGCCTCTGGCGAGCCCCCAACCACCAAAGGCTATACTCCTTCGGTTTTTGCCCTTCTGCCAAGGCTCATGGAGCGCTCGGGCACATCAGTGGTTGGAACCATAACTGCTTTTTACACCATCTTAGTGGAAGGTGACGACTTCAACGAACCAATTGCTGACCATGCACGCTCAATCCTGGATGGCCATATTGTTTTATCCCGCGCATTGGCTGCCCGCAATCACTATCCAGCCATCGATGTCCCTCACAGCGTTTCTCGTTTGATGTCCAATTTGGCTTCCCAAGATCAAAAGAATGCTGCCGGTAAACTGCGCGAAGTTTTGGCACGTTATGATGAAGCAGAAGACTTAATAAATATTGGTGCCTATGTTAAGGGGAGTAACCCTAAAATTGATTTCGCTATTTCCAAGATCGAGCAAGTAAATGGGTTCCTAAGGCAAGGAACCTTTGAAAAAGTAGGGTTTGAGGACACCGTCAATCGGCTGATAGGAATATTCAAATAATGGCGAAAGAACCAAAAGCGGGCAAAAGATTTAACTACGATTTGCAATCGGTCTTAAAAGTTAGGGCAATCAAGGAAAAAAAAGAAAAAGAAAAGTTTGCTGAAAAACAACAAGCCTATATGACTGAAAAGCAAAAAGAAGAGGCGATAAAACAAGATAAAATCGACAAAGAAAATGATTTGCGCCAAGTTTTTGGCAGGGGACAAATCACCGATTTTTCTAAAGTTCTATCACGCAAAGCACATCTCGAAGTTTTGAAAGACGATTTGGATAAACAAGTAGATAAAGTAATCGAAGCCAGCAAAAAGCTGGAAGAGCAGAGGGCTAAGCTGATCATTTCAGTCAAAGATAAAAAAATCATGGAAAAACACAAAGAAAAGAAACTGGATGAATATAATAAACTAATGAATGACCTCGAAACCAAATTCCTCGACGAAATTGCTACAGAAAGATTTAAGACAGAAAAGAGGGATTAATTCCAATATATTACCGTATCTGGTCAGCAATAGATTGGATTGTGGCTAGGTCTGTTTCTGTTAAAGGTGTTACCTCATTATTATCTGCAACCTTAAATCCTTGCCCATTTGGGAGCAATGCATAATAAGCATATACGTCTTTTTCGCTTGTTGCCTTATCGGCTTTACGCACGAAAACAATACTTCCTTTAGGAAAATCAAGCGAGTCAGCATTGTTAGAAGATGAAAAAGGAATATTAGTCGTTTCATCGTATGTTATCCCGGAGTCAAGACAGGCAATAGTTTTTGTTTGCTTACTGTGCTCTTCAATTAAATCTACCCTGTATTCCGGTGTTTGGACGAACCATGGATTTTTTAAAAAATAATCATTTTTAAGACATTCATCGCTGATTCTTTCTACTAATGAAGTTCTTAAAGTTTCGCTGGAGTTAATGGGGATAATAATGGTTCTAATCCCAACGCTATGAAACCCCTCTAGGCCTAAATCCATTTTAATTGCCAAGCGACAGCCCTTACGGAACATTTCACTTATTTCATCACTATCACTAGAAGGAAAAATAAAGGTGGTGCCTTCCGGAACGTCATGTTCTTGTAGTAAAGCTACAAGATCACGGGTTATGTTTGGTTTTAATTTAGATCCTTCTGTCACCAAACCTGCAAAATTAAAGCGACCACGAAATTCATTTTCATCAATAAGATATATCTTTCCGTTACGCAGTTGCGCTATAACTTTCACTGTAAAAACTGGGATCTTTACTGCTTCTAATTTGGGAATGCTAGTTTCAAGATGCCTTGTTATTGGCAAGGCGAATAGCGATCTATGAATGCCATTGAACATGTGATTCCTCCAAATTGGTATTATACGATTTTTAAACCGTACACATATATATCGTTTCGGAAGGAAAACAACTTGCATTAGTGCTGAAACCAAATTCATCGATGAAATCACCACAGAAAGATTTAAGCAAGAGAAGAGGGATTAAACTAAGCCACTTTTCTAATTTTGTCAGCCTTGAGGCATTTTGTGCAGACGTATTCTTTGCAGGCTTTTCCCTTGAGGATAATATTTATTTTTTGAAGATTAGGTCTAAACTTACGTTTTGACTTCATATTGCTGTGGGAAACGCTGTTACCGATAACTGCTTTTTTATCACATATAACACATTTTTTACTCATGATTGCTAGATTATAGCATAATTTATGCTAAAATGACAAATCCTTCGATGGAACTCAGGATAAATGTCAAATGACAAATGTCAAATTAGACACTCCCGCCCAATACGTGAAAGGCGTTGGCCCCAAAGTAGCGAAACTACTTAAAAAGCTTGGGGTGGAAACGGTTCTAGATCTGCTATATTTTTTTCCTCGTGATTATGAAGACCGAACTCTTATTAAACCCATCGCCCGTCTGCAACCCAGTGAAAACGAGATCATCCATGCAGAAATTACCAGTATTACCCACCAATTAACCCGCAACCGCTTTTCAATTCTAAAAGCTAGCCTGTCTGATGCTACCGGCAACATTTCGGCAGTATGGTTTAATCAGCCCTTTTTAATGAAAGCTCTGCGGCGGGGGATGAAAATATTTGTCTCAGGTAAAATTGAGTTTTCTCCTTATGATCACGCATTGCAGTTATCGGTAAAAGACTTTGAGATAGACACGGGGGAAAACGCAAAAATCGTACCGCATTATCCAACCACTCAAGGCCTCTTTCCTAAAGCCATTCGCAATATTACCAAAACGGTTTTAACTGATTATATAAACTTGCTGGAAGAGTATCTGCCGGCCAATATTAGAAAGGCCAACAATTTAATCGGTCTGCAAAAAGCCATTAGTGCGCTGCATTATCCTGAGGCTTTGTCAGAAATTGAATCTGCTCACCGCCGTCTGGCTTTTGATGATTTCTTTTTATTTCAATTAGAACTCGGTATGCGCCAAAAAGACGTTCAAAAGCAAAAAGGATATATTTTTAATGTTGATCAAGGTCAATTACTCGCTGCTGAAAACTCATTGCCCTTCAAATTAACCACAGCCCAGATAAGAGTCTTACAGGAAGTTTTAAATGATTTTGCGAGCGGTCATCCGATGAATCGCTTACTGCAGGGGGATGTGGGCTCGGGTAAAACAATTGTTGCCGCCTTGGCTGCCTATATAGCAGTAAAGAGCGGCTATCAGGTAGCCATTATGGCTCCCACCGAGATATTGGCGCAACAACATTTCAAAAAATTATCAGAAAACCTTCTCCCGCTTGGAGTCTCGGTGGGATTAATCACGGCTAATGTTAAAAACAAAGCAATAAAGAATGACGTGACGATTGGCACCCATGCCTTGATTGAAGAAAAGATTGTTTTTAATAAACTTGGACTAGTAATTATTGATGAACAGCATCGATTTGGTGTGCTGCAAAGGTTAGATTTATTTAAAAAGGGGAATAATCCACATGTTTTAGTAATGACAGCGACTCCCATTCCGCGTACCTTAGCCCTTATTCTTTATGGTGATTTGGACCGATCGATTATCGATGAAATGCCTCCTGGCAGAACTCCCATCAAAACCCATTTTGTAACTAACGCCAAAAGAAAATCGGCCTATAATTTCTTGCGCGAAAAGATGCAAGAAGGGAGGCAAGTCTTTTTGGTTTGTCCCTTGGTTGAACAATCAGAAACATTGGATCTTAAAGCCGCCACGGATGAAGCGGCCATGCTGCAAAAAGAGATCTTCCCGGAATTTAAAGTGGGCCTTATGCATGGCAGAATGAAGGGGGAAGAAAAAGAAATAATTATGGCTGATTTTCGCAAAAATAAAATTAATTTGCTGGTTTCAACTACCGTTATCGAAGTGGGGATTGATGTACCAAACGCCACAGTAATGGTAATTGAGCATGCCGAACGTTTTGGCTTATCGCAACTGCATCAACTAAGAGGGCGGATTGGTCGGGGAGCAGAACAATCATTTTGTTTTATGGTTGGCGATCCCAAAACCCCCGAATCAAAGGCCCGGATTAAAGCTATGCTAGATTCAAACGATGGCTTTTATATTGCCGAGGTGGATTTGAAATTAAGGGGTCCGGGAGAGGTTTTGGGCTTGCGTCAGAGCGGTTTGCCTTCCTTCCGGGTTGCTGATATAATTAAAGACGAGAAAATACTGCAGGAAGCTAGAATTGCAGCCTTCAAACTAATTGAAACGGAGCCCGAAATTGCGCGTAATATCTGGGAAAGCCAAAGGCCGAAACTTGAAAGTCCCGCCGGGCAACATCCGTCCGCTATCCAGCCAAGCTAAAGAAGCTCTCTTTAATATTCTGCAAACTAGAATCGCTGATTGCCTGTTTTTGGATTTGTTTGCAGGAAGCGGGGCAGTGGGAATCGAAGCTTTATCCCGCGGAGCAACGGAAGCAATATTCATTGAACTCGATAAAAAATCGGCCAATATTATTCGTGAAAACTGCGCAGCCTGCGGCTTTTCCAAGCAAGCGGAAGTTTATGCGACTGACGTATTACAATCCCTCAAAATCTTACAGCGGAAAGAGTCAAAATTTGATATAATATTCATCGGTGCTCCATACGATAGCCCGGCCTTAGAAAAAGTTCTGCTGCTGATTGGAGATAGCGATTTATTAAATCAAAGCGGAATAGTAATCGCTGAACACCGTAAACAGCACCAGTTGGCAGATAAGTTTGGGAGCTTAGCTCTTTTTAGACAAGAAAGATACGGAGAAACAGTCTTTAATTTTTATGAAAAAAGCCATTTACCCCGGTAGTTTTGATCCAGTTACCAACGGTCATCTCGATATCATTCAACGTGCCGCCCTTATGTTTGATGAAGTTATCGTAGCCGTTATTCGTAATCCGGATAAGAAAACCAAGTTTTCCCTATCCAAAAGAGAAAAAATGCTAAAAAGCTGTCTGCTCGGTTTGTCCAATGTAAAAATCAGCAGTTTTGATGGTCTTTTGATTGATTATGCCCGCCAAAAAGAGGCTAAAATTATCGTTAGAGGCCTTAGAGCTGTTTCGGATTTTGATTATGAATTTCAAATGGCTCTTACCAACCGCAAAATGGCCCCCGAAATTGAAACCATCTTCTTAATGACTGATTATCATTATTCGTATTTGTCTTCCAGCGTGGTAAAACAGATAGCTAAATTGGGCGGCGACATCTCTGCTTTGGTCCCAAAACCAGTGGTCAAAGAATTAAAAGGGAGGAAATAAAATGGAAATACTCGGATTATTAGATACGCTTGAATCTCAATTATTAGACGGGTTTAAAGTACCATTTACCAAAAAAGTAATGGTAAACGAAGAAAAGATCCTTTCGATTATTGATAAAATGCGTTTGGTTATCCAAGGCGGGGAAGGGATGGCCCAAGAAGCCATTGTTGCTAAAAATAGTCCGCATGAAAGTTTTAAAGTAAGAGAAGAAGACTCTCGAATAGCTATGGAAGGAAAACCGGTAGAAGAATCAAAAGCCGTAGACGTATTACAACAGGCCTATCAAATGGCCAAAGAAATCCGCGAAGGCGCCGATCGTTATGCGGATGAAGTTTTAGCCAACCTCGAAGCGACATCAACACGGATTCTACGGACCGTCAAAGCCGGCAGAGAGAGATTAGTGGTCGTGGGACAGGGAGGAGATAGCGTTGAAAAGGTTTGATGGACGAAGTACTACTCAAATACGGGGCGTCAAAATTACTCGTCATTTTACTAAGTATGCTGAAGGTTCGGTCCTAATCGAATTTGGCAATACCAAAGTAATTTGCACCGCATCAGTTGCCGAAAATGTTCCTCCCCATAAACGCAATTCGGGTTCGGGATGGGTAACGGCAGAATACGCTATGTTGCCCAGAGCCACCCACGATCGAACCAATCGTGATCAAAAAACCAAAGGTAGAACCCATGAGATACAACGGCTGATTGGTCGTTCTCTGCGGGCAATAGTAAATTTAAATAAACTAGGCGAGAGAACCATTACGCTGGATGCCGATGTAATTCAAGCTGACGGAGGAACCCGCACAGCGGCCATTACCGGTTCGATGATTGCCTTGCAAGACGCGGTAAAATTTCTCCAGAAAAGCGGCAAGATTACTGAAAGTCCCATCCGTGAAAATGTGGCAGCAGTCAGCGTTGGAATGATCGACAATACTCCCATAATTGATTTGGCATATGAAGAAGATTCTAAGGCCGATGTTGATATGAACATTGTGATGACCGAATCCGGCAAGCTAGTTGAAATACAAGGAACCGCCGAAGGTGAACCTTTTTCCAAAGAGATGCTCGACAAAATGTATGATCTGGCCAAAAAAGGGATTCAAGTTTTGATTAAAAAGCAAAAAGAAGCCTTAAAATAACTGCTTAATTTACATGATTAACCTGCAAGCAAAAAATGTAACGGTATTTGGTGCTGGCATTAGTGGATTAGCTTGCTGCGAAAAGTTGAAAGAACTAGGAGCTAAACCATTTCTAACTGAGCTACGGCCAATTGAGAATCTTCCCTCCGACATTAGCACAAAAATATTAAGTTTGGGAATAGAGTATGAACTGGGTGGACATAGCCAAAAGGCAATTGATTCAGCAGAAATGATTGTGGTTAGCCCCGGGATTCATCTTGACCTTCCCATTTTAGAAAAAGCAAAACAAAAAAAGATCCCAATTATGGCGGAAATTGAATTAGCTTATCAATTATTAAACAAACCGATCATTGCAATCACCGGAACAAACGGCAAAACTACCACCACCACCTTAATTGGAGAAATGCTTATAGCCGCAGGGAAAAGAGTAGCCGTCGTCGGGAATATTGGCAGTCCAATCATTTCAGTAGACGATTCCAACCTCGATTATATTGTGGCAGAAATCAGCAGCTACCAACTGGAAGGCATCACTGATTTTAAGCCCTTTATTAGCGTTATTTGTAACATACAGGAAGACCACATTGAAAGACATCATTCGATGGATGAATACATCGCCCAAAAAGCCCGTATCTATGAGAACCAATCACCTACTGATTTCCTGGTTTATAATGGAGATGACCCGCTGGTCTCTCAGATGGCCCAAAAGGCAAAATGTATAACGGTACCTTTTAGCAAATCAAATATAACTGTCTTAGGCATTGAACCAAAAGAAATAAAAATTCCGGGTAAACACAATTTGGAAAACGCATTGGCGGCTGCTACCGCAGTTTCTCTCTGTGACGTAGACATAAAACAAATTGCCAAAGTATTGCAATCTTTTCCGGGAGTTGAACATCGCATTGAATTTGTCAGAGAATTGGACGGAATTAAATTCTACAATGACTCAAAAGCCACCAATCCGGCTTCAACCTTAGTTGCCTTAGAAACTTTTGCCAATAAGCCACTTGTCTTGCTTTTGGGTGGGAAAGAAAAAGGAGTCTCGATTGATGAAATGTGCCAGCGAATAAAAGAGACGGCCAAAGAAGTAATTTTAATCGGCGAAGCCGCTGCAATCTTTAAATCTGGTCTTGAAAGAATCGGCTTTAATAATATCAAATCTGCTAGCTTTTCCATGTCTGAAGCGGTAAAAATGGCTTTTGCCGACAGTAAACCAGGCGACATAGTTCTTTTATCTCCCGCCTGTGCCAGTTTTGACATGTTTAACAATTACGAAGAAAGAGGTCGGGCATTTAAAAAGTTGGTTAATCAATTATGAGCAAAAAGTTACCCGGCTTTGATTATCTTTTTCTTTTTTCAGTTTTAGCCTTGGTTTCAATTGGCACTATGATGATTTTTTCTGCCAGCCCAACCCTTGGCATAAAACTAGATGATGCTTTTTATTTTGTGAAGAGACATCTATTTTTTCTATTGCTTGGGTTTGGGGCATTATACTTTGGCTTCAACATTGACCTTGAAAATCTGCGTAAAAAAGCCAACATTATCTTCATCGTTTCAATTATTTTACTTTTATTAGTTTATATTCCCGGAGTTGGGCGCAATATCAGCGGAGCTTCCCGTTGGATAGATCTTGGATTTATTACTCTACAGCCATCTGAACTGATCAAATTTACCATCATTCTTCTCCTAGCCAACCAATTTTGCCAGATGAAGGAAAAAATTCAGGATCTTATGAAAGGGATTGTTCCGATACTAGCTTTGATTGGCTTTGTTGCTTTGCTCATCATGAGCCAACCGGATTTGGGAACAACACTGGTTATTGCTGCTACGTCTTTTGCCCTGCTTTTTCTGGCCGGGGCACAAAGAAAACATTTAGCCGCATTAGCTGCGATGGGAATTGCGGGAGTCACCGCCATTTCAATCGCCAGCCCTTATCGCCTAAAGCGTTTATTAGCCTATCTTGACCCCTGGAAAGATCCCCAGGGGATTGGTTTTCAAATTATTCAATCGCTTTTGGCGGTTGGTTCCGGCGGTTTTTGGGGTTTGGGACTTGGGGCCTCTAGGCAAAAGTATTTTTATCTTCCACAACAGTTTACTGATTTTATCTTTGCCATCCTTTGTGAAGAATTGGGTTTTGTTGGGGCCACCGGAGTAATTATTTTATTTATCTTTTTCGCCGTCCGCGGTTTTCGGATAGCTCTTAGCACCAACAATTATTTTCATTTCCTTTTAGCCAGCGGCATAACTTTTTGGATTACTCTGCAAGCTATGATTAACATCATGGTGGTGGTAGGCCTTATCCCAACTACTGGTATTCCGCTTCCCTTTATCAGTTTTGGGGGAACTGCCACAATCATCAATTTATTTGCGGTGGGAGTAATATTAAAAATCTCAAAAAAGTCCCAAATAAAGGCCGCATGAAAATAGCTATCGTTGCCGGCGGAACCGGTGGGCACATTTATCCTGGAATTGCGGTTGCGGAAGAAATAAAACAGCGCAACCCAAAAGCCGAGATCGTTTTTATTGGCAGCCCAGAAGGCCTCGAAAAAGACATTATTCCACGAGAGGGTTATCAATTAAAACTAGTTAGAGCAAGGGGGCTGCAGCGCAATTTGTCCTACAAAGCTTTATCTGCTCCCATGATTTGTTTGATTGGTTTTTTTCAATCATTAATCTTCCTGCTTAAATTTAAACCACAAATTGTCTTTGCCACTGGGGGGTATGTTAGTCTTCCCGTACTGGCGGCAGCCAAATTGCTGGGAATAAGAATATTTATCCATGAACAAAACGTTATACCGGGAATGGTAATTAAGATTTGTCAGAGATTTGCCAGCAAAACTTTTTTGACCTTTAATGAATCACAAAAATATATTCAGGGTATCGTTGTAGGAGATCCGGTTAGAAAAGCAATTACAAACATGGACCGCGACACTGCCAGGGAAAAATTAGGGCTGAAAGCGGATCAAATAGCCGTAGTTGTGATGGGTGGCAGCCAAGGATCAAAACGGCTGAATGAAATAGTAATTGCTGCGGCCGAATTAATCCCTGATAATTACGAATTAATTCATATTATTGGTAATCGCGACTTTCCTTGGGTAAATAATTATTTGAAAGGTAAAAAAATAGCCAATTACCGTTCATTGCCTTATGTCTACGATGAAATGCCTACCTTGCTTGCTGCCGCCGATCTAGTTATTAGCCGGGCAGGGGCAACCGCTATTTCCGAGTTTTTAGTGAGAGGGCTTCCCATGATTTTAATTCCTTATCCATATGCAGCTGAAAATCACCAGTTTTACAATGCTCAATCTGTTTCAATTCCCGGAGCAGCTATTCTGATTGAGGAGAAAGACTTTTCAAAAGAAAAAATGCTCTCATTTTTATCCACCAAACAGTTAGATTATGCTAAAATGAAAAATGCGAGTCTATCGCTAGCTAAACCTAACGCGGCCGAAAGGATAGTAGATAATATTTATGCCAAAGCTTGATATGCAAAGGGTTCGCAACGTCCATTTTATTGGAATTGGCGGTTGTGGTATGTCCGCCATTGCTAAAATCCTTTTTGAAATGAAATTTAAGGTTTCTGGTTCAGACTCACGTGAAAACCCCAATACCATGCGCCTAAAAGATTTGGGAATAAAAGTGCTGATTGGGCATAAGGCAACTAATGTGCGCGGAGCCGATATCATCATTTATTCATCCGCTATTCCAGAAAACAATGTTGAATTAGTGGCAGCTGTCACAAAAGATATTAAAATCATAAAGAGAGCCCAAATGCTGGCTTGGATCATGGAGCAAAGCACGCAAAAGATCGCTATTGCCGGAACCCACGGCAAAACTACCACCACTGCCATGCTAGCAAAGGTTCTAGATCTCGCCAATTTTAACCCAACTTTTTTAATAGGTTGTGATATGGATTATGCCGAAGGCAACGCCAAATTAGGGGCCGGCGCGTTTGTTGTGGCAGAAGCAGATGAGTCGGATAGTTCATTTTTGTTTTTATCCCCAACCATTTCGGTAATAACCAACATTGAAGATGACCATATGGAACGTTTTGGATCAATCGAAAAAGTGGTGGATACTTTTGAAGAATTTGCTAATAATACGGCTGAAGAAGGATTTATTGTAATCGACCCAAATAACGAAAATAACCGTACCATAATGAAACGGGTAAAAAGAAGATTTATTACTTATGGTTTGTCCGGTGAGGTTCAATATAAGGCCGAAAATCTAGTCTTTCATTCATTTAATACTAGTTATTCGTTGGTTAAAGAAGGCAATGTGGTTGGGCAAGTTGAGCTTTCTGTCCCCGGCTGGCAAAATGTAGTGGATAGTTTGGCCGTCTTTGCTGTTTGTTTTGAACTGGGGCTCGAATTTAATACCATTGCCGCTGGATTACATACTTTTATCGGAGCTCGCCGGCGCTTTCAAACCGTGGGTGAATATAAAAACGTTTTGATAATCGATGATTATGCCCATCATCCGACCGAAATCCAGGCAACCTTATCGGCCGCCCGCAGCGGTTGGCCCAATCGCCGGATTATTTGTATTTTTCAACCGCATCGCTATTCCCGCACCATGTTACTTAAGGATCGCTTTAGCGCCGCCTTTGATGCTGCGGATAAAATCATTATTACCGATATCTATGCCGCTTCAGAAAAACCGATCCATGGCATATCAGGGAAGACAATTGTCGATGGAATAAAGGATAAAGACGTTCTCTATGTTGCCAAAAAAGAAAATATTGCCGATAAAATTCTCGACATTATAAAAGACGGCGATATTATTTTAACCTTGGGAGCGGGGGACATATATACGGTTGGCAAGGAAATATTGTCCCGCTTAAAACTAAAAGATGAAATACCGGCACTTTGAACCCTTAAGCAAGCATTCTTCCTTTAAGATTGGCGGACCAGCCCAATACTTTTGTGAACCCAGCAATTCAGCAGAAATCAGGGAAGCTCTTTTTTTTGCAAAACAAAATAAATTACCGGTAGCAATAATTGGAAGTGGGACAAACCTGCTCATACCGGACAATGGCTTTCGAGGTCTGGTCATCAAGATTAGCTTAAAACTCAAATCAATTAAAATCACTGGAACAAAGATAGAAGTGGACAGTGGAATGGCAATCACCTGCTTAATAACCAAACTTGCTCAAAAGGGACTGGGAGGGATTGAGTTTTTAGCTGGGATTCCCGGTTCTATTGGCGGAGCCGTCGTTATGAATGCAGGCGCATGGGGTGACGAAATCGGTCGCTATGTAGAAAACGTTACTGTCGTTGATCAAAGGGGCAGAGAGCTAATCATCACCCAAAAAGAGTTAAAGTTTGGATACCGCAAAAGCCTTTTGCAAAAGCAGCGTTTTCTAGTAACTAAGGTGACGATTAAGCTATTCAAAAAAAAGCCGGCGGCCATTCTTTCACAAATCAAAGAATATCTTAAAATTCGGCGCAGCAAACATCCTTTGAATTTTCCTAACTGCGGCAGTGTTTTTAAAAATCCAAAAAGCCAAAAGAATTCCTTGCCCGCCGGACAATTAATTGAGGCAGCCGGTTGCAAGGGAATAAGGGTAGGCAATGCGCAAGTTTCTACCCAACATGCTAATTTCATTGTTAATCTTGGTGGAGCCACCGCCAAAGAGGTTACCGCTTTGATGAAAAAGGTCCAAGCAACGGTTTGGAAACGTTTTAAGATAAAGCTTGAGCCCGAAGTAAAATCTATGGTAGAATTTTTTCGTGGTAAATAAAGATACTATTTTCGCTCTCGAAAAGAGGGCTAATCAACTAAGACAGCATATTATTAAAATGATTTGTGCCGCGGCGTCCGGCCATCCTGGCGGTTCATTATCGGCGGCTGATATAATTACTGTCCTATATTTCCACCAAATGCAGCATGATCCCAAAAAACCTACCTGGCAGGATCGCGATCGTTTTGTAATGAGTAAAGGACATGCAGCTCCAGTCCTATATGCCGCCTTGGCCGAAGCCGGCTATTTCTCAGTTGAATATTTAAAAACTTTGCGGCGTCTGGGAAGTTCTCTGCAAGGGCACATTGACATGTTATCTTTGCCGGGGATTGAGATGTCAACCGGCTCGTTAGGCCAAGGATTATCGGCTGCTAACGGCATGGCACTAGCTGGAAGATTGGATAAGAAGGATTACCAAGTATATTGCTTAATGGGTGACGGAGAGTGCCAGGAAGGGCAAATTTGGGAAGCTGCCATGACTTCGTCACATTATAAACTCGACAATTTGACCGCCATCGTTGACCATAACAAACATCAGATTGATGGAAAAGTAGAAGATATTAAAAACCTTAATCCTTTTGGTGACAAATGGAAAGCTTTTGGCTGGCATGTAATTTCTTGCAATGGCCATAAGATTGCCGATCTAATATCTGCTTTTGAAAAAGCCAAAGCTACCAAAGGCAAACCGACAGTTATTATTGCCGATACGGTAAAGGGAAAAGGGGTAGCGTTTATGGAAGAGCGGCCACTCGACTTCCATGGCAAAGCTCCCACAAAGGACGAAGAGTCAGCAGCCCTTTCGCAACTCTGCCAAATTGAGGTTCCCAAAAAATGAGTAAAAAAGAAATCGCTACTCGTGACGTTTATGGCCAAACTTTAGTTGAACTGGGGAAAGAAAACAGCAACATTGTTGTTTTGGATGCTGATCTTGCCGGCTCGACAAAAACAGCAACTTTTGGCAAAGCCTTCCCTGACCGTTTTTTTGACATGGGGATTGCAGAACAAGACATGATTAGCACGGCTGCTGGACTTGCTTCCTGCGGCAAAATTGCCTTTGCTTCAACCTTTGCCGTTTTTGGATCGGGCCGGGCTTGGGATCAAGTCCGCATGATGGCAGCTTATACTCGCTTAAATGTTAAAATCGTTGTCACTCACGGTGGAATTACTACGGGAGAAGACGGCGCTTCGCACCAAGCCAATGAAGATATCGCAATTATGCGTGCCATTCCCAATATGACAGTAATCGTCCCCACCGATGGAATACAGACGGCTAGCGTAATTCGTGAAGCCGCTAATTTTTATGGTCCTATGTATATACGCCTCAGCCGAGGAAAAACTCCGGTAGTTTATGAAAACGGTTGTAACTTTAAAATCGGCAAAGGAACGATATTAAAAGAAGGCACCGATTTAACCATCATTGCTTGTGGAATTATGGTTGAAAAGTCACTCAATGCTGCCGAAGAACTAAGAAAAGAAAACACTAACGTCCGTGTAATCGATATGCCCACCATTAAACCGATTGATAAAGAATTAATTATTAAATGTGCCGAAGAAACGGGGGCAATCGTCACCGCCGAAGAGCATTCAATTATTGGGGGGCTAGGAGGGGCAGTGGCGGAAGTAATTGTTGAAAACTGTGTAGTGCCGATGGCACGAGTTGGCGTAAGAGATACCTTTGGCGAATCCGGAAAACCCGATGAGCTTTTAGTTAAATATGGTTTAACTGAAACCGAAATTATGGCAGCTGCTCGCCATGTTTTAGCGAGGAAAAAATGAGCCGTCCATCCTGGGATGAATATTTTTTAAAAATCACGCAAGATGTTTCTGAGCGGGCTACCTGTGTTAAGCGCCAGGTTGGAGCTATTATTGTTAAAAACAACCGCATTTTATCGACCGGTTATAACGGAGCCCCCAAAGGCTTTGACCACTGCACCGAACAAACCTGTATCCGCAAGCAAATGGGTCTTCCTTCCGGTCAACGGCATGAACTTTGCCGCGGTCTACACGCCGAACAAAACGCCATTATCCAAGCAGCTCTGCACGGAGTTAGCATCGATGGCGGAACGCTGTATTGCAATTACCAACCTTGCGCCATTTGCGTTAAGATGATCATTAATGCTGGAATAAAGAAACTTGTCTACTCCGGCGGTTACCCCGACGAATTGGCGGAAGAGATGATGGGGGCGAGTAAGCTGGAAGTGGTTAAGCTATAATTCTCCGGCATATGCGCGCAGTGGCAAGGTTACCTCACAACATTGGTTAGGCAACTCACAAAAATCTACCCAAAAGTTTGCGGCTGATAGCGGCAGATCTTTTAAGAGACTAAATATTTGCTGCAATTTATCTTCTGAAATATTCTGTGCATCCTCCAAGGTTACAATATTACCGGACAGGGAGGCAGCAGCTCTTAATGCCAATTTTCCATCTTCAAAACTCATAAGAAATGACCTTTCTCCCTGGAGCGGTAAAACGTACTTAATCACTTCCTCTGTTTGTTGTGTCAGGCAAACATGTAGGTAATGAACAAAACACGAATGAGATAATTTAGGTTGATCTGCCATTCTTTTTGCTAGGCCGTATTCTTTTTTCTGTGAAAAGGTGGCAAGATCACCGACACATATTGAGGAAAGAAACTCAGCTTCGAAGACGGGCAAATCTTTTAATTTTTCATAAATTGCAGCAAGATCCTCACCATCCTGGCCAAAGATTTGGACTAATTCATCCATTGAAAAATACATTTCCCAGATAGCAATATTTGTGCGACACTTTTCTTGCGAGTCATTTAGATAATAACGAATTTTTCTGACAAACGATAGGAAAGCGGGAGAAGAAGGAGAAGAAAATACCTCGCTAACTGTTTTTGCCTTTTTCATTTCGCTGCCAATTTTAACTCCCCGCCGATAAATTAATTTGTTTTCGCCAGATGGCAGCACTTGCAAATACCGTGCACCACTGGCAACTGGATAAAAAGATAATCCGTGAAAATATGGGCTAGAGGTAGCGCGGCCTTCATAACTAATTTCAACCGGATCAACACGTTCCTTAATAAAGCCAATGTGTTTTTCGGGAGTAACATAACGACAAAACAGATCAAGCATGTAGTATTCATGAAAAAGACGACTGGGGGATTTCCCAGCATGATACAAACGAATTTGTTCTGGCTTTAAAACTTGAATATTGGCGGAGACTCTTTTTCCATAGGCCTCGATTGCCGCCTGATTTGGCTTGGATTCTGGAAAAGGAAAAATCTTTCGCTTTATAAAATCAACCGATAATATCCTTACTTCTTTAGCTTCAACCAATTTTCTGGCCGCTTCGATCCCAAATGGGTCAAACAGAAAGAAACCACCTGTAATGCTGCCAAGAGTTTTAATTTTTCTAGCATGAATTAGTGCCAAGAGATCTCCATAATCGGCTGAAAAATTTAAATCACGCCACTGCAGAATATCATTGCTAAAATAGGGCTGAAATAGACCATCATTAACATCGATCAATTGCTCGGCTAGTAACAACGCCATGGGAAGGGGCATAAAAACAACTCGCTTGCCAATCGCTAAGGCATAACACTTTTCACAATTATTCCAGCAGCCACTTCCGATTTGGATAATACCAGTTCCTCCTCCAATATTAAATAATTCTTTAAACCGCCTAAAGCGCAAACTTTTTGTTTCTTCCAGTGAGAAAGGAGGTTTAAATAAATGAAGTTGGGGGTCATTTACAGTAGGCAGGGTTGGGAGCATTTCTAGGATTTGTTCAACACTAGGTAGTCTTCTTGAAAAAAGCAATTCGTTTGCTGAAGCCAGCATAATTGATCCCTGAACATTTAAAGTTGATTGATTCCCAAAAAGAGCTTGTCTTCCCCTACAAAACTGGACAACGACATCTTCTAAAATCGGATCTTCCCTTTGCAAAGGAGCAAACCTTGATAACATAGAGGCAACTTGCGGCCTAATTCTAATTAGCCGCCGGTTAGACAAGGCTCTTTGGTACCTCGCACTACTTAGAATATCTTCAGTAACCATATCATTTATTTATCGAACACTAAGTTTATTAATTTCGATGAATTTATGATTGCTTTCAGCTATAATAGTCATTGATACATGGGAGGGAAATATATGAAAATCGGCTATTTGGGACCAGAAGGAACTTTTTCGGAAGAAGCTAGCCAACTCTATTTAAAGAAATTAGGCGCCAATGCAGAACTATTTCCTTATGCCACTTTTTATGATTTACTCTTCGCAGTAGAACACGGAAAGGTAGCAGAAGCTATCGCCCCAATTGAAAATTCGATTGAGGGAACGATTGGTACGATTACCGATATGTTAGCCAAAGATGTTAACCTATTTATTAAACAAGAACTGGTCTTGCCCATTTACCACAATCTGATTGCCCCAAAAGGGGTTAAATTATCTAGGATTACCGACGTAATTTCAATTCCCCAAGCTCTTGACCAGTGTAAAGATTTCTTACGCAAAAAGCTACCAAAAATCAAATTACATATGGCCGCCAGTACCTCCAATGCCGTTATGCAGGTCGCCACTTCCATTGGTGAAAAATTAGCTGTTCACAGTAAAACCAAAGGCCATGTCTTTGCTGCCATTGGTACAAAATCAGCCGCCCATTTATATGGTTTAAACATTATTGCCGAAAAGATCAATGCCAAAGACAACCAAACCCGTTTTGTGGTACTAGCTAAAAAAGATCATCTTCCAACCGGCAAAGATAAGACTTCAATCGTCTTTTCGATCCGGCAAGATAGGCCGGGGGGGTTACATGCTTGTTTAGAAGCCTTTGCCGATAAAAGCATTAACCTGACTAAAATCGAATCGCGCCCCTCCAAAAAAGCTTTGGGTGATTATTTATTCTTTATCGATATGGAAGGCCATCGCCAAGATTTGATTATCGCAAAGGCCTTAGCTCAATTAAAGAAACAAACCAGCTTTTTTAAATTGCTGGGATCTTACCCAAGGTTTTTGTAATTGAATCTTTTACCGACAAGTAGTAGAATAAAAAGATGAGTGAAGAAAAGAAATCGCACCTAATGGAAGGCCTGATTTTTGGTGGGCTGGTGGGGCTAGCAGCTGGTTTGATTTTTGCTCCAGTTGCCGGAGATACAACACGCACTAGAATAAGGGAAGTTCTCAAAGATTTGGACCTGGGTGAGGTCGTTGACCGCGTATCCGAGGCTTTTAACGAAGGCATTGTGGAAGCCAAGCGGGTTTCCGAGGAGATAACTATTTAATGGATATTTATGCGATTTTAATTAACATATTAGTCTTTTGTGGAATTGGTTTATTGGTTGCTTTAATCGTTGCCACGGTAGTTGTTATTTTAATGTTACTGGATATCCGCCGCACGACCAATGAAGTCAAACAAAAAGTTATGGCACTGGCTTCAGTTTTGGATGTTATAACCATGTTTTTGGGTGGATTTGGAACCATAAAAAAAAAACTAAGCGGTGATTTGGGATCGAAAAGCGCAACGATTGTAGGGTTTGCTGCGGGCTTAAAGAAGGCATTGCAGGTTTTACTGAAAAAGGAATAAGGAGGAAAAGAGAATGGGAAAAATTATGAAAAGTTTAACTATTGGTGGCATCATAGGATTTGTAGCAGGATTATTGTTTGCTCCAAGTAAAGGGGACGAAACCAGGAAAAAAGTACAGGAAGCTGTGGAAAAGGGCAAAGAAAAGTTTAACGAAATAAAAGAAGAAGTAACTCGGAAAGAAGACTAGGGAACGAGGGCCCATGAGGGCCCGTGAAGGCTATGAAGGGGTAAAGGCGGTGAGGGGGGAATTTGCTAGATCATGCCACAGTCAAAATTATTCACTTTTTTTAATAAAGCACTAGATAAGCTAAACTTAATAGATATACCGTTTAAAATCGATGTTCCGCCTCGGCAGGAATTCGGTGATTTTGCAACCAATGCCGCTATCATTGCCGGCAAAAAGCTCTCTCGCAATCCGTTTGAAGTGGCTGAAGAAATCGTCGCTGCAATTCAAAAGATAGATAGCGAAAAGATTATTCGCGAACTTAAAGTTGTTAAACCCGGCTTCATAAACATTTTTCTGACTGACACATATATCCAACAAAGCCTGCTTGAAATCCACAAGCAAGACCATGCCTGGGGGACAGGTGATGATTATAAAGGGCGAAAGATCCTGCTTGAATTTGTTTCGGCTAACCCCACCGGACCGCTGCATGTTGGTCATGGGCGCTGGGCAGTAATCGGCGACATAATCGGCAACCTGTTTAAAGCCGTGGGTTATTCCGTCACCAAGGAGTTTTACGTCAATAATGTTGGCAATCAGATTGAGATGCTAATTAAGTCAATTGACGCTGCTAGGAAAGGCGAACCAACCCCGGAGGGAGGGTATGGTGGAGCTTACATAAAAGAGATAGCAGAGAATCAGAATATCAGATGGAGTGAAACTGATGAACAGAATACCAGAGAATCAGTTCTTAATACGATTTTAGATCAACAAAAAACCACGTTAAGTTCTGCGGGGGTTACGTTTGACAACTGGTTTTTTGAAAGCCAACTGCATGCAGCCAACAAGATTTTACTTACCGTCCAAAGACTACATGATCTTGGAAAAACCTTTGAAGAGGGCGGGGCGATTTGGTTTAAATCGCAGGAAACTGGTGACGATAAGAATCGGGTACTCGTCCGAGAAGACGGGCGGCCCACTTATTTTGCCGCCGATATTGCCTATCATTTGGACAAATATGAACGGGGTTATGACCAAATCATCAACATTTGGGGAACCGATCACCACGGCTACGTAGAACGGCTGAAAGGGGCAATCAAAGCTCTGGATCTGCCTATTGAAAAATTTAACGTCATTATCGGCCAACTGGTTACTCTTTATCGCGGCAATGAACCGGTTAGGATGTCAAAACGCACTGGAGAAATGGTAACGCTACAGGAAGTTATTGATGAAACCGGCAGCGACGCAACTCGCTTCTTTTTTGCAGCCACGGACGTCAACTCGCACTTAGACTTTGATCTTGAATTGGCTAAAAAGAAAAGCAATGATAATCCGGTTTTTTACGTTCAATATGCCCATGCACGGATCTGCAGTATTCTACGGAAGGCACTCGAGCAAGATACAAGTCACAAGATACAAGATACAAATGGGGACGTATTGAATGAACTTACACATCCGGCTGAAAGGTCGTTGATGCTTAAATTGCTGGCGTGGCCGGAGACAGTAAAACTAGCTGCAAAACTCCGACACCCACACCGCATTTGTGAATATGGCAAAGAATTGGCGACAGAATTCCATCACTTCTATGAAAAATGCCGAGTAATCGGCAGTCCTGCCCGTTTGGTCCTTGCCGACGCATCTCGAATCACTTTGCGGAATGTGTTAGAATTATTAGGAATTAGCACTCCAGAATCGATGTGAGAAAGGGGAATCATTTTCATGAAATTTGCATTTTTTAAAGGGGAAATTGTTCCGTTTGAAAAAGCTACTATCAGCATCATGACCCATGCTTTCAATTATGGGACAGGGTGCTTTGAAGGCATTCGCGGTTACTGGAATGAAGACCAGAAACAAATGTATATTGTAAAGCTAAAAGAGCATTACGATCGACTGATCAAGTCGGCCAAAACATTAAAGATTAAGATATCATATTCGGTTCCAGAATTAGTAAAACTAACCTGCGATTTAGTACGACAAAATGGCTACCAGCAAGATGTGTATATTAGGCCTCTCGCCTATAAATCTGAGTCTAAAATTGGCCTTGGTTTGCATAACTTAGAAGATGATTTTGCCATATTTTTAGCTCCCTTTGGTGAGTACCTGGATATTTCAAATGGAATCAAGGTCTGTTTGTCCAAGTATCGTAGGATAGCCAGCCATTCGATGCCACAAGGCGCAAAACTAACAGGGACATATTTTAATTCTTCACTTGCCAAAGCCGAAGCGCTAGATCGAGGATATGTTGAAGCCATTACTTTATCACACAAAGGAAACGTGTCTGAGGGAAGTGCTGAGAATATTTTTATGGTTAAGAAAGGAGTGATTATTACTCCTCCTTTATCCGATGACCTTTTGCCGGGAATTACTCGTTTGGCGGTTATGGAACTTGCTCGCAAAGAATTGGGATTAAAAGTTATAGAGAAATCTTTTAAACCAGCAGCCTTGTTCAAGGCCGATGAATTATTTTTCACTGGCACTGGCGTACAAATTTCTCCCATCACCCAGGTTGAAAAAACTAAGATCGGCAAAGGGGTAGGGCCGATTGCTAAGCAGTTGCAAGAGCTTTACTTCCGTGCCGTGCGCGGCGAAAACCCCAAATATAAAAAATGGCTGACTCCGGTTTTCTGAGCATGAAGGGCATTGGAATAGATATTATTGAAATTGACCGTATCAAAGAAGCGGTTGAGAATTACGGCGAAAAGTTTCTCGTAAAAGTCTATACTCCCCACGAAATCAAACGCTGCACCAAGGCAAAAAAATACCGTATTCCAGAACTAGCTGTCCGCTTTGCGGCCAAAGAAGCGTACTCAAAAGCATTGGGCACTGGTATTGCCGGGTTTGGGCATAATGATCATGGGGTGAGTTGGACGGATATTGAAATTAGAAATGATAAACTTGGGAAACCAATCGTAGCGTACAAAGGCAAGATCAATAAAAAGACCCACATTAGCCTCTCGCATTCTAGAGATTACGCCGTTGCTTCTGTAATCATAGAATGATAATATCTTGATAAATGGAAATACTAACTGCAAAGGAAATGCAGGAATTAGACCGCTATACGACAGAAGCGCTTGGTGTCCCTCAAATCGCCCTCATGGAAAATGCTGGTAAGGCAGTAGCTGATGAAATTAATAAAATTGCTGGCAGACGCCAATCCGTTTTAGTTGTCGCCTATAAAGGAAATAATGGAGGAGATGGGTTTGTTGCAGCTAGGCATTTAGTCACCCTAGGCTACTTTGTCACTGTGTTTCTACTTTGCCGCGAGGAAGAAATTAGTGGGTCAGCTAAAATTAACCTCAACATTTTACGAAAACTAAACGTTCCCATTAAGACCAAAATGTCCGAACTTAATCACTTATTAAAATCCGCAGAAATAATCGTGGATGCCATCTTTGGCATTGGGTTTAAGGGCAGGGTAGAAGGGCAGATTGCAGAAGCAATTGACTTAATTAACGCTCTGCATAAAAAATACAATTCATTAGTCATTGCCGTGGATGTTCCATCTGGAGTAAATGCGACCACGGGGAAGAAAGATAGACATACTATCGAGGCAGATATAACCGTTACTTTTGCCAATCCTAAAACTGGCCTACTAAAATATCCAGCAACAGATAATGTGGGGAAATTAGTTGTCGCACAAATTGGGATAATTGGGAATAGCCTCAAAGGCTCTAAGACTCTAAGGGGAGGAAAACACAAGGCACCTGAGTACTATCTACCCAAAAGAATTTCTTTGTCAAACAAAGGCAGTTACGGCAAAGTTCTAATTATTGCTGGTTCACGCAATATGAGCGGGGCGGCGTATTTGACCGCCCAAGCTGCCCTTCGTTCGGGGGCAGGATTGGTTTATTTAGCCGTTCCTCAAAGCATTCAAAAGATAGTTGCTCCCAAAACGCGAGAAGTAATCACCATTGGTTTACCGGAAACGAAAGAAGGAACTTTAAGTTTAAAATCCCTGGCAGAAATATTGAAGATAAAAGCAGACGTTACAGCACTAGGTCCAGGTTTAACCACTAATCCAGAAACAGTAGCTCTAATAAAAAAACTAATCACTTCTCTGAGAGTTAAAGTTTTGGTAATAGATGCCGATGGATTAAATGCCATTGCCGATGATCCTTCAATATTAAAAAAGGCTAAGGCAAAGGCGAAGGAAAAGGTAATAATTACTCCCCATCCGGGTGAAATGGCACGCTTAATGAGATTGACTGTAAAACAAATTCAATCTGATCGGGAAAAATATGCCAAACAATTTGTGCATAAATGGAAAGTAGCTGTCGTGTTAAAGGGTGCAAATACTATCGTCGCCATGAAGGATAAAACGTATATTAACTCTTCCGGCAATCCAGGCATGGCTTCTGCCGGGGTAGGAGATGTTTTAACCGGAATGGTTGCCGCTTTTGTAGGACAACAACTGCCCTTGGAACAGGCGGTTTTTATGCATGGCTTCGCCGGAGATTTGACTAGCAAGCAAAAAGGCGAATATGCTATGATTGCTTCAGATTTGATCGAACAAATACCAAATGCATTATACAGATATTCCTGAAAATATTGGTGATAAGATCACTGCTTGGCTAGAAGGATTTGGCCATTTTGCCGAACTATTTCTGCAAGTCGTTACCGATATATTCAAAGGCAAAATTAATTTTAAATTAACCTTTGATCAGATGGTTAAGATCGGGATAGAATCTTTGCCGCTTTGCCTAACCACTGCCGCTTTTATCGGCATGGTTTTTGCCATCCAAATTGCCGGCGAATTTGTCCGTTTTGGGGCAGGAAAATTTGTGGGCGGCATCATGAGTATCGCCATGGCTCGTGAACTGGGACCGGCCATTACCGGGATTGTTGTCGCCGCGCGAGTTGCCGCCTCCATTACTGCCGAACTGGGAACCATGTGCGTTACTGAACAAATCGATGCCTTAAGAGCTCTGGGAGCCAGTTCTACCCGTTATTTGGTGGTACCGCGCTTTATTGCTGCCGCCTTAATGATGCCACTTTTAACCGTTTTTGCCGACGTTTTAGGCTTTATGGGTGGCTATTTGGTGGCCACCATTTTTGGAGGAATTAATCCCGTCCAATACTTGGAAACGGCGCAAAGAATGGTGGGCACCTGGGATATTTACGGTGGGATATTAAAGACCGTTCTCTTTGGGATGATTATCGCAGTCATTGCTTGTTATAAAGGAATCCATACCAAGGGGGGGGCCAAGGGAGTAGGGGAAGCAACAACTTCTTCGGTTGTTACCACTTTGATTTGTTTGTTTATCGTCAATTACTTTCTTTCGGTTTTATTTTTTAAATAATGGGTAGAAAGAAGTGAGAAGTGAGGTAATTGGAAGTGGGAAGTGAGAAAAGAAGTGAGAAATTAGAAGTGAGAGAAGAAAATTATTATCTAACATCCCATTTCTCATGTCTTAACCCATTTCTCATTTCCCATTACCCCACATCAAAGAGTAAAAATTTATGATAAAACTTCGAGGGTTGACGAAATATTTTGGTAAAAAGTGCATCCTGGAAAAGGTTGATTTGGAAATACCGGACAGCCAATCGTTAGCCATTATTGGCCCATCGGGTTGTGGAAAAAGCACTCTACTGAGGTTGTTAATTCGCTTAATTGAACCAACGGCTGGATCAATTAATATTGACGGCGAAGAAGTAACCCAAATGTCGGAAGACGGTCTAATGCGTATCCGCCGTAAACTAGGCATGATTTTTCAAACAGCAGCTTTATTTGACTCTCTTTCAGTGCATGAGAATGTTGCTTTTGGTCTTCGGGAAAGAGGGAATACAACTGAAAATGAAATCACTAAAATTGTTAAAGAAAAACTTAAACTAGTCGAACTTGAAGGTACCGAAAATTTATTCCCCTCTGAATTATCGGGTGGGATGCAAAAGCGGGTTAGCATTGCCCGGGCTTTAGCTTTTAATCCAAAAATAATTCTGTATGATGAGCCCACTACCGGCCTTGATCCAATTACTTCTGTAACTATTGAGAATTTGATGCTAAAATTGCGGCAGGAGCTTAAAGTGACATCGATCATTGTTACCCATGTTATGCAAACCGTAAATCGCACAGCAGAAAGAGTTCTTATGTTGCACCAAGGAAAATTTATTGATACCGGAACTCCTGCAGAAACCAACAAGACCAATAATCCAATCGTTAAAAATTTTATCACAGGGGGACTTTAAAAAATGGCAATAACGGCAAAAGCTAAGGTTGGGGTCTTTACGCTTATCGCTTTAACTTCTCTGGCAATTGTTATTGCCTGGAAAACCGATCTTTTGCGCATGAGCGAGGGTTATAAACTTAACGGTGTATTCCTGAGCGTGGAAGGCCTCACTGTTGGTTCTGAAGTCCGTTATCGCGGATTAAATGTGGGTAAAGTTATAACCATTAACCCAAGCCCCTATGATATTACAATTCAAGCCGTCATTAGTAAGTCAATTCAGTTCCCATCTGACTCGGCGCTTAGAATTTCTTATGACGGTATTGTTGGACAAAAATATCTGGAAATTGTCCCGGGCACAACCGAAGCTATTTATACCTCCGACAAGGTGTTGGTGGGGCAAAAGACTTCCGGGGTAGTTGATTTTGTGGATATCGGGGCGCAGAACTTGCAAGAACTTAAAAAAATAATTAGTAGTATTGCTGATGTGGTAGATAGCCCAAAATTCCGCGAAGCCTTTATTAATACTATTTATACTGCCGACCGGGTAGCTGCACAGCTAGAGCTACTTACCGAAGAATTACGTCAAACCAATCAGGGAATCAAGGCAATTGTGGGTGATCCCAAATTTCAACAATCCGTGAAAGGAACCATGGATGAAACCGCCAAGACGCTTACTAATGCCAACCGATTTTTTGATTCAGTCGGCAGTTTGGATTTAAGGGCTTCTGGTGGCTTTGATATTGGAACCACCGCCAATGACGTAAAAGGCAACATTGATGTTATTCAAAATTCTAAAAACTACTTACGCTTTGGACTGGGAGAAGGACCAACTCGGCAGATGAGTTTGCTCGATATATTATTTAATTCGAAAGTAAGTGATAATTGGGGTTTTCGGCTAGGCGTAATTAATAATCAACTGGGAGGCGGTGTCGCTTATTTTCCATCGGCCAAAACCTCTTTGCGCGGTGATATTTACGATATTAACAACCCTCGGCCTAACTGGCCCAAGGTTCGGTTAGGTTATGAATACGAATTTATGGACTATATGGATTTAACGGTCAGGGCTGACGATGTTTTAAATGATACTAGCCGTAACTTTACAATCGGCGTTATGGTAAAACCCAAAAACGCTCAAATCTATTAAAAGATAAAATCTCTCGACAAGCTCGAGATAAAGGGGGTGAATTTTATGATTAAAAAGTTATTAGGTCTAGGAGTATGTTTGGTAGTAAGTTTAATGGTTATAAGTGGAACAGCCAATGCTTTGATCGGAGTAGGTGTTTTGGCCGCTAATTACGGAACAGCCGGAGGAAATATAACAGGATACGGGCTAGAAATAGAAGCCCCGTTTATTCCCATTCCGCTATTAAATACGCGGATTGAAGCGGTAATGACATCGGGCTCAAACGGCCTTGGTACTTACACTGTTACCCCCATCCTTTTAAAAGGCTCCTATAAATTTCCACTTACACCCATTTACGTAGGTGGAGGGGTTGGGACGGCATTGTTCAGCCAAGCTGGATACTCAGTTCCCAGTCCAATGATCTACGAAGTGTTTATTGGTTATGAGCAAAACATTGCACCACTGAGCAGCGTTTTTGTACAAGTTGGCAGTGAAAATATGCAATTTAGTTATGCCGGTATTGAACAGAATTTTTCGGGGACGTGTTTTAAGGGTGGCGTTAGGTTTGGGTTGTAAAGCATAATGCGGTAGGGGTGGCGTCGGGGGAATCGTAGGACGTACAAAGTAATGCGTGAAACAAGATGGACGCTACCGCTAGACGCTAACCGATTCGCAAGACGCAACCGAATAACGTCAAACGCTTCCAATGAATGGCTTAGGGATAAACCCCTAGGCCATTTTTTTTGCTAAAAAGTGCAATTTTTGTCGATTTGTTACGATAATATAGGGAGAGGTGAAGAAGGCAAGGGAGGGCAAGGGAAGAGAAAGAAGGGAAAAGGAGAATAGATGGTTAGTATAAATCCAATATTATTACTTGTTTCAACTGCAGCAGGACAAACCAAAGAAGAATGGGCAAAAGAGAAGATTCAGGATTGTAAACATTTAGCGGCCCAAGGAAATTACAAAGAAAGTATCCGACAAGCCGGATTGATAATGGATCAGCTATATAATGGGGGCGATGGTTCAGCTACAGATTTATCATTATTAAGATCACTAAAATCCGCCATTAAAAAACATTCCGAAATTGCAATCGCAACTGGCAAGGTCTATTGCCCATTGCCATCTACTTATTTAACTTTTGCTATAACTAGTTTGCCACAAGCAATTAAAGAATCACATGATACTACATTACAAGCAAAGTATATATTATTTACTATGGCCATGATCCACGCAGAAAGCCGCTTTAACCGCACAGCGATCAATTTTGTTAAACATAGAGATGGAAGCACTCCAGAAGCAGATGAAATTGCCACAGGATTAGGACAACTTAAACCTCCAACTGCAAGAGAAGTTTTGAATTTGGCTCCAGGTGCAAGCATAAATTTAATGGATCCTGCTACAAATATAAAGGCTTGCGAAGCTTATATTTATCGTTTATTCAATGCCGAACAGGACAATCATCATCCAGGCCAACTTATGAGTTTTGAAACTACTGTTTATACTGATGCAGATGGGATCATAACATCAGTAATTGAAAGCTATGGTGGGGCAGAGCCCAATAAAGTCCTAAATCTATTTGGCATTTACAAGCTTTTATATCTTCAACAAATAAAAACTCAATTGGTTTCTCAGCCATTTAATCAATAAACAACCCAAATAAGTAGGATCAAAACGAGGGTCCAGCGCAGCAAATAGCTCCCAAAATCCACTGAAAAGTGGCTACACAAACAGATAATTTCATCAATTTCCTATGTCGCATAATATATCTTATGTTAGGTTGTGACCAGGTGACGATTACTTAGTATTTGGCTTTATTATGCTTAAAACTACGTCACCTTGGTGTTATCCACACAAGGTATCCACGGAAATTGAGGGGATGATGGGCCGTGAAGAAAATAAAGGGACCGATGGCAAGTAAGGGCAAGGAATGAAAAAGATGGCTTAAGGCGGAATTTCAGAAAAAGCCCCCTACTTCGGAAATGGGAATAAAATGAGAATTAACACCAAGGCACTATGACTCTAAGGGGAAGAAAACGCGTAAGCAGCTAAGGCGCGAAGGAAACTATTTCAGCCTAATTCCTAATATGCTGTATCCCGGATCATCCTCAATTGCCCCAAATTGTTGTTGATAATAATTAGCTGTCCTTTGATACCATTCTATCCCTTCGGCTGACCCACGATCAAAGCAATTTCCCACTCGTATTTCGAAATATTCAACCCCTAAGCCTTTGGCAGTTAAGACAGCTGTTCCGAACAAGAGGTTACTTAAACCATCAAACCCCGGATTTTGGCTAAAACGATATTGCGGGTTTATCCAGAAGGCTACGCAATCAGCCTCATCCGGAACAGATTTGCTAAATCCTGCAATCTCTTGCAAACCCATAGAACACTTATCCCAAAGTAGCCTACAAAGATCCCTGTCATATTCGGGCATATGTTTTCTACGGTTTGTGCGGGCGGATTCTCGATAGATATTTATTGAAAAATCACAAAACCCAGCTAATGTTATTTCCCAGTTTGCAAAATCCAAAGCTTCCAATCTAAATTGATAGTTTCCTTCTACGAAGGTTGATTCTGCTCTTAATATAAAGAATAATGATTGGCCATTTTGGAAAGCATGATCGCAATGGCCATTTTCCAACAATGCATGCATTTGCTCTGAAGCAAAGCGAGTGCGCAGCTTTTGCACAAATAAATTATCAGCTGGCCAAATTGCTTGATGATTAAACCTTAGCGATTTACCGATTCCTTTTAATGTCATAGGTCACCATGTGTTTATCTGTAATAATAAGAAAAAATTGCAGGGTATCTTTGGGAAAAGGGAATAAGGGCCCATTAAGGCCCGTAAAGGAATTAAAGGGAACGAAGGCAAGTAAGGGCATGGAATGAGTATGAAGGCTTATGGCGAAATACCAGAAAAGACCCCCTACTTCGGAACCATAATATTTACGTTTAAACGCACGTTAGGCTTGCAGTTAATACAAAAGATAGCTTATCTTTGCAGCGAAAAAGTGAAATTGTTGTCTACTTTCGTGGATATTATGCTTAGAGAGCATCGATTATTTATTGGAGCATATACTATGACTGCTATTTATAGGGTTAATTCTGGATTAAAGGCCAACTATTTTTTTGATTGGCAGCAGTGCTCGATTAAACATTACTTAAGACCATTTTTAATGGCTTGTGTTAGAGAAGCCCATCTTCTCAAACCAGATGTCCGTCCACCGCAATCCTATATCAATCTTGTCCATTTTTTAACCACTGTTAATTTTTATGGCTTTGGTTTTCGTCACCCAGAATGGCGTTTTAATCTAAATATGTTATTGATAGATCTGAGTTCATTAGATGTTGAAGGCATTGCAAATTGGAGAAGTTTAATTAAATATATGGCAGAAAACGATCTTCCGGCTTTGAATAGTTTGTTTTTTGGTTTATGGCAGCTCACTTTTCCGGACATCGATAGTACTATTAGGCCATTTTTTAGCGAATTTCTTGATGATAATCTACATAGCACAATACAGCAAAAACTAGGATCAGTCCCGGAGCATAATTGCCGAGTATCCGCAGCTCGGCTAGAATTAATAACACCAAAATATTTGAGGGTTCCCGGTGCTAGAGATTTTGATTCCGTTCTTTCTGCCGCACTAGCAAAGCCCATTCACAAATCGGCACAAGATCTTGACCCGCGTTTATGGGATACAAATCCCGAGATTGAAAGGCATGCCGCAGATTTTAGAAGAATGAATAGAGATGAATTGGGGGAAGCATTTGCCTATTTTGTGTGTAAGGGCCTCATACTTGATTCTTCGGGAGAATACAAAAGAGCTGCAGAAAGAGGTTTTGGTTTATGGTCTATTATAGTGCGTATAGACAAAACCCCTTGGCTATTACCAGAACATCTATGTTCTCCACATTTAGAGTATGCAGCTTTTCAAGATATGAGGGAATTACGGATCAGCATGGGCCTGCCGGTTGATGACATTAATAGAATTATTGGTGATACCGAGAGACTGCTTGGCTTTTATATTGTACTGCGCGAGCTCTGGCGCTAAGACTAACGGCTATTTTTTTGGACTTTGTAGAATACCATAAATGCACCTTCAGGATCATTATTGGCTGCAACAAAGCGATATTCAACATAGCCTTCTATGGGTCTAAATCTTTCATCATATTTTGTTACTATTAGTTTTTGATTCAGGTGTACAAATTGCCTTTCCAATATAGAAAACCCATATCGCTTACATTTTTCATCAATCTCATCATTGGTGAATTGTTGAAACCCAGAAGTTTTAGCACGCATTGTAGCTCCCGATCCATTGTATACAGTTAAGATTGAAAGTTTTCCCATAGGCTTTAAAACCTCACGAACTCCAGCCAAAAATCCATCTAACCAATAATAACCAATGGATTCTACGGCCATAACGTCATCAAACTGTCCGCTAAGCTGTTCTGCATTAGCCTGAAGGAATAAATTGGCATCAGCTTGATGCATAGTTAGTCCAAATGATTCCCCCAACTCAACACTTTTTGGGTTAACATCTACTCCCGTTACTTTTATCCCTTTACCCGCCAAGACTTTTTCGATGGCACAGGTTCCAGGGCCAAAAGATAAGATATTTCTGGCCGTTCCAATTTTTCCTACCAGCCATTCAGTATAAGCCGGGCTTTTTTCAATACTTTCCCGTAAAGTCGATTGCAAATAAATATCGGCAAGAATACGAGACCGATGATGCAAAAAATCTGTACCAAGATAATAGCCAAAATATTGTGGTCCATGCCATCCTGGACGACAACCGGATACAATTGCCATTGTATCTTGTACCCAAACTGAGTTATTAGCTGTTACAAGATCCGGCCGATCTTTTGAATAATTAAAGCCAAATAATTGTTCACCCATAGAGAAAGCACAACTAACAGAAGGCTCATCTTCATTTGGCGTCCGGTGAATTTGACCAAAAGGAAGAATTAATTTTAAATCCAGTTCGCGACAAAGCGGATCAGCGGGTAATAGTTCTGGGGGAATAGCTTGATCTACACACTCGATATAATCACCGGTATGAGAGGTTTTGAGTTTCAAAAGCAAATCAATTCGGGGCAGAAAAAAGCGAACATGAGCATCTCTTAACCTGGTAACCAATCGCGGATCAGCATATTTTTTTTCGCGAATACAGATTCGATCTTGATCAGATTGACGATAAAATCCCGGTCCATCTAGCGGTTCCGGTTTATAACAATAATTACAGCGCGGCACATACAGACTTTTAAGCATTGTTTAATCACCCAACAAGCATATCTCTATCCTGAACTACAAATAAAGTTCCATCTTGGCCAATGACCCATTCGATATCCCGTGGTCGCGGGCCAAAAGCAGAATACAATCTGCTTCCCAAATTAGCCACAAAACCTGCTGGTATTATTCTTCTAATATTTAAGGCCATAATTCACCAGGTATTTATCGGTAAAAAGTGGAAGAAATTGCAGATAAAATGGAAAATGGGGAATAAACACGAAGACACTAAGGCACTAAGGGGAGGAAAACACGTAAGCAGCTTTCGTGTTGGGTGTAGCCGTGGTAGCTATTTGTATGAATCATGTAAACTTTGCCAAATGGTCTGATTATCTATTAAAGAAACGCTTGATGCGGTTTTATAGTAATATTTCCTAAACAAAGCGTCAAAACTGTTCTCTTTGGCTGGTTTTTCAGCCCAGTCTTGATATTTATAGTATCCATTTTCAAATATAATTGCCTTATCAGTGTTTAAAAACTCGCTAAATAGCCCGCAAATCCACAAAGGTTTGGTAAAAGGGTTAACACTTGATTTATACTCCCAATAAATAGCGGCTAAATCATACTTTTTTGAGATGCCATCAATAAATTTGATATATTTTAAGCGCTTGTCAACCGGCTGATTCCTATTAACGCCGTACTCGCAAATTAAAATCGGGGCTTGCCCTTTGCTTTTTGCCCAATTTACTTTATTTTGAATGTATTCATCAAGTTGCCGCTCATTAAAACCAGGCCGGCCTAAATGTGTATACTCATAAGGCTCGTAAAAACTAAAGACGTAAACCACATTAGCATCTGACACTTTGATAAAGCCACGTTCCCAAATTACACTTTGTTTTTCATCATTATCTTCTCGGCTGTTATATTCGGGAATAAAGACAATATGCTTCTTGTCAATGCAGCGAATGGCTGCCACCAATTCATTTTGCCTTTTTTGATAATGGGCTATGCCACCGTCAGCTTCGCTTGGTAATCTTGGTTCATTATAGACTGAATAACCGGCTACAGCTGGAAGGTCTTTAAGATTTGCCGCTAAATATTGCCACATTTTAACCGTACGCTGCCAGAATTCATCGTTTTCAAAGAGAGATTGAAGCCTGGTCTTAGCTGGTTTATTTCGTTCAAAGTTATCACTCTGGACATCTAAACCTGGAGGCAAATGAAGATTTACGATTGCATAGACACCTAATTCATCAAAGCGTTTAATATGCTTTTTTAACAAGTCCATGTTGGATTTTCTGAATTCATTCTCTTCGGCAAACAACTCGTAATTTATGGAGTAACGCACTACTTTGGGTTTCAGCTTGGACAATCGCTCAAAATCAGCTTCATTTAAAACCCAACCATCTTGCTGAATCGGCCGAACCAAGGGATCCTTTCCTTGAGCTTCCAAGCTTTCTGACTTGCCAGAAACCCAGTTCCCCCACACATTATTAGATAGATTAATCCCATTTAAAATAAACGCATGGTTATATTCATCAACCACGGATAAATTTTTAACCCGCAACCAAGATAGCCCGGCCCAAGAAGGAGTAATAAGAAGTGAAAATAATAAAATGCCGACTAAACTTATATATTTTATGTCTTGCACTAATTTAAGAAATGCCCAATCTTTTAAAGATACCATCCACATTCCGCAGATAGTAATTGATATCAAACGCTTCGTTTATTTCGGCCACAGACAGATATTTGAGAGCTTCTTTGTCGGTTAGGATCAGTTCTTTAAGGTGTTTTCCGGTTGTCCTAGCTTTCATGGCCGCATTTTGGACAATTTGATAAGCTTGCTCTCGGGTTAATCCCTTGCTCGTGAAGCTAAGCAATAATCTTTGTGAAAAAGGCAAACCTTGCGATTTTTCGATATTCTTTTTCATATTCTCAGGAAGTACGACCAAATTATCAATCACATGCGCCATTTTGTGGAGCATATAGTCGACCAGAATAGTGCTATCGGGCACACAAACTCGCTCGGTACTAGAATGCGAAATATCCCTTTCGTGCCAGAGAGCCACGTTTTCGAGTGAAACCATGGCATTAGCGCGGACAATGCGCGATAAGCCACAAACTCTTTCACAAGTAATCGGATTTTTCTTATGCGGCATGGCCGAGGATCCCTTTTGGCCTTTTTTGAACGGCTCTTCCACTTCGCCTAACTCAGTTTTTTGAAGCCCTCGAACCTCAAGAGCGATCTTTTCGAGCGTAGCGGCAACAATGGCTAAGGTCGACATATACTCGGCATGGCGATCGCGTTGCAAAACTTGCGTAGATATAGCCGATGGAACTAAGCCCAATTTCTGACATGCCAAATCCTCAACTTTGGGATCAATATTAGAATATGTTCCTACTGCACCGGAAAGTTTGCCGACATTGATCACTTCGCGGGCTTTAACCAGGCGTTCTTTATTACGTTCCATCTCTTTCATCCATAAAGCAAATTTTAGGCCCAAGGTCATGGGTTCGGCATGCACACCATGGGTGCGGCCCATCATAACCACTGTTTTATAATTGCGGGCCATTTTGGCCAAGATTTTGATAAAATCATCCACATCTTGAATAATAATGTCAGCCGCATCGCGCATTAACAGCGACAGAGAGGTGTCAACCACATCAGAAGAAGTAAGTCCCATGTGAATAAAGCGGCTATCGGGACCAACATGTTCGGCCACATTGGTTAAAAAGGCAATTACGTCATGGTCAACTGTTTTTTCGAGTTCATCAATTCTCTTTACCGAGAAATTGGCTTTGCTCTTAATTTTTTTATAGGCGGCTGGTGGAATTTTGCCTAGTTTTACCCAGGCTTCACAAGCAGCTAATTCGACATCTAACCAAGTTCTAAATTTATGTTCCTCCGACCATATCTCTCGCATCTTGGGCAACGTGTATCTGTCAATCATTTCGTCCTCCTCTCAATTTCTTCAAGCAACGCATTTATCATTTCAGCTTCAGCAACCTTACGCACAACTTGCCCTTCCCTGAAAATTAGCCCTACCCCTTTTCCACCAGCTAAACCCACATCAGCGTCGGCAGCTTCGCCAGGCCCATTTACTTCACAGCCCATTATAGCAACAATTAAGGGTTGTTTTATATGGCGAGTTTTTACTTCAATCGCCGTAGCAATCTTTTCCACATCGATATTGGTCCGCCCACAAGTGGGACAGGAAATAACGGATACTCCGTGGGAAGCGAGCTGCAAGCTTTTTAGAATTTCATAGCCCACCCTTACTTCTTCGAGTGGATCGCCAGTTAAAGAAACCCGCAAAGTATCACCAATCCCTTGTGTCAAAATAGCACCAATTCCGACAGAAGATCGAACAACTCCAACACTGGGAATTCCCGCCTCTGTTACCCCAATATGCAAAGGATATATAGTTTTACCGGCAATAATTTGGTGGGCTTTAATTAGCATGGGGACACTGGTCGATTTGATAGAAATAACAATCTCCGTAAAGTTTAAATCTTCCAATATTTTTACATTGTTTAGCGCGCTTTCCACCAATCCTTCCGCGGTTACATGCCCTTGGTGCTCTTTGCGAACTTTGGTTTCTAGAGAACCAGAATTGACCCCTACCCGGATGGGAATTCCGTGATTTTTGGCGGCTTCAACCACGGCTTTAATTTTGGCACTATCACCGATGTTGCCCGGATTAATTCTCAATTTATCTGCACCGGCATTGGCCGCTAAAACAGCAAACTCATGATTAAAATGGATATCGGCCACCAAGGGTAAATTGATTTGCTTTTTAATTTCCTTAATCGCCAAGGCGGCTTCTTTGCTGGGAATAGCGCAACGGACAATTTGGCAGCCGGCTGTTTCTAGGGCATTGATTTGTTTTACAGTAGCATCAATATCGGTAGTATCGGTCTTAGTCATCGATTGGACGGAAATGGGAGCGCCCCCACCAATCAGCACATTTCCAACCTTGATTTTTTTAGTCGTCTCCCGGTGATTGGGCTGGCTCATAAAGCATCTTTACCGGTAATTTTGCGGTAAGCTTCCATATACTTTTCGCGAGTTTTGTTGACAACAGAATCAGGCAACGTAGGCGCTGGCGGTTCTTTATCCCATTTGATCGATTCGAGGTAATCCCTTACAAACTGCTTATCATAACTGGGTTGGGATCCCCCTGGTTTATATTGGTCAAGCGGCCAGAAACGGGATGAATCAGGCGATAATATTTCGTCAATTAAGATAATTTCGTTATTATAATAACCAAATTCAAATTTAGTATCAGCAATAATTATTCCCTTGGTTCTAGCATAATCAGCACAGGCATTATAAATTGCAATGGTTTTATGTTTAATGGTATTCGCCGTTTCTTCTCCTACACTATCCACTACTTGCTTAAAAGTGACATTGAGATCGTGTCCTTCATCGGCTTTGGTGGTGGGTGTAAAAATAGGTTCAGGTAATTTGTCAGATTCTTTTAAACCAGCCGGTAATTTAATACCACAAATTGATTGGCTTTTTTGATACTCTTTCCAGCCAGAACCGGACAAATAGCCTCTCACAACACATTCTATCGGAATTAGTTGAGCTTTTTTGCAAATTATTGAGCGTTTATATAATTTGTCTTTGTAAGGTTGAAGGACGGCAGGATATAAATCGGCATCAGAAACTAAGACGTGGTTATTGGTTATTTTCTTAGTAAAATCAAACCAGAAAAGAGATATCTGATTTAAAATCTTTCCCTTATCCGGAATACCATTGGGCATCACCGAATCGAAAGCCGAAATACGGTCGGAAGCCACCAAAAGCAAAGAATTTTCCAAATCAAAAACATTGCGCACTTTACCTTTGCGAAATAGTTTTATCCCCGGCAAATCGATATCGAGTAATATTTCATTCATATGCTCTATTTTATAAGAAATAATTCATTTAGACAAGCCAAAAAACATTAGCCATAAAAACTTGGGCAAAGCTAGTTGCCTCTTCCACCTCCGCGGTTCGGACAATAAGCGATATAACCACTCAATATAGAGTTTTTGAAAAATAAGCGGGGCTCTTTTCTTGCTTCCCGAGATAACATCTAAACTGCCCCCCATTACCATGGCAACTGGAACGTTTAATTCCTTTAGGTGACGATTAAGCCACTTCTCTTGCCGACCTCCACCCAGACCAACAAAGAGGATATCCGGACGACAGGCTTCAATTTGTTGAATCACTGCGTAATCATCACCAAAGAAACCATCCATTGTACCGACAATATTTAACCTCGGCTGTTTCTGGATCAACTTATCTGCCGCAGCTTCTGCAATCCCTGGGGCGCCTCCCAGCAGAAAAATTTTATATTTATCTCCATAGGCCTTAATAATGTTCAGCATCAGATCGATCCCCGAAACCCGCTCCTTAAGTGGCTTTCCCAGCAGGCGAGAAACAACCACCATGCTGATCCCATCCGGCACTCGCAGGTCCGCATTATTCAAAACATCTTTTAGCGCATGGTCTTTTTGGGAGGTCACAATAATTTCAGGGTTGGGGGTAACGATCAGATGAGGTTGCTTTGACACCAAAAACTCCCCTACTCGATCAATCGATTCTTGTAGGGAGACGTTATCTACTTTTATGCCGGCGAATTCAATAATTTCCATAATAATTCAAAGTTTAATTGTGCCTTAGCAACCAGACCAATTTTCTTTTCTTCTAAAGTATTCTTTACCGCTGCACTATTAGCAATCACGGTTTCAATTTTTTGTTTGATCAAATCAAGATTTAATTCCTTTTCAAGGTCAATATAGGGCTGATCAACTAACTTCATAAAAGCTTCGACTTTGGGGTCATAGGATAATCCAACCATGGGAACCGCACTGATGGCCGCAAAGACAAGTGAGTGCAGACGCATACCGATTAACAAATCGCATTTCGAAATAATGGCTAAAATCTCATCTGGTTTGGCCACTCTAAAATTAACCGTTGAATTCCCCTGCATATACCCCAAAATCTTGGATGTAGCTTCGCGATCCTCGGGAGACTGAAAAAGAAAAAAGAAAGGGTAATAACCATGCGTCGCAAAAATCCAATCTGCCGTTTGGGCCAGGATTTCAAATAACTTATTAGATGAAACCTTGGGCAAACTGCGTGCAGCAATGCCAACTAAGAGACGATTGCCCGCTTTTAAAGTTTCGAGTCCAAACAGATTTTTGCCCTCTTTTAGATAAGGCACCTGCAGTGTTAGGGTTGGATCAGCCGTTTCAAAGACTCTAGCAGGATTTACTCCTAAGACTATAATCTTCTGATAAGACTCATGATCCCGCACAGTTATCAAATTAATTATATTAAGAGTTATACGGGCAATAAAATTATTTAGTCGGCCACGCAGGGGGCCAAAGCCTTGTGCAAAGAACATGACCTTTTTTCGAAGTAATTTGGCCAGCCAAACTAAAGCAACATAATAAAAGAAACTGCGCCGGCTGGTTTTGTCTTGAAAGAGTGATCCTCCACCCGAAATAAAAAGATCGGCGGATAAGATTTGCCGAATAATGGATATAAATGAATAGCGAGGAATGGCTTCAATTTTAAAAACACTGGAAGTAAAAAGAGGTGAAGCCGAAAAAACACAGATTTGGATATTTGCATCTTGCCGGCGGAGGCCTTCTACTAAAGCCTTTAAGACCGCTTCATCGCCGGTATTGCCAAACCCGTAGTAACCAGAAATTACGATTTTCATTCTTTAATAAAGCGACCAGCTAGCCACCAAACAATCGCACCGATAATAATACCCAAAACCAAACCATTAATGGTGCGAACCACAGAAACCATCAGCGGGGTATGGATATGGCAAAATGAATTGAGCACCGAGATCGGCGCAATTGATCCGATAGCCGCTAGGATCCAAATCCATTTAATTTCTTTTTGACGCAGGAAGAAAATAGCTAGAAAGATAAAAGGATAGCCAACAAGAAACTCTTTGGTCCGGGGACGAATAAACAAAAGGGTTTCTAATAATCCGCGAAAGCTTTTTTCAAAACCCGGGACAGGAATCGAAAAATTACCGGAACGGGCAACTAACACGACCAAAGCCCCAAGCGCCAATAAGCCAATCGCCACCACTGACAACTTAACTTCAATATTAAAGAACTGCTGTAGTCTTTGTTTAATATTTCCCTTCCCCTGCTGCAAAATAAAGAAGAAAGCTACAATTGCCATGGGAATTAGCAACGCTAATTTAATTGCTGGAAAGGTTTCTATTCCACTCATAAAGCGATAATCCGCCAGCAAACCAACCAGCAAGAAAATACCGATATATAATTCACCAATAATACTTAAAATAATTAGTATGGGATTCATTAGGCTTGGCGAGTTGGGAACTTTTTTTGATAATGCCGTAATTAAGGCGTATGACGGAAAAGTGATGGCAGCTAAAAATGCCAGCAGCTTTTGGAGCAGCAAACTATACCCCAATGTCCCCATTAAAGCCATTACTAGCCAGGCAACCACAACGATTGCCAGCATCCACAGAGCAGAAATCCGCATAAAATATTCTAATAAAAAGAGCGTAGTAATAATGACAGCCGCACCCAGCAACATAATTTGCCAGCCACGCACCGAATCCATGGCTCCTTCCACCGGTTTCCCAATACTAAATCCAGCCGCCTTTAACCCAGCGACCACATCTTTAAAATAGGACAGATTAAATTGCACCGGCTGGGCATCCAGTTGCGGCGGCAAAAAAGGCCGGACATATAAGACTTGGACTTTTCGCTCCATGGGCGCCCGACAAAAGCGGCGAATCGCTTCACTGCGAGTAATCTTCTTTAATTCATCTTCTGGGATACTATGCACTCGTAAAACATTTTTTTCCATCAGGCGTTTTAAACGGCTATCGCCATCTTGTTTTACAATTTCAATATAACCGTATTTGATTTTATTTCTATTTAGCGCAGCGGCTAATGTGGTCAAAGAATCAGGATAACCCAGCACTTCTTCGCGATCAAAGATCAACAATTCATGGCCTTTGAGAGCACTAACCTTAGCGTCTATATTGCCGATATGATAACGAGAATCGTTCCAAACCCGAGGAATGATGGTAAAGCCTAGTTTACTCAAATAATTCTTCTGAATTTCAGAGATACCCAGCCCTACATCCCGCAGTTCACTTTCGCTTTCATCAACCTCAAGAATATTGCCGCCAAGAAATTTTATTTTATCTTTGCCAAGCAGGGCTTTTAGTTCAAAGCCAATGCGCAAACGAGAATCCGCGGAAGGAGCGTAGATATAGGTTCTGTCAGAAATAATTTTATTTTTAGAAATTAGAGATTTGAAATTAGAGATTGGAAATTTGTTGCGTAATATTCCACTCCCGCTCGCATAATAAACCTCTCCCATGGCATTGGCATCGGGCAGAGTTTCTTCAAAAACACCAATCGAGGTGATGCCCATTTTGCGGATCTCTTTTAATATGGGGGTAAGCGGTTTTTTCTCAAAGGCAGCAATCTTGCGCAAATCGCGCAGGTCGATACAAATCTGCACATTGTGCAGTTGCGACTCTAAGGCAAAACGTTGATAAGCTAAATATCCCCCCCCCACCACCCCAGCCGTTACAATTAATACCAGTAAGCCTTTAATGATTTTATTTAGTTGCATAATGGATGCAATTTTAGCATTTATTATGGGCAACGTCGAGCTGCAAAGAGGCAGCAACTTAGAGCAGTAAAAGCCGATAACCTACCCCTGGCTCAGTAATAATTAACTTTGATAGAGAAAACTTTTCTAATTTGCTGCGCAGCTGGCTGAAATAAATCCGCAGATAATGCGATTGATTAATTGATTCTGGCCCCCAGACCTCCTTTAATAATTGTTTTTGCGTGACAATTTTACCGGCATGCTGGACCAGGATTTTCAATAAATCAAATTCAGTATTGGTAAGTTTAAGCGGTTTCCCACTTATTTCAACTAAACGGGTGCTGAAATCAATTTTTAACGGACCATTGATATAAACCGGTTCTTCTTTGAGGTTCAGGCTGTGCCGCAGGGCAACTTTGATCCGGGCAGAAAGTTCAGCAGGGCTAAAAGGTTTGGTCAAATAATCATCGGCTCCGGAATTTAAAAGCAGCACCTTATCTTGCTCTGAATCCCTAACGGTTAAAATAATTATTGGGGTTTCCGTCCTCTCCCTAATTTTATTTAAAACCTCAATTCCCGATATATCTGGCAATCCCAAATCTAAAATAATTACGTCTGGCCTAAAATTATTCAATTCAAGCAACCCATCTTTCCCGGATTTTGCAAGCTCCACTGTGTACCCTTCAGTTGATAAGCTAATGTTAAGTAACTTACGAATAGATGGCTCATCATCAATCACCAATATTTTCGCTCCCTTAGTCATTTTTAATCTCCGTCATATCTGGTTGCTGCCCGATCGGCAGGGTAATTTTTATTTCTAACCCCCCTTCATTCCTGTTAAACGCTTCAATCTTTCCTCCATGAGCCTCAATTACCGCTTTGGCAATTGCCAAGCCCAACCCGGTTCCGCCGGCTGGAGCATCCTTGGTTCGATAAAATTTATCAAAAATTAAGGGTAGTTCTTCCTCGTTTACCCCCGGTCCAGCATCAGCGACTCTAATAATTAACTGCTCCATCTCTCTACTAGCTGAAATATTGAGCTTGGTTCCTTCTGGAGTATAAGTCGCCGCATTGATAATGATATTAGATAAGGCCGACTCGAAAAGGGCAAAATCAAGCATGGTGAGCGGAAGTCCTTCTTCTATCTCAATCTGGACATTATGTTTGCTTAATTTGCTGCCCAAATGCTGGACACAAAGATTAATTACTTCGCCAATGTCCTGCCAATCCTTCCTAAGTGCCAAAACGTCTGACGCCAGGCGCGACATATCCAGCAAATTAGATACAATCCGGTTCAATCGATCAGCTGAATCGGACAATTCTTGCAGTAAATCAACTTTTTTGTTTTTATCATTAATTATATTTTCGTCTTCTAAGGCAGATGCGATTCCCAAAATAGAGGTCACCGGCGTCTTTACTTCATGTGAAACGCTATCCAAGATGGTCCGATAAAGTGTTTCGGATTTCTTTAGCTCTTCTGCTTCGATTGACCGCTCCCGCAAGATTTCCCTTTCCAAGTAAATGGCCAGTTGATTGGCAGAAGCGATCAGGAATATATTCTCATCCGGAGACAATTTGCGATAATGTTCGGGCCGATAAAGCAGAACCCCGATATTTTCAGAAGGACCTTTGAGCGGAAGGTACATCGCTCCGGCAAAAGAAAGCGTTTCCGTTGACCAACCAGCAACTCCCCCCTTCTCATATGACCACATGGCAACCGATAATTCTTTTTCATCACTAGTGATGGTTTGGCGCAAGATATTTTCAAAACCAACTTTTTCGCTTTTAACAATTACCTTACATTTGCCGGGAAGGATTACACTGATTTCCCTTTCAATTTCAAGAGAGCACGTGTGCCGATCTTTGGCACTGGCAATAATTGAGGTTATTCGATGCATAGTATCTGTCCGAGCCTCACGCAAAGCTAGCAACTTTTCATCTCTTCTTATCTTACTGGTTAAATAGCCGGTAACAATGGCAGTAATAACATAAAAAATGCTCATAATCAGGTCGGCCGGATTATGAATAACAAAGGTGCCAATGGGTTGAATAAAGAAAAAATTCCAGATTAATGAGCTTAATATGGCAAATAAAACTATATAAATAAACGAAACAAACATGCTAAGCACCAAGACTGCTAGCAGGAAAATGAAGCCAACTGCTTGATAGCCCAAAAAAGGAACCAGAAAATAGTTTAATCCCGAAACGGCCAAAATCATCAAGAGGGTTTTCCAGAAATCACTGACGGTCAAGTCAGAGCCAAATAGCATTTTCATCCAATGATCATCGTTTGCTAATTCTCCGCCGGTTGGAATAACATGGATGGCAATATTTTTGGTTTCACTTAGCAGCCGGCTGGTGGTTGAGCCGGTAAAAATCGACTGAAAAGGGCTCTTTTCAGAATGCCCAATCACAATTTGAGAAATATTTTTTTCTTTGGCAAATTTGGCTAGTTCATCTGAAATACTGCGGCCGGACAAAATTACGGTGGCGGCCCCGAGCTGTTTGGCTAGAGTAAAATTATTTTCAAGGTCTTCCTTATCTTTCGGGCTCCATTTTTCGGCATAAACCACATTGCTTTCAACTGCCACCACAAACCACTCGCAGCGATAGCGCCGGGCAATTAGCGCCCCGCGGCGGATAAGTCGTTTAGCATTGGCACTGGGGCTGATGCAAACCATGATCCGCTCGGTGGTTTGCCAAGATTCCCTTATCCCGTGGGATTTCATATATTCTTCTAACTCTTCATCAACTTCTTGTGCCGTCTGCCGCAGGGTAATTTCCCGAAGCGCATTTAAGTTTCCTTCCCGGAAAAAGTTGCGCAAAGCATCAGGGATTTTTTCTTTTTTGTAGACATCCCCTCTTTTAAGGCGGTTTAAGAGCGCATCCACCGTAATATCTACCGCTACGACTTCATCGGCTTTCTCTACAAAGCCATCCGGAATAGTTTCTCGCACAGTTACGCCGGTAATTTGTTTGATGATATCGTTTAGACTTTCCAGGTGTTGGACGTTTAGGGTGGTAATGACGTTAATCCCGGCAGCTAATATTTCTTTTACGTCTTCGTAGCGTTTTTTATTTTTCGATCCGGGAACATTGGTATGGGCAATTTCATCGACCAAAACCGTGGTTGGGTGCCGTTTGATGATCGCCTCCGCATCCATTTCTTCTAAAATCTTGCCGCTATAATGGATTTTTTTGCGGGGAATAACTTCTAAATTGCCAATCTGTTTTTCAGTATCTTGCCGGCCGTGAATTTCAACATAGCCTAGAACAATCTCTTCGCCCCGCTGAAAACGACGGTTGCCTTCATTGAGCATTGAATAAGATTTGCCAACTCCCGGAGCATAACCAATGAAAATCTTGAGTTTTCCTCTAGTTTTATGCTCGGCAGCCGAGGCAAGCTTGAGGGCTTCTTCCGGGGTCAGTCTTTTGGCAAAGTCTTCCATTTACTGCCGATCCTCTTTTTTTATATGCCTTTTATTCCTGTACTTCCGGCAATATTTTCTTTTTTTGTTTTTTAAGACGTTTTTTTGATTCTTTAATATTATCGGGTGTCGGCAGTTTTTCCGGCATGGTACCGCCCAACTCTTTAATTGTCTGGCGAACTTTTTTACCGACATCATGATGTGCCAGATTAGCCTTGTCCTGACCGACTATATTTTCTCTTCTCAGCTTGGCGTGTGTTTGTGTGGCGCGGAACAAATTAGCCGCCAGCTCTTCGCTCCCCATATGATCAAGGATGGCCTCTTTTTTATTCAGCCGCTTACGGGCATGAATGTCTTTCTGGCGCAACCCACCATAAAGTCCCATATAGCCATAATCCTGGAAATTAGCATAATTAATAACCCCAGCTTCTTTGGCCGCTTTTGCCAGATTCTTATTGTGCTCTTTCATCTCGTCACGCAATAGCACGCGCTTACTGTCTTCAATTAATTGCTCATGGACTTCTTGCTTTCTAGTTTGGATTACGAAGTAAGTTTGAGCTAAAGCAATTTCTTCTTTTCTGGGATCGCCGTTTTGGGCGATCAGATAACAGGCATAGCGGGAAAGGCTATAATTCTCAACCGATCGGAGGGCTTCTTTTTCGGTTCCTGTCGCAATTTTTATCATTTCGCTCACTTCAGCGAAATGATCGACCACAGATTGGCCGCTGTTTTTACACGCCTCTTTTGCCCGTTCAATTGCCGGCACAAATTTGTTGTATTCCGTATAGCCAAGAAGTTTGAATAAATCCCTAGCACTCCAGTATTCTTTGCCATATTCGTTAATCTTCTTTATCTGGTCGAATATATTATCAGTCATTGCTCTCTTCTTCTTTTAATCCATCTCCAAACACTAAAATTTCTGGCATACTTCCATTTTATTCACCCCTTAGTATACAAGTGTATACCGGAGGAGCCATGAAAGTCAAGCCGTCCCAGACACTTATAAAATTACAAACTAACGGTTCTTTCAATGTAGGTTATCCATCTCCACGTTCAATCTCAAAACATTAACCCGTTTCTCGCCAAAGATTTTAAAATCGCGGCCTTCAGTTAACTGATCAATTAGCTTTATTATCGCATCTTTTTTTGCCGAATCAAACTGCCGAGCTGCGGCAATCCGGGCAACTTGAAACTTGGCAGCTGCAACACTAATGTGTGGATCTAGGCCAGAGGCGGAGGCAGAGAGCAAATCGGCGGGAATGTCTTTTTCGGTCTTTCCCGGATTAGCCAGGAGTAATTTTTGTTTTCTTTCTTCCGCCGTCTGAGCTAGCTGCCTGCTGGTCGGAGAAAGATTACTGCCACCGGAAGGCAGTGGATTGTACTCCGTGGCTGAGGGCCGGGGCCAGAAATACTTTCCTTGATCAAATTTTTGACCAATTAATTTCGATCCAACCACCCGGCCATTATAAGTCAGAAGACTACCGTTTGAGCTATCAGGAAAGACGGCCTGGCCAATCAAGGTTACAAATAACGGATAGATAAGACCAGTCAAGAGGGTTGTAACAATAAATAATTTAAGACAAACCGCTATATTTTTCATAGTTAATTCCTCACTTATTGGACAATTTTGAGCCAAACGATCAAGATGTCAATTAATTTTATGCCGATAAATGGCGCAACCAATCCGCCCAACCCGTAGATTTGCAAATTGCGTCTTAATAAATTGCTTGCGCTTTCACTATGATAAGCTACACCCCTCAAAGCCAGCGGGATCAAGATAACAATAATTAGGGCATTAAAGATTACCGCGCTTAATATGGCGCTAAAGGGGGAATGCAACTGCATAATATTTAACATGGCCAATGGCCCCTGGGTATCATTGGAACTGGCATAGAGCATGCCAAACATGGCTGGAAGAATGGCAAAATATTTAGCCACGTCATTAGCAATACTAAAAGTAGTTAAGGCCCCGCGCGTCATAAGCAGCTGTTTTCCAATTTCAACAATTTCAATTAATTTGGTCGGGTTGCTTTCTAGATCAACCATATTGCCAGCTTCCCGCGCTGCTTGTGTCCCCGTATTCATTGCAACCCCAACATCAGCTTGGGCCAGGGCTGGGGCATCATTTGTCCCATCACCAGTCATTGCCACTAAACGACCACCGGCTTGTTCTTGTTTGATCCGCTCCATTTTAGTTTCTGGCGTAGCTTGAGCGATAAAATCATCAACCCCTGCTTCTGCCGCAATTGCGGCGGCTGTCAAAGGATTATCACCAGTAATCATCACCGTTTTTATTCCCATAGCGCGCAGTTCTTTAAAACGTTCCTTTATACCGCCTTTAACAATATCCTTAAGATGAATGATGCCAATCACTTTTTTACCGTCACTAACGGCTAACGGAGTTCCACCACCGGATGAAATTCGATTAACGGCAAGTTCTAAATTTTCCGGCAATTTTCCGCAAATTTTACAAATTGATTCAACGGCGCCTTTGCGAATTTGGCGAGTTACATTCCCGGCGGCATCAAACAAATCCAGGCCGCTCATCTGGGTATTAGCTGAAAAGGGAACAAATTTAGCTTCGTGCGGATGAAGCGCTTTGGCCCGCAAATCAAATTTCTCTTTGGCTAAGACAACAATTGACCTCCCCTCCAGTGTTTCATCCGACAGAGATGACAACTGGGCAATTTCGGCAAAAGCTATTTCATCCATGCCAGCCGTTGGAATAAATTCGGAGGCCATACGATTGCCAATGGTAATCGTCCCGGTTTTATCCAATAACAAGACGTCAATATCACCAGCAGCTTCAACTGCCCGGCCGCTTTTGGCAATTACATGCCGACGAATCAGCCGATCCATCCCAGCAATGCCAATCGCGCTTAAGAGTCCACCAATGGTGGTAGGAATTAAACAAACCAGCAAAGCAACTAAAACCGTAACAGAAACGATGGATGATAGGTCTTGGCCAGCTGCTTGTCCGCTATAATCCGCAAAGAATTTCAAAGTTACTACGGCTAAAAGGAAAATAATCGTCAATCCAGAAAGGACAATGCTCAAGGCAATTTCATTGGGAGTTCTTTGCCTTTTTGCTCCTTCAATTAGCGCAATCATCCGATCAATAAAATTGCCACCCGGGTCAGAGGTGATTCGAATCATTAATCGGTCGCTAATCACTCTTGTCCCACCAGTTACAGCACTGCGGTCTCCCCCACTTTCCCGAATGACCGGAGCGGATTCTCCGGTAATGGCCGACTCATCAACACTAGCTATTCCTTCAATTACTTCCCCATCCGCTGGAATGAAATCATTGGCTTCACAGACGACAACATCATTTTTCTTCAGTTTGGAAGCTAAAAGCTTACTTTCTTGATTGTTAACCAGTAAACGCGCTAGAACCTCTTTTCTTGATTGTTTAAGGCTTTCTGCTTGGGCCTTGCCCCTTCCTTCCGCCAGCGCTTCGGCAAAATTAGCAAACAGCACGGTAAACCATAACCAGACGCTAATCAGTAATTCGAAGACAGAAAAGATCCCTGCAAAGAGATGCCGGAAAAAGAAAAGCGTCGTGATCAATGAGCAGATGAAAGTCACAAACATGACCGGGTTGCGCATCTCTTCTTTGGGGCTTAGTTTTAAAAAAGAATCTTTGATCGCTGCCAACATAATCGTATTATTTTTGTTTGCAACTTTATTGGTCATATTAAAACACCCTTCCCTTTAGCATTAGTAAATGCTCAACCAATGGCCCCAACGAAAGGGCCGGAAAAAAGGTTAAAACCCCCACTATAATAATAACTCCAACTAAAAGTGCGGCAAACAGGAAATTATCAGTAGTAAAAGTCCCACTAGAAACTGGTGTGATTTTTTTGGCTGCTAGGCTCCCGGCAATCACCATTGCAGGAATGATGACCCCGAATCGGCCGATAATCATACAGAGGCCAAGCATGATATTATAGAAAACTGTATTAGCGCTTAATCCGGCAAAAGCGCTGCCGTTGTTTTGGGTCGCGGAAACAAAGGCATAGAGGATCTCACTCAAGCCATGCGGCCCTTTACTTAATAAACTAGAAAGTGCAACCGGATAAACACAAGCAATCGCCGCCCCAATTAAAATAGCCGCTGAAGGCAATAAGATGGAGAGGATAACCATTTGCATTTCTTTTCGCTCGATCTTTTTACCGAGATATTCGGGCGTGCGGCCAACCATTAAACCAGCTAAAAAGACCGTTAGAATGACCATGTGCAGCATGCCGTACATCCCCGCCCCCACACCACCAAAAATAATCTCACCTAACATTATATTGAAGAGGGCAATCCCGCCGGACATGGGAGCCAGAGAAGAATGCATACAATTTACCGCCCCACAGGAGATTACTGTAGTAGCGGTTGAAAAAAGGACACTGTTAGTAATCCCAATGCGGGTTTCCATCCCTTCCAAGACATTGGCACCGCTGGTATATTGATAGTAGAGCGAAACACCCGTCAGACCGATCCAAACCAGGAACATGACAAAGAACAGTAGCCAACCGTGTTTGCGATTGCCAATCATCACTCCATAGGTATAGACCAAGCCGGCAGGGATTAGCATGAGAGCCAGCGTCTCCAGAAAATTGGTCAGCGGGGTCGGGTTCTCAAACGGGTGAGCGCTATTGGCGTTAAAAAATCCGCCGCCGTTGGTCCCGAGTTGCTTGATGGCAATTTGGGAAGCTGCTGGGCCAAGCGGAAGCGTTTGCTTTACTCCCTGCAAAGTAGTGATCTCTTTATAGGGGGACAAAGTCTGGACAACTCCCTGCGCATTTAAAATAACAGCCAGGATAATGGAGAGAGGAAGAAGGATATAAACCAGGGTACGGACCATATCGACCCAAAAATTGCCGAGCGAGCTTTTTGACTTTGAGATCAGGCCGCGAGTCATGGCGATAAAAACAGTAATGCCGGTTGCCGCACTTAAGAAATTTTGGACAGTTAAACCCAGCATTTGGGTCAGGTAGCTCATGGTGGTTTCTCCAGCATATGACTGCCAATTGGTATTGGTCATAAAGCTGGCGGCAGTGTTAAAAGCACAGTCCCAGGCAACCCCTAGTAAATTGGCGGGATTGAGAGGAAGAATATGCTGGACAAGTTGCAAGATTAAGAGAAAAATAAACCCAAGCAAATTAAAAAATAATAAGGATTTTGTATATACCTTCCAATCCATTTCCTCGTCTTGGTTGATGCCACTCACCCGGTAGAGGATTCTCTCCAACCAAGCCAGCACCAGAGACATAAACGTTTTTTTACCTTCAAAGACCCGGGCCATGTATAGCCCCAAAGGCGGCGTCAGGCCGATCAAAACTAAACAAAATATTATTACCTGCAGATAATCAACCACTTTCATAAATTACCTCCCGCTAAAATTTTTCCGGGTTGAACATGGCATAAACTAAATAAACTAGCAAAAAGGCAACGATAATTCCTGTAACGATAAATCCCATAGTTACCCTCCAAAGAGTTAGATTGTAACAGAAAGTCAAGTAAAATTGGGGTAAATAAGTGGGGAACAGGCATAAAAAAGGCGTAAATAATTACCCCCCCCCTTGACAAATAACTCATATAAGTTTATACTTGATTAACTCGATAGACATAGTAGAGATTAGATGAAATTAATTCTATTGTGTGTCGATAATTAATTAGAAGGATTAATATATGAATATTGGTTACAAAATCTATTTTATGTGTATGCCCAACCACTGCATGTTCTGCTGTCATGCAGTGGTTAAAGGCACTCGGGGTGCACCATGAAGAATTAGTTTACTTCCCTATTCTGCACCTTAAAATGCCCGCAATTAAATCAGCGGGTTTTTTGTTGGAAATATATAAATTATAAGGAGGAAAATAAAATGACAAAGATCGATAATAAATTAAAGACCGAAACACTAGCACTTCACGGAGGACAAGACCCCGACCCTACCACTGGTTCGAGAGCAGTGCCAATTTACCAAACTACTTCATACCAGTTCAAAAATAGCGATCATGCAGCTAACCTATTTGGCTTAAAAGAGTTTGGCAACATCTACACCCGGTTAATGAACCCTACCAGCGATGTTTTTGAAAAACGCATCGCTGCTTTGGATGGCGGGGTTGGAGCACTGGCGGTGGCAAGCGGACAATCAGCCATAACCCTTGCCCTATTGAATATTGCTCAGGCGGGGGATGAAATCGTTTCCGCCGACAACCTTTATGGGGGCACCTACAATCTCTTTCATTATACTTTTCCAAAGTTTGGCATTAGTGTCAACTTTGCTAAGTCTAACGATCTGGTAGCCATTAGGAAAGCGATCACTCCTAAAACTAAGGCCATTTATGCCGAGTCAGTTGGCAACCCCAAGCTCGATATTGCTGACCTTGAGGGCTTATCTAAACTGGCCCACGAAAACGGTATCCCGCTGGTTTTAGACAATACGGTTTCTCCCTATCTCTTAAAACCAATCGATTTCGGTGTGGATATTGTTGTTTATTCCGCCACCAAGTTTATTGGCGGCCATGGAACATCACTGGGGGGATTAATCGTTGATTCCGGCAAATTTGACTGGACCAATGGCAAGTTCCCGCTAATTGCCGATCCAGATCCCAGCTACCATGGGATAAATTTTGTTGAAGCTTTAAAACCGCTTGGAAATATCGCCTATATTATCAAAGCAAGAGTTACCCTACTGCGCGACTTAGGGCCAGCGATCTCTCCATTTAATTCTTTTCTCTTCCTTCAGGGGCTGGAAACGCTTCATCTCCGGCTGCCGCGGCATTCAGAAAATGCACTGGCAACGGCTAAGCATTTAAAAAAGCATCCCAAGGTAAGCTGGGTTAACTATCCAGGTTTGGATGACAGTCCGGAAAAGGAGCGGGCAAAGAAATACTTACCCAAGGGAGCTGGCGCAATTCTGGGTTTTGGTATCAAGGGCGGCTTGGAAGCCGGGAAAAAATTCATCGATTCACTAGAACTAATCTCCCACTTGGCCAATGTGGGCGACGCAAAGTCACTGGCAATCCATCCAGCAACCACAACCCACCAGCAACTTTCTGCCAATGAGCAGCTAGCAACTGGGGTAACACCCGACTTTGTCCGCCTGTCAATTGGACTAGAACATATTGATGATATATTAGCGGATATTGATCAGGCTTTGGCAAAAGTCTAACTAGGAGTATATATGTCAGAAGGATTTGAAAACACAAAAACTGAATATTATACCTTTCCCGGAATCCAATTGGATTCCGGGAAGTTCCTCGGTCCAATAACGCTTGCTTTCGAAACATATGGAAGGCTAAATCCACAGAAAAGCAATGCGATACTAATTGGACATGCGTTTACTGGTGACGCTCATGCCGCTGGACCAAATGGCTGGTGGAAAGAAATGATTGGCCCCGGAAAAGCCTTTGACACTGACAATTACTATATTATTTCTTCCAATGTGATCGGCGGCTGCAGAGGAAGCACCGGTCCCTCTTCAATCAATCCCGAAACTCAAAAGCCGTACGCCTTAGATTTCCCGTTGATTACGATTGCTGACATGGTCCGGGCCCAAAAAGAATTGGTTGATCATCTAGAAATTAACAGACTCCTTTCAGTAGCTGGCGGATCGATGGGAGGCATGCAGACATTACAATGGGTAGCCTCGTATCCAAAGGCAGTAAAAAGCGCCATCCCAATCGCAACGACTCTAAAGCATTCACCGCAACAAATTGCCTTCAATGAGGTTGGACGCCAAGCCATCATGGCTGACCCGGCGTGGAACAATGGAGATTATTATAGCCTTGAACGGCCAGAAAAAGGGCTTGCTGTTGCCCGAATGGTTGGGCACATAACCTATATGAGCGATGCGTCAATGGAAGAAAGGTTCTCCCGTAGACTAAATAACAATGGGCGGGAATTTATATTTTCCTCTAATTTTGAGGTAGAAGGATACCTCAAACATAAAGGCGATAAATTTGTGAAAAGATTTGATGCCAATTCATATTTGTATCTGACAAAAGCAATTGATAATTTTAACCTTTCAGACGACCATTCCCTGCCGGGGGACAAAGAAGCAGCAATTCGCTTTTTAATTTTAGCTTTTAAATCCGATTGGCTTTATCCTTTGCAACAGTCACAGGCGATGGTTCGGCAGCTGAAAAGAATACAGGCGAATGTTACTTCTCTTGAAATAAAATCCAGCTATGGGCATGACGCATTTTTATTGGAAGTTGATGAACAAACCCGCGCGATTAAAAACTTTATCGACAAAACTTATCATGGTTATGAGGTGGCAAATGATTATGCAATATAAATATAGATTTGATCATGAAACTATTACAAATATAGTAAAACCCAACTCAAAAGTGCTTGATCTCGGGTGCTGCACTGGGGAACTACTATCTCAGCTAGCCAGGAGGAAAAAAGCAAGCGTCGAAGGAATTGAGATTGATGACACTGCTATTCAAAAATGCATTGAAAAAGGCCTTAGCGTAATCCACCGCGATATTGATAAAGGATTAGCTGAATATTCTGACCAATCCTTTGACTATGTCATCCTAAACCAAAGCATGCAGCAAGTTAAAAGAGCCGATCGAATAATTGATGAGGCTTTGCGGGTCGGCAAAAAAGCCATCATCGGGTTCCCTAATTTTGCGCACTACCCTTCTCGTCTACAAATCTTTTTTTGGGGGAGGACTCCGGTAACACCAGCTCTGCCCTATAAATGGTTTGACACCCCCAATCTGCATTTTTTGAGCATCTCCGATTTCTGGCACTATGCTAAGGAGAAAAAACTGAATATATTGGAAACACACTATCTAGGAGAAGATCAAGAAATTCGCTTTTTGCCAAACTTGTTTGCCAAAGAAGCCATCTTTGTATTGGAAAAATAAAATGAACAAATCAAAAAGAGAATTTAATAATGTTTTAGATACAATCGGCAAAACACCGCTGATTAGACTGAATAAACTTACCATTGGCATTAAATCAGCAATTTTTGCCAAGGTTGAAGCATTCAATCCTGGGGGAAGCATAAAAGATCGGATCGGCCTTGCCATGATTTTGGCCGCAGAAAAGGAAGGACGGCTTAAACCTGGCAGCACAATTGTTGAAGCTACCGCGGGTAATACAGGGGTTGGTCTCGCACAAGTTGCCGCGATAAAAGGGTACAAAATGATCTTTGTCCTGCCGGATAAAATGAGCACAGATAAAATTGCTCTTCTGAAAGCTTACGGCGCCAAAATCGTGATAACCCCCACTTCAGTCCCGCCCGATTCGCCTGAAAGCTATAACGGAGTTGCCGATCGCATCGCCAAAGAAATCCCCGGAGCTTTCCGTCCCGGACAATTTACTAATCCCAATAACCCGCAGGCCCATTATCTATCTACCGGATCAGAAATTTGGCAGGATTCTGGCGGTAAAATTGAAGTTCTCGTAGCCGGAATTGGTACAGGAGGAACAATTTCTGGGACTGGCAAGTATCTAAAAGAAAAAAATCCTAAAATAAAAGTGATCGGGGCAGACCCTGAAGGATCAATTTTATCCGGCGATAGCCCAAAACCATATAAAGTTGAAGGAATCGGTGAAGATTTTTTCCCGGAAACATTCGATCGCCGAATTGTGGATGAGATGATCCGCGTAAGCGACAAAGAATCGTTTCAAACCGCCCGGAGATTGGCCAGAGAGGAAGGGATACTGGCAGGAGGATCGTCAGGGACAGCCTTAGCCGCTGCCTTGAAATACGCAAAAAGACTTAAAAAACCAAAATACATTGTCGTTATCCTGCCCGATACCGGACGGAACTATATAAGCAAGCTATATTCCGACCAGTGGATGCAGGAAAACAATTTTCTATAAGGGGGAATAATTATGAAATTTGAAACGAAGGCGATCCATGAAGGGCAAAGACCGGATCCATTAACCGGCTCAGTCATCGTCCCTGTTTACCAGACATCAACTTTTAAGCAAGAAACAATTGGAAAGCACAAAGGCTTCGAATATTCACGAACCGGCAATCCAACCCGGCAAGCGTTGGAAACAGCACTTGCTTCGCTAGAAGGAGGGAAGCATGGCCTGGCCTTTGCTTCTGGAGTGGCAGCCACCACCGCAGTTTTTAATTTACTGAAAAGTGGAGATCATGTGATAGCTGGCAACGACATTTATGGCGGAACCTATCGATTACTTGAAAAAGTTTTTAAACGCTGGGGATTAAAAGTTTCATACGCAGACGTTACTCGCCCTCAATCGTTTAGAAAGGCCATTAATTCAAAGACAAAATTAATCTGGATTGAGAGCCCGACCAATCCTCTTCTTTGGACTCTCGATATAAAAGAATTAGCAGCCATTTCCCACAAAAACAATCTTTTATTGGCGGTCGACAACACCTTTGCAACCCCCTATTATCAGCGGCCCTTAGAGCTTGGGGCAGATATTGTGGTTCACAGCACCACAAAATACCTGGCAGGCCACAGTGACATCATTGGCGGAGCAGCCATTACTTCAAATGAAAAAGTTTTTCGAGCGCTGAAGTTTTATCAAAACTCGGCGGGAGCAGTTCCCGGCCCTTGGGATACCTGGCTGGTTTTAAGAGGCCTCAAAACTCTTGCGGTCAGGATGAGAGAGCACACAGCAAATGCCACCTTTTTAGCTGAATATATAAAAGTTCATCCAAAGGTCGCAAAAATACATTATCCCGGTTTCGGCGGCATGCTAAGCTTCGAACTAAAAGGAGATCTAATAGCTGTAAACACGTTCTTTTCCAATTTAAAACTGTTTATGTTGGCCGAAAGTCTTGGGGGAGTGGAATCTCTTGTGTGCTATCCTCCCAAAATGACCCATGCATCACTTTCTAAAAGCGAAAGATTAAAGCGCGGAATAAAAGATAATTTGATTCGACTTTCAGTGGGGATAGAAAATAAATACGACTTAAAAAATGATTTGGCGCAAGCATTAGAACATGTTAAGATATAATCTCTGCTTCATCTGTCGAGAATAAAATATGAGATTATCTATCAAATCAATTTACGGGCTTCTCGCTCTTTTTGAGCTTACCCTCCATTTTGGCAAGGGCGGCGTGAGAATCGGTGAAATCGCACGGGCACAAAAAATCCCTCTGCGATTTTTGGAACAAATCCTTTTAACCCTAAAAAAGAAAGGAATCCTTGAAAGCACCCGCGGAGTAAAAGGGGGATACTCTCTAGCCAAGCCCCCGCGCGAGATCACGCTCCTGGAGGTTTTTCAGACGCTTGAAGGGCCGCTGGTTTTCAGCAAAATAAAAAAGAATTTGGACATTTATCAAACCCTTAGGCTACTTAAAGAGAATATCGAAACAAACTTTAAAGAAAAAACACTTGAAGACCTTATATCTCTAAAACAGCAATCTAGCGACATTCTTAATTATTCAATTTAATAAATCGCCTATGTCCTAAAATATTTTAACGGTATTAAAAAACAGGTTGGCAAAACTCCCCACTGCAACAGCTAGGACGATGGTAAATATTACAATGGCAATAGAAACCTTCCAACCCAGCTCCTTAACAAGAACTGTCAGGGCAGCGACACAGGGAAAGTAAAGCGTAGTCACAAGCGCAAAAACAAAAAGCTGCTGCTTGGTCATAAAGGAAAGAAGATTGTGTATGTCGGGACCATATTTGACTATGGCAAGAGCAAGTAAAAGCTCTAGAGCAAGCTCTTTTCTTAATATCCCAAAAAGAAGGCAAATTCCAGCTACCGCCGGTAAACCCAGCCAGTTCTCCACGACCAAGCTTATGGGACTCGTCAGCAACCACATGTAATTAGTCTCATAAAGAGCCCCCATCACAAGACTGCCAACGGCTATTATCGGCAAGGCAATCAAGACGAATTCTTTTACCCGGTACCAGGTTTTTTTCATGATATGGGTGAGCTTCGGCGCCCTGAAGGGAAACATTTCCATAACAAGTCCGGACGATTCACCAGGGAGAATGAGCGCCATCGCCCTACCAATAAGGATTCCAAGGACAAAATTGATTGCATAGATCGCTAAGGCATATTGCCAACCGACAAAGAAGGCAACCGCTCCCATAATCACGGCAGTCCTCGCACTGCAGGGCGTCAGAATAATTAAAGTGCAGGCAATTATTTTTTCTCTCTTAGTGGTTAATACCCTAGTGCCGATTATCGCCGGGACGTTGCACCCGGCTCCTGCAATTATCGGGATAACCGCCCTGCCGTGTAGTCCTATTTTATGCATTAAACTGTCAGTTAAAAAAGCAATCGAATTTAAATAGCCGGTATCCTCAAGCAACGCTAGTATGATATAGAACGTCATGACAAATGGGATTCCCACCGACAAAGCCGCCTTAATCCCAGCATCAAACCCCCATAAAAGCGTCCTGGATAAAGCATTATGGCCAAGCAACCCATTAAATAATGCGTCTAGGTAAGGAGATACAAACGCAGTCCAGGAAAATTCAAAAACGTTCGAGAGAAAACCTCCAACATAATACATCGTGACAAAGACTGCCATTAATCCAAACAGTAAAATAGGAATTCCAGTAACCGGCTCAATGGTCAATCTCCACAACTTGTCAGCTAAAACTATTTTGCAAACCCCCATGGTTTGAACCCTATCGACAATAGCCCCTTCGTAGCCATGCCTCTCGCGCACAAACCGAAGAGAAGCCCTCTCGCCATGTGTCTTTTCTATATCGGTTGAAATATCTTCTAGTGACTTCAATACCTGTCCACAGTTTTTTTCGGATGCGATGCGACCCAAAAACTCTTCGTCTTCTTCCAGGAGCAGTGTAGCAAGAGCACGGGAAGAAAGGCCATATGGGATCTTCTCGATACACTTTTGGATGTGGGATGAAAGCAGCTCAATGTAAGCTTCGATATCTTTTCCGTATGAAGGGATCCTGGGTTTTAATTTTATTTTTCCAGAATGGATTGCAATACAGGTTTTTATTAACGGCTCAATCCCTTCTCCAGTAGTTCCAACAACAGGAATCACCGGCACCCCAAGAATCTTTGAAAGTTCCTGATGGTCGATACAGATGTTCTGCTTAGCTGCTAGGTCAGAAAGATTAAGTGCAACAACGACCGGATAACCTAGATCAAGGAGCTGGAGAACCATGTAAAGATTGCGCTCAAGGTTTGTTGCATCAAGAATAGAGACAATAATTTCTGCATTTCCCTCCAACAACTCGCGTCGAGCTACCAACTGATCGTCGGAAACAGATCCCAGCGAATAAGTGCCAGGGAGGTCCACTATCCCAAATTTCAAACCTTTGTATTCGGCTGTCCCCATGTTAAGGGCCACAGTCTTCCCCGGGTAATTGGCCGTAACCGCATCTAACCCGGTTAGGCTGTTAAAAATGGTAGATTTACCAACGTTAGGATTCCCTACAAGCGCAATGATAAATTTAGAATCCCGGCTAATCCTTTTAAACTCAGAATGACAACTCCCTTTCGTAATCATAGCTTTTTAACCCAAATTGATTCTGCAATTTTTCTTCCCAGAGCATATACCGCGTTGCCAACTTTCACCATAATTGGCCCATTGAAAGGAGCTTTTTGTTCTACCTTGATTTGCGTCCTTGGCATCAAGCCAAGTGTAGCAAGATAGCAAAGCAGTTTTGGTTCTTCGTCAATTATTTTCACTATCTTAACCCTATCGTTCTTTTCAAAACTAATCAGCGGACTTGAGGGTTCTTCATTGATCTTCCCGCTTGCATCAGGAACGGGATTGCCGTGCGGGCAAGTTTTCGGCTCACCAAGCATTTTATATAGCTTATCTCCGACAACCTTCGAGATATCATGCTCAAGTTTGTGGGCCTCACTATGAACTTCTTCCCATTTAACCCCAACTTTATCTGTAAGTAATCTCTCAGTAAGTCGGTGGCGCCGCACAACATCCAAAGCAACCTTTTTCCCCTTTGCGGTAAGCGCTATCCCCTTGTACGGGACATGAATAATAAGCTCTTCCTTAGCAAGTTTTCTTAAATGCTCCGAGACCGAAGCACTAGATATGTTTAGCTGCGACGCGATTTCACTCGTCGTTACACCTTTCCCCCTTGATTCAAGGTTGAATATTATTTCAAGATAATCTTCTTTTGACCTTGATAGCATTAGCTTATAATCTCCTTATTATTTTAGGCATGCCTAATATTAGCACTAGGGGTCATTAATTGTCAAACAAAGGACAATTTTTTCTTTTATTATATCTCTTACTGTCCTAAAATAGTTAAGATCTTTTCCCTTGGGATCGGGAATCTGCCAATCTACTTTCTGCTTTGCCGGAAAATAGGGGCAAACATCTAAACAACCCATAGTTACGATACAATCAAATTCGTTTATTGGCAGATCACTAAAACCCTTGGGGATATTTTTAGAGATATCAATTCCAAGCTCCTGCATCACAATAATAGCTGAAGGATTAACTTCTTTGGCCGGTTTTGAACCAGCAGAAAAAACCGTGTACTTATCAGGGAATAAATGTTTTGCAAAGCCTTCCGCCATCTGCGAGCGGCAGGAATTTTCTACACAGACAAATAAAACACTAAGCCTCTTTTTCTCCCCCATGTTTCACCACCTTTGCTTCTACCATATATAGCACATCTTCTCTTCAGTTGCATTATCCAAACCTCCCGGTTATATATTGTTCGGTTCTGGTGTCCGTTGGAGCGGTAAATATTTTTTTGGTCTTGCCAAATTCAACCAATTCTCCCAATAGGAAAAAGCTGGTGAAATCCGCCACCCGGGCGGCTTGTTGCATGTTATGGGTGACAATGACAATGGTTAAATGTTTTTTTAATTCGTGGAGCAATTCTTCAATTTTTCCTGTAGAAATAGGATCGAGCGCTGAACAGGGTTCATCTAGTAAGAGAATTTCTGGTTTAACGGCTAAGGCTCGTGCTACGCATAAACGCTGCTGCTGACCACCGGACAATGAAACCCCCGGCTTTTGCAGCATATCTTTTACTTCGTTCCACAGGGCCGCCTCTTGCAAACTTTTTTCAACAGCATCGCATAATCTTTGTTTATTATTTTCTCCGTTTAAACGCAGCCCAGCAGCAACATTATCAAAAATGGACATAGTCGGAAACGGGGTTGGCTTTTGAAAAACCATCCCGATTTGCCGGCGCAGGATAACCGGATCAATCTTTCGGCTGTAAATATTTTGCGTCTTAAACAATAAGGTCCCGCTAGCCTTTGCCCCCGGAATAGTTTCGTGCATCCGGTTGATACAGCGGATAAAAGTGGATTTACCGCAGCCCGAAGGACCAATAATCGCTGTCACCATGTTTTTTTGCATATACATATTGATATTCTGCAAAGCTTGCTTCTCGCCAAACCAGGCATTAAGATCGATGGCTTCGATTATTTTTTCATCCATAAGTCACTCTCCTTGAAAATTTTCGAACAAATAAGGTAATAAATAAAATAATGGAGACTAAAGTTAGAGATCCTGCCCAGGCCAAATTATTCCACTCTTCAAACGGTGAAATGGCATAATTGTAAATTTGGACTGTCATAGAGGCCATGGGCTGGTCAAGCCTAAAATTCCAGTACATATTATTAAAGGCGGTGAAAAGCAAGGGGGCCGTTTCGCCTGCCGCCCGAGCAACAGCCAACATAATCCCAGTAAAGATCCCACTCCAGGCACTGCGCAAAACCACAAAGATCATCACTTTCCATTCAGGCAAACCTAATGCCAAGGCGGATTCTTTTAGTGAACGCGGAACCATACGCACCATTTCTTCGGTGGTTTTAGTGATATATGGAAGCATTACCAAAGCCAAGGCAAAACCGCCGGCAATCGCCGAAAAACGTTTCATGGTTAGCACAAAGAGCATGTAAGCAAAAATGCCAAAAACAATAGTCGGGAAACCGGCCATAACATCTACCGCATAGCGGATATAAAAACCGCGTTTGCCCTTGCCCCATTCCGCTAACCACAATCCGCCCAGGACACCGATTGGAATACTAAACAAACAACCGATCGACACAATAATAAACGTTCCAACCATAGCATTGGCCATCCCTCCACCACTCTCTCCGACCGGAACTGGACAATGCAGGAAGAAATCCAAGTTAATCGATGAAATCCCTTTTATCACCACATAAGTAAGTAAAGAAAAAAGCGGGACAATAGCAGCTAGCGTTGCCAACATGGTTGCTGCCAAAAATACTTTTTCCTTTATTTTTCTTATCTTGAATGATCTTGGCTGACCATTTTCCATATAAATAACCTCGCTAAACCATTGACGATTACCGCAAAAACCAACAGGATTAAAGCAATTTCGACCATAACTGAAAAGTTTAAATTGGAAGAAGCTTCGGCAAATTCATTGGCCAAGACGGCCGACAGAGAATATCCTGGATCAAAAATAGAGAGCGAAATGGATGGTCGGTTACCAATTACCATTGTCACCGCCATGGTTTCACCAATTGCTCTCCCTAAGCCGAGGACAATTGATCCGATAATACCGGAAGCCGCCGTAGGCAAAACGGCGGTTTTAATCATTTCCCATTGCGTCGCACCCATTGCCCGAGCCGATTCGCGCAGGCTGTTGGGGACAGCTTGCATCACTTCCCGCGATACCGCACAAATGGTTGGTAAAATCATTATGGCTAAAATAACTCCGGCACAGAGCATACTTAATCCAAAAATTGGCCCCAAAACAAAAACCCCCCATAAACCGTATACGACCGAAGGAATGGCCGCCAATAAATCAACCGTGGTCGCAATCCATTCTTTGCACCAAGCCGGGGCCAGTTCGGAGATAAAAATTGCTGTGCCAATCCCAAGGGGAACAGCCAGAACCAAAGCAATTAATGATGATATCAGCGTCCCATAAATAAAAGGCAATGCTCCATATTGGTTCTTAACTGGATCCCAGGCTGAACTAAAAATGAAACCAAAACCAAACTGAAAAATTGACTCCCTGGCTTGCCATAAAAGCATGGCAAAAATAGTCAGGAATATCACGGGGATGCTGGCGGCAAGCAAAAAGGCAACTGCTTGAAACCAGCGGTCCCCGCGATTAGTATATTTTATAGCAACATTATTCAATCGAATTAACCACCTTTAAAACTTTATTTTTTAAGTTCTCGGGAAGTGGCGCATAAAAGAGTTCAGCCGCATATTTTTTACCGTCGTTTAAAGCCCAGGTTAACATGGCTTTTAGGGCGGCGGATTTTTCGGCATTTCTTTGCTTTTGATGGACAACTAACCAAGTTAAACCACAAATGGGATAAGTGGATTTACCGGCTTGGTTTAAAATATTACCGCGAAAGTCAGCGGGAATTTTACTGACTCCTGCAGCCATAGCAGATATTGTCCCAGCAACCGAAGGCAGAACATATTTGCCCGCTTTGTTTTTAATGGCCGTCATATCCAACTGATTAGTTTCGGCATAAGCTTCTTCCACATAACCAATTGATCCCTCATTATTCTTTACTGCTCCAGCTACTCCCGGATTACCTTTCCCCCCTACTCCGGTTGGCCAAGCCACTGATTTTCCGGCTCCAACTTGAGAAGCCCATTTCGAACTAACTTTGGCCAAGTAATTGGTAAAAATATCAGAAGTCCCGCTACTATCTGAACGATGGACAACCAGAATATTTTTATCCGGAAAATTGACGCCGGGATTTAATTCCGCAATCTTGGGATCATTCCATTTTTTAATTCCACCCAAAAAGATGGCGGCTAAAGTTTCCCCGTCTAATTTTAATCCGCCAACTCCGATATTGGTAACCACTGCCACGGCACCAGCCACGGTTGGGATATGGATAACATCATTGCTAGCAGCGTCAATTTCACCATCGGTCATAAAAGCATCTGTTCCGCCAAAATCAACTACCCCGGCTGTAAACTGGCGAATACCGCCACCCGAACCAATTGGGGCATAATTTACTTGTACCCCAGATTGATTTTTGTAGACTGAAAACCACTTGGAATAGAGCGGATAAGGAAAGGTGGCTCCTGCACCGTTCAAACTCAGAGCCATGGCACTTCCAGCAAGAACTGCAATCCCTAGAAAAAATACTAATGCTCGTTTTATCATTTTTTATAACCTCCTTATTTAATAACTAAAACTTGAATGCAGATAGAAAATACTGGTCATGGTTCCATTGCCAGTTTGGGAATTCTGCACATCGGCCGACAATTTGACATCTTTTCCCCAATCATAGGTAACTCCATAGAAAGATTTGACCCTAAGATTATTGGTAGAATTGACATTGGGGTTGAAATTATCCAAACGGACAAATCCGTTTACACCTTTAAGATATAAACCAAAAACCGATCCCAAGCTAAACCCGTTGATATCGGAACTGCTTTTTCTCCCACCGATATATTCACCATAAACTTTGGCATAATCGTTTTGCAGGCTTAAAGCTAACCCAAATTGATTGTTGCCGCTGCCGAAATTTAAAGAAGAATCAATTGCTTCAAAATTGGCAAAACCGGCGGCCGTTAGTGTCCCTAACCAATCATTTTGATAGACAGCTGAATTAAGACGCAAGGCAATGGCCTTACTGGAATTGCTTTCATTGGTAGCGTAGCCGGTTCCATTTAATAATGTACCCTGGTACTCTATTTCTGGCATACCAGCAATCGAGATTTTACCCAAAGCTCCTACACCAAAGTCAGACGAAGACATAACACTTTCATTATCCAGCAAACTCTTGGCAATCCAACGCAGGCCTAACTGCTTATCCGCCCAATCGATCCACATGGTGTGCTGCAAACCAAGCTTAGCCGTAACCGAATAGGGAACAAATTGCAGGGATGAAACATTGAGCGGCATTTCGACATAAGCATATTTGAGGTAATCAAATAGATTTTGCCTTGCTGCTCCCGTAATCCTGGCTACGTCTAAAGTCACCCGAGAAGAAACATTAGCATCTAGCTTCTTCTTGATATCAATGTAGGCCCGATCAATATCAAAATTATTGGGAGTAGTTGCTGTCCCGTTTAGCAGGTACTTTTGCCAGCGAAAGAAGATTTGCCCTCCCACCTTGGCATCCGAATTATCACTTGATACTTTTTCGATTGAATTTTTTAAATTGGCCAAAGCCAGATTTACTTCTTCTTTATATTCCCCCAATTTATCCTCTTCCGGCTCTACCACACTCGGTTTTACCTGAGCCGCCGGAACTGAAGTCTTAACTTCTTTTCCTTTTTTAACCGCCAGATCCGCTTTCTTTACAACCGCTTGTGCTCCGCTAATCAAAAAAACCAAACCAACACAAACCACCAAACTCTTTAACCCTTTTCTCATCGGTTTCCTCCTTATATTTATTTTCAACAAGACTATTATCACAAAAAGGCAGTTAAAGGATGATGAAGGAAGAGTAAATAAAAAGTAAATCTTTTTAGGCTTTAAACTTATAACCAATGCCGTGGAGGTTAACAATGCTGTCCCCAGCTTTGCCTAGCTTATCCCGTAGCTTTTTGATATGCACTTCCACCGTGTGGGTTTTAATAGGAACATCTATTTGCCAAACATCGCGTAAAATTTGTTCTCGTGAGAAGACTTTATCTAAATTATTGGCCAGATAAGCAAGTAGTTGGAACTCCTTGGCAGTTAATTCAATATTCTTCCCAGCCACTTTTACCCCATATCCCGCTAAATCAATTTCAAGCGTACCAGCTTTGATGTATTCCAGCTGCTTTGGGCCTTTCTCTTTGCTATTGCGTCGTAAAGCCACCTTAACCCTGGCAATCAGCTCCTTCATACTGAAGGGCTTTACAATATAATCATCTGCCCCTATTTCAAGGCCAACCACTTTATCAATTTCTTCTGACTTAGCCGTTAATATAATGATTGGAATCATGGCTGTTTTGGGGTCTTTTTTGGCTTGGCGACAAACTTCTAGGCCATCTATTCCCGGCAGCATCAAGTCCAAGATAACCAGTGAGGGGAGATTTTCCTTGAGCATTTTTAGGCCATCATGGCCATTATAGGCACGAAATACCCGATAGCCTTCGCGCGTTAAGTTGTATTCGATAGAAGCCGCAATGTCCCGCTCATCTTCGATAATCAGTATCTTTTCCATACAGGGATATTATATCGGTTAGATGGTTACGGGATTGTGAAGGAGATGTTAACAAATGGTTAATAAAAAAGACTACTTTTTACCAGTTCGAAGTGACGCTTCGATAAATGGATCAATATCGCCGTCAATTACTCGTTGCACATCTCCCACTTCGGCGCCGGTGCGGTGGTCTTTGACCAAAGTATAGGGCTGAAAGACGTAGGAGCGGATTTGGTGGCCCCATTCAATTTTTTTCTTTTCGCCACGCAGTTCATCAATTTTATCTTTTTGCTGCTCTTGCATCATCTCATTAAGCTTAGCTTTTAGAAGACGCATGGCCGTATCCCGGTTATTGTGTTGCGAACGGTCGGATTGGCTCTGGGTGACGATTCCAGTTGGGATGTGGGTGATGCGAATAGCTGAACTGACTTTGTTGACATTTTGACCGCCTGGGCCTGAAGCTCGATAAGTATCTACCTTCAAATCACTGGGATTAATTTCGATTTTTACCTCATCCGCAATTTCGGGAATAACTTCGACCGCCACAAAGGAGGTATGCCGTTTGCCTTCCGACGAGAAAGGAGAAATACGGACTAAGCGATGGATCCCCGATTCATTCTTCAAATAACCATAGGCATAAGGCCCGGTGATGATTAGCGTTACCCCTTTTATCCCCGCCTCTTCGCCGTAGGAAATCTCGGGCATATCGATTCCAAACTCATGGCTTTCGGCCCAGCGAGTATACATGCGCATTAAGATTTGCGCCCAGTCCTGGGCATCCGTTCCACCGGCTCCCGAATTGATGGATAGAATGGCATTACTTTTGGCATATTCACCCGACATCAGCGCAGACAGTTCAAGCTTGTCAGCTTTGGTATCTAATTCAAGCAATTCTTTGTGCAAGTCAGTTAAATCACTTTCTTGTGCCATTTCAACCATAGTCGCAATCTCTTCAACTCCATTTTTTAATTCTTCAAAACTAGCAATGATTTTTTCTTTGATTTTTTTGTCTTGCAGAATTTTTTTGGCCCGTTCGTTATCAGACCAGAGGTTGGGATCAGCCGCTTGTTCTTCGATCGAAGCTAACTGTTTTTTTTGATCCTCAATATTTAGTACCGTGCCTAGGGCTGCAGACTTAGCTTGTAGCTTCTTTAGTTCGTCTTTGATTTGGTCTAGCATGTCCTACCCTTCTTTTAACATGCAACATTTCTTGTATTTCTTGCCTGATCCGCAAGGACATGGATCGTTGCGCCCAACTTTTAAATCGCCAGCACCAACCGCTGGTTTTGGTTTGGCAGTTTGTTCGGGGGCGCCATAGCCGGTAATCTTGGGTTGGGGTCGTTGTACTTGTTCTTCGTCGGCAATCTGCACTAAGAAAAGCATTTTGACAACTTCTTCCCTAACTCCTCGCATCATTTCTTGAAACATGCCATAGCCTTCTATTTTGTATTCAATTAACGGATCCCTTCCACCCCAACCCCTTAGCCCAATCCCCTCCCTTAAAGTATCCATATTATGCAACTGCTCAATCCAAGCAGTATCGATGACTCTGAGCATCACCAGCCGTTCCATCTCACGCATAGCATCACTGCCGACCGTTTTTTCGCGCTCTTCGTATGCGCCTTTGAGAGTAGTTAATAATGCTTCTTTGATTTCTTCGCGAGTCTGCAGCTGCTTGATGCTTTCAATATCCTTAATGGTGATGATTTCTGCCACGGCTTTGATTAGCCCGTCATAATCCCATTCTTCTGGATGAATTTTTTCGGGGGTAAAAGTCTTGAGCCACTCATCAAGAACCGCTTCCATCATTTCTTCGATTTTTTGTTTTAGGGCCGCCCCTTCTAGGATTTTGCGGCGTAAATCATAAATCGTTTCGCGTTGTTTATTCATCACATCGTCAAACTCGAGCACTTGTTTGCGGATGCCAAAATGATATTGTTCAACTTTTTTCTGGGCATTCTCGATGGCTTTGGAAATTAAACCATGTTCAATCGGCGTATCTTCTTCTATCCCTAGCCGTTCCATCATGCCGGAGATTCTTTGCGATCCAAACATCTTCATCAAATCATCTTCCAGAGAAACATAAAAGCGCGAAGATCCCTTATCTCCTTGACGGCCGGCTCTTCCGCGCAATTGATTATCGATCCGCCGGCTCTCGTGCCGCTCGGTGCCGATTACGTGCAGGCCCCCCATCTCGGCCACTCCCTCACCCAGCACAATGTCGGTACCTCTACCGGCCATGTTGGTCGAAATCGTCACCATCCCTTTTTGGCCGGCCTGGGATATAATTTCGGCTTCTTTTTCGTGCTGTTTGGCATTTAAAACCCGATGTTGCACTCCACGCCGCCTTAGCATTTCGGAGAGGAGTTCGGAATTTTCAATCGAGATCGTTCCAACCAGAAGCGGCCGTCCCTTTTTATTCCACTCAACAATTTCATCAATGACGGCTTTGAATTTGGCCCGCTTATTTTTGTAAATTACATCCGAGTAATCGGTGCGGATCATATTGCGGTGCGTTGGACAAACCGCTACTTCTAACTTATAGATTTTCCATAATTCGCCTTCTTCGGTTTTGGCCGTACCGGTCATACCGGCGATTTTTTCATACAAACGAAAATAGTTTTGAAAGGTAATCGTCGCCAGAGTTTGCGATTCGCTGCGCACCTCTACCCCTTCTTTGGCTTCGATGGCTTGATGCAAACCTTCTGAATAGCGGCGGCCTTCCATCATGCGGCCGGTAAATTCATCGACGATAATAATTTCACCATCTTTAACCACGTAATCAATATTTTTTTCAAAACAATGCCGCGCTCGCAGGGACTGGATAATTTGGTGCGCCAGATCCATGGTATTAATATCAAATAGGTATTCGATCCCGAGGAGACGTTCTACTTTCTTAGTCCCCATCTCGGTTAAGACGGCATTTTTGGTTTTTTCATCGGTAGTAAAATCACCGGTGCGCACCAATTTTTTAGCCACTTGGTCGGCTTTTAAAAAACTCTGGACCGATTCGTCCATCATGCCAGAGATGATTAGCGGCGTGCGGGCTTCGTCAATCAAAATACTATCGACTTCGTCCACAATGGCATAATGTAATTTGCGTTGGACACATTGGTCGAGGGAGGTAGACATATTATCGCGCAGATAATCAAAACCAAATTCGTTATTGGTCCCATAGGTAATATCGCAAGCATAAGCCACTTTTCTCTCGGGGGGTTCCATCCAATGCTGAACGACCCCAACGGTTAATCCGAGGGCTTTATAAATGGGTCCCATCCATTCGCTATCGCGCTTGGCCAAGTAGTCGTTTACCGTAACTACATGCACCCCTTTGCCGGTCAGAGCATTGAGATAAATGGCTAAAGTAGCGACTAAAGTTTTTCCTTCGCCGGTTCTCATTTCGGCAATTTTGCCTTGGTGCAGAATCATACCGCCGAGGAGTTGGACATCAAAGTGGCGCAGGCCGATAGTGCGAACCGAAGCTTCGCGCACGGCCGCAAAAGCCTGGGGCAATAAAGCATCAAGAGAAGAACCTTCGGCTAGTAGTTTTTTAAACTCGCTGGTTTTTGCCCGCAGTTCTTCGTCTGACAGGGCCTGCATGGCCGGTTCTAGCGAGTTGATATGCTCAACTATTGGCTGAAGGGTTTTAAACCTTTTATCTTCAGAAGGACTGAAGAGACGGGACAAAAATTGAAGCATTCTATTGCTCGAATTCTGCTATTCCCGCATCAGAGGAGGACTGAAGGCCGCTATTTTTTTGCAGCATTCTTTTATCCTTGCCAGCTTGCCGGCGTTTTTCGTCCGTATGCATACTCTTATGCTTTTGGAGTTGGCGTTTTACTTCTTCCACCACCAGATCCAAAGCAGCATACAAATCCCTGCCGGCTTCTTTGGCGGTAATAAACTTGAGGCCAGAAACCCAAAGGCGAATTTCAACCACTTGTCTTTTGTCAACATCATTAATGTCATGGGCTTCTAATACCACTTCGGCCTTTTGGATATCGCTGGCAAAAGTTTCGAGTTTACCTACTTTTTCCTGTACATAGTCCTTGATCGTTTGGGTCAATTCGGTTCCTCTGGCAGACATTTGTATTTGCATTGTTTCCTCCTGTATCCATTTATCTTAGCAAAAAAACCGCTCCGCTTCAATCAGGCTTCGTGCTCTTGCGCTCTAGACAAAGAAAGGATCTCGATTCGCCTTGCCCCTGCAATCTTTAGCGTGCGGGCACATTCAGAGATTGTAGCCCCAGTGGTGTAGATATCATCCATCAATAGAATATTTTTATTATAAACCGAGCGCGAATCAGTTACCCTAAATGCTTGCTCAACATTGGTATAACGTTCTTCGCGTTTTAAACCATAATTGGGTTTGGTGTCACGAATTCTCTCAAGGGCCGGAAGAACTGGTTTTCCATAATAGCGGCTGACAACCTCGGCAACGTGATGGACTTGATTGAAGCCTCTCTCCCGGTGACGATTAGGATGCAAAGGGACAGGGATAATAGTATCGATTTCTTGCATGTTAATCTGCACCTGCGATAAGTATTGAACGGTTAAAATCCCCAGCGGATCAGCTAATTTTTTACGTTTTTGAAATTTGAAGCGATGGATAGCTGTTTTCATCACCCCATCGTATGCCGCCACGCAATGGATTCCCATGCTAGGTTTCATAAAACGGACTTGTTCAAAACAAGCAGAACAAAGAGTAGCTTTTCCATCGCGCTTGCAAACTTCACAGTGCGGCGGGAAAACGAGATCCAACAATGAATCAAGCAGATTGTTCATTGCAGCGTATTATACCATGTGTTATGATAAATCAGCTATGAATTGGGATGACATTCTTACTCTCCTCGAACAGGGCGAAGGCCAGTCGGTAGAATTTGAAAAAAACGTCCCCACAGATGACGATTTGGCCCGCGAATTAGTGGCCTTCTCCAACGCCGACGGCGGCAAAATTATCTACGGTTTAGATGATAAAAACAAACACCTAGTCGGTATTGACGATATTACCAATTTTGAAGAGCGGGTAAAAAAAATCACCAAAAACCATTGTGAGCCGTTGATCGAACCCCAGGTAGAATTTATTGATAAAGCCGGTAAGAAGCTGGTGGTGATTTCGGTGCCGGAAGGGGTTGATAAGCCTTTTCGATCCGATGATATTTGTTATATAAGAGATGGTAAAATTTCGCGCCCGGCCAAAGAAAACGAAGTTAAAGCCATTACTAATCCTTGGTCTGGAAAAGGCTTAAATAAACGCCAAATTCGCGCTCTGCAAATCGTCACCGAGCATGGATCGATTACCAATCGCGATTTTAGAGAGGCTTTTAGCGTTTCCCACAAAACTGCGCATATTGAGTTAACTTTGCTATCCGATAAAAAGCTATTACAAACCGAAGGCGCCGGAAGATCAACTTGTTATACCCTGCCCCAGCAGACGCTGGAAGGGTTTTAATTTAACTATTCGCCACCAACTTTTGCAGGAAATCATAGATAACTATCATCGCATAAGTGTCTTGCTCGCAATAGCGTAGCAGTGCATCACGGACCTGTTGTCTATCAGCCTCTAAAATCCCCTCACCAAAAGTCACCCGATAAAACTCGGCTGAAGCCAGGCCTCCATTGCCAATCAACATGTCTTTATATGAAAGATCGCTAACCACCGGTAAAACATGTTTAATCGATGCACTGCCGCCCTGCCCTGGATGGTAATAATTAAATTCACTAAAAGGTTTAAGTTCATCCACAAACCTTGGAATTACTGATGCAACCCATCTAACTAAATCAGGATCGTGAATAGCTGCTGCCATTTCTTTTAAACGGCTTTGTTCAAAACCGGCATTATAAGCCACAATGGAACCGGACGTTCCTAAAAGAGCTCTCAAGGTCCTAATCAATTCTGGCCGAGGATCCAATCTTCCCTCTGCTATAAAAGCAGAATGAATCGGCTTGGCACCTGGCTCACTAACCACATGCAGTGAATATTGAAAGGGAATAACTGCGTTGGGACGGCAGCCGGGATAAACTGGCCAAGGAAGAGACAGGGTTTCAAAATCGAGAAAATAGAGCGGATAAGTAAATTTTTGCAAAAAGGCTTGAATAGCTGGAAGATCGATATGCGGCTTCCCGCTACGATGCGCCTCCACCTGAATTTTTTGATACGGCGAAAGCTTGGTTGAAGCTGGAATATCTGCTAGGTGATGAATTCCTTTTCGCATTAACTCGAAAGCTTTCTGTTTCCCTCGGGCTAAAGACAAGACATGATCTGGTCCAAATCCTTCGATACACTCATCAACAAAGGAGCAGACTCTAGGATCAAAACAATGCGGCCCAACTACTGCCGGCGGCTCATCAGTTAGCCCAACGACTGTTTGCATGCTATTTACTGCCGGAGCATATTTATTAAGCAATGCTAAAGTTTGCGGAGTAACATCTTGCCTTGAAAACAGCTTTTGAGGATCTATTTCTCCATCTAATACATATCCTTTATTGAGGTAAACAATATAACACCGGCGAATTTTTAGGCCAGCACCTTCACACACAAAACGTTGAAAAGCCACATCTTCGATATGATGTTCATCAGGATTGGTGGTACTTTTTACTTCACAAATATCCCATTCATTTTCCCCCACCGGCACCAAAATATCAGACAAAGCATAAGCCCCGCCATGGATGAATCCGGCTTCAAAAACAGGTTTTCTTGTAAGGAGAGCCTCTCGTGATTGGGCCACATGCGCGGCTGGATCTGAGAGCCGACGCAGCAAAATTCCATTGGGATAGAGTTTACGGGCTAATTCCCCTACTCTGGTGCCATTTTCCATAATAAATCGGCTGGCAGAATCTATGCGAGGAAAACCAGCTGGCTGATGTGCACGACGCCAGGTTAAGCGTGGGCAGTGACCATCATTGAAATAATTTGTTTTTGATATTACGGGTAGCATACTTCTAAAGGGGTATCGTTCTCTTTAGCAAGTAATTTCACTCGGGATAAGAAAAGGGATGAGGGCAAGGGGCGGCAAGGGAAGTGATGAAGGCAGAGGAGAATGAAGTGAAGGAAGGGAATGAGTAAAATTATTTTCCGTTAGTACCCCCCCTAAAGCCCTCATAATCTTTTCTTGCCCTTCCTTGCCCTCCCTTGCCTTCTTCCCGTTCGATTCCCAAACAATTTTCTCTAATGGACAATTCAGGTAGATGGTCTACAGGGAGCCCAGAAGACTTAGTCAAAATATATTTTTGATAATGTGTTCCAAAGTACTCTAATACAACCGGA
>JBAZZP010000001.1:0-273500 GCA_041658745.1 Candidatus Margulisiibacteriota bacterium | reverse complement strand
ATAAGAAATATTATGTCAACATAAGGCGAAAAGTGTCTCTTTAAAAATAATTTCTTTTCTTACTTCTTTTGTCATGATACAAAAGAAGTAACAAGAAAAAATCTAGGCATCATCAAACACCCCGCCGCCCCGCCTTTCCCCACCACCTCCCCTCCTATCCAGCATTTTTAGTGGTGTAAAACAAACCAATAATACTGGATAAACCCCATCCCCGCCCTTGAATGATGATGCCAATTCACTAGGTTGCTTAGCAAAACCATTTTAAAAGCGAATTATGACGGCAACTGGAGAGGGTGGTGGCCGGGGGTTACGGCCGCATGTACATGCGGCGATCCAGTATAGTTTAAGAGATAGGTTGGATCGGGGGTGGCACCTTCCGTGGGGGATGGCGGGGAGGGGTGTTAGTTGCCGTCTTGATTCTTTTTGTTACTTTTTCTTATCAAGAAGAAAAAGTAAAGAAAAAATTGAAAAAGGGAAGCTTAAGTGAAATAGCTTTACATAATATTTCTTATGCGAAATAGGTGTGTCTTCTAAATAAGTTTATGGGGTTTAAGCTAGAAGCTTCTCAGCTTCGTCCACTTTTTGAGTAGCGAGTGCTACCCAATCAGGAGCAATGGCTTGTTTGGCAGCTGTAGCTAATTCATACCTTGCAGCTGCGAGCTCCCTTTGAAGATAGGGCAAATGCGGATCAGATTTTAGATAGCCTAAAAAATGGGTTAACGTGGGAACCCCACACAAGGGAGAGTCTAATAATCTGTGATTAAGGAAAATAGGGGAAGGGATTCCAGTTCTAATTCCATTAATTTGATCAAGCTCATCTTTTTCGACTTGATAAGGGGTATGGGGTAAACTGAGATCTGCTGTTTCTAGGACAAAGCCTGAAATAGAGAGTATCTTTCCTTCAATTTCTTGATAAAAATCTCCCCAATAAATCATGTCACAGCATCTAAACAAATCATTCCCATTTTTTGCTAATAAGGAATGTATTTCTAAAGGAATAATCCTTGGAGAGGTAGCTATTATAATGGGCACCTGAGCGCAGTTGCTTAAAAAAACAATCAATTCACTTCTTTCGAGTGACAAACCTCCCGGAACGGTAGAACCTACTCTGGCCATAAATGTTCTATCTCCATTAGATAAACGAAAATTTCCTATTCGTGATGGTCTTGCGGTTTGATCGACATATAATTTAAAATTTGACATAGTATCTCGCCAGGTATACTTCGGGGGATCATCAAACAAATTTCAGACGATTTTGGGTGATTTTGGGTGAATAAAAAATCTTAGTTGGGAGGGCTAGGGGAATGGAGTCTTATTCCTGTAAGTTTTTCTACCCTTTGCTGAAAATACGTAAATTCTTGCTGGGTCTTTGCCAGCTCGTTTGCAATACATAATATCTCTTCCATAGCTGATAAATGGGTTTCTGGCCGAAGCCCCTTATCGTAATTTGCTTCTTTATGAATAAAATCCATAACCAAGCTTGGAACTCCAGCAATTTCTGACAGTGGTTCTTTTGGGACAGAATTGCGGTCATAAAAATCCCCTTTAATTTCGGGATATTTTCTAGCGAGAATGGTATGGAGGATGACCCCGATAGCATAAATATCGACCCGTTCATCTAAGTCGGTTGCGAGATCATACGATTCTGGAGCTACAAATCCGGGGGTGCCGAATATATTGCCATCATTTATCTTTTCTGAATTACTCCAATCAATGACATGAATATTCCCATCTTTGTCAATCATAATATTTTCAGGTTTAATATCTCTGTGCAAAATATCTAAATTAGCTGGACCACTTAAAACAAAATGGATTAAAAAAGCAATCTCAAGGGCTTGTGGGAGATTAAGGGGTTTTCTATGCTCACTAATAACTCGAAGCAGAGTTTTGCCATCGATCATTTGACTGCAAGTAAAAAAAGTAGTTTTCTTGGTGCCAGCAATTATTATCTCCGGACCATTTCCAGATAAGAACTGTTCCGGAATTCCAGGAAATCCGTATTGACTAAGCCGTTCGTTTGTTCTTGCTTCACGAGAATGGGGTTCTTCAAATGCTTCTCCGCTAATTTTAACTGCCACCCGTTTCTGAGCATACATTCCACGATATACAACCCCTAATCCACCAAATGCTAACGTACTCAGTAAATCCATTCCGGCAAAGGGCTGAAGTCCGACGTATTGGTTTGAAATAACTTCGTCCAGTAATTGTGGTGGAACTCCTTCATCGGTTGAACAAGGAAGGTCAATCTCGGATTTAGCTGAATATTCAAAAAAGGGAACGGCCATTGCTGGCCCATCTAAGCTTTCTATCGCATGACTGGGCAATGAAAGGAGTTCACTTGACCGCAAAGATCTTATTTGAGAAGGATTAGCGTTTATCCTTGCTGTTGGATGGCTTGGAGCGCGGTTATACCGGCCGGCTAATGGAGCTCTTCGTAATCCCAACGCCTTCAATATATTTATAGCAAATCCTGGGGCTCTTAGTGCCATCTATTCTCCTATTTTCTCTTTTTCCTTCTTACCCTTCACGGGCCATCACGGGCCTTCACTCCCATCTGTCTATTTATCGTATTTTTGACCGTTTTTCTTGCGTAAAATGCCTTTTCCCAGCTTCTTGCATTGTGTTATAATCCTTTTATGAGTAATCTGCCAGATAGTGCCAAATTAAACAATCTGGGCCAATTGGAGATTGGCGGTTGTAGTTGCACGGATTTAGCCCAAAAATTTGGGACGCCACTCTACGTTATTGACGAAATTACGCTTCGCAATCGTTGCCGGGATTATATCCAGTTATTTCAAAAATTCCATCCCAAAACTGAAATTGCCTTTGCTTCCAAAGCGCTTTGTACGACCGCCATTGCCAAAATTGTTGCGTCTGAAGGTTTAGGGATAGATGTTTCATCCGGCGGCGAAATTTATACGGCCCAAAAGGCCGGCTGTGATCTTAAAAAAGCCTATTTTCATGGCAATAATAAACCAGCCGAGGAAATCAAATTTGCTCTCAAAGTAGGGGTTGGCCGCTTTGTGATTGATAACTTAGACGAATTAAATCGTCTCGACAAAGTAGCCAAAGAAATGAACAAAACGGCGGAGATCCTAATCCGCATCAATCCCGGTATCGAAGCCCATACTCATGAATATATTAAAACAGGAACCACCGATTCCAAGTTTGGTGTCCCGCAAAACGAAATCGATGCCGTAGTTAAAGAAGCTAAAAGTCGCAGTAATATTAAAATAGTGGGTTTGCATGCCCATATCGGCTCCCAAATTTTTGATGTTCAACCTTTTGTGGATGAAACCAAACTCCTATTAGAATTAGTCGACAAATTTGAATTAACCGAACTAGATCTTGGCGGTGGGATTGGTATTCCTTATCTTGAAAGCGAAGTGGCTCCAGACTTAGAAGATTTTGCCCGCCGGATTACCGCTGTGTTGCAAGGACGGAAAGATATTAAATTAATTTTAGAACCTGGGCGTTCAATTGTTGGCCAAGCTGGGGTAACTCTTTACACTATTGGGGGGATAAAAGAGATTCCCTCTATTCGCAAATACGTTTTTATTGATGGTGGCATGTCCGATAATCCACGTCCCATTCTTTATCAGGCTAAATATGCTGCTGCCATTGCCAATAGAGCCAATTTGCCTAAAACCGAAACTGTAACTGTAGCTGGAAGATTTTGTGAATCGGGCGATATTTTAATTCGAGACATTAATTTACAGCCGATTACCGTAGGGGATATTTTAGCTGTATTTTGCACTGGCGCTTATAACTATGCCATGGCTTCTAATTACAATCGTGTTGGCCGGCCAGCGATGGTTATGGTTAACAATGGAAAAGCTACAATTATTGTTAAACGCGAAAGTTATGAGGATTTAACCCGGAACGACCAGATATAAAACAGAAGGGTATAAAATGCCACAATTACCGATATTAATCAGCTGGACCGATTTGTTGGATGTTTCGGTTGTTGCCATCTTTTTATATTATATTCTACTCTGGTTCCGTGGTACGCGGGCCATTCCCCTTTTGCGGGGCTTGATTGTTGTTTTACTGGTCTACATTGTCGGGAGAGTTTTAGATCTACACACTATCAATTGGCTATTTGATAAATTTATCGCCGTTATAGCAGTTATGCTTGCCATTTTATTTCAGCCCGAGTTGCGTCGCACCTTGGAGCGTTTTGGCCGGGGCAGTATTTTGGGCTCTTTGGGCCTTACTTCTCTTCCCAGAGGCAGTTTTTTGGTACGCAGTATTGTGCGGGCGGTTGAACAAATGGCCGAAGAGCATGTTGGGGCACTGATTGTGATTGAGAGGGGGAGTGGGTTAAATGAGTATCTGGAATCAGGAATCAGATTGGATGCTTTGCTAACTTCCGAGTTGTTGCAAGCTATCTTTAATCAAAAGTCTCCTCTGCACGACGGGGCAGTGATTGTACAGGGAGAAAGGGTGAGTGCGGCGGGCTGTTTATTGCCACTTTCAGAGAGTCAATTGTTAGATAAACGCTTGGGAACCCGCCATCGGGCGGCGGTAGGTATTTCGGAATTATCAGATGCCCTCGTGATTGTTCTTTCCGAAAAAACAGCTACCATTTCGCTGGCTGAAAATGGGCATTTAACTCGTTATTTAACGCGCGAACAACTTGAGGAAAAATTGTTTTCTTTATACAAAACTGAAAAAATAACCAACGAAAATAATCCCTTTAAATTATGGAAAAAATAAACATCCAGAAGATCATATTAGCCAAAAAGCAGAAACGCAAAATCGCTATGCTTACTGCTTATGATTATCCGTTTGCCCGTATACTGGACGACGCAGGGGTAGATATTATTTTAGTGGGGGATTCTTTGGGAAATGTAATTTTAGGTTATGAAAACACCCTGCCAGTTACTATGCAAGAGATGCTGCATCACCTAAAAGCGGTCCGCCGTGGAGTTGAAAAGGCAGTTTTGGTGGCTGACTTTCCGCTTGCCGGTTTTAAAAATGCCTTTGTTAATGTTAAACAGCTTATTAAAGCCGGTGCAGATGCGGTTAAAATTGAAGGGGTTAATAATCTGGCTTTGATAAAACGCTGTAAAACTGCCGGAATTCCAATCATGGGACATATTGGGTTTACCCCCCAAGATATCAAAAAGTTTGGTGGAGCGAGGATGCAAGGAAAAGAACCCAAGGACGTTAAGAGGCTAGTAGAGGAAGCAAAGATGTTGCAGCAAGCGGGGGTTTTTGCTTTAGTTATAGAATTAACGACGCCCGAAGCATCAAAGCAAATTACTAAGGCTGTATCCATCCCAACCATTAGTTGTGGAGCAGGGTCTAATTGTGATGGACAAGTTTTAGTTTCTTACGATCTGCTGGGGCTAACTCAAGGTGCAAAGCCACGCTTTGCTAAACAATTAGTTAATTTTTCTGACTTGGCCAAAAAGGCTGTAAAAAAGTATGTGAAGGATGTGAGAAAATAATTTGTCCCTGTAGCTCAGATGGATAGAGCGACGGATTCCTAATCCGTAGGTCGTGAGTTCAAATCTCTCCAGGGACACATCTAATATGCAATACGAAAATATGGCAAAAGCTGAACAATTAAGAAAATCTGGAAAAAGTTATAGTGAAATTCGATCTTTATTGGGGATTTCAAAGGGGACTTTAAGCCGCTGGTTAAGAGATAAGCCACTTTCAAAATCACAAAAATTGCTTTTAGTGGGAAGAAATGTTTCTCGTTATGCGGGTGCTAAGGCAAATCAAAAAAAAGCAAAATTGGCTAGGGAAAAAATCTTTTTTAATGCTTTTAGAGAAGCTGGATTGCTATTTAAAGATTCTTTTTTTGTTGCAGGTTTAATGTTGTATTGGGCTGAAGGAACAAAAAGCGGGACAACGGTCACTTTTACCAATTCCGATCCGCAAATGATTGAATTTATGATGTTGTGGTTTAGAAAGTATTGTTGTATTCCTGAAAGTAAATATCGGGTAAAAATATTTATTCATACTTTACTGGTTGCTGATGATTGGAAAGAAAATTGGGCTAAAATTACTAATCTTCCATTTTCTCAGTTTACTTTGCCTTATATTAAACCGACCATTACAAAACATAGAAAAAACAAACTCTACAATGGTACTTGTGTAATTAAAATTAATAGTTTTGTTTTGATGGAGAAAATTAGAGGTTGGCATAAAAGATGCGTACAGGAAATACTAAAAGGATAAAATGAATATAATCTTAATCGGATTTATGGGTTCAGGAAAGTCTTCTGTAGGGCACCTTTTAGCCGATAAAATGGGGATGCGCTATCTGGATTGTGATGAATTGATATCAAACACCGAAAAAATGCCGATCAGTGCCATTTTTGCCAAGAAAGGTGAAGAGTATTTTCGAAAAGTTGAAACTGAAGTCATCAAAACACTGCAAGACTACGATAATTTTGTGGTCTCAACCGGTGGGGGGATGGTTTTACGTGAAGAAAATGTTAAAATGCTAAAAGAAATTGGGCGATTGGTTTTGTTATGGGCAGAACCCAAAGTTATCTTTGATCGGATCCATAACCAAAGTCACCGGCCACTTCTCAATGTGCCGGATCCAATGGCTGCCATCGAAAAAATACTGAATGAGCGCCGGCCTATTTACGATACAGTTGCCGATTTTAAGGTGGATGCTTCTAATTTAAAGATCGAAGAGACAGCGGAGAAAATTATTCAATGGATAAAATCAAAGTAAATTTAAGAGAAAATAGCTACGAAATATTAGTTGGTGAAAACATTCTGTTTAATATAAAACAAATTATTGAAGAGGGGAGATTGGGAAGCGAGATATTTATTCTCACTGACTCAGAAGTAAATAAGCTTTATGGCAAATCTCTAGCAAAAAAACTAAAATCTTTTAGGCCCAAAATTATTTTAATCCCTCGTGGAGAAAAAAATAAAAATCTAAAAGAGACTAGCCGACTTTATGATCAGTTAATTCGCTACTCAGCCCATCGGGATTCGTTGATCATTGCCTTGGGTGGTGGAGTAATTGGAGACATGGCAGGATTTGTTGCCGCTACCTACATGCGCGGCGTAAATTATATCCAAGTTCCTACCACTTTACTTGCCCAGGTTGATGCTTCGGTCGGCGGTAAAACTGGGGTTAATCATCCGCAAGAAAAAAATCTAATTGGGGCATTTTACCAGCCTAAGGCCGTTATTATTGATGTGCGAACTCTTGCTACTTTGCCTGCCAGACAATTGCGGACCGGACTTGCTGAAGTGGTAAAATATGGCATCATTAAAGATGCTGAGTTCTTCAAATTTATTGAAGCCAATGCCCACCATTTAAATGTAAATGCTTTTAAGTCTTCGGATACTTTGCGGGCGGCCATGAAGGTCTGGCAAATTATTGTTAAAGAATCGGCCAAAATTAAAGCCCGGGTAGTTTCAGAAGATGAAAAAGAAGCGGGTCTTAGGATGATTTTAAACTATGGGCATACGGTTGGACATGCGATCGAATCTGCCACCAATTATCGCAAATTTATGCATGGGGAAGCTGTTGCCTTGGGCATGATTGCTGCAGCATATATTGCTGAAGAACTGAAGATGATTGACGGTGCCGTAGTAGAGCGAATAATTAACTTGCTGGGTAAATTGGGACTTCCTACCAAAATTACCGGAGTTTCATGTCGCAAGATCGGGAATGGTTTAATTAAAGATAAAAAAGTAAGAGAAGGGAAGATAAATTTTGTTTTGCCAGAAAAAATAGGTTCGGTGGTGGTAAGAAACGATGTTCCGATTACGGCCGTAAGAAAAGCCCTGGAGAGGGTTGGGTGCAAATGAAAAACATCGAAGAAACATTAAAGATAATTAAGCGCGGTGCGTTGGAATTAATTCCCGAAGATGAATTCATTGCCAAATTAAAACAAGACCGCCCCTTGAGAGTTAAATGGGGAGCCGATCCTTCTGCCCCTGATATTCATTTAGGGCATGTTGTTGTCCTAACCAAACTGCGTCAGCTGCAGGATCTGGGCCATGAAATAATATTTTTAGTGGGAGATTTCACCGCGCGCATTGGTGATCCTACCGGCAAATCAGAAACGAGGAAGCCTTTGACATCGGAAGAAGTGGAAAGAAATGCTAAAACCTATCAGGATCAAGTATTTAAAATCCTCGATGCCAGCAAGACAAAAGTGGTTTTTAATAGTCACTGGTTGTCAAAACTAAAAATGGAAGATGTTATCAATTTGGCCGGCAAATATACGGTTGCCCGCATGCTGGAGAGGGATGATTTTATGAACCGTTTTGAGAAAGAGCGGCCCATTTCTATCCATGAATTTTTGTACCCGCTCATACAAGGCTATGATTCGGTTGAGTTAAAAGCGGATTTGGAGGTTGGTGGTTCTGACCAAAAGTTTAATATGCTTGTCGGCAGGGAGCTGCAAAGGGAGTTTTCACAAGTTCCGCAATGTATATTGACCATGCCGCTTTTGGAAGGTACCGATGGCGTGCAGAAAATGAGCAAGTCGTTAGATAATTATATCGGTATTACCGAGCCGGCGATTAATATTTATAGTAAAATCCTTTCAATTTCTGACGTGTTAATGCTGCGTTATTATGAGTTGTTGACTTTGGAAAACATGGAACAAGTAAAAAATCAGCACCCCAAAGATGCTAAAAAAAGGCTGGCATTTATGCTGACTGAGCGCTTTTGTGGAAAATCTGAAGCCGAAAAGGCCGAAATGGATTGGGTTTCAATGCATGAAAAAAAAGAGATACTAAGCGAGCACAGGGAAGAAATTGAGCATGTTAATCTAGATATTCTTCCCTATGAGCAAAAAAAAGAAGCTATCAAGTCAGGCGTTCTGTCAGTTGCTCATTTCCTTTCCTGTTCCGGGATTGCACCGTCAATCTCTGAAGCTCGAAGATTAGTGAATAGTAGTGGGATTCGGGTTGGTGGTGAGACGGCAAAATTGGATTGGAAGATTAATTTAAAGGAACCCCATGATATTGATAAAGGGAAAAAAGAACATTATCATGTGCTGGCCTTAGATCTTAGTTTAATCAAATTATGAAAATAGTCATTATTGGTGCCGATGGTCAGTTGGGCTATGATCTCTGCCGCGTTATTCCAAAAGATGAGCAAATACCCTTAACCATAAATGATATTGATATAACCAATAAAGAGCAAACTATATCTTTGATCAAAAAATTATCCCCCGAGATTGTCATCAATACCGCTGCTTACCATAAAGTAGATGATTGTGAAACGAACGAATTATTAGCCTTCAAAGTAAATGAATTAGGCGCCTCTAATGTCGCCCAAGCTTGCCAGGCAGTGGAAGCGTGTATGGTCCATTTTTCCACAGATTATGTTTTTGATGGTACCAAAAATGAACCTTACCTTGAAGGCGATTGTCCAAATCCGCTTTCTGTCTATGGAACATCTAAATTGAATGGGGAAAACTTGGTGCGAATTTTTGCGGGTAAACATTTTATTGTTCGTTCAACCGGACTTTATGGGGTTGCGGGCTGTCTAGGCAAGGGTGGGGGGAATTTTGTTGAAACCATGCTTAAGATGTCAGAAAAAGGAACCGAATTAAAAGTGATTGATGATGAAATCGTTTCTCCCACCTATACGCTTCATCTAGCGCGAGTGGTGAATCAATTGATCCGAACCGATAAGTATGGCATCTACCACATGGTTAATCATGGCCAGTGTTCTTGGTACGCTTTTGCGGCTGAAATATTTAAATTGCTTGGCAAAAAAGTAAAATTGACGCCAATCTCATCTAAAGAATACTATGCCAAGGCAAAACGACCAGCTTATTCTGTGCTAAAAAATGCCAATTTGGCAAAAATTGGTCTAGACCAAATGCCTACCTGGCAGATAGCACTCAAAGAATACCTGATAGAAAAAAAGTATCTTAATTAGTATTTAAAGGAGTGAAACAATGAAAAAAGCTTTAATTACCGGGATTACTGGACAAGATGGTTCGTATCTAGCCGAATTATTATTGGAAAAAGGGTATGAAGTGCATGGAATTGTTAGAAGAGTAGCTTTTGAAGACGTAAATCATAGAATGGGGAGAATTAAGCACTTATTAAACAAACTGGTGCTACACCCGGCATCACTCGAGAGTTATGCTAGTATTTTTAATATTTTTCAGAAAGTAAAACCGGATGAATGCTATCATTTGGCGGCCCAAAGTTTTGTGAGCTATTCATTTGAAGATGAATTTTCGACCATAAATACCAACATAAATGGGACCCATTATGTTCTTTCGTCAATTAAAGAAGCATGCCCTAGTTGTCGTTTTTATTTTGCTGGTTCCAGTGAAATGTTTGGGATGGCATTTCAAACTCCGCAGAATGAGAAAACCCCCTTTCATCCCCGATCACCTTATGGGATTTCCAAGGTTGCTGGCTATCATCTGACTGTCAATTATCGAGAAGCTTATAATATCCATGCTTCCAATGGAATTTTGTTTAATCATGAGTCACCTCGTCGCGGCTATGAGTTTGTTACCAGGAAAATCTCCTCAACGGTTGCAAAAATTAAATTGGGTTTGGAAAGTAAATTGGAACTGGGCAACCTCGAAGCTAAAAGAGATTGGGGTTTTTCTGGCGACTATGTGGACGCGATGTGGCGTATGTTGCAACAACCGAAGCCGGGGGATTATGTTGCTGCTACCGGAGAAACTCACTCGGTAAAAGAATTTGCCGAACTAGCTTTTGAACTTGTGGGATTAGATTGGAAAAAATATGTTGTAGTGAATGAAACTCTGCGACGGCCATCGGAAGTTCATCTGCTGCAAGGAGACTATTCTTTAGCCAAAAAAACGTTTGGCTGGGAACCAAAAGTAAAATTTAGAGAATTAGTCAAAATGATGGTTGACTATGATTTGAATTTAATTAAACGTAAAATCGACATGTAAAATGAAAATTGCCATTGTTCATGATTATCTAAATCAATTTGGCGGAGCGGAAAGAGTTCTAGCTGCGCTGCACGAGATATTTCCTTCTGCGCCAATCTATACCTCTATCTATGACGAAAAGAGGATGCCGGGCATTTTTCGCCAAATGGACATTCGTACCTCTTTTATGCAGAAGCTTCCTTTTATCTATAAATTGTATCGCTATTATTTTTTACTCTATCCAATTGCCTTTGAGCAATTTGATTTGTCTGGCTATGATCTTATTTTATCTTCCAGTTCAGCCTTTGCTAAAGGGGTAAAAAAGTCAAAAAACCAATTGCATATATGCTATTGCTATTCCCCAATGCGTTTTGTTTGGAGATTTGACGATTATATAAAACAAGATCAATTTTTGCAGTTAATAAAAAATATGCTTTCTTTCATGCTAGAACCAATAAAAAAATGGGATCTCCAAACGGCTTCTAATGTTGATTATTTTATTGCGATATCTTCCTTTATTGCTGATCGAATCCAAAAGACTTATCAAAAAGAATCTGTTATAATTTATCCTCCAGTTGAGACAGAACTCTTTACGCCATCTAGCATTAGTGGTGATTACTTTTTGGTCATTTCTAGGTTGAATGCTTATAAACGAATTGATTTAGTTATTGAGGCTTTTAATCGTCTTGATCTCCCCTTAAAAATCATTGGCAGTGGGCAAGATGATAACAGATTAAAAAAAATGGCAAAGAGTAATATACAGTTTTTGGGCAAAGTTGACGACTCAAAATTAAAAAAATATTTATCGGAGTGCCGAGCGCTAATTTTCCCGGGGGAAGAGGATTTTGGCATAGTTCCTGTTGAGGCTATGGCGAGTGGTAGGCCGGTAATTGCCTATCGGGGAGGAGGAGCTGAAGAAACGGTGATTGAAGGTAAAACCGGTTTGTTTTTTGATGAGCAGACTCCGGAAAGTCTGATGCAAGCGGTTGAACAAATAAAGTTTATGAATTTTGATAGAGATGAAATACGAAAACAAGCGGAAGTATTCAGCAAAAGGCAGTTCCAACAAAAAATTAAGGAGTTTATAGAAAAGAAGTATATTCTATGGAAAAATTAAAAAACTCGCAATTTGATTGGAAAAGCCCCAAAATGTTTGACTGGTCTATGGAAGTTCTATTGCTTGTGATGGTGTTTCTTGTGCCAATATTGTTTGACCGTAGATTAGGAATTGTTTTCTCTGGCACCAAAATTGCTTGGCTAAGGGCTTTTGTTGTTATTGCTCTTGGAATTTGGTCTTGCAAAATATTAATTTTGAAAAAGCATCAGTTCGTACGAACTATGCTGGACTGGCCAATAGTGTCATTCCTGCTTTGTGTCAGTGTTGCTACTCTAACCTCTGTTCATGTTTACACCAGTTTTGTGGGATTTTATGGCCGCTACGAGGGACTCTCAACTTGGTTTATTTACGGTGCGTTATTTTTTATTACCACAAATTATGTTAAGTCCTTTGAGCAGATCAAACGAGTAATCGTAATGGTAATTCCGGCTGCCACTCTTATGGCAATCTATTCCATCTTGCAAAGGCATTCGCTTGACCCCTACATGTGGGGAGGGGTGATAACTTGGCAAAGGGTAATTGGAACAATTGGGCAACCTAATTTTATGGCTGCTTTTATGTTGATGGCTTTCTTTCTGGTTTTAGCTCTTTTTCTTTTTGAAAATGAAGGAGAAGCAAGGCAAATCAACTGGCAGCAGCAAATATTACCAGTTTCTAGTTTGATATTGGTTCCGTGTATATTCTTGTTGATGATATACAAATTAGATGCAGATAGTGTGATTTTGTGGTATTCCGGTTTTTTTGTGATGACCTTTATTTCTCTTATATTTGCTTTTAAATATAATGATATTAACAGCAAAATTACCAAGGTTATACTGGGAATTGTATTATTGTTGGTTTATATTGCTCTGCTGTATACCCAAAGTCGTGGAGGCTACATGGGGCTGTTTTCAGGAACGGTTTTATTTGCTTTGTTAATTGGGAGAAAATGGTTACTCAATCATTATAAGAAATTTGCCGTGCTCCTTGCTTTAATTGTTTTGGTTTCCGGAATAACCATGTTACAGCCCGAATTTTCTCCCTTGCAGCGCTTTACCGACGAGGTTAATACCAAAAAGGATAAAGTTGCTTCTCAAAATGATACCAGCCTAGAATTGAAAGGAGCTGCCGGATCTAGGACCGAAACCTGGACTAGCGGTTTTCATATTCTTGCCGATAACTCTTTGTTTGGAATTGGACCAGAGGTTCTCAAAATGGTTTTTCCGCGTTACGAAACCGATCTTTTTAGGTTCAAAGAGGCTTTTCATGTTAAACAAGATCGCAATCATAACGAGACAATGGATGTAAGTGTTACAAAGGGATTGGTGGCTTTTTTTGTTTATCTTTGGTTGCTTGTCACCTTCTTTCGATCCGGAATTAATAAGGTTAGCAAAGTAGGCAATAACGAGCGTTTTGTAGTCGCGGGCTTATTAGCGGCAGCCTTGTCTTATCTTGTGCAAAACCAATTTAGTTTTGGGGTCGTAGCCATTACTTTTCTATTTTGGATAATATGGGCGTTGGTTATGGCGGTAGGGTCAAACGAAGTAGGAGAGCCTGTTGGTAAACCCAAAACACTTTCTTTAGATGAAATCCCGTGGCTTTCCGTTGCCGTTGTGATTGTGCTTTGTACTGCGGCCATCTATGCGTCTTTCCTTTCCTTCTATGGTGATATTTGGTTTAAATCCGGTAAAACTCAGCTTGATATGCGCAGAGTATCCCAAGCTGCAGCTGATCTTGAGAAATCGTTGCAAATCTATCCTCTTGAGGGAGGAACTATTTCTCACCTTGGAATTACTTATTTGAATTCTTCCCCTACAGGGTATGATAAAAATGAAATGTTAAATAAAGCGATCGCCACCTTAAAATATGGTACCAAAATTGATCCTTATAACGCGGATAATTATTTTATTTTGGCTAAGACTTATTTTATGCTATCAATGGCGAATGACCCAGCTGCCTTGCAACAAGCTACTTTATATGCCCAAATTGCATTAAAAATCGACCCTTATTACGCAGAAGTATATTTGTTGCTTGGCATGATCACTGAAAAAAATGGCAATTTTGCTGAGGCTGCTAAATTATATGAAAAAGCTTTTTTTGTTAATCCCACTTTAGTTGAACCCATGAAACGGATGGAAGGAGTCTATAATCAACTAGGAAAGCCAGATGAAGCTTTAAGGGTTTTAGAAAGTGTCCTGAAAAAATATGGTGATAGTATCTTGGTGTTAAACGAAGCTGGTAGTATTTATCTGCAAAAGGGCAAATATGATAAGGCCCTTTTACTTTGCGATCGGATGATTGGTAGTAAGCCAAATGATCCTGCCGGCTATTTACTTAGGGCCGAAGTGTTATTGCAGCAAAAAAAGATCGATTTGGCTTTTGCTGATTTTCAGCAGGTTGTAATGCTCGACCCAAAAAATAGTGGAGCGCACAGTGGGCTGATTAAGATCTTCTTATTACGTGGCGACAAACAACGGGCCAAGGAAGAATTAAACCAATTACTTATGCTTGATCCTAGCAACGCATTTGCTAAGGAAATGCTGCCGAGGTTGCCTTAAGTTATGTTGCTAAATATTGTAAGTGATGTGTTATTGATTAACTTGTCATTTGTTTTAGCTTATTATTTGCGTTTTAATGTTTTGTTCTTTATTACTCCTGAATCTATTCCAATCTTTGGACATTATTTTAAAGTCTTGGTAATTGTTTCTCTTCTCTGGTTGGCGGTATTCAAATTGATCGGTTTGTATGATGGTAGGCGTATCACCTCACTTCTCGATGAAATAGCTTCTTTGTTCTTGTCAATTTCTGCTTCTACTCTTTTGCTGCTCAGTTTATTATTTCTTTATCGGGAGTTTTGGTTTTCCCGTTTAGTTATTGTTAATGCCTGGTTTCTTGCCCTTGTTTTGTTTGGTTTAGAGCGCACCTTTGTTTTTGGAATAAGAGGTTGGTTGTGCTCCCGGGGCTGGAACGTAAGAAATGTTCTAATCCTAGGAACCGGAGAAATGGGGCAGGTGCTGGTTAATAAAATTAGCCTAGATAAAAATCTGGGATATAACGTGGTTGCCTTCCTAGATGATAATACGGAAAAAAACGATAAATCGCAGTTTTCTATCCCAATCTTAGGGGGCATTGAAACGGAGAGGATAAAAGAAATTATACGCACAAAAAAAATTAATGAAATTATTATTGCTAGCAATAGCCTATCTGCCCAAAGGATATTGGAGATAGTAACTGAGTGTGAAAGATTGAATGTAGAGTTTAAAATTGTGCCAGGTATTCTCGAATTAATTGCCAGCCGTTTAGATGTAGAAGAGCTAAGTGGTATTCCTTTGCTTACCATCTCCGAGATTTCCCTCAAAGGACTAAATGCTATAGTAAAACGAAGCTTCGATATCCTCTTCTCTTCTATTGGCCTGGTTGTTTTGTCCCCACTTTTTGCCTTTTTTGCCTTGCTAATCAAAGTTACTTCGGCCGGACCAGTTTTCTTTCGACAAGAAAGGGTGGGTAAGGATGGAGAAACTTTTTATATGTTCAAATTTCGTTCAATGGTGCAAGATGCTGAGAAATTATTTCCTAAGCTCGCTCCGCTTTCCGAAGTTGATGGAAATTTATTTAAGATGAAAAATGACCCGCGCATAACCCCGCTGGGCAAATTTATGCGCCGTTTCAGCATTGATGAGCTCCCCCAAGTATTAAATGTTTTTTTTGGACAGATGAGTCTGGTTGGTCCTCGGCCTCCCTTGCCGCGAGAAGTGGTAAAATATTCTTCCTGGCATATGAAAAGATTGCGTGTCCGGCCAGGAATTACCGGTCTATGGCAAGTAGCCGGTAGGTCATTGCTTCCTTTTGAAGAAATGGTCCATTTGGATATCTATTATATTGAAAATTGGTCGCTTTGGCTGGATCTAAAAATATTGCTAAGGACGGTTCCAGTCGTGTTGCTTGGTACTGGAGCCTATTAATTATGATTAAGAAATCAAAAAAAATTGTTATTGTTGGAGCTGGCCCGGTTGGTTGCTATTTGGGGCAGCTGTTAAAACAAGCGGGTTTTGACCCTTTGCTTTTGGAAGAACATGCCGAAGTAGGTAGGCCGGTACAGTGTGCCGGGATTGTTGGTCGGAATACATTCGATGGGTTGCGACTGCCGCTTTCTAGAAAGTCGATTCTTAATGTTATTGATGGGGCAAAAGTCTTCTATAATGAGATTTCTTTTGTCTTAAAAAGGCCTGAAGTTGCCTATATTGTTGATCGGGCAATGTTTGATAAGGAACTTAGCCATGGCCTAAATATTGAGTATAAAACCGCTTTTAGCGAGGCTCATCCCATTAAAGATGGTTATGTGCTGCGTACCTCCAATGGCGAATACTATGCAGATATTGTCATCGGGGCTGATGGACCAAACTCTAAAGTTAGAAAATCTCTTAATTTTGCTTCCGATATGCGTTTATATCGTGGATACCAGTATCGTGTAAAATTGGATCAACCGGATAAAAACTTGGTGGAGGTCCATTATTTAAAGCCATTTTCGCTTTTTACTTGGATTATTCCCGAAGGTAACGGATATGTACGGGTGGGCACAATCTCAAATAATCCCTATAGCGAATTAAATACTTTTATGGAAAGTCATGGAATAAATGGGGAGATCGTAGAGAAAAATGCTGGAGCCATTCCCATAGGGACTTGTGAATTATTTAAGGGCAATGTGGCTTTGGTGGGGGATGCTGCTTGCCAGGTAAAACCGATAACATCGGGTGGAATTTATTATGGCATGAAATCAGCAGAAATCTTAGCAGATGCTATTAAAGAAGATAATTTTAGTATCTATCAAAAACGCTGGATTGAAGAATTTGAGCAAGAGATAAAGTTGTGTCTTTTAGCCCGCTATATTATGGAAAATATGGACCAAAATGTGTTAAACCGTATTTTCTCCTATGTTAAAGAGAATACTTCTTTAATTGAAAAAATTGGCGATTTTGAAAATCATTCTTCTATTTTTTGGAGTTTGATTTCTAATCCGCGGACATATCCTACTATTGGAACCCTGCTTTATGGCATGATAAAAAACCCCAAATTTATCTGGCGTTCACTTTTTCGATCTTCCAGCTAAAATATGATGAATAAAAAACTATATTGGCTGCTTATCCCTCTATTTGTTGTCATATTAATTTGGTTGATTTACCCTTATATCCTTCAATCAATGGCAAATTATTTAGTTGTGAAAGACCAGATTTCTACTGCTGATGCAATTGTGGTGTTGGGGGGGGATGGCAATGGAGAAAGGGTGGACGAGGGAATTATTCTTTATAAGAAGAAATATGCTCCTCTCTTAATCTTATCTGCTGGGCCACTTGCCTGGCATTTGACTGAAGCCGAGTGGATGGGCAAACAAGCGGTTGCCGGCGGGGTTCCCTTCGATAAAATTGTTTTAGAGGATCAATCGCGCTCTACTTTAGAAAATGCCTTGTTTGTGCGTCAAATATTATTAAATAGAAATATCCATAAGATTATCTTGGTTACCTCTCCGACACACACAAGGCGGGCTTCTCTGGTTTTTAATAATATATTAGCTAAGGATCGAGTAGAGGTTCTTTCTTGGCCAGCAACAAAGAGTAAATTTACTCCAGAAAAATGGTGGCAAAGGCATGAAGATATTCAATTAGTAATTTGGGAATACGTTTCTTTGGTCCTCTATTTGTTTGAAGGGAATTTGCATTAAATAATATAGTATAATGTTATGCAAAGAAAGGTGACAGTATGAAAATTGGTTTTGGTTATGATGCGCACAAACTGGTAGTAAAACGCAAATTAGTAGTGGGTGGAGTTACTATCCCATCGGTTAAGGGTTTATTGGGATGGTCAGACGGTGATGTTTTGTTACATGCCATTATTGATGCTTTGATTGGAGCAATGGGGGAAGGGGATATTGGCAAGCATTTTCCTCCAGGCGAAAAAGCATATAAAGGGATATCAAGCCTCAAATTGCTCGAGTTTGTGGCTGAGTTACTGCGGGAGCGGGGGTTTGTGGTCAGTAATATTGATGCCACCGTTGTTGCCGAAGCGCCAAAGTTGGCTCCGTATATTAGTCAAATGCGGATTAATATCGCAGGTTGCTTGGATACAAAGCCAGAATTAGTTAATATAAAAGGTAAAACTGAAGAAGGAATGGGCTTTACGGGTAAAAAGCAAGGGATAGCGGCTTATGCTGTGTGTCTTATCCATAAGGAGATTTAATGCGTCTGGGAGTAAATATTGATCATATTGCTACTCTGCGGCAAGCTAGGCAAGAAGCCTTTCCTGACCCAGTAGAAGCGGCTAAGGCAGCTATTGCAGGGGGAGCGGATGGGATTGTATGTCATTTGCGGGAAGACCGCCGGCATATCCAAGATGATGATGTCCTTCGGCTTAGGAAGTTAAATACGCGTCTTGATTTCGAAATGGCAGCGACGGATGAAATGGTAAAAATTGCTCTTAGGATTAAACCTGAGATGGTTACTTTGGTACCGGAAAAAAGACAAGAGATTACAACCGAAGGGGGACTGGATGTAAAATCCCAAATCACAAAATACAAATCACAAACAAATCCCAAATCACAATTTATCAATAAAATAAAAAAATTACAAAAAGCCGGAATTTTAGTTAGTTTGTTTATTGATCCTGAAATTAAGCAAGTAGAAGCAGCAGCTGAAGTTATGGCTGATTTTGTGGAATTGCATACCGGCAGATATGCCAGAGCTTCTTATGTTAAAGGAAAAAAGAATAGTATCGCTTTGGAGTTAGAAAAAATTGGGGTCGCAACCCAAAAGGCGCGTTGGATTGGACTACGTGTTAATGCCGGGCATGGGTTGGATTATAATAATGTTAAACCGATTGCAGGTATTGCTGGGATGGAAGAGCTAAATATTGGATTTTCCATAATAGCCCGTGCGGCCATTGTCGGGATGAAACAAGCAGTAATAGAAATGAGGGAGGCAATGTGATGAAAATTGCGCTGGCGTCTGATCATGCAGGGTATAAATTAAAAGAAATTATCAAAGCTTTTTTAAAGCGTAAAAAAATCGAGTTTTATGATTTTGGGGCTAACTCGCTTGATTCGGTCGATTATCCTGATTTTGCCAGACCGGCGGCAGAAGCCGTGGCCAAAGGCGAATATGATAGGGGGATCTTTGTTTGTGGTTCGGGAGTTGGGGTTACTATTGTCGCCAATAAGGTAAAAGGCATTCGGGCGGTGAATGCTTATGATTCATACATTGCCAAACAAAGCCGGGAGCATGGTAATTGCAATGTCCTTTGTTTAGCGGGCAATAAGCTAACCAAAGCTAAGGCTACCAAAATTGTGGATGTCTGGCTTAAAACCGATTTTTCGGGAGAAGAACGCCACGTTCGCCGCATCAATAAAATAGAACAATGAAAGCCTTTATTATGGCCGCTGGCTACGGGACGCGTCTGGAGCCGTTAACTATCGCGGTTCCGAAGCCGATGGTTCCAATTGTTAATATTCCTACCATGCAGCACAATGTTGAATTACTGAAGCAACATGGGCTGAAAGAAATAGTTGCCAATATCCATTATCATCCTGAACAGATTGAAAATTTCTTTGGTGACGGAAATATGTTTGGGGTTAGTTTAACTTATTCATATGAGGAAGAGTTGTTGGGAACGGCCGGTGGGGTAAAACGCATGGCCAGTAAAATTGCTAAAGTGAACGATACATTTTTAGTCCTTTCTTCTGATGCTTTAACCGATATTAATCTTGGCCGTTTAATTGCCTATCACAAAGAGAAAAAAGCCCTGGTAACGATGGCGCTGTGTGAGATGGAGGATGTAAGCCAGTTTGGGGTAGTGGAGCGGGATGAGGAGGGGAAGATTTTAGCTTTTCAGGAAAAACCAAGGCCAGAAGAGGCGCGCAGTAAATTTGTAAATACTGGCATATATGTAATGGAGCCCGCAATTTTAGATTTGATACCCAAGGGCCATTATGATTTTGGCAAACAGCTCTTTCCCGAATTAGTTGCCAATAAGTCAGAAATATATGGTTATCAAATGGTGGAATATTGGAGTGATGTAGGGAGCCTTGAGCAATATATTCAGGCCTGCTATGTTGCCATGCGAGGTGGGGTGCGCATCCGTGTTCCTGGCAAAAAGCAAGCTGCTTCTACTTGGATTGGCGCAAGAGAAGCAATAGCAAAATCCGCTCGCTTCGACGGGGCAGTGGTTATTGGGGATCGTTGCACGATTGGAAATAACGTTTATATTAAGAATTCTGTTATTGGTGATAAATGTGTGATAGAAGATGGAACCCAGGTAGTTGGCTCAGTTTTGTGGTCGGACACTTTTGTCGGAAAAGAGGCTAGCATCAATAAGTCGATTATTGGCAGTTGGTGCTCAATTGGCGATAAAGCAAAAATCGATGATTCGGTCCTATCCAATCGTTGTGTTATCCGTAATAATGTAATTGTCCCGCCCTTATCCCGCCTCAAGCCCAATTCTATCCTTTAGTCCCGTTACCCCCTTCCTCTCATTCCTTGCCCTTTACCCCGAGCACTGTCGAGGGGCTTGCCGTTCCCCCCATTTCCCTAAAGATCCATGCAAGTTTCACCCCACTTCCTGCGATAATAACTGTGGATGGGGGAGTAGATGGCAGTTTAAAATATTAAAAAAGGGGGGGGTGAAAAAAAATGGCAACCGGAATACAAACAGCAGCTTCAGCAGCGATGGAAACCTCGGTAGGAAATATCGAAGGTGAATTAGATGATTTGTCAGCAGATGAGGTTGGAGCGGTTCAGGTGTTAGATGGCACTATTTCAATTAATAACAGTGTTACTGTTGGTGCACTAGCTACTTCTACCGTTGGAAACGAAAAGAACTTGATGGATAAAGCAGCTCAGCTTCTAGGGTAATGGGTGAATAGGGGGGAATGCGCAAAACGCGTATTCCCTCTTATCATAAAGATAAAGGAGGGAGAAATAAAGTGGTTAGTAGTTACGAAATATCAAGTAGTGTAGCGGCACTTTATTCCTCTACTTCTGGGAATGTAGGGAGTGTTGGCTCAGCAAGTTTTATGGATTCGCTTTCCCAAACGATGGCAGATTGGGTGACTTCGATGACGGATAGCAAAATTACGGCAGGAGAAGTATCGGCTATTGAACAGGGCTCTTATGCTTCTTATGATGCAGAGGCTGATTTAACAGAAACTCTTTATGACGGAGCTACGATGACCTTATTTGCTACAACCAAAATAAATAATGCTTCCACGGTAATAAGCACTTATTTTAGTTTTCTTAGTTCACTGAACGATCTTAATGATAAGGCGTCTCAAATATTAACGGGGTAATAAAAAAATGAGTACTTCATTCATTCCACCACCACTGCCTTGGGCAGGAGTTTCCATAGCAGATCCGGGCTATGGGGTTTCGGATTATAATCCGGGACAGGATAGCACCGCCAGTTCTGCTTTTATGTCCTCTCTTTCTGATCTCTTTATCTTTACTGGTGATGTTTCGGCAGAAATAAAGAGCGAATTGAATATGTCAGACGCGCAATGGCTTGAGCTCTTCCCAGCAGAAGTTTCAACCGCCACCTGGGATCAACTGTTAACTGCTGATCCTGAACTATCAAACTTGGGATTAGTTTTAAATTCAGTTGATACATTAAAAGAATTTTTAGATACGATCTCTAGTTATAGCGGTAATGATGAATATTGGCAGGCATTAGGCTATTATGATTCCCAATTGATTTGTTCCTTAATAGAAATGGCTAAGTTGCCAAGCCAGTTTTCTAGTGAAGTAATATCGGGTCTGCAATCTTCTTATCAAAAGATGATTGATGCGTCGAATGTTACTGACATCTTGGATGTATTAGATTCATCCCATCCAGACGAAGACAAATTAAGAGATCTTTTAGCCAGTCTTAAAGGATATATTGAAGAAGAATTTGGTATTTCTCTCTCGGATATTGACCCAAACTTAGATGCTGTGTTGTCTGGCCAGTATCAGAATCTGGACGCGGTTCGATCGGCAATTGACAGTTTACAAAATGGAGACTTGTTGGATAGTGTGATCGAAAAAATTAATTCGCAAAATATAAGTGAAGAGACTATGGAAACAATTGATGAGATCGCCAATTCATTAGAAATGAGTTCGATCACTCCGGCGGTTGCTACGGTTGGCCTGAATATTACAGCCCAAGCGATGTCAAATACGGCGATGGCGCTTTATAAAATTGCTGTGGATCGAGCAGAGAAGACGGATATGGAAGATAAACAGATAGCTGCAAAAGCTAGGGCCGAACACCGTGCAGAACTGGAAAAGGCGGGAAAAGAGGCTGATCAAAAAAATAGTAATAAAATAAAAAGTCAAAGGAGTGCAAAAAATGGGTAACTCGACAAATGCGGTAAATGGAAGTTCTCAAATGACGGATGCCCAGTTAAAAGATATGGTCGTGCAAAAGTCGGTTGAAAAAAATATGCTTGAAAGTGTTCAAAAGGCTTTATCGAAAGCAGCCAAGGACACCAAAGATTGAAGTTGATTCTGGATTAGAGGGGCATAACAATGACCTTGGGTAATAATTCAAATGTAGCTGATTTAACTTCTTGGGCCAATCTTGATCGGCGCCAGCCGGTGGGTCATGCCGGTAAAAAAGACAGCCGAGAAGTTGAAAAACAAGGCCGAAAAGACAACTTATTTAACATGTCAGAGGATGAAATGGCAAGGCAACTCAATCCGACTGATTCATTGTTTTTTACTGCGACTACCGTGCCTATTATGCAGCAAGCCATTAGGGCCCATCCTGTGCTTGATCGTTTAGATTCTGGGATAGATAACTTAAGAGAAAACTTAAAAGACAGTTTTAAAAAAAGTTATGGTATGGGTCAAACTCACAATAATCTGCTGGTAGCTATGCTTCATGCAACTAAAGCGGCAGGAATCAGGGTCGCCCTTTTTGCGCTGGGAGTCTCAAATGAAGAAATTAGTGATTTAAAGCAAGAAGCAATTACTGCTAGCACCCAACAAGCCGAAGCCCTTTTACAAAATACAATTGAAAGCGAAGTAATGACAATTGTGACGGCCTCTTCTCCCAAAGCCGCTAGAAAAATATTAAATACAATAAAGTCTGTGATTGATGCGCTTGCTATTCAATTTAAGAAATTAGGTAAACCAGAAAGAGTTTCGGATGAAAGCTTGTGCGAAATGCGGGTCAAAGCCACTCAAGATCTGTTGGATAAGTTTGAAGTGGAAGGGGTGAGATTAACGGATCAGTACCCAATGCTAAGTGGCAGTGAGAGTGAGGTCGTATAATGGCGGAAAAAGCATTTTTATTAGAAAAAGAAGAAGAAACGGCTGAAGATGTGCTAGCTAAAATCAGACGTTTAGATTCTTACATTGTCAAAACCAAAAACTTGCTTCGCAAGCAAGAAAGAGAGCTGGCAAATATTAGGGCTAAAAATGGGAATAAATGTCAACAGCCTGAAATTGTACTAAAAGGGAAAATTTATGGATAATCGTCCTATGCAAAATGTAGCCTCGCAGGCGGCTGCGGTAGTATCCGCTGAAGGGGCAACTGTTTCTATCGCTAATGAACTGCGCCAGATTGATAAATTTCAAAAGAACGAAGGTGTTGAACACAAAGATCTTATGACCAAAGTGCTGGAATCTAGTAGTAATAAAGAAGCCAGTACCCAAATTCTACGTGATTTATTGGCCAAAGTAGCCAGTGCCGGTATTATGTCTGAAGGGGTAGCTCCTAAAGCCAAGGTAGATAATCGATCTGATAAAAAAGAAAACTCTTCACGCCTAAAGCAAGGCGACTTTTCTGACCAGGTTGAAATATCTCTGTCAAAAAGCAATGAAATAGCCTTGCCGGTAAAAGCTTTAAACCAAGGGAAAGGCAATTTTGAGCAACAAACCAAAGCAAAATGGGAAGTTATTAAAGAAAAGATGATTAAAGAAGGAAAATCTACCCAAGAGATATCTTATATGGAACAGCAATACAAAACCAGTGAAACTCAGAAAAACATGGTGGGATTATTAAAAGATGCTGCTATTCTGTATTACTTGGATTCTGATACCAAGCTCTCACAATTAGTAAGGCGTCGAGGTTTTGCAGAACTCATGAAGAAAGCGGGGAAAGAACTGGGGCAACAGGCGGCACAAGAAGCACGCTCCGAGGTCCAAGGAATGGTGATGCATGAATTGGAAAACCAGCTCATCGCAAGAACCTTCTTACAGGATAATGATTTTAAGGCTTGTCATCGCTTGATCCAAGTTGGGGAAAAAGTGGGCTTTAAAGCCGAAAAGTGGATGGACGATGTTTGGCCGCAAAAGAAAGAAGATCATGGCTTATATTTGTTAGATATCCCGCATGAAGCTACCGGTTCTGTTGACTTAAAGGATAATGATCCCAATTCGCGCCGTCAAAAAGCCCAATTTGATTATAATGAAAAAGATGAGAAAGACCTAGCGCTCAATCGCTTGCGGGCGGCCTACATGCAGATGGCCTTATGCCCTGGGGCAATTGATAAAGTCAAAACTTGGTTCAAAGTATGCAAGTTACGGGGGGGGTTAATACGACTAAGTATATATACCAGGGATGTAGATTCCCGGCTTCAAGAAGAAGCAAGGACTTTGGCAAAGGTTAAATCGATGGAAATGCTAGAAGAAGCTCTGCAAGAGCGCGCTAGCTTTTTCGATGAAGGACCAGCTAAAAATTTAGTCGATGACAAGATTAAAAATATTATGAAAAATTTACAACGTTTAGGATTTGAATTAAGGCCCGAAGAATTTGTGGCTTTAAAAGATAAGGCCAATCAAGATATGTATGGATTAGCGCAAAGGGAAATGGAAAATGCTCGTTTTGAAAAGGGGCCAAAGGTAGCAGAAAAAATAGCCATGCTTAATAAACTAATTACTAAACTCCAAAAAGAAACTAATTTGGGCGTAAAGGAGGAGGCCTAAGATGTCTTCACCTGGCGCGGTAGACAAAACAACTCCGAGAGGATATGTCCCTGTTGGCAGCCAAGCTCCGGAACCAAAACCGGAAACTAGGACTGCTGCGGTAATAGAAGATCAACGTAATCGGGCGATCAAGGCTTTGGGAACCCCAATTCTAGAGAATGATATAGAGGGAGAAATTAGTAAAGCTACCCGAGATGGGGTTATTAATGCTACCGAATTAAGAACCATTTGGGGGATTGGTCAAGACCAATTGGCTGGTTTGGACTCCTATGGAGTGTCCTGTGATGGTAAGGATGGGCAAGACGATGGTCTAACCATTGGTGTAGGTGCAGAAGGGGATGACGAAATTGGGACACTTATTGAACACAAAAAAGAAGTTGAGTTGCACCGCTTCCAGCGGATTATGAGTGGAGCCGGAAAAGAACCAGCAGAGCTTGAAATATTATTTGATGAGTTATATTCATTGGCCTTTAAAGGCGAATTGACTAGAGAGGCCTGGAATGAAAAAATGATGGCAAATGGCTTACCAGGCTATAAGATGAACATTATTTCCTTTAAGTGTCTGTTGGGTAACAGGGATGGTGGCGATGAAAACGACCGGGTTGAAGGCTTTACTGAATTTAGTACGGCTTTATTTAATATTGAACGTACTTTGCAGGCCCAAGTACCACCAACTCAAGTTCACCCTGACGATCACAGAGAAGAAAATTACGTTTTTTACGATCAAGATCCCGACTCAGCTGGCGCAGATATTGATCGCTTTAAGCAATACAGTCAGATATTTGCCAAATACTGTGATGCCCGCTATTTCCATAACCAAGATACGGGAGCCTTTGATGCGATGATAGAAGGTAGTTTGGCCCTCGGTGCTCCAGCAGATTATGTTATGCCTAGCAACTCTGATGAAATCTTTAGGGCGATTCAAGATGGAGTCTTTGGCGATAAACTTGCCAAGATGGTGGAAGATTATGACATTCAAAGCTGGGAAGAGTTATCCATGTTCTTACAATATTTGATGCAAAAAGGGATTGAGGAAGATTCTAATCGGGATGATGACTATTCTCGCAATATTAATATGAGAGCAAAACACACTCGCCGGATTTGGGCATTAATTGACAATGGAGCTGATGGAGAAATGAAGGCAAAAACCAAGTTAAGGTATGAAGCTTTGCAAGCAGAAATGCGGGATGTAATTTTAAATGGCGGCAAAGTAGTCCATTTTGACAATATTCGCATGGCTGATAGGACGGCTGAAGGAGATGAGGAATAATGGCTATTAGCGCAACTTTTGAAGGTAGTCAAACTGGCGTGGTCGGTAAAGCTAACCAAACAGTGGCAAGATTAACAGAAAATATTGTCGGCAATAATGGACTAATGGGAAAGTGTGCTGACGGGAGAGAAATCAGACAAGCAGATAGTATGATTCCTGATCGCTTTAAACGGGGAGAAACACCAGTTGAAAACCCCAATGAAAAAGAACAATTGACTCCTAAAGACGGTTTTCCACTTCCCGGAGGAGTTGTAATATAATGGCTATTACTTACGGCGGGTGGTGGAAAGGCTTTGCTTCGCAAACTGACCCACGGGCGATTGCCAATGCGCTTCAATCTGCCAAGCAAGTGCAACCGCAACTTGATCTGCATAAGCGAATGAAAGGCCCAAATATTTCCAATAACCAAGAAACAATCACGGATAGTAGTAATTCAGCTGACACACCAATACCAGCGGGAGCTCCTGCTGCCGGTGGGGTGGATTCAGTTGAACTCTCAGCTGCAGCCAAAACTGCCCCGATTACTCCAGAATAAAGCACGAAAATAGCCTCAAAATTACGCAAGTTTACCCCTATTTATCACGATATATATATAAGAGAAGGCCCGTGATGGCCCGTGAAGGCAGAGAAGGACTAAAAAATAAAAATGGTTACTTTTTCAGGCATACAAGCTAATACTACAATTAAGACTGAGGAGCGTCTTGACATTAATCCGATGGGGCAACCATCGTATTTTGTTAATGACCAAGCCCCGGTAGATTTACCTCTGGATAGTGGGAAAGCAAAAATCGATTTTTCTTCTGCTCGTGATCGGGCTGTTTTTATCCTTCATTCACGCAAGCCAATTAATATGCGCAATTATATCCCTAATCTGCCCGAGTATTTTGGTGCACCAGCTCCAGAGGATCGCCAAGCCTGTTCCGGGGATCCGGATATGACCCATGGGACAAACGGCACAGAGGGCACAAGTAGTAGTAATAATAGTCGCGATGTTGAGGGAGATGCTGTTGATGCGGCGGATGCTTTAATGGATGAAGCCAGCGCGGTGGCGGATTATCTTGAAAATGGGGAGTGGACAAAAACTGATCCGGATACTGGCTATGAATATATTGATCCAGAATTTTATGTTTATTATGAAAAATTAAATAATATTTTAAATGCCCTACAAATTGTTGGAGCAATCATTGATGGTCTCAACGATCTAAAAAAAGCCGCTTTCGGGTTGCTTGCCAAAGATGGAGCCAGCGATGATAGTAGCATGTCTGTTTCAGAAGCCATTAGTACTGCTTGCGAAGCAGCCAAGCTAATGTCCCAGGGACAATTAATGGAAATGAGTGAGGAAGTCTGGACCTTTAATAGTGCTAAGAATGATCGTGAAATTAATAAAGCCAAAGAGGATGCTTCTGCCGGTGTGTGGAGCTGGATTACCTATTGCTGGACCATCGGAGCCAATGACGCAGTACAGCGGGATAAGGATGAACAAGTGGCGGCTGCCACCAGTAAGATCATGGATAACTATGAAACTTTCATGAAAGATGTACAGCAACAATACGAGAGGGTTCTTGGAGATTCTAGCTTATATGAAGATGGCCTAACAGATATAGCAAGCATTTATAATAATATTACCTGGGAAAACTTGACACAAGATATTGGTGGAAACAAGGTAGATATTGATCGCAACAAAATAATGGCGTATCAAATGTATTTGGATAGCATGCAGAACTATCGACGCTTATACTTCATGCTGCAGCGTGCTAAACAAGACCTGAAAAATATTATTATTGAAGGGCAAACGGGCTTCAAAACCTCTTCTGATTTAAGTGTCATCTTGGGAACGGTTTTGCAAGGCATAGAAGAATTTGAAGGTTCTGTCTTTTCAGCTATGGCCTACCAATTACAAAGTGCTATCTCGGCTCAAAATCAGGCAGTTGATGCTTATGACTCTTGGCAAATGTCCAAGTATTTGCTCTGGTCAGCATGGGATCCGATTATGGGAGGTGGTGTGCCGCTACTTGGGGGACTAACTCGCAACATTACCGATTTTTTTGCTTTGGAGTATTGGAATTTAACTACCGATGATACCACTACTCCAACCCAGTTAGATGTAAATGATACATATCGTATTCTGGCAGATTTGTACAATACCAGTGTTAGCCAAATACGGAATGAGATAAATAATTACGACGATGAACTTGCTAAACTGGATGATCTGCAACAGAGCGAGTGGGCAGTAATTGGACAGCTGAGTAGTGAAAGTGTTACTTATACCGGCAGCGATGGAATACAGGGGATATATGAATCAAAAATCAATTCTCTGCGCGAGAGTTTAAACAGTATTCAAAATGCAGAAAGACTAGTGGTGATGTTGATTGAAGCTAAAGTTCGTCTTACAAAAGTTGTCCTCAAATTAACCACTGGACTGGGTAATTTTGAAGTTGACGAGGCCGCGGGAGCAGCGCTAAAAGCTGGCATGGACAGTCGCCTTTTGGCTTTTGACCTTAAGTTGGCTGGCATAAAAAATAAGGTTGAGAATGCCAATAAGCAAAAACAAGAAGCTGAAATGGTGGAAAAAGCGGCTTATGTGGCGCTAGGGAGTGCGGTTGGAGTTGGTATCGCAATCGTGCTACTTGTTTTAGGCATATTTACTGGCGGGGCCAGTGTCGTAGTCGCTATTGGTTTTATTGCGGCTATGGGGCAACTGGGAGCTGCAGTTGGGCAAATTGTTTATAATGCTGTGAATAAAATCGATGACAATATTTACGATAAAACCGATTACTACTCGGTAGATAAAACACAAGATGAAATTGAAAAAATGTACAATTCTCAGCTTGATAAAATTGATGAGAATTCGCATGGTGATGGAGAAAATAGTAAAGATCCATTATCTGCTGGCGACCAATGGGTTAAAGATACCGAGCTATTTATGGAAGTTCGCAACGAATTAACCAAGATCTATTTATATGAACAGATAATGCTGATGACGATTAAAGCCCAGGAAGATTTAAAATTTATTGCTTTATCCAATTCAACAGGAGTCTTTTTGGGTGGTGATTTTCAGGAAGCTCGTGAAACGGCAAAAGCTAGGATGGATACCAAGGTTAAGGCTTATGAACTTAAAACCGAAATGGTAGAAGATATTATTTCCCGCCGCAACCTTAACGTTTCACAAAAAACCGAAACTAATTGGGCGATTGTTTCTGCGGCAATCTCTGCCATTTCTATTGTCTGTGCCGGATTTGGTACGGTGGCGGAAGAAGCGTTGCAAAAAGTTTTGGAGGGGGCTCAGGCGGGGTTAGATATAGCTGGAGCAGCTCTTAACTCGGCCAAAAATTATTTTGATGCAACGGCTGGTTATGGTGAATTAGAGGAATATAAAAATAACATTGAGATGATTACTTTGCTAACTAATAATTGTTTTGATTCTGAGAGCCAACAGATATTGCGCGGGGCCTTAACCGATATGCAGGCCGCAAATATGACTACCTCGATCGGTTCTGGTCAGGTAGCAGTCAATAGCTCTTTATATTATGAAAATATGCGAGCGATACAGTGTTTATACAATCGGATAATTCTTTCGTTGCGGGTAGCTGAGGCTATTTGTAAGGTGCGTGCGAGGATTGCTGGCGCGCCATCTTCTTTTGGAGCAGCCGATGCAGTAGAAGCGGAAAAGGCTAATTACTTAAAACAATTGGATTTGGCTTTTGAAAGTGTGCAAACCTATGTCGATCGGAGTAATGAAATGGCCCAAGCTTGGCGCCAATTGGCCGTATCCGCCACGTTAGTTGTTGTCCAAATATTAATGAAAGTATCCGAAAAATTTGAGTTGACGGATAAAATAAAAGATAAACTAGGAGATTGGGCGGAGGGGAAACTAGAAACAAAAGACGGTAAGATACCAGAAATTACACTTATTGATAGTGTTAAAATACGTGAAAAGCTTGCTGGTGCTTTGACCGGTCAAAAAGCTTGGGATGGAACGATTGGGGTTCGAGATTTAACTAGCGGAATTGTTGATTTGGCCACCAATTCAACCTTTCTAACTTTTATAATAAATAAAATCTATGATGGTTCTTGCAATCGCAATGCAGTTGAAGCAAAGAAAGGAGACAAGCTTTCAACAAATACTGGATCAACCGTTAATAATGTAGAAAATGCGGCATACAATAATCAGCTCAACATGGCTACGCTACAACTCAATTCCGAAGCCTTGGGGATGGAGCAGCAGAAATTGCAAGAATTACAGTCTTTTATTACTAGTATGATTCAGGACAATATCGACTCTATTATGAATGACACTTCAAAATTGTCTTTGGATGCTTTTAATGGCCCAGAACAATTAGGAAAAGGGCGGGAAGGCTCGAAAGAACTTCCCATTCCAGTAAGTGAGCAGGCCATTTTTGCTAGACAATTGCAGCGTTTATCGAACGATGTTAATTGGAAAGATTCAGTGAGTGTGTCAAATTATTTTAGAGCCGTTGATCAGCTGGTCGCTGGAGCAAAAAATGCCGAAGAAAATCCTTTAGATGAAAATCAACGCCAAAGAATGGCGGCGGCAGCGGCGATCTTGGTCGCAGAAAAAGTTGCCCAAAAAGATGCTCAATCGGTCGTACAAAATATATTTGATACTCAATTAAATAGTACTGAGTCTAGAAGCCAGCTGCAGTTAAAGTACGCTGAAGCAATTCTTGCTGCTATGGCTAAAAATGCTAAAGGCGATGCTAAAAGAGCTTTGGATCAAGTAGTTAATTCGCGCATTTTTGAGGTTTGGAGGAGAGTTGCAAGTAATGAAATGAATCCGACCGAAGCCAAAGAGATTTGTTCCTTAGTAGCAATTGATCGACCCGAAGTGGTGGCAACCGCAATGCGGACAGCCGATTTATTAAAAGATCCAGACTCCGTTGCCGCTGCTTTGCCGGAACAGGAAGATCCTGAAAAGTTGGTGCCAAAGCGCCAGCTGTTAATTGATATTTTTGCGCGAGCAAAAGTCCTTGAGGGTATGGCCAAAACTGAAAATCCAACGCCAGAACAAATTGCTAGTTATCAAGAACATCTTGCTCTTTTAAGAACTGATGTGGTTAAATTGCAAGCTTTATTTGAAGGAGTTGCGGTTGGTTCTGAACGCTATCAGGCCATTGAAGCCGAATTTGGTATCATGGATGAGAACCAGCTGGCAAGTTGTTTACTCGGCTTAAAAGAAGATAAAGGCTTTAAAAAGTTATCTCGATTTTTCCCTAATTTGGGAATGTGTATTGGTGAAGCAATTGATATATTGCAAACCATCCAAACGATGCAAAGCGATGCAGGCGAACTTACCCGATTAGCGACCGAAGCAAAAGGAAATCTTAATGCTATGCGGCAAATGGTAGCTGACCGTGGCTACGCTCCTGGAAAGCAGGGAAGGCTAGAAAGAAAATTGGAGAGAAGAGAGGAAAGGGGCGTTCTGCTTAATAGTCAGCCTGACTCTGGTTCAGGGTCTTTTGAGAGTGATTTTGTCTCCATGGTAACAGCCGTAGCAGATAACAGCAACCATTCTGGTGGTGATCAGGGTGATAGTTCTGACCAAGGATTTGGCCGGAGACAGCAAAACGGAGCAGAAGTCTGGGAAGGTTGGATGGATGCCCAAAATGGTGTTACTGCCGGTAGAGAGGGTGGGGTTTCTGTTTAACTAAAGAATCTCTTCTAGTTTAACTTTACCTTCGTATAAGGCTTTTCCAACGATAGCGCCTTCTGCCCCAGTTGTCCTCAAATTATCGACATCTTGTTTAGAAGAAATTCCACCCGAAGCAATGACTGGGACATTTATTGAATTGATAAAGTTGCGGATTGCTTCTACATTTGGCCCGCCCAACATGCCATCTCGACTAATATCGGTATAAATAAATCTTCTTACCCCTAACTTAATGGCTTCTTTGGCCAAGGTTAAAACGTCTTTGGGAGATAATTTTGCCCAGCCCTCGGTGGCAATTTTGCCGTCGCGAACATCCACGGCAACTGCGATACGGTCATCAAAGGCCTCGCAAAATTTGGCCAGGGTATTTGGATTGTTTACTGCGGTAGTTCCGAGGATAGCACGATCAACCCCAAAATCGAGTAATTCTTTGATAATGTCAAAATTACGAATCCCGCCACCTACTTGGATGGGGACATCAACTTCTTTGGCGATACTTTTGATTATATCCAAATTTTTGGGAAGGCCAGTGCGGGCACCATCCAGATCAATTACGTGTAGTCTTTTTGCTCCTAAGGCCACCCATTTTTGGGCCATCTGAAGGGGATCCTCGGAATAGACTGTTTCGGCGTTGTATTGGCCTTGTTTGAGACGCACGCACTTACCATTTAAAAGATCAATTGCTGGGATAATTTCAAAATCACTCATTACTTACATAGACCTCCGAAATTCTTTAAAATTTTCAGTCCGGCAGGACCGCTTTTTTCTGGATGAAATTGGATGCCAAACAAATTTTCTTTCCAAACAGAAGAAGTATATTCTATACCATAATCGGTAGTAGATGCAATTACTCTTTCATCCCCTGGTTCAACGAAATAAGAATGGGCAAAATACATCATCTCTCCGTCTTCAATGCCAGCGAAGATGGGGGAGGGATGTTTGATCAGTAAGCGGTTCCATCCCATGTGAGGGACGCTCAGTTCAGACCAGGGAGTATCTGTAAAATTAAATTTCTTCACTTTTCCTTTTAAAATGCTAAGCCCTTTTTCGCTGCCTTCCTCCGAAGATTCAAAAAGATGCTGCATCCCAAGACAAATCCCCAAAAAAGGTTTGTTTAAGGCAATTGATTCCTCAATTATGGTCTCAAGTCCTAAAGAGCGAAGTTCTTTTATGGCGCTATCAAATGAGCCAACTCCGGGCAAAACCACTCCTTTTGCACCACGGATCACATTTTTATCTTTGGTGATTTCGGCAAGAAAACCTAATTTTTCAAAGGCTTTTTCGACACTGCGCAGATTGCCGGACCCGTAATCGATAATGGCTATAGACATAATGCAGCCGCTCCGAGAACGCCGGCTTTGGTGCCCAGTTTTGCGCGGACGATTTTTACTGAACGGGCGGGTAAAGTGAGAGCATATTTTTTAAAATCATTTTTAATGGGGGAAAGGAGCAACTCTCGCATATTGGAAAGACCACCGCCAATAATCACCATTTCGGGGTTGAATATATTTACCAAGTTACCAACTCCAATTGCGATGGCTTGAGCCATTTCATGAATGGCTTTTTGGGCTTCTTTGCTGCCTTGTCTAGCAGCCAGTTCAAGAGCCAATGCATCCATACCGGTTATTTTTTTAAGGGCGCTGCCTGAAGCAATGGCCTCGAGACAGCCGCGCTTTCCACAACCACACAACGGGCCGCTTGGATTAATTTGCATATGGCCAAACTCACCAGCCGAACCGTTTGCCCCGCGATAAAGTTTGCCGTCAATGATAATTCCCCCGCCAATACCGGTCGAAACGGTCATATAAATAAAATTTGAGGCACCTCTGCCGGCACCAAATTTGGCTTCGGCTAAGGCGGCGCAATTAGCATCATTATCAACATAGACAGGGACAGCAAACATTTTATGCAAGATTTGTTTCAAATGTACTTTGTGCCATCCTGGCAGGTTGGGTGCGCCGATTACAATTCCCTTTTCATATAATATAGGGCCAGGGGCTCCAATGCCAATGGCTCTGATCTTGGCTTTTTTGCTTTCAATTAATAGATGAATAGCTTTTACGATATTTGCAATGACTTGTTTTTTGCCTTTTGCGGCTTCGGTGGGGATTTGGACATCCATTATTGTTTTTCCAGAAGGGTCTGTTAGGATGCCGGCGATTTTGGTTCCGCCCAAATCAATTCCAATTAGCATGATAGAATCAGTATATCAGACGTAAAAAAGGTTGACAAGAAAAAATCCATCGGCTAGAATGGCTGTGCAAATGAAAAGTTTGTTAATTATTATTCAAATTGTTTCCGCCATATCACTGGTAGTTATGGTGTTATTGCATTCCGCCAAAGGAGAAGGACTTGGTGGCATTGGTGGTTCAGCGCGCTTGTTTGGAACCCCCAAAGGATTAGAGGAAGGTTTAGACCGGATCACTTGGGGATGTGCAATTGTTTTCTTAGCGGTTTCCCTGTTACTGGCGATTGTAAAATAAAGGGCTTGATTTTTTTGCAGTGGGTTTGGTAGACTAGGAGGCAATGATGAGGATAGAAGATATTAGTCCCGCGTTAAATGCTTCTTTTTTTCAGATATTCCCTATTGCTGCCAAAATTCTTGTTGTTTTAATCCTTTTCCTGGTTGGTTTTATAGTAGCAAAGGCTCTTGGTTGGTTGGTAACGGCTTTTTCCCGCTTAATTCAATTAGATCTCTTGGCCCAAAAGAGTGGCTTTGAAACACTACTGGAAAAAGCGGATATTAAAAAAACTACATCGGAATTATTTGGCAATTTAATCTACTGGATTGTTATTTTTGTTTTCTTTATTGCCGTTTTAGGTTATTTCCATTTACCAGTTCAGGCCGTTTTGGTTAAAGTATTTAGTTATATGGGGATTGTCTTCTTGGCGGCTTTTATTTTGGCTTTAGGAGTTTTTTTGGCAGGTTTAATTGCCGGTATTGTTAAAGTGATATTGGCTAATCTAGGTATGGAAGCGGCAAAATCTGTTTCCAGGATTGTTTACTATATTATAATCACTTTTTCTTTTCTACTTGCCCTAGCCGAGCTTGGTATACCAACGGCTGTCTTTGTGCCGCAGATTGGCGTTATTATAGGGGCCATTGGTTTAGCGGCGGCAATTGCCTTTGGGCTTGGTTGCAAAGACATGGCGGCCGATTTTTTGTATAATTTATTTAGGGGAAAATAAGCACGAGCTTGTTTTAGTTTATAAAAAAAAGGGGGTGAAAAAAAATGAAAAAATTATTATTATTAGTATTAGTTATTGTTGTATCAATGGCATGTGTTGCCCAAGCTGCTACCAAGGTAGCGGTTCCTGCCAAAGCTTCTGGATGGGTGGTCGGTGTTGAAAACGCCATGCCATACATTCGGTTAATGCCTGACAAGGACATGTCAGTTGATCTTGGTGCAACCGCCACATACACGAGTTCCACTGCGTACACCGCAAACGTTATGGCCCGGTTGAACATGAAATTAGCCGATATTAGCGCAATAACCACTGGTTGGGGGGTACAACTCAATGTAGCTCAAGTACAAGCTGCAGCGAGCACTACCAGCTTTTCTGGTTCATTGTTGATGTCAGCTGATTATACCGTGGTTAGCGGAGTAGTGGTTTATGGAAACTTAAACCTGTTAACTGTTAACGCGAACAACGGCGCGGCGACACTGCTTACAGGCAGTGCCCCTTCCGTGTATACCGGTATCAGAGTTAATATCTAAGTTTTTTTTGTTTGATTCAAAAGAAGCTCTCATTTTTAAATGAGGGCTTCTTTTTTTTGTCAATTTGCTAATGCTGAAATTTATATGTTAGGATTAAACCACAAAGGGGGTGAAATAAATGAAAAAAATAGTTTTATTCTTGCTAGTTATTTTTACGGTTGGTAGCATGAGTGCTTTTGCCGCGACTGCTAAGGCCAGTGCCAAGGCCAAAGCAACTGGTTGGGTTTTTGGGGTAGAAAATTCTGGATTGGTCAATACTCCTTTGCCCTATATTTCTTTTGCGTTAAATGACAGTCAAGCTGTAGATGTTGGCTTGTCCTACGTTAATGCCAATTCCAATAATAATGGTATTACTGCCTGGGGAAGACTTGATAATAAAATTGCTGATTTTGGATCAGTAACTACTAATTGGGGGGTGGGGCTTGCCCTGCAATCTGGCAAAACGGCCGGACAGGACTTTAACACCATTACTTTAAACGGTATTTTGGGAGTTGAATACGCCTTTACCAGTATTTTATCTGTCTATGGAAATGTGAATGTGCTTACTCTTTCCAGCCAAACTTTGGCTGGGAACTCAAGCACAGCTTATTCGGTATTAACTGGGGATAATTTATTATATACCGGTTTTAAAGTTAGACTCTAAAGTCCTTTTTTGTTAAAAAGAGTCCCTATCTTACATAGATGGGGGCTCTTTTTGTCTTTCTTGCGATATTGCCTTTCTCTATGCTAAAATGCAGACGTGATAAGCCAAGTGATTGTATTTGTGTTGGCAGCTTTAATTTGTTTTTTTCTTACTTATCTCCTGCTCATCTTCTTGCGTTCCTTAAATATTAGGCAATCTATTCGTGAGGAAGGGCCCACTTCTCACCAAGCTAAGGCTGGTACCCCCACCATGGGAGGGATAGGGATTGTTATTACCATCCTCATTTTTGGTTTAATCTTTTTTGATTTTGAGATTAACCTCAATTATTTGGCTTTCTTGTTTTTAGTTTTGGGTTTTGCTCTGCTTGGGTTTGCTGATGATTTTGTCAAAGTATTTAATAAAAGGAATTTGGGACTTACCTTTTGGCAAAAAATCATTATTCAAACCGTGCTTGCTGGCTTGTTTTCTCTTTTTCTGATTATTTCTGGCCATAATTTGACAGTAGCTGGATTTTTAAAGAATTGGGGATTCCAACTTACTCCTTATTACTTTTTACTTACCACTTTTTTAATTGTAGGCACGGCCAATGCCACTAATCTAACGGACGGCTTAGATGGTCTTTTAGCAGGGACGGCCGGAATTGCCTTTTTAGCCTTTTCGATCTTATCGGTTAGACTGGGTTATTTTTCTGCGGCCACTTTTTGTTCGGCTGTTGCTGGAGCTACCTTAATATTTTTATATTTTAATTTCCCAAAAGCGAAGGTATTTATGGGAGACGTTTCTTCGCTGGCCTTGGGTGCGGCGCTGGCGGGAATTGCGGTTTTAATCCATAAAGAACTCCGACTTTCTATTATCGGATTAGTATTTTTGGTTGAGGCGTCGTCAGTCATACTACAGGTGTTTTCGTATAAATTTTTTAAGAAGCGAATTTTTAAAATGAGTCCGCTGCATCATCATTTTGAAATGTTGGGGTGGGGGGAGAACAAGGTTGTGATTGGGTTTTGGCTGGTAGGATTGATACTGGGAATTATCGGAGTTTCTCTTTAATTATGCAGAGCACAACTAAAACGATTGCTAAAAACTTTTCCTTTTTGTTTCTTGGTAATGGAATTAGTGGGGCAATCAATGTCCTTACGGCAATATATATCGCTAGAGTTCTGGGCGCAGCTACTTTTGGTGTTTTTCAGTTTGCGATTGCCTTTTTGATCTATTTAGCTATCATCGTTGATTCCGGGATGTCCATGTTTGGCATTCGTGAGGTTGCCAGTAACAAATTCAAGGCTGGCAGTATTGTCCTTAACATCTTTGTCGTCAGATTTATTGCTTCAGTTTTAATTTATGCAATAGCTGCTCTAATAATTGTGCTTTTGCCAACTACTATATATTTTAGGACAATCTTTTTATTGGTTTTTTTGCAGATATTTTATCGGGCATTAAATCCTGAGTGGGTGTTTCAGGGATTGGAAAGGACTGAGTTTAACGCACTTTTTCGGATCCTTTGTTCTGCAAGCACTTTTGCTCTGATTTTTATTTTTGTCCCTAATGAGCAGCATTTGCTGCGTATTCCTTTGATTCAGTTTTCTGCCGGCATTATATTTACTATTTTTATTTTAATTTTCCTGTTCACTAAGATATTATCGGTTAATATTAAAATGTTTAATCCTCGCGGCTGGTTTAGCTTATTTATTATAGCCTTCCCGTTGGGAGCTTCTGCTCTTTTAACGCAGATTTATAGTAATCTCGATGTGATAATGCTTGGCTTTATCAGCAAGCCAGAAATTGTTGGCTTCTATAGTGCCGCTTATCAAATCTTCAATGTTTTATTAGCAGCTTTTTTTGTCTGGCAAGCTACGGCTATCCCCACGGCTACGCGCCGCATTCTTGAAGATAAGGAGAAAGCGAAAGTTTTTCTTGAAAAATACATTCGCTTAACTATGTTAGCAATCATTCCTGCGGTGGTCTTGATTTATCTGTTTTCCCCAATAATTATCGCGCTTTGTTTTGGCGAAGGATATTTTCCAGCGGCAGGTGTTTTGCAGTGGTTAATATGGACCATGTTACCGCTAGTGATAGGAAGTACTTTAGGGCTTCTAGTGCTAATATCAGCTGGGAAATATGGTTATTATTTTTGGGCCGGAGCAGCCGGCGCTACGATTAATTTTATATTAAATATGTTATTAATTCCTCAATATAATATGTACGGGGCAGCCTTCGCTACTATTGTAGCTGAATGTCTGGCTTGCCTGGTTGCCTTTTATTTTGCCAGGAAGGTGTTACGGTTAAATTTGCTTTCAAATATGCTTGCCCCGCTTTGTGTGGGTTGTCTTGCCTTGCTTATTAATGTTTTTGTGGTTGTTTATGGGGTTGGATATGGCCAGAATATCTGTGCCTTTATTAGCGGGTCAATCTTTGTAGCCATCTATCTGATCTTCTTACTGGTATTTGAGAGGAAATTATTAGTATCTTTGGCCAGAGAAATATTAAGCAGATTTTTGGTTAGACAAAATGTAATAGAAGTTTGAGATTGTCGAAAAATAAAAATATCTTTTCAAGGAGAAAATTATGCCTTTAATTAGTGTTGTTACCCCTTGTTTTAACGAAGAAGAGAACATTGACGAAATCTATCGTTATGTAAAGGAACTTTTTTTAAAGTTGCCCAAGTACTCTTACGAACATATTTTTATTGATAACTCATCAACCGACAAAACCGTGAAGATCTTAAAGCAAATTGCTCTGCAAGACCATAATATTAAAATCATCGTAAATACGCGTAATTTTGGCCATATCCGTTCTCCCTACTATGCTCTTTTGCAAGCAAAGGGGGCAGCGGTTGTTTCTCTTGCAGCTGACTTCCAAGATCCGCCGGCGATGATAATTGATTTTATAAAGAAATGGGAAGAAGGCTTTCCTATTGTCATAGGGGTAAAAAAACAGAGCCAGGAATCACGCCTTATGTTTGCTGTCCGTAAACTCTATTATAATATTATTGCGCGGCTTTCTGAGATTGAGCAAATTCCCAATTTTACTGGTTTTGGATTATATGATCAGAGGGTAATTTCTACTTTACGCCAGATTAATGACCCTTATCCCTATTTCAGGGGATTAATCTGTGATTTAGGCTTTTCGATTGCTAAAGTTGAATATCTTCAACCGGTGCGGCTAAGAGGGATTACCAAAAATAGCTTTTATACACTTTTTGACATGGCAATGCTAGGAATAACTAATCATTCTAAGGTCCCTTTGCGACTGGCAACCATGCTAGGTTTTTTGGTTGCAGCCGTCAGTTTTTTTGTCGCTTTGGTATATTTTATTTATAAAATTATCAATTGGAATGGGTTTGATGTTGGACTTGCCCCTCTTGTTATTGGTTTATTCTTTTTTTCCGCGGTGCAGCTTTTTTTTATAGGAATAATTGGTGAATATATCGGATCAATCCACACCCAGGTCCAAAAAAGGCCATTAGTGATCGAAAAAGAACGTATCAATTTTTAATCATGCAACAGCTTTACTCTCGGCATAAAGACAAGATAAACTATTTATTGGTTGGTGGTTGGAATACATTGTTTGGTTATTTAGTCTTTGTCGGGTTATATTTTTGGTTGGGAAATCGGACCAATTATCTTGTATTACTCCTAATCAGTAACGTACTTAGTATAACCAACGCCTATATTGGTTATAAATTATTGGTATTTAAAACCAGAGGGAATTATTTTCGTGAATATTTGCGTTTTTATATGGTTTATGGGGCAGCTATATTAATAAATTTCTTGTTGCTGCCTATTGCGGTCGAAGTATTAAAAATTACTCCCCCAGTTGCCCAAGGGATTCTTATGTGGCTGACAGTTGTTGTGAGCTATATTGGGCACAAATACTTTTCCTTTGGGGGAAACAATCGTTAGCTGTTTGGGTTAGGTGAAAAGACCTCTGCACAGTAAAACAATACGATTGGGGTTGAAACCATTACCAGCCGATCAAGTAAGGTTCCATCAAGAAGGTAAGCAAAGGCGTGGCCAAGGCTAAAATCAAAAAATAGGGCAAAGATATTTAGTATAATTATTGTTAATAAAAAAAGAATTGGTCTGGTCGTTTTTTTCCATAAGCAAAATAAAGTTGCCAGGATAAACATTCCCCAAAGCAAATGCCAGTCGGAATATAAAAAAAGTTTGTTTAGCAGTGTGCTGAATACGACTTGAAAATTGCTGCCTGCTGCTGTATTGCTTGCTTGAGTAGCTACCTCTTGAGTAGCAACTCCAAGCGTTCCCCAAAAGATACTAGCTTGGCTGTAAATTATCCATGGCAGAGTAAGAAGTATAAAATATCCAGCAGGGAGAATGAATGATCTAAGCTGAGAAGCTAATAGTTTTCTTTTGAAAATAAATAAATACATAATAATCGAGACAAGATTGATAGCTGCTAAAAAGATGCCTCCTCTTTTTATCCAAAGGGAAAAAGCAAGAAAAACTAGCGATAAAGTAAAAAAGTCATGGGCTGCAATGGTTAATTGCGTTTTTTGATCAATCTCTTTAATAAATAAAAATAAATAAATGGTAGAGATCGCGTAATAGGCGGTTTGTGAAAAATCGACATAAGCAGTTGTAGCATGAAAAACCATGAATGGAAATGAGCTCAGGAGGAAGGTGAATAATAAGCTGAATTGCCTAGGCCAAAATCTTCTGGCCTGACTGTAAAAGACCCCCAATAAACAAATGAAAATGATTGGATAAAAAAGTTTTATTAGGCAATCATTAAAGCTTTGTAGGCTGATAAGCAGCCAAGCTTGAGATAGATAGGCAAAAAATGGTTTGTCATGGATGGTTTGCAGTATAAATGAATCAAGAAAAGTGTGTTTGATAAATATGGCTTTAGCCCCAACCGAGTACATCGAAATGGCATCAATATCAATTACCGGCTTAATTAGTGCTTCAAAAAAAACGTAAATAAACTTTAGCGACATAAGAGCCATCAATGATATTTCAATCCAAGTAAGCCCCTGAGGCATTGTTAATTGGGAGAGCTCATTTCGATTGAAAAAGAAGCTTTTATTGAAGAAAAGGAAAATAGCCATAACAAGACAAACAAGCAGGTCGCCGGCCAAGATATAGGCCAGGGTCAAAGGGATTTTAATAAAAGGCAAAATAAACATGAGTATTACTTGCAAGGCTATCCCAGCTAGCATTGCCAGAAAAAACTTTTCCATTAATCGTAATCCATTTCTGCTTATTACCGAGGAAAGCGCGCAAGTGCCGAGAGTAAATGGGACAAGAAGAGCAACCAATAGATTTATGATTAGCATATTATTTCCTTTTAATTAGTATATAAGCATTTTCTCGCATTTTGGCAAAAGGCTGATAGTATAGGTTGATCTCTTTTTCTGCTGGAGCGTCATAAACCAGCAAATATTCTGCTCCTTTTTGGTATTCGTGGGGGTATAAATAATAAACAGCCTTAATGTCATCGTAAATCTTTCCAAAACGGTGATCAAAAGAGACGGCCACTGGTAATTTTTGCTCACAAAATTGGATGAAGGCATAGAAGTCCCCTTGATTAACCATTGCTCTCTTTGTTTCAATATCTTTCCCAATCAAAGGCAAATCAGATTGGAGATTATTCCAATTTGAAATCAAAGTGCTGGCTTCTAAAATAAGCCAAAAACAAGTAATTACTAGTAAAAGCTTCTTGATCAATGCTCCATAAGCGGGTTTCTTCTTTTTAGCTTTGATCAGCAAGATAAAATAGTTTGCAAAAAAGAGAAGGAGGCTAAGACCAATCAGCCAATAAATATAAACATAGATTGAGCGGCCAAAAAGGGTGGGGCTAGGCATAGTGTTAATGGTATAGCCGACTATATTTCTTCCATAAGGTCCAAAAAATTCCTGCCAACCTGACTGAATATTGGTGAGGAGGTTGCCAGAGACTAATTTTGCTTGCGGGAGGCTGATTGCGGCGGGATCCATTTCGGGAAAGAGAATAAAACCTTTTGTCCAACCGATCCACCCTTGGTTTTGGGAAGCAATGTTAAAAGAATATGTATGATCGCCCTTTTTTATTTTAAACCAGAGGCTTTTTATTTGGTTAAATTGAGGGTCATAGTTATTAACCCAGAAAATGCGGGCTGTCCCGTTTTCTTTGGCCGATAATGAAATGATAAGGGTATTCAATTCGGCTGAATCTGCATTTATTTGACTGCTAGCCCAGTAGGGTTGCCCCTGAACTGGCTTAAAATCAATTGAGATATCATCTGCCAGGGTTATTGTGGGTAACACTAGCATAACTAATGCAATTAGGACTAATTTAATTTTCATTAGCCACATTATACCTTATTTTACGCTGCTTGATTGGCAATACGGGTATGATATACTTTTATTTGAGGTGATAATTGATGAAAGTGGTGATCTTATGCGGTGGACAAGGAACTAGATTACGCGAGGAAACTGAATACCGTCCTAAGCCATTGGTGCCGGTCGGCGAAATGCCTATTTTATGGCATATAATGAAAATTTACTCTCATTTTGGCTTTAAGGACTTTATCCTGTGCTTGGGATACAAGGGTGAAATGATAAAGGACTATTTTTTAAAGTTTGAAGAATTAGCGAATGATTTCACCTTGAACTTGCGGTCCAACAGCGAAAGGGTCTATCACCATAGAAAAGAACAACTAGAAGATTGGCGGATAACATTTGTAAATACCGGGCAAAAAAACCAAACGGGCAGCCGAGTTGCTCAAATTAAAGAATTTATTGGAGAGGATGATAACTTTTTGTTGACTTACGGCGATGGGGTTGCCCAAATTGATCTTGATAAACTAGTTGCCTTTCATCTGAAACATGGCAAAATTGCTACCATGACCGGGGTTCGTCCACCTTCGCGTTTTGGAGAAATTGTGGCAGAGGGAAATAGGATTATCAGCTTTAATGAAAAACCGTCAGTGGCACAGGGGTATATAAATGGCGGTTTTTTTGTTTTTAAACGACAAATTTTTGACTTTTTGTCGCTTGATGAGGACTGTGCCTTGGAGCGAAAACCGCTTGAGGCAATTGTTAAAAAAGGCGAATTAATGATGCATCCTTTGGATACTTACTGGCATTGTATGGATACTTATCGTGATAATTTGCTTTTAAATGATCTTTGGGAAAGTGGAAAAGCTCCTTGGAAAGTTTGGGGATAAATAATATTAATGTCTAATCCATTGTTCAGAAATAGAAACTTGGCAATTGCAGCTTTATCAATTTGCTCAGCAATTATATCAACAGTGCTTATTCTCATATGCTTTAATTTCATTTTTCCCGCAGAAACAACATTTGTAGACAAACAAGATGCTTTTATTGTCCCAGCACAAATGTTTCATCCTGAATTAAGAGAACGGCAGCTTTATTTCTTTGGCACTTCCTTATTGGTTCTTTTTTTGGGCGGGTTTTATGCATTTTTTCGATCGCATATGTCTTCGGAAAATATAATATTTAATGTAAATAGAGCATCTGCGCTAATTTTTGTTGTATCCGCAGTTTTGATTGCGGCATATAGCCTAATTAATTTCCCAGCTGTTTTGTTGTGCAGGTTTTCCGTTTATAAATGGATAGGGATGCTTTTTTTATTGTTCTTTGCTTTTGCTGTAACAATATTTGTATCGAAGTATCATAAGCAGAGTGTACTAAATCTTTTTGCCAAGGCTGTAGCAATCCTTGCCTCATGCGTTGCGTTCTTCTTCGGGTGTTTTGGCTTGGGAGCCATCAACAATAGTGCCGTTTATACTGATCATTTTAATGCGGTATTCCATTCTATGGTTCAAGTCCATCTTGGGAAATATCTTTTGGTTGATATTGTTAATCTATATGGATTGTATCCGCATTTTTTAAAGCCGATATTTTGGGTTATTGGCTTATCTGTCCTTAAATTCACCATTGTAATGTCTATTATAATGTTGTTGTCGTTGGTCTTTCTTTACTTGTTTATCAAAGAATATATTAATGATAAGCTTATCGCCTCTGCTGGATATGTGGTAATTGTTTTTTGGTGCTATCTATTTTCACGTATATATTCGAACAATCATGACTGCTATTTTCAGTATTTTCCTATAAGGTTCTTTTTCCCTGCTTGTATTTGTTATTTGGCAGGCAGGTATATATCAAGTAAAAGCAAATTAATTTATTATCTATCTTTTTTTGTTGCAACAATAGCCCTATTCTGGAATTTTGATACCGGAATTGTAGTTTTATTATCTTGGATAATACTATTGATTTATCAATCTTTGCTAACTCGAAACTATTGGCTTGTGTTGAAGCATCTTATGGTTGCTCTGGCTTTTTTTATAGGCGTATTAACATTATATTCACTGTATATTTTTTCATTTAGCGGGAACATTCCCAATTATGCGTCTAATTTTATTTACCAGCAGGCATATTATTCTTATGGTTATAAGATGATCCCAATGAAGTTCTTTCATCCTTGGATAATTGTTTATTTTCTTTATTTAATTGGTGCTTTTCTAGGCATAAAAGCATTAATCGATCGTCAAGCAAATGAAAAAAGCATGTTGATTCAATTTGTGTCTTTTGTGGGATTTGGGATATTTGTATACTATCAAGGACGAAGTCATGATTTTGTTCTGGTGACTGTTTCCTATCCGGCCATATTATTGCTAATCATTTATCTAGATCAGCTAAATGAATATCTAAAACAAAATAAAAACTCAATCTATCAACTGTTTAACTATTGCATTAGTTTTGGGCTTATTTTTTCCCTGTTGTTTTGCGTTTCCTCCTTGCCCTTTGCATATAATGTCATTTATCAGCGTTGGAAGCTTAGCGTTATCCAGCCTAATTCGGCAATAATCAAGAATGTTAATTTTATTTCAAAGGATTATAGATCAATTAATATGGTGTTGATTATTTCAATGCACTCAGGAATATATTCTTTAGCGGCAGGCAAGTCTTATCCTGTAAATATGCCAGGTCCCCAGGAGCTTATGTTTAAAAAGGATTTCAATCAATTAATTGCATTTATTAAAAATTCCCCGAGTGGAACTATTGTTTTTTATGATGTGGCTTATGATCATCCAGAAATTGAACAATATTTACGTTCGGACTATACCTTTATTGGGAAAAGCCCAGATAATAGTATTAAGAAATATGTAAAGAGGTCTCGTATTGAAAAAAAGTAGTTTTTGGAAGGGCCGCAAGGTATTTATTACCGGACAGACCGGATTTAAAGGCACCTGGCTCTCAATTTATCTAAATTATTTGGGAGCTGAAGTTACGGGGTATGCCTTGAATCCGCCCACTAGCCCAAGCCTTTTTAAGCTCTGTCGGGTCGACCAACTGGTTGATTCACATATCGGTGATATTCGAGATAGCGACAACCTAATAAAAGTAATACACAAAGCAAAACCAGAAATCATAATCCATATGGCTGCCCAGCCGCTGGTTAGAGAATCATACAAGAATCCGGTTGAAACCTACACAATCAATGTTCTTGGAACCGTTAATTTGTTAGAGGCGGCCCGCAGCTGCAAAGCGGTAAAAGCCATTGTCAATATTACTACGGATAAATGTTACGAGGTGAAGGGGATAGGGAGTAGGGGGCAGGGTTATTTGGAGGGGGATCCACTGGGTGGTTATGATCCGTATTCCAGCAGTAAGGCTTGCAGTGAAATAGTTACCGCGGCTTATCGCCGTTCCTTTTTGAGCCCTAGGGTGGCAGTGGCTACGGCTCGAGCCGGTAACGTTATTGGGGGTGGAGATTGGGCGGCCGATCGCTTAATTCCCGATTTTGTGCGGGCGATTTTGAAAAACGAAAAAATTATGGTTCGCTGTCCCAAAGCGGTTCGTCCCTGGCAGCATGTGTTAGAACCATTAACGGGCTATCTATTATTGGCGCAAAAACTTTGTCTTGATGGGGAGAAATATGCAGGTGCCTGGAACTTTGGTCCGGAAAAAAGTGATGCTAAGACGGTTGATTGGATTGTAAAGCGACTCTGCCAAAAATGGGGGCAGGGAGCTTCGTATGCTATTGACCGTGGAAAACATCCGCACGAAACCCATTATTTGCGTTTAAATATTGCCAAGGCCAAAAAAGAACTAGGTTGGAAACCGCAGTGGGATCTTGATATGGCCTTGCAAAAAGTGATGGACTGGACACTAGCATACAAAAATAGGCAGGATTTGCGAGAGGTTTGTATCGGTCAAATTAAGGATTACATGCAATGAAGCAGTTTTATTATTTGTGGATATCCCTACGCCCCAAGCAATGGCTCAAAAACCTAATCATTTTTGCCGGGATTTTATTTGCTTTAAAATTATCTAATCTGCCTTTATTCATCAATACTGTTTATGCCTTTCTCTTGTTTTGTGCTGTAACCAGTTGTATTTATTTAATTAATGATTTGAAAGATATGCAAAATGATAAACTGCATTCTTCTAAGAAGCTGCGTCCGCTTGCTAGTGGAGCCTTGTCTCCGATTATCGCTAAATTGTTTGTTATTGTGGCTTTGCCTTTTTCCTTGTTTTTTTCTTATCAATTAAATGTTAACTTTTGTTATCTTGTTGTGGCATATATCATAATAATGCTTGGTTATACTTTTGGTTTGAAAAAAATAGTTATTCTTGATGCTTTTATAATTGCAGCTGGCTATGTCATTCGTGCGGTTGCCGGGGTAGAAGTAATTGGGGTTGTTTTTACTCCTTGGTTTCTTGTCTGTGCCTTTCTTCTGGCTCTGTTTATTGTTTTTTGTAAACGCCGGAACGAAATTTTGGTTTTAGGTGAAAATGCGGTTATTCATCGCCTTGTTTTTCAAGAATATAACCTTCAATATCTTGACCAATTGATCTCTGTGGTTACTGCGGCAATAATCCTAACCTATTCTCTCTATACATTATCCTCTGAGACGGTGCAAAAATTTAATACTTCTAACCTGATATATACGGTTCCTTTTGTCATTTTTGGATTGTTCCGTTATCTATATTTGGTTTATAAAAAAGATGAGGGTGGCAGCGCAGAAAACTTGATGCTGTCAGATATCCCATTAATAGGTGCGATGTTTGGCTGGCTGTTTGCTGTAATAGTAATATTATATTGGAGGTAGTTTATGGGTTATCCATATAGGGTAAACCGGTATTAAATTATGAAAAGTAAAGATAAAGTACTAAGAAAAAAAGCTATCCAAGCAGCCATCAACCATTATGAATTTAAACATTTGTCTACACAGCATGAATTTGTTCCAGGTGATCGTATTTCATATGCCGGCAGGGTTTTTGATGAGAAAGAAATTGCCAATTTGATTGATGCTTCTCTGGATTTTTGGTTGACCACAGGTCGTTATGCTGAAAGATTTGAAAAAGAATTTGCTGCGTATTTGGGGATAAAGTTCTGTTCGCTTGTAAATTCTGGTTCTTCTGCTAACCTTTTGGCTTTTATGGCTTTAACTTCGCCTAAGTTGGGAAATAAAAGGATAAAGAAAGGGGATGAAGTCATAACTGTTGCGGCTGGTTTCCCCACCACCATCGCTCCCATTGTACAATATGGAGCAATTCCGGTCTTTGTAGATGTTTCTCTTCCCTCATATAATATTGATTGTTCCCAATTAAAGAAGGCCCTTTCCAAGAAAACCAAGGCGGTTATCTTGGCCCATACTTTGGGAAATCCTTTCGATATTAGTGCGGTAAAAAACTTTTGTGATAAACATAACCTCTGGTTAATTGAAGATAATTGTGATTCTTTGGGATCTAGGTATAAGTATAAGGGGAGCTGGCATCAAACTGGGACCTTTGGCCACGTTGCAACTTCTAGCTTTTATCCTCCTCACCATATGACGATGGGAGAAGGTGGTGCCGTTTATACTAATGATAGGCAGCTAAATAAAATAGTTAACTCTCTGCGTGATTGGGGGAGAGACTGTTGGTGTCCATCCGGAATAGATAATAGCTGTGGACGACGTTTTACCCAGCAATTTGGTGAACTTCCTTTTGGTTATGATCATAAATATGTTTATTCGCATTTTGGATACAATTTAAAAGCTACCGATCTGCAGGCAGCCATTGGTTGCGCTCAATTAGAAAAACTGCCTGCTTTTGTTGAAGCTAGGAAAAAAAACTGGCAAATATTGCGATCTGGCCTCAATCAAATGCAAGATGTTTTTGTTTTGCCTGAGATTGCGGAATATTCTGATCCGAGCTGGTTTGGTTTTTTGCTGACGGTAAAGAAATCCTCTGGCTACACGCGGGATCAAATTGTGCAATATCTTGAATCAAAAGGGATACAAACCCGCATGCTCTTTGCTGGCAATATGATAAAACATCCTTGTTTTGATGAAATGAGAAAAAAAAGAAAGGGCTTTCGTGTTGTTGGAAAATTAATAAATACCGATATTGTAATGAATCAAACTTTTTGGGTTGGGGTTTATCCCGGGATGACAGGAAAAATGATTGACTTTATTATAAGTACGATTAAAAAGTTCGCTTAACAAATTATAGGAGGGGAAGCATGACAAGTAATTTAGAGATTGGTAATGTTCAAGTTGGTGATGATTGCCCTTCGTATTTTATTGCGGAGATAGGGATAAATCACAATGGGGAGATAGATATTGCGAAGAAGCTGATTGCGGTCGCTGCTGATGCGGGCTGTAATGCCGTTAAATTTCAAAAACGCAATCCAGAATTATGCGTACCTTTAAGTCAACGAGATATTCTGCGAGAGACCCCCTGGGGAAATATGACCTATTTCGATTACCGCAATAAAATAGAATTTGGCAAGAAAGAGTATGATGAAATCAATAAGTATTGCAAAGAAATTGGTATTACATGGTTGGTTTCGGTGTGGGATATTGATTCAGTTGATTTTATTGCTCAATATAACACCCCTTGCATTAAGATCCCGGCCGCAAAATTAACGGATGATGTTTTGCTAAAACACGTAAGAAAACAGGGTAAAACAGTAATATTATCCACCGGCATGTCATCTTTAGAACAACTGGATCATGCGGTTGAAGTTTTACAAAAGGACAATTTAATTTTGCTGCATTGTTGCAGTGCTTATCCCGCTCGATACGAAGATCTCAATTTGCGTTTGATCCCTTTTTTAAAAAACAGATATAAGGTTTTGGTTGGATATTCTGGTCACGAAACGGGCTTACCCTCTTCAGTTGCTGCTCGGGCGATGGGAGCGTGTGTTATAGAACGCCATATTACTTTGGATCGAGCTATGTGGGGATCTGATCATGCCGCCTCTCTAGAACCAAATGGCTTAAATCGATTAATTAGGGATATTCGTCTGGTTGAAACATCTATGGGGAATGGAGTCAAAAAAATATTGGCATGTGAAGAGCCTATTATTAAAAGACTTAGAAATGTATAAAATTATTATTTAGGAGGCCATCTTGATAGTGCGAAAAGAAATAAAAAGAATAAAAGCAGTTTTAATGGACGTTGATGGTGTTTTAACTGATGGGTCTTTTTGGTTGGATTCTGATAGCTTAGAGATGAAGAGATTTTGTTTTGCCGATAGGACGGGAATTTCCCTGGCCCAGAAGGCGGGGATTAAAATTGGTTTAGTTTCTGGTGAAAGTAGTCCTTCCGGGATGGCAATTGTCTCTCGTTACGCAAAAAAGTTGAAGATAAATGATGTTTATAAGGGATGCCATGATAAGGCTAAGGCGGTTATCGAATATGCTAAAAAATATAATTTTGGTTTATCCGAAATTTGTTTTATAGGTGATGATATTATTGATCTGCCGGCGCTAAAAATAGTTGGCTTGTCTGTCTGTCCAAAAGATGCTCACTCAACTATAGTCAAAGTATCTAACATCGTTACCAAACGTTCTGGCGGGGCTGGTGCAGTAAGAGAATTATTAGATTTGTTACTGTCTGTAAAAGGCTAATTGATGAAAATAAAACTTTCTGATTACATTGCGCAGTTTCTTATGGATCATGGGGTTAAGCATGTTTTTATGGTTCCAGGCGGAGGAGCAATGCATCTCAACGATTCTATTGGCCACCAGAAGGGCATTGAATTTATCTGTAATCAGCATGAGCAAGCTAGTGCCATGGCCGCGGAAACGTATTCTAGAATTGTTAATAATTCTTTAGGAGTTGCGATGGTGACAACCGGCCCCGGCGGAACCAATGCAATTACTGGAGTAGCAGGGGCGTGGTTAGATTCTACTCCTTGTTTGTTTATTTCGGGACAAGTGAAGTGTTCTGACCTTATTGGCAATCTGGGTGTCCGGCAAAATGGGGTACAAGAGCTGGATATTGTTACAATTATTAAATCGATCACAAAATACTCGGTTACCATTATGGATCCTAATTCTATCCGTTATCATCTTGAAAAAGCGATTTATCTTGCACAAACTGGCCGACCTGGCCCGGTTTGGCTTGATATTCCGCTCGATGTTCAAGCGGCCATAATTGAAACTGATTCGTTGTCTTTGTTTGATCAAATCGAATTGGTAAATGAAGAGCAAGAAAAAGAAATGAAAGCTTCTGTTGCAAAAATATTCAAATTGCTAAATGAGTCGGTACGGCCAATCTTATTGATTGGAAATGGGGTGCGATTATCTAATGCGATCAATGATGTTTTGTCTTTGGTCGAGCGATTGCAAATCCCAGTTTTACTGACTTGGCCGGCGCTGGATTTATTGCCCGACACTCATCCTTTGCTGGTTGGCCGGCCCGGGCCCGTTGCTCCCCGTGGGGCAAATTTTGCACTGCAAAATTCAGATTTGTTAATTAGCCTTGGGGCTCGTTTAGATACTGTGATCACCGGTTATTCTCATGAAAAGTTTGCCAGGGCCGCAAAAAAAGTTATGGTGGATATTGACCAGACAGAAATAAGTAAAATGCAGACTAAAATTGATATTCCTATTTGTTTTGATGCCAAGGCTGTTATTCAAGAAATGCTTTTTCAATGCGACAAGCTATTGCCCAATAAGCGAGATGGATGGATGGCTAGATGTCGGGAGTGGAAGGCGAAGTATCCAGTGGTTTTGCCTAAATATTTACAAGAAAAATTGGTTAGCGTCTATGCTTTTACTGATGTTCTTTCGGAGGAACTTAATTCAGATGATATTATCATCCCTACCAGTTCGGGGGCAGGAATTGAGATCTTTCTACTGGCTTTTAGAGCGAAAAGGGGGCAAAGGGTTTTAAATACCACCGCCCTCGGTTCGATGGGGAATGGTTTGCCAGCGAGTATTGGAGCTTGTCTGGCTAGTGGTGGAAAACGGACAATTTGTATTGAGGCCGATGGTGGCATCCAATTTAATATTCAGGAACTTGCCACCATTGCTCGCCTCAAATTACCGATTAAGATCTTTGTACTTAACAATCAAGGTTATTCCTCTATTAGGACATCTCAGCTACGCTATTTTGGGAGATTAACTGGGGCAGATAATGGTAGTGGTTTAGGTTTGCCCGATATCTGCAAGATAGCCGAAGCATACGGCTTGCCCACTCTAAAAATTAGCGATCAAAATGGATTAACCGAAAAAATAAGGGAAGTTATAAATATGCCGGGACCAATTGTTTGTGAGGTTATTAATCCTCCTGACGAGCCTAGGGCTCCCAGTATGATGACCATGCAAAAACCGGATGGGACTATGATCTCAAAACCATTGGAGGACCTTTGGCCTTTCCTTGATCGCCAGGAATTTTTATCAAACATGATTATTCCCCCCATAGAAGAATAAAGTATGAAATATGTTATTGCTGGACTTGGGTCAATTGGTCGGCGCCATTTAAAAAACTTGGTTGTGCTTGGAGAAAGTGACATTGTTTTGCTGCGCAACAACTTGAGCTCATTACCTGCCGAAGAGTTGCAACAATATCCGGTAGTAACAAGTATCGAAGCGGCCTTGGCGCTTAATCCAGATGCATTTATTATCTCCAATCCATCGGCATTGCACCTTGATGTCGCAATTCCGGCGGCCAAAGCTGGATGCCATATTTTGCTAGAGAAACCTATTTCTAATTCACTTGAAAAGATCGATAAATTGCAAGCTGCTTTGCTGCAGGGCCAGGGAAAACTCTTAGTTGGTTTTCAATTTAGGTTTCATCCCACACTAAAAATTGCTTCCCAACTAATTTTAAATGGAGAAATAGGTCGGCCAGTATCAATTTGTGCGCGTTGGGGAGAATATTTGCCGGATATGCACCCCTGGGAAGATTATAAAAGTAGTTATGCCGCTAGGCCCGATTTGGGAGGGGGAGTTGTTTTAACCCTGTGCCATCCATTTGATTATTTAAATTGGTTGCTTGGTAAACCAACGGTAGAGTGGGCTTGTGCTGAAAACAGAGGGGATTTGGGCATTGCAGTGGAAGATACTGCGGAAGCTATTTTACGTTTTCCAAATGGAGCCTTAGGGGTATTACAACTCAATTATTTGCAGAAGCCACCCACACACACTTTAGAGATTGTTGGCACCGAGGGGACAATCGGTTGGAATAATACGGATGGTAAACTTTCAATTTATAGGAACAAATTATTAAATTGGGAGCATTTTTCTCCTTCCCATGAATTTGAAAGAAATAGTCTGTTTGTTGAAGAAATGCGCCATTTTATTTCTATCGTTAATGGAAAAGAGCTCCCACTTTGTTCACTGGAAGATGGGATTAATGCGCTTTCCTTGGCCTTAAAAGTATTGGCTTTTAAAACAAAGTAATCTATCTATATTTGGAGGTATAAAATGTTTGATATTCACTTTTATATGCAATCACATGATTTGGTGAACAGGATGTTGAATGGGGAAACCTTTGATCATGATTTCATTGTCGGGCAATTTGAAGGTATGCGTAGAAAAGAGCCGGTTGTTTATAACATAGAGACTACGAATGCCTGTAATATGAAATGTAAAATGTGTCCCAGAACCACTCGGATGACGAGAAAAGTTGAAACAATTGATAAAGACACCTTTATTCATATTATTGATCAATTGCGTCCCTGGTCAAAGGATGAATGGTCAACCTGGGAAAAATTTGTTAAAGAACAATATAACATTGAAAAAGAAGAGCAGAGCGAGAATAATTTTTTCTTATATATTATTCCTAAAGTAATTCAACTGCATGGTTATGGCGATCCATTGCTTGATAAAAACATGAGCGAATATGTTAAATTGCTAACTGAGAGGGGTTTTCATTCATACTTTAGTTGTAATCCTGCGAATATAGATCTTGCTACTACAGTTAGAATGTTTGAAAATGGTTTGAGTTATATCAAGTATTCGATCGAAAGCGTTGATGACGCAAGGCATAAGGAGATTAGGGGTGATCAGTCCAATTTTACCCAAAGCTATAATAAAATATTAGAACTTATAAATCTCAAAAAACAGCGCGGGCTTACCACCAGAATTGTTATTACAATGTTGGATCTAAACAACTCTTGGCAAGAAGAAGAATATCAAAAACTAAAAGCTGCCTTTAAAGATTTGGATGTCTATTTGTATTTAAAAAGTGAAGATCAGCAATGGTATCGGCAGAACTACCACGGAACAAAATCGGTCCACTGGTCAGAAATCTGTAAGCATCCGTGGATGTCTATGACCGTAAAATCTAATGCCGAAGTGGTAATGTGCATGGAAGATTATAATAATGAAATCATTTTGGGGAATGCAAAAGAAGAGTCATTATATGCTATTTGGAATGGAGATAAATATAAAGCATTTAGGGAAGCTCACTTTAATTTGTCAAAAGGGTTAAAATGTTCTGATGAGTGTGATATGCATTTGGTTGGGGAGTATTTGAAGGGACATCCCCCAATTGCTAAGCATTAAGGGGCTAGGAGACCAATGGCGAAGAAATTATTAATTACTGGAGGAAAAGGTTTTATTGCTCGTAATCTATTTGAGCAATTATGTCATGATTTTGAGGTAATCGCCTGCAATCATTCTGAGCTTGATCTTTTAGATTCCAATAAGGTTTTAGACCTCATAAAAAATGGCCGATTTGACGTTGTTATTCATGCAGCTACCCATGATCCGGCACCCAAATATTCCATCAAAGATCCTGCTAAAGTATTAGAAAACAACTTAAGAATGTTTTTTAATGTCGCGCGATGTAATGATCATTATGGAAAGTTGTTGTATTTTGGTTCGGGGGCAGAATTTGGGAGAGAGAATTGGCGGTTAAAAATGGATGAAGGTTATTATGATCAACATGTGCCTACGGAGCAGTATGGTTTTTCTAAATATGTTATGACAAAGCATGCTCTGCAAAGCAAAAATATTTATAACCTCAGGGTGTTTTCTGTCTTTGGTAAATACGAGGATTGGCGCTATCGGTTTATTTCAAGGGCTTGTTGCTCAGCGTTATTTGATCTTCCAATAATGATAAGGCAAAATACTTATTACGATTACTTATATATTAACGATTTGGTTGCGATTGTAAGATGGTTTGTTAATAATTCTCCTTTGCAACAGGTATATAATGTTTGTTCTGGCCTGGAGATCAAAGCGGCTGAATTGGCAAAAATTGTTAAGAAAATAGCTGGAAAAGATATCGAAATAATCGATAATTCTGATAGCCCTTGCCGCGAATATAGTGGAAATAATATGCAGCTTTTAAAGGAATTAGAAAAGTTTAGGTTTACTCCGCTTGATGAGGCTATTTTGGATTTATATAATTGGTATAGTGCAAATAAACAAATCATCAATAAAGAAGAATTATTATGAAAATAAGGGATGCAATTAATCAAATAGAAAAAAGCATTGTTAACCCTACTGCAGGTTTGCCGGAAGAGGTGTTTTATTTTGTCAGTAGAATAACGCCATTGATTAATGTAGATTTGTTGATAAAAAACTCCCAGGGAGAGACTTTGTTAACCTGGAGAGCCGATAATTACGGACCCCCGGGATGGCATATCCCTGGTGGAATTATAAGATATAAAGAAACTATGAAAGAAAGAATTACTGCCGTTGCCAAAAACGAATTAAACGTCGAGGTGAAATATGCTCCATTGCCTTTGGCGATCAATGAAATAATTCTTGAGCGAAAAGATCGTGGTCATTTTATTTCTTTGTTGTATGGTTGCCAGTTGGTGACCCCTTTAGATGAGAAGCAACACTGTCTCAATGTTGATTCCCCCAAAAACAATGAGTGGTTGTGGCATAAAGGATGTCCCAAAAACATAATTCCCGTGCATGATGAAATCTATGGCAAATATCTTTAATTAAATGAAAAAATACTTTTGTCGAATTTGCGGACACAGTTTGTTGCAAGATCCACTGCTTCGTTATGAGAATATGCCAAAATCGGCGCAAGATTTGCCGGATAAAATCGGATTAAAAAGAGATAAAGGGGTAGCTTTAGATGTGTATCAGTGTTCCGGCTGTGGTTTAGTCCAATTAATTAATGAACCGGTCTCTTATTATAAGAACGTAATCCGCGCAGCGGCTTTCTCTGATGATATGCGAGCTTTTCGTATCAAACAATTTGCTGAAATAATTGATAAGTATTCACTTAGAAATAAAAAGGTAATCGAAATTGGGTGTGGTCGAGGTGAGTATTTGTCCTTAATTAAGCAGAGTGGGGTTGATGCCTATGGCATTGAAAATTTAAATACGTCAGTTGAGTTCTGTGTAAAAAATGGCTTAAAAGTTTCCGCTGGTTTTATTGAACAAGAAGACCAGGCTGTTGTTGGTGGTCCTTTTGCGGCATTTATTATGTTGAATTATTTTGAGCATTTGCCTAATCCAAACTTAATCTTGGCTGGGATTAAACACAATCTGGCTGAAGATGGGATTGGATTAATTGAGGTGCCAAACTTTGATATGATATTGCGCAATAAATTATTTTCTGAATTTATTCCCGATCATTTGTCTTATTTTACCGAGGATACTTTAGAAACGGCTTTAAAGATCAATGGTTTTGATATTTTAGAAAGTAAAGAAATCTGGCATGACTATATTATTTCTATGATTGTTAGAAAACGAAAAAAGGTGGAACTTGCCGATTTTTGTCTTCATCAAAGCAAACTAAAAAACGCCTTATCGGATTACATTAGTAAGTTTCAAAAAGTGGCTATATGGGGTGCTGGGCACCAGGCCTTTGCCCTGATTTCATTGATGGAATTATCCAAGCAAGTACGGTATGTGGTTGATTCGGCTCCTTTCAAACAGGGCAAATATACTCCGGCCTCTCATCTTCCCATAGTAGATCCCGAAACACTTAACCTGGACCCACCGGATGCTATAATTATAATAGCCGGTGGATATTCTGATGAAGTTGCCAGAACAATAAAGCAAAAACATAGTCTGATCAAAAATGTCGCTGTGCTGAGGAGTCATGGGCTAGAGATTATTTAGGGAGGAAAAACATGTCTGAAGGCGATACGCACTTAAGCAAATTGGAGAATGAAAAGCGAAATTCTTTGCTCAAAGAAAAACCATTGGTATATCATAAAGTTCAAAAGTTTGACGAAAAAATAAAAAAGGGTGAGAGTATTGCCATTATTCAGCTCCAATACGATTATCGCTGTAATTTTGCTTGTGAGCATTGTTGTATAAAAAGATTTCAAGGCAGAAAAGACGGCCGTTATTTTACTCCTAAAGATGTCAAAGAGCTCTCTCGGCAAGCTGATGAAATGGGCTTAGCTAATATTGTATTAACGGGGGGAGAGCCTCTTGTTTTTCCTGATTTTGACGAGATAATTGAAGCCATTGATCCGCAAAAGTTTTATATCTCTTGTGATACAAATGGATGGCTATTCGACGATGAACGGGCCAAGCATCTAAAAAAAATTGGAGTGGATAAGATTCAACTGAGTCTTGACAGCCTTTCGGTTGATGACCACGATGCCTTTAGGAGAAAACCCGGATCACATGAGCGTTGTCTTCGAGCAATTGATGCGGCTCATAAGGCTGGCCTAAATATTATTGTGCAGACAGTGGTGACTAAACAACGAGTTAGATCGCAAGAATTCATCGATTTTCTTGAGTATTTAAATAACAAGATGGGGGTTGGGGTATTTGTCAGTTATGCGAAACCGGTGGGCGCCTGGGAAGGTAATTATAGTTGTTTAGTTGATAGAGAAGATATGGACTATATGAGACAACTTGAGAAGAAATATAATGTTTTCACCCATTTGTCTCCTTCTTATGGTATGGATTTGGGTTGTATCGCAGTAAAAAGGATGGTTTCTATAACAAAATATGGAGATGTCTTGCCTTGTCCGTATATTCATGTCTCGATGGGCAATTTCTTTAATGAACCGCTCAAAGATATAATCGAAAGAGGCTTAAATAATAAGTATTTTGGCAAATATGTTGATACTTGTTTAATTGCCGAAGATCGAGACTTTATCAATAATGTTGTGGCAAATAAAATCTATGGAAAGCCATTGCCGGTTCCTTATAACGAAGTTTTTGCAAAGGACGACTTTATAACAACTGACCAAAGACAACTTTATCGCAAATAGGGTAGAAGTGGGGAATATGCAAAAAATTAAAATTGTTTTTTTAGGTACGAATGGTTGGTATGATACAAAGACAGGAAATACTCTTTGTGTCTTGATTGAAACACCAAAAGAATATGTGATCCTTGATGCTGGCAATGGAATCTATAAAATTGACAAATATATTAAAAGTGATAAACCAATTTATTTGTTCATAAGCCATTTTCATCTCGATCATATTGTTGGGTTGCATATTTTGGCCAAGTTTTCATTTAAACAGGGGCTTAATATCTGTGTGCAACGCGGCGGGAAGAAATTTATTCGCTCTTTTGTCAATAGTCCATTAACCGCATCTCCAGATGAACTTAAGTATAAAATCAACTTTATCGAAATTAATGGTAAAAAAGGACAATTCCCTTTCCTAGAAAATAGTTTATTGTTGCGGCATAAAGAGCCATGCCTTGGTTTGCGCTTTAATTTTAACGGAAAAATAATTAGTTTTATCCCGGACACTGGGTTGTGTGAAAATGCGGTGGCTTTGGCGCAAAAGGCTGATCTATTAATTGCCGAATCGGCTTTTCGCCCAGGCCAGCATAATATTGATTGGCCGCACCTTAATCCGGAAGATGGCGCCTTAATTGCAAAGCAGGCGGGAGCCAAAAAGTTGGCTTTGGTGCATTTTGATGCTGCCGAATATCCCAGTATGAAAGAGCGAAAATTAGCTGACAAATGTGTTAAAGGGATCTTTAAAAGTTCGTTTGCTGCCATTGATGACCAAGTATTATTTGTTTAATGGTATTGCCAGCGTTTTGATGTGATGTTATAGGAGCGGCTAAGTGATTTTATCTGTTTGTATCCCAACTTATAACCGAGCAGTTCTTTTAAAAGAGACTTTAGTCTGTTTACTTTCTGTTATCCCAAAAAGTGAAGCCGGAAAGGTGGAAATTGTAATATCAGATAATGGATCAACGGATCATACCGAAGCTATAGTTAATGAGCTAATCAAAACCTCCCCAATAGCCATTAATTATTTTAAAATTCAAGAAAATGTTGGTTATGATCGAAATTGCATGCAAGTGATGCAGTGCTCTTCTGGACAATATTGCTGGTTATTGGGAGATGATGATCTTCCCACGCCGAATTCTATTGTTACCCTTTTAGATGAAATCAGGAAAAACGAAAATGTTGATGTATATCTGGGAAATAAAGAAGATTTTTATTGTGTCCCATCTCAATCAATGAAATCAAAAAAAATACTCGACCTGTCAGAAACCAAAATATTTAATTTTACTGGCCCCCAGGCGATAATTGATTATTTGCAAATGAATAGGTATTTAATTGGTCTTTTTAATTTTATTTCAATCTTAGTTATTAGGCGTGAGGCGTGGATGGCGGTCAAAAACTACGAAAAGCATCTCGAGAGTAAGTATATTCATATTTATATGGTCATGTCGATATTATGGGGCAGGAAGGGCAGATTGAAATATTTGCCGGCTGTGCTGGTAAAAAGAAGATGGGGGAATGATCTTACTGCTGGGATGAGTGAGCGGCTGCACCATGATGTAAATACCTATTATGGTTTTTCCCAGGAAATATTAAAGGATCCTAAAATAGTTCGTTATGTAAACAAATTATCAATTAAAAATGATGTTTTTTCCTGGGCGGTTAGGGCAAGGGTGCAGGATATAAATAAATTTTATTTTGTAGATTTTCCATTTTTATTCTCGCATTATTGGAGTTTGCCCATTTTCTGGTTTAAAATATTTCCATTGCTTTTTGTCCCTGGCACAGTCTTAAAAATAGCACGTGGCTTGTATAGAATAATCATAAAAAGGGAAACAATTGGCTTAAGAGAGGCGTGTAGCTGTTGAAATGACTAATAAATTAGACGAACTGACACAAATAAAAAACATGCTTTCTGCTTATCTGAATGACTCAATGCCCCATATTGCTTCAGACCTGGGCCTACGCCGCTATATTAAAAAGGCAGATCAAATAAAAGCAATGATGAAATCCGGCAAAATTCTTGATTGGGGGAGCGGTCTTGGCCAAATGACCTATTTGTTGACAAGACGTGGTTTTGAGGTGACGAGCCTTGATCTTACTGCAGCTAATAGTCCGTTTTATTCAAAGATTAACCAGAGGCTGATTGTTCCGGCTGATCCAATTAAATTGCCTTTCCCAGACCAAAGTTTTGATGCTGTTTTGTCTTGTGGAGTATTAGAACATGTGGCTAATGATAGGGAATCTCTTAAGGAAATTCATCGTGTATTAAAAACGGATGGTTTCTTTTTTATCTATATGCTTCCCAATAAATTCTCCTATATTGAACATTTGTCTGATTTACTAAAGCGTAGTGACCATCCGATTAGGTATTCGACAAGCGATATCCGCCAATTGCTGATCTCTGCTGGATTTAATGTAAAAAGTGTTCGTTACAGAGGTTTTTTGCCATATAATTTAAAAGGCTTTCCAAATAAAATTGTTCAGCTGTACCATAGCCTTGATGTGGTGAATGAGTTTTTGGATGAATTTTTGGCCGCAATTCCGGGCATTAACCTGTTAAGCACCAATATAGAAGTTATTGCTAAGAAAAAATCATGATATGGGTCACATCTTTCGATAAAATGCTATAATATACTGTCATGCAAGGAGATATGAAAGGTATAATCTTAGCCGGTGGTACTGGTTCCCGCTTATATCCCTTAACCAAGGTTACCAATAAGCATCTTTTGCCAGTTGGCAAAGAGCCAATGATCTATTATCCCATCAGAAAATTGATAGATGCTGGTATTGAAGAGATCTTAATTGTTACTGGGGTTGAACATATGGGGGATATTGTTAACTTACTGGGTAGTGGGAAGGGCTTTGATTGTCGCTTTACTTATAAAGTGCAGGATGAAGCTGGCGGCATTGCCCAGGCTTTGTTTCTGGCTGAAAACTTTGTTGGCAATGACCAAGTCATGGTAATTTTGGGGGATAATATTTTTCAAGATAGCCTTAAGCCTTTTGCCGATAAGTTCCGCAAACAAAAGAAAGGGGCTAAGGTCCTCTTGAAGGAAGTTTCTGATTCTCAGCGCTTTGGAGTGGCCGAAATTGTTGGGAATAAAATTGTGTCAATTGTTGAAAAACCCAAAAAACCCAAAAGCAATTTGAGCGTTACTGGTGCTTATTTTTATGATAACAGGGTTTTTGACGTTATCCGAAAACTAAAGCCGTCTGCTCGGGGGGAAATGGAAATATCAGATGTAAATCAGGCCTATCTGCGGAATGGTTTATTGACTTATGATGTTTTAAGCGGTTGGTGGAGCGATGCTGGTACCTTTGAGTCCCTTGCCAAGGCTACTTTGCTAGTTGAAGGGAAGGTTAAAATATAAATGAAGTTAATCGTTACCGGCGGAGCCGGCTTTATTGGCAGTAATTTTATCCGCTATGTTCTGAGTAATTATCCGCAAGACGAAATCGTTAATTTTGACAAATTAACTTACGCAGGGAATCTTGATAATTTGGTTGAATTTGAAGGCAATCCCCGCCATCGCTTTTACAAGGGAGATATCTGCGACTCCAAAGCAGTTGAAAATGCCATTGGATTACTTTCGGGCACAGATGCGATTGTCAATTTTGCGGCCGAAACCCATGTTGACCGCTCGATTGTTTCTGCCGGGTCTTTTGTTTTATCAGATGTATACGGAACTTATACATTGCTCGAAGCAGTTAAAAAGCATCAGATAAAGAGATATGTCCATATTTCGACCGATGAGGTTTATGGAAGCATTGAAAAGGGCTCTTTTACCGAGGAATCTACTCTGGCACCTAATTCTCCTTATGCCGCGTCAAAGGCGGGGGGGGATTTAATTGTCCGCTCTTATGTAAAAACCTTTAATCTGCCGGCAATAATTACCCGTTCTTCCAATAATTATGGTCCTTATCAGTATCCCGAAAAGATCATGTCGCTATTTATAACTAACGCTTTGCAAGGCAGGAAGCTTCCCCTATATGGAGATGGAAGGAATGTGCGGGATTGGCTTTATGTTGAAGATAATTGTGCGGCTGTTGATTTGGTTTTAAGAAAAGGGCAATTAGGGGAAGTTTACAATATTGGCGGAGAAAATGAGCGTGAAAATATTGTAGTTACAAAAGCAATCTTAAAACTACTTGGCTTAGCCGAGAATATGATTGAACCTGTCAAAGACCGACCCGGGCACGATCGCCGCTATTCGGTTGATTGTTCGAAAGTTAAAACTCTTGGCTGGCAGCCAAAAACTGACTTTGAGGCTGGACTAAAGCAAACCGTTGAATGGTATAAGAATAATCGGGAGTGGTGGCAGAAGATAAAAAATGATATAATATGATTCCCAGTTACTTGGAGGTAAAAAACATCATGCATTTTCGTCGTTTGCTGGTAGGTTTGATTGTTAGTAGCTTTTTGTTCGAGTCTGTGTTTGCTGCGGTTTCCCCTACCGATTACCAATCATTTTTAAATACTCCGCAAGGCATGTCAATGCTAAAAAATGCCAAACCGGGACAAGAAGTGTCTTTTGGGAGTAATGGGGCAATTAACCAGCCTTCATCCAACGAAAATATACCGGATGAAATGGCTGATATAGAAAATCAGTTTTCTAAAGCCGCCTCAATTGAGGGGTTGCCTACTCTAAAATTATTTGGTTATACCGCTTTTAAGCGTTCAACTGCCTCTTTTATGCCAGACACCGATTCACAAGTTCCATCTGATTATGTGGTTGGCCCTGGTGATTCATTCAAAGTCACTCTGTGGGGTATAAGTGAAGGAATTTTTGATGTTACTGTGAATCAGGCAGGGGAAATTGTTCTTCCTAAGGTTGGAGTGGTTTCTGTGGTTGGAATCCGCTATGGGGGACTGCAAGATTATATTACTAAGCAGTTAAACCGTTATTACGAACAAATCAATGTGAGCGTTGCCATGTCTAAAATTAAATCAATCCGAATTTATGTGGTGGGGGAGGTTAACCAGCCAGGTAGTTTTACGGTTTCTTCACTTAGCACTCTTTACTCGGCTTTGTTTCAGGCGGGTGGTCCATCTAAGCAAGGTTCGTTGCGTAATATCAAATTACTGCGTGACGGAAGGACGGTGGCAACGGTTGATCTCTATAAGTTCTTGATCAATGGCGATAAATCGCAGGATCGGGTTTTGGATTCTGGCGATACTATTTTTGTCCCAACCAGGGGGGCGGTTGTTGCCATCACTGGTAACATTAAACGCCCGGCTATCTATGAAATTAAAGGGAAAGCCGATTTGTCTGAATTGCTCCAATTAGCAGGGGGCTTTACTTCTTTAGGTTATCTTAACCGCATCCAGATTGATCGGGTAGTTGCTCACCAGAAAAGGATCACTCTGGACAAAAACTTTTCATCGTCTTCCGAGAGAGCCAATTTCATGGTTCAAGATATGGACATGGTTAAAGTTTACCCTATTTTAGATGATGTGCAAAACGTGGTTTATGTGCAAGGTAATTTTAAATATGTTGGTCCGTATGAATGGAAGGCGGGGATGAAATTAAAGGATGTTATTTCCTCCAAAGATGTTTTAAAGCCATATTCATACTTACCCAAAGCAGAAGTGGCAAGAATGGATAAACAAACTTTTCAATCCACTATTTATGCTATTGATTTAGAAAAGTTATTTTCGGGAGATGAAAGCCAAAATCTCCAATTGCAAGCTGGGGATAAAATCCTGGTTTCTTCAGACTTTAAAGCGCATGGGTCAGTTACCCTTAAGGGAGAATTTAGACTACCTGGTACCTATATGGTTCGAAAAGATGAGACTTTGAGTTCGGTGATTGAGAGAGCTGGCGGATTTACCGATGATGCCTATTTGTTTGGTGCTGTTTTTACTCGCAAATCGGCAGCGCAGGTTGAGGAAACAGCTCTTTCGCGTTATATATCTGACTTAGAGAATAAAATCGCCCAGCAAGAAATTAATTTGACTTCAGGTATGGTGGGGGATACTACTGCGGCTAAACAGATGTCGGCCTTAGAAAAACAAAAACAACAGATAGAAAAATTAAAAATAATGGCTTTTTACAAGGGAAGGGTAATCTTAAAACTAACAAGTCTTAACACCTTTGCTGGTTCTGCGGATGACATTTCCCTAGAAGATGGAGATGTTCTAGAAATTGGGAAAATTCCCAATATCATAACTGTTTTGGGTGAAGTCTATAGTCCGAGTTCGGTGGTTTACAAGACCAAAGCAAATGGTAATTATTATGTGTCAAAGGTTGGGGGGGTAACTACTAATGCGGATAAAGATAGTACCTACGTGGTGAAAGCTGATGGATCGGTCTTTAGTGCTGGAAAGGCTTTTTCTGGCACACTTGATCCCGGGGATGTGATTTTTGTTCCGCAAATAGTAACTCGCACTGATTTTTGGGCTGGGGTGCGCGATTGGACCCAATTTGTTTATCAGGGAGTTCTTGCGTTTGCGGTGATTGCGACGTATCTTAAATAGTGGAGACCAACATGGAAGATGAGATAAATTTATTGGATTATTGGCGGGTGATACAAAACTACCGAAAGATGATCCTTTCCATTGTAATTATTTTTGGGTTATTTTCTCTTATTTACAGCTATTTGCAACCCAAGTTGTATAAAGCCTCCTCAACCATTTTATTAGTGGATACGGGAACGGGGGGATTAGCTTCGGCATTGGCGGCTGTCCCATTTTTGAGTGGAGGGATGAGTGGTGCGGGCAGTGACCTTAAGATTATCCCCATCCTAAAAAGTGCTACCTTAGCTAAGTCGGTTTCAACAGCTACAAACATTAAAAGTTATGAAAAGCTTATGTCCGCGGTTGATGCTGAGCGAGATATCTCTGGTCTTTTAACTATTTTTGTAGAATGGCCAAATCCGAATGAAGCAGCCATTATTGCCAATGCCTATGTTGAACAGTTGGGCAAATTTTTAAATAATAGGTCACTGAATATTAATTATTTAGCTATTGACCAGGCAATTGCCCCAAAAAATATTTTTAAACCAAAAATCAAACAAGATTTCATAATTGCCTGTATTGCCGGATTGTTTTTTGCTGTTTCTCTTTCTTTTTTTCTAAATTTTGTTGAAAAGTCTAAAGTTAAATTTTCCTCACAAAAGCCCCGGCGCTTATGATAAGTTTTGGCATAAATTGACATGAATTGGATGTTGTTGACAGGTATGAAATATTTTGTTATTATTACATTCAATACTTATGCAATTAAATGAATTTGAGGTTTATACCCCCAACGAAGCCAAAAAGTTTCTAAAAATAAGCGATTCTACCTTTCGTCGTCTGGTAAAAAAGGGAATTTTGCGGGCTGCAAAAATTGGTGGCCAATATCGTGTGCTTGGCAAGGAAATCTTAAAGCTTTTGAGCCCTTCTTTACCGTCAAAGGTAAAAAAGGCCTACCATAGTGTGATAGAAAAATTTGAGGAGGAAGAATAAGTGAAAAAGAAACATGTTTTATCTAAACTGGATTTAGCCGATAAAATAATTGCTAAAAGTGCCAAGATTGGCATTGTTGGTTTGGGATATGTTGGGTTGCCTCTGGCGGTGGCATTTTCAAAGGTAGGTTTTGAGGTGCTCGGGATTGAACAAAATTTAACCCGCATGAAAATGATTAATAATGGCGAGAATTATATCGCTGACGTATCTGATGCGGATCTAAAAGAAATTGTTAGAAAAGATTTGTTGAGGGCTTCTGGAGATTTTTTAACCTTAAAAAATGTTGATGTTATTATTATTTGTGTCCCAACGCCCCTGGATAAGAATAAACAGCCAGACATTTCATATGTTAAATCCGTAACCGAGCAAATTACAAAAATTGTTCATAATGGACAATTAATCGTCCTTGAAAGTACTACGTATCCTGGTACAACCGAAGAAATCATTTTGCCTAAGCTTTCCAACTCTGGATTAAAAGTAGGCACTAATTTTTATCTAGCTTTTTCTCCCGAAAGAGTAGATCCAGGCAATGAAAAATTTAAAACCGGTGATATTCCAAAAGTCATTGGCGGGGTAACTCCGCAGTGCACCTATGTGGCAAAGTTGTTGTATTCCCAAATTATAAAAGAAACCTTCGTTGTCTCTTCCCCTCGTGTTGCTGAAATGGAAAAATTACTAGAAAATGTCTTTCGTAGTGTTAATATTGCTTTGGTTAATGAAATGGCTATTTTATGTAAGAAAATGGAAATTGATGTTTGGGAAGTAATTGCCGCCGCTAAAACAAAACCCTATGGTTATATGGCGTTTTATCCAGGCCCTGGAATTGGTGGCCATTGCATCCCACTTGATCCTTTTTATCTTTCTTGGAAAGCCAAAGAATATGATCTAGTCACCCGTTTCATTGAGCTTGCGGGCGAAATCAATGACAAGATGCCCGAATATGTGGTTCAATTAATTCAAGATGGGTTAAATGAATACAATAAAAGCATTAAAAATTCTAATGTGCTTGTGCTGGGAATGGCTTATAAAAAAGATATAAATGATTGGCGCGAGTCCCCCTCCATTAAAATATTTGATTTGTTAGATAAAAAAGGTGCAAAAGTAAAATACAATGATCCTTTTGTAAAGTCAATTAAAATTGCAGGCGCGCTCCAGTCTTCTGTTTCGTTGAATGCTAAAATGTTAAAACAATATGACTGTGTGGTTGTAGCGACAGACCATTCTGTATACGATTATAAAATGATTGTTGATAATGCCAGCTTAATTGTTGATACAAGGAATGCGACTCTTACTGCCGGTAAGGGATCAAAGGCTAAAATAGTTAAAATATAAGTCATGCAGCCGAAAGAAAAAATTGTAATAGCGCAAATTGGTTTAGGAAATTGGGGAAAAAACCTGCTGCTAAATTTTAGTGCTTTGAGTGAATGTTATCTAAAATATGGCTGTGATCTTTTCGGCCCTTCCCTGGAAAAGTATAAGCTCGAATATCCGCAAACAATTTTTACTCCTGATTTAGCAGTTGTTCTTGGTGACAATGAAGTCAAGGCGGTTGTTATTGCCACTTCCGCTCCAACTCATTATGCCGTAGCAAAGCAGTGTTTAGAAAATGGCAAACATGTTTTTATTGAAAAACCGATCACTTTATCGGTTGCCGAAGCAAGTGAATTATTATTAGTTGCTAAAAGGGCGAATAAAAAAATTATGGTTGGTCATTTGCTTCTTTATCATCCAGCAATTACAAAACTTAAAAAGTTAATTACTGCCGGTGAATTAGGAATGATCCAATATATTTATACGCAAAGATTAAATTTAGGAACAATACGGAATGCTGAAAATGCATTGTGGAGCCTTGCTCCCCATGATATTTCGGTGGTTTTACATTTATTGGGACGATCCCCGCAAAGTGTTTCTGCCCTGGGAGCTGCTTTTCTTCAGCCGGAAATCGAAGATTTGACTTTTGTCAGCATTAGATTTGATGATGGGGCAATAGGGCATGTCCATGTCAGCTGGTTGGACCCTACAAAAACGAGGAGAACAGTAATCGTGGGGGACAAGAAAATGGCAATCTTTGATGAGCTATTGGCCAAAAATAATCTTGTTCTTGTTGACAAAGGCGTAGATAGCAAGCAAGATCCATTAACCAAGGCTAAGTCCTTTACCCTTAGAAATGGCCCAGAACAGGTGATAGAGTATGAGCAAAAAGAGCCACTTAAAATCGAATGCCAGCATTTTATTGATTGTATCAAAAATGAAAAAGAGCCTTTAAGTTCCGGAGAAAATGGCCTTGCCGTTTTAAAAGTGCTAGCGGCGGCCGAGCGTTCATTAAAAAACGGAGGAAGCAATGAAATACTTTAAACACGAAACCGCGATTATTGATGAACCCGTGGAAATTGGCGAAGGGACAAAAATTTGGCATTTTTCGCACATATCCTCGGGGGTTCAAATTGGAATAAGTTGTAAGCTGGGGCAAAATGTTTTTGTCCAAAACCATGTAAAAATTGGCAACCACTGCAAGATCCAAAATAATGTCTCCATTTATGGTGGAGTTGAGCTAGAGGATTATGTATTTTGTGGCCCATCTATGGTCTTTACCAATATCGTTAATCCGCGTTGCAAGTATCCACAAGAGACTGCGGATAAATACTATAAAACTTTGATCAAAGAGGGGGCATCTTTGGGGGCCAATTGTACGATTGTCTGTGGGACAACGGTTGGGAAGCACTCTTTTGTAGGGGCTGGCGCGGTTGTAACCAAGAATGTTCCTGATTATGCATTGGTTTATGGCAATCCGGCCAGTATCAAAGGATGGATGTGCGAATGTGGTACCAAACTTGATTTTGCCGGCAACCAGAGTAAATGTGCAAAGTGCGGCTTAAAATATTCTATGGAAGGGCAAGTGGTAAAAACAATATGATCCCCTTAATTGATTTAAAACTGCAATACCAAAGCATTAAAGAAGAGGTTGACCAAGCAATTCAGCAGGTGATTGATAAGGCAGCTTTTATTATGGGGCCAGATGTTAAAGCCCTGGAAGAAGAAATTGCAGCTTACCTTGGAGTGAAATTTGCAGTTGGCGTATCATCTGGGACAGACGCCCTGGAAATTGCCCTCCTATCTTTAGGAGTGGGCGATGGAGATGAGGTTGTTACGACTCCTTTTACTTTTATTGCCACAACCGAAGCCATTGTAAATGTGGGAGCAAAACCGGTTTTTGTTGATATTGATCCTAAAACCTATTGTCTCAATCCAGATCTCGTTGAAAGCAAAATAACTAAAAAAACAAAAGCCATTTTACCGGTTCATTTATATGGGCATCCGGCAGAAATGGATAAAATTGTTGCTATTGCCAGGAAACATTCATTATTGGTAGTAGAAGATTGTGCCCAATCTTTTGGGGCCGAATATGCTGCTAAAAAGGTTGGATCGATTGGTAATGTTGGCTGCTTAAGCTTTTTCCCGGGTAAAAATTTGGGATGTTTTGGTGATGGGGGAATGATGGTAACGAACGATGAAAAAGCCTACGAAAATGCCAAAATGCTAAGACAGCATGGCTCAAAGAAAAAGTATTTTCATGCGGTGAATGGCTTTAATAGCCGGTTAGATACCCTTCAAGCCGCTATTCTACGGGTAAAATTAAAATACTTAGATAAATGGAACGAACTGCGCAGGAAAAATGCGGCATTTTATGCACAATGCCTAAATGCGAATAATTTGCAGGCTAAAATATCTGCGCCTTTTGTTGGGGAAAACGTAAAACATTCTTTTAATTACTATACCCTTCGAGTTAAAGAACGGGCAAAAATTATGGAAAAACTTTCTTTAGCCAAAATTGGGAATATGATCTATTATCCGCTTTGTTTGCATTTGCAGGAAGTTTATCAACATTTGGGCTATGGGAAGGGGGATTTTCCTGAAGCAGAGCGCATGCAGGATGAGACCCTTTCTTTACCCATGTTTGCGGAGTTGTCTGAAGGGCAAATTAAAGAAGTTGTTGAAACTCTGGCCCAAGCCTTGTTTTAAGTATTATGGATAATAAAATGAATGCAGATTTTGGACCAGTCTATGTAATTGCGGAGATGGCTTGTTCGCACGAAGGCAAGCTTGAGTTAGCAAAAAAAATCATTGATGGAGCCGGTCGAGCGGGAGCTAGCGCCATTCAATTTCAAATTTGGTCGCTAAAAGATATGGTTGTTCCCCATCACCCCGATTTTGCTAAGTTACAAAATATTGAGCTTTCACGTGACAATTGGATAGAATTGGCGGATTATGTCCGAAAACAATTTCCTCAAATGCATATTATTGCCTGTGTCTATGAGCGCAGCAGTGTTGATTTTGCCGAAAAAATAAAGGTAGATGCTTATAAGTTGCATTCTTCCGACCTTTCCAATCCTTTTTTATTAGAATATGTGGCCAAAACCGGAAAACGGATTGATCTAAGTGTTGGTGCCTCAACCATGGAAGAAATTAGTGCTGCAATCTCATATATTAAGAATAATTCACAATCTGCAATCTGGTTAATGTATGGTTATCAGAACTTTCCGACCCCAATCGACAGCTTAAATATGCAATTGATGAATACCATAAAAAACACTTTTAATCTGCCCGTTGGCTATCAGGATCATAGTGATGCGGAGGCCCCATTGGCTTTCTATCTTCCTGCTGTTGCTTTGGGAATGGGGATGAATGTAATTGAAAAACACATAACGCATGATCGGTCTTTTAAGGGTATCGATCATGAGTCAGCATTAAATCCCAAGGAATTTGCTGAATTTACCAAAATGGTGAGAGAAATTGCAATTGCTATGGGATCATCGGTTAGAAAGCCATTTTCGGCTGAAGAAATAAAATACCGAAAATATTCCAAAAAGAGTCTGGTTGCTAGTCGAGATATTCCTGTAGGAAATATTATCGGTGAGCAAGATCTACTTTTTATGCGAGCGGATGATTTAGGACTGCCGCCAGATCAGAAATGGAGATTAATCGGAAAAACTACGCTTTTGCCGATTCCAAAATATAGTTTAATGCGGGAGGAGCAAGTAAAGTGAAGAAAGCGATATTAATTACTGCCCGCTTAAAGTCGACTCGCTTGCCGGTGAAGGCACTAAAAGAAATATGTGGACGCCCAATGATTGAGCATATGATCGAGCGGTTAAAATTAGCCCAAAAACCGGAAGTAATTATCCTTTGTACTTCTACCGTTGCACAGGACGACCCATTAGAAGAAGTTGCTAAGAAAAATGGGATATATTGTTATCGTGGCCACCCGGATGATGTTTTGCTGCGATTAACCAGCGCGGCTGAGCATTTTGGAATAGATACGGTTATTAGTTGTACTGCCGATAATCCTTTTGTTGATCCAACTTATATTGATAAACTGGTTAGTTATCACCAAGTAAAGAAGCATGATTTTACTAAAATAGAGGATCTGCCATTTGGCACATTTTCATATGCGCTTTCTTATCCCGCCATGGTGCAAGCCTGTAAGTTGAAGAAAGAAATTGATACCGAGGTTTGGGGTGGTTATTTTACTATGACTGGAAAATTTGTTTGGGGGGTAATGCCGGTGGATGATCCAGAGCTGCGTTGGCCAGAGCTCAGGTTGACGGTAGATACTGCCGATGATTTTGAATTAGTAACCCAAATATTTAAGGAGCTATATGAGCCAGGAAAAGTTTTTCCCCTTAAGCAAATTGTTGAATTGTTGCATAAAAGACCGGATTTAGTGGCGATCAATTCAGGAGTTAGCCAAAAACAGGCGCTACCGATAAAAATATAATGATTATAAGCTGGAAAAGGTTGTTTTAAATAATATGAAAAGGTCTTCAAAGTCTTGTTTTATTATCGCGGAAGCAGGAATAAACCATAATGGGAGCCTTGCGGTTGCTAAAAAAATGGTTGATGTGGCGGCGGCTGCCGGAGCTGATGCGGTAAAGTTCCAGACTTTCAATCCCGAAAGTATGGTAAGCAGGCAGGCTCCCAAAGCCCAATACCAGCTGCGCAATACAAACTGTAATGAATCCCAATTAGAAATGCTACGGCAATATGTTTTAACGTATGAAGAATTTAAAATTTTGCAAGCTTACTGCCCAAAAAGGCATATTTTATTTTTATCTACTCCCTTTGACCTTGAAAGTGTTAAGTTGCTTTTGGCGCTAGGCCTTCCCATCTTTAAGATCCCCTCTGGGGAAATAACCAATTATCCCTATCTAAAAATGATTGGTTCTCTAAAAAAGAAAGTAATCTTGTCTACTGGAATGTCTAATATGCAAGAAATTGGGGCTGCTCTTAAAGTGTTAATAAAGGCGGGGACTAAAAAAAGCAATATTATTCTTTTGCATTGTAACACCCAATATCCAACTCCTATGGAAGACGTTAATTTAAATGCCATGCAAACTATTAAAGAGCGTTTCGGAGTAAATGTCGGTTATTCTGACCATACTTTGGGCATTGAAGTGGCAATTGCTGCCGTTGCTTTGGGGGCTAAAGTTGTTGAGAAACATTTTACACTTGATCGTAAAATGGATGGCCCAGACCAAAAAGCTTCTTTGAATCCAATTGAGTTAAATGATATGGTAAAAGCGATTCGAAATATTGAAAAAGCGCTTGGATCTAATGAAAAAAAGACTACAAAATCGGAAAGAAACAATATGTTTATAGCTAGGAAAAGTATTGTTGCTTTAAAAGTGATTAATAAGGGGGAACTCTTTACCGAAAATAATATCACCACAAAAAGACCAGGGACAGGAATATCTCCCATGCAATGGCCCTTAATTATTGAAAAAAAGGCCAGTCGCCATTATTCTATTGATGATTGTATTCATGAGAAGATTGCTTAAGAAGAAGGAGGTGATTTTAGGAATGAATAGGCGTTCCCGTTTAGCTAAGGTGTTGCTGTTTGGCGAAATAATTTTCTCTCATTTTGTCAAATAGATATATTTTAGATGAATTTAAGGAGGTTTTTATGCGTTATTGTAAAAAATGTGTTACGCCGGACACTCGACCGGGGATCAAGTTTAATGATGAAGGGATTTGCTTTCCCTGCCTCAACCATGAGAAAAAAAAGTTAACTGATTGGAAAAAAAGATGGCAGGAATTAGAAGAATTATGCAATAAATATCGCGGTTCAAATGGTAATTACTATGATTGTATCATTACTGCTAGCGCCGGCAAAGACAGTCATTATCAGGCCTATGTCTTCAAAGAAAAAATGAAGATGAATCCATTGATTGTCATGGTTGATAACGTAAGTTGGACCCAAACGGGAAGGTACAATTGGGACAATATTAGGTCGCATTTTGGTCTTGATGCCCATTCTTTGTCGCTTAATCCCCAGGTCTGTAAAAAAATGTTTAGGAAGGCTTTTGAAAAGTTGGGATCGCCTACTTGGTATTTTGACATGGCAATCTATGCATATCCTTTGCAAGCGGCCATCAAACTAAACATCCCGTTTATTATTTATGGGGAGAATACAAATTACGAAAGGGGCGGAGCCCTAGGTTCAAAAGAAACCCCCAGTGCCCTAGATCAAATTAAAAACGATGTGGTAAAACCTGTGGCTTGGGAAGAATGGTTTGACAATGATCTGGAATGGAAGGATGTCCAATCAGCAATTTATCCCAACGCCGAAGCAATTTCTAAGGCAAAACTTGATCCCACCTTTTTGAGTTACTTTGTTCAATGGAGCAGTATCAAAAATTGGGAGTTTGCCCGCTCCGTTGGTTTTAAGGATCTGGACGATACTGGTGAATGGCATCGGGAAGGAACCTGGAATCAGTATGATCAGATAGATACGATTGGCTATTTGACCCATACCTGGATGAAATTCTTAAAATTTGGGCATTGGTTAGCCACAGATTATCTAAGCATTTATATTCGAGAAGGTAAAATGACAAGGGACGAAGCCGTTAAAATAGTTAACGAAGAAGAATATAAGCTAGATAAGAAAATGCTGAAGGATTTTATTGATTTCTGCGGATATAGCGAAGCCGAATTTTGGGCCATTGCCGAAAAATTTGCTAATCGAGATATCGTAGAGAAGAGAAATGGGGTTTGGCGCTTAAAAGAACCATGCCGATGATTGATTAATTAGGAGTGAGAAGTGGTAGCTGATATAACAACGAACAAGCATTTAATTAGTGTTGGTTTCATAAAAGCCTTGCAACAATCATTTGGTCAGGAAGAAGCCCTTCGGATTGCTGCAGATGGCTTTGCCAATTATATGATTGAATATTACAAGTTGGTCTTATCAGCTACCGCTCCTAAATCGCAAGCGCGCTTTGATAAATTTAGAAAGCACTATTTGGATTATGCCGGCAAAACCGATTATATAAAGATTATTAATTCAAAAAAGGATATATTAGAGGTGCGCTATGACCGGTGTCCTTTTGCTGAGCTTATGACCCAATACGGCCTTGCAGCATATGCATCTGCATTTTGTTTGTCCGACAAGGCTTTTACGGAAAAAGTATTGCCGGGAGTTGAATTTATAAGATCGCATGAAATCGTAAAAGGGGATGCCTTTTGTGACCACGCTTGGATTTTTAATGAGGGGCTTAATTAATTATGAATTTAAAAAATAAAACTGTGTTAGTAACTGGCGCAGATGGATTTATTGGCAGTCATTTGGTTGAAGCTTTAGTAGATGCTAAAGCCAAAGTGAAGGCCTTTTGTTATTATAATTCTTTTAATAGTTGGGGTTGGCTTGATACCCTCCCAAAAGAAAAGCTCAATCAAATTGAAGTTTTCACAGGAGACGTGCGAGATCATAACGGAGTAAGAGAGGCAATCAAGGGAGTAGATGTTGTTTTTCATCTAGCTGCTTTGATTGGAATTCCATATTCATACCATTCGCCAGACAATTACGTTGATACAAATATTAAAGGAACGTTGAATGTCCTTCAGGCAGCCAGAGATTTATCCATTGAAAGAGTGCTTGTTACTTCGACTTCCGAGGTCTATGGAACGGCATTGTACGTTCCAATAGACGAAAAACATCCCATGCAGGCTCAGTCCCCTTATAGTGCGACCAAAATAGGAGCAGATCGGATTGCAGAGTCCTTTTATCGTTCGTTCAATCTTCCGGTTACAATTGTTCGTCCTTTTAATACCTATGGTCCAAGACAATCGGCTCGGGCGGTTATCCCGACGATAATTAGTCAAATATTATCCGGTCAAAGAACAATAAAGTTGGGAGATCTTTCTCCCAGGAGAGACCTGAATTATGTTAAGGATACTTGTTTGGGCTTTATTGAAATTGCAAAATCAAAAAATACGATAGGGGAAGAAATTAATATATGCTCTGGGCAAGATATAAGTATTGGCGAACTAGCGCAAAAACTAATTGCTTTAATTTCTCCCAAGGCCAATATCAAAATTATTACTGATAAGCAAAGAATTCGCCCATCAAAAAGTGAAGTAAAAAGGCTTCTTGGCTGTAACAAAAAGCTCATCGCTATGACTAAATGGAGCCCGAATTATAACTTAGAGCAAGGATTAATTGAAACCATAAACTGGATGAAAAATAATCAGCATTGCTATAAGGCAGGAATCTATAATGTCTGATATTAAAATTCCTTTATCCGAGCCTTGCATCGGCGGCAATGAATGGCGCTATATTAAAGATTGTCTAGACAGCGGCTGGGTGTCGTCGGTTGGAAAATATGTCGATAAATTTGAAGATCAGCTGGCGGCTTATGTTGGAACCAAATATGCCGTGGCATGTGTTAATGGGACTGCCGCCCTTCATATTAGCTTGCTTATTTCTGGTGTTGGCCTGCACGATGAAGTGCTTGTCCCAACATTAACCTTTATTGCACCTGTTAATACTATTAAATATGTTGGAGCTGAACCCGTATTTATGGATTGCGATGATTACTTGAATATTGATGTTGGAAAAGTTGAACAATTTATCAAAAACGAGTGTGTCTTTAAAAAAGGCCAGCTAATTAATAAAAGAAGCAAAAGATCGGTTAAAGCTATTATTCCTGTGCATATCTTTGGCTCTCCGGTTGATATGAATGCTTTAATTGGGCTAGCAAAGAAATACAATTTAACTATTATTGAAGATGCTACTGAATCTCTCGGGTCATTTTTTGTAAATGGCAAGTTTAAAAACAAAATGACTGGAGCTGTTGGGCAGATTGGTTGTTTTTCTTTTAATGGCAATAAGATTATTACTACTGGTGGAGGAGGAATGCTGGTAACTAATGATCCCCAATTAGCTAAAAAGGCGCGCTATCTAACTACACAAGCCAAAGATAGTGCAATCAAATATATCCATAATGAAATTGGCTATAATTATCGCTTAACCAATGTCCAAGCGGCTATGGGCGTTGCACAACTAGAAAGGTTATCTGCTTATATTAAAATTAAAAGAAAAAACTTCAAATTGTATGAGCAAATGCTTGGGGAAATTGATGGTCTTCAAATGATTAATGAGCCAGATTATGCTTCCAGCAATTTTTGGTTTTATTCTTTAATAATCGATGCAAAGATTTACGGAAAAACCAATTTTGAGCTTATGAAAGCATTGAATAATCATGGTATTCAAGCTCGACCTCTGTGGTATTTAAACCATAAACAAAAGCCCTATAAAAAGAATCAATCTTATAAAATTGAAAAAGCAGAAAAATATTACAATCAAGTGTTAAATTTGCCATGCAGCATTAATTTGAGCGAAAAAGATATTAAAAGGGTGGTTGGAGTTATCCAAAAATATGCTAAAAAGCAATAGAAAAATATGTGTGGTTACTGGTTCTCGGGCAGAATATGGGATATTATCCGGCTTAATGCATGCGATCAAAAATGACCGGGAATTAATTTTGCAGGCGGTGGTTGCCGGAATGCATCTTGAGCCTAAATTTGGACTGACATATAAGGAAATATTAAAGGACGGAATCAAAATTAGCGCGAAAGTGCCGATGGCATTAAATTCGGATAGCGATGAAGCTATTACCCATTCGGTCGGTCTAGCCGTTTCTGGTTTTGGGAAGGTATTTAAAAAGCTGAAGCCTGACGTGGTGGTAGTTTTGGGTGATCGCTTTGAGATTTTAGCTGCTTCGGTTGCTGCTATGCTTTTTAGAATCCCGATTGTCCATATTCACGGCGGCGAAATTACCGAAGGGGCTTATGACGATTCTATTCGCCATGCCATTACAAAAATGGCCTATCTCCATTTTGTTTCGCATGCAGAATATGGCCAACGAGTGATCCAAATGGGGGAAGATCCGACCAGGGTATTTAACTTTGGGGCGCCCGGCCTTGATAATCTCAAAAAGTTAAAACTATTGTCAAAAACGGAGCTTGAAAATCAATTAGGTTTTACTTTGGGGCAAGATGTGGCTTTAGTCACTTTTCATCCTGTTACTTTGGAAAAGGGAAGTGCGAAGGTCCAAATTGATAACCTGCTTTTGGCACTCTCAAAGAGTGGGATGAGAATTATTTTTACCATGCCCAATGCGGATAATGAGAATGATAGTATCATTAGAGCGATTGATAAATATATTCAATCATCGCATGGTTTAGCAAAAGGCTTCCAATCCCTTGGCCAATTGCGCTATTTTTCTCTAATGCAACATGTCGGCATGATGGTGGGAAATTCTTCTTCTGGCATTATTGAGGCGGCATCTTTTCGCCTCCCGGTCGTAAATGTAGGAGATCGGCAAAAAGGACGGTTAAAACCAGCCAATGTTATCGATGTTGCTGCTTCATGGGAGTCAATTTTAAAAGGCGTTGCAAAAGCCCAATCACCGCAGTTTATTAAATCAATAGCTGGTCTTACCAATCCTTTTTGGCATGGCAATGTGAGCAGTAAAATTAAAAATAAGCTTAAAACTTATGATTTTTCAAATATTAAAAAGAGGTTTATTGATTTAAAATGAAAGAAAAAATTATATTAGTTGGGGGGGGAGATCATGCAAGGGTGGTGGCTGATACGGCGGAAATGTCTGGCGAGTATCATTTGGCCGGATATGTTGATATTGAAGACCGTGGATTAATCTTTGGGAAAATACCTTTTTTAGGAAAAGATGTTGATTTTTCAGACCTAATAAAAAAGGGGATTTGTAAAGCTATTTGTACTGTGGGGAGTACGGGCGAAATGAGTGTTAGATTAAGCGTTATTGAAAAGATGAAAAGTGCCGGGCTGGAACTTGTAAATATTATTCATCCAACAGCCATTATTGCCCAAAATTCTACTCTTGGAAAAGGGATTTTTGTTGGTGCAGGAGCAATTATAAATCCTTCCGCACAAATAAAGGATAATGTCATAATTAATACCGGAGCCATTATTGAGCATGATTGCCTAGTTTCTCAGAATGCTATCGTTTCTCCGGGAGTTGTTTTGGGAGGCAGGGTGCAAATTGGTGCTAATGCTTTTGTCGGTTTGGGGACACATATCATCCAGGGAATTAAAATTGGGGAAAATGCCCTAATTGGTGCCGGTTCTGTAGTAATTAAGGATGTTGCTGAAAATTTTCGAGTTGCTGGCGTTCCTGCCAGGAGAATAACGAATGATAGATAATCTTGATAAATATCTTGCAAAGGATGATATTAGCGTAAAAGAGGCCATGCGCCTCATGGATAAGAATTCTAAGAAAATTGTTTTTATTGTTGGGAAAGAAAACCAGCTTTTGGGTTCGGTTTCGGATGGGGACATTAGAAGATGGATCTTAAATAATGGCGATTTGAACTGCAGTGTTGCGTCTATTATGAATAGAACGCCGACAAGTTTTAAGCAAAATTATGACCTCTCAGCAGTTAAGGACAAGATGTTTGAAGGTGAAATCGAATCTATTCCAGTTGTTGATGAACAGCAATGTATAAAAGATATATTATTTTGGGATGTAGTGTTTGACGGAAGCCACAAACGTGCAGTAGCCAAGAAGGCAATTTCGGTCGTGATTATGACGGGTGGCAAAGGTACCCGCTTATCCCCTTTTACCAAAATATTTCCTAAAGCACTTGTCCCCATTGGGGAGAAAGCCATAATTGAAATAATAATGGACAAATTTGCCAAATATGGTTTCAGGGAGTTTGATTTAATTCTAAATTATAAAGGCGAAATGATTAAATCTTTTCTCGATAATATTGATACTGGGTATATATTTACCTATTATTGGGAAAAAGATCCGCTGGGAACAGTAGGCGGTGTTAAATTGATAAATAAAATTCTTTCTGATGATTTTTTTGTTTCAAATTGTGATATTATGATTGACGCCCATTATGATGATTTACTAAATTTTCATCAAAAAGATAAAAACGATATTACCTTGGTTGGTTCTGTTCAGAACTATAAGGTTCCTTATGGTGTAATGAAAGTAAGCAATGGCGGAAAACTGGAGGAATTAGTGGAAAAACCCGAATTTGACTTTTTGGTTAATACGGGACTTTATGTTATAAATAAAAGGGTGATTGATTTAATCCCGGAAGGCAAACTCTTTCACATCACGGACTTAATTTCAAAGGTGAAGGAAGAAAAGGGGCAGATTGGAGTATATCCGGTAAGCGAGGGTGCTTGGGTGGATATTGGGCAATGGGGGGAATACCAAAAAGTGTTAAAAAATATTTCTTGTGATTAATTCTAGCTGGTTTAGGAGGAATTTTGCATGAAAAGAGCATTAATTACTGGTATAACAGGTCAAGATGGGGCCTATTTAGCCAAATTACTCTTAGAAAAGGGGTATTCTGTTTTTGGTCTATATCGTAGGACGTCGAGTACCAATATCTGGAGACTGCTTAGCCTAGGTGTTAATGATCAGGTGCAATTAATTCCTGGAGATATGACAGACATGGCTTCAATTAGTAATGCAATTATCCAGTCAGAACCTGATGAAATTTATAATTTGGCGGCGCAGAGTTTTGTTGGAACTTCCTTTGACCAGCCATTAGTCACGGCTCAGGTTGACGGTATTGGGGTTGTAATGCTGCTAGAATCCGCCAAACAAATTAATCCAAAGATAAAAATCTATCAAGCCTCTACATCTGAATTATATGGTAACGGAAAAGCAGCGAATTTGGTGAATAATGTTGAGCTAAATGAGCACCATGTTTTTTGGCCTTCCTCTCCCTACGCGTCAGCTAAACTCTATTCATATCATCAAATTAGAATTTATCGAGAAGCTTATGGAATTTTTGCAGTTAATGGGATATTGTTTAACCATGAATCACCGTTGCGCGGACTTGAATTTGTAACCAGAAAAATTTCTAATGCAGTTGCCAGAATTAAGCTGGGATTGCAGAAAAAGATTGTACTTGGCAACTTAGATGCTAAACGTGATTGGGGATATGCGCCAGAATATGTCGAAGCCATGTGGAAAATGTTGCAGCACAATACCCCTGATGATTATGTGGTTGCTACCGGTGAAAGTCATACAGTAAGAGAATTCTTTGAGCTGGCATGTGAAAATGCTGGAGTGGATCCAAAAGACGTTGTTTCGCAAGATAAAAAACATCTAAGGCCCCTGGATGTTAATTGCTTAATAGGGGATGCTTCAAAAATTAGAAAAGTTATTGGCTGGGAGCCAAAAACAAAATTAAAGGAATTAGTGAAGTTAATGGTTCAAGGCGATCTTGATCGTTGGCAAAGTCATTTAAAAGGTAAAGTTTTCCCTTGGGATGCAATTAATGACCCTTCTATCTATGCGCAATAACTTAAAGCACGATTGAGGAGATATGTTGGTTTTATGAAAAACGTAAAAGTTTCTGTTATTTTGCCAACTTACAACGAAAAACAAAATGTTCTTCGGCTAATTGAGGTTATTCATGCGCAGTTAACCGAAAACGAGCATGAAATAATCGTGGTTGATGATAATAGTCCGGATGGTACTTATGAAGCTATCTTGGCGCTTAATTTGCCCTATGCAAAACCGATTCTGCGGACCAAAAATCGCGGCTTTGCCAATTCAATTCGTTGCGGTTTAGAAAAGGCTACCGGCGAAGTTTTTGTGGTTATGGATTCCGATTTTAACCACCAACCCCAATATCTCCCTTTTATGGTTCAAGCCCTTTCGCATTACGATTGTGTCGCGGCTTCCCGTTTTGTTTATGGTGGTGGAATGGATAGCCGATCCCGCCATCTTTTGAGCTGGATTTTTAATATCTTTGTTCGGATTATAACCAAAGGAATGGTGACAGATAGCTTATATGGTTTTTTTGCCATAAAAAAAGAAGTTATCCAGCAATGCGATTACGATGCTATTTTTTGGGGATACGGTGATTATTGTATTCGCTTAATGTTTTATTTACAGAAAAATGGGGCTAATATTTTGCAGTTTCCTGCCTTAAATGGTAAGCGAACAACGGGGGAAGGAAATCAAAAGTTTATTAAAGTTTTTCTGCAGTATTTTTATGAGTCGCTAAAATTGGCTTATAAAGAAAGGATCAAAAACAGATGTACAAAGAAATAAGTAAGTGCCGAATTTGTGGGAATTCTGATCTTGTTCCAGTGCTTGACTTGGGAGTGCAGGCTTTGACCGGAGTCTTTCCGAAGACAAAAGATCAGCTGGTTACTTCTGGCCCTTTAATATTAGTTAAGTGCCAAGAAGATGAAGAAGGTAAACACTGTGGCTTATTACAGCTCAAGCATTCATACGATTTGGGTGAAATGTACGGGGATAACTATGGCTATCGATCGGGACTGAATCATTCCATGGTACAGCATTTAAATGCCAAGGTGAAACGAATTCTTGCAGCCGTAGAGCTTAAAGCAAATGATTTAGTAATCGATATTGGTAGTAATGACAGCACTCTTTTGCAAGCTTATCCCAATAAAGGATATGTATTGGCCGGAATTGATCCAACTGGGATTAAATTTAAACAATATTATCCTTCTCACGTTCAATTGGTTCCTGACTTCTTTTCTGCCGCTGCGGTTAAAAAAAATTGGGGTGAGAAAAAAGCAAAAATTATTACTTCGATTGCCATGTTTTATGATTTAGAAGCGCCGCTAGATTTTATGCGACAGGTTTACGATGTCTTAGCAGATGATGGAGTATGGGTCTTTGAGCAAAGTTATATGCCAACGATGCTAGAGATGAATTCCTATGATACTGCTTGCCATGAACATTTAGAATACTATCGCCTAAAACAAATTAAATGGATGGCTGATCGAGTTGGTTTTAAGATTCTTGATATAGAATTTAATAAGATTAATGGCGGAAGTTTTTCTGTCATGTTGGCTAAAAAGCAATCGCAATATGCAGAAAACGTGTCGCTTGTTAATGAAATTTTACTAAAAGAAGAAGCTCTTGGCTTAAATATCTTAAAGCCTTATTCTGAATTTAAAGCTCGAGTTTTTGCTCATCGCGACCAATTACGGGCATTTGTCGAGGCTGCCAACAAAAGAGGGGAGAAGGTTTTTGGCTACGGAGCTTCAACCAAAGGGAACGTGATTTTGCAATTTTGCAATTTGACTGAAAAAGACATTCCGTTTATTGCGGAAGTTAATATTGATAAATTTGGCTGCTATACCCCTGGAACATTAATTCCAATTATTTCCGAAGATGATGCCAGGAGATTGAATCCCGATTATTTCATGGTTCTGCTTTGGCATTTCAAAGATAGCATCATCTTAAAAGAGAAGAATTTTATGAGCCGAGGGAGAGGATTGGTTTTTCCTTTGCCTAATATTGAGACAATAACGCATAATTAATAATATAAGAAGGATGCTTATGTATATTGATGATAAGTTTTACCGTCAAGTGCTTAAATCTATGCCTATATCTTGCGTGGATCTATTAGTGATAAATATGGAAAAGCGAGTATTGATGATAAAACGAAGAAATCCACCGGCTAAGGGACAGTGGTGGTTTCCGGGTGGACGTGTACATTTTGGTGAATTAAGAAAAAAAGCAGCAATTAGGAAGTTAAAAGAAGAATGTGGTTTAACTTTGTCTTCATTAAAAGAATTGGGTACGTATGATGTACTTCTAGAAGAACACTTAGCTCCCCATATATCTCATGCGATCACAACAGTTTTTGAGATCAATGTTAGTGGGAGTAATGTGCGGTTGGATGATCAGTCCTCTGACTATATGTGGAAAACGCCACTTGAATGGTTGGATGAGATTGATAATGAGTTTATTTTGCGCGTATTAGAGCAGTATAAACATGGATAAATCAGGTTGCATTACTTCGGAGTCAGTAATTCCGATAATATCAGAAACAGATGCAAAGGCAGACAAAATAGATTATTTAATGCAAAGTGGTAAATTATTGATGTCGTTGCCGGAAATTGAGTTTGTTTCATCTATGGGGAATCAATGAAATGATAAAAAAAATAATTCTTGTCGGTCACGATAACTTTGGTGCGCGTGAGATTATTTCCGAAATCGTTAAGAATCATCCCCACATAGATTTTTGTATAATAATCACGACTGGATTATATTATAAGAAGTCATTTTTTGCTTCCATCATTAAGATGTTGCGTGAAGCCAGTTTCGTTTTCTGTCTTAATCGTTTTTGGGACGGATTAATTTATAAATTTAAAGGTGACACCTTATATTCTCGATCTAAGAAATGGAAAATAGAAGTGTATTTTACAGAAGATATTAATGGATCTAAGGCACATGAATATATCAAGGATTTTTCTCCTGATCTTATCGTCTCTACCTTTACTATGCATATCTATAAAGAAGCCACGATTAAACTTGCTCGGGTTGCTACAATTGGTTGTCATCCTTCCATTTTGCCGGATTATCGAGGGCTTGAAGTCTTTTTTTGGCAGCTTGTTAATAAAGAGACTTCATCTGGAGTTAGCATATTTTATATGGCAGAAAAAATTGATGCTGGCAATGTGATTATGCAGGAAAAATTTGATATTACTCCCGATGAAAGTGTCGACTCTCTTTATAGAAAACTGACTAGGATTACCGCTCGATTAATGGTTACAACAATTGAAAAATTCAAGTTGGGTGATAAATTTGAAATCTTCCCTTCTTCTGGGAAAGGTAGTTACTATCCAATGCCAACTAGAGATGCTTATCGGCAATTTATAGCTAAAAAGGGCAAATGGCGGTAAACACAAAATGAAAGCAAACATTCCTTGGGCAAAACCGCTATTTTTCGAACAAGAACAAAAATACTTGGCTGATGCTTTGGCGTCTACCTGGATTTCCGGTGGGCAGTATATTGAAAAATTTGAGAAGGAATTTACGCAATACAATAGGGCCCATTTTGGAATAACCACTTCAAATGGCACAACTGCCTTGCAATTAGCCATTTGGGCTCTAAATCTTCAACCAGGAGATGAGGTCATTGTCCCTGGGTTTACTTTTGTTGCTCCCATTAACATGGTAATTGAATCCGGAGCAACCCCAATTTATGCCGATATTGATCCCGCTACTTGGTGTATTGACCCAGTTGCGATAGAAAGTTGTATTACTGGGAAGACCAAGGCGGTTGTTCCAGTTCACATTTACGGAAATGTATGTGAAATGGATACAATAAATTCGATCGCTAAAAAGCACAACCGTGCCGTAATTGAAGATACTGCTGAAGCAGCTTTTTCGAAATATGGCAATAAATATGCCGGAACACTTGGCGATATTGGCTGTTTTAGCTTTCAGGCAACCAAGACGATTACAATGGGAGAAGGCGGCTGTGTTTTAACGGAGAATGAACAGCTCTATAAAGCTATGCGACTAATTCGCGATCATGGTATGCGCATAGGCAAGCGTTATTGGCATGATGTTATTGGTTACAATTTCCGCCTTACTAATATGCAAGCAGCGGTAGGTTGTGGCCAGTTGGAGAACGTCTCAGCAATAATTGCAGAAAAGAAAAGAGTTTTCTTGTTATATACTAAATTTTTGAGCGATATTGCAGGCGTAACAATGCAACATTTTTCCAAGCCGGTTGATCCGGTTGTTTGGGCAATCGCTGTAAAAGTTGATCCTTTAGCTTTTAAGTTTAATAGGGACGCAATAATTAATCAAATGCAAGAAAAAGGGATTGAAACGCGGCCAGGCTTTTATCCTTTTAGTGTTATGCCCTTATATCATGCACCAGCGCTTCCTGTTTCGGAAGAAGTTGGGGCAAATGTGTTGAGTTTGCCTTCATTCCCTTCGCTGTCAGAAGAAGAAATCGCATTTATCTGCGAAAATTTAAAAAAACTAAGGAGATAAAAATGAATTTTAAAACCAACTTCCTTGATAACTATATGAAGGAAGCCCCGATTCCGCTTGCCATTGAGCGTTATTTGGAATGTAGGATACTTTCAAAGCACGCTTTTAATCGTCCGATTTTGGATATTGGCTGCGGAGAAGGTATGTTTGCTTTTATATTGTTTGCGGAAAAAATTGATGTGGGCATTGATCCCAACAAATCCGAATTACAGCGTGCTAAAGAATATGGAATGTATGCTGAATTAATTGAGTGTTATGGGGATAAAATCACAAAACCATCTAATTTTTTTAATACAATCATGAGTAACAGTGTTTTGGAGCATATCCCTTCATTAGAACCGGTGTTACAAGAAGCTCATCGGTTGCTTTCTGACCAAGGGGTGTTTTACGTTACAGTGCCGACCGATATGTTTGATAATTATAGTGTTATATATCAGTTTCTCTCATCATTGCGACTAACAGAACTGGCGGAAAAATATCGACGGTTTTTTAATCGATTTTGGAGGCACTATAATTTTCATAACAGGGAAGAATGGACTGCCTTGTTTGAAAAAAACGGGTTTAAAGTTAAAGAAGCAATTGAATATGATTCAAAATTCGTTTGCTTAATGAATGATTTTATGGCTCCTTTTGCTTTTTTGTCTTTTATTTGTAAAAAATTGTTAAACCGCTGGATAGTTTTGCCGCAAATTAGAAACAAGTATATTGGCCTGTTTGTTTGGCTGGCAGAAGTGCTGGTTAATAAATTTGAAGGAAAAGGCAAAGGTGGGATTATATTTTTCGCTCTATCCAAACAATAGATTCCCTTATAGTGAAAATACATGAATATCGTAATTAAATTAGCTTCCGATTCTTATTTTTTAAACAAGTTGAATGAGGGGCAATTTTCTCGAGATGATCTCTTGATTTGCGGGAAAACCTCCTTTTCCACTGATGCATTCAGCCCTGACAATATCTTTTCTCTGGCTGGTGGAAATGCTATTAACAAATTTAAATCTATAATAATTAATGCCCGTAAATTAAAAACCAAATCAATGCTGTGTGTGGTAGATCAGCCTTTGTCGAAGTTATTTAAATTGGCCTTATATTTTTTATCTGTTTTATGCTTTACTTCTTTTAAGATTGGCAATGTGTCTTATGGCTTTTTAAATGCGCTTTGGGATACCTTTTCTTTGTTGCTTTCCCCGTTTATTGCTATCTTGTTAACACCACTTTTTTTAATAAGAGAGGTTTTATCTAATTTTATCCTTCCACGAGAAAAGGATGATAAGCCTTTTATTGGCTTTGGAATGAATGGCCGTCTCTCTGGGGTAATTTATTGGTATTTATATGCAAATAGGGCAAAAAGGCATGGTTTGTTTGGCTATGCATTTAATGAATATATGGGTTTTCCGGTTTCGTTATATCATTTTCCATTCTCAATCTTTATGATAAAGCAATTTAAATTCAGGCTTACTTTTTTATTCGGAGCTCTTTTGCTGTTTGTTAGCTTGTTTGCCCTATACTATAAGATAGCCTTGATATCCCCATGGCAAATTGCCGCTTGCTTTTTCTTTTTTATGTTAGCTAATACTATCTGGGAACATGCCTCATTAGGAGTTTATGAGATTTTAGCATGGGGGCTTGGCCTTTCCGGTTTTGTTTTATTTATATATGGAAATATCTATATTGCTGGTCTTTTTTGGGGCTTACTTGTTCTTTCTCATGTTGGAGTAGCGAGCTTACTTGTTTTTTTTATAGCCGTCTATGCGCTTTTGCATGGAAAGTTTTTTGATCTATTTCCAGCAGGAATTATTGCTTTTTTTGTTGCTAGTTGTTGGATCGTTCCATTTGTAATGCAGATAAGAAAAATGACCAGAATGAAAATGATTAATAAAGGCTGGTCTTCCAAATATAGTTTTGGCTATTTGCGCCTACTGCAGTTTTTGCTTTATTTGTTATTTGTACTATCACTATTTTTTTATTCTAGAAGCCTGGTTGTATTGGCCATGGCGATGTGTCCGGTGATCATAAGTTACATTAATGCTAAAATTAAAGTGCTTTTCTCGCTTTACACTGTCAGAATGTTTCAGACAGTTGTTGGTATTTTATGCTTAGCTTATGCTTTTAATATGATTTCGCTCGTATTGTTATTATTCTTTTTGTTTTTACCTCCATATCTTCTAAGCTGGGAAAATCATGAGGATAACTATTATTATAAGTTCAAATTAAACACCCGAGAAGACTTGATCAAAAAGGCAAATAATTTGTTTGGCAAATTATCCGCGGTTGATCGGGTTGGTTTTGAGCTAGGATCAGTTAAAAGTGGGAGAAATATCCATTCTGAGACTTTGTCGGAGTATTTTTCATTGTATCTGGCTGATAAAAACTGTGAAATATTTAATTCCGCCATGGTTGAACTTATTAAATTTGATTTGTATGAAAAAACTTGTGCCTATTTTAATTGTGCTTCTTCTTATGACGAACTAAAACAAGCAATTCTTGCTTCGGGCATAACCCATATAGTTGCTTTTACAGAGCCATTCAAGAAAAAATTAGATGAATTTGGATTTATTGCATTAGGTGAAGAGCCATTCATTGAAGATTATGAGAGTAAATTGGCTGATTTTAAAGTTGTTCTTTATGCTATACCCTTTATCAACGAAAAGTCTTTCCCCTTTGCCAAGGTTGAAGCTGGGACAAGTTCACTGAAGATTACTTTTGCTAGTGATGGAGATCATATCATCAAATATAGTTTTGATTTTGGTCTTCATTGCACGCAAGGCGGAAAAGAATTGAAAATTGAAGATGATGGCAACGGTTATTTGAAAATATGTTGTGCCAAAAAGGGCGAAGCTGTAGTTACTCAAAGATATACAGATCTATTTTTCCCATCCAAAGATATAACTGCATGATCAAACGCTTCCTGAATAAAATAAAATCCGATGATATCGGCTCAACGCTGAAACATTCTAGAAATTATTTTGGTGGCAACTTGGCGATCAAAGCCTTAAGTGTTATTTCTATTCCAATTTTTACTAGGATGTTAACCTTAAATGAATATGGAATAGTTAATTTGTATGGTTCAGCCGCAAGCATTCTTTCAGTCTTAATGACCTTTAATTTGTTTACTTCGGTCGGCAGGTATTATTATGAAGACAAAAAGGACATTGGCGGGTTTATCAGCAGTATTGTCATTGCCTTTTTCCCATTGTTTGTAATCAATGCAATTATCGCCTATATATTTCGAGATAACTTGTCAAGTTGGTTGGGAATTCCAGTTGGTCTCTTTTTCCCTTTGATGGTTTTTATTTTATTGACGTTAATTGATTCGATTAATCGGCAAATTCTTGAGGCAGAGCGCAAGAGCCAATTGTTAGTGGCGCTTGATTTCTCAAAGGCCTTTTTGGCAGTTAGTTGTAGTATTGCATTGGTTTTTGTCTTTGTGCAAGCGCGTTATTTAGGGCTTATTTGGGGGCAGATTATTGGTGGGATTATTGTTTCGACATATTGCTTGAAACTCCTTAAGAAATATGTTTCTTTTGAATTTAAATTTGAATATCTAAAATATGCTTTGTATTTGGGATTACCTCTAATCCCTTACACTTTAAGTGGGGTCATATTGGCGCAGGCGGATAGAATAATTATCAACAACGTGCAGGGCGCTGCATCGGCTGGCATTTACAGTCTTGGTAGCAACATTGGTATGATTCTGCAGTCATTTATCCTTTCCGTTAACTCAGCTTTGATCCCTGATTTTTTTCATTTTTTAAATATTGGGGAAAACGTCCGTTTAGACCGATTGGTAAAAAAAGCATTTATTTTAATCGTTGTATTTGCGTTTTTACTAATGATCTTTTCTCCTGAAATCGTAATGGTTTTGGCTGGTAGAAAATATTGTGCCGGTATCCCAATTATACCTTGGATTGTAATGGGCAATATTTTTTTTGCCATGTTTACAATTTACGCTAGATATATCGGTTATTCAAAACAAATGATTTACGGTTCGGTCATCTCTATTGCTTGCGGCTTAATAAGTATTGTTTTGAATATATTTTTTATTCCGCTGTATGGGTACATGGCAGCTGCTTATACCTCAACCCTTTCATATTTAATAATGTTTTTATTAACTTGGTTTGTAGTCAAACATGTTTTGAAAATGCATGTTACCCCACTAAAATATCTCACTTATACGTTTAGCATTTTCTTTCTTTTCGCGGGTCTATATTATATTTTTATCGGGATCAAACTTAGTATGCTGCTGTATTTCGTGTGTAAGATACTATTGTTTTTGTTGTTTCTCTGTTTTATCTCTTTTCCTTATTTTTCTCCGCAAAAATATCTGGCTGTGTTAAGAGGGTTTATTAGAAAAGCAGGATCATCTGTATGAACAGTACTATAAATAGGGCTGCTTTGTCACAAGATTTGATTGGTCTATTGGATAAAATAGCCAAAACTAAATTAGAAAATGGCCAATCTTTGATTGAAATAACTACTTTTCAACAGATTTCCTATTGGTGGTTTATTCGCTTTAATTTGTTCCATGCCATTAAATCAATAGTTTCCACTGATAAGCCTTCTAAGATAACTTTAAAACAGAGAATGCTGGCTAAATTACGTGAGCCTTTTAGTCTTATATATGATGTTTCTTTTGCTTTGATGTGTAATTTATTAGTTATTGGAAGAAAAAGAAAAAATTTATCAAAGAAAACAAAAGTATTAGTTACCGATTATAATTCGCGGTGGGGCGATGTTTTTGATAGTGGGACAAATCAAACCGTAAAATCGAATGTCTTTTTACATCCCGTTTTTATGGAATTGATCAAACAAAATGAGTTTGAAGTCGTTACCTGTAGTCAGGTGGGTATGCATGCTCTTGGGTTTAGGGTTTTGTTTGAAAAGTTGTTTGGGCGAAAGGAGATCGTGCATCGGCCGCTAGAAGCGTTTTGGTCAAATAGGGTTTGGCAAGAAGGGCAAGAAGCAAAGAAACATTTCTCTAATATTTGGGCTAAACTATGCCAAGATCCCAATTTTATTAATTTATGGCAGTTTAATGGATTCAATCTATGGCCGTATATAAAAGATGAACTGGAGTTTTGCTTCAATTATCGTTTTCCACGGGTAAAGAAATATTTGGCTATGACGAAAAATCTGTTATTGGCCGAAAACCCAGCTGCTATATTAATCGATTGTGAGTATGGAGGCTTTCCGCATTCGTTAATTATAAATGCCAAACTGATGGGCATTTCTACCTTAGCTATCCAGCATGGCAATATCAGCCCTTTTCATGAGGCCTACATGTTTTTGACTGGTGACATTGCTCCAAATGCTGATGTAAAATCCCCTTTTTATCCTATTCCAGAGATAACGGCTGTTTATGGGCCTTGTGAAAAAGAATTCTTAACCAAGGTAAGTGTCTACCCGGAAAACAGAGTGGTGGTTACTGGCCATCCGCGTTACGACTTTTTGGCCAAAGTTGGGGAAATTTATTGCAGAGAAACTATTTTGCGAGATTTTAATCTATCCTCCAACAAAAAAATAATTGTCTGGACAACCCAAATGCATTTTGTCCCCCTTAGCGAACAAAAAGCGACTTTGCGCGCAGTAATGGAAGCTGTTCAATCTCTACAAGGTGAAGTAGAATTGTTAATAAAGATGCACCCGCATGAAAAAAGTATGGCTCTTTATCAAAATGCCTGTCAAGAATATGGGGTAAAAGCGGCTGTTACTCAGAATCGCAATATATTTGAGGTCCTTTATGCTGCTGATTTGGTTGTTACCAAACATTCAACTACTGGTACAGAAGCATTAATTTTAAATAAGCCCATCTTGATTCTTAATTTGAGCGGGGAAAACGATTTGACTTCTTATGTGGATGAAAAAGTTGCCATCGGAGTTAAGGTCCCCCAAGCCCTCTTACCGGCAATAAAATCCGCTCTTTGGGATAACGGAACCAGGCAATTATTGCAGGATCATCGCAGGCAATTTGTTTTTAACCATTGCTATAAAATTGATGGTTTGGCAGCGCAGCGGGTCGTGGGGGTGTTAAAGGAAATGCTGGGGTTAAGTCGGCAAGGAGTCTGAAAGTGAAGGAATCAAATACCATATCAAAGGATATTATTGAGTTATTATCAGGTATTTCTCATATTAAATTTAGTGATGGTAAGAATATTATTCAAAAAACTACGTATAAAGAGATTTGTTTTTGGTGGTTTATCCGCTTTAATCTATTCCATTGTATAAAATCCGCAATTTCTACTGACAAAATAACGCAACCTATATATTTGCGTTTCGACCTACGGATTTTTAATCTAATGTGTATGTTTTACGATGTCCTAATGTGCCTTATTGGGAGAATCTTTGGAGCTTCGTATATCAACCAATCATCTTCAAAGCAAAAGAAGGTCTTAATCACTGATTATAATATTCGCTGGGGAAAGGTGACGACCCTTTCAAATCGAAAAATGGTTAAGGAAAATATGGCTTTGCACCCAATCTTACGTAGATTATTTAACGATCAACGATATAACGTAACTACTTGTGGGCAAATTGGGCCAAATTATGCAGGCATAAAAGTCTTGTTAGAAAAAAGAATTTTTCGGGCTTTCTTTGTTCATCGGGCATTTGAAAGCTATTGGTCTTGGAAAATCTGGTGGAAAAGGAATAAGGCACAGAAGTATTTTAGTAATATTTGGAAAGAATTAAGAGTTGATGAACAATTTGCTAAGATGTGGATGTATAAGGGGAGAGATCTATTCCCAATCATTGAGAAAGAGTTGGAATATTATTTTATCTGTCGTTTTTCAAGGATAGCGCAATATATCGGACAAGCAGAAAAGATTATAGATGTAGAAAAGCCTGATCTGGTTTTAATTGAATGTGAATACGGTGGATTGCCCAGTGCCTTGACGATTGCGGCCAAACAAAAATCTGTTCCGGTTTTGTCAATCCAGCATGGCAATATTGCCCCTTTTCATGAGGCATATACATTCAATCCAGGTGATATCTCGGTTGATGGGAGTGTTTATTCTCCATACTATCCTATTCCAGACGTTACGGCTGTTTATGGGCCGATTGAAAAGGATTATCTAACAAAAACTAGTGATTATCCAGAAAAATGTATTGTTGTTACGGGAAATGCGGGCTATGATTTCATCTCTTTATTAGACCCAGAATCTAAAAGAAAAGAAATATTTATCCGATATAAATTGATGTGTGGAAAAAAATTGGTTGTTTGGACAACCCAAACCCATGCTTTATCACAAGTTGAAAATGAAAGAAACATTAAGGAAGTCTTTAAAACACTAGCTGCCTTAAAAGATAGTTTTCAATTATTAATAAAATTGCATCCCGGGGAAAAGGATGGGGCAATCTATGAAAGTTATGCAAAAAAATATAAAGTTAAGGTTACAATTGTAAAAGATTCTAATAGTTTTGAATTGATAGCTGTTGCCGATCTAGTTATTACCCGATATTCAACAACAGGGACAGAAGCTGTCGTTCTAAATAAACCATTAATTATTCTAAACTTAAGCGGGGAAAAAGATCTTGCCTCTTATGTTGATGAAGGGGTGGCTTTAGGGGTCTATAATGAGAATGGCTTAATTGTTGCGGTTGAGAGTGTTTTTTGTGATAAAGAAGTTATAAAAAGGTTGAAATCTAATCGTGAGAAATTTGTACAGGATCATTGTTATAAATTGGATGGAAGATCGACCGAAAGAATAGTTGCATTAATTGATGAAGTAACAAATAAGTAAGGATTTATTTTAAATGGTTTATTCCTTTTTGGTGTTTTTGTTTATTATTCTTGGTCCAATCTTGTTTTTTGTTGGAGCAATGAAACCTAAAATGTTATGGTACATGCTTATTCCAGCTTGTATTTTGGGTTCAGGCATTATGTTGGGTGGATACGCACTTATCGATGAATACTTGGTTGATTGTATTTTTTTTGGTATTCTTTTTGCTTTTTCTATTGGAGCCATTCCATTTATCAGAGAGAAAATAAGCAATTTTGATAAATTGCACCTAATAATCTTTTTGTTAATGTCTTTTTATATGGTGTTTCAATGCATTCGGGGAGTGATAATAAGTGAAGATATTCGAATGATGCGTTTTGTTATCTACTACCTTCTATTAGGAATTATGCCCTTTATCCTCTCAAATCGCTATTTTATGGTTTTATCTAGTAATAAAGCAGCAATGATAACTGCCATTTCTGGATTGTTATATATGTTGACCTATTTTTTTCACGGGTTCTATTCAGAATTTGTTCTTAAGATAAATAGGTTTCTGCCGCAAGGAAGCGAATGGTCCGGTTCTGCTGCTGCCGTTTTTCCAGTATTGATGTCAATAACAGCCGTCTTATGTTATAACGAAAATGCAAAAAATTGGTTTTCAAGATTACTAGTATTTTTAGTTGCATTTATCTCTTTAATCGTTGGTTTTTATTATGATTCCCGAATGGTTATATTGGCAGTTGTTGGGCTTATGTTTATTTATCTTCCCCGCATTCGTCTGCGCGAAATTCTCATAATCCTTTTAATGGCGATAATACTTGTTAGTTGGAATAATACTTTAACAGTGTATTCAAAATATTCATTTACTGATTATTTTTTGGTTGGCATTCAAGCTACCGAAGCTGTTTCGGGGCAACAGGATAAAGATCGTGGTTCACATTTTAAGCGAGCCTTTGTTCTGTTGGATAATAACATTGTTTCAGCCTTAGTGGGAGAGGGGTGGTATTCCCATAAACTGATTTTAGGACAGAGAAGTACGGCTTTTGCGGCTTTAATGATTGATACAGGCTTGATCGGTATGCTGCTTACAACAGTGTGTTTTCTTTTTGCCTTTATTAAGGTGTTAATTTCCAGAAGTAAATATTCAATATTACTTATGTTAACCATTTTTATGTCTTTTGCCTGGCTAATGGTTGCTCCGATTTTAGATATTGTGCTTTTATATATAATGATTATGCCTTTTGGATTAATCAACCAATTAAGCAATAATATGGTTGTCGATGAGGTAGATAAATAATGAAGATTTGTTTTTTAGCCGGTTCAAATTCAATTCATAGTTACAAATGGATTAATTTTTTTGCAAATAAAGGGCATGCTGTGTCATGGATATCTTTAGCCCCATCAAACTTTGGTAAGATTGAATTTGCAAATTATCATGAAATTATAACCTCTCCGGTAAATATTAAAACCGTATTGCATGCCATTGTAAAAACCAGAAAGCTAATAAAAGAAATTAATCCTGATATTATTCATATCCATTCGGCTGGAACTTATGGGGTAGTGGGTTCAATTGCGGGATGGGGCTATCCACAGGTTATTACCGTTTGGGGGTCAGATGTGATTTTGGGAATTAAGTACTGGCTAAGGAAGCTAATGCTCAAATTTATTTTATCCCGAGCTGCTTTGGTGACCTGTGATGCTGAGCATATGTTAAAAACCATGTTGAAATTAGGAATAAGTAAAAAGAAAATACGGATTATAAATTTTGGAATTGATACTCATAAGTTTTGTGTAGGTAATAACTGTGGTCATGTGAGAGAAAAATTAAAAATCCTTGCGGCCCCAATGATAATAAGTCTGAGAAGTTTTGAGCCAATCTATGATGTTTCTTCGTTAATTGGCGCTATCCCGTTTGTGCTGAAAGAATTTCCGGACGCAGCATTTGTTTTGGCTGGGACTGGTTCACTAGATCAATCCTTAAAGGCATTGGTTGGAAAGCTAATGGTGGGACAAAACGTTAGATTTATCGGTATGTTGAAAAATGATGAACTGCCTGCCTATCTTCAGGCCGCTGATCTTTATGTTTCGACCTCGCTTTCTGATGCTGGCATTGCTGCCAGTACGGCCGAAGCCATGGCCTGTGGCTTGCCGGTTGTTATTACCGATTCCGGAGAAAATAATTTGTGGGTTAAGGATGGGACTGATGGCTATATTGTGCCGGTTAGCAATCCAGTGATACTCGCGGAAAGAATTATCCATTTGTTGCGAAATAAGGAGTTGCGAGATAGAATGTCTGCTAGAAGCAGAGAAATTATTAAAATGAAAAATGATTATTGGACGGAAATGGAAAAAATGGATAAACTATATGAGGTGGTTTTTAGTGTTTGTAGATAGTATTAGATCGTTTTTATTAAAGCATCCACACTTACATGCGTGGATTCAAAAAGTGTTGGGATTTATTGAAGCTAAATTTTTGGGGACAAGAGGGAGAGAGTGGTATTGGGCAACGAGGCATTTACACGGAAAGAAAACAAATACGTACTGGGAAGCGTATTCAAGGTCAATTAGCCATCCGCATAGAAAATTATTAATTGATAAAATATTTTCTTATCAACCTAAAAATGTTTTAGAAATCGGTTGTAATACTGGGCCCAATTTGTTTTTACTTGCTAAAAACGCAAATTCTACTTTTAATGCGCTTGGAATTGATATCAACCCGCAAGCTATAAAGGAAGGAAAGAATTGGCTTGAGAAGGAACGAGTTAACAATGTTGAGCTTAAGTGCGGGTTGGGTGACGAGCTTGAATATTTGCCAGATAAAAGTTTTGATGTCGTTTTTTCTGATGCAACAGTTATTTATATTGGGCCCGATAAAATAGCTAGGCTAATTAAAAATATGTTACGGATTGCTCGTAAAGCTATAATATTTAGCGAATGGAATATTGAAAAATCGACAAACAATAAAATTCCGGTTTTCTTTGATGAAATGCATTGGGTGTACAATTATCGTTTATTGGTTAATAACCCAGATATTGAAATAAATCCTTACCCTCCAGGCACCTTTAGTAGCAAGGGGTGGGAAAAATATGGAGCAATTGTTGCATTTAAATTATGAAAAAAGTATTAATTATTGCTAATTTGTTTCATGCTTTTCCTAGAATCCCAGGAATTAGCACATACTTATCAGATTTTGATTGGCAAGCAACTATTATTTCTCCTCCGGTTGATGATGATTCAATAAGACGCTTGGGTTTTCCGCGGGAATTTAAAAAACGGGTAAAGATCATTGCTGCGCCTTACAATGGAGATGTCTTTTGGCTGTTAAGGAGGATATTATGCACTTTTAAATTTAGAAAAAATGAAAGTATCCCCGAACAAATTAAAGAAAGTCTTGGAATTACATCGAAAAAGTCATTGATTGACTCTTTGATGCGGGTATATCAAACATTTTTTGCTTATCCTGATACTGAAAAGACCTGGCGGTCGTCGGCATTAAGGGCGGCAAAAAAAGCGATTCAATCTGAAAAATATGATCTAATTTTAAGCAGTTCTCCTTTTCCTACCAGCCATATTGTAGCTTCACAATTAAAAAAGCTATTTGGGATAAGTTGGGTTGCTGATTTTCGTGACCCTTGGACCCAAAATCATAACTATCCTTTCGGCCCAATCAGACGTTTTTTTGAAAGGAAATTGGAAATCAAAACCATTAAGCCTGCCGATGCAGTTATTGCTGCCTCACCTGCTTATGCGAATAAACTTTCTCATATTCACCATAAAACGATTAGTGTTATAACAAACGGCTACGATCCGGCTACAGAAAACGATTTTTCTCTGCCGCTAACGAATAAATTTACCATAACTTATACTGGGAATATCTATACAGGGAAACAAGATCCAGAAAAATTCTTAATAGCTTTAAAAAATCTGATTCTATCGAACCAAATTAGTTCTCAAGATGTTGAAGTGCGTTTCTTTGGAGCCCGCCAAACTTGGTTGCAAAATATGGTTTCAAACCATGGTTTAAATGGTGTGGCTCAGCTGTTTGGAAAAATCTCTCGAGAGGATATTTTAAACCGCCAAAAAGAATCCCAGGTATTACTTCTCTTTAATTGGGAAGATCCCAATGAGAAGGGGGTTTATCCTTTAAAGTTTTTTGAATATCTTGCTGCCAAAAGACCGATTTTGGCTACTGGTGGTCATGCGGGGGACGATATCGAAAAAATTTGCCAAGAATCTGGAGCAGGCAACTATGCGGCATCTATCGCTGATATTGAACAAACCTTAAAAAGGTATTATGATGAATATCGATCAACTGGCTCCGTCCATTTTGCCGGAAATGCTTCAAAGGTGGAAAAATACAGCTATCGCAATTTAGCCGGCAATTTGGCTGCGGTGCTTAATCAAATTAGTGGGAGATGTGGGATTGTTTAGACTTATTAGAAGAATATTCAAGGGCTTTGCCGAGTCCATTATTGTTAGGAAAAATCTGAGGAAAATTGCCGCTTACAAGGAAGCCCCATACATTCGCCCATTTTCTGGGACCTCTTTATCTTCAAATACTTATCTTGGTAAAAACTGCAATTTTAATGGATTAAAAATTCATGGTGGAGGGAAGGTAGTTTTTGGCGATAATTTTCATTCGGGCGAGGATATTTTGTTTATTACCCAAAATCATAATTTTGATAATGGGACCAAAATTCCGTATGACGAAAACATTATCACTAAAGATATTATTATTGGAGATAACGTTTGGTTTGGCTCAAAGATCATTGTGTTAGGCGGAGTTTCAATTGGTGAAGGTGCAATTATTCAGGCAGGAAGTGTCGTGGTTAGCGATGTTCCAAAATGTGCAATTGTTGGTGGTAGTCCAGCCAAAATGTTTAAATCCCGCAATTTAGTTCACTACGAAAAATTAAAAAATGAAGGGAAATTCTTTTAATGAATGATTTACCACAGGTTACTGCCATTGTTTTATGCCGAAATGAAGCCAAATTTATTACTACTTGTCTTGATTCAATCATTGCAAATGATTATCCCAAAGATAAATTGGAAATATTGGTTGTTGATGGGATGAGTACGGATGGGACAAGAGAAATTATTAAAGAATATGAGAATAAATTTACCTTTGTAAAACTGGTAGATAATCCTCGTAAAATAACCCCTTGTGCTTTTAATCGCGGGATAAAGGCGGCTAAAGGTGAAATAGTAATTATTTTAGGGGGGCATTCGACCTATCATAAAGATTATATCTTTAAAAGCGTAAAATATCTCAATGAATACAAAGCTGATAATGTTGGCGGGCGTGTCGAGATGCTTCCCAGAAGCAATACCTTGCTTGGTAAAGCAATAACAATTGCTTTTTCGCATCCATTTTGTGCCGGAAACTCTACCTTTCGCAGAAATTATAAGGAGATGAAATGGGTAGATACAGTGTTTGGTGGGTGCTACAGAAAAACACTTTTTGATAAGATTGGGTATTTTAATGAAAAGCTGATAAATAGCCAAGATATGGAATTTAATATCCGATTAAAAAAGGCTGGGGGGAAAATACTTTTACACCCAGAGATCGTAAGCTGTTATTATGTGCGGTCAGATTTTATTAACTACTGCAAACACAATTTTCGCAATGGTTTTTGGGCCATATATCCCACTAAATTTGTGCCGATTCCCTTATCTTGGCGCCACTATGTGCCTCTCACCTTTGTTCTTAGTTTAGTGGTTTTGGGGATCCTGGGAATGGTAAATTGGCTGGCGGGGTTGTTGTTTTTAATTATTTTAGGGTTATATCTTGCCACTAGCCTGGCTTTTTCCCTGCAAATAGCGATTAAGGAAAAAGATATAAGTTATCTCTTTGTAATGCCCATTTTGTTTGCAGCCTTTCATTTTGGGTATGGGTTGGGATCAATTTATGCTTGTTCTGTTTTCTTTTTGCCGGAGTCAAAGGAAAACATAGTGAATGTATAAAAAAAATTTTAAAAATAATACGTTCGAATATAATTATCGTTCCTTTGAGCGTTTGCTTGTGGAAGTGGCATCAAATGATTATATCTTTTGCCGATTCGACCTCCCCCTTAAAAACAAACGCAATAAAATTATATATCTTCGGCATGATGTGGATATTTCCCCATTAAGCGCTTTAAAATTAGGACAAATTGAAAATAATAATGGAATAAAAGCAAACTTTTTTTTTCAAATTGGGGCTGATACGTATAATATTTTTTCTCCCAAAAATATAGCTACAATTATAGAATTGCGAAAATTGGGACATTGTGTTGGTCTGCATATTGACGAACAACTCCTTTCTGAAGATGAAGAAAAGATTATGAAGACATTGAATTGGTTCAACGATTGCATTGTTGATATCGACTTTGTTGTGAGTTTTCATCGGCCGACAAATAGGGTTTTGGGTAAAAAGTTTACAGGTTTTGTAAATTCATATCAAGCAGAATATTTTAGTAAAGATTGCTATGTAAGTGACTCTCGCCGAAACAAGGAATTTTATCCTAAATTATTAAATTTATTGAAGAATCGAGAACCAAGTATTCAGCTTTTGCTGCACCCGTGTTGGTGGTATCCTGAAAACAATATCCGTAAATTTAAAAAAATTTTAATTAAGAGAAGGATTTCAGAAGTAAACTGTTATATAAAAAATAATTTTACAAAAGCATTTAGGGGGACTTTTCAAAATGAAAATAGCAATTTTGGGTTGTAAAGGGACCACCTTAGATTTAATTAGCTTCATTAAGGAATTAGAGGTTTTCTCTGTGGATTTGGTGATAACGTTGCCTGCAAAAATTGCTCAGAAAAATCAAGTAGCTTTTTATAAAGGTGTTGAGATCGAAAATCTATGCAATAAAAACTCAATTCCGATATATTTAACAAATTCTTACAATCTTAATGATACAAAAGACGTTCAGTTCTTTTTAAACGAAAAAATTGATTTATTGATTGTTATAGGCTGGGAAAGGCTTGTGCCTGAGGCAGTATTGGCCGCTTTAGGCAAATTTGCTTGTGGAATGCACGGCAGTGCTTTTGGCCTCCCTAAAGGGCGTGGAAGGTCCCCTTTAAATTGGTCTTTAATAACTGGCCAGAAAAAGTTTATCACTTATTTATTTAAATATGATCCCAAGATTGATGCTGGCAATATTATTGGTTTTCGTTCATTTGAAATCAATGATTTTGATACGATTGCTTCTTTGCACATGAAGAATCGAATTGCAATGCAAGATCTTTTAAAAACATATATCCAATTAATTGGAGAAAATCGTGAAATTGCCTGGCCGCAGCCGCCCGAAAAGCCCACTTTTTATCCCAAAAGAACCCCCGAAGACAGCGCTATCGATTGGAATCAAAGGTCAATGCAAATCTACAATCTTATTAGAGCTGTCTTACCTCCCTATCCTCCGGCGTTTTGTTCCCACAATAATAAAAAGATATATATTCTTGATGCATGTCCATTTGATCCCTGTTTGTTCCACAATAAAACTTTACCCGGGACTATTGTTGATATCTCAATCTCACTAGAGCAATTTGTGGTTAAAACTTTGGACGGGACAATACTTGTAAAGAAATTTAGCGATAGTTCTATTTTAGATTTTAAAATAGGGGACGTTCTAGAGAGTATTCCGGCCGAGGTTGTATTAAAACGTATTAAAAATAATTATGATGTCTCTCTGACTGATGAAGAAAAGGAAATTTAAAATTCCCCAAACATTTTAAGACTATTTACTGTATAATTATAACGACATGATTTATTCGAAGAGTATATTAAGATCTATATATTACACATTATTGCAAATAAGACTGTGTGAAGAAAGCTTAATTGCCCCAATCTCAAATGGCGAAGTTAAATGTCCTGTTCATCTTTGTACCGGGCAAGAAGCGGTCGCGGCTGGAGTTTGCGCGGCCTTAAGCCCGACAGATTATGTTTTTGGAAATCATAGATCCCATGGGCACTTTTTGGCGCATGGAGGGACGATAAAAGAATTAATTGCTGAGGTATATTGCAAGGAGACGGGCTGTTCTCGCGGAAGAGGAGGTTCTATGCACTTGTGCAAACCGGCGACCGGAATGCTAGGGTCGGCGCCAATTGTGGCTGGGACAATTTCTCTAGCATTGGGTTCGGCGCTAGCTTCTGCTATTTGCCAGGATAAAAAAGTAACGGTTTCTTTTTTTGGTGATGGGGCAACGGGAGAAGGGGTCCTTTATGAAAGTTTTAATTTTGCTGCGTTAAAGAAGCTCCCAATTATTTTTGCCTGTGAAAACAATCTTTATTCAACGCATATGTCAATCCGCGAATGTCGAGCCAATGGAACAATATACAAGTCTGGTCTGCCTTTTTCGGTACCGAGTTTTAGGGTTGACGGCAATGATGTGTTAGCTGTTTTTGCTGTTGCAAAAAAGGCGGCGCTAGCCTGCCGCTCAGGCAAAGGGCCGGTCTTTATCGAATTTATGACTTATCGGTTTCGTGGACATGTCGGGGCCGATGATAATGTCCAAGGAGTTCACACAGATATTCGACCCAAAAAAGAAATTGCAGGTTGGTTTAAAAAAGATCCAATTAGACGGTTCGAGCGCTATTTGTTGAATGGAGTTTTTGGCAAGGCGGAACTTTTAAAGATAAAAGAACAGGTTGATGCGGAAATTAATGATGCTTTTAATTTTGCATTGAAAAGTCCTTGTCCGCAAGAAAGCGATCTGGGTAAATATGTCTTCAAAAAATAAAAAAAGAAAATTGTCTTACAGTCTAGCAATCAATGAAGCACTGCATCAAATGATGTCAAAGGACAAATCAGTGTTTTTAATTGGCCAAGGGGTGAAAAGCCCATGGTATGTGGGAAATACAACTAGGGGGCTAATTGCCAAATTCGGTGAAAATAGGGTTATTGATACTCCTGTATCTGAAAATGCCATTACCGGTGCAGCTGTGGGAGCTGCTATTGCTGGGATGAGGTCTATTGTTGTGCACCCCCGGCTAGATTTTATGATCTACGGCTTTGATCCTATCATTAATCAAGCCGCCAACTGGTATTACATGAATGGTGGAAAGGCCAGTGTCCCTGTAGTTATCTGGGGGATTATTAATCGAGGTGGGGAGCAGGGGGCCCAACACTCTCAAGCCTTACATGCCATGTTTGCGCATGTACCTGGTTTAAAAGTTGTTATGCCTGCAACTCCCTATGATGCAAAAGGATTAATGATTGCTGCCATTGAAGATAATAATCCGGTTGTTTTTATTGATGACAGATGGCTCTATTCACTAGAAGAGGCTGTTCCCAGAGAAAGATACTCTATTTCCATCGGCAAAGGGGTAATTAGAAGAAAAGGGACCGATCTTACTATTGCGGCGATTTCTTATATGGCTCATGAAGCCTGTAAAGCAGGTGAGGAGTTAGAGAAACTTGGTATCAGCGCAGAAATTATTGACCTGCGAAGCGTAAAACCACTCGATAAAGAAATTATTTTAGATTCGGTGCAAAAGACTGGACGTTTAATTGTGGCCGATGTGGGATGGAAAACTGGCGGAATATCTGCTGAAATTGCGGCTTTAGTTGCCGAAAGCCCCATAGTTTTAAAATCGCCCATTAAAAGGATCACCTTGCCAGATATTCCTGCTCCTGCCAATGGCAATTTAGAAAAGTGTTATTATCCAAATAAAAATGATATAATAATCGAAGCGCAAAAGCTATTGAGAAATAAAAAATAAATAATTAATTGGAGAAGAAGAATGAACTATAAAGTGCCGTTTGTTGATTCTAAAAAAAATTATCAGCTCATAAAAAATGAAATTGATAGTGCTTATAACGAGGTTATGACAGCTGGCGATCTAATTATGCGGGGTCAGTTGAGCGGTTTTGAGGATAATTTGGCGGCTTTCGTAGGGACAAAGTATGCTGTTGGACTAAATAGTGGCTACGATGCTTTACATGTTTCTATGATTATTGCCGGGATAAAATCCGGTGATGAAGTGATTGTTCCCGCACATACTTTTGTGGCTACCGCTTCGGCCGTAGTCAATGCGGGCGGAACTCCTAAATTGGTTGATGTTAGTAAGGATTATAATATTGATGTTTCAAAAATCGAAGCAGCGATCACACCAAAAACTAAGGCTATTATCCCTGTTCATCTTAATGGGCGAATGTCAAATATGGATGCGGTTCAATCCATTGCCGAGAAACATAAGTTAATTGTGATCGAAGACGCGTGCCAATCTTTGGGTGCCAGTTATAATGGAAGAAAGGCTGGTTCAATTGGTTTAACCGGTTGTTGGAGCTTTTATCCTTTCAAGATTTTGGGGGGATATGGCGATGGTGGGGCAATAACCACAAATGATCCGGAAGCTGCTCGTATAGCGCGCCTGCTTCGGTATAATGGCGAAGATAGAACAACAGGGGCTTATTACTACCATGGTTTTACCTGTTTATTAGACAATCTCCAAGCCGCCTTTTTGGATGTTAAATTGCGCCATCTACCTAATTGGATAAAACGGAGAAAAGAAATTGCTAAGCAATATCTTGATGGGCTAAGCGGACTAAAAGATTTGGGTCTTCCGCATTTTGATGATCACAAAAATGACGATGTTTATCAGAACTATGTTATCCGCACCTCACAAAGAGACAATCTTTCCGCTTGGTTGAAAGAAAACGGCATTGAAATCTTAATCCACTGGCCCAAGCCATATTATAGTTACAATGGGCTAAATTTAGACGGGTCTTATTGCTCTGAGACTGAGTCCATATCTAAAGAAGTTATCTCTTTACCTATGAATGTGGAAATTTCAGAAGAACAAGTGCAATATGTTATTCAAACTGTTCGCAAATTTTTTGTCTAATTGAATAACCTGTGTAATCATTGCGATAGTTATTAGAAAGGGGAACGATGAAGCTTTCATATATCACCGAAAAATTTACCGAATCGGTTATTCGTGAAATGACTAGGGTTTGTGATGCTGCCGGAGGATATAATCTGTCCCAGGGGTTTCCCGATTTTGAAGCTCCAAAAGAGATAAAACAAGCGGCGATTGATGCCATCCTTAGAGATTGCAATCAATATCCGGTCACCTTTGGCGAACCGCAATTAAGAAAAGCAATTGCAGAAAAAGTTGCTCGCTACAATAAAATAATTTGTTCTCCTGACACAGATATAACCGTTACCTGTGGTGCAACAGAGGCAATGATTGCTACCCTTAAGGCTGTAATCAATCCTGGAGATGAAGTCGTTATTTTTGAGCCGTTTTATGAAAATTATGGAGCAGATACCATTCTCTCGGGTGCTACTCCAAGGTATGTAACTATCTATTCTCCCGACTGGCATTATGATTCAAAAGAGCTTGCCGCTGCTTTCAATGATAAGACAAAAGCCATAATAATAAATACCCCTAATAACCCATCCGGAAAGGTCTTTTCACGCAAAGAATTGGAAGAGATTGCTGCCCTTTGTGAAAAATGGGATTGTTTAGCGATAACCGATGAAATTTATGAACATATCTTGTATGATGGTGCGGAACACATTTCGATTGCATCCCTAGGGGGTATGGCAGATCGAACCGTAACTATTAATTCTATTTCAAAATCATATTCTGTGACTGGATGGCGCGTTGGGTGGGCAATTGCGAATGCTGAGATTACGGCACGAATTAGGAAGGTTCATGATTTTTTAACCGTTGGCGCTCCAACTCCTTTTCAAGAAGCTGCAGTTGTGGCCATGCACATGCCGGATTCTTATTACGATCAATTGAGACAAAAATATGAAAAATCTAGGGGATTTCTATATAAATTGCTAAATGAAGTTGGGTTTAGTCCAGTTTTGCCAAAAGGGGCTTATTATATCATTGCAGAAGCTGACCATTTAATGAGAAAGCTAGGGGTTAGTAATGATTTTTCTTTTAGCCGTAAACTAATTGAGGTAACCGGGGTTGCCACAGTGCCTGGGAGTTCTTTCTATGCTGAATCAGACAAGGGCAATAATCAGGTGCGATTTTGTTTTTGCAAAAAAGAGGAAACAATGTCAAATGTTGAAAAAGGGCTAAAGAAGCTATTGCAAATTTAATGGACAACTAATTTATGATTAAGCGCTTAATGGATATTATTTTGTCGATATTTGGGCTTATTGTGGCTGCTCCTTTATTTATAGTTTTAGCCGTGTTGATAAAGCGTGATTCTCCAGGGCCGGTGTTTTATCGGCAAATTAGAGTTGGGAAAAACGGCAAACTCTTTAAAATATTCAAATTCAGAACAATGGTGCAGAATGCTGATAAAATCGGGGGGCCATCAACTTCTGGCGATGATATGCGTGTGACCAACATTGGCAAAATTATTAGAAAGTATAATTTTGATGAGCTAGCGCAGCTTATAAGCGTTTTACGTGGAGAAATGAGTTTAGTTGGCCCTCGGCCTGAGGTACCCATATATGTTAATTTGTTTACGGAGGAGGAAAAACAAATACTTAGCGTCCTTCCTGGCATTACTGATTGGGCTTGTATTTGGAATCCTGATGAAGGCTCATTGCTCGCAGGCAGTATAGATCCAGAAAAAGTATATTTAGAAAAAATTAGACCTGAAAAAATCCGTTTGCAATTGAAATATGTTCGAAAACATAATATCTGGGTCGATATACAAATCTTATTTTTAACGCTCAAAGTCCATTTTTTTGCCCCAATTTTTGGCATTAAACAATTACCTGATAATATGGCTTAAAAATGAATCGAATAATAGTTTATAGATCTCTTGTGTTATTAGTTCTCGCGGATATTTTTTTTATTGGATTTTCTTTGGTTACCTCCTTTTATCTGCTTTTTGGCAATTTTATACTAATTGAATCGTTCTGGTGGGTAATTTTGCTTGGTATCGCCTTTAGAATTGGAACTTTTCGAAATTTTGGTATTTATCATTGGGCGTGGCAATATGCCAGTGTAAAGGAGCTGATTTCTTTAGTCGAAGCGGTAGGAATTAGCTCAATGCTTATTGCTTTTTCTATTTTGATCTTTGGATTTGTTGGTTTTCCTTTTAGGGTTTTAGTTGTTGATGCTGTTATTTGTTTTGCGTTTTTAGGTGGAGGACGTCTTTTTATTAGACATTGGATGCAAAATATGCACAAAGGCAACAAAATGGGAAAGAAAAGAGTGATATTGATTGTTGGTGCTGGCGATGCTGGAGAAATGATATCCCGTGAAATGTTGAAGCTGCCACATCTAGGTTATTCTCCTGTTGGTTTTGTTGATGATGATAATACAAAGAAGGGGATGTATATTCATGGTCTTCCAATTTTAGGTGAGACAAACGAAATTCGGACTTTAGTTGACAAATATTCTATAGATGAAATCGTTATTGCCATTCCATCAGCCGCGGGGAAAGAAATACGGCGCATTGTGAATTATTGCGAAGAGAGCAAAGTGTTATTCAGGATTGTTCCCGGAGTCTATGAGCTTATCGATGGTTCAATTCATATTAGTCAGATTAGGAATGTTCAGATAGATGATTTACTCGGGAGAGAACCAGTAGCAATTGATCTTAAAGAAATTGCGGGGTATTTAACTGATGCAGTAATATTAGTTACCGGAGCTGGAGGTTCAATTGGTTCGGAGATATGTAAGCAAGTTGCATTGTTTCAACCAAAGGAGCTTCTTTTGTTTGGACGAGGCGAAAACAGTATCTTTAATATTGAGTGGGAACTGCGCAAAAAATACCCATTTTTGAATATAAAAGTGGTAATTGGTGACATGCGCGATAATCTTAAGGTCGATTATCTTTTTAAAAAATATCATCCCACGGTTGTTTTTCACGCTGCCGCTCACAAGCATGTTTCCTTAATGGAAGCTAATCCTGATGAGGCTATTTTAAATAATATTTTAGGTACACAGAATCTTATTCGTGCTGCTGATCATTACGGAGTAAAGATTTTTGTTAATATTTCTACAGATAAGGCTGTTAATCCCACTAGTGTAATGGGAGCTTCTAAAAGAATAATTGAAATGATATTGCAGGCCCAGGCCCAAGGCGGGAGTGAAACCAAGTTTGTTTCAGTCCGCTTTGGAAATGTGCTGGATAGCCGCGGGAGCGTTGTTCCTATATTTAAGCAGCAAATTTTGGCTGGGGGGCCAGTAACAATAACCCATCCAGGGGTTACTCGTTACTTTATGACCATTCCAGAAGCGGTGCAATTGGTGATCCAGGCTGGGGCAATGGGAAAAGGTGGCGAGATATTTATTTTAGATATGGGAGAACCAGTCAAAATATTGGATTTGGCAAAGGATTTAATTAAATTGTCTGGGCTAGAAGTTGGTCAAGATATTGAGATAAAAATCATTGGGTTGCGGCCTGGAGAAAAACTGTTCGAAGAAATCTTTACTTCATCAGAGGGAACCCGAGCCACTAAACATAAAAAGATATTTATTGCTAAGCCTGAAACAAGGAATTATGATAAATTAAAAGCGGAGATTGATGTCTTAACGGATTTAGCTGAAAAAAGGCAAATTGATCAGATAAGGGCAAGGATATTGCATTTGGCCTCTTCGTAAAGATTATGCTACAATTTCTTAGGTGATTAAAATAAACTGGCGATTTTGGTTGTATGAAATAGCAATATTGCTATTCGATGCTGTTACTATTTATTTTTCTTTTTTATTAATTTTTAATCTGAAAATGTATTTGGGTGGAATAATTGGTTTTTCTTTCGAGGTCTACAATAGTATTATCGCGCCTATTACTATGATTTGGTTGATTGTTTTTTTTATGGGTGGTATGTATAAATATCCCGAAAAAGAAGTTTCGACAATCCAGCAAGTATTAGGTAACTCTTTTGTGATTTCTTCATCGGCCATTATTACCTTTTTAATTGCTTTAGTTATAAAAACAGAGGTTTATTTTACGCTTAAGTGTATTATTTTTGTTTGGTTGATTTCTATATTGTTTGCCAATTTATCTAGAATATTTGTTGGAACATATTTGTTGAAAAAGTAGGAAGGAGGAAGTGATGCCTAAAATAGCCATCATCGGCGGGTCCGGTTTAGATGACCCACAAATATTACAAAATCCTATAATCAAGGAAGTTGATAATAAATATGGCCAGCCTTCGTCCTCGCTAACCTGCGGATCTATTGACGGTGTAGAGGTTGTCATTTTAGCTCGCCATGGCAAAGATCATGGGATTATGCCCACCAAAGTAAACTTTCTGGCAAATATCTATGCTTTAAAAGAAGAGGGATGCACGCATATCTTAGCTGCTACAGCTGTTGGCTCTTTGCGGGAAGAAATAAAACCAGGCAATTTGGTGTTTCCTTCTCAGTTTATCGATTTTACTCGTCATAGAAACCTTACTTATTTTACCGAAAAAGCTGTTCATACGCCAATGAGCCAGCCGTATGATCTGCAATTAACCGACAAATTGTGCCAGGTGTGTAAAGAATGCGGTTATACATATAATCGTGATGTGACTGTAATAACCATTGAAGGACCGCGTTTTTCAACCAAGGCTGAAAGCCATATGTTTAGAGCTTGGGGGGCTGATATTATAAACATGTCAACCTGCCCAGAAGTTATCTTGGCCAATGAACTGGGAATGGCTTATCAGACGATTGCTATGTCAACCGATTATGATTGCTGGAAAGAAGATGAAGCTCCTGTTACCTATGAAATGGTTATGCAACGAATGCATGAAAATGCAGAAAAAGTAAAAACTTTGTTGATTAAATCTATTCCAAGGATTAGAGGAAAATAATGCCCATAAAATCAAGGATCAGGACCGTTCCTCACTGGCCTAAAAAAGGAATCATGTTTCGTGATATCACCACTTTGCTTAAAGATCCCGTTGGATTTAAAATCTGCATTGATGACTTTGTTAGCCGCTATAAAAGCAAGGAAATTGATGTCATTGTCGGGATTGATTCAAGGGGCTTTATTTTGGGTGGTGCTTTGGCCTATTTATTAGGTAAAGGTTTTGTCCCCATTCGAAAAAAAGGCAAATTGCCGGCTGAAACCGAAAAAGAGGATTATGCTCTGGAGTATGGGATAGACACAATCGAAATCCATAAAGATGCTATCGATAAAGGGCAGAGGGTATTGATTATTGATGATTTAATTGCCACCGGTGGTACCGCCATGGCTGCTGCCAAATTGGTAAAAAAGCTGCAGGGCAGCGTTGTTGAATTTGCTTTTATGGTAGATTTGCCGGATCTGGGCGGGCGCAAAAAGCTGGAAGCCGAAGGTTATTCCGTTTATTCCCAGACGGAATTTGAAGGAGAATAAGATTCGCTTCCGCGGCAAACATTATCGAACGGTTTGGATGAAAGGATCAATTGTCTTTTTAATTGAACAAAACTTGCTCCCTTTTAAATTTAAAATCAATAAATCTCCCAATTATAAAACTACTTGTTTTGCCATAAAGACCATGATTGTGAGAGGGGCTGGTGCGATTGGAGCTTCAGCAGGGTTTGCAATGGCCCAAGCTTTTCTCCAAAAAGAAAATGTCGAAAAAGCTAAAAAAGAGATTGAGGCTACTCGGCCAACTGCGCAGAATTTGTTTTATGCTGTCAATCGCGTTTATAGTGCCAAAGATCCAGTCAGAGAAGCGCAAGCCATTGCGGATGAAGATGCTGAAAATTGCCGCAGGATCGGAGAACATGGCGCAAAATTGCTAAAAAAAGGAGCCAGGATTGAAACGCACTGTAATGCTGGCTGGTTAGCGTTTGTGGATTATGGCTCGGCACTTTCTCCGCTTTATTTGGCGCACAAACAAGGTAAAAAACCTTTTGTGTATGTAGATGAAACTCGTCCAAGGGGGCAAGGGGCAAGGTTAACTGCTTGGGAATTAGCCGGGGAGAAAGTCCCCTTTAAGATTATTCCAGACAATGCCGGTGCCTTTTTAATGTCTCGCGGCAAAATTGATCTAATGATTGTGGGGGCAGACCGAATTGCGGCTAATGGGGATGTGGCTAATAAGATCGGTACCCTCGAAAAAGCAATTGTAGCCTGTGAATACGGCGTTCCATTTTATGTAGCAGCTCCGACTTCCACTATTGATTTGCAATGCAAGACTGGTCTCGATATCCCAATCGAGGAGCGTTCGGAAGAAGAAATATTGTACCAAACCGGTATTAATGCCAAAGGTAAATTAGAAAAAATATTGGTATGTTCTCCAGGAGCACGAGGTTTAAATTATGCTTTTGATGTGACTCCGGCAAAATACGTAACAGGAATCATAACTGAAAAAGGGATTATTAAGCCTACAGAGTTATGAGTGAAAAAAAAAGGACAGTTGTTAAATTTGGGGTAAAACTTAAAGAAAAAAGTATGCCTTCCCATCCCAAGCTAAAGAAGCTTATTTATTGGGGAAAAAGTTTCTCACGTTTGGGGTTAATGCCTTCAAATGACTGCGGACAAACATTGGGCAATTTAAGCTTCCGTTTTAAAAAAGGCAAAAATGCATTTATTATTACTGCTTCGGGTGTTAAATCTGATTTTACTTTAGATTCATTTGTTCTGGTAACTTCAGTAAATCTTAAGCGAAAAATTGTTTACGCAGTTGGCAGGCGCTTGCCTTCATCGGAGAGCATGCTGCACTTTATGTTGTACCGCCGCTTCCCGAAAATAAATGCCATCTTTCACGGTCACTGTGAAGAGATATTAAAAGCATCTCAAAGATTAAAATTGCCAGTTACTGATAAAGAGGAGCCTTACGGAACACTGGCGTTGGCTAATAGGGTGATTACGGCTGCTACGGAAGGAAATATTTTTATCCTTAAAAAGCATGGGTTTGTAGCCACTGGCAAAAATATGGAAGAAGCTGGCAGAACGGCTGTAAATACTTTTCGGATGGCCTCAAAGGCTCAAAGACTCTAAGGGAACTAAATTGTTTTATTCCCTTTAAAGATTCGCTCAATTCCTGTATTATCTTTAATTATCTTTATTTTGGCATATTTATTTTGAGCATATTTTACGATTTCGTTCGCTTGACCAAATCCAAATTCAAACAGCAGTAGGCCGTTAGCTGTTAGCCGGTTTGCGGATAGATCAATCAATTGTCGAATGTAATCAAGCCCGTCTTCTCCTCCATCTAAAGCTCCATGTGGCTCAAAATCTTTTACATCTGCCATGAGAGTAGGGATATCTTTTGCCGGGATATAGGGGGGATTAGAAATGATAAGATCGATTGTCACTTTGTCTCTATGTATTAATGGATCAAGTAGATTTCCTTGGATAAATTGACAACGATCAGCGACATTATGTTTGTTGGCATTTTGCTGGGCTACTTCTAGCGCGGCAGCTGAAATATCGATACCGAAAACTTTTACTTGGGGTAAAAACTTTGCTAGGGAGATAGCGATTGCACCCGAGCCTGTTCCAATGTCAGCGATTAAGTAGGGAGTAGGGAGTGGGGAGTTTGGAGTAGAAAAAAAATCAATGGCTGTTTCCACCAACTTTTCCGTTTCCGGTCGAGGGATCAAAGTGTCACGAGTAACGATAAAATCCAAACCCATAAAGGGTTGGAAACCAGTGATATAAGCAATTGGCTCATGTTGCAGGCGACGTTCAACAAACCCCTTGAAACGGGCTAATTCTTCGCTGGAGAGCACTTTTTCGTGTTGGACATACAGATCAATCCGTTTAAAGTTGAGCGCATGGGCTAAGAGAATTTCGGCTTCTAAATGGGGCCATTCAACTTGATGCTTGGTAAAATAAGTAGTTGTCCAATCGAGCAGCTTTTTGATGGTCCAGGTTTCCATTATTTTAGGTTGCTTAGTTTGGCAATCCGATCGGCGGTGGAAAGAGCATCAATTAGTTCGTCCATGTTACCATCTAGAAAATCTTGCATTTGGTACATAGTGAAGCCAATGCGGTGATCGGTGACCCGACCTTGTGGGTAATTATAGGTTCTAATTTTTTCGGAGCGATCACCCGATCCCACCATAACTCGGCGAGTTTCCTCACGAGTTTTTCGTAGCTTTTCGGCTTCGGCATCATACAGTCTTGTGCGGAGGAGTTTTAGTGCCTTTTGCCGGTTTTGCAGTTGGGAGCGCTCTTCGCGGCATTCGACTACAAGGCCAGAGGGTATATGCACAATGCGGACGGCCGAAGATACTTTGTTAACATTTTGTCCGCCAGCGCCGCCCCCGCGAAAGGCTTCAAAGGTTAGGTCTTTTTCGTCAATTTTTAAATCAACTTCTTCGGCCTCAGGCATGACCGCAACTGTTGCGGCTGAAGTATGGATTCTGCCGCTGGCTTCTGTAGCCGGTACTCTTTGGACGCGATGGGTTCCTCCCTCATATTTTAAGCGACTATAAACCCCTTTACCAACAACACTAAAAACTACTTCTTTATAACCACCTAGGCCAGTCGGGTTGGCATCCATGATTTCGGTTTTCCAGTTGTGCCTTTCAGCATAACGCAGGTACATGCGGAGTAATTCTCCCGCAAAGAGAGCTGCTTCTTCTCCGCCGGTTCCCCCGCGGATTTCTATAATGGTATTCTTTTCATCATTGGGGTCTTTGGGCAGCAATAGAATTTCGATCTCTTTTTCCAAGCTTTCTTGTTTAACTTTTAGTTCTTTTAGCTCATTTTCGGCTAATTCTTTCATTTCGGGGTCGCTTGCCATTTGCTCGGCTTCTTTGCGGCTATTGATGACCAGTTTTAGGTCCTGAGCTTTATTTACGATTTCGCGTAAGTCGGCTAATTCTTTGGAGTATTTGTGAAAAGCATTCCGGTCGGAGATGATTTCGGGTTGAGACAATAATTCTTCTAATTCCCGGTAACGGGTTTCAATGGTTTCAAGTTTTTTCAGAAGCATAAATATAGCTCTTGTAGCTACTTTTTCTTAGTGGCGACTTTTTTCTTGGCAACTGGCTTTTTTTTGCGTGGGGTAACGGAAGCATATTTCTTCTTAAATTTCTGTACGCGGCCTTCTATATCAAGCAACTTTTGTTTGCCAGTAAAAAGTGGGTGGCAGGCAGAACAAATGTCCACTCTTATGTTTTCTTTGGTAGAGCCAACATCAAAGCTGGCACCACAAGCACAAGTGGCTTTGGTATCAAAATATTTGGGATGAATCTTCTCTTTCATGCTGATTTATTTTACCATAGGTTTTGGAATTTGTCCATGCCATGAAACAGAGATAACTGATAGATATGCTCTAAATTTCTGGATATCACGGAGAAAAAACGGAAGGGAAACGGACAGAAACAGACTGAGAAGGAGGCGGTAGCAATTGTAGGCAAATTCACCATAATGTTTGCGACAGAAGTAGAGGCCACCTTTAAAACCTTCGACAAACAAGCGCGGGTTAAAGGTCCTATTGCTGCTATAACCACCATAGTGGACAATTTCAGCTTGAGGGATAAAGTAGATCTTCCAGCCGGCTTTACGGATGCTTTTACACCAGTCCAGATCATCGTTATAGAAGAATAGGTTTTCGTCCATCAAGCCCACTTTTTGAATAACCACTCTTTTTACCATTAGGGCTGCTCCAATTACAAAATCGACACTAACCGGTTTGTGAGATAACCAAAATTTCTTTCCCAGTAAACCGCCTTGTTGTTGGATAGTGCCATCGATATTTAGGAGTTTTGGCCCACAAGCTCCGGCTTCGTGATGTTCATCCATAAACTCAAGCATTTTGTTTATTGCTAGGTTTTTTACGATCGTGTCATTATTTAGCAGTAAATAATAGCGTGCTTCGGATGAGCTAATTCCCTGGTTATTAGCTTTGCTAAATCCTAAGTTTTCTTGGTTATCAATAAGTTTTATGTCACGAAACTTTGATCTGAGCATGGATTGGGTTCCGTCGGTTGAGCCATTATCTACCACAATAATTTCAAAATCCAAGTTATTGGTGGATTGGTAGATCGAATTGATACACTCTTCGAGGATCTTTTTGTTGTTGATATTTACAATAATAATTGCTAAGTCTTTCATTTGTATGTTTTGTGTTATGGTAACGTCCCACCTTTAAAATCTCGACAAATAAAAATCAGGGTTTTGCTGGGGACATCTGCGTCTTTGGTAAAGATTTGTGGAGTAGTTTCTTTTTTTACCTGGCTAAATAATGGAATTAACTTGTCATAAAGTTCGCTTTCATTGAGCGCAAAGTAAACCAAGTTATCTCCCTTTTGAAGATTGGGTTTACCCCACAGGTCAAACTGCTTTAATCTGCCAGGAGCAAGGAAGACTTTTACCTTCCCATGGAATTCAGCTAGTCCGGCTAATCCCAAATTATTGGCAAAATAGAATGTTTTTCCTTCTTGTGGGGTAACCTTGTTGATATAGGTGGGTAGTTTATGGTTAATATTTAATTCTTGCCCCGCCATCGCTTTTGGAATGGGGTAAAGGAAAAGATAATATGCCATGCCAGCAATATTGACGAAAAGGGCAAAAAAGAGGGTTAAATAAATTAACCATTTGTTCTTGGTTTGGCCTAAATAGACAATTGCCGGCAGATAGGCGGTTGCTGGCCAGTGGCCACCCACCATAATCAGTGGGCTAATCAGGGAAAAAGCCAGGAAGACCGGGGCACAAAAACAGCCCAGCAGCAGATGGTTTTGATCTTTTTCTCTAAAAAGAACAATTATTAGAAATACGACCAAAATAAAAACTACTGGAGTATACAAAAGCATTTCTAGAGAAACGAAGGATAAGATGTTTTGAAGATAATTAGGGGTTGCTCCCATTTTGCCCGACCAATAAAATAAAGGTGTAAAACCATTTCTAATATTCCAAATAATTACCGGTGAAAAAATAATGAAGGAGAGGATCGCGGCTAAGTAAGGTTCAGCCTTTTTCCACCAAAAGCGTAAATTTTGATTTAACAAAAGATATAAGCCGACCGCCGGAAAAAATAAAAGCATCACGTAGTCGCTTAACAATCCCAGTCCAACCCCAAGGCCTAAAAGATACCATAAGTGTTTATTACCGGATCGGATGATTTTAATGAAAATAAACATGCTCAATGCCCAAAAAAGGATGAGAGGTTGTTGGGGGACTAAAAAAATACTGCCAGCTAGGAAAGTTGGAATTAAATTAAAAATAATCAAGGCAAGTAGCCCGGCTTTTTTGCCAAAAAGTTCTTTGCCGATATTGTAAATAAGAATTGATGTGAGAGTAACCAAGATAATTGCTCCCAGTCGAATGGCAAGTTCGGTATCCCCAAAAATAAGGGTAAGGCTTTTAATGTAATAAGCAATCATTGGAGGATGGTCCACATAGCTCAAGTCAAGATGTTTTGACCATAGCCAGTAGAAAGCTTCGTCTCCAATAATTGGTAAATATCTTCCCACAATTAGGCGAAAGAGAGTGATGGCTGCTAAAAATAGAGGTAAAAGCATGTTAGAATTATAACATAGGGAAAGGGAATCAGGGTAACAGGTGATCGGGTGATTAGGGAAGTGTATGAAAATACTAATCGTTAAACTTGGTGCTATCGGTGATGTTTTAAGGACAACCTCTGTTCTGGAAGGTTTGCATTGCAAATATCCTAGCGTAACAATTGATTGGCTCACTTCTCCCAGCGGCCGAGAAATGTTGTTACATAACTCCTTTATAAATCAGATTTTTCTTTGGGATAATCGGAGCGAAGTAGAAGCCTATGATTTGGTAATTGGTTTAGAAGATGATTTGGCGGTGTGTGAGTTTGTTTCTGGAGTTAGAGCGCAAAAGATTATCGGGGCGTATGCTAAAGATGGAAAGCCAACCTATACCCCTTCAGCTTGGTTTGATATGTCGATGATTTCAAAATATGGGATACAAAAAGCCAATCAACTAAAAAAAATAAATCAAAATACATTTCAGCAGCATATGGCGGATCTTTTGGTAATTAGTATTGGCGGATATGTGTATGTTGTGACGCCGGAGGAAAAGGAGTATGGCGATAAAATAGTGAGGGGATTGGGAATAGGGAGTAGGGAGAAGATTGTTGGGATAAATACAGGGGCAGGGAAGCGCTGGCCGCTGAAAAGTTTAAGTATAGAAAAGACGATTGAGTTGGTAAAAAAAATAAAAGACAAATTAGGCACGGCTTCGATTATTTTGGGCGGAGAAGATGAAAAAGAACGCAATCTGATTATTGCTAAAGAAACGGGGATGCCAATGAGTGGGGCACATTCCTTGCGCCAATTTGCCGGGATAATTAATCGCTGTTCAACCATTGTTACTTCGGATAGTTTGGCGATGCATCTAGCAATTGCCACTAAAAGGCGAATGGTAACCTTTTTTGGCCCAACCTCAGCAGCGGAAATTGAATTGTATGGTTTGGGGGTAAAAGTATCTCCCAAAATGGATTGTTTGGTGTGTTATAAAAAGGCTTGTGAGCTAAAACCAAATTGTATGGATGAATTGGCAGTGAATGATTTGTTTAGTGCGGTGAGAGTGGGAGCGTAAATGCAAAACATTGGACTGTTAATGACTTGTAACGAAGAAGATTGTATCCGGGAAGTAATGGATGAACATACCAAATACTTTGATACGATTCTTTGTTTAGATGGCTCAACTGATAAAACCGAAGAAATAATGCGCAGTTATCCACAAGTAAAATATCTGCTTAAAGACAAGAATATTATCGATAAATTGCCCAATCATAAATTTGAGGATGGGGCTCGGCAATTTTTACTTGCAAAGGCCCAGGAAATGTTTGGCTACGAGGGCTGGTTTACCCTCCTACATGGAGATGAAATCTTTCATGATAATCCAATTGAAATGGCCGAAAGAGCCGAAAGGGAAGGGGCCGAGAAGATTAATTGGTATGCTATGAACTTTTTCATGCATACTTCTGAATATGGAAAAGATCTGGAGTCTATTCAATCGGTGCAAAAGAGGATAACGTGGTATTGTCCGGGTTTTATTGAGATCCGCTCTTTCAAAAACAAAAAGGGTATTTTTTACAATCTTGGCGAGCGCCATCTGGTCTTACCCCACGGAATTGGTTGGCAGATGTATTCAAAATATCCGGTTTATAAACATTATCCTTATCGATCGATAGACCAGGTACTACGCAAAAAAAAGCAGCATGAGGCCAGTGGTTTTGCGGTAACTTATCGCGGAGTAAAGGCTGAAAAGGATTTGTTTTTGGATAAACTTCCCGATTACAAAATGGCTAGGCGATTTGATGGATCTTTTCATGAGTTTGAAGTAGGTCAACAAGGCTCAATTATTGCCCGTTGGCTGCGTGCCCACCGTTATCGGCCCTGTCGGATCGGACCGTGGAAGATTTAAGGCTGATTTTCCACCAAACCTAAGCGGTAGTTATATTCCTCTAGCAAATATTGATTGCGGATTAATTTGCGTAAAGCGGGAAAAGTTTTGAGGAAATAAAAAATTCCCATGGCGATTGGATTGATACCTAAAAACAATTTTACTTCTAAATGCGGGTGTTTTTTATAAAAATAGGCAGCCGATTTTCCCATTTCATATTTTCTCTTGAGCATATCACCAGCAGTTACCGGATGGTTATGAAAATTAACGGCAGAAGGAAGATAGTATAACGGAATTTTCATCAGTGAAAGGCGATAGCCCAGTTCTATGTCTTCCCAGCCATAGCCGGAGAAATTAACATCAAACAAACCACATTGAGTAATGATTTTTTTAGAAAGGGATAGATTGCCGGTTAAAAAGTAACCCCAAGGTAACTTTTGCAAAGCTTTGAGCTTTTGTTTGATATAGGGTTTTTTGTCTGGATTAATCGTCATACCTTCAAAAACCGAAAATGGCTGTTCTTTGTGAGCTTTGAGATGTTCTTCCAGTAGATTTGGGGTGGCTTCCATGTCGGCATCAGTTATTAGGATAAGTGAGGCTTTGGCCTGTTCTATCCCTATATTGCGGGCAACCGATTTTCCTTTGTTTTCTACTCGTAGATAATTTAAGCGATAAGGCGGCTTTAAACTCTCAATCATCCGATCGGTACCGTCGGTTGAGGTGCTATCGACCACAATTAATTCGTACTCTGAAACTGGGATGCTTTGGTTAATAAATGATTTTAAAGTAGTTTCTAAAACGGCTTTTTGGTTAAAGGTGCCAATTACGATACTGATCTGCATAGCATAATTATACTATAAAATATAGGAGCAATAGGCGACTAATTTGTTCTTATTTCTAAACCATTTAGCTTTGTTGGACTGGAAAAACCCGGTAAGCATCCAAGCCATAAAAGTATTTATTGTTCCTTTGGTGCCGGCATGGTAAATAATATTTGTGTCATTTTTTATAAAATGGGCTATCAGTCTTTTAGGGCTATAGCCGGATACTAATTGTACTTGAAAACCTTGCTGACTAAAATGTTTAAATAATTGATTGGCTTCTTCCAAGGCAAAAGGTTGTTTTGAATTGTTTATTAGGGTAATGCTTAGTGATTTTTGCAGCCAGTGATTTTGGATGGTCTTTGCATCTTCAAACCCTTTTCCCGCCAATATTTCTTCTAAAGCACTTATTACCTGCTTGGCGGATATTTCGTTGCTGCAGATAGTCTCCGAGCAGGTAGGAGGATTGCAGACTCTATCACATTGGCTGAAATTCTTAATAATGATATGTCGAGTTTTCCAAGGACCGTAACGGAGGGGTTTGGCTCTCTTGGCCAAAAAGAGAGCAACCAAAGGAATATTTAATGCTGCCGCAATGTGGGTCGGTCCTCCATCATTCCCAAAATATAAGGTTGACTGTCCGATTAGGGCAATTAGCTCTTCCAGGGTTGTTTGTCCTGTCAAATTGATCGGTTTGTATTGGCATAGATGACATATTTCTTCTGCCATGGAAGTTGATTCACCTCCACCCAATAGAACAACTTTGCACTTTTCTTTTTGTGCAAACCAGTTGATAACTTCTATATAGCCTGCGGTATTCCATGGTTTGTTATTGCTGTTTTTCCCGCCGACGTGTATTCCCAAAAGTTTTTCTTCGACTATATATCCAGCCGAAAGCAATTTGGCTCTAATCCTTTTCCCCGCCTCAGCATCGATTGTTAAATGTGGTTTGTCATCTTTGTCTTGAATGCCAAGTGGCGCAAGCAAGGCTAGATTTTGCATAACTTCATGTTTACTAATATCATCCCAATTCCTGAAGACCCGTAAGTTATTCATCCAGCCGGTTAAAATTCTGGAACTATCTCCCAGTCTGTATGGGATCCGGGCCTTAAAAGTAGCCCAGGTATCTTTAAATTCATTGTAGAAATTGATTGATAAATCAAACTTACATTTAGCTAGCTCAAAGTTTTGAATAACGTGATCAACTGCAGGATGGCTTAATAGCAAGGGGGCGGTATAATTTTTAGCCAAAACGGTGATGGAAGCTTTGGGGAAATGTTTTTTTAGGGTTTGAATGGCCGGGAGTGTTAACACCATATCTCCAATAGCATCGGGGCGGATAACTAAAATGTTTTTTACTTTTGGCAAAAGTTCGATATATTTTGCTTGTCCGGCGGCAAGGTTAAACACTTCTCGATCAGTTAAATAATTAATGGTTTTTCGCTGACCGGCTTGAATGTCATTATTGGTGATTCTTCGCAATAGTCTTTGACGGCTCCGCTCCTTCATTACCTGGGGAAGTTGCTGCATAGCACTAATAAATGCCTTCCAGTCAATTATATTGGGAACTAGCAGCTTAGGAATAAGCATAATAAATACATGCTTAAAAAGCATTCTTTGGTCATGGATGTTTTTCCAAACACACAGAAATTGATTTTTTCGATAACTCCAAAGAGCCTGTGAATTATTCCGCTGTTTCCCAATTGTTTGGTTGTGTAAGTGGAACACACTCGTGGATGGGTCGTAAATTATTTTCCAGCCAAACTTTTGGGCACGATAAGATAAATCTGTTTCCTCGTAATAATAGGGAGAGAGCATTTCATCAAACCCATTTAGCAGCCAAAACTTTTCGCGGCAGGCAATAAACGCTGCTCCGCAGACCGAAAAGGTCATTAAAGGCTTAGAAGGTAAATCCAATTTCTGGTACGGGGTAAAGATAGCATTGATTATCCCGCCGGCAAAATTGCCTAAAATTAGAGATTCGGTAATATTTCCTTGGGTGGGGCGCAGCACTTTGGGGGTGACGGCAAAAACTTGTTTATCCATAAAATGTTGGAGAATGGAATAAGAAAAATCTCGATTGATTTTTACATCATTATTTAAAAAGAAAAGTAGATCTTTTTTAGCTGACTTTGCTCCGGCATTGCATGCCCGGGCAAAGCCAATGGGTTTATCAAATGATATTAATTGGACCAAAGGATAGGTGGTTTGAATAAACTGTTGGCTGCCATCGGTTGAACCATTATCCACGATAATTATTTCGTAATCCATCTTAGAAGATAATGATTCGATCAATGTTGGGAGATTGGTTTTTAAAAGTTCGCTGCCATTATAGTTAGGAATGATAATGCTTAGTGAGTTTGTTTTTGGTTTGTCACATATTTCTTGGGCAGCGGCTTGGGTGATAGCAATAAAATTTTGCAGATTTTGTTGTACTTTCGCTTCCATCGAGCTTAGTCTTTCAGTTGCCTTGTCTAGCGTGTTTTCGGCATGGATGAATTCTTCTGGGGAATTGCCCCATGCAATACCATTGAGGCCAAATCCCCCTTCTTCTAGTGCTCCTTTTTGACGGGTCCCATCGGGGATGATGACGACCGGGCAACCACATAAGGTGGCTTCGGTAGATAGGGCGGTAAAATTATCATAACAAATTAATTTTTTGCATTTCCGCAACAACTTTCCTAATTCGGGGCGAGAGGGTTTATGTCGATAAATAATTTTGCTTTCCGGATAACCCCCAACTTTTTTGTGTTTACCAAAATATACCAAATAATCAATGGTTTTGGGCTGATGGTTATTAAAAAAAACACTAGTATCAATCACTGGAATATATAATATCCGATCGTTTTCCATGCCAGGCTGAAGAAGCGAATTTACGTAGCAGAAGCAAATTTCTGCAGGATCATATTCCTTTTCACCACCCAACAATCCAGGGCTGTTTAATATATAACGAGCAACAACCCTGCCTTGCAGTGGATTGCCAGAAACAACTTCTGGATAAACTATAATTGCTCCTTCTTCAATTAGTTTTTTGCCGTTTTCCGTCGAAATGGTTGGCGAGCTCCATGGAGGAGGGGAATAATTATTATAGATATAGGCCGGGTAACCCGCCGAATTTAGGAGAAAAGCCAGTTTGTGTAGTACTGTTACCCCCGCCGAATTAGGGGCAAATTCGGGAGCAACAATTATATAAGATTGTTTTATCATTGCATAAGATATTCGGCTATTTTTTTTATTGCTCCGCTTTTTCCCATCCGTTCCATCCCAGCTTTTCCCATTTCTTGCCTTTTGGGGGCATTGCAAAGCAATTGCCAAACTTCAGTTGCTACTGAAGAGGGATTGCTGTCGCGGACCAAAGAAAGGGCGTCGCCCAGCAATTGTTTTTGGGCTTCAGCAAATTTCTGGTTATACTGTGATCCTCTTCCATAAAATGAAACCACCGGAATCCCTGATCCGGCAGCTTGCTCATTGCCGGTGCCAGAAAGTCCAATGATTAAATCGGAAGTTGCCAATACTTCTGCAAAGGGCATTCTTTCAATGCCACTTGGGAGATCGCTTAAAGTAGTTGCGGCTAGATACTTAATTTGCTGGTTGGGTTCTTTCAGCTGGTTTATCTTATTTACTACTTTTGCCAAGTCTTCTAAATTTAGCCTTGCATCTTTACGTGTTCCCGGAAGAAGACCAATTACGGTATTATTCTGTTTCGTCATTGTTTTTGTTTCGTCATCCCTCGATTTCTCTCGGGATAGCTTATATAGCGAGCTTGTCGAGCTATTCGTCATTTTCTCAATGCAATCCATAAGAGGATTTCCAACATATTCGGCAGAAGTAACTTTAATCCCATGCTGGGTTAAATCGGTTTCGGTAACTTTATCGCGCACAAATACCTTTTTGGCATAGCTTTGCAGTAATTGTTTTTCCCATGGTGTGTAGTTATACCCAAACCATTTATAATAACTCGATTTGTTAACTCCCACAAAGACAAAGGGGGCTTTAACCGTTAATGCTCCGATGATTGGGACAATGTCGCCAATGGCAACCGTTAGATCTATTTTGCCCCGCAAGCTTCGTAATATTTTTAATTGAGCCAAAGTGTTGACGGCTAATCCTGCTAAGAGGTCTTTTATTAGAAATAAGACATTGCGGAGTGAGAATCCTCCGCTAGGCAGAGATTTTTGCGGACCAACTACGGATATATTGAGATCGGCAAAAGCTTTGCCTTCTCCAACGAGTGGCATAGCATAAACTTCTACTTGACCGGATAATTTTTTGATCAATTCGGCAGCTACTAAGTCTTCTCCATGGCCATTGGATAAAAATAATATCTTTTTCATTTTTTAAACCGAAAAATAAAAACCATGAATAAGGTTTTAAGCAAAGTTTTTGGGTTAAGTTTTGTTTCGCCCTTTTTGCGGTCTTCAAAGATGATAGGGGTTTCATACATAGAAAAGCCTTTTTGTTTGGCTTTGTATAAAATCTCGGAAACAATCGATGGCCCAGTGGAGATCATATTTTGTAAATCAATTGCCTCTAAAACCTTTCTTTTAAAGCAACGGAAGCCCGAGGTTGGGTCTTTTACTTTAACTCCCAGTAATGTTTTTATATATTGGCGGGCGAAGAAGGTGATGATTCGGCGCGATATTCCTCTGTCAGCATCTTTTCCCCCTTTGATATAGCGAGAACCAATCACAACGTCATAATCACGAGCATATTTAAGTAAATCAGGAATATATTTAGGGTTATGAGAAAAGTCGGCATCCATCTCAATTATGTAATCGGCACCTTCGGTGATGGCCGATTGAAAGCCTTCGATGCCGGCCGAACCTCGACCGCGGTTATGGAAACGATGGACAACTTTAATATTTTTATTTTCTTTAGCTAAAAGGTCAACGATTTTTCCGGTGCCATCTGGCGAATTATCATCGACTACTAAGGCAATTAGATCAGGAATGTCTAGAAGAAGAATATCATTCAAAAGATCGACAATATTCTCAGCTTCGTTATAGGTTGGGATTACGACGACTGTTTTTGCCACCTGTTAATTATACCAAAAAATAAACTTTTATGATAAACTAAAAGAGCAATGAAGATACTATTAGCCGGTTATAATGTTGACACGGAAGTTTTAGAGGATTTGAAAAAGACCAGCCGTCCCAGACAAGATGTCACCCCGGAAACGCTTTCTGCTTCTTATGCCCGAATATCTCGTGATCCCCGGCCAATTGATGAACTTCGTGCAGCTGCCCGCCAAGAAGTAGAAAAATCCCGTAAATCCAATTCCGCTATTATCTTTAAAATGGGCCACCATTCGATTGCCGAGCATGCCGTTTTCAATTTTGACATTATCGATGTTTCCCGCTTGGCCCTTGAAGAAATCGAGAAATTTCGCCTCTGTTCTTATACCGAAAAGTCCCAGCGCTATCAAAAACTGGAAGATAACTATTTAGTTCCAGATGAGATTAAAGGAACAAAGCTAGAAGGTTTATTTATTGAAACAATCAAACAACAAAATGAGTTTTATCAAATATTAATTGGCAAAGGGGTTGAGCCGGAAGATGCTCGTTATGTAACTTCGCTAGCGACGTTGGGGCAGTTGGGATTAACTATCAATGCTCGCAACCTTGAATTTGCTTTCCGCCGCTTTGCTTCCAATGCTTCTTCTGAAATCCGGCAATTGGGCCAAAAAATGTATGGGTTGGCTCATGATATTGCGCCATCGATCATTTTGTTTGCGGGTGCAAACGATTTTGATAGGTTGACCTACGGGGAAATAACGAAGGCAAGTAAGGGCAATGGAGGGCAAGGGAAGGGGATGAAGGGAAAAGAAGTGGAATTGGTTTATTATACGAAGGCGGCAGACGAAATCTTAGTTGCAGCGTTACTACATACAACAAAACAACTGCCGTATAAAGAATGTTTGATTCAGGCAAAGAAGATGGGGCAGGGGGCAAAAGTAAGATTAGTTGAAAGCAGTTTTAAATATGCCGAATTTTATGATCGGCCGGTGCGGGAATTTGAATTTGTTGATTTAACCTTTGATCTGGTAGTTTCGGCTGCCTGCTTTGGCCAATTGAAAAGGCACCGAATGATGAGCATAACAGCTCAACAATATGAGCCAAGTTTAGGCGTAACTATGCCGCCATCGATTAAGAAAGCTGGAGCTGAAAAAGATTTTGCCAAAATTATCAAAATTACGAATGATGCCTATGCAAAGATTAACAAACAAAGTCCTTTGGCCGCCCAATACGTTTTAACCAATGCCCATCGAAAAAGAGCCTTGGTTAAAATCAATGCTCGTGAGCTGTATCATTTTTCTCGCCTAAGGGAAGATCCCCATGCTCAATGGGATATTTTGAATTTGAGTGCCGCCATGACAGCTCAAGCCAAAAAGTCTATGCCACTGGCCATGCTTTTTATTGGTGGAAAAGACAAATATCCGGCAATTTACGAGGCACATTTTGGTGAAAAGCCAAAAGTCCTGCCGCAGTACTAGTGGATTTATATCTGAGCTAACTAAAATTGAGTATTGACAACTGTTGAATTACAATGGAAGATTAACCATAATTAATTTTACAGGAGGATAAACAATGACAAAAGCAGCGTTTTTTAAGTTCGTGGTCGGCGGTTTGGTGGGTTTGCTTTTCTTGGCGATTTATGGAGGTTCCGCCCATGCGACGTATTACAGCCTAGCCAGTATTTCTGGTAATAACGTTGTCGCGAACAAGGTAGATACGAGCACTTCACCGGACAAAAATTCTTTATATCTGTATAATATTTCTTCGGCTAGTTTGGAAACTATAACTGCCGAAACAAAAGGAATCGTTTCAGTAGACATCGATGGCGGTTATGTGGTTTATGAAGATGCTCTTGTGAGCTCTGGCAATATACATTTATATAAAATTTCTTCTCATGTTGACACGGTAATTGCTACTGATGGCAAGTGGCCAACCGATGTGCGTATAAGCGGCAATAAGGTCATTTATTATAATACTGCAAACCAATTATGTGCTTATGATATCCCGACCAAGGCATTGAGTGTTCTAACTGCTGCTCCTACATATGTTGATCACGTTGCAATATCTGGGGATATAACTCTTTATGAGGATACTTCTTTGGGCCTTGGAAGTGTCATGTTGTATCTTAACCCGCGTACTTTTTCTGGCGGAAGTTATACCTGTATTATGCCAGCAGGCACTTGTAACCATACAGTTTACCACGAAGCTGCCTCCCCATATGTTAGCTGGGTTGAAAGTTACTTTGGAAGTGCAACCGCCACGACAATAAAAATATATGATGCCAGAACCGGATTGATTGAAACAATTTCGAGCACAAGACAAATAGGTGGAGCCGATATTGATAGAAATTTGGGTGGTTCCTACAATGTAGTATATGAAGAATACGACACTACCAGTAGGGCTTTTTACATAATGCTCAAAGATTCTTCCTCTCGCGCAATTTCCAGTTCATCTTATATTCAAAAGGAACCAAAGATTTCCGGCAAATATATAATTTGGAGTCAGGCAAATGCGACTTACACGTCTGGTGCTGCAGAAATCAGGTTATATAATATTTTAACCGGGGCTGAATCGATTATATTAAATTGATTTTGATTTGTTTTTGGGCAGTACGGGCATTTGATGCTCATAATAAGTATTCCTTATAGCTCACGGTATGTTATTCGTTTTATTGGTGGAAAAGACAAATATCCAGCAATATACGAATCGTATTTTGGTGAAAAGCCCAAAATCCTACCGCAGTATTAACCCTTTTCCGATAATGTGTTAAAATAAGCCATATGTCAGGACATTCTAAATGGGCCACGATTAAGCATAAGAAGGCAAAGACCGATTCTGCTCGTGGAAAAGTTTTTACCAAAATTATTAAAGAAATTACTACTGCCGCACGCATTGGTGGTGGTGACCCGGCTGGAAACCCTCGTTTACGCCTTGGCATTGATAAAGCCAAAGAAGCTAATATGCCTAATGATAATATTAAGCGGGCGATTGAAAAGGGTACTGGTGGTGGTGGAGCGGCAATGGAAGAAGTGATGTATGAAGGTTATGGCCAGGGTGGAGTTGCCTTGATGATTGAAGCCATGACCGACAACCGCAATCGGACGGTAGGCGAAATACGTAACCTGCTCGAAAAGGGCGGTGGTTCGATGGGTTCTTCTGGCTGTGTTTCTTATCTTTTTAAGAAAAAAGGCAGTATTGTTTTTGAGAAAGCTAGCGTCAATGAAGATGATTTAACTATGGCGGCGATTGATGCAGGCGCAGAAGATGTTCTATCAGAAGAAAGCTCAATAGAAATTGTAACTATCCCCGAGAGTTTTGAGCAGGTACGCGATACGCTAAAGGAAAAAGGTTTTAACCCTGCTTCGGCGGATGTGACGATGGTGCCTTTGACTACGGTAAAAATAATGGGAGAAGAAGCCCAAAAAGTTTTGAAACTGGTAAGTAGCTTGGAAGATAACGATGATGTCCAAGCCGTACATGCCAATTTTGATATTTCTGACGAAGAGATGGAACGCATCTCTAAACTGTAATGAAATTAGTTGCTGATTTACATGTCCACACGGTTTCTTCCGGCCACGCTTATTCCACTCTCGAAGAATATGTTGCCCAAGCCAAAAAAATTGGTTTAGAAGCCATTGCCATCACCGATCATGGGCCAGCTATGCCGGGTGGGCCTCACTATTATCATTTTTCAAACATGGGAATGATTCCCCAATATATGGATGGGATCCGCATTTTTAAAGGTGTTGAAGCGAACATCATTGATGCCGAAGGCAAATTGGATCTTTTTGATGAAGATCTGGATAAACTGGATATTGTGATGGTTGCTATGCACCCGCGTTGTGGATATGAAAGCGAGGGGGAACAGAGGAACACGGAGGTATTAATCAAGGCACTGCAGAATAAACGGATAAAGATCATTGCCCATCCCGGTAATCCAAAGTACCCGATTAATATTGAAACCATTGTTTCGGTTGCAAAAGAAAAAGGTGTTATCCTTGAAATTAATAATAGTTCCTTTGTCTACAGCCGTCCCGGCAGCTGGGACAGATGTTTAGCGGTGGCTAAAGAAGTAAAAAGACAAAATTGGATGGTGATTTTGGGCACCGATACTCACATTTCTCCCATGTTGGGAGTGTTTGATAAAGCCATTGAGTTGGTAAAACAAGCTGGATTAAGTGAAGAACAAATCGTTAACACTTCGCTAGAAAAGATTAAGAAATATATTGTGGAGGGTAGAAGATGCTAGCCAAACGTATTATCCCTTGCCTCGATGTAACTGAAGGTCGGGTCGTTAAGGGTACCAAATTTGTTAACCTCAAAGACGCCGGTGATCCGGTTGAACTTGCTGCCTACTATGATAAAGAAGGGGCCGACGAATTAGTTTTCCTCGATATTACCGCTTCTTCCGACAAACGCTATATTATGCTCGATGTTGTCCGCCGAACTGCTGAGAAAGTCTTTATTCCCTTTACCGTTGGTGGGGGAATTAATGATGTGGAAACCATGCGTAAATTGTTATCTGCCGGAGCGGACAAGGTTTCGGTAAATACAGCGGCAATCAATGATCCTACTTTAATTAGCAAAGGAGCCGAGAAGTTTGGCAGCCAGTGCATTGTGGTTGCTATAGACGCTAAAATGAACACCGAACACCAAACTCATAACTCAGAACTCAGATGGGACGTTTACACTCACGGTGGACGAAAGCCGACTGGGATGGATGCCGTTGAATGGGCCATTAAAGCTGAGAAAATGGGAGCTGGGGAAATATTGTTAACCAGCATGGATTGTGATGGAACCAAAAATGGTTATGATTTGGCTTTAACCAAAGCCATTGCGGATGCGGTAAATATTCCGGTGATTGCATCGGGTGGAGCGGGAACTTTGGAACACATCTACGAAGCTTTTATTAAAGGAAATGCAGATGCTGCCTTGTTAGCATCACTTTTACACTATAAAGAATTAACGATTAAAGAGATTAAGGATTATCTCGGGGATCGAGGGATCACGGTGAGGCGATGATTGATCGAGAATTAGATAAATATTTGCCAAGAAGTGGAACGTTGGCAAAGGCGATGCGCTATTCGGTTTTTGCTGGAGGAAAACGTTTCAGGCCGCTGCTTTGTATCTTAACTGCAAAAGCACTGGGAAAAGCGTCTAAGAATATCCTGCCTATTGCCTGTGCGATTGAAATGATTCACACTTTTACTTTAATCCATGATGACCTACCGGCGATGGACAATAGCGATTTAAGACGGGGAAGGCCGTCCTGTCATAAAAAATTTGATGAAGCAACGGCAGTTTTAGCTGGCGATGCGCTCAACACTTTAGCTTTCGAAGTTTTGGCTAGAGATACTGGCAATGCTAAGGTAATTGAAGAAATAAGCCATGCTTTGATGGAAGTGGTTATTGGACAAGTAATGGATATAGAAAGCATGAACAGAAAGCTTAATTTGAAAATGTTATATGCTATCCATTTAAAGAAAACTGCTGCTTTACTTAAAGCTTGCGTTAGAGCTTCCGCTATTCATCTCAAGGCAACCCCAAAACAAATAAAGGCTTTAACTAATTATGCTCTTCACCTTGGCCTTGCCTTTCAAATTGCCGATGATATACTGGATGCAACTGCTACCGCCAAACAGCTAGGGAAGCCGGTTGGAGCGGATGAAAAGAAGGGATTTCCTAATATGGTTGGGATTGAAAAGGCGAAAGCTTTAGCGATTAAAGAGAGAAAAGCAGCTATTAGCGCGCTTAATATGTTTGATCAAAAAGCTGATCCTTTAAGGGGTTTAGCTGAATTCGTGGTAAACAGGGAGAAATAGCATTGTTTTATCCTTCAAAATCAGAGTTTATTAAATTAGCTAAAAAGGGAAACCTTATCCCGGTCTATAAGGAAATGATTGCGGATATGGAAACCCCGGTCTCTGCTTTTAAAAAGATTGAAGGTGAATACTCTTTTCTTTTAGAATCTGTTGAAGGTGGCGAAAAAATCGCCCGTTATTCTTTCTTGGGAACCGTTGCAAAGCAAAATGTATTAAATCCGAAGACTTTTGAAGAAATCAGGCAAGTTATGCACCAGGTTAAACCGGTTAAAATTGATTCCTTGCCGCGCTTTACTGGCGGATTGGTTGGCTATGTTGGTTATGGCATGGTGCAAGAGATTGAGGATATTCCTAGTAAAAATCCAGATGACCAAAAGTTTCCCCCAATGCTTTTTATGCTGACAGATACCTGTCTGGCTTTTGACCATGTTAAACACAAAATATTAATTATCTCTAATGCCCAGGTTAAAGGGAGTCCATCGTCTGCTTATGAAGAAGCTTGTAAGAAGATTGTCCAACTTGAGAAGAAATTGAAAAAGCCTTTACGCTTTGAGAAAGAAGATTTTGAAATTAAAACTTCCTCCAAATCCGTTAAAATTACTTCCAACCTGACTCCAAAAGCATTTGAAGCGATGGTTGAAAAAGCTAAAGAGTACATAAAAATGGGAGATATTATTCAAGTGGTTTTGTCACAGCGCTTTGAAACAGCTTGCAAAGCCGACCCCTTTACGGTTTATCGTATTTTGCGAACCTTAAATCCTTCACCCTATATGTTTTATCTAAAGATGGGAAAATCGGCCATGGTTGGAGCCTCACCGGAGGTAATGGTTCGTTTAGATGGTGATACCGCTATTGTGCGACCAATTGCTGGAACCCGCCGGCGGGGCAAAGATGACAGCGAAGATAAGGCTATGGCGGATGAACTATTAGCTTCTGAAAAAGAAAAGGCTGAACATATTATGTTGGTGGATTTGGCGCGCAACGATCTAGGACGGGTTTGTGATTTTGGGAGTGTAAAAGTTACCGAACAAATGGCGATTGAGCGTTATTCGCACGTTATGCATATTGTGAGTAATGTGGTTGGTAAAATGCAAACAGGCAAAGATGCCATCGATCTTTTAAGAGCTACTTTTCCAGCGGGGACAGTTTCGGGTGCACCAAAAGTAAGAGCGATGCAAATTATCGATGAACTTGAAAACAAACAACGTGGTATGTATGCGGGTTGTGTTGGTCATTTTGGTTTCTCAGGCGATCTGGATACTTGCATAACGATTCGAACGATTGTAATAAAAGATAAAAGAGCCTATTTTCAGGCTGGGGCGGGAATTGTAGCTGATTCGATTCCGGCTGAAGAGTATAAAGAAAGCATTAATAAGGCTAAAGCTATGTTGCGTGCCATAGAATTGGCTAATTAGGTTTACGATTCATGATTAATTTTCGCATGTTAAAGGCCTCTGATTTTGCCCTCTGGATTGCTGCGGGTATTTTAACTGCCATCGGTTTTTTTGCTGTTTTTAGTAGTACCTATGCGATGCAAATCAAATTTGGGGCAGATTCACTGCTATTTATAAAGCGACAAGGATTTGCCTGTATGCTAGGCCTGATCGGCCTTTCTTTCTTTACCTATTTAGATTATAAGCATTTAAAAAAAATAAACTATTTTCTTTATGCTTTTATGCTATTTTTATTGCTGATTGTTTTATTTGGTGGAACCGGTGCCCAAGGGGCCCAACGCTGGTTTCAAATTGGTCCATTTACTTTTCAACCTTCCGAAATAGCTAAAATTATTATGGTGCTTTGTTTAGCTGCTTTTTTTGACGAGCATAAACGTTTGCAATATACTTGGGAAAAGGGATTATTGCTAATCTTAGTTGCTTTCCCTTTTCTTTTGATCTTTAAACAACCCGATTTAGGGACTGCGCTAGTTTTTATTGGTATCTTATTTGGTTTCCTGGCTGCTTCGTGGGCATCTCCCAAATTCTTAACGGTATTATTTACACCCATTATTTCGATTCTTTTTCGCCCGCTATTGCCTCTCTGGATAATATATCTTTTGGCATTAGCTGTTAGTCTATTTTTAACCAGAGCAAAGGTTTGGGATTGGATTTGGATTATTGGGACAAATACGGTCGTAGGGGCTGCCATGCCTTTTATTTGGGGGATATTAAAACCTTACCAGCGCCAGCGGATAACTGCTTTCCTAGATCCAGCTTCTGATCCGTATGGAGCTGGTTATCATAGTTTGCAGTCAAAAATTGCGATTGGAGGCGGTGGGTTATTTGGAAAAGGCTTTATGCATGGCACGCAAACCCAACTGCAGTTTATTCCCGAACAACATTCAGATTTTATATTTTCAGCCATTGGCGAAGAATGGGGATTTATTGGAGCAGCTCTTACGCTAATTCTTTTTGTGATCGTTTTATGGCGAGCGCTAGTTATTGCCGCTGATGCCCGAGATAATTTTGGTTTTCTGGTGGCTTCGGGGATTGCCGCGATGACGGCTTTTCACATTTTGGCAAATGTTGGCATGGTTCTTGGAATTTTGCCGGTGGTGGGAATTCCTTTGCCTTTTATTAGTTTTGGCGGGACTTCCCTTATCATGAACTTAATTGCGATTGGAATATTGCAGAGTATTTGTATGCGCCGGCAGAAACTAATCTTTTAAAGTCTAAATTCTGCTTCAACTGAGCCCACTGCTTCAAAGGTCTCATTTTTAACTGAGACATTAACCTGTTTGGCTTTTACCCACTTATCGCCTTGTTTCATATATACATTACCGGTTAGGGATAGAATTTCGGTTTTATCATTATAAAAAGCATAATCAGCTTTGGCTTCGCGCCCTTTTTGGGTCACTTCAACATTCCCGCTAGCTTTAGCATCTCCTATATTGGTAGATAAGAGCAATTCATTAGAGGTGAGCAAGGTTTTTTCTTTAAGCATCTCTTTAGCTTCATTGCTATGAAGTTTTTCGGCAGTATTGGACTTAATAATAACGCCAGCTTTGCCAAATACAGCCTTTACCGCCCCTTTTATAGTGAGTGTTTTACTGTTTTGAGAATAAATAGCCTCATTTCCGATTACGATCTTTTCGCTTTGCAAAGCCTCAATGCTGCCATGCAGCTGCATATCTTTGCTTGTGTCTTCGAAGAAGTTTGCACTAGCGGCTTTTATTTTGGTTGCTTGGGATTCTCCGCTAACTGCTACGACAACATTGCCTATGGCATCTAGCCTTTCCTCTTTTCCATAAAAGCGCATATTGTCTGCTCTGACTGTTCCATTGCTGCGAATAAATGAAATATGTCCACTTATATCGGCAATTTTGTTTTCGTTATTCAAATTCATACTATCAGCCATGACCGTTCCGTCTTTCTTTTGTAGATTTATCCTCCCTCTAATTTCGGAGCGCTTTTCATTAGAGAAGTATTTTAAATAGTCGGCTTTTAAGTTTGCCCAGTCTTCCGGTTGGTTAGCATTAGGTTCGGCTACATTTTCTAAATCAATTTGAACGTTGAGGTGGCTTGGTTTTTTGCTGTCCTCGTTTTCAGCTAGTCCGAAAGCCTCAATGATTTTGGAGCGCAGATTAGCTTTGGCTCTTGGAGCTGAAAGGTTATTTAGTACAATCTTTTCGTTTTGAAATATCTTGCCATCTTTTAAATTGATTAAATTAGTGGTTTCCTTATCTTTGCCGAGCCAGCCGCTTTCAGCAGCTAATTCCCAAGATGGTTTCCCATCTTTTTTGCCAATGATGTGGGGATTTTTAAATTCTGCAATCTTATCAGTTGACACTTCAGAAAAGTAATCATTATTTCCGGGGGCAATTAGAAAATATGCTCCGGCTAGTATAACCAGCGAAAAAAACGTGCCAAAGAAGATTACTTTCCAGGGGAGATTTTCTTCCATGTGCTTTCCTTTATGCTTTTATATGCTTTCTGAATAGGAATATGATGTTTTTCCGCAATCTTTTTATAGTCTTCATATTCTGGAGCAATCGTTTTTATCTTTCCTCCCAATTTTCCCAGTTTAATCTTAGCTTCGCCATATTTGGTTTTTATGTTGATTATATTTCTTTTTAATTTTTCCCGGCTAACAAGACTGATTCTGACTCCCAAGGTTGTGGTTACATCAAACAGGCTATTCAAGATATGCTCGCGGTTTTCGGGAAGACAGAGAACGGTTAAAAGAGTGGCTGTACGGTTCTTTTTCATTAAAATAGGAGTAATGAAAGCATCTAGTGCCCCGGCTTGCATTAGTTTTCTAATTGTCCCAGCAAACGATTCGGGGGCCATATCATCGATATTGGTTTCGATTTGCAAAATGGTATCTTTTTGGGTGGGCAATTCTGCTTCGCCGATAAAAACGCGTAACTGGTTTGGCAAGTTTGGAAAAGTTAGTGACCCGCTACCTGCTCCTATCTTTTCAATTTTCATGCGTGGAATATCTACGAATCCAGTGGCAAGGGTTGAAATAATGGCCGCACCGGTGGGAGTAACTAATTCTGCTTTAACATCTACGCCATAAGTTGGGATCCCTTTTATCAATTGGGCAGTGGCGGGGGCGGGGATGGGAAGGATCCCATGGACGTGCTTAATCGTTCCTTTACCGATGGGGAGAGGTGAAGCAAATATTTTCTCGATCCCGAGAATTTCTAAACAGATGCAGCTTCCAACGATATCAATTATGGCATCTACTGCTCCGACTTCATGAAAATGGACTTGATTGGTTTTTACTCCATGAACTTTAGCTTCAGCTTCAGCCAGACGAGTAAATATCTTGGTGCTTTGAGCTTTAACCTGTTTGCTTAATTTACTTTGGCGGATGATTTTAAGGATATCTTGTAAATTGCGATGCTGCTTTTCTCTTTTAAATTTAACTTCAACGTTAGTTGAAACTAATCCATTGTGTTTTATTTTTGATATTTTTAATTTGTAATTTATTTGTCTCTTGTATCTTGTGCCTTGTAACTTATGCAGCTTTTCTCTCAGTAGTGTTGGATTAACGCCAGCATCGATCAGTGCGCCCAAAACCATATTCCCGGCAATGCCGGATGAGCAGTCGAAATAAGCTATTTTCATGAAATTATATGTGAAAAATGACGATATTATTATAGCAGAAAAATTGGCCTCAGGAGTATTGCCATAATAAAATGATAGTTAATGTAATCAATACTGTACAGCTTAAAAGACCGGCTCAATTCGAAAGCAGATTGGAAGCAATTCAGCGCAGGGTTGGGCTGTCTGTTAGGCCGCTTGCAAAGAGGCTAACAGGTGGAACTTTGCATGAATTAGTGCCATTTTTTGATCAATTAGAACAATATCTTTCTCCAGAAGATTACATGTATTTTATGGATATTTGTGCTGCCGCTTTTCGCAGCCCATGGAAGGATACCCGATCAACGGTATTCTCATTATCTAAACCATGGGACATTGACGGTAAAATATTTAGAGGTTTGAGATTAAAGGGTTCTTTTCCCAGGACAATTGAACATAATTCGGAGACTAATATAATGCCATATTGTGCTGGGAAAGGCTTTGTTCCGTTTTCTTTTGACCCGGTTGCAGATGGAATCTTTGTAAGGGAAATAGATTTAAATAATAATTTAGCTTTAGAAGCGTGTGGCACAATGAGAAGAACAAGTTTAGATAATGAAATTAGTACTGCCTGTGCGGCAAAAAGAGTTACAGATAAAGCATTAGGATTTAATATATTTAATAATTTGCAATATTTTGGTGAAGGGGCGGGCCTGGCCATTTATGCAATGGAGGATTGTGTTGATCTTAGATTGTTTATGTTATTAGTTTCTTCCCCGCGCTCATCGCATGCCAAAAGTCATTTGCTTAAAGCTGGCCGCGCGCTGCGGGTTTTTCATGCTCTTTTGCCTCTAGAAGAAAGAAGGGTTCATGGTTTTCCGCACTCGGGTAATTTTAGAATATCAGACTATGCCGGAACCAAATTAGTGGATCTTGATACAGCGACGCGACTAATGAGTTTGCCAGAAGAAGCGCGCTTACCATTTATTTGTTTAGATTTGGCAAGGGCATTTAATGATATAAAGGACATTGAGCATTCTTTTCAATTTTTTTCGGGATATTTAGGCGGACGGGTAAGATTGGCTAAAGGTTGGGAATATGACATGATCGAGTTAGGTGGGTTATATTCTCAAATGCTTAGGTCAAAAGGAAAGGTTGTTAAATATGAGGCAATTATTGATCGTTTCTCTCCGAATTTTTGTGCCTGGTTAATGAAGGACCAATAAAATAAATTTTCATTTCCCGGATTTTCTGATTTCCAGATTTCCGGATCCCCTCACAATCGTATATGCCATCACCGCTGCCCCAAAGCCATTATCAATATTTACCACCGCCACTCCTGGAGCGCAGCTATTCATCATGGTGAGCAGTGCGGCTAAACCGTTGAAGCTTGATCCGTAACCGACGCTAGTTGGGACAGCAATGATTGGTTTATCGGTTAATCCACCAACGACGGAGGGCAGGGCGCCTTCCATCCCAGCAACTACGATTAATACTCTGGCTTTTTCGATCTTATGCAGGTTGTGCAGTAAACGATGAATTCCGGCCACACCAACGTCAAAAAGCTTTATCACCTTTAATCCTAAAAACTCGGCAGTAACGGCCGCTTCTTCGGCGACGGGGATGTCGGACGTTCCCGCGGTGACTATTGCGACATTCCAATTTTCCAATGTCGAATTTCTAATTTCTAATTTCTTGCCTCTTACTTCAACAATCCTTGCAGTTTGATAGTACTTTGCTTTGGGTAATATCTTCTTAATTGCTAGATAAGCTTTCTTGTCTGCACGGGTTGCTAGAACATTATGCCCTTTGCTGGCAATCCGCTTGGCAATTTGGGCAATTTGATCAGGCGTTTTTCCGGCGCAGTAGATTACTTCGGGAAAGCCTTTACGGATATGACGATGATGGTCAACTTTGGCAAAGCCTAGGTCTTCATATAGAGGAAGACGCTTTTTCATAGCTTAAGGATAAGATATCTCAATCTTATTGATAACTACCGGTTCACTGGGTTTATCACGTTCATTCCGGCTAACCTTTGAGATAGCAACCACGATGTCTTGTCCTTTAATTACTTTTCCAAAAATAGTATGTTTTCCATTAAGCCATTCAGTGGGTGTTACTGTAATGAAAAATTGAGATCCATTGGTATTAGGTCCGCTATTGGCCATAGCTAGTATGCCGGGTTGATCAAAGGTTAAACTAGGATCAATTTCATCGGCAAATTTGTAGCCGGGACCGCCGATTCCAATTCCCAGTGGATCTCCGGCTTGGATCATAAAGTCTGGGATGACACGGTGAAAAATGGTGCCATTGTACAAAGGCAGATTGGATTTTTCGCTAGTGCGCGGATCAATCCATTCTTTGGATCCAGTAGCAAGGCCGATAAAGTTCTCCACCGTTAGAGGGGCTTGTTTTGGATCCAGCTGACAAACAATCTTTCCTTTACTCGTATCAAAGGTGGCATTAATCTTTTCCGGCAATTTTGGTTTATTTCCCATAGCTAAACACACTCCTGTTCCGATTAATATTGTAAGACAGCAGAATAATATCCTTCTGTATTGCATACTCACATTATAGCAAAAAGAGCATGGCGAGCAAAGCCAGCAAATTGATTCCTCCAGAACTTATAAAAGGAAGGTTGAGGGATAATTGAAAAAGGAAGCCGGCAGCCACCGGACCAATTATCCTTCCCAAACTGTCAACCGACTGCATGGCTCCCATTGTCGCCCCTTCTTCTAGCTCGGTATCTTTGGAGATGAGGGAGGCTAAGCTGGGGCGCATCAACCCTTGTCCAATAACGGCGGAGCTGATGAATAGAATAAGTGACCAGTGGTTAAATGAAAAAATTGTTAGGCTATAGCCTATCGCACAAAGTAAAAGACCGATTTTAATGACGTTTTCTTCTCCCAGTTTTTTTATCATTCTTCCCACAAATAATCCTTGGACAATAACTCCCGAAAGACCCATAAAAGTAAAAACAATCCCCATATCAAATGCCCCATAGCCAAGTTTGTCTTTGGCCAGCAAAGAAAAAGTGCTCTCGATGCCGCTTAAGGAAAATGAAAGCAAAAAAACCAAAAGAAAAATAAAAGCCATAAAACCGCGCAGAGAAAATAAATGTTTGAAACGATTGTATTTTATTTCGGTGCGATCATGCTTCTTTTTTGACTCTTTCAAGAATATGGCAGCAAAAATAAAATTTAAAGCTGCCAAGCCGGACGAAAAGAAGAAGGGCATTCCAAGATGCCAAAATGAAAATAATCCGCCGATGGATGGGCCGATTACCATACCCAATCCCATGGCAGCGCCCAACATTCCCATTCCGGCTCCCCGCTCATTTTCATCGGTGGTGTCTGCCATATAGGCCATAGCGGTTGGTAGACAGGCAGAGGAGAGAATGCCACCTAAAATTCGAGAAACAAATAACATGGGGAGCGAGTTGGCCATGCCAAAGAGAGCAAAGGTTATCGAGAAACCGGCTAAACCAATTAATATGATGGGTTTTCTGCCATATTTATCCGATAGACTTCCCCAAATCGGTGAAAAAATAAATTGCATTAGCGAATAACTGGCCATTAACATGCCAATATCAAAGGGGCTAGCTCCTAATTTTATTGAGTAAAAGGGCAGAATGGGGATAATAATGCCAAACCCTACCATGACTAAAAATAGAGTGGCAAATAGTATGGCGGTTGGTCCAAATTTCATAAGAAACGTCATTTTACCATTTATCTGTTAGGTTGTCAGTGCAGTATGCATATGCTATAAATAACGCATGGGTGTGGAAAAGATCAAACTTCCAAGTTCAAACTTCAAAACAAATCTTAAATTAAAAATCCTAAAATTAAAAGCATTTAGTTTTTTCCGTTTGTTTCTTGTGGTTTGTTTTGTCATTTGTTCTTTGATCTTTGAATTTCAGGTGGAAGCTCATGCTACTTTCGTGCTTGGTACCAAAAATTTGGAATATAGCCAAGGAAGTAACCGGCTCTATTTGCTCAAAGATATCAATGCTAATGTTTTAGAATATGGTGGAGAAATTGCTTCTGCCAGTATGATTCTCAAATTGGCCCAATCGAAAAAAGATAATCTACTTGATCAAGCCTGGCTAGTCAAAGGGGACATAAAAAACGAGTATGTGTTTATGGGGCAAAAGCTAAACAGCGATTTTATCCTCGGCTATACTTCAATTCCAACTGGAGCCAGTCTTGAGGCTGTTCCAGTAGATTGTATGGTCGGTGGGTATAAATTAAATTTGGCGATCAATTTTGATAAGCCTGGGAATGGTTTAGCGCTCAATACCGGATTTATTGGCCTTGTTTATCTTAGTGCTGGATCAGTAGGCAGGGCAACTAACAAACCCATTTTGTATGATACTTTTGTTGTACCTAGCAATCTTTCTTTTACCACTCCACTTGGTTTGGGGATTAAACTAGAAGCAAAATATGCCTTAGATCTTCGGATGGCAGATGCAGATCCACTTAGCTTTTTACTCAATCACGGTCCGGAGGTAACCTTTAATACTGGAACAGTTAAACTATCATTCTATGATCCGGTGCAAGAGATGTACTTGCGGGATAAATATGCGCATCAGGGTCGGAGAACGGAGTTATGGGCATCTTTTCCAACTATTGGCGGTTTTTATGTTGATTTTAGTGGGGTTGAACAATCAACTGCGCGGACATATTCATTGATGTTGTCACGCAGCATAAAATCGAACCTTTCATTAGGAGTTTTTCTGGCACGCGATTTTATTGATCGCAAGATTGGTTTTCAAATGGCTTTTGGACAAGATAATTTTAAGTCATTAGGTGATTCGAATTTAGCTAGAGAATCAATTGATTTAAATTCTGAGCAAATTGTCCAGTTTACCAGAGACGCCAACCAAATGGTGATTGGCCAAACCGATAATACTACCAAATGGTATTTGGACGACTGGTTTTTGCAAGATTAGGAGGAAATGATGAATCTTTATTTAGTTCGCCATGGGGATGCGGTTTCTGAATCGGTTGATCCTTCTCGACCCTTAAGTGATGATGGAATGCATGATGTTGCCGAAATTGCGGCTTTTATGATGGCGGCGGGAGTATCTGTTGACGAAATCTGGTATAGCACCAAATTGCGTGCCAAACAAACGGCTGAATTATTGGCGGAAGCTGTTCCATATAATAATATAATTGAACGCCAAGGTTTAGCGCCAAACAATGAGGTTGAGCTAATTGCCAGTGAAATTGAAGCCTTACAAGAAAATGTGATGCTAGTTGGTCATTTGCCTTTTTTAGAAAGTTTGGCTTCTTATCTGCTGACGGGATCAACGGACAAACAAGTGATTGATTTTGAGCAGGGTGGGGTGGTGTGTTTGAAAAAGTTTGATGCCGGCTGGTCAATTACCTGGATGATGCTGCCCGAGTTTATCTCGCATTGTGTGGAAGAAGTGTGAGATAAATCAAATACTCATATATTTAGCTGCCTCACAGACATCTTCTTTGAAAACTGAAATTATTGATATTCCCTCTCGATATTATCTGGTAGTGATTAGTTGCAAATAATGGAGGGGGCTAAGATGACAAGTTGTTCAAATATTCAAATTGGCTCAACTAATAAATATCAATGCCTTTCTAATGCATTGCTGGCACAAAAATATTCGGATGATTGTGACGCATTGGGAAAATTAACCAACCAACTAGATCAGGGAAAAATAACCAGCGTTGATCCCTATCTTGTAATTGCAGGTAGTACGGTGGTTAATGATATGGCAAATCAATACTTAGATTCAGAGTTTGAAGTCTGTGATCAAGCCTGGTTAGAAATTGATGAATATGGATTGTTTGATTCTTTTGGCCAATTAATTGGTTTTCAAAAACGTGCTGCGAGTGGGGGAACCTACTACTTTAATCCAATTGGCGAACAAGTCTATGTTGATTTGGGATTGCCAAGGAAAACTTCGATTGACTTTGATTATTTATCCAAAGCAACAACAAGTCAAAAGCTCTTTGATGACAAGATGTTTTTGTTAGCTAACGAAGCAAGTCCTTATCGTTCTCTTCTTGGAAGAAACAAAACTATACAACTAGCTGATTATGAGGGAAATTTGCTTGTGCAAGGCTTTCAAAACCCATTGCAAAAAACAAAATATGAATTATTTTACTCCAATGATATATATGTTGGCAGAATAGAATTTGGAGAAAAGATAGAATTATTTGATCCTTCAGGGGAGGAGATTTATTGGGCGCATAGTAATACTATGCCCGTTCATAGCTCGCTAGATTACCAAGGGATGCAGGAATTGGTTGACGCAATGCGAAAAGGATCATATGTTGTGGATGAGTATCCCGTTACACGCAATGCCATAATTCGACCTACTGGTGGCAGTGCTCTGGCCTTTATCTATTATGAAAACGGTAATAACGGAGAGGTGTTTAGTAATACGGGTAAGTATATTGGGGATATAAAAGAAAGTTGTTTTATTGATATATTGGGTGGGGAAGTGTTTTGTGGTGATTTGTTGAATGTTGACGAGTCTGTTTTAACTAGAGCTGGAAAAATGGTAGAAAGCTCAAAAAATATTTGGGACCGATGTGTTTATTGGTTAAAAAGAATTCGCAGAGGCATACGGGCAGGAGCGAAATAACACCGCTAATTTAGATCAGATTCCTGAAAACTAATTTTTCGCAGGCCTTTTTTTTTGGATAGTACTTTTTTATTCTGCAACATCTTCTCTTTAGAGCGTTTTGAGCGTTTTCTCTTCTGTCGGCGGATTTTTTCGATGGCCTGCTGTTTTTTGCTTAAGGCTCCCAAAACTTTTTCTTCGATCTTATCAGCCAGTAAGCGCCAAGCCAAAAAGCGGTTGAGAGGTTGCGATCTTTCTCTGGCAACTTTAACTTCAATCCCGGTTGGAATGTGTTTTAAGTAGACACAGGTAGAGGTTTTGTTGACATTTTGCCCGCCTGGTCCACCGGAGCGGATAAACTTTTCAATAACGTCTTTTTCGCGAATTTGCAAACGTTCTAGTTTTTCATCTAGGGCCTTTATCTTGTTTGGGTTTAATCCCCAAAAATCGAGCATGTGAGAATCATAGCAAATGTTCTATAATTAAGCATGCCATTTTTGCCGGTTTCAAAATCTGAAATAAAAAAGCCGCTGGATATAATATTGGTTTCCGGCGATGCCTATATTGATCATCCTAGTTTTGGAACTGCTTTAATTGCTCGCTATTTAGAATCACAAGGCTACTCTGTTGGTATAATTGCCCAACCTGATTGGAAAAGCGACCAAGATTTCTTAGAACTTGGAAAGCCCAATTTGTTCTTTGCAGTGGCTGCGGGAAATCTTGATTCGATGGTTGCCAATTATACCGCCGATAAAAAAGTGCGGCGCAATGATATGTATACCCCAAATAATGAAGCAGGGCATCGTCCCGATCGGGCTACGATTGTTTATACCAATAAATTAAAAGCCTTGTTTCCCGATGTCCCAGTGGTGCTTGGTGGGGTAGAGGCCAGTCTGCGGCGTTTTGCCCATTATGATTATTGGGATGATAAGGTTCGGCGCTCTCTTATCTTTGATGCGAAGGCTGATTTTCTTGTTTATGGGATGGCGGAGCGGGGAATCCACGAGATTGCGAAGATACAAGCTACAAGAAACAAGACGCAAACAGATTCCAAGAATCAAATTCCAAAAAATGGAATTCCTAACACAGCAATAATTGTTAAAGATATTTCTGGATATACTGATGCGTTGATTTTGCCATCGTATGAAGAAGTGTCTGCTGATAAGAAAAAATATGCGGAGGCTTTTAAACTCTTTTATACTGAAGGACGAAAAAAACACCCGCGCATAATTATTCAGCCTTGCCAAGGAAGATATTTGATTGTCTTTCCACCTGAAAATTTATCACCCGAAGAATTTGAGGCTTTATTTGAGCTTCCCTTTATGCGTTTGCCTCATCCAATGTATAAAGGGCTATCTATTCCGGCTTGGGATTTTGTTAGGTTTTCCACGGTTTCCCATCGTGGTTGTTTTGGTGGGTGTTCATTCTGCGCTATTTCCCAACATCAGGGTAAATATATTACTAGCCGTAGTATTGAATCAATCACGAAAGAGATAAAAGAAAAGATTATTCCTCAACCAGATTTTAAGGGCAATATTTTGGATGCTGGAGGGCCTACTTCCAACATGTATGGAATGGAGTGTTTGGATAAAGAAGGCTGTACGCGTGCCAGTTGTATCTATCCCGATATCTGTAAGAAGCTAAAAGTATCCCAAAAACCAGCCTTAAAACTATTGCAAGCTATCCGTCAGCTGCCGGGAGTTAAAAAAGTCTTTATTGGTTCTGGTGTGCGTTATGATTTGGCCTTGCTTGATGAAGAATATATGGATGCGTTAGTTGAGCACCATGTCAGCGGCCAGTTAAGTGTTGCTCCTGAACATATTTGTGAGGAAGTATTATTAATGATGGGAAAGCCCCAATTTAATCAATTTTTAAAATTTAAAGATAAATTTGAGCAGTTAAATATAAAACACGGCAAAAAACAATTTATCGTCCCATATTTTATTGCTTCACACCCTGGAAGCACGCTAGAGCATGCTTTGGAACTGGCTTTATTTTTAAAAGAGAATAATATTCGCTTGGAACAAGTGCAAAACTTCACTCCCACTCCCATGACCATTTCAACTTGTATGTATTATACTGGGACAGACCCTTTTACCGGGAAAGCGGTGCATGTGCCAAAAGGGGAGGAGCGTAGTTTTCAAAAAGCTCTGCTGCAGCCACATTTGGAGAAAAATTATCGATTGGTGGCCAAAGCATTGAAACAATTGAAAAACATGAACTTGCTAAAGAGCCTAACGGCTTATTATTCAGAATAACATTGGCTGGGGTTGCTGGCTCCGGAGGAGGGGTTGGAGTATAAGGAGGATAGTTATGAAATTGAATGCCTACCAGGTTTTAGCGGTTTTAGGTTCGACGATCCTTTTGTCTTCGGGAGTTGTTAGATATATGCATTCCGGCAGTCCAAAAGAATTGATTATTAGTGTTATGTATTTCATTGCTAATATCTGTGTTTTTTGTTTTTGAAAAAGGGAATAACATTGGAGCTGATTGAGATTGTTTTATTATTGATCAAAAGGTTATAATTAGAATCTGGAGTCTGTCATTAAATGCAAAATTGGATCTGTTTAGCTGTATTTCTATCATTTTTTGGGTTTTTTAATCTTGTTGAAGCAAAAGTATTGGAAGCAAAACTGCATACGACTTTTGAATTAAAGCTGGATTCAAATCCCACTACTGGTTATCTTTGGCAATTAAAGGATCCTATTAATCGAAAATACATCAAAGAATTAAAGAATATATATATTGGACCTAATGAGGAAAAACCGGGGGCAGGAGGTATGCAAGTGTGGACTTTTAAAACTATGAGAAAGGGAAAAACCTCTTTTACTCTGCAGTATACTCGTCCATGGGAAAACGGAGCTAAGCCAGTTAGAGAAGAAACTTTTGAATTAACGATTAAGTAGTAGCTGCTTCCCTTATTCCAAAATATAAATAAATAAGATATATAATTGAATATAGCCACCAGGGAGCAAACCAATTAAAAACTACAATTAATAAAAGGGTAATCCATGATGGTGGAACTAGGGCATAAATTCCGATCTTTAATAAATTACCATAACCAATCTTGGCCTTTTGGATGGAGCAAAAAAACATGCCTGCCAAGCTAAAGGTGAAAAGTTGGAAAAACTTGGTAAATAAATACACGAAGAAGAAAAATAAACAAAAAAACGGGAACATGGCAATTGAAATTAAATTAAGCCATTGATTTACGAGTGCTGGGGTGCAGTGGTAGGTTGTTTTATCCCAAATAACATCCATGCCGCTTTTAACCGGGATGAACTTGGCGGTGACGCTTTCAAGGCTGTATTGCTTGATTTCAGATACAGTGCCATTGTTTTTATTGGTCTTCATGAAGCATTCTTGCTGGGTAATGACGATGGCATTCGAATATTTATCCATCAGATCTAGAACGTTTTTATTACCAGGCTCAATTATTATGGCAAGTATGTCTCCATAAGTTTTGGAAAAAGTCTTTTTGGGCTGAATAATCTTGCCGTCGTTTAATTCTAATACTGGGAATTGAGCCACTAGAGATACCATGTTTTCATTGATCCAATCTTTGGCTTGTGAAAATGGGGGGATGAGCAGAATGGTTATTTTTAGGGATAAAATAATGCTTAGTAGAATGATGAAAACAAACAGAAAACCAATGCAGCGGCCCATGCGCTTGGCTAGTAAACTCTTAAAGAATTTGGGATTAAAACTCTCAATTAGTCCAAACATTTGGCACCTCCTAAAATAACTATGGCCAGTGTAGTCTAAGCTAAAATTATTGTCAAATAATCGAATTGTATTTAATGTTATTTTGTATTAGTATTTGTTAGCTGAGCAAACTGATAGGAGGGGGACAATGAATACTAATAATAAAAATATGGTATTTTTTTGGGTCGGTTTATTAGCTATTTTGTGCTTTAGTGGCTGTAGCAGCAAATCTACGACGCTATTGGCAACTTTTATTCCGCAAGCAATTGGTAGTGAGCAGTCAATTGAGGGGGAAGGGATTGATCAATTTATTGCTTATAGATCCGCAGAATTTAACATCTCCGCCAAATTGTATGAAAAGGTAAGTTTGTTTGGGTTAGATTTGCGAATCGAAAATAAAACGGGGAATACTGTTGGCACTTTGGAATACTCGGTAGGGATTTTTGACGGTCGTGATCATAAGCCTTTAACGATATTAACTCGTGAACAAGTGATTGACTATCGCAATAAAATTGCTACCGGTGGCAGTATAAAAACCGGAAACTCAATGGTTGATTATTCGATCGGGCAAATATCCGGCTTGTTTCAAACCATGACAAGAGGGGAGACGTCGGCTTATCTAGCAATAATTGATTGGGGGATAAATCATTACTTTGCTTTTCGTCCTATCTACGCTAATGAAGATAGAGAAGGCGTTTTGGTGGCAGCCTCCAATTTTATGCTTGAATATCCGGTAGCTGTTGTAATAAAAATAAGAGACAAAAAAATTGATTTACGCTTTTTGCCCCCTCCTTCTAAAAATACTTAGACAAGATAAAAGACTGAAGAATAGGGCTTGACAAATCATCTAAAAGAGACCAAAATAGTCCTTAATGAGGCAAATAGAGTGTTGATTAATAGGCGAGTTGATTATGCCCTGCGCTTTTTGGTTTGTTTGTCTAAAAAACAGGAGCTAGTGCCTATTGCCGAATTGAGTACCTGTATCAAGGTTCCCAAGCCGTTTTTAGCAAAGATTATTCAAATCCTTTCAAAACACAAAATTGTTCGTTCAATAAAAGGTAATAATGGTGGTGTTGCTCTTCTGGATAAAAAGATTAATGTATGGCAAGTAATTAAGATTCTCGACCCAAAGCTTGCCATTAATAAGTGTATGCAAGAAGAATTTACTTGTTTTTTTAAAAAGAAATGTCCAATTCATCAGGCATTAAAGAAGATTGAGAAGGATTTAATTTATCAATTAAAGCAGTTAGTAATATCGAAAATGGAATAAGGAGGGAACTTTATGAATCAAGAGCAGTTGTTGGCGTATTTTGAGTCTAGGCAGCATGTCCTTTGGGCAAAAGATGAAGATGGTAACTACTATTTGAAGCATGAAATGTTTGATAAGGAGAATGAGAAATTGAAAATTGAGCCAAGAGCTTTAGGTGAGCTTACTCCAGAAAGGCTTGATAGCTTATTGGTTGCTGGAAGGGATGTGGATCACATCACAAGAATTACAGGGTATTTCTCAAAGGTTGGCGGATGGAATAAGGGGAAGCTAGGAGAATTAATTGACCGCCAACGAGTGCAAGTTGAATAATTTGAGTAAAGTTATGTGTAATTAGATATAATACCTAATATGCAAAATCCAGAAACTTTATTTAAAATTGGTTATGGGGTTTATATTGTTTCTTCCATCAAAGAAGGGAAGCCCAATGGGCAAATTGCCAATTCGGTAATTCAGGTTACTTCCGATCCGGCCACTTTGGCTATTAGCATTAACCGCAGCAATTTAACACACAATTATATCTCGGCTAGTAATAAATTCTCAGTTTCTATTTTAGCTAAAGAAACCCCCTTGGAATTTATTGGCCGCTTTGGTTTTAAATCGGGGAGAGATATAAATAAATTTGACAAAATAAAATGGGAGTCCGGCGCATCAGGCGTTCCGCTGGTTTTAGATAATTGTGTGGGTGTGATTGAGGCCGAAGTGATAAGCCAGCTGGCGGTTGGAACCCATACGATCTTTGTTGGAAAGATTATTGAAGCCAAAAAGCTGAGTGAAGCTGAGCCAATGACTTATGCTTATTATCATGAAGTAAAACGCGGAAAATCCCCCAAAACTGCTCCAACCTATCAAAAGGAAGAAGTTACAAAGACGGGACAAAAGGAGAATGATATGGCAAAATATGTGTGTAAAGTTTGTGGTTATATTTACGACCCAGCAATGGGAGATCCAGATGGTGGGATAAAAGCTGGAACGGCTTTTGAACAGATCCCGGATAGTTGGGTTTGTCCGGTGTGTGGGGCGGATAAAACGCAGTTTGAGAAAATCGCTTAATTTACCGTTTCCGGATGAACACTAAGGCACTAAGACACTAAGGGGAAGAAAACATCATGGCTACTGAGATAAAGAATAATATATATTCAGTTGGAGTGTTGGATGGTGATAGAAGGTTGTTTGATGCTCTTATCCCATTACCAGAAGGTACTAGCTATAATTCATACTTAATTAAAGGCTCTGAAAAAATTGCGTTAATTGATACGGTTGATCCAGTTAAAGAAAATGAATTGTTGGAAAATCTACGTTCGCTGGGCATTGATCGAATTGATTATGTTATTGCTCATCATGGTGAGCAAGACCACTCAGGTGGAATCCCCGCAGTTCTAAAAGCCTATCCAATGGCAAAAGTTGTTACGAATACAAAATGCAAGGATGAGCTAAAAGAACACCTGCTTGTATCCGAAGATATATTTATGGTGGTTAATGATGGGGATAGTTTGTCATTGGGGAATAAAACTCTTAAATTTATTTTTACTCCCTGGGTCCATTGGCCGGAAACCATGGTGACTTTTGTGCCAGAAGACAAAACTTTGTTTTCTTGCGATTTTTTTGGGTCGCATGTTGGAACTGCTAGTATTTTTGAACATGATGATCAACTAGTCTATATTGCCGCAAAACGTTATTTTGCCGAAATCATGATGCCTTTTCGGGTGATGATAAAGAATAATCTTGAAAAGATAAAAGACCTCCCAATCGAGATTATTTGTCCTAGCCATGGTCCTATTCATTTTAAACCAAATTTTATTGTTGATGCCTATAAAGATTGGACTTCAGATAGCGTTAAAAATGAAGTCGTTATCCCTTATGTGTCAATGCACGGTAGTATAACTGAAATGGTTAATTATCTGATAAAGAATCTACAAGAAAAGGGCGTAGTGGTTAAAGCTTTTGATTTAGCTAAGATGGATTTGGGAGAAGTAGCTATGGCATTGGTGGATGCTGCGACGGTGGTCATTGGCACACCAACGGTTTTGGTTGGTCCTCATCCACTGGCGGTATATGTTGCTTATCTTTTTAATGCCTTGCGACCCAAAACCAAATATGCTTCAATTATTGGCTCATATGGCTGGGGAAGCAAAGCGGTTGATCAGTTAAAATCTATGCTGACCAATGTTAAAGTGGAATTGCTTGAGCCGGTTTATATAAAAGGTTTTCCTAAAGAGAATGATTTTAAGGCCTTAGATCGTTTGGTTCAGACAATAAAAGAAAGACATTCAGGCTTAGAGTCTTAGAGCCTTTGAGGCAAATATTAATTTTATAAATTTAAAAGGAGGAGCAAAAATGGCAAAAAGTATAAAGGGAACCAAGACCGAGAAGAATTTGTTGGCATCGTTTGCTGGGGAATCACAAGCTAGAAATAGGTATACCTATTTTGCTAGCGTAGCAAAGAAAGAGGGGTATGAACAAATATCGGCCATTTTTTTAGATACGGCTGAGAATGAAAAGGAGCATGCTAAGCGTTTTTTTAAACTATTAGAGGGTGGGGCACTTGAAATAATTGCTTCTTATCCGGCAGGAATAATTGGGACAACTTTGCAAAACCTTGAAGCTGCGGCTAACGGAGAACATGAGGAGTGGTCAAAGCTATATAAGGAAGCGGGAGCAATTGCCCACCAAGAAGGGTTTGAAGAAATTGCCAAACAATTTAAAGAAATTAGTGAAGTAGAAGAAGAGCACGAAAAACGCTATCGTAAACTTTGGCAGAACATAAAAGAATGTAAAGTGTTTAAAAAAGAAAAAGAAGTTAAATGGCATTGCCGCAATTGTGGGTATGTTCATGAAGGGGCAGAGGCGCCTCAAGAATGTCCCGCTTGTGCTCATCCGCAGGCTTATTACGAAGTTCTCGCTGAAAATTATTAATACTTACGGTAGATTTTTAGGAGAAGGCTGTTTGTGTTCATTGACATGAGCTGCCAGATCGACGTAGGTTTTAAGTAGCATAAATAGAATCAATATATTGCCGGTTAGGGCGATATCCCCAATAAGCGGGATGTTTGCTTTTTTAAGCAATAGTAATCCTACCCCCAGCATGAGAGTAATGTGCATGGGGAAAATCCTAATCATGGGCGCATTGCGTAATGTGGCTAGATCTTCATTGGGGTCCTTATCAAATCTTCTATGATATAAAAGCGAAAAAAGATGGTTTAGAAAAAAGCCAATTGAGGTAGAACTAAAAGCTAGCATTATAACCATTGGATCGGCGTGGTAGGCAATTGAAAGGATGAAAATAAATACGGCATACACAAAATGAGTAAAACTAAGGATAAATTGCAATAGAAAAGCCGAAGAGATTATTTCAGACCAGGAGAGTTTTTCTTTGGTTCTAATGGTTAAAATCTTGATGGAGCTAATAATGCCAATACTTATGCTTTGAGCCCAATAAATCCATAAGATTCCAAACACATTCCATTTCTCAGTATATGCAATGTAAATAGTTGCCAAGTTGATAAGGGCAAGCGATATAATGGTGGGATCTTTAACGATAAAAAGGTCTCGATAAATTTCTTTGAAAGGTGGCAAATTGATGGCAAAACTTGGCTGCTTTGACATGCGGATAGTATAACACTATAATTATTCTAATGGCTATTGACCCTATCTGCGGTATGCAGGTAAACGAAAAGACCGGCCTAAAATTGAGCTGGCAGGGGAAAGAATATTTTTTCTGCTCTGATCATTGCCGCCAATCCTTCATAAAACAAAATAAAATTGAAAATGTTTGTGTTTCCTGTGCTCCGGCTTCTTCTTCTGTTTGGTGGAAAAATAAAATCATTCTTTTATCTGCGCTATATCTGGCAATTATAATTGCTGGGTCTTATTCTTCGTGGTTTTTACAATTACGTTTGTCGTTATTAATGTATGTGCAAACCATTGCTTTGCCAGTTGCTTTTGGATTGGTTTTGGGTGGAATCATTGATTGGCTGGTTCCCAGAGAGTATATTTCGCTGGTTTTGGCGCAAAAAAGAAAGAGAACGATTGTATTTGCTGTTTTAACCGGTTTTTTAGTGTCTGCCTGCAGTCATGGAATTCTTGCTTTGGCTATTCAATTGTATAAAAAGGGAGCATCGCCGCCAGCTGTGGTTGCCTTTTTACTAGCTAGTCCATGGGCCAATCTTCCACTTACCATCATAATGTTTGGCTTTTTTGGAGTAAAGGCCCTCTATATTATCTTTTCGGCGGTAGTTGTGGCTTTGATTACTGGTTGGATCTTTATGTTGCTGGAAAAGAGAGCGTGGATTGAAAATAATCCTAATACGCTGCAGGTGGAAAGCGGATTCTCTATTCTCAAAGATGCCCAAAATAGACTTTCGCAGGTAAAGTATAATTGGGCATTTTTTAGTTCTAGTTTAAAAGCCATTTGGGAAGGAACTCTATCATTAGCTAATATGGTTTTGTGGTGGATTATGTTTGGGACCTTGCTTGCTAGTATTAGTGCGACCTATCTCCCCCCTCATTTCATGCATCAATATATGGGGCCAACCATTCTTGGCATGTTGATTACTTTAATTATTGCTACCGTTATGGAAATTTGTTCTGAAGGTACGGCTCCTTTAGCCTTTGAAATTTATCGACAGACTGGGGCACTAGGAAACAGTCTTGTCTTTTTGATGGCTGGGGTGGTAACTGATTATACTGAAATTGGCCTTCTTTGGACCAATGTGGGGTGGCGAACAGCGGTTTGGCTGCCGATTATTACTGTGCCGCAAGTGTTAGTTTTAGGATATATCGCAAATATTTTATTTAAATAAGGGGGTGAAAATAAATGATTGGAATGCTTATAGTGTGTAATTTGGTATTTGTTTCGTTGCTTGGTTTTGCGCTAATTGTGTGGATTATTTCTGGTAAAGAAGCTGGAATAGTAAAGCTGGCTGGCCAAATAATCTCAGTACTGCTTGTTGTTTTAGTGGTTAGCGCGTTCTCATACTGCTTAGTGAAAGGTGATCGAATGGGGCATGGATCATGTGGAATGTGTTCAATGGGAAAATCATGTAAAATGCATTCGATGGATAAAAACAAAATGATGAAGATGCATGATAAAAGCATGAAGATGGACGATAAGGGAATGAAGTGTAAGGCGAAGGAGACAAAGTAGATTGTTGGAGATTTGATAGTTAGAGAATTGGAAATTAGTTAAAGAAAAGCCCCGGGAAACTGGGGCTTTTTTTCTTTTTAAATCATGTTTGACAAAGAGCGCGGATGTTTGTTATAATCAACACTAAATCAATCGGGATAGTGTAGAAAGATTGAAATTTAGGGTAATAACGGACGATAATAGTATATAAGGAGTGGTACAATATGAGTATATTGGAGAACAAGGATGATCTGAAGGTTTTGGTGGAAAGCTTAAATTTTAAGGAAAAAGTAGACAGGTCTCAGGCATTAATTGAGGAAGCATATAATAAATTTGGAGATGGTTTGGTGGTTGCCAATTCATTAGGAAAAGACTCGGTTGTGGTTTGGGATCTGGCGAAGAAAGTGAGTTCAAAAATAAAGGGGTTTATAGTTACAACGCGTTACAAACCAAAGGCAACAAAAGAATTTATGTATCAGGAGGTTGCCAAGTATCCAGAACAAGATATTTTTGAGAACGACGCTCCGATTCCTGAGAAATTGTATGAAACCGATCCAGATAAATGCTGTGATATTCTAAAAGTGGAGCCCACCCGCTGGGCCATTGAAAAAATGAAGGTGAAATGCTGGGTGACCGGTTTGCGCTGCACAGAGGGGCGGACACGGACCGATTATAAGGAAGTAGAAGAAAGAGATAAAGGGCTAATTAAATTGAATCCAATTCTTATTTGGAAAGAGAGGGAAGTCTGGCAATATCTAGCGTTATACCTGGTTCGGGTAAATCCTCTCTACAAGGAGGGCTACCGATCTCTGGGATGTGAACCTTGTACGCGCATAACCAGTGAAGATAACGAACGGGCGGGTCGGTGGATTGGGACCAGCAAATGTGGTGGAGAATGCGGAATTCACACAAGGCCATTAATTGGGGAAGGGATTTAAGGGGAGAACAAATGGAGCTACTTTTACTAGTTATAATCGTAATATTTTTTGCCCTGAATATGGGAGGATCAGGCATTGCTCCTTCCTTCGCAGCGGTCCATGGGGCTAATCTGGTTTCGCGCAAAAAAGCGGTTTTTCTCTTTGGCTTTTTCGTTATCTTAGGTGCCAGTATATTGGGAAACCGAGTAGCAAAAACATTAAGTACCGGTTTCTTCGCAAGAGAATTTTTTACTCCGCAAGTAGCGCTCATTATTTTAGCCAGCGCGGCGATAAGTCTGTTTGCTGCTAATCTGTTAAAAGTGCCGCAGTCAACTAGCTGGGTAACTGTATTCGCGACTCTTGGAGCGGCTCTCCATTTTAGTAGTTTCAACTGGCAGACCATTACGAGCATGATTGGAATGTGGTTTGCACTGCCTGTGATTGGTTTTACTATTACTTTTATGCTTTTTAAGGTTATTTACCCGCCGAGAGCGGCAAACTTCTGGTTTTATGAAAAAGTCCATTCCTGGAAAAACTACATACATTTTATATCGCTGGCATCCAGCTGCTATGTGGCTTTTGCTATTGGCTCAAATAATGTTGCGAATGCGGTTGGGCCGTTAATTGGGGCAAATCTGATCACTCCGATCCTCGGATTTATTCTAATTTCGCCGCTCTTTGGGGTTGGCGGTTGGTTAATCCAAGACCGGACCATGAAAACTATTGGTAAGGAAATTGTTCCGCTTGGTTTGATTACCTCTTCGCTGGTTTCTATTGTGACGGCTACTTTATTGATCATAGCTTCGCTCCTGGGGTTTCCACAGTCGCTGGTGCAGTTAAACGCCTTAGCAATTATGGCAGTTGGGACAATTAAACATGAGCATGTTTTAGCCGCGGGAGAAAAAGCGGTTCAGAAATCGTTTGCGGTTTGGTTGTTAGCTCCCTTGCTTTCGGGAATATTATCCTATGTCACGTTAACTTTATTGAAGGTTTAATGAAATGATTATTACTAAGGAAGCTCTAACAAATATTCTTGAACATGCGCAGGGGAAATCCTTTGAGGTTTGTGGTCTTTTAGCCGGGGTAAATGCCAAGATCAGTCATGTTTTTCGCATGCTAAATACAGATACAAAACCGGAAACGGGTTATTTTATGGATCCCAAGGAACAATTGGTAGTTATGAAGGAAATAAGGAAACTGGGACTTGAGTTATTAGGGATATATCATTCCCATCCCAGTTCACCAGCTTATCCTTCTCCAAAGGATGTTGAAAAGGCCTTTTACGATGAAGTTAGTTATTTAATAGTCTCTCTTTTAAATAAAAAACCGGCAGTCAGGGCTTTTAGGATTGTTGCTGAAAAAATCCGGGAGGAAAAAATTGAAACAGCCAGCTAATCACGAAGATTTGAAAAGAGGCGGCGTGGTTAAATTAAAAGAAAAAGACATGTTCTCGGTATGGGTGCGTGCGGTTTGCGACAACATGGATGCCGAAAAATTACGCATGGTTGCCAAAGTAGCTGATAAATACGGTCGGGGGATGGTTCTTTTCACAACCCGACAGTTTCCCATCATACCGCATGTCCATTTTAATGATTTGGGTAAGAGTAAAGAAGAACTGCAGAAGGTATCACTGATGCTCGATCGCTGCGGCGCACGGGTTAGGAATGCTGATGTTTGTTACAATTCCAGTCTTTGCCCTTATGCAGTTATTGATCCAATCAATTTGGGAGAAAAACTCGATCAGTTTTGGCGGGAGGACCAGGGTGGGTTTAAAATAAAGATTTCAATTACTGGCTGCGAAAAACAGTGCACAGCTCCCAGGGTTTTGGCCGATATCGGATTTGTCGGAGTTGAAAGAGTAGGCAAAAAAGGTTATGACGTTTATCTTGGCGGTAAGCTTGGGCTTGATCCTTTTGTCGGGATAAAAATGGCTGAGCTTCTTTCGGATGAAGAAGCGCTTAACTTTGTAAAGAATTATGTTGAGTTTATCAGAAAAGAAGGCCAAGAGGGGGAACGATCGGCTGCTCTGATAAGAAGGCTTGGCGAAAAGACACTTAGGGAAGCTTTAACGAAGGATCTAAGTACCGGATACGATGCCAAATCTTTTACTTGTGACACAAAGCTAACAAGCAATGTCAGCGGCACTATTTTGCGAATTCGTGCAACGAATGGCGAGGCGACTGCTGCCCAGGTGCGCAAGATTGCCGATATTGCGGAAAAGTACGGTCTGGGATTTATCCATTTCCCGGTTCGCGGCGGGCCAGAAATTCCCGGGATTGATAGTTTATCAATTCAGTCGATTAAAGAAGAACTTAAGCAAGCGAACTTAAACGTACTTGATCAAGGCATTGATAACCTTCAGTCCTGTTTTGGCAATTATTGCACCAACGGGATATTTGACGTCCAGGAACTTACAAGAAAAATAGAAAAGCTGGTTGAAAAAATCGGGCTAAATAATCTAAATATCAAAATTTCGGCTTCTGGCTGTCCCAATTCTTGTGGCATTTCTCATCTCTCGGATATTGGATTTATGGGGGTGGTTGAACCGGAGGTTGATGCAAGTAAGTGTAATGGCTGCGGGATCTGTTCCAAAGCCTGCCGGGTTAAAGCCATCACTCTAGAAAATAAGCTGGCGGTCATTGACCTAAACAAATGCAAGAATTGCGATCTTTGTGTTAAAGCCTGTCCATTTGGAGCTATTGTGGAAAAAAGGAAAGGGATTGCCATTTTTGTTGGGGGGATGGGACCGCATTTTTTTAGCGATGATTATTTGGGTGAAACTCGCTTGGGAGAAAAATTAATCGACTTTCTGGATGAGGAAAAAGCTATAGTGATTACCGAGCGGATATTATTGCTGGTTGAAAAAACTGGACACAACGTTGCTAGTATTATAGATGGAATTGGTTTTGAAAAGTTTAAGGAGGCGGTTTTATGAGTCAGAAAATATTCATAAACGGCAAAGAAGAAGAAATCGATACAGGAATCTCTATGAGTGACCTTTTAACCAGAAAGCAAATTAGGGTTGAAGTGGTTACGGTTGAAGTGAACGATCAAATAATCAACCGGGAGAAGTTTCCCGTAATCCAGTTGAAACCCGGCGACAAAGTCGAGTTTGTTTATTACATGGGAGGAGGATCCACAAGAGCTAATGTTACGGAATTAATTGGACATACTCCGCTTGTAAAGTTGCAAAAATTAGTCAATGAGGGGATGGCAGATATCTATGCAAAACTGGAATATTTTAACCCGGGCGCGAGCGTAAAAGACCGTATTTGTTTAGCCATGATTGAGGATGCGGAAAAGAAAGGGTTATTAAAGCCCGGAGGAGCCATTGTTGAACCGACTTCCGGGAATACCGGTATTGGCTTAGCCATGATTGGTGCTGCCCGAGGTTATAAGGTTATTTTAACTATGCCCGAAACAATGAGCTTAGAAAGGATATATATTATCAAGGCTTTTGGTGCCGAGGTTGTTTTGACCTCCGGAGTTGAAGGGATGCTAGGGTCAATAAAAAAGGCTGAAGAAATTGCCAGAGAAAATGGTGCTTATATGCCGCAGCAATTCAATAATCCTGCCAATCCCGAGGTCCATCGCCGGACAACCGCGGTTGAAATTTTGGAAGCCTTAGGTGAAAAAATCGATGCTTTTGTGGCTGGTATTGGAACTGGTGGTACCCTTACTGGGGTTGGAGAAGTACTTAAAGAAAAAAATCCCGCTATTATGATCATTGCCGTCGAGCCTGCCAGTTCACCAGTACTATCGGGTGGTCAACCCGGTTCCCATAAGATTCAGGGAATCGGGGCTGGTTTTATCCCTAAAATATTGAATCGGGCAATCATTGACCGTGTTATTACTGTCAAAGATGATGAAGCCTTTCAGCTTTCCCGTACTTTAGCTGAAAAGGAAGGGATCTTTGTTGGAATTTCAGCTGGGGCAGCTGCTTTTGCGGCTTTAAAGGTTGCCGCCGAGCTTGGAAACGGCAAGAAAGTCGTAACCCTTTTTCCTGATACTGGAGAACGCTATTTCAGCATGGAGCAATTTTATAATGCCTAATCAAAAGCTTGATATTAGGGGCGTTAGCTGTCCCTTAAATTACGTAAAAACAAAGATCAAGCTTGAGGAAATGGACGTTGGACAAATTCTTGAACTGCTGCTCGATGATGGCGAACCGATACTCAATGTTCCGCGAAGCGCCAAGGAGGACGGAAACGAGATTTTAGAGGTCAAACAAATTGATGCTTATTATAAAGTTCTTATTAAGAAAGGGTGATGGAGGTGTTTATTGATGTCCTACGTTAAAGGATTAAAATGCAGAGAGTGCAAAAGAGAGTATCCGAAAGAAGCGTTGTTTGTCTGCGATTATTGTTTTGGATCGCTCGAAGTTACTTATGACTATGAGAAAATCAAAAAGCATTTGACCAAAGAGGTCATTGAAAGTCGCGACAAAAATATGTGGAGGTATCGGGAACTTTTACCGATCGAAGGGGAGCCAACCGACGGCTTGAATTCTGGGTACACTCCACTAATAAAAGCCAATAATTTAGCTAAAAAACTGGGTGTGAAAGAATTATACATAAAAGATGATTCTGTCTGCCATCCGACACTCTCGTTCAAGGATCGGGTCGTATCGGTCGCGCTGTCGCGTGCCAAAGAATTTGGTTATAAGACAATGGCCTGTGCTTCAACCGGGAACCTGGCAAATTCAGTTGCTTCACATGCGGCCAAAGCGGGACTCAAAGCTTATATTTTTATTCCGGCCGACCTCGAGCTGGGGAAAGTGATCGGCACACTTATATACCATCCCAACCTTATTTCGGTCGAAGGGAATTATGATGAGGTAAACCGGCTCTGTTCGGAAGTTGCTGCGAAATATAAATGGGCATTTGTGAATATTAATATCCGCCCTTATTATGCAGAGGGCTCAAAAACCTATGGCTATGAAATTGCCGAACAGCTAGGCTGGAGAGCGCCTGACCATATTGTTGTTCCCTGTGCCGGCGGCTCGCTCATCACTAAGATCTGGAAATCATTTAAAGAATTCCACAAACTTGGACTAATTTCAAAACCGATCACAAAGATGTATGCCGCCCAGGCGACTGGTTGTGCCCCAATTGTCAACATGATCAAGGATAAATCCGAGATCATGATGCCGGTCAAACCGAAAACGATTGCTAAATCGCTAGCGATTGGCAACCCGGCGGACGGTTATTATGCGAAAGGTGTGGTCGAAGAAAGTGGCGGTGAGGCGGAATCGGTTACGGATGAAGAAATAGTGGAAGGGATCAAACTTTTGGCAGCGACCGAAGGGATCTTTACCGAAACTGCAGGTGGCGTCACGGTTGCGGTTACTAAAAAATTAATTGAGCAGGGAATCATCCCAAAGGATGAATTAATCGTGATCTCAATTACCGGCAACGGTTTGAAGACCCAGGAAGCCGTTCAGAGTCATATTGGCAAACCGATTAAGATCAAACCAACGCTAAAATCATTCGAAGAAGAGGTGAAATTGTGATTGAGGTAAACAGCAGGGATTTCAAACAAGAGGTCTTGGAGGAGAAACTCCCGGTACTGGTGGATTTCTGGGCGCCCTGGTGCGGTCCATGTTTGGCATTGGTTCCTTTGGTTGAAAAAATTGCTCAGAAAAACGATGGAGGGTTAAAAGTAGTAAAAATCAATACAGATGATAACCCAGAGTTGCCAAGCAGATTTGGAATTACGAGTATTCCAACCCTTATACTGTTTATTAATGGCGAGGAAGTTGAAAGAGTGGTTGGGAGCAATTTAAACAAGATTGAAGAAATAATTGATATTTGTCTTTGTCGCAGCATAACTCGGGACGATAGTAAAGAAGAGGGGGTATAGTCAAATGACAATTAAAGTGAGGATCCCGCAGCCGCTGCAAAAAATTACGAATGGGAATGAATTGGTTGAAGCATCTGGGTTGGATGTTAAAAGTTTAATTGATGACCTGGAAAATAATTTCCCGGGAATTAAAGATCGTATCTGTGACGAAGCGGGCAAGATCAGGCGTTTTATAAACGTATATGTAAACGATGAGGATGTCCGTTTTCTAAAAGGCGATGCTACAGCCCTTAAAGTCGGGGATGAAGTTTCTATCATTCCTGCCATTGCGGGTGGTTAATCATGGCATTAAATGACGAACAAATTGAACGCTACAGCCGCCAAATTCTTCTTCCGCAAGTTGGGGGAAAGGGACAAGAAAAACTTTTAGCGGCAAAGGTTTTGGTCATTGGTGCTGGGGGATTGGGTTCGCCGGTGGCCGCTTATCTGGCTGGGGCGGGGGTTGGAACATTGGGGGTAGTAGATTCTGATGTGGTGGAACTCAATAACCTTCACCGCCAGATAATTTATTCTACGGAAGATATTGGCCAGAAAAAGGCAGAGGCAGCGCAGATAAGGCTTCAAAAAGTAAACCCGGGCATTAAAGTTATACCTATTTTTTTGCGTCTGACTTCAGAGAATATTATGGAGGTTATCAAAAATTATGACATTATTGTTGACGGAAGCGACAATTTTCCAACGCGCTATCTAGTTAACGATGCCTGTGTTCTAGCCAATAAGATTTTGGTCCATGGCGCCTTTTTCCGTTTTGAAGGACAAGCCATGGTAATCAGGCCTAAAAAAGGGCCATGCTACCGCTGTTTATTTGCTGATCCGCCACCGCCGGGGGCGGTTCCTTCTTGCCAGGAGGCAGGAGTTTTGGGAGCGTTAGCCGGAGTGATTGGTTTGATCCAGGCAACTGAAACTTTAAAGCTTATTTTAGGGATTGGCGAACCGCTAATTGGCAAATTGATTATCTTTAATGCTTTAGAGATGGGGTTTAGGAAGGTCAAAGTTCCAAAAGATAAAAACTGTCCGATTTGTGGGGATAATCCAACTATCACCCGATTGATCGATTATGCGGGCTTCTGCGGTTTGAAAAAAAAGGAGGCGTAAACATGGCAAAAGCGAAGAAGTTAGTTGTATTGACATTTTCCCAAAAGCTCATAAAAGAACCGGTAATCTTTAGCATGGCAAAAAAATTCGATGTGATACCCAATATTCGAAGGGCAAGAGTTACGGATAAGATTGGGGAGATGGTGTTGGAGCTGGACGGTGAAGAGAATAATTTAGAAAAAGGAATCGCTTTTTTAACAAAAGAAGGCGTAATTGTCGAACCGATCGTGGGGGATATAATTGAGTAAAATAGAAATTATCAAATATAAAATGGGAGGGGCAATTTGATTAAAAGAATATTCTTGGCCGTACTTTTCATTGCACTATGCTTTTCTCAATCGATTTTAGCTGATACCGAATTTTGGTCGGTAAATATTATTCAATCTTCATTAAGCGAAAAGGTGAAGCTAAATATAATTCCGGAATTACGCTTCCGGAACAATGCCAGCGAATTGTATTATTTTCAAACCTATATTGGCCCGGCACTTTTATTGAGCAAGAATTTTGAGATGGATATTTATTACGCCTTGAATTGTTCAAAGAACGGCGATAATTGGACAGGCAAAAGCCTGGGATATCTGGATGCGATTTATAAAGTCGATTCTCCATGGTTTTCTTTTGCTGACCGCGGGCGATTTGAATACGATGTTTCACCGGCTGTTTTGAAGCTCAGGAATTTATTTCAATTCAAGAAAAACGCATGGATTTTAAGCGATGAGCTTTTTTACAACGTTAACCAAGGATATTTTGATGAGGGTAGATCAATGGTCGCCTATTCAACAAGAATTTTTGGTAATACTGAGTTGTTAATTGGTTATTTGCTTCGCAGGCAGAGAGCGAGTGCGACCGCTGACTGGCAAAAGACGAATGTGATCAATCTTTGTCTTAAGGTCGATTGGTAATTGTTGAACCGATTCTACCGATGGGATTGGGAAGGGGGATTTGCAGCAGGCTATTAGCGAAAAAACGGGGGGACAAAGTTGCTTATATCACTGAAAAACTATAAGACATAGTAAGACGGATAGGAACGAGAAAAGGAACAACTTGACACCTTTCATAGATGGCTGATATTATAATCCACACCAAGTCAATCGGGAATGAGTACAAGCGATTTTGCTTAATCCATACGAAGCTGGTGAATAATGAAACTAACGATTAAAACCATTTACGGAATACAAGCTCTTTTTGAATTGGCGAAGCACTCTGGCGAAGAGTTGAAGAGTGCGCAGATTGCTGAGGCGCAAAATATTCCTGCGCGTTATTTGGAGCAGATCTTAAATACACTTAAAAAAAACAAATTAGTAAAAAGTCTGCGGGGGAATAAAGGTGGCTATGTTTTGTCAAAGGCGGCAAAGGAAATTAGTTTGTTAAATGTTATTGAGGCCGTCGAGGGGCAAATAACCTTTGCAGCCCAGACGAGCGGGGATTCGGCCATAAAATCCGTTTTAAAAGAAATTGAAAAAGGATTAGCAGATAAGCTTGGTAAGATTACGCTTGAAAGTCTACTTAACGAAAAAAACAAACAAGATAGCGTGTTTAATTTTAGTATTTAGTGCCTCGACAAGTCCCTCGGATCCTGAGATCCTCGGGATCGAAGGACTCGGCACAAGGAGGATGAAATGACAATAGCAAAGAACATTTTAGAATTGGTTGGAAATACGCCTTTGGTTAGATTGAATAAGATCACGGATGGTTGTGTGGCAGAGATTGTTGCCAAATTAGAATATTTTAATCCTTGTTCTTCAGTCAAAGATCGGATTGGGGTTGCTATGATTGAAGCGGCCGAAGATTTGGGTTTGCTAAATCGGGATTCGGTGATTATTGAGCCCACTTCTGGTAATACTGGAATTGCTCTTGCTTTTACTTGTGCTGTTAAGGGATATAAATTGATTTTAACCATGCCAGAAACCATGAGCATTGAAAGACGCAATTTATTGAAAGCTTTGGGGGCCGAAATTGTTTTAACTGAAGGGGCCAAAGGAATGAGAGGGGCAATTGATAAAGCTGAGGAATTAGTTAAAACTAATAAAAATGCCTATATGCCGCAGCAGTTTAAAAATCCGGCTAATCCCGAGATTCACCGAAAAACAACCGCGGAGGAAATCTGGAAGGACACGGAAGGGAAGGTGGACGTTTTCGTCGCCGGAGTAGGGACGGGTGGGACAATAACTGGAGTAGGAGAGGCGCTGAAAAAACGGAAAGCTTTAGTCAAAATTGTTGCCGTTGAGCCGGTTAATTCGCCGGTTTTATCGGGAGGGAAACATTCAGCCCATAAGATTCAAGGGATTGGAGCTGGCTTTATTCCAGAAGTCTTGAATTTGAAGATTTTAGATGAAATTGTAAAAGTGTCCAATGAAGAAGCAATGCAAACGGCCAAGCGCTTGGCCAAAGAAGAAGGGATACTCTGTGGTATTTCTTCAGGCGCGGCGGCATATGCTGCCATCGAGATTGCGAAGAAACCAGAATATAAAGGGAAATTAATTGTTGTGTTGCTTCCAGATACTGGCGAAAGATATTTAAGTACCGAATTGTTTGAATAAAGGAGAATTAAAATGGTAAAGACCATAGCAGAAATAAATGAAAGAATAAAAAATGGCCAAGCAGTCGTAGTGACCGCGGAGGAGATTATAGAAATAGTTGAGAAGAAAGGGGTTGCAGAAGCGGCTAAACAAGTCGATGTTGTAACTACAGCCACCTTTGGTCCGATGTGCTCATCGGGTGCCTATTTTAATTTTGGCCATACTAAGCCTAAGATAAAGGCTGGCGGAGGAAAGGCTTTATTAAATGGAATTCCTGCATATACTGGATGGGCGGCAGTTGATCTATATTTGGGAGCAACGGCTATGGCCGATGATGATCCACGCAATAAAATCCATCCCGGAGAATTTGCCTATGGTGGTGCGCACGTGATTGAAGAATTAGTGGCGGGGAAGGATGTTCGCTTGCAGGTTGAAGCCTACGGCACCGATTGTTATCCTAGAAAGCACCTTGATTCTTGGGTGAATATTAAAGACTTAAATGAAGCGGTATTGTTCAATACCCGCAATGCTTATCAAAATTATAATGTGGCTGTCAATTTGTCCAATAAAACCATTTACACCTATTTGGGCACACTAAAACCAAATCTTGGCAATGCCAATTATTGCAGTGCAGGACAGTTATCCCCACTATTAAATGATCCTTATTTAAAGACGATTGGAATCGGGACTCGCATATGGCTAGGAGGAGGAATTGGATATGTTGCTTGGCAGGGAACCCAGTTTAATCCCCATGCTCCACGTCTGGCCAATGGTGTGCCAAAGCGTCCAGCCCAAACCTTAGCCGTAATTGGAGATTTAAAACAAATGAGTTCTGAGTGGCTAAAAGGGGTCAGTTTTATTGGTTATGGAACCACCTTAAATGTAGGCATTGGTGTCCCAATACCGATATTAAACGAAGAGATGGTTAAATATACTGCTGTGCGAGACCAGGATCTTTTGGCGGCCGTAGTCGATTACAGTGAGGCATATCCGCAAGGAAAACCTGATGTCCTAGGTGAAGTGAATTATGCACAGCTAAAGTCAGGCGAAATTGAAGTGAATGGTAAAAAAGTGCCAACTTCAGGCATTTCTAGCTATAAAAAAGCTTTGGTAATTGCCAGTGATTTAAAGGAACAAATTCAAAAGGGTAAATTTCTGTTAACCGAAAAGGTGGCTGATTTGCCCAGTGCGGATGATGCTCCAAAGTTTAAGCCCTTTAACGAGCGTCCGGTGAAGGAGGAGAAATAAGATGAATTCCAAAAAGATTGTTCTAATTTTCCCCAAACAGAAAATTGATCAACCAATTGTATATAAGTTGATCAAGGAATTTAATCTGGTTTTTAATATTCTCAAAGCCAGCATTACTCCCGACCAGGAAGGCCATATGGTACTGGAGCTCGAAGGCGAAAATGCCGAAATTGAAAAGGGGATCAAATATTTAAAAGAGCAGGGCCTTAAAATCGAAGCCCTTTCGAAAGATATTAAGGTGAACTGGGATAAGTGTGTCCAATGTAGCGCCTGCGTTTCAATTTGTCCTACCGGGGCTTTGTATATTAAAGATCGTAAAACCATGGAAGTAAGTTTTGATTCAGATAAATGCATTGCGTGTGAATTGTGTATAAAACCCTGTCCGCCACGGGCGATTGAAGTGCATTTTTGAGAGAATGAAGGAGAAGCATTAAGCATTAAGCATATTAATTTACTACGTAAATTAATATGCCGCTGGTCGGAGTCGAACCGACACGAGGTTGCCCTCACCAGATTTTGAGTCTGGCGCGTCTGCCAGTTTCACCACAGCGGCATAATTAACTTTCTTGGAAAACTCCCATTTTGCGGAATTTATTATAGCGGTCAGCTATCAATTCGCGATGGGAGAGCGAAAGCAAAGGTTCTAGATTATTTATTATAGCAGATTTCAGATTATTTGCAGTGGTAATAATATCGTTATGGGCTCCACCAATTGGTTCTTTAATGATCTCATCAATAACCCCTAGTCCAAGGAGATCTTTGGCCGTAATTTTCATGGCAATGGCTGCCTCATTAGCCTTAGTGGCCGTTCGAAATAAAATTGAGGCACAACCTTCAGGCGAAATGACAGAATAAATTGAGTATTCAAGCATTAGTACTTTGTTTCCCATGCCAATCCCTAAAGCTCCTCCTGATCCACCTTCTCCGGTTACAATGGCAATAAAGGGAACGGTGAGTTCGGCCATTTCGCGTAAATTTTTAGCAATTGCTTCGGCTTGGCCGCGCTCTTCGGCGCCAATGCCACAAAAAGCACCGGGGGTATCAATAAAGGCGATGATGGGTTTTTCGTTTCTTTCGGCGATACGCATCACCCGCAAAGCTTTACGATATCCTTCGGGATTGGCCATTCCAAAATTACGGGCAATATTTTCTTTGGTATTTTTGCCTTTTTGGTGTCCCATTACCACCACTGAGCGGCCAGCAAGTTTAGCAATTCCGGTAATCAAAGCTGGATCGTCGGCAAAATTACGGTCACCATGCAATTCAATAAAAGAATCAAAAATGTTATCAATAAAATCTTGGGTAGTTGGCCTTTGCATGTGGCGGGCGACCTGCACAGTTTGGATCGGGGATAAATTGGAGAAAATTTCTTTGCGAGTAGTTTCGATGCGTTTCTCCATTAAGCGAATTTCTTCGCTCATATCAATTTTGCTTTGGGTGGCAACTCTCTTTTGCTCTTCTAGTTTTGCATAAAGTTCTGCCAGCGGTTTTTCGAAAGGCAGTAAGTTCTTTAGGGGATCATTCTTTTTCATTAAACCACCTTAAAATTGTTGACAATTTATTCTTTAATTCTTTTCTTTCACAGACGATGTCTATCATTCCATGCTCCATTAGATATTCCGAGCGCTGGAAGCCGGGAGGAAGTTTTTGGCGAATAGTTTGTTCGATAACCCTAGGGCCTGCAAAACAAATTAAAGCTCCTGGTTCTGCAATATTTATATCGCCAAGCATAGCAAAGCTAGCTGATGTTCCTCCCGTGGTAGGGTCGGTGAGGACTGAGAAATAAGGCAAGCGATTTTCGCGTAAACGGCCAAGCGCTGCCGAGGTTTTAGCCATTTGCATTAAACTCATGATTCCTTCCTGCATCCTGGCACCACCGGAAGAAGAGAAAATGATGACCGGAAATTTCTTTTCAACTGCTAATTCAATCAGACGAGCGATTTTTTCACCAACCACCGATCCCATGCTGCCGCCCATAAAAGAAAAGTCCATTATTCCCAGTGCCACGTCTTTTCCGCCAATTTTGCATGTCCCGGTAACAATGGCGTCTTTAATGGTCGATTTATTTATCGCTTCATCAATGCGCTTGGTGTAGGACTTTGAATCAGAAAAGTTTAAAAAGTTTACAGAAGAAACATTAGCGTTAATTTCTTTAAAGCTATTTGGATCGGTTAATTGGTTGATGCGTTCAATGTGTGTTAGCTTAAAGTGATAGCCACACTTTGGACAGACCTTAAAATTATCTTCCAGCTCCTTGGCAAAGAGGGCCTGGCTGCACTTATAGCATTTGATCCAAAGGTTGCCGGGGATGTCGAGCCTTTCGCGAACATAAGCTCCCTCTTTTTCGGACTTTTTCTTTTTAAACCATTCGTGGATACTCAAAGTGCTTTACATAATAATGTAAATTATGATACGATGTCAAGAAAGGAGACTATAAAATGGCAAAAAGAATTAAATCAGCAATCAAGCAAGCAAGAAAAGCAAAAAAGAATAAAGCGCGCAATAATGAGGCGATGACTAATCTAAAGAAAGTTATTAAAACTACTAAGAAGGCAATTATAGCTAAGGCGCAAGATGTTTCCGATCTCATCAAAAAAGCGATCTCCGTGATTGATAAAACTGCCCAACGCAAGATTATTCACAAGAACAAAGCTGCACGAGCTAAGTCTAGTCTAATGGCACTTTTTAATAAATCAAAAGCTTAATTTTTAATGAAGCTAAAAGCTTTTGCGAAAATCAATCTGTCGCTCCGTGTATTTGAGCGACGTGCTGACGGCTATCATACCCTCGAATCAGTCATGCAATCTGTTTCCCTCTGTGACTATGTAACTATTGATCCCATTCCTGCTGGCATTGAAATTACTTGTGATGATCCCCGAGTCCCCACCGGAAAAGAGAATATTGTGTATAAGGCGGTGGAGGCGTATTACAAGAAAGTAGATAGTAAATTAGGTATAGAAAGTAGAAAATTGAAAATAGACAATAGGGGGTGGAAAATTTACATTGAGAAACACATCCCCATGGCCGCCGGACTTGCGGGAGGGTCGGCGGACGCCGCTGCAGTCCTATACGGATTGAACCTACTGTCTAATATCGACTGTCGACTTTCTAATATCGAATTGTCCAATATTGCATCCCAAGTTGGTTCCGATGTCCCATTCTGCTTAACTGGGGGAACTTGCTTGGTTAAGGGGCGCGGAGAGATAGTTGAAAAGCTGGAGCCCTGGCCCCAAACCTATTTTGTTCTTGTTAATCCTGATCTCGCAGTTTCAACTAAATGGGCCTATGATGAATTTGATCGACTGCATCTGACGGTTTCCAGTCGAATAAAAAATGATCTAGAACAAGTGGTGATGGAAAAATATCCGGTTATTGCCGAGATAAAAAATCAATTGCTAACCTTGGGCTGCAACGAAGCCCAGATGTCGGGTTCTGGCTCGACTGTTTTTGGAATGTCGAAAAATAAGAATGATGCCGAACGCATCTGTAAAATAATGCGCGAAAAATACCCCAAGACTTTTTTGGTTGAATCAGTTAATATAGGGGTGGAAAATGCGTAGAAACTATAAAACCGATATTGCTAAAATAGATAAAGAGATTGATAAGCTATCCAAAAAATATAGCAGTCTGCAAACCCGCGAATTTATTCGCCAGTTATTTACTACGGTTGTAAAACTTAATCTTGATGGAGCCGATGAGAGAGATCTGTTTTTAGCCAATGTTACTTTAAAAGAGTTGCGGCATATTTTTCGGGTTTTCTCTCCTTATAGAGATGTTCGCAAAGTAGATATCTTCGGTTCCCACCGCACTCCTGCTGACAGTATAGAATATCAAATGGCTCTCGAATTTGCCCAGAGTATTGTTAACAAAGGATTCATGGTTATAACTGGAGGTGGGGGTGGTGTAATGGAAGCGGGAAATTGTGGGGCAGGCAAAGAGGGGTTCGCTATTAAAATTCAGTTGCCTCTCGAAATGCGACCTAATCCCTTTGTTTGCAAGGGGGAGAAATTAATCAATGTGAATTATTTCTTCACCCGCAAGCTCTGTTTTATCAAAGAATCGGATGCTACTGTTTTGTTCCCGGGCGGATTTGGTACCCATGACGAGGGGTTTGAAGTTTTAACCTTGCTACAAACCGGCAAAACTCTTCCTCGACCAATCGTTATGATTGATACACCCAAGGGTAAATATTGGAAGGGCTGGCTGGAATTTGTAAATAAATATATTTTAAAAGATGGCTATATCACTAAACAAGATTCAAGCCTTTATCGCATCGTCTATTCAGTCGAAGACGCCGTAGAAGAAGTGGCTGGTTTTTATCGAGTTTACCATTCAATTGTTTATGGAAAAGAACAGACGGTGATTCGTCTTAATCAAAGGGTAAACGAAAAGGCATTAAAAAAGCTAAGTAAAAAATACGCTGATATCCTGGTTGACGGTGAAATATCTCCTAGCGGGCCATTGCCCTTTGAAGTGCGCAATAAGCTGTTTCTGCATCTTCCCCGCATTTGTTTTAAATTTGATAAAAAGAGTTATCCGCGATTAATGGCGTTAATTCGAGATTTAAATAAACTATAGTTAGCTGCTTCTCAATTTGACCTCTCTGTGGTTTTTTGATAATATAATGATGAATTTATTTTAAAAAGGCTGAACAGCCCCTCGACAGAGCTCGGGGCAAGAAAGGGGAAAAGAAAATGGCGAAGAAAGTAAAAGTTGGGATTAATGGTTTTGGGAGAATTGGGAGACAGGTAATTAGTGCGATGGTGGATAAGGGAGTATTGGGAACCGAGGTGGATGTTGTTGCGGTGGTTGATGTTACAACGGATGCCAAATATTTTGCCTATCAAATTAAATATGATTCGGTCCACGGAAAATTTAAAGGGACCATTACTACCGAAAAAAGCAGCCCTTCTGTGGCTGAAGATGATGTATTGGTTATCAATGGCGATAAGATTAAATGCGTTGCCGCTACCAAGGATCCCAGTGGCCTGCCTTGGAAAGATTTAGGCGTTGAAGTAGTTATCGAATCAACTGGTCTTTTTACCGATTCCGAAAAAGCCAAAGGGCATTTAGCTGCCGGAGCCAAAAAAGTAATCATTTCTGCTCCAGGCAAAGGGGAAGTAAAGACAATCGTAATGGGCGTTAATGATGGTGAATACGATCCTGCTATTCACAACATTGTTTCCAACGCTTCTTGTACCACCAATTGTTTGGCTCCAGTAGTTCATGTTCTTCTCAAGGATGGCTACGGAATTGAAACCGGTTTGATGACTACCATCCATGCTTACACTGCTACCCAAAAAACGGTTGACGGTCCTTCCAAAAAAGACTGGCGTGGAGGAAGAGCAGCTGCCATTAACATTATTCCTTCTACTACCGGGGCAGCAAAAGCGGTTGGCGAAGTTTTGCCAGCCACCAAAGGCAAACTAACCGGAATGGCTTTTCGTGTTCCTACGGCTGACGTTTCAGTTGTTGATCTTACTTTTCGCACCACCAAAGATACTTCAATCGAAGAAATTGATGCTAGTTTAAAGAAAGCTTCCCAATCTTATCTAAAAGGAATTTTGGGAGTTGCTGACGAAGAAGTTGTCTCAACCGATTTTATCCATGACAATCGCTCATCGATTTATGATTCGTTGGCCACACTACAAAATAACTTAAAAGGCGAAAAACGCTTCTTCAAAGTTGTTTCTTGGTATGACAACGAATGGGGGTATTCTTGCCGGGTGGTTGATCTCCTCAAATTAATTTCATCCAAGTTATAAGGAGGCAATCATGGCTAAGAAAACTGTTGCCGATATTCCAGTGGCTTCGCTTGCTGGTAAAAAAGTCTTTGTCCGCTGTGACTTTAATGTTCCGCTGGATGAAAAGCAGAACATTACTTCGGATAAAAGGATAAAAGCTTCTCTTCCAACCATAAAATACCTCGTTGAAAAAGGGGCAATAGTAATCTTGGCTTCCCACCTAGGCCGCCCAAAAGGGGAAGTGAAAAATGAATTTAGTCTTGCTCCGGTGCAAAAGAGTTTATCCCAATTGCTCGGCAAAGAAGTAAGGATGACTTCCGATTGTATCGGATCCGAAGTGCAAAAAGCGGTTGCAGACTTAAAAAATGGTGATGTTCTTTTGCTTGAAAACCTGCGCTTCCACAAGGAAGAAGAAAAAAACGATCCCGCTTTTGCCAAACAATTAGCCTCGTTGGCTGATATTTTTGTACAAGACGCTTTCGGTACGGTTCATCGGGCGCATGCTTCAACCGAAGGCATAGCCCATGATCTTCCCGCATATGCTGGTTTCTTGGTTGAGAAAGAATTAAAGTTTTTAGGTGATGCTTTAACTAATCCCAAAAAACCTTTTATTGCAATTATTGGCGGAGCCAAAATTTCTGGCAAGCTAGAAGTCTTAAAGAATCTTCTAGACAAGGTTGATACTTTGATCATTGGTGGTGGGATGGCTTATACCTTTTTCAAAGCCCGAGGAATCAATGTTGGAACCTCCATTGTGGAAGATGATCTGATGGGAGAAGCCAAGGAAATTCTAAAAGCGGCCATTGATAAAAATGTTCCTCTTCTTCTGCCCATTGACCATGTGGTAGCCGATAAATTTGATGCAAATGCGAATACTCAGGTTGTTCCTCGAACGACAATTCCCGAGGGCTGGCAGGGGATGGATATTGGGCCTGAAACAGTCATCAAATTCAGCAACGCAATCAAGGATGCCAAAACGATTGTTTGGAATGGACCAATGGGAGTTTTTGAGTTTGATAAATTTGCAGTTGGGACCATTGGCATTGCCAAGGCTGTAGCTGAAGCAACCAAAAATGGTGCTATTTCAATTATAGGTGGGGGCGACTCTGCTTCTGCCGTCAAAAAAGCTGGCGTAGCTGATCAAATGACGCATATCTCTACTGGTGGTGGAGCTTCTCTTGAATTTTTGGAAGGGAAACCTCTTCCAGGCGTGGCTTGTCTACTTGATAAATAACGCTGCTAAGCAATCCTTGGGGCAGTAGCTCAGTTGGGAGAGCGCGGCGTTCGCAACGCCGAGGCCAGCGGTTCGATCCCGCTCTGCTCCATTTGATTAAAATGAATAAAGTTTTAACTGCATTATGTTTTCTTTTTCTTCTAATTATTACATCGTTTTCTGCTGATTTTCCGATGGGTCTAGAATTGCGCACAGTTTATTTTCCAGATAGCAACAATGGTTGGACTGCGGGTGCTTTTGGAGCCATCCTTCGAACGTCCGATGGTGGGAAAACTTGGAAAGAACAAAACAGTGGAGTGAATCAATGCTTGTATGGATTATTTTTTATTAATTCTAAAGTTGGTTGGGCGGTAGGGAATCGTAACACAATCCTAAAAACAACGGACGGTGGAAATAACTGGAAGTTACAGAATGTTCCAACTGGTGAAGGAAATTATTTTGCAGTAACTTTTGTGGATGAAAAGATTGGTTGGGCAGTTGGTTCGTATGGCTTGATGTTTAAAACTAGTGATGGTGGGAAAACTTGGTTAAAACAAAATTGCGGAATTGAAAAACATCTCTATAAAATACGATTCATCAATCCAAAAATTGGTTGGGCGGTGGGGAAGTGGGGGAAGATGATTAAAACGGTTGATGGTGGAAATGTCTGGGCCAGCATGGAAAGCGGGGTTGAAAATCATTTAATAGATTTTTGTTTTGTAGATGAAAATGTTGGGTATGTTGTTGGCGATGCTGGGGTAATATTAAAAACCAAAGACGGAGGAGATAAATGGGAGCGTTTACCCTTTAATCATGCAGTTGAATTGCATGCGGTGAAATTCTTTAATAAGAATGTTGGGGTAATTGTTGGTAGCGGACTAATTATGAAAACAATTGATGGCGGGGCTTCTTGGCAGTTTATGTCTGCTACCTTGCCTCAACATATTGCTCCGTTAAATTATTATTGCTTATCTATGATTAATGAAAAACAAGGCTGGATAGCTGGGCAAGATGATACGAGCGATGGCTTAATTCTACGTTTAGAAGATAGCGGTAACAATTGGGTGCTTGCAAGATAGCAAGCTTTGGCTTCTTTTTTCTCCGCCTCTTGACAACTTATTTATTGCATTATATAATTAGCACTCGATTGAGGTGAGTGCTAATAATTAACAAGGGGGTGAACGAAGAATGGTAGCAAAGAAATTAACGCCGGTTGGAGATAGAGTAGTAATTAAACCGGAGCCCGAAGAATCCAAAACTAAGTCTGGAATAGTTATTCCTGATAGCGCCAAAGAAAAGCCGCAAGAAGGAACTGTAGTGGCAGTTGGTTCTGGCAGAATATTGGATAATGGTCAGAAAGTGGCCATTGAAGTTAAAATTGGGGATATGGTTATTTACAGCAAGTACGGTGGTACTGAAGTTAAATTAGATGGAGAAGAATTTATTATTCTTTCCGAGAGAGATATTTTGGCCGTAAAAGCTTAAAAAAAAAGGAAGGTGAATCATAATGTCAGCAAAAGAAATTATTTTTAGTGAAGACGCCTGGAGAAAGTTAGAAAGAGGCGTTACTAAGGTTGCTAACGCAGTCAAGATCACTCTTGGACCGCGCGGCAGAAATGTGGTACTCGAAAAGAAATGGGGTTCCCCAACTATCACCAATGACGGGGTTACCATTGCTAAGGAAATTGATTTAGAAGATCCATATGAAAATATGGGAGCCCAACTTTTAAAAGAAGTAGCTTCTAAAACCAATGACATTGCCGGAGACGGAACAACGACTGCAACTCTTCTTGGTTGGATTATCTTCAAAGAGGGTTTAAGAAGTGTTGTGTCTGGTGCCAACGCAATGGCTATTAAGCGCGGGATTATGAATGCTGTTGCTGTAGCCGTTGAGGAATTGAAGAAACAAAGTCGTAAAGTAGAAACCAAAGAAGCTATTGCACAAGTCGCCTGTATTTCAGCCAACAATGATTCTGAAATCGGCAATTTGATTGCAGATGCTATGGAAAAGGTCGGTAAAGACGGCGTTATTACAGTAGAAGAATCCAAGGGGATCCAAACTACTTTAGACGTTGTTGAAGGGATGCAGTTTGATAAAGGATACGCTTCTCCTTACCTAGTTACTGATAGGGAAAGAATGGAATGTATTTTTGAAAATTGCTATCTTTTAATTACCGATAAAAAAATCAGTGCGGTAAAGGACTTGCTTCCTGCTCTTGAAAAAGCGCACGAATCTAGTACGCCGCTAGTGATTTTGGCGGATGAAATCGAAGGTGAAGCTTTGGCAACCTTGGTTGTCAATAAATTGCGTGGAACCATCAACGCCGTTGCCGTTAAGGCTCCTGGTTTTGGTGATCGGCGCAAAGCTATGCTAGAAGATATTGCTATTGTAACTGGTGGAGAAGTGGTTTCTGACGAAAAGGGACTTTCGCTCGAAACTCTCTCTGATTCATGGTTCGGCAAAGCCAAAAAAGTGGTAGTCAAGAAAGAAGATACTACTATTATAGAAGGCGCTGGCACTGAAAAGGCTATTAAAGATCGCGTTGCCCAAATTAAGAAGGAAATTGAATTGTCTGATTCTTCTTATGATAAGGAAAAACTACAAGAAAGGCTAGCTAAGCTTTCTGGTGGTGTTGCGGTCATTAAGGCTGGTGCAGCTACCGAAACCGAGCTCAAAGAAAAGAAACATCGCATTGAAGATGCTTTGTCTGCTACTAGAGCCGCGGTTGAAGAAGGAATTATTGCGGGTGGAGGTTCAACCTTTGTCCACATTATTTCTGCGGTTGAAAAGCTCGAAGCTGGTTCTATCGGAGACGAAAAGATTGGGGTTGCCATCGTTCGCCGCTCTTTAGAAGAACCACTGAAGCAAATTGCAACCAATGCTGGCTGGGAAGGTTCGGTCGTGGTTGAACAAGTCAAGAAAGAAAAACCAGGAATCGGATTTGATGCCCAAAACTTTGGCTATGTGGACATGTTCAAAGCTGGCATCGTTGATCCAGTAAAAGTAACTCGTTCTGCACTGCAAAACGCGGCCTCAATTGCTTCTCTGCTTTTAACCACCGAAGTTTTGGTGGCCGAAAAGCCAGATGAAGACAAGAAGATGCCGGGTAATCCTGGAATGGGCGGTATGGGTGGTATGGGCGGAATGGAAGGGATGATGTAGTGATAGGGGATCAGGGGACCTGGTAATCAGGGAATCTGGGACATAATCCTTAAGAAAGGGCTGGGTGAAAACCCGGCCCTTTTTGTTTGGCGCTATATATTCTGTTTTATCCAAAATCAGTGCTTGACAAGCTTACACTATATATAGTAAAATTAACACTTGATTGGCCAGGCTATAGGAATAAATAATTCGAAGAGGTATTTTTTCCCGCTTGCCATTATTTGTGCAGTGGGATTTTTTTGCGTTTTGAGGAAAAATTAAATGCGTGAATCGATAACATTAGTTTGCGGTGAGTGTAAAAGAAAAAATTACATTACCAGTAAAAATAAGACGACAAATAAAGAACGAAAAGAATTAATAAAATTTTGCAGCCATTGCAAAAAACATACTAAGCATAAAGAGGAAAAGTAAAGGTTTTGTTAGGAGAAGTGGGGAGTGTCGGTTAATTGGCAAACCACTGGTCTCCAAAACCAGGACTGGGGGTTCAAGTCCTCCCACTCCCGCCAGTTTAGGGATTAGAAGAAAGAAGATGAATGAAGGATTTAAATCTTGAAAAAGATTTTTGAGCAGATCGTAAAATTTATAAAGGAGACACGCGCCGAAACAAAAAAGGTTATTTGGCCCGACCGCCGATATGTGATGGTGGCAACAGTCATTATTCTCATTATCTGTTTTGTGGTTGGGATGTATGTAACGTTTGTTGATTTTGCTTTTGCAAAAATATTTGGTGTTTTGATTAAATAAAATGGTGGAAAACGAGAACCTTGAAAATAATGCTTTAAATGCAGGCGAAGATCAGAATAAGCCTGTTGAACCGGTGCAAGGTGCTCCGGAAAGTGAAAGCTCTGCGGATATTTCTAGCAGCATTAATGAGCCAGCCGTACCAGAGCAACCAGTAGCCGAAGAACCCAAAACCCTTATTGACGAAACGGTTCCTGTGGAAGAAGAAGAAATATTTCCAAAGCCGGTAAGAGAAGCGCCCAAAGGTGAAAAGCGTTGGTTTGTGATTCAGGCAATGACGGGGAGCGAAGACAAAGTAAAAAAAGCCATTGAGCTAACTGTAGAAAGTGAAAATCTGAAAGATCGAGTTTTTCAGATTTTAGTTCCTACCGAAGAAACTGTAGAAATTAAAGGCGGGAAACGGCATGAAAGAGTTCGTAAGATGTTTCCCGGCTATGTTTTTCTGGAAATGATCCTAGACGATCTCTCCTGGTATCTTATTCGCCAAACTCAAGGGGTTGCCCGCTTTATTGGCAGCAAGGTCCAGCCCACGCCTGTTTCTGATCGCGAAATGCAAAGAGTATTAAAGCAGCTTGGTAAAGAAGAACGGCTAGAAGTTAGCTTTGAAAAAGGCGAGGCGGTAAGGGTAATTTCGGGTGCTTTCCGCGGTTATACCGGAACAGTTGATGAAGTGAGCGCTGAAAAAGGTAAACTAAAAATATTAATAAATATCTTTGGGCGAGATACACCAGTTGAAGTTAATTTTGAACATGCTCAGAAAATAGTCTAGTAAGGTTTGTTTCAAAATAGGAAAAAAAGGATAAAGAAAAATGGCTAAGAAAAAAGAAGTTATAACAAAAGTAAAATTACAAATTAAAGCAGGGGCAGCAAATCCCGCTCCTCCAATTGGTCCAGCTTTGGGACAACATGGCCTTAATATTATGGATTTTTGTAAACAATACAATGCAGCCACCAAAGATAAAGGCGATATGGTTATTCCGGTTGAAATTTCTATTTACAAAGATCGTACTTTTAGCTTTGAACTTAAGACTCCTCCGGCGGCAGTATTGCTCTGTAAGGCGGCAGGGATTGAAAAGGGTTCTGGCATTCCAAATAAAAATAAGGTTGGTAAGGTTAGTCGGGCAAAATTGAGAGAAATTGCCGAACTAAAATTGCCTGATTTAAATGCGAATGATGTTGAAGCTGCTATGAATATTATTGCAGGAACAGCTCGCAACATGGGAATTACGGTGGAATAATGAAAAAATCTGGTAAAAAATATATTGAAAAAGCCAAGTTAATTGATAAAAGCAAAAAATATTCCCCAACTGATGCTTTTGCTTTAATTAAAAAAACAGCAATTGCTAAGTTTGACGAAAGTGTTGATCTGGCCATGAAGATGGGGGTAGATCCTAAGAAAAGTGCTGTGCGCGGAACTGTCATGCTACCCGCAGGCTCTGGCAAAACTTCTAAAGTGGCAGTAATTGCCAAAGTGGACAAGCATAAAGAAGCGACTGATGCTGGTGCTGATGTTGTTGGTGCTGATGATTTAGTGCAGAAAATCAGCGGAGGCTTTTTAGACTTCGATGTGGTTCTTGCCACTCCAGATATGATGGGGGTTGTTGGTAAGGTTGGTAAAATATTGGGAACAAAAGGGTTAATGCCTAATCCAAAAACTGGCACTGTGACTTTTGATATTGCTAAGACAGTGCAAGAATACAAAAAAGGCAAAGTAGAATTTAAAATGGATAAGACTGGCGCGTTACATATGCTACTTGGAAAGGTTTCTTTTGGTGAGACAGATCTTGAGAAAAACTTTTATTCAGCTCTAAGCGCAATTGTTAAGGCAAAGCCATCTGGCACCAAGGGTGTTTATGTTAAATCGATTACGCTTTCTTCCAGTATGGGGCCTGGCATAAAAATTGATGCGCCTTTGGTTATGGAAGAGCTAGAGAAGAAGGAATTATAAATATTATGGTTAGCAAAGCACAAGAAAAGAAAAAACAGACTCTAAAGAAAATTAAAGAAAAAATTGATTTAGCTGGACTTTTGGTTTTTTCCAATTATTCTGGATTTACGGTCAAGCAAATTACAGAATTGCGAAAAAAGCTACGCAAGCAAGATGCTGAATTTAGAATTTACAAAAACACATTGTTGTCTCGTGCGGTTGAAGAAGCTGGTTTTAGCGGACTTAAAGAACATTTTAATGGTCCTACTGCAGTTCTGCTTGGATTTAAGGATCCGGTTGCGCCCCTCAAAACCTTAGTAGAAGCTATAAAGGAATTTGAAAAGGGCGAGATTAAGGCTGGAGTTGTTGACAAGGCGACATTGAATAAAGATGAATTGGCTAAGGTTGCCAAACTGCCTTCTCGCGAAATCTTGCTAGGAAAAGTAATCGGTGGGTTACAGTCGCCATTATACGGTTTTCTTAATGTGTTGAATGGGCCGGCTCGAAAACTGGTCTATGTATTAAATGCAGTTCGAGATAAGAAAGGAGGGGAACAAAAATGAGTAAGGTTGAAGAAGTTTTATCAGCAGTAGAGGGAATGACCATGTTAGAGGTTGCGGATTTGGTCAAAAAGATGGAAGAAAAATTTGGAGTATCTGCCGCAGCTCCGGTTATGATGGGAGGACCAGCAGCTGGTGGTGGAGAAGCCGCCGAAGTTAAAGATGAATTTGATGTTATCTTGACAGCCACTGGGGATAAGAAAATCCAAGTCCTAAAGGTTTTACGTGAAGTTACCGGGTTGGGATTAAAGGAAGCCAAGGAAGTAGTAGATACAGCTCCAAAGCCAGTCAAAGAAAAGGTGAAGAAAGAAGAAGCTGAAGCGATCAAGAAAAAACTAGAGGCAGAAGGAGCGAAGGTAGAAATAAAGTAATATGGAAGATAGAATAAAGATGATCGGGCCAAAAAATGCGGTTGAGCCGCCAGATTTGCTGGAGGTTCAGAAGAAGTCTTTTCAATGGTTTTTTGAGGTAGGATTGCCAGAAGAACTTAGGCTAATTTCTCCCATTAAAGGGCATGAAGGTAAGCTTGAACTCTCATTTACTGGTAAATTTTCACTCGGAAAACCCAAGTATTCTCCTGTAGAATGTTTATCTAGAGAAACTACTTACTGCATGCCACTTAAGGTTGAAACTCGCTTACTGAATAAAGAAAGCAAGGAAGTTAAATCTCAAGAGGTTTTTATTGGTGATTTGCCAATAATGACTGAGCGTGGCACCTTTATTATTAATGGTGCTGAACGAGTAATTGTTTCCCAATTGGTTCGTTCCCCAGGAGTTTATTACCGCGAAGCCAAAAAATTAGAAAGGCCTGGCAAATTTATTTATTATGCTACCGTAATACCTGACCGTGGTTCATGGATCGAAATCGAAACTGATGCTTCTGGTGCTCTGTTTGCTCGCATCAATCGCACTCGCAAGATTCCAATTACCATGTTTCTTTCGGCTATTTCTTGTTCCGAAAAAGAAATCTTAGAAGCTCTTCCTGAAGGTGAATCCCGCCGCAAATCAATGAAGGAATGTCCCATATTACCCAAAGACGAAGCTTTAATTGAGGTCTATAAACGGTTGCGTCCGGGTGATCCTATTACTCAGGAAGGGGCACAGGTTTATCTTAATAATTTGTTCTTTAATCCACGCCGTTATGATTTGGGTAGGGTAGGACGTTATAAAATAAACCGAAAATTAGAAGTAAATGTTCCTGAAGACAAGTATTGCTTAACCAAAATAGATATTTTGGGTATGGTTCGCTATTTAATTAAAATAAATATGGGAGAAGGAATCTCAGATGATATTGATCATTTGGGGAATCGACGTATTCGTGCTGTCGGTGAGCTTTTGCAGCGCCAAATCCGGATCGGCCTTGCTCGTATTGAGAGACTAATTAAAGAACAGATGATGATTAGGGGAGACGAAGTAGTTACTCCCGGACAATTAATCAATATTCGTCCGTTGCAGGCTTCTATAAAAGAATTTTTTGGCACTAGTCAATTGTCCCAGTTTTTGGATCAAACTAATCCCATTTCTGAAATTACCCATAAACGCCGATTGTCGGCATTAGGTCCAGGTGGATTAAGTCGTGAAAGAGCCGGGTTTGAAGTTCGTGATATTCATCCTTCTCACTACGGCCGTGTTTGTCCTATCGAAACTCCAGAAGGTCCCAATGCTGGTCTTATCGCTTCTATGGCTACCCACGCTCGGGTGAATGCTTTTGGTTTCCTTGAAACCCCTTATTACAAAGTTGAAAAGGGAGTGGTTTCAAAGAAAATCGAATATTTTTCTGCTGATCTTGAGGATTTATTTAAAATTGCTTCTTGTGATCTAAGGTTGGATACTAAAAATAAAATTATCGAAGAACAAGTGGCAGTTCGCTATAAACGCGAATTTGTTTTTGCTCCTAGCGTCGAAGTCCAATATATGGGAGTTGCTCCTGAGCAGATTGTTGGTGTTACCGCGGCACTGATCCCATTTTTAGAACATGATGATGCTAACCGAGCCTTGATGGGTGCGAACATGCAACGGCAGTCAGTTCCGCATCTTCGTCCGTCCGAGCCTATTGTTGGTACCGGTTTTGAGAAAAAGGTGGCGCGAGATTCGCGTACCATGGTTATTGCCGAAAATCCTGGAAAAGTAATTAAGCTTGATGCTAAACAAGTTGTGGTGCAACGTTCCAATGACAAGAAAGATGTGTACGAACTGGTCAATTTTTGTCGAAGCAACCAAGATACATTGGTTCATCAGCGCCCGCGAGTTAGTCTTGGCGAGCAAGTAAAAAAGGGTGACGTCCTTGCGGATGGTTCTTCTACCCGGAATGGGGAATTGGCGTTGGGTCAAAATTTACTGGTTGCTATGATGCCTTGGGAAGGTTACAACTATGAAGATGCTATTATATTATCTGAACGCTTGGTAAAAGAAGATTTATTAACTACCATTCATATCCAGCGCTACGAAGTTGAATTGCGCGCCACTAAGCTGGGAATGGAAGAAATTACCCGTGAATTGCCGAATGTTAGTGAAGAAAATATTCCTCATTTAGATGAAGACGGTATTGTTGTCCCTGGTTCAGAAATTGGACCGGGCGATATTTTGGTTGGAAAGGTTACTCCTAAAGGCGAAACTGAACTTCCCGCCGAAGAAAAGTTGTTGAGAGCCATTTTTGGCGACAAGGCTCGTGATATGCGCGATACCTCCCTTAGGGTTCCTCCTGGTGAGGTTGGGGTTGTAATTGATGTAAAACACTTTGTGCGCTCTAAAGGCGACGAATTGCCGCCCGGTGTACACGAATTGGTTCGAGTTTACATTGCCCAAATGCGCAAAGTAAGTGTTGGTGATAAAATGGCCGGCCGCCATGGAAATAAAGGGGTTATTGCTCGGATTATGCCGGTTGAAGATATGCCCTTTTTACCGGATGGAACACCGGTGGATGTAATTTTAAATCCGCTTGGGGTTCCTTCTCGTATGAATATTGGCCAGATTTTTGAATTATTGCTGGGTCATGCCGGTAAAATATTAGGTAAAAAATATGAGCTTCCTCCTTTTGATGAAGCTTTTGAAGAAGATGCTTCCGTAAATCTGATTGAGCGCGAATTACAAGCGGCAATAGATCAAAAAGGTGTAACCTGGCTTGATAAAAGTGGCAAGGTTGATTTGAGAGATGGGCGCACTGGCCGATCCTTTGGCCGAAAAATTGCTGTTGGCTATATGTATTTATTAAAATTGATTCATTTGGTCGATGACAAAATGCATGCTCGTTCTACTGGTCCATATTCTTTAATTACTCAGCAGCCGCTCGGTGGTAAAGCTCAATTTGGAGGACAGCGCTTTGGAGAAATGGAAGTTTGGGCACTCGAAGCTTATGGGGCAGCCTATACATTGCAAGAACTTTTAACAGTTAAATCAGATGATGTTGTTGGTCGTTCCCGTGTTTACGAAGCCATCTTAAAAGGAAAATCGATGGAAAAACCGGGGATACCTGAATCGTTCAAAGTATTGATCAAAGAATTGCGCAGTTTAGGCCTCGATTTTAAGACCATGGATACTGATGGCAAAGAAGTTTCGATTGAAGAAGGGGTCAAATTGCCGGCTAAAAAATCGCGAATTTTTGATTCATCTGCCGCCAAAGGTAAAAGGAGGTTTTAAGTTTGCCATTTTTTGCAAAAAAAGAAGAAAAAGAATTTAGTTATATTAAAATCGGCTTAGCATCTCCCGAAAAAATATTGAAGTGGAGTTTTGGCGAAGTTGAAAAACCCGAAACTATTAATTATCGCACTTTTAAACCCGAGCGCCGTGGTTTATTTTGCGAAAAAATATTTGGACCTGTAAAAGACTGGGAATGTCATTGCGGTAAGTATCGCCGTGTCCGTTATAGAGGGATTGTCTGCGAACGCTGCGGAGTAGAAGTAACAACTTCTCGAGTCAGACGCGAGAGAATGGGGCATATCAAACTGGTTGAACCAGTTGCTCACATTTGGTTTTTGCGTGGTATCCCGGGATATTTAAGCTTGTTGCTCGATTTAACCACCAAATCACTTGAAGAAGTTATTTATTATGATGCCTATATTGTCACTGAAACTACTGGCGAATTGAAGAAAATTAAAGTCGGTCAAGTTTTACGTGAATCTGAATATCAAGAAGCTATTGAAAAATTTGGTAGTCAGTTCAAAGCGGCTACTGGTGCTCGCCCGGTTCGTGAATTGCTTGCACGCATGGATATGCCACAACTTATTACCAAATTACGACGCGAATTAAAGGGGTCAACCGGCCAAAAAAGATTAAAGTTGGTCAAGAGACTGCGGGTTGCTGAGTCTTTTCAAAAAGCGGGCAATCGACCTGAATGGCTGATTATGGATGTTTTACCAGTTCTTCCTCCTGACCTTCGCCCTATGGTTCAGCTCGAAGGTGGCCGTTTTGCTACATCTGATTTAAACGATTTATATCGCAGAGTCTTAAATCGCAATAATCGTTTAAAGAAAATGATCAACATGGGTGCTCCTGAAATGATTATTCGCAACGAAAAGCGCATGTTGCAAGAATCAGTTGACGTTTTGATTGATAATGGTCGCAGAAAAAAGGCGGTTACTGGGACCACTGGTCGTCCTCTAAAATCGCTAACTGATATTATAGAGGGAAAACAAGGTCGCTTTCGCCAAAATTTGCTAGGAAAGCGAGCCGATTATTCCGGCCGTTCAGTTATTGTGGTTGGACCGAATCTCAAATTGCACCAATGCGGTTTGCCCAAGGAAATGGCTCTGGAATTATTCAAACCTTTTGTTATTCGCAAGCTAGTTGATCGAGCCTTTGCTGAAAATGTAAAGTCAGCTAAGCGGATGATTGACCGCCACGAAATTATGGTTTGGGATATCTTAGAAGAAGTTATCAAGGGACATCCAGTTTTACTCAATCGTGCTCCTACATTACACAGATTAGGTATTCAAGCTTTTGAACCGGTTTTAGTTGAAGGAAAAGCTATTCGCTTGCACCCTCTAGTCTGTCCAGCCTTTAACGCCGACTTTGACGGTGACCAAATGGCCGTGCACGTACCATTATTATCTGAAGCTCAAGTTGAAGCCAAAGTTTTGATGCTTGCTTCCAATAACATTTTATCTCCCGCCTCTGGCCGACCATTAATTACCCCCACCCAAGATATGGTGCTTGGAACTTATTATATGACGGTTGATAATGATAAAGAACTTTTAGGGAAAGGTAAAGTGTTTGCCAACGCTTCGGAAGCCATGTATGCCAATGATATGGATGAAGTTCATTTGCATGCAATTATTAAAGTAAGACATCACGGTGAATTACTTGACACCACCGTTGGTCGGGTAAAATTTAATTACACTCTTAATCAGGCATTGCAACGCCATGGGGTATCAGAAGAATATGAATACATAAACCATGTTGTTGACAAGAAGAGTCTAGAAAAACTTATCACTGATTGTTATTTGAGATTCGGCGGGGCAACTACGGCTGAAATTGCTGACGAAATAAAACGGCTTGGTTTTAAATACGCTACTTTAGCTGGTGTTTCAATTGCCATTGAAGATTTGGTCGTCCCGCCAGCTAAGAAAAAAATTGTTGAAAAGGCTACCCGCGAAGTAGCTGACCTGGAAAGAATGTATCGGGCCGGGAGCATTTCGCACAAAGAAAAATTTATCCGTTCCTTAGATATTTGGAGTGCAGTTACTGAAGAAGTAACCGCTGGCTTATTGCAGGTTATGGATAAGCTAAATTCTGTTTACATGATGGCCTTTTCAGGAGCACGTGGAAATATTCAACAGGTTAGGCAGTTATCTGGTATTCGCGGTTTGATGGCCGATCCTTCTGGTAACATTATTGATATTCCAATTAAAACCAACTTTAAAGAAGGTTTAAATGTTACAGAATACTTTATTTCTTCTTATGGCGCTCGTAAAGGTTTGGTTGATACTGCCTTGCGTACCGCCGATTCCGGTTATTTAACCCGTCGCTTAGTGGATGTGGCGCAAGATGTTTTAATCTCCGAGGATGATTGTAATACCAAGGAAGGGATCGAACTGGCTAATATCCGCGAAGGTTATGACGAAATTATCCCACTTTGGCAGCGACTAATTTGGCGTATTCCGTTAAAAAATATTACCGACCCAGTTTCTGGAGATGTACTTGCCAAAGGTGGCGAGTTTATTACCGCAGACATTGCCCGTAAAATTTATGATGCGGGAATCGAAAGAGCGTTTGTCCGTTCCGTGTTAACTTGCAAGGCAAAGCGTGGTCTTTGCCAAAAATGCTACGGAATGGATTTGTCTACTCTAAAGCCAATTAGCATTGGTGAAGCAGTTGGGATTGTTGCTGCTCAGTCGATTGGTGAACCTGGAACGCAGCTAACCATGAGAACCTTCCATATTGGTGGTGTTGCTTTGCATAAGGGCGCCAAAATTTCGATCAAATCCAAGCATAGTGGAACGGTGGCTTATCCTTCTGGAATTGAAATAAAAGAAATTACTGATGAAATCGGCGAGAAACAAAAGATTGTCACCCGCAGCTGCATATTGTATATAAAGGTTAAGGACCGCAAAGAAGAATTTTCATTGCCGGTTGGATCTATGATCCATGTTAAAGACGGCCAAAAAATTGAGGCAGGCGAAGCCATTGCCGGTTACGATCCCACTTATGAATACGTGGTTACCAGTTCGCCGGGTAAGGTTATGTACCTTGACCTTGATGTTTCCAGAAAGCGAAAAGAACCGGTTGCTAAAAAAGACGGCGAAATCTTTATTTATAATCCAAAGGTATCTAAGGAATACGAAATTCCAGCTAACGCCCAAGTTTATGTTAAAGTTGGGGACAAAATTAAACCGGGAGATGAATTAGCGGCGGGCGTTGCTAGCAAAGTAGCTGGTGTGGTTATTTCTGCTACCAAGTCATCCGTTGAAGTTTCACCGGGTGAAATTTATTCAATTATTGCTGGTTCTCTCTTATATGCTGAAGATGGCGAAAGTGTTGATAGTTATGAAATGCTTGCCAGAGTTGAGGCTATTCGAAGAGATCCAAGTAAAACACGCGACATTATTCAAGGTTTACCAAAAGTTGAAGAGCTCTTTGAAGGCCGTCGGCCCAAAGATCCCGCCATCCTTTCTGAAATTGATGGTGGAGTATCAATTAAAGAAAGCGAAGGGGTACGTTTAGTTACCATTGTTGGCACCAAGGAAAAGAAAGAATATCAAGTCCCTTATGATGTTCGTTTAAGAGTTGCAAGCAACGACAAAATATCAATAGGAACACAGCTTACAGACGGCACGGTTAATCCGCATGATGTTATGCGTATTTTGGGAGTCAATGCTGTGCAAGCTTTCTTGGTGGATGAAATTCAAAAAATTTATCGTGGTCAAGGCGTAACCATTTCGGATAAACATATCGAAATTATTGTTCGCCAGATGACCAAAAAAGTTAGAGTTGTTTTGCCGGGAGATACCATTATGCTTCCAGGTGAATTAATTGAAAAAACAACCTTAGATAAAGAAAATGAAAAAGCCAAAGGCGAGGGTGCAACTGCAACGGAAGTTTTGCTGGGAATTACAAAAGCATCCCTTGCCACTGAAAGTTTTATTTCAGCAGCCTCCTTCCAAGAAACCGCACGTATCTTAGCGGATGCGGCCGTTGCTGGAAAAACCGATGAGATGTATGGTTTGAAAGAAAATGTGATTATCGGAAAACTAATCCCAGCCGGGACTGGTTTTGCTGACTATCGCTATATTGAACTGGTGCCAACTACTGGCATTATGGGGCAGCTTGAAGTTGCTGCCCATGCAAAAGAGGAGTAAAAAATGCCGACAATTAACCAATTGATTAAGAAGAAGAGAAGAGCTGCCAAATATAAGAGTAAGGCTCCCGCGCTAAAAGGTTGTCCTTTGCGACGCGGAGTTTGTACTAGAGTTTATACAACTACTCCTAAGAAGCCAAATTCGGCTCTAAGAAAAGTTGCTAGGGTGCGGTTAACATCAGGAATTGAGGTTTCAGCTTACATTCCCGGGGTTGGCCATAATCTGCAAGAACACTCAGTTGTTTTAGTTCGTGGTGGTAGGGTAAAGGATCTTCCTGGGGTTCGCTATCATATCGTGAGAGGGACATTAGATACTTTGGGAGTTGAAAATCGCAAACAATCCCGTTCAAAATACGGAGCAAAACAGGCTAAAGGAAAAGGAGGAGCATAAGTGCCAAGGCGAGGATGTATAAAAAAACGCAAAATAGCTGAAGATCCAGTATACGGAAATACAGTATTACATAAATTTATCAATAAAATAACTTATGATGGTAAAAAGAGTAAAGCTGAGAAGATTATGTATGCTGCTCTTGAGATAGTTGGTGCAAAACTGGCTAAAGATCCATTGGACTTATTTATGAAGGCTCTGGAGAATGTTAGTCCCCTACTTGAGGTCAAAGCCCGAAGAGTTGGTGGAGCCACCTACCAGATTCCGATCGAAGTATCAAAATCACGCAGTCAAGCAATTGGTATGCAGTGGTTACGTGAAGCAGCTCGTGATCGTGGCGGAAAATCAATGATTGAAAATTTATCTTCCGAAATTATGGATGCTTGCAGTGGTACCGGTGGAGCAATGAAGAAAAAAGAAGATCTGCATAAAACGGCAGAAGCCAACAAGGCTTTTGCCCATTTTAGGTGGTAGAGGGAAAAGAAAATGACTAGAGAATGTCCTATTGAACAATATCGAAATATGGGCTTTGCGGCCCACATTGATGCTGGTAAAACTACCACTACAGAACGAGTTTTGTTTTTTAGTGGACGATTGCATAAATTAGGTGAAGTTCATGATGGTACGGCTACGATGGATTGGATGATTCAGGAACAGGAAAGAGGAATCACAATTACTTCGGCGGCTACAACAACCCATTGGCGTGATCATCGAATTAATATTATTGATACACCTGGGCACGTTGATTTTACGGTTGAAGTTGAACGTTCTTTGCGTGTACTTGACGGAGTGGTGGTTATTTTTTGTGCGGTAGGTGGTTGCCAACCGCAATCCGAAACAGTTTGGCGTCAAGCTACTCGTTATGGCGTGCCGCGAATCGCTTTTGTTAATAAAATGGATCGGGTAGGCGCAGATTATTTGAGAGTTGTTTCTCAAATTGAAGAAAGATTGTTAGCCAATCCGCTGCCACTCCAGATTCCAATTGGGGCAGAAGAAAATTTCAGTGGAATCATTGATCTTGTTCAGATGGATGCAATCTATTTTATTGATGAGTTGGGGATGAAATTCGAAAGACGCCCAATTCCAGAAGATATGATGGATTTAGCCAAAACATGGCGCGAAAAATTGGTTGAAGCAGCAGCCGAATCGGATGATGTTTTGCTTGAAAAATATTTGGCCAATCATGATTTATCAAAAGAAGACTTGATGGCTGGTATCCGTAAGGCAACTATTGACGCCAAAATTATTCCAGTAACCTGCGGATCATCTTTTAAAAATAAGGGTGTTCAAGCTTTGTTAGATGCAGTTGTTGATTATTTGCCGTCGCCGGTTGATAAAAAAGCGGTAAATGGCATTAATCCAAAAAGCGGGAACGAAGACACTCGATCTGCCTCGGACAAAGAACCATTTGCGGCTTTAGCTTTTAAAATTGCGACTGATCCTTTTGTTGGTCGTTTAACTTTTATTCGTGTTTATTCGGGTGTTTTACAGGCTGGATCGTATGTTATTAATTCCGTAAAAGACAAGAAAGAGCGTATCGGACGTCTTTTGCAAATGCATGCTAATAAAAGAGAAGAAATTAGTGAAATCTGTGCGGGAGATATTGCTGCTGTTGTAGGATTGAAATCAACTACCACGGGAGATACTCTTTGTGATCCTGATGAGCCAATCATCTTAGAATCAATTGTTTTCCCTGAGCCAGTGATCTTTGTTGCGATTGAGCCAAAAACCAAGGCCGATCAGGAAAAATTAGGAATCGCTTTAAGTAAATTAGCCGAGGAAGATCCTACCTTTAGAATTAAAGGTGATCCTGAAACTGGTCAAACTATTATTTCTGGGATGGGAGAGTTGCATTTGGAAGTTATTGTTGACCGATTACTGCGTGAGTTTAAGGTTGATGCTAATGTTGGCAAACCGCAGGTGGCCTATCGCGAAACAATTCGCGGTCAAAATGAGGCTGAAGGAAAATTTATCAAACAAACTGGTGGTCGTGGTCAATATGGACATGTTTGGATTAAGATTGAGCCGCTCGAAGCCGGTAAAGGATTTGAATTTGTTAATGCAATTGTCGGCGGATCTATTCCTCGAGAATATATTTCTCCAGTAGAAAATGGGATCAAAGAAGCGACTGCTACTGGTGTGTTAGCTGGTTTCCCGGTAATTGATCTGAAAGTTACCTTGTTTGACGGTTCGTTCCATGAAGTTGATTCATCTGAAATCGCCTTTAAAATTGCTGGCTCAATGGCTTTCAAAGAAGCAGTCTTGCGCAGTAAACCAGTTTTACTCGAACCAATGATGAAAGTAGAAGTGGAGGTTCCTGAACAATATATGGGGGAAGTGATTGGCGATCTTAGTGGGCGGCGCGGAAGAATTGAAGGAATGGAAGCAAATAAAAATGTGCAAATTATCAAAGCCAAAGTCCCATTAGCAACCATGTTTGGATACTCGACTCAATTGCGTTCACTAACCCAAGGACGTGGAACCTATTCTATGGAATTTTGTGAATACAATGAAGTCCCCAAAAATATCTCAGAAGAAATAATATCTCAAAGTAAAGGAACGGAGAAATAATGACAAAACACACTAAGCAAAGGATAAGGATTAAGTTAAAAAGTTATGATCATCGGGTGCTAGATCAGTCGGCTGCCAAAATTGTTGATACAGCTAAACGAGCCGGCGCGTTTGTCTCTGGACCAATTCCCCTTCCTACCGATAAACAAGTCTATTGTGTTTTGCGTTCTCCGCATGTGGATAAGAAATCGCGCGAACATTTTGCGCTACATACTCACAAGAGAATGATAGATATATTAGATCCTCCACCACAAACAGTGGATGCTTTGATGCTGCTTGATTTACCGTCGGGAGTTGATGTCGAAATTAAGATGAAGTAGGGAGCATTGAAAAATGTCAGAAGAAAAAAAAGAAATCGAAAAAAAGAATGTAGTTACAACCGGCGGATTGCTTGGCAAGAAAGTTGGCATGACGCAGTTATTTGACCAGACGGGGAATGTTGTTCCCGTAACTGTATTGGAAGCAGGTCCTTGTACTGTTATTCAAATTAAGACAAAAGAAAAAGATGGCTATAATGCGATCCAACTTGGTTTTGGCTTTAAAAAGAAAATTAGTAAACCTGAAAAAGGTCATTTAAAAGAAAGTACTTCTCGCTACTTGCGCGAATTTAAAGTAAGCGATCCTTCTCAATTTCAGGTTGGACAGCAAATAGGGGTTGATTTGTTTTCTATAGGTGATAAAATAGTAGTATCAGGGACTTCAATCGGGAAGGGTTTTCAGGGAACGATTAAGCGACATCACCACCATCGCGGTCCTATGTCGCATGGCTCAAAATCGCATCGAATCCCCGGATCAATTGGTGCTGGAACTACCCCCGGTCGTGTTTATAAGGGCCGAAAAATGGCTGGACGTATGGGGGGGGATAAAGTGACCAGTAAAAACGTTAAAGTTATTGACGTTATTTTGGATAAGAATTTATTATTGATTAAAGGCGCAGTTCCAGGTAAAAAAGGAAATTTGATTTCGCTCTCGAAAGGATAAGAAAATGTTGCAGTTACCAGTTATTGATAATGGCGGGAAAAATGTGGGTGAAGTAAAAGCTTCAGCTGCTGTGTTTGGTCGCAAAATGAATCAGCATGTAGTTCAAGAAACACTGCGTTGGTTTTTGGCGAGCAAGCGGGCAGGTACCCATAGCTCTCTTACTCGTGCCGAAGTACGTGGTGGTGGGAAAAAGCCTTGGCAACAAAAAGGTACTGGTCGTGCGCGTGCCGGTAGTAATCGATCGCCTTTATGGAAAAAAGGCGGAGTGACTTTTGGTCCAAAACCGCGCGATTATAGTTATGCACTGCCTCAAAAAGTTCGCAAAATTGCATTGATGGTGGCTTTATCTGATAAGGTAAAAAATAATGCCTTGAAGATAGTAGATGCCTTCAAGATTGCAGATGCTAAGACAAAAAGTGCGGCTGTTTTTTTTAAGACACTTAAGTTCTCTGGAAAAATATTGTGCGTTGTAGGAAAAGAAGATGAAATTTTTTCCCGTGCTGCACGAAATATATCCGGTGTTAAAGTTATCCAGATTAACGATTTAAATATTTATAATTTATTAAATGCTAGTTTGGTTGTAGCATCAAAAACTAGTTTAAAAGAAATTGAGGAGTTTGTAAATCATGCATCCTGAACAAATCATACTGGCTCCAGTGGTAACTGAAAAGGCAATCGGGGCTCGTTCAGCTTCCCAATATGTTTTTAAGGTGCATTTGGACGCCAACAAAAAAGAGATTGAAGGAGCGATAAAGAAACTTTTTAAAGTAAATGTGGTTAGCGTTAACACCTGCAAAGTAAGAGCCAAAACTAGGGTGAGGGGTCCAATTATTGGTCACACCTCAAAGTGGAAGAAGGCTTATGTTACGTTAGCTGCTGGACAAAAAATTGAGGAGCTAGAAGTATAATGGGAGTCAAAGCAAGAAGACCACTTACGCCGGGACAAAGATTTCAAATTAATGATGATTATTCAGATTTAACAAAATTTACTCCTGAAAAATCGTTGTTGGTTGCTCTGCCAAAACAAGCTGGTCGCGATAACCGCGGTCAGGTTTCTGCCAGACATCGTGGCGGTGGTGCTAAAAAAATGTATCGCATTATTGATTTCAAGCGCGAAAAAGATAATGTGCCAGCTACCGTAGTTGGTATTGAATATGATCCTCATCGCAATGCACGTATTGCTTTGTTGTCTTATAGTGATGGCGAAAAGCGCTATATATTATCTCCTCTTGGTTTAAATGTTGGAGACGTTCTTGATTCAGGTGTGGATGCTGATATTAAAACAGGCAATGCATTGCCGCTTTCAAATATTCCACTTGGAACTGTTATCCATAATGTTGAAATGATCCCTGGGCAAGGTGGAAAAATTGGCCGTTCAGCTGGAGCTTCCATCATGCTTGTCGGTAAAGAAGGCGTGCATGCTATCTTAAAGCTGCCTTCAGGTGAAATGCGCAAGGTGCATGTTTCCTGCCGAGCCAGTATTGGACAAATTGGGAATTTGGATGCTAAAAATGTCCGTTTGGGTAAAGCTGGTAGACGCTACCATCAAGGGTGGAGGCCGAAGGTTCGTGGAACTGCCATGAATCCATGTGACCATCCGCACGGTGGAGGAGAAGGAAGATCCGGAATTGGCAGATGCCATCCAGTATCACCTTGGGGACAGCCAGCCTTGGGCTTTAAAACCCGTAAACCACGTCATCATAGTGATGATTTGATCATTAGCAGGAGGAAATAATTAATGGCGCGATCGTTGAGTAAGGGGCCGTACATTGATGAAAAGCTTTTGAAAAAAGTTCAAAAGATGGAGGCTAGTGGAGAAAAAAAATTAATAAGAACATGGGCACGCAGTTGCACAGTGATTCCTGAATTTATTGGTTTTACAATTGCCGTACACAATGGCCGTAAACATATTCCTGTTTATATTACCGAAAACATGGTTGGACATAAATTAGGCGAATTTGCGTATACACGCACATTTCGTGGCCATAATTCTCCGACCGATAAGGCAGCAACTATAAAATGACCAAAGTAAAAGCTAAAGTAACTTTTGTTAGAATCGGACCGCGTAAACTTTCGTTAATTGCAAAATTGGTGCGTGGTAAATCAGCTCTTGCTGCTTTAAATCTTCTGCGCTTTATGCCGCAAAAAGCTGCACGTATAACTGAAAAGGTTATCAGATCGGCCATTGCCAATGCAAAAAATAATTATAAAATGTCGGAAAAAAGTTTGTTTGTGCGAGAGGCTTTTGTTACTCAAGGATTTGTCATGAAAAGAATGCAGCCACGGGCTAAAGGCCGCGGCTTTCCTATCAAAAAGAAAACTAGTCATCTTACGGTTTGGGTTGAATCTAAGGAGGCGGCGTAATGGGTCAAAAAGCACATCCAAAGGGATTGAGAATTGGTATAATTGAAGGCTGGGACAGCTTTTGGTTTGCCAGTGATAGTGATTATGGAAAATTTTTAGCTGAAGATTTAAAGCTTCGCAAATATTTGAAAGAGCATCTTTATAAAGCTGGTATTTCGCGTATAGCGATTGGTCGAAAAGCTAATCAAATTGAAATTGATCTGTTTACTTCACGCCCTGGGCTAATTATTGGTAAAGGCGGAAAAGAAGTTGCAGCTATCCGTGAAGAATTGCAAAAGAGAAGCGGAAAGCAAATTCAGCTAAACATTCATGAAGAAAAAAACCCCGAATCTTGTGCTGTATTGGTAGCCGAAAATATTGCCTCCCAATTAGAAAGACGCATTGCCTATCGAAGGGCGATGAAGCAATCGGTAGCTAAAGTCTTGCGCACCGGCGGCAAGGGAGTAAAAATTGTTTGTGGTGGCAGGTTGGGTGGATCCGAAATTGCTCGCTGTGAAAAATATCGGGCGGGTAGGGTTCCGCTGCAGACTTTGCGGGCGAAAATTGATTATGGATTTGCCGAAGCTAACACGCTTTATGGCAAAATTGGGGTAAAGGTTTGGGTCTTTAAAGGTGAGGTCTTAAAAGAAAAAAATACTGGAAATCTAACTGATGGTGCAACCGGCAATGCTGCTTCGCCTACTCCGGTAGAAGAATTAAAAGCAATTGAGGGACATAACTAATGGGAATGTTATTTCCGGCAAAAACAAAATATCGTAAACATCAGAGAAGGCGGGTAAGGGGTAAGGCTTCAAAAGGCGCTACTCTGTTTTATGGTGAATTTGGCTTGCAAAGTATGGATACTGGATTTTTAACTATTAACCAGGTTGAGTCTGCTCGAAAGGCTTTAACCCATCATTTAAAAAGGGGCGGTCGTGTTTGGTTGCGGGTGTTTGCGGATAAAATTGTTACTGCACGTGCGGCCGAGACTCGTATGGGTGGAGGAAAGGGAGCGCCTGTTGGATATGTTGCTCCTGTTAGAAGAGGGAAAATGATATTTGAAATTGCAGGTGTTGCCGTCGAAGAAGCAAAAGAAGCCTTGCGTTTAGCGGGCTTTAAGCTTCCTTTAGCAACTCGGTTTGTAGTAAAGGGTCAATAATGAAAACAAAAGAATATAATGAATTGAGTGAATTAAGTGTTGATGAATTAAACAAAAAAGCGGAGACCTTGCGTCACGAGCTATTTTTAGCAAGAATTGCCCGGGTAAATCAACAATTAAAAAACCCTTTAAAATTGCGCCAATTACGGCGGGATATTGCTAGGGTTCTGACTGTGATAAAAGGGAAAGGGGTAAAGTAAATTGAATAAACCAGGTAAAAAAGTTAAAACTGGGTTGGTTATCAGTAATAAAATGCAGAAAACGGTTGTGGTTGAGGTTCAGCGTGTTTTCTCGCATCCATTTTTTAGTAAAGTTGTTAAATCATCAAAGCGCTTTAAGGCCCATGATGAAAACCAAAAATGTGCAATTGGTGATTTGGTAGAAATAATTGAAACTCGGCCTTTATCTCGCGGAAAGTGTTGGCGCGTTTCAAAAATAATTGGAAAAAGCACGGTTCGAATAAAAGATTTGCCAAAAACCAAAGCTGCAAAACCAGAAACTGCAGCCAAAGATGTTGCTGCTGAGGGAGGAAATTAGGTGATTCAACTAAGATCCATGCTGCAAGTGGCCGACAATTCTGGGGCCACGCTTATTCAATGTATCCATGTAATGGGGAGTTCTGGTCGCCGCTATGCTGGCATTGGTGATGTTATTGTTGCTGTAGTAAAAAAAGCATCACCCAACATGACTGTTAAGAAAAGTGAAGTGGTTTTTGCGGTTATTGTTCGGCTAGTTAAGCCGCTGCGACGCAAAGATGGTTCATATGTCAAATTTGATGATAATGCTGCGGTAATAATTACTAAAGAAAAAAGTCCCAGAGGAACGCGCGTTTTTGGACCAGTGGCAAGAGAATTGCGCGAAAAAGATTTTATGAAAATCATTTCCCTGGCACCTGAGGTTGTATAAATGTCAAATGCGAAATTGAAAATTAAAAAGGGTGATACGGTTATTGTTATCACCGGAAAAGACAAGGGTAAAAAAGGAAAGGTATTAGAGGCTTTCCCAAATGATGGAAGTGTAATCGTAGAGCGGGTTAGTGTTGTAAAAAGGCATATGAAACCAAATCGCCAGTTTCAAGGTGGAATTGTTGAAAAGGCAATGCCAATTAAGGCGAGTAAGATAATGTTGGTTTGCCCAAAATGCAGCAAGGTTATCAGAGTAAAAAAGAAAGAAATTGATGGAAAAAATGTTCGGATTTGTCCAAAATGTGACGAAACGGTAGATAAGGTATAAATATGTTAACACTAAAAGAAAAATACGAAAAAGAAATTGTTGCTAGTTTTATTAAAGAAAAAGGCTATAAAAATCCTATGCGGGTTCCTCGCTTAATTAAAGTAGTGCTCAATCGAGGAGTAAGCGAGGCCCGGGAAAATTCAAAAGCAATTGATGTTTCTGCTGCTGAGTTAACTTCGATTGCTGGCCAAAAACCGCTGATAATTGCTTCTAAAAAAGCCATTGCAGCCTTCAAATTAAAAGCGAACACCCCAATTGGGCTTAAGGTTACTTTGCGTGGAAAAAGAATGTATGACTTTATGGATAAGTTTATCAATCTTTGTTTGCCTAAAATTAGAGATTTTAAAGGGGTTAGTCCTAAGGCTTTTGACGGACGGGGCAATTACACCCTTGGCGTTAAAGAACAGTTAATATTTCCAGAAATAAATTATGAACAGGTTGATCATGTGCGTGGAATGGATGTTTCCATAGTGACATCAGCTGAAAACGACAAAGAGGCCCGTGAGCTATTAGAAGCTTTTGGCCTGCCGTTTCGAAAGGAATCTTAATCATGGCAAAAAAAAGTTGGCTTGAGAGAGGAAAGCGTGAACCTAAGTTTGAAACCCGGCGCCACAATCGTTGTGCTTTGTGTGGTCGTTCGCGCTCATTTATTCGAAAATTCGGTATATGCCGAATTTGTTTTAGAAATTTGGCGCTTACCGGCCAATTGCCTGGTGTAAAAAAAGCTAGTTGGTAATTAATAAGAGGAGGAGTCCATGACAGATCCGATTGCAGATATGCTGAGCCGAATTAAAAGTGGAATTGGCGCGCGCAAAGATATTATTGATTTGCCGCATTCAAAAGTAAAAGAAGCCATTGCTGCCATCATGCTTGCAGAGGGCTATATTAGTAAACATGAAACTTTTACTCGAATGAATAAAAAATTTTTAAGGATTTCATTGAAATTTCAGAACAAAAAAAGTGTTATTGTTGATGTAAAACGAATTAGTCGGCCTGGCAGGAGAGTTTATGTTGACGTGGCTACTTTGCCGCGAGTCCAGTCTGGCTTTGGGATTTCAATTGTATCTACATCAAAAGGGATAATGACCGACGAAGCTGCGCGTGCCAATAAATTGGGCGGCGAAGTGCTTTGTAAGGTCTGGTAATAATATATGGGAAGAATTGGAAAAAGAATTATTGCAATACCTAAGGGAGTTACTGTAACTGTTGATAAAACAACAATTAAGGTAAAAGGCCCAAAGGGTGAATTATTGTGTGATTATAATTCGCAAATCAAGATTGTGATTGATGGAGATAAGGTACGGACTGAATGTGCTTCAGCAGATAGTAAGACTATGGCATTGCAAGGTTTATATAATAGTTTACTATTTAATATGATTATTGGGGTAACCCTTGGGTTTGAAAAGAGATTAGATCTAGTTGGTGTTGGATATCGCGCGATAAAACAGGGAAAAAACCTGCAATTGCAAATGGGATTTTCTCATCCGGTTGAAATTGTTCCCCCAGCTGGCATTGAAATATTGGTTGAAGGAACAAGCAAAGTAATTGTTAGGGGAATTGATAAGCAGGTGGTTGGAGCCGTAGCTGCTGATATTCGTGCCGTTCGTAAGGTTGAACCATACAAGGGGAAAGGGATCCGCTATGAAGGTGAAATAGTGAGGAAAAAAGCCGGTAAGGCAGCTAAAGCGGCCGGGGGTGGAGCTTAATTTATGAAAAAGAAGAAAAAGTTGAAAAAGATATTTGGGAGTAGTGAGCGGCCTAGACTAGCGATTTTTCGGAGTGCTTGCCACGTATATGCTCAAATTATTGATGATATTGCAGGAAAAACATTGGCCTCTGCTTCTAGTCTGAAAATGAAAAATGGTGGGGGAATAGAAGCTGCAAAAAAAGTTGGCAAAGAAATTGCGGAAAAGGCTATTAGCAAAGGCATAAAAACAGTAGTCTTTGATCGTGGCGGTTTTCAATATGTTGGTAGAGTAAAAAATATGGCAGATGCGGCTCGCGAAGGAGGGTTGGTCTTTTGAACGAGGATAAATCAAAACAATCTGAGTTTTCTGAAAAAGTGGTGCAGATCCGTCGGGTGACTAAAGTGGTTACCGGTGGAAAAAGAATGGGCTTTCGGGCAGTGGTTGTCGTTGGAGATAAAATTTCTCGAGTCGGCCTTGGAGTTGGTAAGGCCGGTGAAGTTGCTTCTGCAATCCGTAAGGGGGTTGAATCTGCTAAAAAGTATATGTGCACTATCACCCTAACTTCGGGAACCATTCCGCATGAAATAATGGGTAATTTTGGTGCTAGCCAAGTAATGCTTCGACCAGCTCCTAAGGGAACTGGTGTTATTGCTGGCGGAGCGGTGCGAATATTACTTGAGTTATCTGGAATAAGAAATATTGTTGCAAAATCGATTGGGTCAAACAATCCAATTAATGTAGCTAAAGCTACTCTTAATGCTCTATCCGCCCTGAAAAATACGGAAAACGAATCTCAGTTGCGCGGGAAGGAAATAAAGGCACGTCATGCTGAAGTTGAATGAGTTAAAACCAAAATTTGGATCTAAGAAAAAAAGAAAACGAGTTGCTCGTGGGACCAGTTCGGGGCATGGGAAAACTAGTTGCCGGGGACATAAAGGACAAAAAAGCCGCAGCGGTGGAACAAAGGGGCGGCGTTTTGAAGGTGGACAAACTCCTCTTTATCGACGTTTGCCAAAACATGGTTTTAGTAATTATCCTTTCCGCAAGGATTATGCGGTCATTAATGTTTCCGATTTAAATGATTTTGATGGTGAAGTTAATAAAAAGATTCTAAAAGTTTCTGGCTTGCTGAAGATATTGGGCGGAGGAACTATTACTAAAGCTTTAATTATTAAAGCGGATAAATTTTCAAAATCGGCCAAAGAAAAAATTGAGGCAGCTGGAGGAAAATGCTTAACGTAGTTTCAGGAATATTTAATATTGCCGATCTCCGGAAAAAATTTATTTTTACTCTTGGGATGATCATCCTTTTTCGTCTGGGCTCACACATTCCAGTGGCTGGGGTCGATCCCATCAAGTTGCAAACATTATTTAGCCAGGGGAATGCCTTGGATTTTCTTGATTTGTTTACCGGTGGAGCGATGATGCGCTTTTCTGTTTTTGCGATGGGAATTGTTCCTTATATCAATGCTTCAATTATCATGCAGTTGTTAACTATTGTTATTCCACAACTTGAAGAACTCTCGAAAGAAGGCGATGCCGGCAGAAAGCAGATTGCATCGTATACACGCTATTTAACTGTTGTATTGGCGGCTTTTCAGGCCTTCGGGATGGCTTTTTGGTTGCGCAACATTATGCTTGACGGGTATGTTTTTCCATTATTTTTACTCGGTACGATTGTTTCTTTAACAGCCGGAAGTACTTTGGTAATGTGGTTTTCTGAGTTAATGACGGAAAAGGGAATCGGTAATGGTGCTTCGCTGATTATTTTTGTTGGTATTGTTTCCCGCATCCCTTCGTACTTTGCTCAAACTGCAACTTTGCTAAAGGGTGGGGCTTCTTTTGCTGGGGTTATAATATTAATTGCAGTATTTTTGGCAATGATTGTCGGTATTGTAATTGTGCAAGAGGCTCAGCGCCGCATTCAGGTGCAATATGCCAAACGCATTGTGGGAAGGAAGATGTATGGTGGGCAATCTACTTATATTCCCTTAAGGATTAATCAAGGCGGCGTAATTCCTATTATTTTTGCTTCTTCTGTTTTGCTTTTTCCGGCTACTATCGGGCAATTTATTCCCATTCCATTTGTCCAACAGGTTGTTGGATGGTTATCCCCTTCTGGTAGTTTATACATGCTCTTGTATTTTGTTTTAATATTTTTCTTTACTTATTTTTATACAGCCATTACCTTTAATCCAACTGATTTAGCTGAAAATATTAAAAAATATGGCGGTTTTGTAATGGGAATTCGTCCTGGCAAACCAACAGCTGCCTATTTTGAGTATGTTTTAACCAGATTAACCTTAGTCGGAGCCTTGTTTTTATCTATTGTAGCAATTGTTCCCAATATTGTTGAAAATTTAACCCATATTACCTCTTTTCAGGGATTGGGATCGACTGCTCTCTTAATTGTTGTTGGTGTTGCTATGGATCTTGTTCGCCAAATTGAAACCCATCTGGTAACACGTCAATATGAGGGGTTACTGGCATGAACTTAGTATTTTTAGGCCCTCCTGGTTCAGGAAAAGGGACCCAAGCAAAAAGATTAGCTGAGAAATTAAGCCTCCCGCATATTTCGGTTGGCGATCTATTAAGAATAGAAGTACAGCAAGGGACAGTAACTGGTAAGAATATAAAAGCCATTATGGAAGCAGGCAATCTAGTGCCGGACGAGGTAACGATTGAGTTAACTCGCAATCGCATAATTCAACCGGATTGTGCAAAAGGGTTTATTCTTGATGGGTTTCCCCGTAATGTTGTGCAAGCGGAAGCTTTAGATGCAATGCTGGAAAAAGAAAACATCATTCTTTCTAAAGTAGTTTATTTTGATATTGCGAAAGACCAAATTGTGTCTCGCCTTTCAGGTCGCCGAAGTTGCCGTAAATGTGGTGCGGTTTATCATATAAAATTTAATCCACCTAAAAATGAGGGGATTTGCGATAAAGATGGTGGAGAATTGTACCAAAGGGCAGACGATGAAGAAAATTCAATTAGAACTCGTTTTGATGTTTACAATAATCAAACTCAGGTTTTAATTGAACGCTATAAAAAAGTTAAAAAGTTAGTAACGGTTGATGCTGGCAAAGAAATAAATCAGGTTTATGCTGATTTGTTGCTGGCAATAAAGTATGGCAATTAAGTTAAGAACAGCAGAAGAAATTGAAAATATTAAAAAAGCTTGCCAGATTGTAGCAGAGGTTTTAGAAGAAATTAAAACCGAAGTTAAGGCGGGCGTATTAACTGAGAACCTTGATAAACTGGCTGAAGAAAAAATAAGAGCGCGTGGAGCCTATCCGGTCTTTTTAGGCTACCATGGATATAAAAACGCTACTTGTATTTCTATCAACAACGAGATTGTTCATGGGATTCCCGGCAAGCGGGTGATTAAAGATGGTGACATTGTTAGTCTAGATATTGGGGCAAAAATCGAAGGTTATTGTGGGGATGCTGCCATAACTATTTTGGTCGGGGAAGTCTGCAAGGCAGCTGCAAAATTAGTTAAAACATGTAGGCAATCTCTCGAAAAGGGTATTCGTCAGGTAAGAGCCGGGAATCATTTGGGAGATATCTCTTCTGCTATACAAAAGCATGCTGAGAAAGAGGGATATTCGGTGGTTCGCGAATTATATGGACACGGAGTTGGAGAAGATTTGCACGAGGATCCGTTGATTCCCAATTTCGGGAATCCTGGAGAAGGACCTATATTAAAGCCAGGCATGGTATTAGCCATCGAACCGATGTTAAATATTGGTTCATGGAAAATTAGAACTTTAGATGATGGTTGGACGATTGTTACAGCGGATGGTAGTTTATCCAGCCATTTTGAACATACGGTATTGGTTACCGAAAAAGGGAGTGAAATTCTAACCAAAATATGACAAAAGAAAAAGATGTAATTGAACTTGAAGGAGAAATTACCGAAGCATTACCTAATGCTTTGTTTAGGGTTAAGATTGAGACCGGACAGTTAATTTTAGCTCATGTTTCTGGAAAAATCAGAAAGCACTTTATTAGAATATTACCGGGAGATAGGGTGAGAGTTGAACTTTCCCCTTATGATTTAACCCGTGGTCGGATTACTTTTAGGTTGAAGTAGGAGGAAAAATGAAAGTTAGGGCATCAGTAAAAAAAATATGTGAAAAATGTAAAGTGGTTCGCCGTAAGGGGCGTGTCTATATTATTTGCGAAATTCCAAAGCATAAACAGCGCCAAGGATAGGAGGATAAAATTACATGGTTCGAATTGTAGGTGTGGATTTGCCGAACGATAAAAGGGTAGAGATTGCTTTAAGCTATATTTATGGGATCGGTCCAAGGCTGGCAAAAAAAATATTAACTGAAGCAAATATAGATTCAATGCATAAAGTAAAGGATTTAACTGATACTGAAGTGGTTGCTATTCGTGACATTATAAAGGAATTAAAGGTTGAAGGTGATTTGCGTAAGGAAATTTCGCTCGACATTAAAAGACTGGCTGAAATTGGTACCTATCGCGGTTATCGCCATAATCGTGGATTACCGGTAAGAGGTCAACGCACAAAAACCAACGCTAGAACTCGGCGAGGAAAAAGAAAAACAGTCGGCATGGGTAAGAAAAAAGAGGAAAAGGGGGATTAATAGATAGCTTATGGCAGAAAATACAGCAGAAAAACCAGTAGAAAAATCAGTCGAAAAGCCAGTAAAAGTAAGAAGGAAGAAAGATAAGAAGGTTAGTGCGCTAGGAGTTGCCCATATTAAGGCAACCTTCAACAACACTATCGTTTCTATCGCTGATCCAAATGGTAATTTAGTTGCCTGGGCCACGTCTGGTATGGCTGGTTTTAGGGGAACAAAAAAAGGGACTCCTTTTGCAGCTTCTTCGGCAGCCGAAATTGCTGCTCGAAAAGCCATTGAATTGGGTGTCCGAGAAGTTAATGTTTTGGTTAAAGGTCCCGGAGCTGGCCGGGAAACAGCTATTCGTGCCCTGCAAAGCGCAGGTCTTGAAATTAATTCAATTAGGGATGTAACTCCTATTCCTCATAATGGTTGCCGTCCACCAAAAAGGAGGAGAGTGTAATGGGTAGATACACTGGGCCTGCTTGTAAGCTTTGCCGAAGAGAAGGGGAAAAGCTCTTTCTTAAAGGCGATAAGTGTGCAACTGATAAATGTGCTTTTGCTCGTAGATCTTATGCTCCCGGGCAACATGGTAAGACGCGTATAAAAGTATCAGAATATCGTATTCGTCTGCGCGAAAAGCAAAAAGCGCGGCGTATTTACGGATTAACCGAAGGCCAGTTTGCTCGCTACTTTGATATTGCTTCCAGTACAAAAGGGGCGACGGGAGAAAAGTTGTTACAGTTACTTGAGAGGAGACTAGATAATGTTTTGTTTAGATTAGGTTTTGCTCCTTCTCGGCAAGGAGCCCGGCAAATTATTCGCAATGGTGGAATAGTTTTAAATAATATTAAGATGAATATTCCTTCCCATCTTGTGAATGTTAATGATGTTCTTTCGGTTAAGCCTCGGCTAGAAAAACTGGTCAAGGAAACCATTGAAAAAGCTCCCGATCACGTATGCCCGAGCTGGTTGTCTGTTACTGGACCTACAACCGGTAAGGTTCTTAAACTACCAAGTCGTGAAGAAATAGATACGAATCTTTCGGAATTGTTAATCGTCGAGTACTATTCTAGATAAAGGGGGAAAAAATATGGTATCGATTGGTGAAAAACCTTGGGTGAAAACAGCGGAAACTACAGACACCTTTGGTAAATTTGTGGTTGAGCCGCTTGAAAAAGGATACGGAGCTACTTTAGGAAATGCTTTGCGGCGGGTATTACTTTCATCTTTATCTGGGGCGTCGATTACTGCTGTTAAAATTGAAGGGGTATCTCATCCTTTTTCAACTTTAAGTGGGATGCAGGAAGATGTTTTGCATTTATTACTCAATTTAAAAGAACTAATTGTTTCCTCCCATTCTGAACAGCCCAAAACAATTACTCTAAAAGCTAAAGGAAAGGGAGAGGTTTTAGCGAAAGATATTGAACACGATGCCGAAGTAGAAATTAGGAATCCAGAGCATGTTATTGCCCATTTAGATAATTCGGGAAAGCTTGAGCTTACAATGATTGTTGAGCGTGGGAAAGGGTATATTCCGGCAGAAAGAAATAAAAAACAAACTCTGCCAGCCGGTTTTTTGCCTACAGATTCTCTTTTTAGTCCGGTTTTGAAAGTCAACATGGCAACTGACGAAATAAGAGTTGGACAAGAAATTAATTATGATCGTCTTGTTTTATCGATTTGGACCAACGGCAGCATTAAGCCAGAAGAAGCTCTTAAGGAAAGTGCTAAAATTTTGGCTCGCCAAATAGATATGTTTGTTCACTTGGGTGAAAAGGTTGAAGTCTTGCGGTCTGAAAATGAAAGAACCGAAGAAATTCCAAAAACTGTGCTTGAAATGAATGTTGAGGATTTGGAGTTAACAGCCCGCTCGCTTAATTGCTTGGAGAAGGCCCAAATTAAAACTGTTGCGGAGTTAGTATCTTTCTCCGAAGAAGAGTTAATGAAGTTTAAAAATTTTGGTTCTAAATCGTTAGATGAAGTCAAAGAAAAATTAGCCGAATATAAATTAAGCTTAAAAGGAGAGAAAGTTGAATGAGGCATCGTAAGGGAAATTTAAAGCTTAGCAAGCCAACCGATCAACGTGTTGCAATGCTAAAAAGCATTGTGCGTTCATTGTTCTTGCATGAAAAAATTAAAACTTCTCATGTGCGGGCGAAACAGGCACAAAGATTGGCGGAAAAAATTATTACTATTGCCAAGAAAAATGATTTATTTGCTAGAAAAAAAATTGAATCAATTATGGCTGAGCGGAAATTAGTATCGTATATCTGTAAGACCATTCCGGAAAGATTTGAAGGTCGTTCGGGAGGTTATACTAGGGTAATTAAAGTAGGTTTTAGACGAGGGGATGGGGCTCCATTGTCTGTTTTGGAATTGATCTAGGAAAAAGAGGACGTGTCATGAAAAAAAATGTGTCGGCGTTTATAAATAAAGAAAGTGTTGTTAGAAAATGGTATTTGGTTGATGCTACGGGCAAGGTTTTGGGCAGGATGGCAACTAAGCTTGCCACCATATTACGTGGTAAGCATAAGCCCATTTTTTCGCCTCAGGCAGATTGTGGTGATTATGTGGTAGTTATCAATGCTGACAAAGTTGCGGTAACTGGTGCTAAATTTAAAGATAAGACATATTTTACCCATTCTGGTTATCCTGGGGGAGACAAGACTTTATCTTTTGAAGAATTGCTTAAAAGAAAACCAGAAAAAGTCTTTATGCATGCTGTATCGGGAATGCTCCCCAAAAATAGACTAGGGAAAGTAGTTATCAAAAAATTAAAGGTTTATCGTGGAGAAAAGCATCCACATTCTGGCCATAAATTAGAAAAGTTAGAAATATAATTGGAGGAGCTAAATGACTGAAAAGAAAAAAACTGTTGCACGTCCCCGCAAGAAGGTTGAGAAACCAAAAGTCGAAAATGAGATAAAAGACGAATCAATTGTTTTGGAAGCTGTGCATGAAGTAAAAGCGCACAAAGCTGTTCATAAGCCCAAAAGCAATAAAGAGCCCAAATTTTATGGAACCGGAAGACGCAAAGGAGCAATTGCTAGAGTTTTTGTACAAGCCGGGACTGGTGAGATTATTGTAAATAATCAACCTTTCTCTCAGTATTTCTGTGGACGAAAGGCCCTTGAATTTAAGATTGCTCGGCCTTTGCATACAGCAGAGGTTCGAAAAAGTTATGATGTTTATGCTAAGGCACATGGCGGTGGAATCGTTGGCCAAGCAGATGCTGTTTCCCTCGGAATTGCTCGGGCATTACTAATCGTTAATCCAGATTTTCGTTCAAAATTAAAGAAGGCTGGTTTACTTAGCCGTGATCCTCGTGTTAAGGAAAGAAAGAAGTACGGACTCAAACGAGCCCGCAAAGCATTCCAATTCAGCAAGCGATAATTAGGAGGCTTATATGGGTGCAATTAATCGTCATTATGAAGGATTTAGAGAGCAAAAAAGAGTTGAAGAAGGCGGACTGATAAGGATATCTGGGACATTTTTACTCGACCATAGCGAAGAGATATTAAATTTAATTAAGCATGAAGGAAGAATTTGGGAAGCTGACAATGCTACTGCCAAGTTAACCAAGATTGAAAAAGCAGACGATGGTTATACAGTAGAAACTAATAATCATAAATTAGCTTTGCATATTGGCAAGTGTTTGCATAAAGCTTATAAGGGTGAGCACGAATATAAGTTTTTAAAAGATGAAAAATTTGTAGAAGTTGACTGGAAGAGAGATAACTAACTAAAGAAAGGAAGATTATCCAATGGCTAGAAAAATGATTAAGTATAATTTGATGATCCCCGGCCCAACTCCCATTCCAACTAGAATTTTAGCGGCTATGACCCATGATATGATTGGTCATCGTGGCCCGCTTTTTTCAGCGGTGATGAAAGAGGTGATGGAAGGATTGCGCTGGGCCTACGAAACCAAGAATGATATTTTTATCTATCCTTCTTCAGGTACTGGAGGGATGGAAGTAGCAGTAGTTAATACTTTGTCGCCCGGGGATAAAGTGATTATTTTAAACATTGGTAATTTTGGTGCCCGTTTTGTTAAAATTTGTAAGGCCTATGGAGTAGATGTTAACGATATCAAATTTGAACGTGGTAAAGCTGCTGATCCCAAAGTTTTAGAAGCCGAATTAAAAAAAGGTCCTGTTAAAGCGGTATTATTCCAGCAAAATGAAACATCAACCGGTGTTTTAAACGATGTTGAAACTCTAGCAAAGACAGTTCGTAGCATCCAACCAGACGCATTAATTATTGTTGATGCAGTCTCTGGTATGATGGCGGCACCGCTTAAGACTGATGAATGGGATTTGGACGTCGTAGTTTCTGGTTCGCAAAAAGCTTTCATGGTTCCTCCTGGCGTGGCAGCAGTTTCAATCTCCAAACGCGCTTGGAAAGCTTATGAAGTATCGAAATGTGCCAAACATTATTGGGATTTTGGCTTGATGAAAGAAGAAGCTCCCAAAGGACATACTTATACTACCCCCCCAGAATCTCTAATCTTTGGCATGCGCGAAGGATTAAAAATGTTACAAGAAGAAGGGCGGGAGAATGTGCATGCTCGTCATAAATTTAATCGTGACCTGCTTAGAACTGCCGCCAAGGCTTTAGGACTTAAATTATTAGCGGATGATGCTTGTGCTTCACCGGCGGTAACTGCGATATTCCCACCCGAGGGAGTTGATGGTGAAGAAGTTCGTAAATTTATGCGCGAAGATTTTAATGTGGAAGTAGCTCCTGGTCAAGGAGAACTTAAAGGTAAGGTTTTTCGCATTGGTCATCTTGGCTACGTTGATTCACTCGATCTAATCGGTGCCTGGGCCGCGGTTGAAGTTCTCTTCAAACGCCTAGGGGCTAAGATAAACTTTGGTGCTGGCGTTAAAGCTATGATGGAGATGCTCTAAATTGCCTCTGTGCGCAATATAAAGCTAACTCTTCAATACGACGGAACTAATTTTTGCGGATTTGAACGGCAGAATAACGGCCGCTCAATTCGGGCCGAGATCGAAAAAGCTCTTCAGAAAATCTTTGAAAACCCAAGTAAAATTATCGGGACTTCCCGTACCGATGCTGGGGTACACGCTTGTTGTCAGATAATTAACTTTAAAACCAACAAATCAATTCCAATTGAAAAAATTCCAGCCGCACTAAACAGTTTTTTGCCTGAAGAGATACGAATTGTAAAGGCTGAGGAAAAAGATATAGATTATATCTCTCGTTTTGCCGTAAAAAGCAAAGAATATGAATACTTGATCTATAATGGCCAATACTTAAATCCACTCTTTAAGCGCTTCGTCTGGCATGTCCGACCCAAATTAGATATTACCGCTATGAAAAAGGCTGCAAAATATCTGGTTGGCAAACACGATTTTTCTTCCTTTTGTGCGGCTAACTCGGATGATAAAGATAAAGTTAGAGTTGTAAAACAGATTGTAATTCGTAATACGAAATGTGTAATTTGGGAGGGATGTAAGCTGTCAGTTGTTAGCTGTAAGTTTGTAGGGCCTGGTTTCCTTTACAAAATGGTTCGCAATATGGTGGGGACGTTGGTTGAAGTAGGGATGGGGAAACGGAATTACACGGATATGAAACTGATATTAACGGAGAAAGATCGGAAAAAAGCCGGCAGAACTGCGCCAGCCCATGGGTTGTGCTTGACAAGGATTGTTGAATAATTTAGTATTGAACGATAAATATAAGGATAAATGTTGTGAAAAAAGGACTTTTATTGGTTTTATTTTGTGTTTGTGCCTGCTCGTTTATTGTTCCAGCCTTTGGAGTCAATAGAGACTTAAATGTTAGCTACACTGACTTTGGTTTATCAACTTTAAAACCTGATGTCCCAACTAAAGCAAAAGTAATCAAAGATTTATTAGCTTACCCCGCTGTTCAAAAGTCTTTAGTAGAGGCTGGTCTTCCTGTTGATGGGATAAAAGCCGTAATTAATAATTGTGGAATGCAACGCAATAATTCTCATCCTTCCTGGTGGCCAGACAATGGAGTTTATTACCAAATATATTTGCATTTACCGGCTGGTGAAGATGGTAACCATAAAATGATTTTGGGGACCATTGAATATTCCCGTACAGTAAGTGGTAAAAAAGTTGGTCTATGGAAGATAAACACTGCTTCATATTTAGCTCCAGGTCTTGATATGGATAGCATCGATATTATTTCACCTGATAATATTAATCTGTCGCAACAGGCTAGAGAAGAAGAACGTAGAAATCGTTAATCTTAAGCTTAAAATACGGCTTTAGCGTTTTACTTCGAATCGATCTGTCTTTATGTTATAATTCTACTATATTTTGTTGAGAGGAGTGTCTAATGAAAGTACTAGCTTCGGATAAAATTGCTGAAATTGGTTTGAAAATGTTACGTGATGCTGGATTTGAGGCGGATATGAAAACTGGTTTACCGGAAGAAGAATTAATCAAAATCATTCCTCAATATGATGCTTTGATTGTCCGATCTGACACCAAAGTTACTCCCAAAATAATAGAAGCTGGTAAAAACTTAAAAATTATTGGCCGAGCAGGGGTAGGAGTAGACAATGTTGATCTTCCCACTGCGACTAAAAATGGCGTAATTGTGGTTAACTCGCCTGAAGGAAATACAGTTGCTGCGGCAGAACACACCTGGGCGATGGTTCTTTCAATGGCGCGCTTTATTCCGCAAGCCTGCGGCAAATTGAAAACGGGTGTGTGGGATAAGAAATCCTTTAAAGGAGTTGAAGTCCTTAATAAAACGTTAGGAGTTGTCGGTCTTGGTAAAATTGGCCGTAGAGTGGCTTCTTATGCCCTAGGTATGGGGATGAATGTAATTGCTTATGATCCCTTTGTAACTGATGATTATGCGAAAAGTTTGGGTGTAGTGAAAAAGTCGGTGGATGAAATTTTTAAAACTGCTGACTTTATTACCTTTCATATCCCAAAAACCAAAGAAACCATGAATATGGTTAATGCCGAAAGCATTGCCAAGATGAAAAAGGGAGTACGGATTGTTAATGTGGCCCGAGGTGGAATCATTAATGAGAATGATCTTGTTGCTGCCTTAAAGAGCGGTCAGATTGCTGCTGCAGCCCTTGATGTGTTTGAAAAAGAACCGTTGCCGGCCGATTCTCCATTGCTTGGAGCAGATAATTTGGTGGTTACTCCGCATTTAGGGGCTTCAACGGTTGAAGCCCAGTTAAATGTAGCTATTGACGTGGTTGAACAGATCATTGAAGTACTAAAGGGTGGAGCTGCTCGTTCAGCGGTCAATATTCCTTCTATGAAGCCAGAATTAATTGCTCCGGTTAAACCTTTTATGAGTTTAGCCGAAAAACTAGGTTCAATTGCTTCTCAAATTGTTACGGGGGCAATTGCCAAGGTTGAGGTCAATTATTCTGGGGAAGTGGCTGCCAATAATGTTTCGCCTCTCACCACCATTGTTTTAAAGGGATTACTTTCTCCCATCATGGATGTAACGGTAAACTTTGTGAATGCTCCGTTAATTGCTAAAGATCGGGGGATTGAAGTTACGGAAACAACCAGTAATGAAGCGCGTGATTTTGCCAGCTTGATCTCAGTTAAAATCACTTCTTCCAAAGGACAACGGGAAGTCGGTGGGACAATCTTTGCTGGGGCTGGGGATCGTTTGGTTTCGATCGATGGTTTTAGGGTGGATGCTGTGCCAGTTGGCTATATGCTAATTTTATCTAATATTGACAAGCCGGGAATGATTGGCAAAGTTGGTACTTTTTTGGGTGAACACGGGATAAATATTGCTTCGATGGATGTTGGTCGCATAAAGGTTGGCGAAAAAGCGGTTATGGTGCTGAGTGTTGATAGTGCAGTCTCCGAAGATGTACTACACAAAATAACTAAATTGGAAGGAATTTCTGAGGCGACTTTAGTTAAGCTTTAATTATGCTTAATTGGCTTTTTGGAAAAAAGAAAATTGGTTTGGTACTGGGGGGAGGGGCGGCTCGCGGAATTGCCCACATTGGTGTCATTAAGGTTCTCCATAAAAATAATATTCCTATCCATTGCATTGCTGGCACTTCGTCAGGAGCGATCGTTGGCGCAGCCTACGCTGCTGGCCTAGATCCCCAGTTAATTGAAGAAATTGCTCTGCGTATCAGTTGGGGAAAACTTATAAAGGTGGCTTTTTTCCGCCCCGGTTTTATTTCTGGTGAAGCGATCGAAGAATTTGTTACCAAATACATTGGTGATTATGATTTTTCAGAACTTAAAATACCTTTTGTGGCCGTTGGAACCGATCTTAAAACCGGAGAGAAAGTGGTTATGTCAGAAGGGAAAATCGCTAAAGCGGTCGCAGCTAGTGCTGCCTTTCCCGGAGTTTTTACCCCCGGTCAAATAAAACATCACATGGTTACCGACGGCGGGATTGCTGATAATTTGCCAGTTGATGAAGTTGGCAAAATGGGTGCCAATTATTGCTTGGCAGTAGATGCTGTTCCTTCTCTCCCCTTCCATACATTACCCAAAGATGCTATGCAGGTGCTTGGTCGTTCTCTGGATATGATTTTACATAAAGTCAGTCTTGAACAAAGAAAAAAGGCAGATATCTTAATTGAACCGGTAATGGAAGAAGATATTTGGCACCTTGATCTTAATAAAGCCAAAAGATTAATTTCGGCCGGTGAGGCTGCTGCCCACAAAGTTGTTCGCCAGTTACGTAGCATGGTCTAATTTTAGGGCATTTATTTTAGAAAGTAGGGTGGTGCGAGCCATTCCCAATATCTTTGCTGCCTGGGTCTTATTTCCATTATTTTGTTCGAGTGCCCGCGTGATATAAGCTTTCTCAAAGCCAGCTACGGCAGATTGAAACTGTTGATCAAGCGTGTCGACTGGAAAAATTTTATAAAAACTCAAATTTTTCTCTACTTCGTCTCGCGTAATAATGGATGAGTTGCTTAGTGCCAGAAGACGTTCAACAATATTTTGCAATTCACGGACATTGCCTGGCCAATCATAGGTTTTTAGCAGCAACGTTGCTTTTTGGTCAAAGCCTTGTACTTGTCGGTTTAATTCTTTATTATATTTATTCATAAAATAATCCAGAAACAAACCTATGTCTTCTTTTCGCTCACGTAGTGGGGGAAGATGGATTGGAATAACATTTAGACGGTAGTAAAGGTCTTCCCGGAAGGTTTTATTGGCTATTGCTTTGGTGAAGTTTAAATTGGTAGCAGCAAGGAGTCGAATATTAATTGAAATTGGTGAATTACCACCAACCCGGTCAATGCAATTATCCTGAATTACCCGCAGCAATTTTGACTGCATAGCCGAAGACATGCAACCAATTTCATCTAAGAATATAGTTCCGCTGTCAGCTAATTCAAATTTACCCAGTTTTCTCTCCATGGCACCGGTAAAAGCCCCTTTTTCGTAACCGAAGAGTTCGGATTCGAGTAAATTATCTGGAATGGCTGCGCAGTTAACTGCAATAAAGGGGTGGTTGGCGCGTTGGCTATTTTTGTGGATGGCTCTGGCGACCAATTCTTTGCCGGTTCCTGATTCTCCGGTAATAAGAATCCGGCTGTCGGTTTTAGCGACTGATTCGATAGTTTCGAAGACATTTTGCATAATTTGGCTTTTACCAATTAGATCACAAAAAGAAGTAGCTTGGGCTAGAGCTTCTTTCAGATACAGGTTTTCCAGCTGTAGGCCCCTTTTTTCAATGGCTTTTTCAATTACGGTGCATAATTCATTGATATCAAAAGGCTTAGCTACATAATCTAAGGCTCCTGCTTTCATGGCCTCTACCGCCGAAACAATATCATTGGAAGCGGAGACAATGATTACTTCTACCTCCGGATTGGTTGCTTTAATCTGTCGGAGCAGGGTTAGTCCATCGATTTTAGGCATGCGGATATCCAAAAGGACTATGTCGATTTTTAACTCCACAATCATTTTTATGGCATCCCTAACCAATGTTGTAGTATGCAGCAAGTATTTTTTCTTTAAAATCTTTTCAAAGGTTTTTAACATATCGATCTCATCGTCGACGGCTAGTATAGTAAACTTTCTCATTTAAAACTCCTTTTCCATACATCCGTTACTGAGCAACATTATTACCAAGCCATTTATCCCTAAAAAGCCCTAATCTGCCCAATATTTCAACACCCAGTGTCAAAATATTGACAGTATATAATCAAATTTGCTTGAGAGTACTTTAAAATGAGCATAATATTAGATTGCTATGTCGCTTGAAACTGGCACCGTATTTTTTACTGCTTTATTTGCTTTGGCGATAGCTGTTTATATCTTTGGGCGTGCGCGATCAAAACTTTTGAATCAAAGCCTGGCTCTTTTTTCCCTGGCAATTGCAGTTTGGATGGGAGGACAAGCGCTTGGCGGAATATTTAAAGAAAAAGCATTCGTTCTTTTGTCTACTCGCATTAATCTCGGCGCGGCAGTCTGTGCTCCTGTGTTTTATTTGCATTTTATTCTTTGTTTATTAGGGAAAGATCAGAAACAAAAAAGTATATTAGGATTTGTGTATTTTATGGCGCTAGTTTTAATTATCTTTGATTTTACTCCCTGGTTTGTAAAAGATGTTGTGCCAGTGTTTGGGATTAAATATTTTCCTCAAGCTGGCTGGGTGTATTCCTATTTTGCGCTATATGTAGCGTTTGTTTTCTTGCTGGGTTTTGGAGAATTGGCATTTAGTTTAAGCAAAGCTTCTGGAGAACGTCATAAGCAATTGGTTTATGTTTTTGCGGCTTCACTTTTGGGGTTTTGCGGTGCAATAACTCTTTTTCTGCCAGTTTTTGCCATTAACTTTCCGATTTTAAATCATTATCTATTACCGATTGTTTTATTGATTATGGTTTATGCCATTGTTAAACATAATCTGCTGGATATTACTATTATGGTTAATCAAGGCATAGTTTATTCAGCACTCACTATATTGTTTACCGGGTTTTATACGTTGGCCGTTTTACTAATAAATTATTGGTTTTCAAGTATTATGTTTTTTAGCCCGGTTTTTACCTCTTTTCTCATAGTATTTGTGGTTGTGTTGATTTTTCAACCAGCTAAAGACCAGATCCAAAAAACAGTTGACAAGCTGTTTTATCGTGGAGAATATTATTACAAAAAAACGATCGATAATTTATCTATTGAGAATCAAAAACTTTTTCATTCATTGCTGCGAGCAGACAAATTGTCAGCTGTTGGGACCATGGCGGCTGGCATGGCGCATGAAATCAAAAATCCACTAGCGGTTATAAAAGGGATGACTCAAATGTTGCCTGAAAACATAGAGGATCCATCCTTTGTGGGGGATTATGTCGAAATGGTTCCTCGCCAACTTGGGCGGATTAACCGCATAATTGAGAGCTTACTGCGGGCAGGCAAAGCGGTAAGGCTTGAAAAAAAGCTAATAAACGTTAATAATACCATTGTTGAGGTAATCGAGTTTTATTCTAATATGGCTAAGAAGGCGGGGATAAAAATCGAATGTCAATTTGCCGAGCTTCCTTTAATCTTAGTAGATGCTGATCAGATGCAGCAAGCGCTTGGGAATCTAGTGCTGAATGCGATTCAGGCAATGCCCAGCGGCGGTCGGTTGTTTGCTTGCAGTGAGCAAATAGATGATCGTATTGTAATCAAAATTTCGGATAGTGGAGTGGGGATAGCGGCCGATAAAATTGAAAAAATATTTGATCCCTTTTTTAGCCTGAAGGAAGAAGGAACTGGACTTGGTTTGTTTATGGCTTTTCGTATCTTGCAGGAGCACAAGGGAGCAATTGAGGTTAAAAGCTCAATTGGAAAGGGAACTGAATTTAGCCTATGGCTTCCTATAAAGCAGTAGCGATTACTTTAAAAACACAGCCTTTTGCTGAAGCGGATAAGATGGTTACCATTTTTACCCGCGAATTTGGCAAAGTGCGGGTTATTGCCAAAGGGGCAAGGCGGGTTCCTTCCCGTTTTGGCGGAAGAGTTGAAACGTTTACCTACGCCGATTATTTTATTGCTAAGGGACGTTCCCTAGATATTGTTTCCCAATGCCAAGTATTAGAAACTTTCCAAAAATTACGGGACGGAGAAAAAGTATTGGCTGGACTTTACGTGTTGAAATTGGTAAACTCGGGGACATCTGATGGGCAGCAAAATGTGGATTTGTTTGATCTGCTGCTTAGTACTTTATATCGTATGAAAGAAGAAAAATCGGCCAAGCGGGTTGTACTGGATTTTGAAATTGCCTTCGCCAAACTAGAAGGAATATTTGAAGAGGGGATTCATCCGCGCTTATCTCTTAGTGAGCATGTGGGAAGGGATCTTAGGGTATGGTAGAACAAGCCAAAGAGAGTTTTACCAAAGTGCTTTCCAATGTTGGTTTTTTGGCGCTTTGGCTAGGGCAACTTAATTCGCAATTAGCTGACCGCATTTTTGTGTATGTCCTCATGGTTATTGCTTACAATCTTACCAATTCCAATCTGGGAGTTTCTGTCCCGCTGCTGGCTTTTGGGTTGCCATCAATTATCTTTGGTCCTTTAGCGGGTGTTTATGTCGACAAGCATGATCGCAAGAAAATGCTAACGATAACCTCAGTTATTCGTGGTGTGTTAATACTTTTAATTATTCCCTTTATTGATAAGTCGATGTATTTAATTTTTGGAGTTAGTTTTTTAATATATACCGCTGCACAATTCTTTGCTCCGGCTGAAAGTTCAGCGATCCCTGAATTGGTTAAAAAAGATGATTTGATCGTCGCCAATTCGCTTTTTATGGTAACTTGGATGGGAGCCTCGGTAATCGGTTTGGGCCTTGGGGCTCCACTGGTAAATTTATTTGGGAATGTCGGTACTTTTATTGCAGTGGCTGTCCTGTATTTTTTGGCTGCGGGAGTAATTGCCCTTATCCCACTCAAACCGCGGGAAGTAAAAATTGAGCATCTGCGATCTCCTATCATCAAAGATATGTTGTTCGGATTAGAATTTATCCGGCGCAACGAGGTGGTAAAGTATTCTCTCTTTAAACTATTGGTGGCAACTTCAGCTATCGCCATTATTTCATTGTTAGCTATTTCATATGCCAAGGATATTTTGAATATTGGAGCGCATAATTTTGGCTATCTTATTTTTGCAGTAGCTGTTGGCATGTTTTTGGGAATGACCATGCTTGATCGCCTGCGTCGCTATATGTCAAAAGGAGCAATTGTTATCGTTAGCTTTATAATCTCTGGATTGGTTCTTATTTTTATTGGGCAAGTAACTAATCTACCGCTGGCTTTGTTCCTGATTTTTCTGCTAGGGCTATGCAATATTTTTATTACTTCTTCAATTCAAACCATTTTGCAGCAAAGAATTCCCCGTCGAATAATGGGGAGGGTGTTTGGCATGCAAAATATGTTAATAAATTCTGCTTTTGTCTTTCCTGTAATTATTGCCGGTTTTGTGGCTGATCTCTATGGGGTAGGGTTTGCGCTCAATATCCTCGGCTGGATTGTTGGTTTGACTGGTCTGGCCGGTATTTTTCTGCCCAAGTTTAAGACGGTATGACGGCTTTGATTTGCCACTATTATGTTACATTGCGTTGTAATGACACGTGTGAGTTTTGCACAATGTGGCGGGGGGATGGAAATCAGGGAATCAGGGAATCTGGTGATCAGGGGTTATTGGAATCAATTCGACGCTTAGGAGTTAAACATCTCAATATCACAGGTGGAGAACCGCTGCTGCGCGAAGATCTGCCCGATATTTTGACGAAAGCGAAAGGGCTAGGTTTCTATGTCTCTATGTCTACGAACGGAATTCTTTACGCTGAAAAAGCCAGATTGTTGGATGGTAAGATTGATAGATTGTATTTTTCATTAGATTATCCCATTGCAGAAGAACATGACCGTAGTCGTGGGGTGGAATGTTTTCATGAGGTGATCAAAGCGATCAAATTAGCGGCCGAACTGGGAGAAAAGCCCATTATCTTGTTTACCTTAACGCGTGACAGTGTGCGCTTTTTACCAGAAATGATGGATTTGGCGGATAGACTAAAGGCTTTTGTTTTTCTCAGTCCGGTTTACGATTTTTATGGCTTACAGGGATTTTCTGTGGATTCTTTGCAGCATATTCGTTACTATTTTAAGCGTAAGAATGTGTTGTTGGATTTAGCAATGCTGGCTCTTATTAAATCAGGCGGGAATAATGTTTTGTTTCCTCGTTGCCGGGCAAAAGAAACTACTCTGACCATACTTCCCGATGGCAGCCGTGTTTCGCCCTGTTATTTTAATCAAAATGGTATCCAAGGCAAAGAAGCTACCTGTTCTTCTTGCATGCGTTGGCCGTATATGTTACCATCGCTAGCAGCTGGATTTGATAAGTATTTTTGGCTCAATCAATATTCAGAAATGATGAACCAATTTAAAAGGAGGAAAAGTTTATGAAGATTGTAATGCTTAGCCCGTTTTTTTATCCCCACACCGGCGGAACCGAGAAATATGTTAAAGACTTATCCACGGCCATGGTAAATGCTGGCCACGAAGTAACAGTAATTTGTGCTAACCTCCCAGCCGAAAAAAATGCTCCGGCTGAAGAGCAGATGGGTAATTTTAAGGTGATTCGTTTACCTGCAAGCCTATGGTTTGATTATCTCCCAGCTACCAAACAAAAATTCGATATTAAAATATTAGAAGGTTATGACATTGTGCACTGTCATGTCCCGCCTTTTGGTTTCTTGCGTGAAGTGATTGGTAAAGTAAAACAACCTGTAATTGTAACTTATCATTGTGATGTGACTGTTTCTGAGAAGTATTATGGCTACAAGGTTCCCGAATTCCTAATTAAAGCAGTTGAAAAGTCGGCTAATGTGTATGCTCGCATGCTGCTGAAAAAAGCTGATGCAGTTTACAATACCACCAGAACTTATGCGGAGACTTCCCCCGTATTAAAGTATGTTCCCAATGTCCGCAATATTCCCATTGGTTTGTTCCATGAAGCCATGGATGATATGCAGAGAAAGCTTGGTCTGTCCGAAAAAGATAAGAATCCACGCCAAATATTATGGTTAGGTCGGATGGCTGGGAACAAAGGCTGTGATTATACTGTAAAGGCTATGCCCAAGATATTAGCCAAATTTCCTGATACCAAGTTAGTCATTTGCGGTGATGGGGAAGAGAAAGACTATATTAACCGCATAATTGATGAATTGGGAGTGCGTAGTTCAATTGAGATATTGGGTACGGCCACTTTTGAAAAGTTGGTTGAGCTTTATCATAATTCACTGGTTTATGTTTTTCCATCGATCAACCGGCTTGAGGCTTTTGGTATCGTTCAGCTTGAAGCTATGGCCAATAGTACCGCGGTTATTTGTACGGATATCCCCGGACCAAATGCGGTGATGGAAGAGGGGAAGACCGGTTTAATAATTCCAAAACAAGATCCAGATGCGATTGCCAATGCAGTTATTTCTCTCCTTGCTGATCCTCAAAAGGCAATTGAAATGGGCAAAGCTGGTCGTCGTATGGTGGAAGAAAAATACGAATGGAAGACAATTGCTGGACAAGTTGAAGATTTATATAAAGAAGCGTTAGCTAAAAAGAAATAATTATAGAGCAATTAACGATAAAATATTTTTTTTCAATTGGTTCTCATCTGAGATAACAAACCGTCTCTAGTTTTAGTTGGCGTAAAACAAAATATTGCGTTTAAATCAACTTGATATTTTTGTTGTGCAAATTTAAGGTACCCCCCCCAAATAAAGTAAAAATCACTAACTTTGTCCTCCCCTGTAGAGGTGTAGGCCATGTTTAATATTTCTGCACTTTTTTGGGGAGATATTGAAGCTAGAGCAATTGCAGCTTTTTTTCGCATGGTAACGGAACCTATTTGAAAAGTAGTAGCACTATAAAGCATTGGGTTAAACTCAAACCGATTATAAAAAGCCATCCCATTATAATCACCCAAAATGGCCTGCACTACTGCATCGTGATTTTTTATACTTAGCAATAATTTGGCCAAATCTATATTTACATCTTTGAGCGAAACCGCTAGGACATCAAGCATTTGAGTGGCTTGGATATTAACTGCGGAAGCTAGAATTTTGTCTTCGGAAGCACATTGGAAAACACGATTTATTGCGCATCTGGGATGAACATACCAAAGTACATATGGTAAAGCGGCAGTTGGAATTTTTTCTGTTATAAAAATTAGTTGAGATGTAGTAAATAATTCACGCTGTTTTTCTGTGCTGGCATATGGATCAACCTGGAAATTGAGTACCCGGCAAATCATTTCCCAGTATTTATTTTCTTGCAAATGAGAACTATCCCTTAGAGTTTCAGAACATAAAAAATCAGCTATGTCTTCTAAATATTGGCCCGCATCTTTCCGGGCAGTTATTTCCATTTCTAAGGACTTTTCGTGGTAGCCATTTGCCCAGGCTGAAGCGGCAGCAAAGCAGGTAAAATGATCTAATCCATTTTCTTTTAAGATTTGTTTGCGGACGTTGCTTTCAGGTTTCATTCTTAAAGAAAAATAATCTATTCCTTGGGCAGCTAATGGGAAAGCAAATGCGATTCTATGTATAAACAGTGAATTCATATATTTCGTTATCGATGGTATAAATGCTAAATTTCAGCTTCTTTTGTTGTTTTCAAAATGTTATAATCCAAAAAGGTACTAATTAATGAAAATCCTAGTCACTGGCGGAGCAGGGTTTATCGGTTCCAATATCGTTGATGCTTATATTGAGGCCGGTCATGAAGTTGCGGTAGTTGACAATTTAACCACTGGGAAGCAGTCGAATCTTAACCCCAAGGCAAACTTCATCAACCTAGACATTCGTGATGAAAAACTTTCTGCAGTTGTCCGTGATTTATCACCTGACGTCATAAACCACCTGGCTGCACAGATTGATGTCCGGAAATCGGTTTCTGAACCAAAATATACGGCTGAAGTAAACGAAATCGGCACCCTAAATCTGCTGGAAGCTGCGGTTAAAGCCAAAGTAAAAAAAGTTATTTTCTCTTCTACTGGCGGAGCGATTTACGGTGAAGTTAAAGATAAAAGCGGTGCTAAGGAAACTCACCCTCAGGAGCCTATTTCCCCCTATGCCATAACCAAACGAACGGCTGAAATGTATCTTTATGCCTATAAAGTAAACTTCGGATTAGATTATACTGTTCTGCGCTATGGGAATGTTTACGGCCCCCGTCAAGATCCATTGGGTGAAGCCGGCGTAATTGCTATTTTCTGTGGAAAATTACTTGAAGGGAAATCCCCCTATATCTATGGTGACGGAAAACAACTCAGAGATTATGTGTATGTTGGGGATGTTGCCCGCGCCAATCTTTTAGCCTTAAAAAAAGGCACCAATCAAATTTTTAATATCGGGACAGGGAAGGGAACCTCGGTTAATGAGTTATTTGCCATATTAAAGAATCTTTTAAAATTCAAAGATAATGCGATTTATGCTGATGCTAGAGCTGGGGAATTGTTTAGAAGTGTTCTAAACGTTTCAAAAGCTAAAAAAGGCATCGGCTGGGCACCCAAGGTAGATATTAAAAATGGGCTCAAAAGGACTTTAGTTTGGTATGAATAAAAAAATTCTTTATTTGTTTTCTGATACAGGTGGTGGGCATCGCTCGGCGGCTACGGCCATTGTCCATGCAGTAGAGCACGTCTATAAAAAAGAAATTAAACAGGAAATGATCGATGCTTTTTCTCAGTGTTCAGGCTTTCTAAACATTTTTGCCAAATTATATGCACCAGTTATTAAATACACCCCCAAACTGTGGGGACAATTGTATTATTGGCTGGATGATCAAAAGAAATTAGAAATGCTCGAAAAGATTTCGGGCCCATTTATTTTAAATGAGTTAAAGAAACTAATTGAGGAAATGGATCCGGATGTAATTGTTTCGGTCCATCCGATGGTAAACCACTTAACCATTAATGCAATTCGCCAGACGGGTAAGAAAATTCCATTTATTGTAGTTATTACTGACCCCGTTACTTTACATCGGGCTTGGATTGTTCCTGACGTAGATTTAACCATTGTTGCGACCGATGATGCCAAAAAGCTGGCCATGCAATACGGTATGCCGGAAGAAAAAATAAAGATTTGTGGAATGCCGATCGATCCCAAATTCTTTCTTAACACTCCCTGGAAACAAAAAGCCCGCAAAAAAAGTAAGTTGAAGCCAGATTTATTTACTGTTTTGATGATGGGGGGGGGTGAAGGTGCGGGTAGAATGGACGAAATCATTGAAAATCTTAACCAGCTTGATCTAAAGATCCAAGTGATTGTAATTGCTGGGCGCAACAAGAGCCTTGAACAAAAGCTAAAGAAAGATATTTCTAAATATAAATTTCCGCTAAAGGTTTACGGTTTTACCGACAAAGTTCCTGAGATCATGGCTGAATCCGATTTAATTGTTACCAAAGCCGGTCCTGGGACAATTGCTGAAGCCATGGCGATGAATTTGCCGATTATTATCACTTCTTGGCTGCCAGGGCAAGAAGAAGGGAATGTGGAATATGTTACGCGTGAAAATGTGGGAAAAGTAAGCCAAGACCCTGAAAGAGTGGTAGAAATGATTCAAGAAATAATTACTAATAATAAAGTATTTGAAGAAATGAAGGCCAATATCCTCCGAGCCAGCCGTCCTCAAGCAGCAATGGACATCGCCAAAGAAATTATAGCCTATCTATGATGTCTTGCTTTTCAATCAAAAGAATATTTCAAATAGCACTATTCTTTCATTTTTCATTTTTAATTTTCAATTTTTCATTTGCCGATGAGGTATATTTGCGCGATGTCCCCGAAGGCCACTGGGCCAATGATGCGGTATATCAAATGGTGCGTTTGGGAGTTACCGGTGGATTCCCAGATGGAACCTACCATGGAGATCGGGCAATCAATCGCTTTGAAATTTCTTCTTTTTTATCAAAGCTTAATCGTTCTTATTTAAAGCAGAGTGCGTATAATAAGAAAATTGTTGAAGAATTAAAAAGTGAAGTGGCTCTCCTAACGTATAACGAAAGCCCGCAATCGGGGAAGGTGGGATTTTTTGGCTCTTTTGAGGGGAGGTTTAGGCAGTCTTTTTCTCCTTCTGTGACCCAAGCTGATTATCGCTTGAAACTATCGGCGTCTAAATTGATTGATCGGGAAACCGCTTTAAAAATCAATTTGGACACGATGGATACCGGTTATAATATTCAAGGAGTCCGGGATATTTCAACTACTTTGTTTGACGCTAAAGGGACTACTCGTCTTTGGGGAATGGATTTGAGTATGGTTTTGGGGCCAGGCAAACAACTCCATACCGAACCGGCGGGAATGTTTCCGAGCGAAAACAATATTTATTATATGCGGCCGAATAGTGCGCTTGAATTGTCCGGTGCAGCAAAAGGTTTTACGCTGTCTTCTGCCTTTGTGGCAAGGCAGGTTACTCCATCGGGAGAGGTGGGGGTGCAAGAACTCAATGCAAAGTTGGCTTACGTTTTCGGTAAATGGTTGGTTTATCTCCAGCCACATTATGTCTTTGGGAATGACTCGCACGATTATCGAGCAGAAACTGGCCTGGTTTTTACTCCATCCGATAAAATGATGACTAATTTAGTATTGGCTCTTGGCTCTTCTCATAACACGGTTAGCGGTTTATATGCTAAATTTGAACAAAAAATGTTGGATCCCCGCAAAACCGGTACGCAAATAACATTAAGAATAGATGCGGTGGGAAGTAATTATCGAAAAGAAAATTTAGATAAGTATGAATTTTTAGATGTTAACAATTTCGATCGTTTGTTTTTGGATGGAACGATTGATGTTGGACTAAGTTTAAAGCAAAAATTGTACCGGGAGTTCTTTTTAGAATTTAAAAGTGATTGGGTGACCGATACTCGTCTGCGTTATGGTGAAAATTATCCTGGAACTTATTTGGAATGGGAAGGAGCTCTTGGATATTCATTCGCTAAAGACTCTAATCTTAATCTTTTCTATCGATCTTATAATGTGCCAAGTGGTATTGCTCAATTTGCTGATTTAGTTCCGGTTGTTTCAAGTTTGGTCGGATTGTCGGTAAAGTGTGGTTTTTAAGTTGCAAAGCAAATAGTCGAATGTTATAATTTGGGCGTCAAAGAAAGGTGAAAGGAATAACGTGAAAAGAAATTTATTTGTTTTATTTGTACTCTCAATCTTTATTGTTGCTCCATCCTTTGCTGCTACAAAATTTAAAGATGTTCCCGATAGTCATTGGGCGTCGTCTTCGGTTTACGATATGGTTCGCATGGGAATAACCAAAGGCTATCCAGATGGGACTTTTCGTGGCGACAAGAGCATTTCTCGCTATGAAACTGCGGTTTTTTTATCAAAATTATCCAAAAGTATCTCGATTGAAAGTGTCAATGCTGATCTTGCCTCACTCAAAAGCGATGTTTTAGCTTTGAAGAAGCAAAAAGAAGCTAGTGTTTTTTATGGTAATTATGAAGGAGATTGGAAAATTGCCAACTTGGTTTCGAGTATTGGTGGTTATAAAGCCACTGTTTCTAGTTACAGGTTAATTTCTGGTGTAAAACAAAAAATCAACGAAAATACCGATGTTGATATTAACTTAGATACCGAAGATTATGGTTATTATAATGATGGTACGGTTTCTCTCGAATCTTTAGCGGCTAATTTGCTGGTGATTGATTCGAAAATTAAACTAAATTTAGCTGATCTTGGTTTTAATAACCCAGTTACTTTGCAATTAACTTATGGGCCCGGACCCAAAAAACGCTCGCTTGATCCTACCCATGCTATCCCCAGTGATATTGGTTATGTTTATTGGCGTCCGCATACCGGAATAAAAGCTTATACTAATTTATGGGGATTTGATATTTCGGGTGGCTATATAGCCTTGGATAATAACACTACCGGCAAAATTAATACTAGCCAATTTACCGGTACAATTAACTATAAGATTGGTAATGTCCCTTGGTTAAACGAAATTAAATTAGATGCAACTGGCGATTACGTCTTTACCGGGATGTATAATCGTCCGGATTGCCGCAATACCCGGGCATCTTTGACTTTGGCTGCGCCGCTTGGCAGTAAAATTGATGCTGAAGGAAAAATTGCTGGTGGTGGTTCTACTCAAAGTTCATTGATGGTTGCTGGAAAATTGGATTTGAAAGATGTGTGGGATACTGGAACGGTTGCAACGCTACAATTTTCAAAAATCGGAGCCACCTTTATTGACCCTAATTTTACTGCGCAAGAGTTTTATTTTACTGGAGTTGATCCCTTTAATCGAGTTTTAGAAACTGGGACGGTTAATTTGGGGGGTAAGGTTGCTCAAATGTTGGATCCTAATTTCACCTTGGTTGGTAAGGGCGAAATTACTTTAAATAGCAATTACCAGTATGATACAACCAAAGGTAAGTTAACGGCTGAAGGTGGTATTTCTTACGCTATTGCGCCTAATACTTCGCTTGATGCTATGTATCGTATTTATCAAGACAAATCGGTCAGCGATACTTCAGACTTAGCTTCTTTAGGGCTTAATTACAACTTTTAAAGTGACGGCAATTATTGGCCAAAAGCTTCTGCGCTATCCCAGTATTGATTCAACCTGTGATGAAGCTAAACGTTTAATTTCTTCAGGCATTAGTGAAGGCACTGTAATTGTATCTTCTGAGCAGACAAAGGGAAGAGGAAAGCCTGGTAGTAGTTGGTTTTCCCCTGCTAATGTTGGTTTGTATATGTCTGTCATCTTAAAACCCTTCAAAAATCCACAGGAATTAATTCCTCTTACTTTATTATATGCGGAAGCAGTAGTTGAAACTATTTTAGAAATTTATCAATTAACTGCCACAATCAAGCATCCCAATGATGTGTTGCTTAATGGAAAAAAGGTTTGCGGTATTTTGGTTGAAAGGCTGAAAAATGGAGAATTAATTATTGGTATGGGGATAAATATCAATAATCCTGCTGGCTCTTTTCCAACAGAAATCGGCCAGACAGCCACATCATTATTAATTGAATCTGGGAGACAGATAAATATCTTTGATTTTGAAAACAATTTACTTTCCAAATTAAATTCACTCTATCTTGCGTATTTGTCGGGAATTTGCTAACATTTATTTATGAAGATAAGAGGTGTCCGTGGCGCAACAACTGTTCAATATAACCAACGCGAAGAAATTATTGTTGCTACTAAAGAACTATTGTTAGAAGTTGTGAAAGTAAATGCTATTAGCATTGATGACATAGCTTCGATTTTTTTTACAGTAACCAAAGATTTGGACGCCGAATTTCCAGCTGTTGCGGCACGTGAGCTTGGTTGGAATGATGTTCCTTTGCTGGACGCCACCGAGATCCCAGTCAGTGGCAGTTTGGCAAAATGTATTCGGGTATTAATCCATTTAAACACTGACAAAAGCCAAAAAGAAATTAAGCACGTTTATTTAAAAGAAGCTGTAAACCTCAGGAGGTAAATCTACATGATTATTATCATGCGTCCCGATGCTACCGAAAAGCAGATTGACCAAGTGGTTGAGAAGTTAAAAAAACATGGCTTTGGAACTCATTTGTCCAAAGGATCCGAACGAACGGTGATTGGGGCGATTGGAGATAAAAGTGCCATTCAACTGGAAGCTCTCCAAATGTTGCCGGGCGTCTCAGAAATTGTGCCCATTCGAAAACCGTATAAATTAGTCAGTCGCGAGTTATATAAAACCGACACTATTGTCAAAGTTGGCGACAAAGTAAAAATTGGAGCCGGGCAAAAGCTATGCATAATGGCTGGTCCTTGTTCGGTGGAGGGCAGGAAAGAGTTTATGGAAGTAGCGATTGCTGTAAAAAAGGCTGGGGCAACCATGCTGCGAGGTGGAGCCTTTAAACCGCGCACTTCTCCTTATGCTTTCCAGGGACTCGGGGAAGAAGGGTTAAAAATTATGGCAGAGGCTCGGGAAAAGACCGGTGTTCCTTTTGTCACCGAGGTGATGGATACTCGGGATGTAACCTTGGTTGCCAAATATGCTGATATGCTACAAATTGGTGCGCGCAACATGGCTAATTTCAATTTATTAAAAGAGGTCGGTAAAACCAAGAAGCCAATTTTATTAAAACGCGGACCTGGATCAACGGTACAAGAATGGCTTATGTCGGCAGAATATATTTTTTCTGAGGGCAATAAACAAGTTGTTCTATGTGAGAGGGGTATCCGAACTTTTGAAACCGCTACTCGCAATACTTTAGATCTTAATGCGGTGCCTTTGGTTAAAAGATTAACCCATCTTCCCATCATTGTTGATCCTAGCCATGGAACGGGGGAATGGTATTTGGTGCCAGCGATGGCCAAAGCGGGGATTGCTGCCGGGGCGGATGGTTTAATGCTCGAAGTTCATCCTCGGCCGGAAGAAGCTATGAGTGACGGAGCACAAAGTCTTAAATTTGATACTTTTAAGCAATTGATGGAAGAGTTAAATAATGTTGCTAAGGCTGTGTCGAGAAAAATTTAGTTAATTCGCCAATTAATTTGTCTAATCCTTTATTGTTCAATGCCGAAATGATAATTGATGGTTGATGCTTTTCTAATATAAGATCGGGAACTTTCTGCATTAATTTATCAGCTTTATTAAAAATTGTAATCATGGGCTTATCAGCACACTTTAATTCTTCTAGTACGATCATTACCGCCCTTATCTGATCTTCATAATAGGGGTGAGAGGCATCAACTACATGCAAAAGCAAATCGGCTTCGGTTACTTCTTCCAGAGTTGTCCTAAAAGCTGCCACCAGTTGATGGGGGAGTTTTTGAATAAAGCCAACGGTGTCGGTTAATACAATTTGTCGTTTACTAGGTAAATAAAATTGCCGGGTAGTGGGATCAAGGGTCGCAAATAATTTGTCCTGGGTTAAAACTCCCGCATTAGTTAAAGCATTTAGCAAAGTTGATTTGCCGGCATTGGTATAACCAACTAAAGCAACTGCTGGAATTTGATTGCGGCGGCGGTTTTCGCGACGGATACTATGTTCATTTCTTAGCTTTTCAATTTCCTTTTTCAGGAGGCTAATCTTTTTATTGATTATTCGCCGGTCGATCTCAATTTGTTTTTCCCCCACATCCCGCAAACCGATCCCTCCCTTCTGGCGGGAAAGGTGTTCCCACATGCCGGAAAGACGAGGTAATTGATATTGCATTTTGGCAAGATCTACTTGGATTTTTCCTTCCCGGCTTTTGGCATGCTTGGCAAAAATATTGAGGATTAATTCGGTTCGACCTACGATTTGGATATCGAGTGCTTCCTCCAAATTGCGTTCCTGGGAAGGAAAGATCTCGCTGTCTAAGATCAGCATGTTAGCAGAAGTGCTTTTGATCATGGCTTTTATTTCGTCCAACTTGCCAGAGCCAACGTAATGGGTAATATCAGGCATTTGCCTTTTTTGCTGCATTCTGCCAACGACTATTGCTCCGGCTGTACTGGCAAGGCGTGCCAATTCTGCCATTGATTCTTCAATTGGAATATGGTTTTTGGAGGGTAAATCCACTCCTAATAGGATGGCTCTGTCTGGGTCATACATTAATGCCAATTATAGCATCTTATGCTATAATATAGGCGATTCGGGACCGACTTTGGGGGAGGAAGAAGACTACACAATGAGAATGTCGCGGCTCCTTTGTCCTACGCTCCGGGAAGATCCGGCTGAAGCCGAAATAGTATCCCACAAATTACTGCTCCGGGGAGGGTTTATCCGCAAGCTGGCTGCTGGAATCTATACCTATTTACCTCTTGGCTACAAAGTTTTGCAAAACGTCACCCAAATTGTCCGCGAAGAATTGAACCGCTCTGGTGCTCAAGAAGTTTTTATGCCAGTTTTAATCCCAGCGGAACTATGGCAAGAAACTGCTCGCTGGGAAGCCTATGGCAAAGAACTGTTTCGCATTGAAGATCGGCATGAACGCCAATTTTGTTTAGGCCCAACCCACGAAGAGGTTATTACGGATTTAGTTAAGACTTCAATTCGATCCTATAAACAATTACCGATTAACTTATATCAAATCCAAACCAAGTTTCGCGATGAGATTCGTCCAAGATTTGGTCTTATGCGTGGGCGTGAATTTATGATGAAAGATGCTTATAGCTTTCATACTTCAGAGGAAGATTTAGATAAAGAATATCAGAAGATGCATGATACTTATTGCCGCATATTTACTCGCATGGGACTGGATTTTAGAGTGGTTGACGCTGATCCCGGATTAATTGGGGGAAACTTTTCGCAAGAATTTATGCTGCTGGCGGACAGTGGGGAAGAAGAGATCTTAGCCTGCCCTAAATGTCAGTTTGCTATTAACTGGAAATCGTTTTCCAATGAAGGCGAACCTTGTCCAAAGTGTAATGGGGGAGCGTTGATCAAAAAGCGGGGAATTGAAGTTGGGCATATTTTTAAACTAGGAACCAAATATTCTGAAAAAATGAAGTGTATTTTTGTTGACGAAAACAATCAAGAGAAACCCATGATCATGGGTTGTTATGGCATTGGAGTTGGGAGGACGGCTCAGGCGGCGATAGAACAAAATCATGATGAAAATGGCATTATTTGGCCTCTGCCAATTGCCCCCTATAAAATAGCAGTTATTCCGGTAGATTATGCTGAAAAAGAGCAAAGGGAGGTGGCTGAAAAGATTTACGCCTCTCTTATAGAAAATAATTATACTGTCATTTTAGATGATCGACTGGATAGGGTTGGTTCCCGCCTAAAAGATATGGATTTGATCGGAATCCCTTTTAAAGTGATTGTAGGACCAAGGGGACTTAAGGAAGGGAAAGTTGAGGTTAAAGAAAGAGCCTCTGGAAAAGTTGAAATGGTGGCTATAAATAACTGTGTTGCTGAATTGAGAAAGGTTGTTAAATTACATAATTAAGTGTGTGGAATGAAAACTTAAAGTAGAATAGTATGATAGTAAAATCTAAGAAAATTAAATTGCAAACCAAGGGCAAAGAACAGGTAGTAAACGTCACCGATGAGGTGAAGCAGGCAGTTGCAGAAGCTAGTGTAAAAGAGGGGCTTGTTACCGTCTTTATCTATGGATCAACTGCTTCTGTTACGACAATTGAAAATGCCTCTTATTCGCATGAACAAACCTGGGGAGAAGATAATAGCAATGCACATCTTAATGCTTCTCTCATTGGTCCGTCGCTTACTGTTCCGATCATTGAAGGAGCAATCACCTTAGGAACCTGGCAACAAATAGTGGTAATTGACCATGATAATCGTTCTCGCGGCCGAGAAGTAGTAATCCAAATAGTAGGAGAATAAATTAATATGTGTGGCATTTTTGGAGTCTATAATTTTGCACCAGATGGTCCGGCAAAATTGACCTATTATGGGCTATTTGCGCTGCAGCATCGGGGACAAGAATCAGCTGGAATTGCAGTGTCTGATGGGAATGAAATCAAATGCCACAAAGGTATGGGGTTAGTTAACCAGGTGTTTAACGAAAAGCGCTTGCAAACTTTGCCCGGTAAAATTGCAGTGGGGCATGTCCGCTATTCAACTACAGGATCTTCTATCCTTGAAAATGCCCAGCCCATTATTTTTGAGAGCAAGTATGGAGTTATTGCCATAGCCCATAACGGCAACCTAGTTAACTCTGCCGACTTGCGAAATGAACTGAAAGAAAAAGGAATAGCTTTTGAAGGAACCACTGATACTGAGGTTCTTGCTCAGTTAATTGCCACTTCAAAGATGGAAAAAATTGAAGAAGCTGTGGTAGAAGCTGTCAAACAATGTAGAGGGGCTTTTTCTCTGATTATCATGACCAAAGATAAATTACTTGCCCTAAAAGATGCGCACGGGATTCGTCCTCTAAGCGTTGGTAAAACCGAAAATGGCTATATTTTTGCTTCTGAAACCTGCGCGATTGATATCATCGGTGCCCGGTTTATGCGGGATGTGGCCAATGGAGAGCTGGTGACGATTGACGAAAATGGTTTAACTTCAATGACTTGGCAGCGGGGAGAAACGGATGCTCTTTGCGTTTTCGAATTTATTTACTTTGCCCGTCCGGATAGTGTTTTAAATGGCAGGAGTGTTTATGAGTCAAGGGTTCAGATGGGAAAAATGTTAGCTGAAGAACATCCGGTTGATGCGGATATTATTATGCCGGTGCCTGAATCTGGTATTCCGGCTGCAATTGGTTTTTCTGCTGAATCAAAAATTCCCTATGGCGAAGGGTTAATTAAGAACCGCTACATAGGGCGTACTTTTATTCAACCCAGTCAAGAAATGCGGGAGATGGGAGTTAGAATAAAACTAAATCCTATCCGTGACGCGGTGCGTGGCAAAAAAGTGGTGTTGATCGATGATTCAATTATGCGTGGCACAACCTCACGCCAGATTATTCGCCTAATTCGTGATGCCGGTGCCCGTGAGGTGCACATGCGTGTTTCTTCTCCTCCCAATTTAAATCCGTGTTTTTATGGAATAGATACGGCGACCAAAGCTGAGCTGATTGCGGCTAATTTATCGATTGATGGTATCCGTAAATATTTAGAAGCGGATTCATTGGGGTACTTGAGTATACGAAGTCTAGTGAAGGCTATCAGTATGCCAGCCAAAAATCTGTGTATGGCTTGTCTGAATGGTGAATATCCAGTAAAGATTCCTGAAAAAATGCAGAGTTTAAAATTGTTTTTTAAATAAATGGAGGTGAAAGGTATGTCAGATTGTTGTTCGGGTTATCCAAAATGCCAAAAATGTGAAAAAGGTGATTTAATCCCATTGTCGGATTTTTCCAATAATGCGGTTTCTATCCGTTATAAAGCATGGGCATGCACCAATAAGGATTGCCGCTTTTTCATTGTGCTCCGTGGCGGAGATGTCTATTACGGGACCGCTAGTGCAGAAGCAGCAAGATAAGGAGTGAGGAAATGATAACATACAAACAAGCAGGGGTTGATATTAAGGCCGGGGCAGAGGTTGTTAAGAGAATTCAAAAAATTGCCAAAGGAATTGGCTTTTTTGCCGGCTTCTATCCTTTGGGATCCAATTATATTGTTGGGGCAGCGGATGGAGTTGGAACTAAACTTAAAATCGCTTTTTTACTCAATCGTCACGATACCATCGGAATTGATTTGGTCGCCATGAATGTTAACGATGTTGTTGTCAGCGGAGCAAAACCAATGTTTTTCTTGGACTATGTTGGTTGCCACAAAGTGCATCCCCCAACTATTGAAAAAATAATACGGGGTGTGGTTGCAGGCTGTAAAATGGCTGATTGTGAATTATTGGGAGGAGAAACAGCTGAATTATCAGATATGTATAAACCTGATGAGTACGATTTGGCTGGTTTTGTCTGTGGAGTGATTGATAAGAAAAAGGTAATTAATGGATCTAAAGTAAAAGTGGGAGATAAGATTATTGGAATTGCTTCTTCCGGTTTACATAGCAACGGCTATACTTTAGCCCGTAAAGTTTTACTCGATCATGCCAAAATGGACCTTAAAGCCTACAATGAAGATTTGGATAAATCATTAGGAGAAGAACTTTTAACTCCAACCAAAATTTATGTTAAATTGATGCTTGATCTGGTTAAGAAGTTTGAGATAAAAGGCATGGCGCATATTACTGGCGGCGGATTACTGGAAAATGTTGCCAGGGTTCTTCCTCCCAAAACCCAGGCGGTAATTGATCTTGGCTCATGGACCGTTTTGCCGATTTTTAAATTGATCCAAAAATTGGGTAAGGTTGAGCAAAAAGAAATGTACCAAACTTTTAATATGGGGATTGGAATGGTTATGGTGGTTTCTGCTAAAAATGTAGAAAAAGTGATGAAATACCTAGCCAAGCAGAAAGAAAAAGCTTTTATCATAGGTGCGATTGACAAAGGTAAGCAGGAAGTTATCATTATTTAATGCTAAATTTGGGTGTTTTAATCTCCGGCCGGGGCTCCAATTTGCAAGCTATTATTGATGCCTGCGAAAAGGGGGAGCTCCCTGCCAAAGTAGCAGTTGTTATAACCAATAATTCATTAGCTTATGGGGTTGAGCGTGCTAAAAAGCATAATATCCCTGTGCTGGCTATTGAGCCGAATCAGTTTAAAGATAAAAACACGTACGAACTAGAGATTGTTAAAATATTGCAACAGCATGCGGTTCAATTGGTTTGTTTGGCTGGCTATATGCGGATTATTGGTCCTGTACTGCTAGAGCATTTTCAGGGAAGAATGATTAATATTCATCCGGCTCTTTTGCCGTCATTTCCTGGATTGCATGGACAAAAACAGGCATTGGAGCACGGAGTTAAAATTTCAGGTGCAACTGTCCATTACGTTGACGAGGGCTGCGATACTGGCCCAATTATATTGCAGGCAGCTGTGACGGTTTTAGAGAATGATACCGAAGAAGGTTTGTCGCAAAGGATTTTAGAACAAGAACATCTATTATATCCGCAGGCGATTAAGTTAATTGCAGAAGGTAAAACAAAAATTGAAGGAAGAAAGGTGAGAATAATATGAAAAGAAGGCAAGTAAGGGCAAGTAAGGGCAAGGGAAGTAAAAGGGGGCAGAAGGCAAAGAAGGCAAGGAAGGTCGTTAGCCGTAGGCCGTTAGCTGTTAGTAATAAAAAGTATGCGTTAATATCGGTCTCAGACAAAACTGGTCTGGCAAAATTTGCGAGAGAGTTGAAGAAACAGGGTTATGCTATCGTTTCTTCCGGCGGAACGGCTAAGTTTCTGCGCAAAGCAGGGCTTAGAGTGACTGAGGTTTCGCAGTTAACCAAATATCCACATATGCTAGATGGAAGAGTGAAAACTCTGCATCCAGTTGTTTATGGTGGAATTTTAGCTGATCAAACTAATCCCAAGCACATGCAGGAAATTAAAAAGTATAAGATTAACCCTTTCAGTATCGTGGTTTGTAATTTATATCCATTTGAAGAAGTAACTAGCCGTAAGAATTGTACCTTAGCTGAAGCGATTGAAAATATTGATATTGGTGGCCCTAGTATGGTTCGTGCCTCCGCTAAAAACAACAAGTCTGTTGCGATCGTGGTCGATCCAGCTGATTACAATCAAATGGCTTTGGAGCTTAGAAAAAATAAAGGAATGATTAGCCATGAGACTCGTGAAAAATTAGCATTAAAAGCTTACAAACATACCAAACATTACGATACGATCATTGTTCGTTATTTGGGAGCAAATTTTGTTTGTGATGATAAATTTCCAACTGAGAAAGAAATTGTTTTAGAAAAAATCCAAGATTTGCGTTATGGAGAAAATCCTCACCAAGCTGCTGCTTTTTATCGTGAAGCTGGGGCAACTAGTGGGATTGTAAACGCCAAACAATTGCATGGCAAAGAATTGTCTTTCAATAACATAGTTGATATGGATTCTGCTTGGGCTTGCGTAAATTATTTTGCTGAACCGACGGTTGCAATTATTAAGCATAACAATCCTTGTGGTGTTGCCCAGGCAGGCACTATTCATGAGGCCTATAAAAAAGCTTATGAATGTGATCCAGTTTCAGCTTTTGGTGGAATTGTAGCTGCTAACCGGCGAGTAGATGAGTCTATGGCCAAAGAAATGGCGGGTATTTTTATCGAAGTTGTCATCGCTCCTGGCTATACACCTGGGGCCTTGGATATATTGCGTGAAAAGAAGAATATACGCATTATGGATATGGGGGAGCAGACGATCGGGAAAGCATTTGCGGGAATGGATTATAAACGGGTGAGTGGGGGAATGCTGCTGCAGGACCCTGATCTTGCTCAGTTAGCGGTTAATGAAGTAAAAGTTGTCTCAATAAAACAACCAACTCTGGCAGAAATGGAAGATTTGTTTTTTGCTTGGGGTGTCGTGAAATATATAAAATCCAATGCGATTGTCTTTGTTAAAAATGGTCAAGCAATTGGGATTGGTGCCGGACAAATGAGTCGAATTGATTCGGCAAATCTGGCAGTAAAGCGATCCCGATTTGACATTAAAGGGGCTGTCCTCGCATCAGATGCTTTCTTTCCTTTTGGCGATGTTGTAGAATTGGCAGCTAAACATGGTATCTCGGCAATTATTCAGCCGGGAGGATCGAAAAACGATCAAGATTCAATTGATAAGGTTAATGAAAATGGGATCTCAATGTTATTTACGGGACGCAGGCATTTTAGACATTAGGGAAAAGATATGAAAAAAGTTGGGAATTGGGGAGTTGGGTTTTTGGTTTGTTTTGGGTTCTGTTATTTGATCTTCGGATTTCCTTTTTTTAGTTGTGGGAGAGTGGATGTTACAACCACTTCATCAACTAGCTCAACAACCTCTTCTACTACGATAACTTCTACAACAACAATTACTACTACTTCTTCTACCACTACTACCACCACTACTACCAGTACAACAACTACACTGCCATATGTTGCTACTCCAACTTTTTCCCTGTCTTCAGGCTCCTACGAGGTAACAAGCCTTTATATAACAATCGAATGTGCTACAACTGGTGAAGTAGATATATATTATTCGCTTGATGGAACCATTCCTACCACTACGGAATCAACTTTATATTCTTCGCCTTTTTCGATTGAAGCATCAAAAATTGTAAGAGCGATAGCAGTTAAACCTGGAATGCAAAATAGCTTGGTTGCTACCCGTTGGTATGATCTTTATTGTTGGCAAGCTTTAGGCTCTGGCGTTAACAATACGGTGAACACACTGCTTTATGTTCCTTCTGAAGGCTGCCTATACGCTGGAGGTAATTTTACAACTGCAAATGGGGAGAGTGCAAAATATATCGCAAAATGGAATGGAACAACTTGGGCTGCTGTGGGTGGTGGGATGACAGCCGCCGTTTATGCTCTTACCTATGGAGAAAGTCCGGCCGCTCTCTATGCTGGAGGAAATTTCATTACTTCAGAAGGAACTACAACTAATAAAATAGCAAAATGGAATGGCACAACTTGGGAAGCTCTTGGAAGCGGTGTTGTTGGAAGTAAGATTGTTTATGCGCTTGCTTATGACGATATTGCCAATGCTTTATATGCTGGTGGAAGTTTTACCGCAATTGGTGGAAACAGTGCAAGTCGGATTGCAAAATGGGGAGGGATTTCATGGGAAGCGGTGGGTCTAGGAGCAGATAACTCAATTTTTTCTTTAGCAGTTGGATCTTCAGCAAATAACGTTTATGCTGGGGGGATGTTTACATCTGCCGGTGGCATAAGTGCCGATAAAATTGCGCATTATACTGGCAGTACATGGGAAGGATTAGGTCCTTATATCGATGATACTGTTAATACAAATTCCTTGGTTTGTGATACTGCTACCGGTGATTTGTACGTTGCTGTTGGTGATGCCGCAACTCATAAAATTGCAAAATATTCTGGAAGTACTTGGAGCGAAATATGGGGAGCAACTGATTTAGGAAGCCCCTCTACAATTGCCTATAATTCAGCTACCCAATCTTTATACGCCGGTGGAACTTTTACTTCTGTAAAAGGAGTCAGTGCTAATTATGTCGCTCGTTGGACGGGTTCAACTTGGGAAGCACTTGGGACCGGAATGAGCGGGACAACTGATGCTTTTGTTCTGGCATTGGCCTGTGATCCAACTACCAATACTCTCTATGCTGGGGGTTATTTTACTACGGCTGGAGGAGTTACCGTAAATCGGGTTGCAAAATGGGGGAAGAAAAATTAGTATAAAAGAATGGAGGAAATAGAGTGAAAAAAAATATTCTTGGAATGATTGTTGTTGGATTGATGCTGTCTTTTGCCGCGGTATCCTTTGCTGAGGCTCCAACTTTTCCTTATACCTATGCTTTTGGGGGTATGAGTGCTGGCTTTTACAAAGTGGGATCTCAAGAGGTTGGAACCCTTAATTGGCATCCGGATATTCGGTTTGGCTTGTTTAGCTTTGGATTTGATGTGAATGTCCCCTTTGGTGGAAATTCTTCTCCGGTGGGGTATCAAAATTTTGTTCTGCGCAATGTTGAATATAATGATGGAAGTAAGGGAATCCGTTACGGTGTAATTAGTACCATGACTTGGGGGAGTGGTCTTTTGATGAAAGATTATACAACTCTTAATCCGAGTGTTGTCATGCTGAGTAACGATCAAATGGGAGTTATTGGTTATATAACTCTTAGCGATACAATCGTAAAAGCACTTGCTACAAAAACCAGTTTATATGGTGTTAGGGCTGAAAAAAGGGTTAACCCGTTATTAACGGTTGGAGCATCGTTTTTATGTGATCATGACGGGGTTTTAATCCCGGCAACCGGCTTAATGCAAAAAGTTAATGGTTTAGGTGTTGACGCTTCGGTTCCCTTACCACTTAATTTTAATCTATATGCCGAGTTAGCCCAATTGATGCATGATGGGATTGGTTCTAACGGTTTTACTACTGGTTTTTCCTGGGGGCAGGATTTGCTGATTGCCAAAGCCAATTTTCTGGCTGAATATAGGATATTAGATAAAGGTTTTGCGCCGAGCTACTTTAATACAGAATATGAGTATAATCCAGTCAACCTAACTTCCCTAGAAGCTACTGGACAAGCCAAAAATGGCTACCTAGTTCAATTAAATGCTGATGCCTTGGGTCTGGCTACTTTAAAAGCGGTTTATGAACAGTACAACCAAAGCAATGGGGCATTCAATGGAACTCTGTATGCAAAACTCCCGCAAAATATTGAAGCATATGGCTACTATACCCAACCGACTTTTGTTGATTTTAGTTCTTTAAATTTTGAACAAGGAGCGATTTTGGGTGGCTGGTTAGCTTATCCTGTAAATCAATTTACCAAGTTAGTTATTAATTATAAGAAGGCTTATAACTCTTCAACTGCAAGGGTTGAGGAATCACAATATTACGAGGTAAGATTTAATTTTAATTAGGCTCTAAGAGTTTTTGCTTTTGAAGTTACGTCAATTACTTTTGATGCTTTGCCGGTTTTAACCTTGCCGGGCAAGGTATAATCAATTGCCGGCAGTTGTTTCTTTACTTCCTCAGCCGTTAACGCCGGTTTTTCTCCTGCAATATTAGCTGAAGTGGCGACAATTGATCCGCAAATTTTAAGCAGTTGTAATATTGTCCTGTGTTTTGGTATTCTGATCCCAACTTTATTTGTCCCGCCACAAATTAATTTTGGAACCAGTTTTGTTTTCTGAATAACTAAGGTCAACGGTCCTGGCCAATGCTTTTTGGCTAATTTTAATGCTTCTTTATTAAATATTCCGATTTTTTGGGCTTCTTTTAGACTTGCAACTAGAACCTGTAGTGGCTTGTTTCGTGGCCTTTTTTTAATCTTATAAATTCTGCGAATAGCTGTTGGTTGGCTTAATAAAGCCCCGATCCCAAACACCGTTTCAGTAGGGAAGGCGATAACTCCGCCGTTTGATAAAATCTCAGCTGCTTTCACCATATTCTTCTTCATTTTCCAATTATAGTATTATTGTCCCTTGTTTGCTATAATTTTGTCGATGGATGAAAAGATTAGCCCAACAAATAAAGAAAAAGGAAAGATATTTGCGCTAGTAAGCTCGATTGTTGTTGTTATACTTTTATCAATTCCAGCTTGTGGCTCCTTTGGCCTTTCTCTGATGTCCTTTGATGCCCCGGGATCTTCTTCCAATTTTATTGCTTGGTGGACATTTTTGTCAATTAACTCACTTTCGTTTATTTCTATTTTTTCTTCCATCTTTGTTTTTTATTATTTAATGTCAAAAAGAAAATATGCTGTTGTTAGTATGATAGCCTCATATATTCTGATTTTATTGATTTATTATATTGCCATGAATTCATTTATGTACTTTTTTATGTATTTAGATATTTACGGAATGATAGCGAGCATTTTTGGTATAGGTGGTTATTAATCAATGAATATTGTATTTTTAAGCATCATAGTATTTTAGCGTCTGATTTGCTATAATTTTTAAATGGATGCCAAGCTTCGCTTAGTTAAAAATCTCCTCGAAAAGAAAAGCTTCCGCCGGAAAGAGCAAAAATTTGTTGTTGAAGGACCGCATTTGGTGGGTGATGCCATTGATTCCATTGATTTTGTAATCTACACCAAGGACCAACCTCTTCTAAATCAACTGCTGAGAAAAAACATCCCCTGTTATAAAGCATCCCAGAAAGAATATAACGAGCTAACCGGAGTTGAAACGCCCCAAGGCATCTTGGCGGTGGTTAAAGAGCAGTCTTATCAGTTAAATGATGTTATTAAAGCTGGAAACCCATTAGTTGTTTTTTGTATTGATGTCCAAGACCCTGGTAATCTTGGAACAATTATTCGGACTGCCGACGCGGTTGGAGCTTCCGGGGTAGTTTTGTCTAAGGGAACAGTTGATCTGTATAACCCCAAAGTTATCCGCTCAACCATGGGATCTTTGTTTCACCTACCCATTGTGCAAGACGTTGAGGTTGAAGCGGCGATTACATTTTTCAAACAGCATAAAATCAAGCTAGTTGCGGCGGATCTTACTGGTGAAAAGAGCCATTTTGCGCTAAAATATGATTGTCCGCTGGCCGTTCTGGTAGGAAATGAAGGGGCGGGGTTATCGTCAGAGTATTCGGCTCTCTGTGATGAAAAAGTAAAGATTCCTATGCCCGGTAGGGCTGAATCTTTGAATGTTAGTGTTTCTACCGCGGTGATCTTATATGAAGCTGTTCGACAAAGGCTAAAAGGATAATGCAAGAAAAGATAAAACTAATTGAAAATGAGGCAATTCAAGCTATAAATAATGCCCAATCTATTCCTTCTTTAGATGAAGCGCGCGTTCGTTTTCTGGGTAAAAACAGCGAGTTCATGTCGCTTCTAAAATCATTAGGCGATCTTTCGGTGGAAATGCGTCCGCAGGCAGGCGCGCAACTTAACTCGGTAAAAAATAAACTTGAAAATGCCTTAAGGGATAAAAAAATAATTTTGCTGCAGCATGAACAACAGAAAAAGATTTCGGCCGAAAAGATAGATATTACCCTGCCCGGCAAGGGGATCCGCCGAGGAACCATTCACCCCATTACGCAAGTGATGGATGAGGCCAAAGCTATTTTTGGGCGGCTTGGTTTTGAAATTGCCGAAGGACCCGATATTGAACTTGAATATTATAATTTTGACGGTTTAAATATTCCAGCCCATCATCCTTCTCGCGATATGTGGTCGACTTTTTTTATCAAAGATGATGTTTTGCTTCGTACGCATACGTCACCAGTGCAGGTAAGGGTGATGGAAAAGAGAAAGCCGCCACTGGCGATTATTGCCCCTGGGCGAGTTTATCGACGTGATTATGATGCAACCCATTCGCCGGTTTTTTATCAACTCGAAGGCTTCTTGGTAGATAAAAACATCACCTTTGGGGATCTGAAAGGGACTTTAACTGAATTCTTGCGCCAGATCTTTGGCAAAGAAAAAAAAGTGCGTTTTCGCCCTAGCTTTTTCCCCTTTACCGAACCATCGGCTGAGGTAGATGTGGAATGTGTTTTGTGCCAAGGGAAAGGGTGCCGATTGTGCAAAGATACTGGCTGGCTAGAAATCTTAGGTTCTGGCATGATTGATCCCAATGTTTTTAAAGGGGTTAGCTATGACCCAGAAATGTATAGTGGCTTTGCTTTTGGCATGGGGATTGAGCGCATTGCTATGCTCAAATATGGCATAGATAGTATTCATTTGTTCTATGAAAATGATTTGCGCTTTTTGGAGCAATTTTAATGAGAGTGCCGATAGAATGGTTAAAAGAATTAGTTAGTTTTCGGGCCAATGCAGACCAACTGGCAGAAATGTTAACTATGGCTGGTCTTGAAACGGTTGTCTTGCCTGACGAAATAATAGATGTAGCTGTTTTGCCTAACCGGGCCGATTGCTGGAGCATTCTAGGAATCGCACGCGAGGTTTCAGCTTTAACCAAATTTAAATTAAAGCCGATTAAATACCGGGGAAAAGAATCAAATAGAAATATACATAAATTATTAAAAGTTACTGTGCGGGATGCAAAACTATGCCCCCGATACATGGCCCGTATGGTAGAAGATGTAAAGATTGGAGATTCGCCGGCTTGGCTTAAGAAAAGATTAGAGCTAGCTGGAGTGCGTTCCATAAATAATGTGGTTGACGTTACTAATTATCTATTGCTTGAAGTCGGCCAACCGATGCATGCCTTTGATGCTAGTTTAATTGCTGGAGGAGAAATAATTGTCCGTCGTGCAAACCCGGGTGAAAAAATTGATACATTGGATGGTGTTTCTCATGAGCTAACTGCCGATACTTTGGTTATTGCAGATAATGAAAAAGCGATTGCGGTAGCGGGGGTCATGGGAGCGGGAAATACCGAAATTAGTCAAGCAACTTCAACTATTGTTTTAGAATCAGCCTATTTTAATCCGGTTTCAATTCACAAAACATCCAAGGCCATCAAAACTCGCTCAGAATCATCGATTCGCTTTGAACATGGAGTTGACTTTGCTATGGTTGAAACTGCTTTAAATCGAGCGGCAGCCATGATTGCAGAGCTGGGGAAAGGGAGAGTATTGGGAGGCCAAATTGATATAAAGGGGAAGGTGGAGAAACCAACCATAATTGAATTAAGAACCGAAAAAATCAATCAATTATTAGGGGCAGCAATTCCTGACGGAGATATAAAAGCTATATTAACCCGTTTGGGTTTTAAAGTTGTTGGCAAAAAAGTAACTGTCCCTTCTTATCGCGAAGGGGATATTTATCGGGAAATTGACCTAATCGAAGAAATTGCCCGTATCTATGGTTTTAATCGTATTCCTGCTACTATGCCCTCAGCCGCTTTTCCGGGAAAAGAATTGCACAGCTTTGATAATTTTCGGAGCCAGGTGCTTGAAATTATGGTTGGTTGTGGATTAAATGAATGCCAAACCCACAGTATGATTGGTCCAAATGATCTAGATAAAATCGGTCAACCGCTTGAAAAAGCCATTCAAATTGACAATCCCATGAGCATTGAAGAAAGTCTAATGCGGACCAATTTGTTGCCAAGTTTAATGAATGTATTAGTCCATAATCTGAATCGTCAAATGGAAAATGTGCTGCTGTTTGAGATCGGTAAAGTATATTTGCCTTCTAATCAGAAGTTGCCGGAAGAAAAGTGGACGTTATGCGCGGTAGTTTGCGGATCTCCTTTGATGAGTGCTATGGATAAAGGCAAAGTCGATTATTTTTATCTTAAAGGGGCAATGGAAAACTTGATCAATTTGTTGAAGATTAGAGATCTTCATTTTGTGGAATCGAACAACTTACTTGTTCAGCCAGGTAGAGGGGCTGAAATTGAAGGGATTGGGATTGTTGGGGAACTACATCCGGCTATTCGCCAAAAATATGATATTGAATGCCCGGTATATTTTATGGAAATTAATCTGGATGTGCTTTTTATGAAAGCCGCCGGAGATAAACGTTATGTACAGCTTCCCCGTTTTCCATTTGTTGCCCGGGATATTTCTATGTTTGTTCCCAAAGACGTCCAGAGTCAAATGATAGGGGCATTAATTCGGCGGGTAGGGGGAGAATTGGTAGAAAATGCCTTTCCATTTGATAAATACCAAGATAGCTTAGCTTATCGGGTTATATATCGTCACCCCGAGCAAACGCTAACCGATGCCGAGGTTAATGCGTTGCATGCCGAAATTATTAAAGCGCTGGAAGCCAAATTGTCCGTGCGCGTTAGGTAATACTTATGGCCGATTTGTCCCCGATGGTAAAACAGTACCTCTCGATCAAAGAAAAACATAAAGACGCTATCCTTTTCTTTCGTTTAGGCGATTTCTATGAAATGTTTAATCAAGATGCCGAAATTGCATCGCGTGAACTAGATTTAGTCCTTACCGGTCGCGGGCAAGAAGATAATCGCATGCCGATGTGTGGTATTCCTTACCATGCGGCCGAAAACTATATTGCCAAATTAATTGCAAAAGGCTACAAAGTGGCTATCTGCGAGCAAACTGAAGATCCTTCCCAAGCAGTTGGAATCGTTAAAAGAGAAGTGGTACGAATCATCACCCCCGGAACGTTAATAGAATCTAATCTTTTGCCGGATAAGGCTAACAATTACTTAATGGCTGTAACATGTGAAAAAGGGAAATATGGGTTAGCTTATGTTGATGCTTCCACCGGGGAGTTTAAAGCCACGGAAATATTTGACGAAGCAAAACTGATTGATGAAATCACACGGATTGGTCCATCAGAAATACTGCTTTCGGATCTTATCCCGGAAGGGTTGTGTTCTAAATTGGCAGGGATTGCTGTTGTCACTCAATTTAAGGACACTTATGATATAGAAACGGCGGAAGAAGAATTAAAAATATTTTTTAAGCTTAAATCCCTTTCTGCCTTCGGTTTGGAATCGGTTAAAATGGCGTGGGGTGCGGCGGTTGCCATTATTAATTATTTGAAAGAAACTCAGAAATCATCACAGGGCCACATTAACTGTTTACTACCTTATAAAACTGCCGATTTTATGTTTATTGATGCATCTACGCAGCGGAATCTTGAGATGGTTCAGACGATTAAGGATAAATCTTTTAAAGGTAGTTTGCTGTGGGTGCTAGATCATACCAAAACTGCGATGGGAAGCCGGCAGCTTAAGCAATGGTTGCAACAGCCATTGCTGGATGATAAGAAAATTAAGCAGCGGTTGGTGGCCGTTAATGAGTTTTTCAGTAATGCAGTTCTGCGAGCGGAAATTGGAATCGAAATTAAGCAAGTATCTGATATTGAAAGAGTAGTCGGGCGAATTGCGACCGCTTCTGCCAATGCGCGTGACTTGATTGCTTTGAAGGAATCTCTAAGCAAGCTGCCAAAATTGAGATCTTTGCTGGCTGATTGCAAGACGGAAATGTTAAGCCAGTTAAAAATGGCCGAAGAAGGAACGGAAAAATCCTTTCTTCAATTACTTGATGCCTCAATAGTTGATGATCCTCCAATTGCTATAAAAGAAGGTGGGATAATAAAGCGTGGATTTAATGTTGAGCTAGACGAAATCAAAAGTGCAGCCAGTGATGGAAAAAAATGGATTACGCAATTAGAAGATGACGAAAGAAAAAAAACCGGTATAAAATCACTAAAGGTGGGGTATACCAAGGTATTTGGTTATTACATTGAGGTGACGAATAGTAATCTATCTGAAGTTCCTCCCAATTATATCCGCAAGCAGACCTTAGTTAATTGTGAGCGATTCATCACCCCGGAGTTAAAAGATAAAGAATCGTTTATCTTGAATGCCGATGAGCGTATGAAAGAAATGGAGTATAAAGTCTTTTGTGATGTCCGCGGCAAGGTTGCAGAAAGTACGGTTTTTCTGCAGCAAATAGCTCATATTCTGGCTGAGATTGATGTTTTATTGTCCTTTGCTGAGGTGGCAGTCGAAAATTGTTACTGTTTCCCTCAGATTACCAGTTCCCCTGATATCCGGATAACCGCATCCCGCCACCCGGTGGTTGAAAAAATGGTAGGCGAGCACCAATTTGTACCCAACGATGTTGTCTTTGATGAGGAATGCCACTTTATGCTGATTACTGGCCCTAACATGGCCGGGAAATCCACTTACATGCGCCAAGCAGCATTAATCTGCTTAATGGCTCAAATTGGCTCATTTGTGCCAGCCAATAAGGCTGAAATATGTATAGTTGACCGCATCTTCACCCGGATTGGGGCCATGGATGATATTTTTTCAGGCCAATCCACTTTTATGCTTGAGATGACTGAAACGGCCAATATTTTACATAATGCTACCGCTAACAGCTTAATTATTCTAGATGAGATAGGGAGAGGGACGGCAACTTTTGACGGAATGTCAATTGCGGCGGCGGTGGCGGAATATATTCACACAAAAATAAAGGCTAAAACTTTATTCGCCACCCATTACCATGAAATTACGCAATTGGCCGAAAAACATCCTAGGATGAAAAACTATAATATATTAGTTAAAGAAGCTGGTGATCATATTACGTTTCTGCATAAAATTGCTGTAGGCCCAGCGGATAAATCTTACGGTATCCAAGTGGCTAAGTTAGCTGGTTTGCCCAAAGAAGTAGTAGAGCGTTCCAAAGAAATCTACGCTACGCTTGAAATGGTAGAAAATGATCTGGGACAACAGCAAAAGCCAACCTCGAATATTAAACCGCGTAAAATAAAACCTCAATCGCTGGACCAAGCGAGTTTATTTTAATTAGCTAAAAATTGGGTTTTTCTGTACTGGTTGGCAGGCCATCTCCTTCTTGATAAGCATTGTTGGTGATATTAACTTGATTAGTCCCATCCCCACCCATCTTGTATACTTGAATATTTCCGTCTCGATCAGAGAAGAACAGAATTTGACCATTGGGTAAGTATTGCGGCTTAAAATTTTTACTAGCTCCAATTGATGTTAATCTTGTTAGATTTGATCCATCAATGTTTACGGAATATACCTGATACGTCCCAGTACGATCGGAATGGAAAACTACTTTTGTGCCGTCATAAGAGATCGATGGTTCGCCATTATTTGAAGAATAACCACTATTACTTAAATTAATTGCTCCAGACCCATCTATGTTTCTTACCCAAACATCAGAATATCCACCTCCCCACGAAAAATAAACAAATTTTGTACCATCGCGACTAATGGTAGGGTAATAATTGTTGTACTGTCCCTCTGCCGATGTCAAGCGAGTAACTGAAGATCCGTCGATGTTGGCAATATAAATATCTTCTAATGTGCTTCGTCCTGTAGCAGCATCGGAATTAAAAAGAAAATGATTATTGTCATTTGGTACAAATTTGGGACCCCAAGTATCTGCCCCGATAGAAGTTACCCGCGTTTGGCTAGAACCAGTCATGTTCATTTTCCATATTTGCAGTGTGCCACTTCTTCCTGACGCAAATAGAACCTTTGAGTTATCTGGAGAAATTGAAGGTTCAATATTATATGATGATCCATAGTTGGTTAAATTGATTTTGTTGCTACCATCATAATTCATGGAAAATATTTCAGGAGTAGAATTCGCATTACAAAAAACAATTTTCGATTTGTCAGAAGTAAAAAATGGGGCACTGGATAAACCATCCGTAGTTAATTGGGTTCGGCCTGATCCGTCAAGGTTGATGGTAAAGATGTTTGGATTACTTCCTTCATAACTACCGGCATAGGTAATCATAAACGTTGCCGGATTAAAAGTGGTTGAGGTTGTGCTAGTAGAAGTAGAGGTAGAGGTAGTAGAGGTAGTGGTTGAGGTGGTTGTTACAGTCGTTGTCGTAGTTGGTGCAGCTGTGGTTGTGGTTGGAGCTGCTGTTGTCGTGGTTTCTGTAGTTGTAGTGGTGGTTGTGGTGCCGGTAGTGGTTGTACTGGTGATAGTCGTAGTTGTTGCAATAGAAGTGGTGGTTGTGGCTGGATTTGCCGTACTTGCACAGCCGGTAGAAAGGTACAAGGGACAAGTAACAAGAAACAAAAAAATGAATATAGCTACCAAAGAGTAATATTTTTTCATGGCTTCCTCCTGATGCTTGAAATTATATACCTGTGGGAGGTAAATGCAAATGCTTTTTAATCTCTTCCCAACTACTCACACGAATCACATTCGCATGCTTAATTGGCTTTTGGTTCCAGGGCTGGTTAAAGAGCAGAATTTTGCCACAATGTTTCGAGAGCGTTTCGCATTCTTCCAAATTATCTTCAATAAAGATATCTGGCAAAGAGACCTTTGTATGCTTAGTCGTTTCCTTAGCGTGATGCAGCTCGTGGTAGGGGATATTATGCTTCTTCAACCAATCTTTGGTTTGCCGGTTAAAGAGGGAGAAGCGACTGGTTACAAGGTAGATAGAGTTTTCGGGATGAAGATGGCGAATAGTTTCTGCGGCGCCATCGATTAAAGTGACTGTAGTCATCACTTTATCTTGCCAGGCTTTTAAAAAATAAAGCCACATTTTTAGTTTTTGAGTGCGCATAATACGGACAGTTTCATGAGGATCCACTTTCCTACCCATAAAGCCATCAAAAAAATGGCGCAAATCCTGGTAAGTGTTTGCAATAACGTTATCAATGTCGATGCCGATTTTCATTTTAATAAAGCACCAATAATTCGCCTCTTTTATCTAATACCCGGGCAAAAGATTTGACTCTTTTATACTCTGCAGGGCTGGTAATGCAATACCCTTTTCTCTCGTAAAGGAACGAAACCACTTGGTTGTGGTCACTTAAAAAGATAATTGGTTGTTGGTTATAAAAAACAATTCCTGGGCGGTTGCCGGCATCAAAGACCGCGATTTTTTGTCCGGCTCTGATATTTTTGGCAATAATTTGGCCCATTTCTTTTTCGCCTTTATATTGCTCAACTGTGGGAAGGGTGAGGGTGGCAAGAATTAGGGTGATGATAAAGACGGTAAGCGGCAAGGTATAAAAAGATAGTTTGTATTGTTTGATAAAAAAGGCCACGATTGAAAGGGAACTGCCTCCAATTAATACCCCAGCCAGGAGTTGTAGTTGCCACATTTGGTCAGCGTAAGGCCCGGCATATTGTCCGCTACCTAGAATGATAAAAGCAATAATAATCAAAGCGACAATAACAGCCAGCAGAGCATTGGCAATTGCCATCCCTTTCCACAACTTGCTGCTTTCTTCTCTCCCAAAATCGTCCCATAACTTGGCGACCATAATAGCTAAAAAGGGATATAAAGGCAGGACATAGTTGGGCAATTTGGTTTTAGCAATTGAAAAGACGATAAATACGGGAATGATATAGCAAAGAGTGAGGAGTTGGGGGTTGGGAGTTTGGAGTGATAGATTTGAGCGTGCTTCTTTCCATGTCCGCATAAAAGCGTAAAAGATAAAATGGGACCAGGGAGCAAAACCTAAAATTAACGCTAGAAAATAATAATACCACGGGCCGGGATGGCCAGAAACCACTCCTTGGAAACGAGAAAGAAAAAGAAAACCCAGCACAAATTCGGTGAATTTGGCTCCATGGATAAACCATTCTGCAATATACCAGGGAGCGGCGATTAGAAGATAAATTATGATCCCAGGAAATATTTTCATTTCCTTATATCGAGGAAGTTCTTTTCTAATTAAAAGAAAAAGAAAAATGGCAAAACCCGGGAGAGCAAGGCCAATTATTCCTTTTATTAGTGAAGCAAAAGCGGCAGCAATATAAAAGCCGTAGTAGTACTTGGGCTTATTTTCGGTGTAGCCAACGTGGAAGCAAAGGAACGATAAAGTTAAGCATAAGGTTAAAACAATATCTAACTCAGCGATGCGAGATTGGATCAAAAACTGAAAAGCTGTCATTGCAATTATCCCTGCATAAAAACCAACTTTTTCATTGTAAAACTTCTTACCCATCCAGAAGGTTGCGATGACGGTCATTACTCCGCATAAGGCTGCCCAAAAACGGATGGAAAATTCATTGAATCCAAAAATATAAATTGCTATCTTAGCCAGCCAAAAGTAGAGAGGGGGCTTGTCAAAAATAATTGCTCCATTAAAATGCATAGTTATCCAATCGCCCGTTAGGCCGATCTGTTTGATGAATTCTCCATAAGTGGTTTCCGCGGCATTATAAAGAGAGAAAGATCCAAGCTTAAAAAAGAACAACACTGCACTTAGCAAAAGTAAAACGATCATTGGGTTGAGTCTTTTAAGCACGAATTACCCTCCCTCCACCATTCTTTTGGTCTCATAACTATTAAAAAAGATTGCCCATTGGTCTGGATTGTTTAAAATAAAACTCTCATAAATACCAATTACTTTTTTTACGGTTTCATCGCGATTGGTGGGTGAAATAAAAAGCAGATCATGAAAAGTAATTAGGTTTTTGCCATTTTTTTTGCGGCTGGTTACGGGGACTATGGCACAACCAGCTCTTTGGGCAAGGGTAAGCCAGCCGGAAGCCATGGGAACTTCTTTGCCTAAGAATTGCCGTTTTTCGTAGCGGCTTTCCAATGCTCCAGTATCAATTAGGATCCCGGCAAATTCATTTTTCTTCATTACTTTTAGAGATTCAGTAAACATGTCTTTTTCCAGCACATTTATCAGCTTGCCGCCACCTACGACTCGAGCACGATTGAGGGGATCAAAAATTGGCTCATTGGCTTTTAAGATGCTATTGATCGGGTATCCTAAACGGGAAATAACGCTGGGAGTAATTTCGTAATTGCCAGCATGCATGGTTAGCAGCAGGGCTCCCTTACCAGCCGCGCGGGCTTTGGCCAAATTCTCTGCTCCAATTATTTCATTCACCGCAGAGAAGTGTTCAGCTCTAAAATATGGGAGGCAAATAATCTCAAACAGGGCATAAGCGGTGTTGGTTATTAATTGATTGGCATTCTGCTGGGTCGCTTTTTCAGGCGGTAATATTAACGCCATATTTTTTTGCACCATGCGGGCAATACTGGTTCTTTTTACGATAAAAGCAATCAAGCGGGCAGAAAGGCCCATTATATAAAGAGGTAATTTGCCAGGTAAAAAAAAGATTAACCAAAATTTAAACTGAATGATTTTAATTAGCCAAAGCATATTTATTCGGGCTTATCCGCTGTAGATTTAAACTGTATTTCATAAAAGTGCCTATAGAGACCATCTTTCGCCATTAATTCTTGATGTGTGCCGCACTCAGCAATGATGCCATTATCAATAACAATAATTCGATCCGCTTTTTCAACTGTATAAAGGCGATGGGCAATGATAAAGGAGGTTCGTCCTTCCATTAACCGGTCGAGCGCCTCGCGGATAAGGGTTTCGGTCTCTGCATCCAGGGAGGAAGTAGCTTCATCTAAGATTAATATCCTAGGATCGCGTAAAATTGCGCGGGCAATGGCGATGCGCTGCCTTTCTCCTCCGGATAAATTGGCTCCTCTTTCTCCAACTTGCGTATTATAACCTTCAGATAATTTTGTTATAAAATTATGAGCATTAGCCAATTGAGCAGCGGCAATGATTTCATTTTCCGAAGCTTCGGGTTTTCCGTAGGCAATATTTTCGCTAATCGTTCCGCGGAAGAGACTGATTTCTTGCGGAACAACCGCAATTTGGCGGCGCAATGATTCAATTTTCACATCCCTTACATCCATGCCATCAACCAATATTTTGCCAGAAGTAGTTTCGTAGAAGCGGAAAAGAAGATTTACAAGAGTGCTTTTTCCAGCGCCAGTTCGTCCTACTAAAGCAATTTTTTCTCCCGGCAAAACGCTTAAATTAATATCTTTTAGTACGTTTTTTTGATTATAAGCAAAAGATACATTTTGATATTCAATTTTCCCAAGGATACGGGGGAGAGCTACAGCATCTTTTGCGTCTTGTATCGATGGCTTAATGTCAAAGACTTCATAGATCCGCTGGGTAGAAGCCAACCCTTGCTGCAGGATCGAAAACGCTTTGCTAAGAGTATTGCCCGGATCGGTCATTATTCCCAAAGCGGTAGCAAAGGAGATCAAAGCGGGTAGAGTTAATCCTCCCTGGATGATTTCTATGCCGCCATACCAAACAATGCCCACTACGGCGGCAGTTTGCAACAAGGCAATTACCGGACTTTGGGTGGCTAAAATTTGTACTGCGCGCATGTTAATATTAAAAGACTTCTCGGTTTCTTGTTTGAATTTTCCAATTTCTTTTTGTTCCATCGAAAAAGATTTTACGACTCTGATTTGGGAAATAGTTTCTTCAACATGAGAAGTAATGTCGGCCGCTTTTTGCTGAATTCCTTCGCTGATTTCACGGATTTCTTGCGCAAAATACCGAATGACTTGAATAATAAGCGGGAGAGCAATTAAAGTGATTAATGTAAGCCGCCAATTAATCCAGAAAATATAGCCAATCAGGCCGATTAGTAATAATGATTGGGGAACTATGGTGATGAATGATGCCATTAAGGTGGTTTGCAGAGTAGCAATATCGTTCATAATCCGCGAGACCAGTTCGCCGGTATTCCATTTGGCATAAAAGTCGAGCGACATTTCATTGAGATGTTCGTAAAGTTTATTCCGCAAATCAATAATTACGCGATGGACTACAAAATTGGACCAATATTCCTGTCCGTAAGCAAAAATTCCTTTTACAAAATACAATCCAATTATACCGATAGCCGTTAAATTTAAGGTGGAAAAACTTTTTTCTTCAATGGCCTTAAAAACCATTCCTGCCATCGGGGCAACTAGCAGGGTACTAGCTGTTACAAGGATGGTGCAGACACTAGCCGTAATTATTTGAGAGAGATAGGGGCGTAAATTACTTAATAGGCGAGAGTATAGCTTCACAGATTTCCTCCACAATTTTTTGAGCAGCCCCGGCATTCCCCATACAACTCAGTAGTTTTTGTGACATGGTTTGGCGTTTGGGCAAATTTTGCAATAATTTCATTGCCTCTGCTGCAATTTGCTCTGGTTTAATTATACCGCGAATTTCGGGAACAATCTCTTCTTTTGCTTTAATATTGGGCAGGGCAAAAAACTTTACTTTTTTATTGAGAGTATCGGCTAGAAATCGTTTGAACTTAGACCCAAAATATGGAATTTTGCCGATTAAGTGTGGAATTCCTTCTAAGGGGATAACATCCGGATCGTCGAGTGGGAAAATAACTAACATGGGAATTCCAAGTGAAGCCAGGCGGGCAGTATTGGTACCAGGGATGGTGATTACAAGCTCAGAATTAATCGTATCTTCGAAGTGAATTTTGGTTGTGCCGGGGATCTCAATGGCTGGCTCAAAGGGAGAACTGACAATTTGAAATTTGAGATTTGAGTTTAGATATTGGAGTTCTTGTATTATCTTCTGGTAGATGGGAGTAGTGTGTTTGATTTGCCAGGCTCGGCTACCGGGCATAAAGGTGATGCGATTCTTCTCTGGTGACCATTTGGGAAGATGGGAGATGGAGTCTACCATTAGATTTCCTACAACTGTAAACTTTGTCACTATGTCACTGTGTTTTGCGAACTTGGCTTTGGTCTCTTCATCGGGAACAAAGAATCGTTTATATGATTTGATCCAACCAATCCTGTCTTGCACATAGGCAAATGCCTGATATTTTAATTTTTTAGCGATTAAAATTGGATAAGCTAAATCTCCGCCCAAATAAACCACTAATCCTTTGGAGTTGAAGACGAAATCTGGCTTTCGATTGAGGAGTATCCAGCTTTTAAATTCTTCGGCCGAGATTACTTTATCAATACCTCTAATCGTTCGTATGTATTCATGCTCCCAGCCGCTGGTGTATTGGCAGGGGGTTAGGACCAATATAATTCGTTTGTCCTTGATCTGTTCAGCTGCGGTTTCTATAACCGGCTTTACAAGGGCAGATAATTCTCCGGGGCTATTGGCAACGATAACTATGTCGCTTATTTTCATTTGTCGTATATAAATTATAGCAGAAAAAAGCGGCTTAGAATACTCCGCTTTACTTTTATTGCCTTATATTTACACATTTCCTGGCAGCAGAAACAGCGGATGCATTTGGAATAGTTAAATTGTGGCGTACCGTTTTTGGGCGTAATAGCCTTGGAAGCGCAAACGGTAGAGCAAGCCCCGCATTTAATGCATTTATCTTTTTGGACGACCGGACGATCGAGCAGCAGACCACGCACAAACTCAACGATAAACTTGGGAACCCAAGGAGGGATCATCTGGGAGCGATTGGTTTTAATATGTTTGAAATCGGTGCAAACATAATCCGCCAGCTTTTCTCCGATAATCTCAATTTTGGCAAGATCGGTTTGGCCGATATTCTTTTCAAAGGCTAAACGCAGGAAATTAAAATCCAGGGGTTGTTTGCCGGTTAAAGCGGCACAGACCGAATCAACCGCCACGGCGTCGGTTCCACACAGAATTAGTCCCATTTTTCTTAAACTGCCGGTTGATGGTCCGCCTTCGCCTTCCATGGCTACCACGGCGTCAACGATATTAATTGAAGGTTTAATGATCCGAAGTAAATCCAGCATCATTAGATCAAAATCATTTTTGTTGGGATAGCGAACATGAAACTGCGATTTGGTAAGGCCGTGGATGCAGCCAAATAAATTTTTGACCGCTGCAGTTATGCCGGTAAATCCATGGCTTTTTAATTTTGCCAGATTGATGATGCAATCGACATCAAAAACATCTTTTACTAGGCTTAATCTTCGGCAAACAAAGCCTTCTTTAAATTCAATTTCTTTGGCTTGATTAAATTCGCTAAAAGAAACCTGTTCGGCATTGATGACTGCCATAATGCCGCATTTTTCGGCTACTCTTTTAAAGGATTCAAAGCCGGGACTATCGCCTACAATTGGAATAGCCCCCAAGGCTTTAACGGCTTTGATAACGGCTCTTAAAGTAGAGGGATGAGTGGTTGCTCCTTTTTCAGCCGATAAACCCATTAACATGTTGGGCTTTATCAGAACGCGTTGGCCAGGTTTAATATAATTTGCTAACCCGCTTATGGCAGAAAAACTCTTTTGAATGGCTAAATCAACTTCGGCTTGGTCGTAGGAGGTACATTTAGTAAGAGAAACGCTAACCATTAGTAGCCTAATAACTTAACAACTGCTTCGGTTTTGCAGGGAATAAAAGTGGGTTTTTCGCCATACAGAATGGCATTGTCAGGATCTTTTAAGCCGTGACCAGTTAAAACACAAACAATGGTTGAACCATCTGGGATTTTTCCGGCTTTGGCCAATTTTAGCGTGCCCGCGACAGAAGCGGCAGAAGCTGGTTCGCAGAAAATGCCTTCTTTGGCCGCAATTAATTTGTAGGCTTCCACAATTTCTAAATCGGTAACAATGCTAATTGATCCGCCCGATTGTTCGGCGGCTTCAACGGCTGATTTCCAGCTAGCTGGGTTGCCGATGCGAATGGCGGTAGCCAATGTTTCTGGATTTTCAATAATATGTCCACGCACAATGGGGGCAGCGCCTTCGGCTTGGAAACCAATCATTTTAGGCAGAGAAGTGATTTTCTTAGCTGCATAATATTCTTTGTAACCTTTCCAATAAGCGGTGATGTTGCCAGCATTGCCAACCGGAATGGCATGAAAATCGGGAACAGCGTCTAGTTGATTGCAGACTTCAAAGGCGCCGGTTTTTTGGCCTTCGATACGATAGGGGTTGATGGAGTTGACGATTTCGACCGGATATTTTTCACCCATTTGACGGACTAAATTTAAGGCTTGGTCAAAATTTCCATCCACCTCAAAAACTTTAGCTCCGTGCATAATAGCTTGCGATAATTTACCGAGAGCAATTTTGCCTTTAGGGATAATAACAATGCAGTCCATTCCAGCACGAGCAGCATAGGCAGCAGCAGAAGCGGAGGTGTTGCCAGTAGAAGCGCAAATGACGGCTTTGGATCCAGCTTCAGCGGCTTTAGAAATGGCCATGCACATTCCGCGATCTTTAAAGGATCCGGTAGGATTAGCCCCTTCGTATTTTAAATAAACTTGGCAGTTGGTTAACTTGGAGAGATGTTTTGCATAGAGGAGGGGTGTATTCCCTTCACAAAAGGTAACTACCGGAGTTTTATCCGACACTGGTAGATATTCGCGATATTCTTCAATTACCCCACGCCATTTCATATTGAAATTATAGCATAAACATGACTTTTTCCAATTAGTAATCCGTAATACGTAATTCGGGTGTGACGCTTTTTTTGAAACAAATTTTCTATCCTTGAATATCGAAATGCCACTGTCTATAATAAAACTCATGATAGTTGATTTTGTTAAGCTCGAAAAGGACATGCTGAGCCTTTTGGATCAGATAGGCGATGTGTTTTCTGCTTCTGAGCGAAAAGATGTTGTCGATTTTATCGATCATGGGGAATATGGCCTTGCTCTGGAAACATTATCCGATATATTTGTGGAGGGGAATAAAAACTTAACCCGAACGTGGCTCTTGGAGATTGAGAATTTAGCTGATGTGATGGGAATAAGAAAAAGGGTTGTCACTGAAGCTTTAGTGAAGCAAGTAATTGGATAGGGATTATTTATGGAAAATCGAGTATCTGATTATACGGTTGGTTTTGAGGGCGAACCTGAAATTCATTTCATTTTGAATAGCCAAGGTTTTTCTTGGATTATAAAGTTGTGGGAAGGTTATTTTAGCGCAATTATGGATCCAATTGAAACGGGTCCGAATGGCTGGACCGGGTTAGCTCTGCCTTATCACACACTGAGTGGTTGGAATAAGGATGAAAAATGGCAGATACCAAACCTTACTGAAGTGATTGAACAGCTTTCGAATATTGAGCCTAAACGTTTTCATGATCCTTCTCACAGAATTTTGTTAGAAATTATAGACCTTCTTAGCCTAGCAAGGAAGAATAATCAACCAGTTTTCATTCGTCGGGATTAGTTTTATTCTTAAATTTGTGGAAGAAAGGGACTATGGGTTACAATAGTGTACATGGTAAGGTTTCTTAAATATTGGCGGGTGGCCCTGATATTGGTTGCATTGGGATTGATGTGGTATATTTTTTCGACGGGTTGGAATAACGGACAGGCCGATACTATTATATATGGTGGAATTATTTATAACCTAAAAGGGCAATCTCCCAAAATGGTCGAAGCAGTAGCGATGAAGGGAGATAGAATCCTGTTTATCGGTTCCCAAAAGTTGGCTTTCAAATTTAGGGGGAAGGAAACCAAAATGGTAAATTTGAAAGGAAAAAGAATGCCGAACGGTTATTTTGATAGTTATAAAAAATAAGATGCTGTTATGAAAAATATCTTTTTTTTTGCAATTGTACTTATCAGTTTATTGGCTTTTGCTTTGCCCAGCGTTGCCTATATGGCCAGTATTAAGACCGAAAATGTTAAGCTCTATGACTCACCGACGCTTGACGCAACGGTGGTTTTTGAGTTGTCAGCCTATTATCCGGTGCGGGTGAGTAAGGTGGAAGGCGATTGGTCGAAGATTAGCGATGATTCCCATTTGGCCGGTTGGGTGATGAATGAAGATATATCGAAAGAGCGTACGCTAATGGTTCGGCGTTATAGAATTAATTTACGGGCTACTCCCAGCAAACGTGCAGCTGTGGTCGATAGATTATACAAAGATCAGGTTGTTACACTTTTAGAAACGCGAGGGAGCTGGTGCAAGGTTAGGGTGGTTGATCCGCCCGATGGTCCGCAGGGGTGGGTATCTAAATCGCTGCTATGGGGATGGTAGTTTAAATATTTTGCGGCAAAGAGATGCCGAACGTAGCTCCTAAACCAATTTCTGATTTTAAACTAATATTTCCACCGTAGGCGTGTACAATTTTCTTTACCAGAGGCAAACCCAGCCCAGCGCCGGCCACATTGCCGGTAAAACATTTTTCGCTCTGGTAAAAGCCATTAAAAACTTTATCTTGTTCTTCAAGCGCGAGTCCAGGGCCGTTATCTGAGATGGTTAAAATAGTATTGTTGCCTTCTTTGCTTGAACTAAAGCTTATTTCAACGGGATCTTTATCATTAAACTTAATAGCATTATCTACTAAATTGCTGATGATGAGATCAAAATAGGTCTTATTCATCTTCAATTGGATGTTTTTATCTAAGTATTCGGTTTTAATATTTACCTTTTTGCCTTTTTGCAGAGCGATTAATGGTTGAATGACCTTTGGTATCTGCTGGCAAGGACTAATTAGTTCAAGTGAAGTTAACATGTTTTTGCCATTAATGGTTACAAAATTTAATAGGTTGCTGATTAAGCTGCTTAGTTTGTTTGCTTCATCTGCCATGCCATCAAGCAGTGCTTTTTGCATTCCACTCATTTGACTGGTTTTATCTTGTTGTAATAGAAGAGTGCTTTGTAAAATGACAGTAATAGGTGTGCGTAATTTATGCGAAATTAATCCTAAGAAATCTTGTTTTAATAACTCTTCTTTCCGCTGATTGGTAACGTCGTGGAGAGCAAAGACGATGCTAATAACCTTTTGTGCTGGACTAATAATTATTTCACGATTTGCTTCGAGATAAAGAGCCTTATTATTTTCATTTTCTGGACGAACCAGATCAAAGTTTAATTGCTGGCAGGTGGGATCCTTTATTTTATCTGGAGAAACAGACAACTGATAATAATTTTGCATAAGACTAATGACATCCAAACTAACCGGAAGGATGTTTTCCTGATGCAGAAAACGGCGAGCAGCCGAATTAATTGACTTAATTTTCCAATCTGCAGTGCAAATTATAATGCCGGCTTGTCCGGCTGCCTCGGATAATTCTTTGGCTTTTTCGAGTTCGATTTCAGCCAGTTTTAAACGAGAGATATCATTGCCAATACTTAAAACTTCAATTAATTTGCCATTTTGGTCGACAATTGGTTTATTGGTCCATGAAATCCAAGAATGACGGCCATCGTGGGTGATGTTTTCATTTTCATTATTAATGTGTTTTTGGGGGCTGTGCATGATGTCGGTAATCATATTGCGCAGATCATGCCCGGCATAATCAGAGGCGGGAACGATGGTCCCAATTACATTTTTGCCGATAATTTCAGTTTCACTAAATCCAAAAAAATCTTGAGCAAATTTATTAAAGAAGGTGATATTGCCTTGCAGGTCCATGCCCAGCATGATGCTATTGGCGCTTTCTACGAATTGACGGTATTTATCGGAAAGATCTGGATTCATTGTTCTCTGGGTTGATTTTATCAGGGGTGTGGAAATGAAGCAAGCCAAATTAAATATATGTCAACTGCTGGTTCGATTTTTGTTTGGTTGGTTTGGGTTAAAAATATTAGCCTTCCACAATCCATCTTTCTTCTTTTTTAAACCAATCTCCTGGGGTGATTAAATATTGAAGGGTTTCGTCAAGGATGGCGTAATGTTCGTTTTCCTCTTCGGCTAATGCTGCAAAAAACTTTTTTGTTGTATTATCGGTGCTTTCTTTGGCGATGCGAGAATACAAATGATAGCTGTCACGTTCTAGATCCTCGGCAATACTGTAAGCTTTGTTAATGTCCTCTATGCTTTCAAACTTATTATTTAAACTTTTTTCTAGTTTAACCAAAATCAGTTTTAAAAGTTGCCCTTTGCTAGGAGGGACTTCAACCGTTTTGAGCCAATTGGCGGGTAAAGTTTTATCGCCGGTTAAGTTTTGATAAAATTCAGTAACTTTGGCAAGGTGTTCGAGCTCTCTTTCGCCGAGGCTGTCTAAGGTGGCTTTGGCTAAAGGATTTTGGGTCTTTGCGGATGCACTCTTATAAAAATCGTAGCCGTTCTTTTCTAGATCAATTGCCAGTTTGGTGTCAGCTTTTAGATCATTCATAAATGATTCCTCCAAATTATAAATTCTATTTGAAGACATTATAATACTTTTAGATAACAAATCAAAGACTAGAATTATTTGGGTCTTGTCTTTGGCCCGTTCTGCGCATATAATCTAGGGAAGTGATAAGCCCCAAAAGACGAAAAGGTAAAACCGAAATAGAGCAAGCGCTGCAAGAGTGTGAAGACGCCCTTCAACAAACTCAACATTTAGCTAAGATTGGCAGCTGGAAGTGGGTAATAGCCACCAATAGTGTGCAATGGTCGGATGAACTCTGCCAAATCAATGGACATGATCCCAAACTTCCCGTACCTGGTTTTGCGGAAATGGCTGCATGCTATACCCCCCAGAGTTGGGAGCGGTTGAATGCGGCGGTTACGAATGCTCTTCAAAATGGAGTTCCTTATGATCTAGAACTAGAGCTTGTGCGAGAAGACGGAATTATAATCAATACTCTTGCTCGAGGTGAAGTGGATAAGGATGCCAGCGGAAAAACGGTAGGTCTGCATGGTATTGTTCAAGATATTACCGAGCGCCTTCTGGCTGAGAAGGCTATCAGAACCTCTGAAGAATATTTCAGGGCAATCTTTGATCTTGCAATAGACGGGATCCTTCTCGCAGACCTGGAAACCAAAAAATTTACCATTGGCAATCGGTCCATTTGCCATCAACTTGGTTATAGCCAGGAAGAGATCAAAAACGTCGGGGTGATTGATATCCACCCTGAAAAAGATCTTCCTTATGTTATTGATCAGTTTGAAAGGCAGGCTAAGGGAGAGTTTACCCTGGCCAAGGATATCCCAGTGAAAAGAAAAGACGGCACGGTATTTTATGCCGACGTTAACTCAACGACCATCAAAATTGCCGAGAAGACATATCTAATGGGCTTTTTTCGCGACATCACTGAGCGAAAGCAGGCGGAGGGAGAGCACAAGGCTAATATTCGTTTTCTGGAAAGCCTGGAGCGGGTTGATCATTCGATCAAGCTTGAGGCGGATGTTGATAAAATGCTATCGAATATAATTAAAGAGGTGTTTTCGATTTTCGACAGCGATCGTGCCTGGCTCTTATATCCCTGCGATCCCGATGCTCCGTCGTTTCGTGTTCCGGTGGAAATGAACCGGCCAGAATATCCAGGCGCCAATGTCCAAGGCCTTGACGTCCCGATGACCCCTGACGTGGCCCAGAATATGCGGGAGGCTTTAGAATTTGATGATCCGGTGACTTACATTGCCGGAACGGAAAGACCCATAAACAAAGTGACTGCCGAGCAATTTGGCGTTCTGTCCCAGATGTTTATTGCCCTTTATCCCAAAGTGGGAAAGCCCTGGGTGTTTGGTATGCACCAGTGTTCATCCCCTCGCATTTGGACAAAGGAAGATAAAAGACTCTTTAAAGAGATTAGTCGCCGTATTTCCGATGGACTTAACAGTGTTCTTTTTCTTCGTGAACTGCAAGGAAGCGAAGAACGTTTTCGCCGACTGGCTGAAAATGCTCGGGACATGATTTATAGAATGTCATTGCCAGAAGGGAAATATGAATATGTGAGTCCGGCGGCTTTTGCGATTTCCGGATATTCTCCGGAGGAGTTCTATAAAACTCCACTATTTATCAAACAGATAATTCATCCCGATTGGCATAAATATTTTGATGAGCAGTGGACTAATCTTATTAGGGGGGAGCTGCCTCTTACGTATGAGTACCAAATTATTCATAAGTCGGGGGAAGTCCGCTGGCTGAACCAACGCAACATTTTGCTACGTGATAACGCCGGAAACCCAGCTGCTATTGAAGGAATTGTAACAGACATTACTGGGCGAAAGCAGGCGGAGATGAAGCTTCTTTCTTTATATCGCGTAATAAAAATGTTGGGCGACGTCAATCAAACGCTGGTTCATGTTGCGGATGAACAAACATTATTGAACGAGGTGTGCCGTATTGTGGTTGAAGTGGGTGGCTATCGTTTAGCGTGGGTAGGGTATGTGGAAAACGACGAAGAGAAAACTATCCGTCCTGTGGCGCATGCCGGTTTTGAGAGTGGTTATCTTGAGAAGGTCAAGTTAACGTGGGCTGATACTGAACGTGGCCGTGGTCCGGGAGGCGTCGCCATTCGAACAGGTAAACCGAGCATTGCGAGTAATATTGCCACCGACCCATCTATGGCACCCTGGAGAGAAGATGCCTTAAAGCGGGGATACCAGGCTATTATTGCTATACCGCTCAAAGATCAAGGCAGTACATTTGGCGTGATCGGTATCTATTCAACCGTAGTAAATGCCTTCTCGGATGAAGAAAGCAAAATATTGGATGAATTGGCAAGCGACCTTGCCTATGGCATCAGCGCTCAACGTATCTGCGCCGAACACAAATTGCTGGAAGAAGTCCAAAGGAAAAACGAAGCTGAACTCAGAGAAGCGCAGCGCATCGGGCGCTTCGGCAATTTTGAATGGGATCTCAGAACCGGCAAAATAACTTGGTCAGAAGAATTTTTCCGCATTTACGGTTTTGATCCGAAGCAATCTCCCCCAAGTTATGAGGAACATTTAACGTCCTATAGCCCGGAGAGCGCCGCGCGATTGGATGCGGCGGTGAAAAAAAGTATTCGAACGGGTGATCCATATGTTATCGATCTGGAACAAGTGGGCACGGATGGCACCAGAAAATGGATTGCCGCTTGTGGCGAAGTTAAACGCGACGCGAACAATGAGATCGTGGGAATACGCGGGACGGCACAAGACATTACTGAGCGCAAGCAATTGGAGGATGAATTGAACCGCACCAATGAGGAAAATATCAATTATATCTTTGAGGGTGCCGGGGATGGTCTTATGTTGTCCGAGATAGAGGGCGATAAAATATTTACAGGTAATAAGGCAATTTGCCGGATGCTTGGCTACAGCCTAGAGGAGATCAAAAAATTAGGGATTAAGGATATCCAATCAGAAGAAGCGATTCCCCATGTAATGGCCCAATTTAAAAAGCAACTTAAAGGTGAGATTGTTTCATTTAAAGATCTATCCGTAAAAAGGAAAGACGGCTCTGTTTTTTTTGCCGATGTTAATGCTACTTCCATCGTATTTGGCGGAAAAAAATATATGATGAGTCTTTTCCATGACAACACCGAACGCTTGTTAGGGGAAAAACAGCTGCAAGAAAGTGAAAAGAAGTTTCGTGCTATTTTTATGTCATCCAGCGATGCGATTATGACCTTAGAACCTCCGACTTGGAAATTTACCTCGGGTAATCCAGCTACTGTTGCCATGTTTGGGGCAAAGGATGAAGCCGAATTTGTCTCTTATGAGCCCTGGAAATTATCTCCCGAATTGCAGATGGATGGGCAAAATTCGGCTTTGAAAGCGAAAGAAATGATCGAAAAGGCTATGCAAGAAGGTTCCAATCGTTTTGAATGGCTGCATAAGCGCTTAAATGGAGAAGAATTTTGTGCTGAAGTCTTGTTGTCAAGAATAGAACAAGTAGGAAAGGTTTATTTAACGGCGCTGGTACGAGATCTTACCCAACAACGGTTGATGGAAGAAAAAAATAAAAAAATTAATGAATTAAAAGAGGTAAATGAAATAAAAAATGAATTTTTGGCAATGGCATCACATGAATTGAGAACTCCACTAGCCATTATTGAACAGGGGGTTAGTTTGGTATTGGAGCAACTTTCTGGTCCAATCAATCCAAAACAAAAAGAGGTTCTAGAAACCGCGCAAATAAATATTGATCGTTTAACGCGTCTCATTAATGACCTTTTGAATATAGAAAAAATTGAATCCCACAAAGTTGTGAGCCAGCTGCAATCGATAGATATCGTAAAGACAGTCGAAGATATTATTAAAACGCTTCAGCCGCAGGCAGAAAAGAATAAAATTGACCTATCTCTAAAGCTTAAACCGAAAAACCCGCTAAAGATATCTGCTGATCCGGATAAATTGAATGAGGTTTTTAATAATTTATTGTCTAATGCTCTCAAGTTTACGAGTGAGCAGGGGAAAATAGCTGTAGAAATAGTGGAAAAAGACACCTTTGTTGAAATAAGCATTCGAGATACTGGAAAGGGGATTGCAAAAGAAAATCTTCCTCGTTTGTTTTCAAAATTCGAGCAGTTTGGTCGATCAATTGGTCCGGGCGCCAAAGGGACGGGGCTCGGGTTGGCAATTTCAAAAGGCCTAGTTGAGCTGTTTGGTGGAAAAATATGGGTAGAAAGCGAACTGGGAAAAGGTTCTACCTTTACTTTTACGATTCCCAAAGAAAAAGTCTAGTTTAATTTTCGATGGGCTTCCTCCCTTAGGGGACTTAGTGTTGCAACTCAGAATAATATCGGGTAGAGTTAACGTCTATGCTTAAACCGATACTTAATATTGCTTTTGTCGGTAATTATTCACCACGGATTTGCGGTATTGCTACTTTTAACACTGACCTTTGTGAAGCTACTGCAAAACAATTGTCGCCGCGTTCCAATATCTTCGCTCTCGCTGTCAACGACACAGAGAAAGGCTATGCTTATCCTTCCCGCGTAGAATTTACCTTGCAAAAGAACCAGCAAAGCGATTATTATGAAGCAGCCAATTTTATTAATGCCAGTAATGCGGATGTGGTTTGCGTTCAACACGAATATGGAATTTATGGCGGTTGGGATGGGGTTTACATCCTCTCATTAATTTCTAGTCTTAGTGTCCCAGTTGTGGTGGTTTTGCACACGGTTCTCAAAAATCCAACTCCTAATCAGAAAAAGATTATTCAAGAGATGGCTTTGCGTGCCAACCAGTTGGTAGTAATGAGCCATTTGGCTGTAAATATATTGAAGGAAGTATACGCTATTCCGGCCGAGAAGATCAAGGTGTTCTATCACGGTACGCCTGATTTTACCTCACTGGATAATGGCCATTATAAAAAACGCTTTCAGGTGGAGGGCAATCAGACTTTATTAACCTTTGGCTTGCTGAGTCCCAACAAAGGGATTGAGACGGTGATCAATGCACTCCCCAAATTGGTGGAAGAATTCCCCAAATTAATTTATGTTGTGCTGGGAAAAACCCATCCCAATGTTTTAAAAGAATACGGCGAAAAATATCGCTCCAGCTTAATTGCGCTGGTGGATGAACTGGGGCTAAATGAACATGTGCTTTTTGATGACCGCTTTGTTAACTTGGAAGAGCTGTGTGCTTGGCTAATGGCGGCCGACATTTATATTACTCCCTATTTGAACGAGGCGCAGATTGTCAGCGGAACTTTGTCTTATGCGGTGGGAGCGGGAACGGCCATTGTTTCCACTCCATATTGGTATGCGAAAGAGCTATTGGCTGATGGTCGCGGAAAATTATTTAACTTTGGTGATTCACAAGAATTAGCTGGAGCTCTTCGTGAATTATTAGGTGACAAGAATAAGCTAAAGGCGCTGCGGGCAAAAACCTATAAGTTTGGAAGACAGATGCGGTGGGAAAAAGTAACCGAAAATTATTTAGAGCTATTTAGGCAAACTGCGGCAGTTGCGGCCAAAAGAGCCATGTCACTCAAGACCCCTTCTTTACTTTTTCGTATTCCAGCTTTTGACCTTGCACACTTAAAGCGGCTGACCGATGATACCGGCCTGATCCAACATGCCAAGTATATTGTTCCGGATCGACATACTGGTTATTGTCTTGACGATAATTCTCGTGCGCTGATGCTCTGCGCCTGGGCCTTTTTTCTGCTGCAGAGCGATGATGCCAAGGAATTAATCTCGACTTATTTTAGTTTTACTCATTTTTTGCAAAACCCTGATGGCAATTTTAGAAATTTTATTGATTATCAACGCCACTTCTTAGATGAGACCGGCTCAGACGATGCTTGTGGGCGGGCTCTCTGGGCGCTGGGCTATATTATCTGGCGTCCGCCACGCAATGCTTATCGTTCACTGGCTTATGAGTGTTTTCAAAAGGCTCTGCCGCATGTGCGCGGGCTAAATCTGCGCGGAAAAGCCTTAGCTATGTTGGGTTTGGTTTCTTATCTGCGTTGCTACCAGGGGGATGAGAGTGTTACGGCCCTGCTGCGCGAATCTGCAGACTATCTGGTGTCATTACACAAAGACGTCTCGGGTGATGATTGGAACTGGTTTGAAGATATTATTTGTTATGATAACGGAATTCTTCCCATGGCATTATTTCAAGCTTATTCTATTTTGCGGGACGAAAAATATTTGCAGGTTGCCAAAGAGACCTTGGAATTTCTAGAAAAAGCGACCAGCCTTAATGGACGCCTATCGATTGTTGGGAGTCGTGGTTGGTATAAAAGGGGTGGGGAGAGAGCTCAATATGATCAACAACCGATCGACGCTACAGCCATGGTATTAGCTTATCAATCCGCCTACCGGGTTACCGAAGATAAGGCCTATTTAAAAAAGATGCGGCAAGCCTTTGGCTGGTTTCTTGGCCAGAACGATATGGGAATGTCATTATACGATCATGAGTCCAAAGGCTGTGCGGATGGATTAATGCCGGAGGGGGTCAGTTTGAATCAGGGAGGCGAGAGCACGGTTTCTTTTTTAATGGCGCTACTGGCCATGATCGAAGAGTACGAAATTGCCGGTGTGGTTTAGCGCGGCTTTAAAAGTTTTTCAAGTAATTCATCTACCGGGATACTAGCTACATGTGACTCCGAATCGGAAATAGCGTAAGGGATAATCAACTCCCCATTTAATATTATTGCCCCACAACTATAAACTACATTGGGAACATAACCTTCGCGCTCTTCTTCGCGTGGCATCAGCAGTGGTTCTTCCAGCCGTCCAATTATTTTTGAAGGGTCATTTAAATCTAAAAGCGAAACTCCGATGCAATATTTGCGCATTGGTCCAACGCCGTGGGTTAATAGTAGCCAGCCTTTTGAGGTTTCCAGGGGAGAGCCACAATTACCAATCTGAACCAATTCCCATGGATTTTGTGGCGTTTCAATTTTAACTCCTTCAAACCAGAAATGGATATTATCAGAATAACTTAAATAAAGGCTTTCGCCGTCGCTGCGGGTGATCATGGCGTATTTGCCGTTAATTTTGCGCGGAAAAAGAGCCATCCCTTTGTTATGGGCCATCGGTCCGTTGAGGGTAGCGATTTTAAAATGATGAAAATCTTTGGTTTCAATCATTTGCGGCAGGATTTCACGGCCGTTATAGGCAGTATAGGTAGCATAGTAAGTTACGATTTCATTCTCATCCAAAAAGCGAACAAAACGTGCATCTTCTACTCCGTTGCTTTCGTTTTGCGAGAGGGGAAAAATAACTCTTTCTGAAATCAACTGTCCGTGGGGGAAGAAAACTTCATAATTTGATTCTGCCAACCACTTGATATGGTTAATAGTGTCGTCCATGTCAGCCGGCGTGAAGGCGTTGCTGTCGCGAACCAGGCAGATGGCTTTGTTCATTTCTTCTGGTGTAAAACTGGCGGGTAAGTGCTGATAAATGGCCTTGGCGACCTCGCTAAGCTGTCCCATCTCCTCGATTTTGGCTTTAAATAATTCGCGGTCGTAGGAAGCATTGGGAACAATTTCGGGAGTGCCCAAAAAAGGGCTAACAGATTCGAGTAGAATGGAATTATCTTTATCGATAATGGCGCTGCGGAAAACGATGGAAGAAATATGGCCTTCGCCGGTGGCTCGGAAACTAAAAATAACGCGAGTCTGACCGTTCTTGGTTTTATTTTGTTTTGGATAAATTACGACAGATGGGTTAAATAGGGCAGCTGATTCGATCGAGTATTCCATGGTAAAACAAGAACCTAGCAGAAGCTTTCTTTCGCCCGAGAGAGTTTCTGGCTCTTTAATATAGCTGATAATCCGCTGGTAATTTTTCATAAGAATTGACTGCAAGTCTTTGTGGCGGTGGGCAAAATCAGCCAGTGTTTGTTTTAAAAGCTCTTTAACCTGGGATTCATCCAGTGCCAGAATCCGGTTTACGATGTTACAGAGGTGTGTTTCGCTTCCTGGGCGGAAAGGGCGTGTAATTACTAACCTTTTATCGGGACGTATGTTTTTGAGGCTTTTGTTAGTGATGCGTTTAAACAAACGCGAAAGAACAATTGGATCGCTTAAGGAAGCTTTCCCCAGTTGCTTGTTGGTGATTAAAACTTCTTCTTCGCTAAAAGAAGCGGGTTTTTTGAGAAAATGAAATTTTGAATCGCTTGGCATGGCTCTGCTATACTAGTATTTATGCGAGGAAAAAGCAATCTCACCAATGACAATCAATGATCAGATAAAAATAGAAGCTTTGCGGAGAAGAACCTTTGCCATTATTTCGCACCCGGATGCTGGAAAAACAACGCTGACTGAGAAGCTATTGTTATACGGCGGTGCGATCAATCTGGCTGGTTCGGTGACGGCCAAAAAGAAACAAAGGGAGACTGCTTCCGACTGGATGGAACTAGAAAAAAAACGGGGTATTTCAATTTCTTCGACGGTTTTGCAGTTTGATTACGAAAATTTCCGTCTCAATTTACTTGATACCCCCGGGCATAAGGATTTTTCGGAAGACACTTATCGGGTATTAATGGCAGTTGATGCAGTGATTATGGTAATCGATGCTGGTAAAGGGATTGAAAGCCAAACCCTCAAGCTGTTTGAAATTTGCCGAAAACGGGGCATTCCGATCTTCACTTTTATGAATAAACTTGATCGATCAGCCAAATCTCCGCTCGAACTAATAGACCAATTAGAAAAAGTGCTTAATCTGCACGCTTATCCGGTCAACTGGCCCTTAGGGAATGGTGTTGATTTTAAAGGGGTGTACGATCGGCAAAAAAAAGAAGTTTGTCTTTTTGAACGTCTGCCTGGCGGAACCTATAAGGCGCCGGTTTTTATTCATAATCTAGCCGATCCATTAGTCAAAAGTATTATGCATGAGCAAACCTATCGGGAAGTGGTTGAGGAGCTAGAGATGCTAGATGGGGCACAAGGCGGATTGGATATTTTGGCGGTTTTGCGGGGAGAAACGACGCCGGTCTTTTTTGGCAGTGCCGCCAATAACTTTGGTGTCGAATTGCTGCTTAAAGGCTTTTTGCAGTTATCCGCAGAACCTACTCCTAGGAAGGCACAGCAGGGGATAATTCCCCTCGACTATCCGGCTTTTTCGGCTTTTGTTTTTAAGGTGCAGACGAATATGAACCCTAAGCATCGTGACCGAGTTGTTTTTGCGCGGGTCTGTTCGGGAAAATTCTCTCGCGATATGAAAGCCTTTCACGCCCGTTCTGGCAAAGAGATCCTCCTTTCCGATTCGTATAACCTCTTTGGCCGAGATCGGGAGGTTGTCAATATTGCATACCCCGGCGATATTATTGGTTTTGTCACCACCTTTGATTTTCGTATTGGGGACACGATCAGTGAGGATCCCAATATCGTCTATGACGAGATCCCTAGATTTGCTCCAGAATGTTTTGCCTATTTTCGCAGTTATGTTTCTTCCAATTACAAACGTTTCCGCAAAGGATTGGAACACTTGCTGACGGAGGATATTGTTCAATCTTTTTCTGTCTATGGATCTGGGGAGAACACCCCCTTACTGGGTGCAGTTGGTCCGCTGCAATTTGAGGTTTTGCAGTATCGGCTCAAAGAAGAATATAAAGCTGATCCGATAATGGAATTAATGTCCTGGAAAATCTTAAGATGGGTAGAATCAATGCTTGAGACTGAAGAGATAAAAAAAATTCTGCCGCAGGGTGGGGCATTGGCGCTTGATGATCAAAAACGCAGGGTTATTTTGTTTGAAGCCGAATGGTCGCTAAAGTATTTTTCAGATAAGAATCCTTCAATAGTACTGTTAGATTCACCTAGAATTATGCTAGCGGAGAAGCTAGCTTGATTTATTTTAATGTTTTATAATTACAATCATGATTGATAATAAAAAAATTCAAGAAATTATTGATACCAGCCAATATGGTGAATATGATAGCAATCATGAATGGAACGCCAGTTATACCACAACCGATAAACTTAATTGGTTGGAAGGGATGTTAAAAGAGTGGGAGCAAACCGATGCGGAAGGAAGAAAGCTAATAACTGCTTTTATTAGAATGATTTTGGGGGATGCTTGGGTTGATCTGGGAAGTGTGATTGATAGGCTAGAGCTTTATGCTGCTATTCCTGAAGTAGCTCGTGTTTTGGATTATTTGAAGCAAAACTATGAGAAGGATCGAAAAGGCCGGTGGGTGGTGAAGAAGGGAAAAAAGCAAAAACTTAATTATGGTCGGGTGGAGGTGCCGGAATGAACAAATATATTGCAGGTATTCTTTGTGGAATTATTGCCGGGGTTATTGATGTAACCCCCATGTTACTAATGAAACTGCCTTGGACTGCCAATTTATCGGCTTTTTTAATGTGGGTGGTGATTGGTTTCTTAATCGTCACCTCAGCTCTTAAAATTAATGGTGTATTGAAAGGTTTATTGATTTCTTTTTGCGTCCTGCTGCCTTCACTCGTGATTATTGGAGCACAGAATCCGATTGATCTAATTCCGGTTATCATAATGACTTTAATCCTCGGCAGTTTATTAGGCTTCTTTGTGGAAATGATTAAGGAGTAGTTGCTTCCCCTTCACAGCTTGTGATTACCTCGGTAAAGTGGTTGATGCTTAAAAAATTGGTAAACTACTGAAATTTCTTGTTGGAATGCAGATATATATTAGAAGGAATGAATAATATGAATGCATTTACTACTACTAGCGGAATTAGTGCGTTTTTGAGAGAGGCTCGGCCTGTGGGAAGAAGGACTCTTCCACAAAGAGCCATCACCTCTGCCAGAGATCTCTTTGAATTTGTTAAGCTGATACGCGCATCTTCACGCCATCTTCGCATGGGAGAGAAAGAATATAGTTCGGTACAAAATTATTATCAAGATGTATTAACGGCTTTTGGATACTTAATGTACTGTCATGATATTCGGCACTTTGGGATCCGTCCAGAAGGGGTAGCTGGAATTTCCGAATTGGAAGCCCAATTATCCCTGCATCGGGTGATGGCTGAGATCGGTCAGTTTAAAATAGGCGAAAAAGCCTTAGATGCTGGTTGTGGTGGAGGAAAAGTGGCGCTAGATATGGCCAAAAGTTTTGGCCTGCAAGTAACTGGGATATCAATTACCCCAACCGATATTGAAACAGCCACGCGCCGAGCCAAGGAATGTGGCTTTGATGGCCGAGTTAATTTTGTTGAAATGGATTATGCAAGGATTTCTTTTCCTGATAATACTTTTGATGTGGTCTATACTACCGAAACTCTTTCGCATGCTCTAGATATTGATTTAGCTTTAAGTGAATTGTTTAGGGTTTGCAAGCCTGGCGGTAGAGTGGTGTTCTGTGAATATGAAATGCAACAAGATGCTGCGTTTACTTTGCGGCAAAGGAAGATAAGAGATATCACTCTTGAAGAGGGAAGTATGCCAGCCATGTATCAATTGCGTGTTGGTGCTTTCGATAGAAAAATGAAAGCTCGTGGATTTCAAGCTGTTAAGGTAATGGATGTCTCAACTCTAATGGAACAATCATATAAAAGATTGTTTAAGGTTGGTTGTGTCACTTATCCCCCTGTTTTTTGTTTTGGAGAAATGGGGCAAAGAAGATTTGTTAATATTACCGCTGCTTTTGAAAATTTCTTAATGGCGCGCCAGGGATTATACCGCTATGTGATTGTTTCCGCTAAGAAACCAGAATAAATTGTAATTATTAACCCTGAAAGTCGCTCGGATTTAAATGAAGTGGAAATGAAGTTGTTTTAAAGCATCTCCCCAGGCTTTCGCGGCAGCAAAACGGGTGTTTGTATTAACCTTCGCATCTACTGCTAGCGCAAATAAGCTGGCAAGCTCGCTTTGTTCTCTATATCTTTCTACCAATACTTTTCCGGCAGCAAGACGGGGGATCTCCGCTGCTTCTTTGTCCCATACCAATGTGGAAAAGCTGGCAATATCTCTTTGCTCTCGATAAATATCCGTCAGGGCATTTTTGATCTCAAGAAGGAGCGCATCATCAAGGATTTTATTGTTTGCTAGTGCCGACAAACCGTCCATCTCTTTTTGTTTTTGATAAATCCTTAATAATGCTTTTCCGGCATACCCACATAAATATTCGCCAGATTTTTCATCATTTGCCAGCACTAGTAAGCCTGCTATGGCTTCTTCTCTTGCTCCCAGTCCCGCCATAGTCTCCCAAGCATCAATACGACAAGTCGTGTCAAATTGTTCGTTCCTTGCCAGCAAAAGCAAGCTAGCAACGGCTTCTTCTCTTTCCCCCAGTTCCACTAGTGCCTTCCAAGCTCCAATTTGTACATTAGCCGGTACTTTCCCATCCTTTGCTAGTGCAAGTAAGTTGCTAACGGCTTCTTGTCTTGCTCCTAATTCCGCTAGTGCCATTCCGGCTTCAAGTCGAATATCGATAGGTCTTTCTTCCTCACCTGCCAGCAGAAGCAAACTGGCAAGCGCTTCTGCTCTTTTTCCCAGTTTTGCCAGTTGCTTCCAGGCCTCAATACGGGTTAATTCATAACCCTCTTTATCCATTGCCAATGCAAGCAAGTTCGCCACTGCCACTTCTCTTGCTCCAACTTCCGCCAAAGCTTTCCCAGCTTCAAGCCTAACCTCACCAGCACATCTCCCTACTGCCAGCGCTGATAAACCGACGACATTTCTCTGCTCTTTATATATTTCCACTAATGCCTTACCAGCTTGCAAACAAGTGGTTGGTTGAATTATTTTGTTTTCTTCCAGTGCGGACAAACGGGCAATGTCTCCTTGTGCCTGATAAATTTCTACCAATAATTTTCCGGCCTCAAGGCATAAATAGTAACCATATTTACGGGCACTTATTTCACGGGCTATTTCAAACAAGTATCTAGTGATTTCTGGGCTTTTAGTTTTTGCATAAACTGTTTTTAAAACTTCAAAGGCTTCTACGTTTAATAATCTTCTTGTCATATGTAGGGCATTTCGCGTCATTTCTATTCCTGCATAAAAATCTGGAACCCCGGCTAGAAACGCCTGCTGTATATCCTTGTCCTGATCCCACTTGGCTGATTCCAGTTTGCGGATTAGCCGCCGATCTTTTACACCCAAAAGCATTAGCTGGCCGGTCTTGCATGCCAGCTTGTCACTTGAATGAAAGAGTGCCATTCCCTGGTTTATTTTGTGTAAGTAATCTAAGAATCTGCTAATTCTACTGTCTAAAGGAGCGGGGAAAAGGGTTTTTAGGTTTTCTGCAATACTTTCTGTGCAATCATAATCAACCAAACTCATTAATCCATCTAAGTTGTGGAATGTGACTAGTGGATGCTTGGCGGATGCAATTTCCTCGACCATCGCCATGTATCTTTCTTTAGTTAATTCACTTTTGATATATGCTCGAGCCTTTCTTTCTGCCCCAAGATGCACTAGCCGCAGCATGGCTTGCAAGCATACGGCGGAGGGCTTGACGCTATTTTTCATTAGATCTTCAAAAAAAGTTATCTGGGCACGAAGTTTTTTGGGGGCTTTGTCCTCCACACAAAAACAACCATGCAGCAATAAATCATACGGCTGATATTCATCCGGTCGACGGGCATAAAGAGCATCGATAAGGGCATAATATTTATTTCTGCATTCTTCTTTAAAGGGGTCAACTCCTTCATGTATAATAAAATAGGCGGCTTTTCTTTGGCTGCGGTTTTCTGCTTGGATCATGGTATCGAACAAGTCTACTAGTGATCCAGCTTCCATCTTAGGTAAAGCTAAAACTAATCCATCAAAACTCATATCAACAAGGTTTCCTTGGCGTCGGCTTGCATATCCTGCGTTAGCAGCAATGACCAAAAATCTGCGCAGGATTGGTCTATCTGTAGCTATTCGGTCCATCTGACAAAGGATGCCGCAAATTTGCTCGGACGAAAGAAAGGTTAAACTTAAAACATTAGTAATTTCGTCCCATTCTCTTCCTTGGTCAACGGCGAAAATTAAGGCGCAGGCCGAAGCATAATCGCCTTTGCCTGCCAGTTCTTGTACTGACGCAATTAACATCTCTCTAGGGGCCATCATTCCATATTCAAAATCCCAATCTGTATTTGCATGAGCAGGGATTATGCCCGGTTTAAATGGAGCCGAAGGTTTGGTCCCAATATCTTTAAGCTCAGGAGCGATTGATTCGCTGGGGATTTCCAGCTTTTTTTTTCTAGCATTGATTGCCTGCAGCGCTGGGCGACTATTCTTTTGAAAAACGCTGGTTGGGTGCAAATAGTATTCGTCGGTATTGCGAAATATTCTTGGTTGCAGGCGATGTAATTCGCGTAGGCCTTCTCCAATGATGCCTGGGTCAGCGTCAGCCGATTGAGCACTTTCTTTGAAAACGGAATCTGCTGCTTTTGCATCTTTTACACTCATCTTAAATAATATTCGGGCAGTGACAGAGGGATCCACAAACCCAGTAACCGGGACTTGGGTTGAGGCAATTTCAGCCTGACCGTAAATAATGTTACAAACGGCTTTTGCGCCACGCTGATTTACCAGCCAGCAGAAAAAATCGGCTACTTGGTCAATTTGTCCGGCTTCGCAAAGATCGGCTAGGTGAGGCTGAAGATTATTCCTGACAATCATGGCTTCAGTTAATTCGGGGGATATACCACTACCAAAGAGTAATGTGCTGGCAACTCTAAATTCTCCTTCCCGAATTAAGGTTTTGATCCTTCTAACTCTAAAGGCTGGATTTATAAATTGCCGGGGAACTTTACCTTTAGGCAAGAATAGTGTAGTGATGTGCCTTAATAGGCCCGTTTCTTCCGGTCCTAAAAGATGGGCCACTAAGAGGGCGTAACTGGAAGAATGAGTGGGGGAAGGGTTTGATAAAGTAGCTGGAGATTCTTCCCCTGCTTCTGCTGACCTGGCTGGCTTTTCTATCCTTTTATGATAGCCAAATTCTTGTCTATTAATACCTGTTTCAACTTCTTTGCGGGTTCCCAGTACTAAAAGATTGTTATCCATTGAATAAGCGAAATGAATCCCCAGGTTTTCGGCCAAACGGCAAACCTGTTGTTTTAGCGTTCCTTCAACGATTGAAAGGGGCGGAGTTAAATTCCCCAAATCCAGCCGAGCGCTATTTCTTAAGGTTAAAGATTGAATGCTTAATAATTCAGTTAGACGTTGGAGTAAAGTCTCAATGCGTGGATTATTAAGTTTGTCAGGATTAGTGAGGATCCTTTTCTGTAATCCTGGCAACATAATTGGCCAAAGTGGGCGGCAAAACTTATAAACTCTATCAGACAGCTGTCCTTTTCTTAATGCAGCGCTTCTTTGGCCTACAGGTAAGCTGGGGACTCTAGGTGTTTCAGCCATATATCTCTATCGTCCAACATTAACGACAATTTCGCTTTTTTTGCTCCTCTCCCGTATTACGAGTGAGTGTTTAAAGTTCTCCCATTCCTGATCATCTGCTCATCTGCTTCTCTCTTTCTGCTTTGCTGATATTCTGATTCTCTTTCTAAAATCCCCAATTTCCCGCCACCCCCGTCGAAATTTCGACAGCAGTGGTGTGGGTTTTCCTCGTGGATCTCGTGGCTTTTGCTTGGCAATAATGTTGCTGGGATTGGACATCAGGGGATTGGGTGATCGGGGAAGGGAGATTGGGGTATTGGGTTGTCAGGGATAAAAAATAATTGTCTGTCCCTAATTGCTTGATATCCTGATTACCTGATATCCTGATTACCCCTCCCTGGTCCCCAGATTCTCAGATACCCAAAAATAACCATGCTAAGTAAACGTTATAAACATCTCATTGATTCCATAGGCCAACTTCTGCAACTTGGGCGTCAGAAGGCCTTTCAGCAAGTTAATAATATCTTGGTTCAAACTTATTGGGAAATTGGCCGGCAGATAGTGGTTTTTGAGCAAGATAGCAATCGGAAAGCCGAATATGGTTCGGAATTGCTGGATCAGATTGCTGCTGATTTAAAAGAACGATACGGCAAAGGGTTTAGCCGCTCAAATGTATTCAATTTTAGACGTTTCTATCTCGCTTATCCAAAAATCCAGACAGTGTCTGGATTTTTTTCATGGTCACATCTTATTGAACTCATTTCTATTGAAAATCCTATAACTAGATCTTTTTATGAAAAACAGTGCCTTTCGGATAAATGGAGTGTAAGAGAATTGAGAAGGCAAATCAATTCCATGCTTTTCGAGCGGTTAGCGCTAAGTAAGGATAAAAAGGGCGTATTAGCATTGGCAAAGAAAGGTCATGTTGTTGAAAGTGCCGAAGATATGATTAAGAATCCCTATGTTTTAGAGTTTTTGAAAATACCCGATGATTATCGATATTCCGAAAAAGAGCTCGAACAAAAACTCATCGATAATATGCGGGATTTCCTGTTGGAACTTGGCAAAGGCTTTTCCTTTGTTGCCCGCCAATTCCGCATCACTTTAAACAATAAGCACTATTATGTTGATCTGGTTTTTTATCATCACATCTTAAAATGCTTTGTCCTCATAGACCTAAAGCTTGGCACTGTTACTCATCAAGATATTGGGCAAATGAACTTATATCTTAATTACTTCAAGAAAGAAGAGCAGCATAAAGGGGATAACGAGCCGATCGGCATTGTGCTGGGTGCTGAAAAAGATCATGTGCTAGTTGAATATGCATTCGGTGGTATGTCCAATAAACTATTTGCTTCCAAATATCAGCTATCTTTGCCTGATAAAAAAATGCTGCAAAGCGCGGTTGAGCAAATCATTCATCATCAGCAAGGTTAAGTCGCACCTTTTTTTTCGAACGAGGCTGAAGCTTGCCTGAGCTGATTTGAGGGGCTATAATTTCTTCATGGTTGCCTCCATTGACTATCTCTCCCTCAATGAAACCAAAGCCTTGCTCAACGAAATCAATGAACCTCGTGACCGTGCCCTCGCCACCTCGCGTTTAGGATGAGATAAAGGAGGAAAATAAATATGAAAGAATTAGTAGTTTTATTTTTGGTATTGTTCATTTCTTCAATTTCCTATGCCGGAGAATATTCTTTGCGAAGTCTCGGCATGGGAGATGTCTTTGACCCCTTTACGGGAGGCACTAGTCAGGTATTTTATAATCCAGTAGTCTCTGGCAATCAACGTGGGCAGGGAGTGTTAGCGATTGCCAATCCAATGCAAAATGTTGGCTATCCATATAACACATTATCTGTAAATATTGATTGTTTCAAAAATAGTTTCAATAAAAAAAGTAATCTTATGCCAAATATTATACTGTTTGGTTCAGAGATTAATAATTATTATCAGATAGGTGCGGCGGCAAATTGGGATTGTATTTACCAAAGCCGACTGGGATTAGGATGTAAATATTTTAATCAAAAAGGATATTTTGATGTCGGATGGATATGGTATCCCAGAAGAAATAACGTTGCGCTTTCATTGTCGGCTTTAAATATTGGAGATAATAATTCGTCAATGCCGCAAACATATTGTTTTAATGCTGCTTATCAGTTTAATGACTTTAATATATATGATATAGGAACCAATGATCGTTTTGTACTTTCAAAAATGATTTTTAAAGGTAAATTGTCTTCTAATATTATATCTCCCCATGTTGGCATTGACGGTTATTTGTTAATAAAAGAAGTTCTTTTCCCTAGGTTGTTAATCTGTAGGGCTGGTTGGAACAATGATCATCCTACCATTGGTATTTCAGCGCCGATACCAGTTGCTCGCTATGCAGCCCCTACGTTGGATATCGCTTGGGATATTCAGCCAAATAATAATCATGTTTTATTTGGAGTTAGTATATAGCCCTTGGATTGAGCGGTACGCGAAGGATAAGTTTTATAAAATTCTTAAAAGAGAAATGAATGAAAATGAGAAAAGTATTGGCTAGAAAAACAAGAGGACAAACTACTGAAAAAGATGATCATTTATTTGATAATTTATCAGATGTTAAATTCATCGAGTTATTAATTAATCCCAATCCTCAAAAGAGAACCTCAGCGGCGAAACTGCTTGGAGAAAGGCGATCTCTTCGAGCTGTCTTCCCATTATGCCGCCAGTTGGAAAAAGAAAGAGCTTTATATATATCATTTTATTCAAAAGATACTAGTTCTTTTCCTGTCTTGTTAGAAACGCTGCGTAAATATCGAAGCGATAATTTGATCGTTTGGAAGATAGTGCGTGCCCTTCAAGCTTTTCCATCAGACGAGTCAATTGAAGTCCTGGAGGACTTTCTACTTAATAGTAAAATTCCTGCTTTGAGATGGGAAGCCGCTAGAAGTTTAGGGCAAATCGGAACAGATAGATGTCTTGAAATATTGAAAAACTCTAAAAACGGACAAGATGCTTTGGTAGAAAAGATGGTTCGGTTGTCTATTAAAAAAATAGAAAAAATAACCTCTTGACCTTCCCCTTACCGGAAGGTTTATGCTTACAACAGAACGTAAATAATAGGAGGTAAGATCATGTATAAACGGGTTGGAATAGTAATCGTGGTGTTAAACACGTTGGCTTCATTAAACAGTACCTATTTCTTTTTGGTAATGGCCAAAGTAAGTTTTATTGAGTGGCTCTTTTTCAATGCCTGTGCGCCATCGGTACTATTATTTCTAATTGGCTACCTATCGAAAAACAAAATTGTCCAAGCTATGGCTATTCCGGCATTGGCATTTTTTGGTGTTGGCGGATTGTTTGTTTTTGGTTGGCAGGGGAGTGAACTATTTGCCCAAGTCGGCCATCTTTGCATGACTTCGGCGGTAATTTGGTTGATTTATGGTATTTTCAAGGATAAAAGTTTTAAAGAAGCAACTATTGGTTTTGTCCTTGCCAGCTTTATTGTAAACGGTTTTATCACTCTGGACCAGCGTTACGCTTATCGGCACTGGAATCGGATGGAGGAAATAATGAATTTTAATCCACAAGGAGGCAAGTAACATGTACTCAATCGGAGAATTTTCCAAGATTACGGGCATTACCTCCAAGGCCTTGCGCCATTATCATGAAATTGGCTTGCTGGTGCCGGACAAAAGAGATGAAGTCAACAATTACCGCTTTTACGGCGAGCAGCAAATTGAACCGGCGCTGATAATCAGCGAGCTAAAAGAAGTTGGCTTCTCATTGGAGGAAATTGGGAAAGTCTTGGCAAATCAGGCCAAAGAAAAAAGTGTCTTAAAGCTCTTAGACGAGCAAAAACAAAAGATTGGCCAGGAAATTGAGATAAATCAGTCGCGGATCCAGAAACTTGAAAAACTTATCAAAGAACGGGAGGATATTGCTATGGAAAATATGGAATTGAGCGTGCAAGAAAAAACACTGCCAGCGATGCTGGTTGCCTGCATTAAACATCAGGGACGCTATAAGGAAGTTGGGCCCTTGTTTATGAAGCTTGGTCGAGCGCTAGGTCCCAACATTGCCGGGCCAGCGATGACTTTGTATTATGATGAAGAATGCCGTGAAGATGACGCAACTTTCGAGGCAGCTATGCCGATTAGAAAAAAGGTGAATAAGGAAGGCATTGCTATCAAAGAGCTGAAAGGCGGGCTTGCTGTTACTTTAATTCATAAAGGGCCATACGAGACGATTGGCAACTCATACAAAAAGATGATTGATTACTTGAAAAAGAAAAACCTTAAACCTAAACTGCCTTCCCGGGAGGTTTATTTGAAAGGACCGCGCTTTCTTTTTAATAACCCGAAGAAATATATAACCGAAATTCAATATATGCTAACTGAGTAGACGGGAGACGAGTTATTGTGTTTGTTTATCCATATCCCCTGATCCCCAATCCCGCATGTTATAATCATATCGTGCCTAAACAATACTATATTAAAACTTACGGCTGCCAAATGAACGTCAACGATTCGGAAATCCTAGCGGGTATTTTGGAAAGGGAAGGGTATACGCCAGCAGAAAAGATGGAAGAAGCTGACCTAATTTTGGTCAACACTTGCTCCATCCGCGCAGGAGCCGAAAATAAAGGCCTTTGGTTTGCCCACTCTATCAAAAGCCTAAAGGAAAAGAACCCTAATCTGATAATCGGCCTGTGCGGCTGTGTCGCGCAGCAGGAAAAAGAAACGATTCTCAAAAAAATGCCTTTCGTCGACCTCGTCATGGGTCCTCAGGGAATCGATGAGTTCGCAGGGTTGCTTAAGGAAGTGGCTAACTCCTCGACTTCGCTCGGAGTAAACAGCTTACAGCTAACAGCAAGCTGTTTTAAGGAACAAACATCGGCTTCTCGTAATCTACCAGCGAAACGTGCCAAATCTTCGCGCGCTTACGTCAGCATTACGTTCGGCTGCGATAACTACTGTTCTTACTGTGTTGTCCCATACGTGCGGGGTAGGGAAGTCTCCCGCTCGATGGATGAAATTCTAAACGAAATCAAAGCTTTGGATAAGACCATCCATAAAGAAGTGATCTTGCTGGGGCAGAATGTCAATTCGTGGAAAGTAGAAAATAGACAGTTGAAAATAGAAAATAGGTTGCCCGAATTGTTGCGCGAAGTCTCTGCTATCGCTGAAGTAGCGTGGATCAACTTTATGACCTCCCACCCAAAAGATCTTTCCGATGATATTTTGGCTGCCATGGCCGAGTTTCCAAAAGTTAACCATTACCTGCATTTGCCGGTACAATCGGGTAGTTCAAAGATTCTCAAAGCTATGAACCGCAAATACGATCGCGAATATTACTTAAAGCTGATTGAGAAAATTTACCAAAAGATTCCCGATATAACTTTAACCACCGATATTATTGTTGGTTTTCCTGGCGAGACGGAAGCCGATTTTGAAGATTCGCTCTCCATTATCCGCCAAGCCAACTTTGATTCAGTCAACACGCTCATGTTTTCTCCGCGACCGCAAACCGCCGCCGCCCAGATGACCGATCAAATCGATGAGCCGACCAAAAATGCGCGACTGCAAAAAATGATGACGGTGGTTGAAAATCAATCTTTAGCCAAAAATCAGTTGTTGGTTGGAAAGACTTTAGATGTATTAGTGGACGGATTAGCTAACAATGGAAGATTGGCGGGTAGAACTAGAGGGAACAAAATAGTCTATTTTGATGGTTCTTCTGATCTGCAATATCAGATCGTTCAGGTTTGTATAAATTCAGCTAAGTCTTGGGGGCTTGAGGGGGGAGATGGAATAGACGTGGGGTAAATGGAGATGAGAAGTGAGTTAAGAAATGAGACGTAAGAAATTGGATCCTAATTTAATATATTTCCCCACATCTAACTTCTCACATCTATTCTCATTTCCCATTTCTAATTACCTCATTTCCCATTTCAAATCATCCCACTTCTATTACTTGCCTGAGTGAGCAAGTGCTAACGCAGTCATCTTCCAATTTGAGCTTGTGGCACGTGGTTTTAGAATAATGGCAGGTTCTATCTCAATTGTAGGGGAATATAGTAGTGGGGCTGTATAGTCGATAGCTGGGATGTCCCAACCTGCTTCCTCTGCCTGAGCAAGAGCACTACCAATTTGATCCAATAAATCATTTTTTTCTCTCAACCCGGTAAAGTATTTAATGATGCCAGAAAAGCCCATCGTTGTTTTATCAGCTTCTGGAACCAGAAAATGCTGCATGGCTGTTGCCATTTTCCAAAAATCGATTCCCTTTTCTGCAAAACCGGTCAAAGGAATATTTACCAAACTAGCAGTTACTAACTCTGGACAACTTTCCATTGCACCAAGGACGACGGAGAGAAAAATTCCATAACCCTCCGGAACATCACTAACTCCAGGATATTGTCCCTTTGTAGTATTTACTGAAACTTCGTATTCTGCTTGCGGGTCGAAGCTTCCTATTTTTAAGGAATCCAGCGCTTTTCTGTCGAGCTGGCGAATTCCTTCCAGCGGTACTTGCCAAACATTTCCCCCCTGAGTAATAATTGCTTTGGTTGCATTAATTGTGGCGGTGGGAGGAACACATCCTGGTTGAATTAACACAGTCTGCGAACCGAGTTGAACTCTATGTCCATTCTTTGCAAGACTTTTTACCGTTGCCCAGCCGGGAAAGGATCCTAGCGTTACGGTTGCGATATTTAATTTATAACTTTGCATAACTTCTCCACAAGTATTGTTCGTAAAGAAAAATAACTAATTTCACTTTTAGAGAAAATTGTTAGGAAAGATAAGGCACATGGTCTACACCCTGTAACTCAGTTAGAATGTATTTCGACCAAAAAATATAGACTTCTGAGGAGGTGGAGAACACATGTGCCCGTTTAGATATTATGATATTTTAAGGGA